>CBDCTC010000005.1:0-924053 GCA_965222125.1 Dehalococcoidia bacterium | reverse complement strand
CTGGTCCGGAAAGCTCTGGCCCACGGACAGGACATGGAGACGATAGTGAAAGCCGTTTGGGGCGCGACCGCCACGCGTGCGAAGGGCCTGATATCGAGCCTGATACCGTGCCATAACCCGGACTCCGATCCTCAGCCATACGATCCGGACCTGGCTCGCCAGGAGTTGGCGGAGTCGACGTACGGCAGCGGGGATAATCTGCCGTTGCTGCTGATCGACCTGGCGCATCCGACGACGATCGCGATGGGCGTGGCGATGAAGGAGTACTGGGCGGACAACCTGGATGTCGAGTTGGACATTCTCAGGCGAGAGAGCGGCATGCCTCGGCGTGAGTCCTCTCAGTTCTACCGCATCAGCCTGGGCTCGTGGATTCCTGACCCGATCCAGATCGTAAGCAACCTGACTCGGAAGGACTCGATCGAGGCGCTGAGCAACATACCTGGCGGCTACCCGCTAATGGACGCGCTGGTTGAGTACGCGCGGTCGCTGCCTCTGGATCATCCCGACCGCTGCGCGGCCTTCCAGGCGGTGGAACAGGAGTACCTCGGGAAGGTCTACATGATCCCGTTCACGGAGGTACAGGGCGTCAAGTGGGTGGTGCAGCCGTGGCTCGTCGGATTCGAGAGCACGAGCAACCTGGACTTCAACACGCTGACGACGGCGTACATCGCGAAGCACTAGGGGTCTGACCCCCGGTATGGGACCCGCGCCGAGCTAGTTCGGCGTGGGGATCGCAGAGACGACAAGGCTGGGGCTCCGGGAAGATTCCCGGAGCCCCAGCCTTTTTACTGAGTGAGAGGCGTCGGAACGGGGCGGTTCGCAATCTACTGCCACCTCTTCCACAGAGCGAGCCACTCAGAACGTCGACATGGGACTGTGAAAGCGTGCGGCGACATCGCACAGGCACCTTGGGGGAATGTGGAACGGGTAGGCCGGTGGCTCGCGACACGACACGGTCTTGACAGGCAGTCGGTGGCTCATTATGATGACCGGCATGAATACAGCCTTGAGTGACAGGAGAGAATCAATGGTGACTACGATATTGACGTCGAAGATCCTGCTAGTGATCTTCGCGTCTATCCTCGCGATGGTAGCGTTTGCGGCATGCGCCGCGGAGGAAGCGACGGAGCCGGTGCAGCCGCAAGCTGCGGCCGCGCCTGCCGATGCGGCGGCTCCGCAAGCCGCCGGAGGCGCACCGGGTGTTGCGCAGGCGGCCAGGGCGGCCGACACGCCGCTGCCGGCCCAGGCGGCCGCGGACCCCGAAGCCCCGGAGGCTGCGGAACAGAGTGGATCCGGAACCACTGGTTCCACGCAGCAGAGGCAGGCACCCGTGGGGTCCGGCCCCGAACTGCACTCTACCCAGACCGTTACGACCGTGGGCCGGATGCGAAGCACGATGGCCCCGTGGCGTGACGGCGGCGGTAACCGGCCGTTCTCGTCGCAGGTGTTCGGTCCGCCGTTCCTGATTGACCAGAGGGGCAACGTCTATCCCTGGATCGCGACGGGGATCAGCGCCGACGCGTCGCTCCAGGTCTGGACCTTGAAGCTGCGTGAAGACGCCATCTTCCAAGACGGAACGCCGATCACGGCCCAGTCCTTCAAGGACTACTGGGAGCACGGCGCCAAGCCTGAGAACATCGTCGCGTGGGGCGGCGCGAGCCTGACGCTGGGCGACATCGTGGGCTGGGAAGAGCTCCGAGCCGGCGACGTGATCGAGTCGGAGGGCCTCACAGTCATCGACGACCAGACGCTGCAGGTGGAGACGGTCGTACCGCTGGCGACGTGGCCGCTGAACATGGCGGCATGGCATGTCGGCATTTCGAAGCTTGAACAGGTGCTGGCTGACGAAGATTGGGGCAACAACCCCATCGGCGCCGGTCCGTTCGCCTTGGCGTACGACCCGGACAACGGCTTCACGGAGGTTACGAGAGTTGATCTGGTCGGGAAGCAGTGGAATGGGCCGCACGGTAAGCCGATTCTTGAGAAGTTCCTGCTGCCGAACGTCCCGGATCGGCAGGTCCAGGTGGTCATGTTCGAGAACGCCGAGTTGGACGTGCTCAGCCTCGGGTTCGGCGGCTCGCCTACGTATGAAGCGGCGTTGAACCCGAGTCACCCGTTCAACCCGCTCCTCTACATCTCGCCATACGGCGGACTGGTGTTCATCAAGAACAAGATTGACATGGCGCCGCTGGAGGACCTCCTGATCCGCAAGGCGCTGGCCCACGGGCAGGACATGGAGACGATCGTCAAGGCGATCTGGGGATCGACGGCGACCCACTCCAAGGGACTGATCTCGACCCTGATACCGTGCCACAACCCGGAGGCTCGCGGCCAGTACTACGACCCGGATCTGGCACGACAGGCGTTGTCCACGTCGACGTACGGTAGCGGCAGCAACATTCCGGCGCTGCTGATCGACTTGGGTAGCCCGGAAATGGTGAGCATGGGCGTTTCGATGAAGGAGTACTGGAAGGACAATCTGGACATTGATCTCGACGTCCTGAAGCGTGAGGCAGGGATGCCTCGACGTGAGTCCTCTCAGTTCTACCGCATCAGCTTGGGCTCGTGGATTCCTGACCCGATTCAGATCGTAAGCAACCTGACGCGGAAGGACTCGATCGAGGCGCTGAGCAACATACCTGGTGGCTACCCGGTAATGGACGCGCTGGTTGAGTACGCGCGGTCGCTGGCTCTGGACCACCCGGATCGGTGCAAGGCCTTCCAGGCAATTGAGGAAGAGTACTTGGACAAGGTCTACATGATCCCGATGTGGGAGGTACAGGGCGTCAAGTGGCTGGTGCAGCCGTGGCTCATCGGATTCGAGAGCACGAGCAACCTGGACTTCAACACGATGACGACGGCGTACATCGCGAAGCACTAGGGGTCTAGACCCCCGGTAAGGGTTCCGCGCTCGGCTAGGTCCGGCGTGAGGACCGCAGAGACGAAAGGACTGGGGTCCCGGGACGATGAATACCGGGCCCCCAGTCTTCTATTGAAGGACCAGGGGCGGCGTAGGCGGTTCCTGCGATGGCCCGCACACGGGACTTCCCGCCGCTTGACAACTCATGTATAATGCGGGCAGGCGTTTGTGAAACCCTGCACGAACACGGCATTCGGGTCGGGCGCCAATGTAAGGGTAGTGGAATTGACGTGTGTCGCGGCGGTTGGCGCCGGGTAGGGCAGCACGAAGAGCGACCTGACGGACTCGTGGCCATCGTTTCGGCGTCTGGATGGCGCGGGCGGATCTGGAGGCAGCTATGTTTGTTTTTGTGGTCAGACGGGTACTGTTGTTCTTTCCGGTGTTGTTCGGCGTACTGATAGGCACGTTTGCCTTCATTCACTACGGTCCGGGCGATCCTCTGTCGATCATGTTCGGTGAAGACGACTACGAAAACGATCCCGAGATACTGGCCCGCCTTCGCAAGATATATGGACTCGACCGCTCCTTCCTGGTGCAGTTCGGCGACTACGTGTGCGGTGGGCTGTGCGTGCCGGACGCCAGAAACGAGGGCATCGTCAGGGGTGACTTCGGCAAATCGCTTCGGTCGCAGCGTGACATCGCGGACATCATTCAGGCCTCGCTGCCCATATCGGCGCAGCTTGGCCTCGCGTCGTTCATGATCCTGTACACCCTCGGTGTGCCTTTAGGCATCCTGGCAGCGGTAAAACAGAACACCTGGATTGACTATTGGATAGTTGCGGGGTCGATCGCCGTGAACTCGGTGCCAATCTTCGTGTTGGGTCCGATGGTGATGATCGTGGTGGTGCTCAAACTGAAGATCATGGATACGCCCGTCGGGTGGGAGGGTCTGTTCACGACGAACTCGATCCTGCCGGTGGCCTTGATGTCTCTGGGCGGAATGCTGGGTATCGTGCGCATGACCCGCGCGGGTATCCTCGAGGTGGTCCGGCAGGGCTACGTCCGCACGGCGAGGGCGAAGGGTCTGCGGGAGCGGATGGTCATCAGCCGCCACATTCTGCGCAACGCCATGACGCCGGTGCTGACGGGCTTCGGCCCGACGCTGGCGGGCTTCCTGACGGGACAGTTCCTTGTGGAGCTCGTCTTTGGGATACCGGGCTTCTCCAACGCGTTCATCTCCGCGTTCCAGGGTCGGGACTTCCCGATGATCCTGGCTGGAACGATGCTGGGCACGGTGATGTGGATCGTGTCCAACCTGGCGGTCGATCTGCTGTACGGAGTGATGGATCCGCGGGTACGGTACGAGTAATCCCGGAACCAAAGCGGCTGACAATTCTGAGAGCGTAGGGTGGTGCCATGGCTGACACTGTAGAAGAGACTGGAGTCCAACCAGCAGCCGAAAGGCCGTCGCTGGCGGCGGAGTTTGAGGCGGTCAAGCAGCGCAGCTTGTGGATGGACGCGCTTGAACGGCTGGTACGCAACAAGGCCGCCGTGCTCGGATCGATAATCGCCGTCGTGATCATCTTGATGGCGGTGGTCGGGCCATACATCGCGCCCTACGATTACCTCCGGAACGACTTCAGTCGTATCGCGGAGGCGCCCAGCCTGGACCACTGGATGGGCACCGACGTACTGGGCCGCGACTTCACGAGCCGGATCCTCAACGGTGCGAGAACCGCTGTTTTCGTGGCCGCGGTGGTGATGGTTATCAGCGTGACGATCGGCGTCACACTGGGCGCGACCGCGGGCTTCGTAGGCAGGTGGGTCGACGACGTCATCATCAGGATCGGCGAGTTGCTGTCGGCCTTCCCGAACATTCTGATGGCGGCCTTCCTTAGCGTGACGATGCGGGAGCCGGTGACCATCTTCCTGGCGGACATCTACTCGAAGACGGAATGGGGGATCCTGAACCAACGGATCTACATTGACTACTTCATGATGTTCGGCGCTATCTCGGCCACTGAGTGGGTGGGATTCGCGCGGTTGGTGCGAGGCCAGGTGCTGTCGCTCAAAGAGATGGGCTTTATCCGTGCGGAAAGGGCACTTGGCATTCCTCAGCGGATGATAATCACCAAGCACTTGGTGCCGAACGCGCTCTCCCCGATCGTCGTTGCGGTTTCGGCCGGTGTCGGCGGCGTGATGCTGACGGAATCGACGCTCAGCTTCCTCGGCCTGGGAATCCAGCCGCCGGCGGCGAGTTGGGGGAACATGGTGTCGGAGAACCTTACCCGGTGGCGGTACGATCCGCATCTGGTTGTGATGCCGGGGATGGTGCTGGCGATCGCGGTGTTCGGGTTCAACTTCCTGGGAGACGGGCTCAACGACGCCCTGAACCCGCGGGCCATACAACGATAAGGGTACGGTGAACAGGGCATGACCACGGAAAACGTTCTGACAGTAGAGGGCCTCGAAACCCACCTTGGCTCGCGCGAAGGTGTGATCAAGGCCGTGAACGGAAGCAACTTCACGGTCGACAAGGCGGAGACGCTGTGCATCGTTGGAGAGAGCGGCAGCGGCAAGACGATGACGGCGCTGTCAATCATGGGCTTGGTCCCGAGCCCGCCCCTGGAGGTGATGAGGGGCAGGGTTATGCTGGACGGAGAGAACATTCTGGAGTTGACCGACACTGAGATCAGGCAGCGCCGCAGCACGAAGATGGGAATGATCTTCCAGGACCCGGAGAACTCCCTGAATCCGACGGTCAAGATCGGCCCGCAGATAGCGGAAACGATGCAAGTACACTTGGGCGTTGACGAGAAAACCGCCCGCAGCCGCGCGGTTCGGCTGATGGACAGGGTAGGGGTGCCGTCCGCTGCGTCTCGTTACTACGACTACCCGTTCCAGTTCAGCGGGGGGATGCGGCAGCGCGTCATGATCGCGATCGCGCTGTGCTGCGACCCGCTTCTGTTGATAGCCGACGAGCCGACTACGGCTCTGGACGTGTCGGTCCAAGCGCAGCTTCTGGATCTGGTCAGGGAGCTCAAGACAGAACGCGGCATGGCGGTGATATGGATCACTCACGACCTCGGCGTCGTGGCTGAGCTGGCGGACCGCGTTGCGGTGATGTACGCGGGGTACATCGTCGAGGAAGCCCCGGTCGATGACATCTTCTTCCGGCCCAAGCACCGGTACACGGCGGCACTCCTGGAGTCACTGCCGAAAGTCGAGCGGAAGGGCACGGTTCTGACGGCGATTGGCGGCATGCCGCCGAGTCTGGCGAACCTGAATGCAGGGTGCCCGTTCGCGCCGCGATGCGCGGCGCCGGTGGACCACTGCTGGGAGGAGAACCCCGCTCTTATCGACATGGGCGAAAACCATATCGCCGCGTGCTGGAACCCGCCGACGGCTGCGGAGACGGCGGAGGCCCGGGCCCGGGCGTAGCTAGAGAACGCGGCGGCCCTCAAAAACAGATGTCGAAAGGACAGACCTGATGGTGGCAACGAACGAGGCGCAGACCGAGGATCTGGTCGAAATCAAAGACCTCGAAACCTATTTCGAAGTCGGGACAAAGGGAATAGTCCTGGGATTAATGGCTGACCGGAAGACGGTGCGCGCCGTCGACGGGGTGAGCTTGACTATTCGTCAGGGCGAGACGGTGGGCCTGGTGGGGGAGAGCGGCTGTGGCAAGTCGACGCTTGGCTATAACCTGGTGCAGTTGGAGCGGCCGACCGGTGGGCAGATACTGTTCGAAGGCAAGGACATGGCTGGGACGTCGCGAGGCGACTTGCAGCAGATCCGACGACGGATGCAGATCATCTTCCAGGACCCTCAGTCGGCATTGGACGCTCGTATGACCATCGGCGACGCGATCGCGGAGCCGATCAGAGTCCACGAGATCGTGCCCGACGAAGAGATCGACGACAGGGTGGTGGACCTCTTGGCGACTGTGGGCCTGAACCCGTATATGCGGAACAGGTACCCCCATGAGTTCAGTGGCGGGCAGCTACAGAGAATCGTGATCGCCCGGGCCCTCTCGCTGGAGCCGATATTCATCGTCTGCGACGAGCCGATTTCGGCGCTGGATGTCTCGATTCAGGCCCAGATCATCAATCTGCTGGAGGAGCTGCAGGACCGGTTCGGCCTTACGTACCTGTTCATCTCTCACGACCTGCGCGTCGTTCGACATATCAGCGACCGTGTGGCCGTGATGTATCTCGGGAAACTGGTCGAGTCCTCGAGGACGGACGATCTCTACGAAAACCCGTTGCACCCGTACACACGTGCGTTGCTCTCCTCTGTCCCGGCGGGAGACCCGGCGGAGGCCAAGGAGAAGGTGCGGATAGCGTTGGAGGGCGACGTTCCGAGTCCGATCGATCCGCCGAGCGGCTGCCGCTTCCGTACGAGGTGCCCGATCGCGATCCCGTCATGCGCGGACGAGGTGCCTCCGCTTCGGGAAGTGTCGGACGGCCACTGGGTCGCCTGCCAGCTAGTCTAACTCGAGGGGCCCGCTCTGCGAACGTTTCTGATCGTCGGCTATCGGCTGGCGCTAATCGTACTGCTGGTCACGTTCTTCGCCTTCGCGACGCTCGATCATCCGGTACTGAGGACTCTGTACGCATCGTTCGAGGCGCTGCGAGATGCCGGCAAGAGCTACTTCGACTTCCTCACCAGCATCCACGAACACACGGAGACGATGGCGTTCGTGGGCGAGGCCTATCTGCGGACGATGCTTCTGCTGCTGACTTCGGTGGCGCTGGGGTCGTTTTTCGGGATAGGCCTCGGTCTGATCAGCGGGCTGAGACCCGGCTCCAGAATAGCCGGAGCGGCGTCATACATCAGCTTCCTGGGCGTGCTGACCCCCAGCTTTCTACTGGGCATCTTCGTTCTGCTGGCATTCGTGCGGTACATAAGTCCCACGTTCGGCGTTCGTTTCGTGCTTCTCGACCCGAGTGTCGAGATTCTCGACCCCCGCAGATTGATCGCGCCGGCCTTGGTGCTCTCCGTCCGCCCGATGGCCTACATGACGCAGGTGACGATCGGCGCCCTGCAGGAGGTGATCCATCGAGACTACGTACGGACGGCGTACGCGAAGGGCCTGCGGTACCGCAGCGTCCTCGGGTGGCACATTCTGCCGAACATAGCGCTCCCGGTGTTGACGGCGGTGAACTCTTCGTTCTTCTTCGCGCTGAGCAGCGTCTTCGTGATCGAGTGGCTGTTTAACTGGTCGGGCGTCGGCTACTACCTGTTGCAGGCGGTGCTTGGACGGGACAGCATCCAGGCGAGCTACCTGCTGGTTTCAATCGCCGTGACGCTGTTCCTAGTCAACATTCTGATAAGGTTCGCGATCCGCCAGATCGACAAACGTATGGCCACGTTGGAAGCGGCGGCTTCTTGAACTCGAGGGACAGGAACATGGCGAATTGATGCAGCTAAGGGCCCCGACTCCTCCGCCAGTAAGCGTCTGGTGGATCAACCTCTCCTGGCTGCTGATAGGCGTGGTGATCGCCCTGGTGGTGCTCAGCCAGGTGCTGCGGCAGTGGCTTCCCCACGTCAAAGTGTCCGCCTGGATGCGACGCCGCGCCCTCCGCAACCGGAAAGGGATCAGGTTGGGGAGAAGTGTGACGGAGCGGGTCGTGACCGGCGGTGTGCGGTTTCTGTCGAACACGTCGCTGGTACTGGGCAGCCTGATAGTTCTCGTTCTGATCGTCGCGGCGGTCGCGCCGCAGACCCTGGCGCCGTACGAGAAGGACCTGGACATCGGCCGGTTCCTTCAGATGGTCGAAGGCGAGCTGAGGGCGCCGCCGATTCCCCCGAGCCCGCCTTACCCGCTTGGCACCGACCACCAGGGCCGCGACGTGCTCACGCAGATCATCTACGGTACGCGGCTGACCGTGGGACTGGCGCTGGCGGCGACCGCGCTCAGGCTTGCGATCGGCGTCGGGCTCGGAGGGATCTCCGGCTGGAAGCAGAGCGGGCTAAGCCAACAGATACTGTCGCTCTCGGCCGTCTCGGCGTCGGTGCCGAGCCTGCTATTCGCCTACCTCTTCATCGTCTCCATCGGGCCGCAGGAGGGCTTCGGTGTGTTCCTGTTCGGCCTCGCGCTCACCGGCTGGGCCGAGCTGACGAACCTTGTCAACGGCGCCATTGCGTGGATCAAGGCACAGCCGTACATGGAGGGGGCGAGGACGCTCGGTTCGTCGCCCGGCCACCTGATCCGCCGGCACGTGTTCCCCAACCTCGCGCCACAGCTGCTTCCCGCCTTCGCGTTGGAGCTGAGCGCGGCGATGCTGATATTGGCCGAGCTGGGGTTCATCGGGATCGTGTTCGGGGAGAGGGCGCCCACCACCATCCCTCAGTCGCTGAGAGTCGTCCAAGCGGCCGAGTGGGGCGGAATGCTGTCGGGCTCCCGACTTCTCCTGTTCAACAAGCCGTGGCTTCCCCTCATGCCGGCCTTGGCGTTCCTGGTGGCGATCCTAGGCTTCAACCTGTTCGGAATCGGCCTCCGGGGCTGGCTGGACCCGTACCGCTCGTCGTAGCGTCTTCCCGGCCGGCTCCGACGGGGCCCGCAGGCTGCATTCTCGCCAATGGGACAGCGTCGCCGTAGGCGTGCTTGTAGGTGGTTCACGTTCGGCGCAACTCCACGCGGGCCGGCCGAGGTCCTCGCCTGGGAACGGGTTACCCCTCGGCGCGGAGTCGCCCGGGGCGGCCCACGGAGGGGGTCGGGGAGGGCGTTACGCGGGCAGTCCGTTAGTCGTCGAGGAAGTCTCTGAGCTTCTTCGAGCGGCTGGGATGGCGTAGCTTACGCAGCGCCATCGCCTCGACCTGGCGGATCCTCTCCCGTGTGACGCCGAAGACGGAGCCGACCTCCTCCAGAGTACGAATGCGGCCGTCTATCAGGCCGAACCGCAATTGGAGGACCTGCGCCTCACGCTCGCTGAGTGTGTGGAGCGTGTCCTCGATCTGCTCTTTGAGGAGCTGGTACGTGGCAGCGTCGGAGGGCCCGGGCGTGTTCTTGTCCTCGATGAAGTCGCCGAGATGGGTCTCGGTCTCGTCACCTATGGGTGTCTCAAGCGACGCGGGTATCTGGAAGTACTGGATGATCTCCCTGACGCGTTCCGGCGAGACTTCCATCCGGTCACCGATCTCCTGCGTCGTGGGCTCGCGGCCGTACTCCTGCACGAGGCGGCGAGTGACCTGCTGGAGCTTGTTCATGATCTCGGTCATGTGGACCGGGATCCTGATCGTGCGAGACTGGTCCGCGATGGACCTGGTTACCGCCTGGCGGATCCACCAGTGCGCGTACGTGCTGAACTTGTAGCCCCTGCGGTAGTCGAACTTCTCGACGCCGCGCATGAGTCCGATGTTGCCCTCCTGGATCAGGTCGAGCAGCCCCAAGCCACGGCCCAGGTACTTCTTCGCGACGCTGACGACCAGCCGCAGATTGGCCTCCGCGAGATGACGCTGCGCCGCGGCGCCTTCGTTCTTGGTCCGGGTGAAGAATCGGGTGAGCAGCGGCTCGTTGTCCTGCAGCCGCTCGGCAAGGTCGCCGGAGTTCCGCTGTCGGGCGAGCTCGCTCAGCGTCAATCCACCGCCCAGAGCGCCGACGGCCTCAGGCGGAAGCAGGCGGCAGTCGAGTGACAGGCCCATCAGCTCGTCGCGTACCTCCTTGGGGTCGCGATTGACCGAGTCGGCGATGGCGTTGACCAGCTCCTCAGGCAGATCGCCGTCGAGCGCCTCTCTGATCTCGGGCCCATACACGAGCTTCATGATCGTCGGCGCGTTTCCCAGGCCGAGATGAGTGGATATGGCGTTTGCCAGCTCCTCGGCTGCCGAGAGGTGGTCTATCATGCGCTTGGCGACGCCTGCCCCGGTGGGGCCGGCGCCCTCGGCCGTGAGCTCGGCTTCGATGGTCGAGATGTGCTTGGCGGCCTCAATCTGACGCGCCAGCATTCGTTCCTCCGGCTTTGTCAGGAGGGCGACCTTCCCGATGTCGCGTAGGTACATCCTGATGGTGTCATCGGTGGCGTCCGCGGCGGCTGGGTCGGGCTGCGGTCCGGGCGGGCGGTCGCTGTCGATTCCGGACCTGTATTCCAGCTCGCCGTCGCCTCGGTTGACGAAGTACCCTGCGGACTCTTCCTCCACCGACCCGTATGCGTCGGCATTCCGGGGCCGGTTGTGCCACAGCGTCTCCAACTGCTCCCGGGAGGAGGCCTCGTCTTCCAGAACGTCAATGTCTGCCCTTTCGCCGGTAACCTGTGTTTCCATTAGCTGGATTCCAATCCTTTGCTGTATCAAAGAGGCGGCTGCCACATCGGTCGGGACTCAGGCCTGGAGAGAGGGCGACTCACGGAAGGAATCTGGGGAGGTCCATGAACTTGTCAGTCGGAATCGACCTCGGCGACCAGAAGTGCATGGCCTGCGGACAAAAACCCGACCGCATGGCGGTTCACGATTTGAGGCTCGCCGATTTCCACAGTCCTAGCAGGAGCATACCACGAAATGCGGCGCTACGCAAATCGTCGCGATTCTCCGGAATCCTCGCGCGGTCGGGGATAGGTCCCCCGGGCCGGCCGTCGGTCGGTAGACGAGCGCGGCGGTAACGGACTCGGGAGGCATCCCCGCGTCGGGGATCGCCGATGAGGGCAAACCGATGTTGAAACAGAGGCCGCTGGGGACTAGCATTTGGCATGTAGACAAGGAATGGGTAGCATGGGGGCGGGATGCGCGCAAGGCGGACGATGTACCGCGGCCTGATCGGTTGCCAGGAGGTATGCACGTGAGTTACGAAGGTTCTTATCAGGAATACGACGTGCTCTGCGAACAGCGGGTGATGGTGCCGATGCGCGATGGCGTCAAGCTGGCCACGGACATCTACTTTCCGGCGGTAGACGGGCGCCGCGCCGCGGGAAGGTTTCCTGTCCTTCTGGAGCGGACGCCGTACAACAAGAGATCGTCAGGCGCGGTCACGAACGGGAAGTACTTCGCCCGGCGCGGCTACGTGTGCGCGGTGCAGGACGTCAGAGGCAGGTTCGAGTCGGACGGCGAGTGGTACGCCTTCGCCAAGGAAGCCCCGGACGGTTACGACACTGTCCAGTGGATCGCCGAGCAACCATGGAGCGATGGCCAGGTGGGGACATTCGGCAGCTCCTACTCCGGCAGCGACCAGTCGGCCCTGGCGACTCTGAATCCGCCCGCGCTCGCGACGATGGTCGTGGGCGTCGGCGCCTCGAACTACTACCACTGCTCGATGAGGCAGAACGGGGCGCTGGAGCAGCGGTTTCACGTCTACGTATTTCGCATGGCGTGCACGAGCAAAGAGGCGCAGGCGGATCCCGACCTGAGGGCGGCCCTGGAGAAGGCCTTCAACGAGGAGATGCCTCAGATCGTCGACCGCTATCCGCTGCGCGAGGGCGCGACGATCCTCAGTCGACTGCCGTCATACGAGCGGTGGGCCATCGACATACTCACCCGGGGCGACTATGACGACTACTGGAAGCAGCGCGGCTACGCCATCTCCGAATACTACGAGGAACACGCCGACGTGCCGACGATGTACATAGGCGGCTGGTACGACTCATACGCCAGAGCCACCTGTGAGAACTTCGTCGCGCTGAGCAGGATGAAGGAGACCGATCAGCGGCTCGTCATGGGTCCGTGGACCCACGGCGGGTGGGAGGTTACGTACTCGGGAGACGCCGACTTCGGCACCGAGTCGCACATCCACCTGAACGACTTCAGGCTGCAGTGGTTCGACCACTACCTCAAGGGAATGCACACGTCCGTCGCCGGCTGGTCCCCGGTAACGATTTTCACGATGGACCCGGGCGGCCGGCAGGACAGGGACAGCGCGGACCGGCTGGTCCACGGCGGACGATGGCGGAGTGAGCCGGACTGGCCGCTGCCCGGCACCGCGTTTACGCCGTACTACGTCCACGGCGACGGGTCTCTGTCGCCCGAAAAGCCCGGGGCCGGCGCTGCCGGTCCGACGAGCTACACGTTCGACCCCAAGGACCCCGTGCCGACGATGGGAGGCGGCCTGTCGGCGGCGGACGTCATCATGCGGGCCGGCGCCTACGACCAGCGTGGGCGGCTCGACTTCCATGGCTTCTCGGACACGCTGCCGCTCAACTCCAGGGCGGACGTGTTGTCCTTTCAGACGCCCGTGCTGGATGAGGACGTGGAGGTGACCGGGCCAATCGAGATGCACCTCTGGGCCGCATCCTCGGCCGTGGACACGGACTTCACGGCCAAGCTGCTGGACGCCTACCCTTCCGGCGGGGACTACGCCGGAGGGCTGGCGATCAACGTTACGGACTCGATCATCCGGGCCAGGTACCGCAACGGGTGGGAAAAGCCGGAGATGATGACTCCCGGCGAGCCCTGCGAGTTTGTCTTCGAGCTGTACCCGACGTCCTACGTGTTCAGGGCCGGCCACCGCATCCGACTGGACATCAGCAGCAGCAACTGGCCGCGGTTCGACGTCAATCCCAACACCGGCGGGCCGTTGGGCCTCGAACGCTCCTACCAGGTGGCCGTCCAGAGCGTATTTCACGACGCGGAACGGCCGTCGCATATAGTGCTGCCGCTGGAGCGGGCGTAGAGCCTACGGCCGCGACCGAAGCTCCCGCAGTGCCGACGGACAGCACGGCTGCCCTGATATAATTCTGGCAACGCTTCCATGATATGCCGGCATTTCGCGTTCGCCGGCAAAGTCACGCGTACCTCGAAAACCGTTGACGGAGATATGTCGTATTACTATGTATGAGCTAAGGGGAACAGTAGCTGAGATCGCATGCCGGATATCCCAGATCATGGTGCGTCTTTGACGTGGACTCCAAGGAAAAACAGATCGCGACCCTCGAGAAGGAAAGCTCCGATACAGCGTTCTGGAACGATTCCCATCGAGCACAGGAAAAGATGCGAACGTTGGCCGGCCTGAGGACGGAGGTCGACGAATGGCGGTCCATGCAGGAAGAGGTCAACTCCATCGGCGGGTTGATCGCCCTGGCCGCTGAGGAACGGGACGAGTCGCTTGCGGACACGCTCGTCAAGGACATCGCCAAGGTGACGACGCGCCTCGAAGGGCTCGAGTTCAAGCTGGTGCTTTCCGGGGAGCACGACCGCCGCGACGCGATCATGGCGCTTCACGCGGGCGCGGGCGGGATCGAGTCTCAGGACTGGGCGGAGATGCTCGCGCGCATGTATATCAGGTGGGCCGAGGCCAGGGGGTTTAAGGCCCGAACGCTGGACATCTCGCCCGGTGAGGAGGCCGGCTTCAAGAGCGCCGTCCTGCAGATTTCGGGCGACTACGCCTACGGGTACCTGAAAGGGGAGAGGGGTGTGCATCGGCTCGTAAGGCTCTCCCCATTCGACGCCGACCACGCGAGGCACACGTCTTTCGCCCTCGTGGAGGTCCTGCCGGAGGCGGACGAGGAGGGTGACGTCGTGGTCGACCCGGCAGACCTGAGGATCGACGTATTTCGGGCCGGCGGGGCCGGGGGCCAGAGCGTGCAGAAGAACTCGACCGCGGTGCGAATCACCCATCTGCCGACCGGGATCAAGGTGAACTGCCAGAACGAGAGGTCACAGTACCAGAACAAGGCTATCGCGATGAAGATCCTGTTGGCGCGTCTCATGGAGGTCGAAATGAAGCAGAGGGCCGAGGATGTGGCCCGGCTGAAGGGCGCCCACGTCTCGGCGGAATGGGGCAATCAGATCCGCAGCTACGTGCTGCAGCCATATAAGATGGTGAAGGACCACAGGACCGACTTTGAGACATCCGACGCCGACGGCGTGCTCGACGGCGCGCTGGACGGCTTTGTGAACGCCTATCTTACTCACACGATGGGCGGCGACAGCGAGAGCAGGGAACGGGCGTAGGCCGACCGTTAGAACCGCGCGGGGTCGGATTGATGTCTAACTTGCAGAACCAAACACCCAGGAGGCCAGAATGTACAGGACGACGGCTATGAAGCTTCTGCCGATACTGGTCGTGTTCGCAGTGGCGGCAGAAGCCTGCGGCGGCGGCTCCGACCCAACGCCAGCCCCGACTCAGGCGGCCGCGCAGCCGGCCACGGGACAGGTCGAGACGCCTTCCGCTGGAGCAACCGGTGACGGTGAGTCCGAAGCGATGACGGAGGCGCCGGCTGGCGGTGTCTTCCGCCGGCTGTGGAGTGACCCGCCCACGATGGACCCGCATCTGACGTCCGACACGACGTCCGCGGGCATCGTCGTCGAGATATTCAGCGGACTGGTCACGCTGGACACGGACCTGAAGCTGGTGGCCGACATCGCGGAGAGCTGGACCATCGACAACGGCGTAGTCTACACGTTCAAGCTCAGAGAGGGAGTCACGTTCCACAACGGTAAGGTCGTTACGGCCCACGACTTCAAGTGGTCAATGGAGAGGGCGGCCGATCCGGCGACGGCATCGCCCGTGGCCGATACGTATCTCAACGACCTGGTGGGATTCGATGACTACGCGGTGGGACGCGCCTCCGAGATTATCGGCATCAAGGTGATCGACGACGTCACGCTCCAGCTCACCATCAAAGCGCCCATCGCTTACTTCCTCGCGAAGATGACGTACCCCACGGCGTTCGTGCTCGATCGAGAGACTGTCGAGGGCGGGGGCAGCGACTGGTGGGTGGACGATCCCGTTGGCACGGGGCCGTTCAGAGTCCGCGAATATCGGATCGGAGACCGGTTGATCCTGGAGCGCAACGCAGACTTCTACCGGGAGCCGGCCAAGGTGGACGTGGTCCACATGAACCTGGCGGGCGGCCAGTCGATGGCGATGTACGACAATGACGAGATCGACATCACGGGCGTCGGTCTGTTCGACCTGGACGCGGTACTCGATCCGAGCGATCCCCGCAACAAGGACCTGCGAGTCGCCCCACCCGGCTTCGACGTCTCCTACATCGGATTCAACCCGACGACGCCGCCGTTCGACGACGTGAAAGTCCGGCAGGCGCTCAACCATGCGGTGAACAAGGAGCTGATAGCTCGCGAAGTGCTGTCCGGTCTCGTACATCCCGCGTACGGCATTCTGCCGCCGGAGTTTCCCGGCTACAACCCCGATCTTGTAGGTCTTCGATACGATCCGGACAAAGCACAGCGGCTCTTGGCGGAGTCTAAGTATGGGGCGTTCCTTTCGAGAGTGGAGGAGGATAGCCCGCACTACGCTTCGGCTCAGCAGCACCTGACCGGCGTCTCCGGCAGCGCCGACGACCTGCCGCGGATCACCCTCTCGGTACCGGGTACCGGCGGCGCCGTCGGGCTCGACGTCGAGGTGATCCTGCAGATGTGGAGGCAGGTGCTCGGGGTCGAGGTGGACATCGAACAGGTCGAGTGGGCGACGTTCCTGGAAGACCTGGACAGGCAGAAGTTCCAAGCGTATACGTCGGGCTGGGCGGCCGACTACCCGGACCCGCAGGACTTCCTGGACATACTCTTCCACTCGGACAGCAGCATCAACCATAGCGGCTACTCGAACCCGGCGGTCGACGCCGTGCTCGAGGAGGCCCGAACGGAGCAGGACCCGGCCAGGCGCATACAGCTGTATCATCAGGCGGAGGAGATGATCGTAAACGACGCCGCCTGGCTGCCGCGGTGGTTCACCGGCGAGCAGTACGTGCTCATCAAGCCGCATGTCTCGGGGTACAAGCTGACGCCGATGATCGTTCCGAAGCTGAAGGAAGTCAGCATTCAGTAGTTGCCGGACGAGGAGCAGACGAATAGCCCGAGCATGGCGCCTCGAATGAGTGAGTAACTCCGTGACAGGATACATAGTACGTCGGCTCCTCTTCCTTCCTGTAGTTCTGTTCTTCGTCTCCTTCATAACCTTCACCCTGTTCCGGATAGTCCCGGGCGATCCGGTCGTGGTGATGCTCGGCCCCAAGTACCGCCCCGAAGTAGCCGAGCGACTGCGAGAAGAGCTGGGACTGAAACGCCCCTTCCTGATCCAATACGCCGACTACATGTGGGGCTTCGTCCAGGGCGACTTTGGGACGAGCTTCAGCAAGAGGGGAGTGCCCGTCCGGGACCTGATCCTGCCGAAGATGTGGCTGTCAGCGCGATTGGCCGCCTCGGCAATGGCGATCAGCCTCGCCATTGGGCTGCCCCTGGGGTTCTTCATCGCGCACAAGCAAGGCTCGTGGATAGACCCGGCGATCGTGACCATCACGCTCGTCGTCATGTCGATCCCCATCATGATTACCCTGCCAGTGCTGCTGCTGAGCTTCTGTACCAAGCTCCACTGGGTGCCGTGCGCCGGTTGGACAGGCGGCTTCGATACGAGAATACTCGTCCCCGCCGTGGGCATGGGGGTGATCGGGATAGCGGCGCTGGCCCGCCTGATGCGCGCCAGCACCCTGGACGTCCTCGGACAGGACTTCATCCGCACCGCCCACGCCAAGGGCCTTTCGCCCATACAGGTCGACAGGCGCCACGTCTTCAAGAACGCCATGATCCCCATCGTCACCATCCTGGCCTTCTCGCTGGCCGGGCTGATCGGCGGCTCGTTCATCGTCGAGCGGATAGTCGGCATACCGGGCATCGGCGGGTTCTTCCTGGACTCGATATTCCAGAGAGACTTTCCGGTCACGATGGCGATCACGCTGATCGGCGCTATCTTCTTCGTGCTGGCGAACCTGCTGGCAGACCTGACCTACGCCTACTTCGATCCTCGTATCAGGTATGGGTAGGGAGGTTGGGCCAGTGGCGGTATTAGTAGACAAGGCGTTCGAACGCCAGACCAGGCGGCGCAGAGGACACTTCGCCCGGGCTGGTTACCGCCTCCTGCGGAAGAAGATAGCTGTCGCTTGTATCGTTACGCTGGTCGTCGTCTACTCCGGCGGCGTCCTCGCGGGAGCGGTAGCGCCTCACGACTACCGGTTTCAGGACTATACGGTCATCAACAAGAGCCCCAGCTTCGTGACGGACCAGGGGCTCAAGGCGTTCTGGACCGAGTCGCACCTGGCGGGCACCGACCGGTTCGGGCGCGACATGTTCACTCGCGTGCTCTGGGGCATCCAGAACACCGTCATCCTGACCGTGGTCGCTATGCTGACGGGCGGGCTCGTCATTGGCGTCACGCTGGGTTTGGTCAGCGGCTACTACGGAGGTCGGACGGACGCCATCATCATGCGGATCGGGGAGATATTCACCTCCTTCCCGGACATACTGCTGGCCATCATATTGGCCGCCACCCTTCGGCCGCGGGTCGTCGAGTGGGTCAGATGGGTCGAGGACCACTCCTTCTTGGACGGCCTGGTCAAGTCCGGGGTAGCCGACTACATCGTCATATCGCTGGCGCTGGTCAGCTTCGGGTGGATCGGCATGGCGCGACTGGTGAGAGGGCAGATCCTCGCGCTCAGGGCGACCCAGCACGTCGAGGCGGCCAGGGCGGTAGGCGCCTCTACGCCGAGGATTCTGTTCCGCCACCTGCTGCCCAACGCGATCAGCCCCATCGTGGTGTCGGTGTCGATGGGGATGGGCTCGATGGTCGGCGTCGAGATCATATTGAGCTGGCTTGGGATCGGGATTCAACCGCCCAGGCCGAGTCTTGGCCTGATGCTGTTCGAGGGCGGCGTGAATCTGAGCATTCTGCGCAACTGGCCCTGGATACTGCTCGCGCCCGGCGTAGCGTCATGGCTGATGGTGCTGTCGTGGAACCTGCTTGGCGACGCCCTGAACGACGCCCTGAACCCGCGTACCAGGTGAGCAAAGGCTTTCCGGAGCGAGCGATCCGGGGCTGGTTCCGCCCGGACGGGCGTCGAGGCATCCAGAGCGGTTGGACCTCTTCAGCTGCGCGCCTGTCCGCGCAGCACCTTGCCGATTCCGACGTCGAGCTGCTTCTCCTGACCAGCAACACCCTTCTGATCGGGTCGATCTTCCTCTTCATCGTCGGCGTGGCGATATACCAGGGTCGGGGTGAACTTGTCGGAGAGGACTCAGCGAGCTGGGATCGCTCGCTTATCCGATTCACCTCCCCGCTGGCGCTTGGTCATGGGCATTGAGTCCGCGGTAGGTTGTCCCCCGGGTTGCGTGGGTCTCCAGTCCGGGTGGGTCGGAGGCCGTCCGGACCCGACGGTGTTCCGGCGGTCCCCTGCGCTCTTCGAGTACCTGCATCTTTCGTCCTGCCGGGCGGCGCTATATCATTGCGTCTGATCGGGTGCGCCACGGCCCCGCCGTTGCGCCCGCCACAGTCGGGGTGACAGGTTCTTGAATAGACAGGACGAAACGTGGACGCCCAAGCCCGCAGACAAGGTAGTCCGGCGTCCGCGCATGGCTGGGATGCTGCCGATCCGCATGGTGCTTCCGGCGCCGCGGGTCAAGTCGCCGGCGGTCAGCCCGCCGCTGATCTTGGTGTACTCGTTCGGCCTGTTGATCGCGGTCGGGACGTTGCTCTTGATGCTCCCTATGGCCCATCACGGCGACGGTCTGGCGCCCATCGTAGACGCGCTGTTCACGGCGACATCCGCCGCCACGGTGACGGGGCTGCTAACGGTCGACACGGCCAGCTATTGGACGGTGCCCGGCCAGACCGTCATTGTCGTGTTGATGTTCGGCGGCGGACTAGGGATCATGACCTTGGCGAGCGCGCTGCTGGTGCTTGCCGGACAGCGGGCGTCGCTGACCCAGCGGATGGTCATGGGGGAGACGATCGGCACCGCGGACTTCGCCGACATCTCCAAATTGACTCTCCTGCTGGTCATCTGGGCGGTGGCGGTCCAGGTGGCTGGATTCCTGGTGCTCCTGATCGGGTTCGTGCCTATCTATCCGACGGCCGAAGCCGTATGGCACGCCCTCTTCCAGACCGTTTCCGGATTCAACAACGCGGGTTTCACCTCTCTTCCTGACAGCGCGAGTCTTTCGGGGTTTCAAACAGACTATCTGGTCGTCGGGACCATCGGAGTGCTGATACTGCTCGGCAGCACCGGATTCTGGGTGACAGCCGACTTCGTCAGGCAGGGTCCTTTCCGCAGACTGTCGTTGAACTCGAAGCTGGTTTTGTTCTGGACGGGCGTACTGCTTGCCGTCGGGGCCCTTCTTTTCTTCGCCTTCGAGTCCGACAACGGGGCCACGATGGGTGGGATGTCCGCCGGAGACCGGGCCTTCACGTCCGTGTTCCAGTCCGTCAACCGGACGTCCGGGTTCTCCACGGTCGACTTCGGGGCGACGAACGAGGAGACGAACTCCTTCTACATGATCCTGATGTTCATCGGCGGCGCCGCGGCATCCGTCGCGGGCGGCATCAAGGTCAACACGGTCGCGATAGTAGTAGTCGCCGTGGCCGCGTCGATCCGAGGCAGGACGGAGCCGTCTGCCTTCGGGAGGAGAATCTCGGAGCACCAGGTACGGTGGGCATTCGCGCTAACGGTTGTCGCCTTTGTGACGGCGTCGACCGTCGCGTTGGCGCTTGCGGCGATCGAAGACGACCTGCCGCTTATCGACGTGTTGTTCGAGTCGTTTTCCGCGTTTGGCACCGTGGGGTTCAGCGCGGGCATCACGCCCGATCTGTCCGCCGCCGGCAAGCTGCTGCTCGTAGCAGCGATGTTCGCCGGGCGGATCGGGCCGCCGATGGTCATCCGCGTCGCGCTGTCGCGGCAGGCCGAAGGACGCCCGTTCCGCTACCCCAGCGACAACGTTCTGATCGGCTAGCTGCCCCGAAAGGGTCGGCGTCGAAGCACGGAGTCGTCAACTAGCGTCGACTTCCCTTCAGGCGCAGTCCCACCAGGCCCAGGAGCAGCGCCGCCGCCGATACGTCCACGGGGCCGCCTCGGAGCGGCGCTCCGCACCCGGACCCCGCCGCTGGCTCGTCAGGATCCGTGTTTGCCTCGGCGAGCGGCGCGGGCGTCGGCGTGTCGCTGGGCTCGGATACGGTCCTCTCGGGCGCCGGCGTAGGGGTCTCGCTGGCGGGGGAGACCGGTTCGGTATTCGGCTGAGGAGTTAGACTGTAGAGCTCGATCTTGCGTCGGGGCACGGCCGTCGGTCTGGCCTGCTGGTCGACCGGCGGCACGTACAGGTCTGCCCCGATCTTGTCGCGCCACAGGTTCTCGAGCTCCACCTGTGTCATGCCGTACACCCGCTCGATCGCGTCCTCGATCCCGATGCCCTGCTTCATCGTGGCCATGAGCTCGGTCATCTTTTCGGCGCCGAACCGCTCGATCATGAACTCGACAATGCTCCGCGCCTGGCCGTAGAAGATGATCAGGTCGTCGGGATTGCCCGGGCTCGAGACCATGTTGAGCGTCGACTGGAGCGCCCCGGTTGCGACGGCGAACTCCAGGGCGATCTCGTACTCGGGGCCCTCTTCGAGGTTGCCGTACTCCGCCAGCCCCTCGTTCAGCCAGGACGGGATGAACTGCCCTGGGCTGTCGGCCGCGCGGTGCACCAGGATGTGCGTCACCTCGTGGGACGCGGTCCCTTTGGCGTCGCTGTTGCCCAGCACGAGCAGCACGCCCTCTTGCGAGAACGCCTGGCCCAGAGTCGTCGTGTTGCGGGCGATCGCCGCACTCCTGGGCGGCTGGGCCCTGACCATCTCGAGGCGGTTGTTGTACATCGTCACCCGTATGGGCGACTCGGTCTCGGCCCCAAGCAGCGGCCCCATTACGGCGACGGTCTCGACCATCGAGTCGAGAACGAGCTGGGCTCTCGACCCCACGGGCCCGTGATAGGCGACGGTGATCGAGCCTTCGCTGATCTCGGACCACTCGTAGTTCGGGTCCTCGTAGACGTACTCGTCCGGCTCCGTCTTGAGCGTGTTGCCCTCGACGTCCCCCACCTCGAAGCTCAGGGTGATGATCGTGCCGGGCGGTATGTAGGTGGGTAGAGTGTTCGTGCGCCAGAACAGCTCGCCTTCCACCAGCTTGCCCGTATCGAAATCGAGGTAGTCGTAGGAGCCGGCCGTCTGCTGTCCGATCCTGACTCGCGCGGCGATGTTGTCTATGTCGCTTGGGCCCCGGAATTGCGCCGTCACGCGGAAGCCTTCGGGGAACTCGGTCGTGAAGGTCCTCGACAGCAGCTCTATCCCGCCCTCGGCGCGCAGGCTATCCGAGGCTGTGAAGAGCGACGCTACGGCTATCGCGGAAGCGACTACCGCCGCTCTGATGATCTTTCTGTTCATCTGTGCGCCCAACTCCTCCGGGAGGGTTGCCTTACTTCACGGCAGTCGCTTGGTCAGACGCCCGATCCGCCTGCTCCTCACCCGGCTCGGCGTCGCCGACTGCTTGGAGAACGCGCTCCACCATCACTTCCTCCGTGGCTGTCCCTACGAACTGCACACGGTCGTTGATGACCGTCTTGGGTACGCTCATGACGTTGTAGGCGTGGGCCAGGTCGCGGAACTCCCCTATATCTATTACGTCAGCAGTGACCCGTTTGGATTCCAAGGCCATCAGATGGGCCAGCCCCGCCACGGCCGGGCAGTAGTGGCAGCCGGGCGTGACGAACACCTTGACGTGAACGTCTTCCCTGAGCCGCTTCAGCCGGCGGCGCGTCTCGAGCTGAAGCCGGCTTCTGTTGGTGGACGCCGCCGTGATCGTATCGAGAAGCGTCTGCATCTCGAAGCCGGACGGCATGCCGAAGTACCGCACGTTGTCCTTGCCCGGCGGGCCGATCAGCACCGCCGGGATTCTGTCGATTCCGAGGGCCAGCGCACTCTCTGTGTCCCCGTAGAAGTCGATGACCTGGAGGTCGATGTGGTTCGAGAGGGCGCATACCTCCTCGAGGAGTTGCCTGGTCGGCTCGCAGCTTGCGCACTCTCGTCCGGGGATGTAGAGCAGGTTGTTCAGCCGCGTGTACATCCTGATCGACACGTCGCTCTTCAGCTCCGTCTCGAATCGCTGGCGGATGGCGTTCCTGGCTCGCTCGTGAAGTACCGGCATCGGCTTGCTCTGAGGTGCCGTCGGGATCGAGCTCGGCGCGATCGACGGCTACTCCTATTCTAGCCGATATCCGGCCGCTGCCGCACAGCAGGCTACCCGGCCGGTCCCGCTTCCCGCGCTTTCAGCGCCCGTCTCGCATGGAGGACGCGGTGTATTGAGGTGACGGCGGCCAGGGCGGAGACGAACGCGAGGACGATCCACACCGCGGGGAGCCACCACTGGCCGGCGATGAGACCGGCGCCCAGCAGCACGACGCGCTGCGGACGCTGCATGATTCCAACCTCGCAGTTCACTCCCAGGCCCTCCGCCCGGGCGCGGACGTAGCTGACCATGTACGAGCTGCCGACAGTGACCAGAACCAGGGCCGACTCCCATTGGGCCCCGCGGTCCGCGTAGAAGACGAGCAGACCGAGCAGTACGATCCACTCCGAGACCCTGTCTACGGTCGAGTCGAGCAGCGCGCCGAAGGCCGAGACCCTTCCGGTAGCTCTCGCGACGGCGCCGTCGAGCGTGTCGAACACCGAGGCGCCAAGCATCACGGCCCCGCCGACCGCCAGGTACCCCAATCCGAGCAGCGCCGCGCTTGCCGAAGCGAAGACGATTCCCGACAGCGTGAGTGCGTTCGGCGAGAGGTGCAGCTTTATCAGCGTCGAGGCGACGGGCGCCTCAAGGTAAGTCGAGAACAGTCTGCGGGCCGTATCGGTCTTCAAAGCCTCGCTTCAAGGGCGTTTCGATGCCCGGATCAGAGTTGCGCCTTTGGCTCGCGTAGTAGAGACAAGTAAAAGTCCTCCACTCGCCCGGCAACCGTGTTCCAGTTGAACTCGAGGGCCCTGGCGCTTCCGTTGTCGGCCAGCCGGCGGGCGAGACCAGGGTCCTTCAGCAGGATGGCAATTGCGTCGGCGAGACCCTCTTCGCTCTTGGGCGGGACCATCAGCGCCTCTTTGCCGTGCGTGATGACGCTGGAGTAGCCTTCGATGTCAGTGGCGACTATCGGCTTGCCGGCCGCCATCGCCTCGAGCAGCACGACACCGAAGCTCTCACGGCCTGTCGCCGGAGTGCAGAAGATGTCCGCCGTCTTGTAGTAGCGCACCTTTTCTTCCTCGGACACTGCGCCGGTGAACACAACGTCCCTTATGTTGCGCTCGCCGATCATCCGAGCGGAGTCCCCGTCCAGGCTCCCCGGGCCGACCACCAGCAGTCTGATGTTGGGCCAGGACCACTTCAGCTTCGCAAAGGCGCCCAGAAGGTATTTCAAGCCTTTGCGGCGCTCGAGCCTCCCGACGAACAGGATGTTGACCATCCCGTCGCGGAGATGGTCGTAAGGGAGGACGCCGTTCGAGTACGTCCCCACCTGTATTCCGTTGGGGATGATCTCGTAGCCGCCCGGAAAATGGCTGCTTATGAAGTCTCGCGCCGGCTCGGATACGGCTATACATCCCTGGAGCCTGCGGAAGTAGCGGTTCGCCAGAGAGACCGTCGGGCGCGTCCACAGCCGCGTGCCGTGGTAGCTGTGGAACGTCGCGACGTTTGCCGTTTTCGACAGCTCGAGGACGGTGAGTGGGAGCACGCCGGAGAAGGGCTCGTGCAGATGGACTACGTCGAACGCCTCCTCGCGCAGCAGAGACTTTGTCTTCGGCGCGAGCCAGACCGACAGAGAGACCCGCGCGACCGAGCCGCCGCTGGGGATTGGCACGGGCCTTCCCATGGGTATGAACCGATCGTCGGACACGCGGACAGAGTCGGAGCACGGAGCGATGACTCGTACGTCGTGGCCGCGTTCGCCGAGCTGCGCTGCCAGGTGACGGACATGGTCAGCGACGGCGCCCGGAACCGCGTAGTCGTACGGTGACACCAGGGCGATCTTCATAGAGGTCGTCCCCAAGATGGTTCTATCTGGCCGGCCCTCGTTCCATGGAGTAGGGCTGCCAGCGCTTCAGCCCCGAGTGCTCCAATACGGACGGGTTGACGCACGCTCGAGGCCATCGTCCGGTCAGCACGAGTGCCACCTCTCGTCCGACCCTGGTCAGGCGCTGGACGTCGAACCGGGTCGACGCCGACGCCGCGTGAGGCGTCAGTATCACGTTTTCCATGTGCAGCAGCGGGTTCTCCGGGTCCGGCGGCTCCTTCGCGAACACGTCCAGTCCCGCCGCGGCGATCCATCCCTCTTCGAGCGCTCTGATCAACGCCGCCTCGTCGACGGTCGAGCCGCGTCCGTTGTTGATGAACAGCGCGGTCGGCTTCATACGCCTGAACTGCTCCTCGCCGAGCATCTTCTCGGTCTCGGGCATGCCGGGGGCGTGCATGGAGACGATGTCCGACATGCTCAGCAGCTCGTCAAGCTCGACCGGCTCGACGCCGTAGCCAGAGATCGTCAGCTCTTCGATGTAGGGATCGTAGGCCATAATGCGGAACCCGAAGGGCGCCGCTCTTTCGGAGACGGCCCGCGCCACGTGCCCGAACGATATGAGGCCGAGCGTCTGTCCCCTGAGGCGCGGAAACTGGTACAGATGGGGGCGGCCCTCTCTCCATCTGCCATCGCGGACCATGTCGTCCATCAGCGTGAGGCGCCTGAAGGTGCCAAGGATCAGCGCCATGGTGTGGTCCGCCACCTCGTCTATGAAGGTGTCGGGTACGTTGGTGACCGGTATGCCGCGCTCGGTCGCGGCGTCGACGTTGACCTGATCCGTGCCGACGCTCCCGAGGGCGATCACCTTGCACTTCTCGAGGCCCTCGATGATGGTGCGGCTCATCGGGAGGCCGCCGCCGATGACGGCGTCGGCGTCGCGGGCCGCCTCGAGGAATCCCTCGGCGGTCGTGGCCGGAACCTCCACGATCTCGGCGCCGATGGGTCTCAGCGCCCCCATTTCGTACTCGAAGGTCGTCGGCTTCCCCGTGCTCGGGGTGACTACCTTGAACTCAGGCACTGGATCCTCCGTTCGGGCCATCGCCACGGTAGCATACCCCACGGTCAATCCGAGTGTCCATACACTGGCCTTTGATGTGTATGGCATCTATCTGAACGAGATCAGACCTCCGGCCGGTCGCCAAACGGGCCCGGCCGGTTGACACTGTCTCGGGAACATTCGTACACTCCGCCTTGCCGTAGACGGGTATCGGAGACGGTCTTTGCCGATTCAGGAGGGATGGGAATGGCAATCGTAGTGGGGCAGGGAGACTTTCGTTACGAGCCGATCGTCGATTGGGTGAAGCTGCCCGACGGCGTCAACCTTGTGGAAACGCCAGGCGTGGCGGTCAACTCCCGGGACGAGGTCTTCGCGCTCACCCGCAATGTCGATCATCCCGTGATGGTCTTCGACCGGGACGGAAACTTCCTGCGTTCCTTCGGGGGCGGCCTCTTCAGTCGGCGGACGCACGGCATCTTCATCGGGGCGGAAGACGCCGTGTACTGTACCGACGACGGCAGGCACGCGATAAGGAAGTTCACGCCGCAGGGCGAGCTCCTCATGACGATCGGGACCCCCGACCAGTCGTCGGAGGCCTGGAGCGGTCAGCCGTTCAACAAGCCGACGCACGCGGCGGCTTTCCCCAAGACCGGCCATATCTACATCTCGGATGGCTACGGCAACTCCCGCGTCCACAAGTACGACGGCGAGGGGCGGTACATTCTGTCCTGGGGCGAGCCGGGCATAGACGCCGGGCAGTTCATCCGCCCGCACAACATCGCCGTCGACTCCCGGGAGCGTGTGTACGTCGCCGACCGGGAGTGTCACCGGGTACAGGTCTTCGACGCGGACGGCGCCTTCATAACGATGTGGAACAACATCCACCGGCCGGACGGGATCAGCATCGGCCCGGACGGCAACCTCTACGTCGGCGAGCTCAACGGGATGCCGGGGGTAGACGACGCACCGGGCCTCGGTCACAGGATCGGCATATACAGTCTGGACGGGGAGATGCTTGCCCGGTTCGGCGACCCGCAGGAGGGCGAGGGGCCGGGACAGTTCATCGCGCCTCACGGCGTCGCGGTCGACTCTCACGGCGACATCTACGTCGGCGAGGTTTCGTTCGCGATACGGGGCATGCAGATGGACCCGCCGACCGAGCTGCGCAGCCTGACGAAACTGCGGAAGGTCTGACGGCCATAGCTACCGCCGGCCGCGGCTCCTGACCAGCGTGGAGAACACGACCGCGGCCACGGCTAGGGCGACACCCGTCAGCATCGTGTCGCTGAAGCCGCGCCCTATGGCCTCCGCGGCGGCGGACTCGCCCAGATCGGCCAGATAGGCGCGCTCCCGCACCGCGAACACCGCGCCGGCGAGCGCCACGCCCGCCGCGAAAGCCGCGTGGCGCCCCATCGCGACCGATGCCGAGGCCGTGCCCAGCCTGTCGGCGGGTACCGCGCCCATGATGACCGACGTGACCACGGGCTCGAAGAATGCCGAGCCTACCCCGGCCAACAGCAGCGCCCCCAGGATCGCAAGCTCGTTCGAGCCTGTCCACTCACGGGCGATCCATAGCAGGGCCAGGGCGAACAGCCCGTTGCCGAAGACCAGGAATCGGCGCGGCCCGAAGGCGTCGGACAGCCACCCCGCGGCGGGCGCCATGACCGTGCGCGCCGCGTAGAACGCGGCGATGAATATCCCCATCTTCGTGGCCGAGAAGCCGAGCGAGTCGACGAAGAAGAAGGGCGCGACCAGTATGATCCCACCGTGGGCCAGGTAGTGGCTGATCTGGACCAGCAGCGCGAAGGTGTAGTCGCGGCTCTTGAACAGCGACGCCTGCAATATGGGCCGGGCCGAGCGCCTCTCCGTCCAGACCAGCACCGGCAGCAGGGCGGCCGCCGCGACGGCCAGCCCCAGCACGACCGGCGAGTCGAAGCCCAGCCGTCCTCCCTGGTTGATGATGAGCAGAAATGCTCCCAACGTGACGAACAGCGTGCCCGAGCCGAGCAGGTCGATGCCGGCCCGTCCGCCCGTCTTGCGGTCGCCCGGCAGCACCCGCCACGCCAGGAGCGCTCCGAGCAGGCCCAGGGGCACTCGAGTGTAAAAGAGGGACTGCCACCCCAGAGTGTCTACCAGGAATCCCCCGATGAACGGGCCGCCAGACAGCCCGACACCCACGACGGCGCCGGATATGCCCAAGGCCCGGCCGCGCTCGCTGGCCGGGAAGGCGGCGGCGATGACCGCGTTGAGGTTCGACAGCACCATGGCCGATCCGACGGCCTGTACTATACGTACGGCGATCAGGACCCACACGTTGGGTGCGGCGGCCGCGGCCAGGATGCCGAACGCGAATACCAACGAGCCCAGCGTGTAGACCCGCTTCCTGCCGTGGACGTCCCCGAGCCAGCCGAGCGTCGGCAGCAGGCCGAAGCTGGTGGCCCAGAAGGCCACGCTGACCCACAGGATGGTCGAGCTGCCGGCGTCGAACGCCTCGGACAGTGCCGGGAACGACACGCCCACCATGCCGCCGTCCAGGGTCGACATGAGCGTGCCGATCGACACGACGGCGAGGGTCGCCCACTTGCCGCGCGACGGAGACGCAACCTGACTGGCGGAGACGTCAGCCACGCGGTCGCCCGGGTTCGACACGCAGTCCGGGCCGGTGTTCGAGCACGCGGGCGCTTGGGCTGACGACGGGGCCGCTCATCGCCGGTCGGATGGTGGCGACACTGGCATGAGATTCGGCTGCTCGGAGGTCGCGAATGGGCGTCGGGGCTGGGCCGCCGGGGATGTCACTGTGCGAGCCGCCGCCACGGGCCGCAGCCAACCGTCTCGAAGGCCGCGTCGGTATCTCGGATCCATGCGACCTCGACGGGCGGAGTCGTGCCCGCCGACCAGGCGCCGGAATCGGTCGCGGCTGCGGAGCGGGCGTTCAGTCTCGTCAGGTCGCTGAACTCGGCGACGCGGGCCCAGTAGCAGCTGGAGGACGGCGGCTCGGCGCGGTATGTGCCCGGAGGCATCTGGTCCCCGATCAGCCACACGCCGTCGCCGAAAGTCGTCCGTATGCCGGTCGCCGGCGTCGGCGCCGGCGTAGGCAACGCGTCCGGCGGCGCGGTGGGGAATTTCCCGGCCTCCCGGACCTGGGCTTCGTTGCCCGCGAGAGCGCGTTCCACGAGGCCGGCCTGGCCTACAATCGGTATGGCAGCGACGAAGAGCACAAGGAAGGCGATGACCACCAGCCAGAGGAGGTCAGGCCTACGGCCCCGCCGGCGCCGGCGCTCTTCTTCCTTCTGCTTTTCCTCTTCGTATATCTGCCGGCGCTCGGAGTCGGTCAAGTTATCCAAGAAGTGTTTCCTCGGACGTGTCGTCCACTCTGCGCCACTGGGTGTTCGACCAGGCGTCCCGTGAGCGCAGCCATTTAACGCCTATCTCCACGGACCGCAGCATCACGGATTGAGTGGCCGATGCCGTGGCGGGCCCCAAGAAGGGTTCACGTCGACCCCTGAGTAGCTGGCTAACCGTTGGGTTACAGCGACCATGAGAACAGCGTGGCCCGGTACATAGTCACTCTGACGGCCAGCGTGTCGGAAAGGCGGGCGACGTTGGTGCGCTCACCCCACGTTACCACCCGGTCCAGATGGTCACCTGTGAGCGTATCACAGTCGTCGAAGCTGTAGCCACTGATCGGTGGTACCTGGGGGTAAGTCATCGTGCCGACGACGGGAATCAGTTCCACCTTGATCCAGCCCCCTGTTTCGGTGCGGTAGTTCAGCCTGAGCTGGCGGGGCGCCTCGTCGGGGTCGGATAGCGGCGGGAATACGCCGTGGGGCGGCGCCTCGATCGCGTCCGGGCAGTTCTCCGGCGGCCGGTCGTGCTCCTGCCTGAGCGTGAGCTGTCCATAGTCCCTGGCGCGTATCCCCGCCAGGCGGTCCCGCTCCCAGACCGCGTACCGGACCGCACGGGGCACGCGCTCTCCCGGCTCCGGCGGGTACCAGTCGACGTCGTTGTTGTGCAGCCTGCGATTCCCGACGTAAGCGAGACCCCACCGGCCGTCTCCCAGATCGGCGAGGCCGGGGCCGGCGTGGATCTGCCCGGAGTCGTCCGTCCCCGCGGGACCGTTGGCGACTATGGGCCGGCGGCGGTCAGGCCGGAACCAGTAGTCGCCGTCGTGGCTCACGGCGAGCTGCAGGTCTATGTTGTCCGTGTTGTGGTGGTACACGGACAGGAACATGAGATGGAGATCGTCCCTGCCGGGATACGGCGTGTAGGCGTGACCGTAGAAGGACGTGTCCGGCGGGTCCTGGGGGTCGGGCTGCAGCACCACCTTCTCGGGATTGAACCGCCTGAAGTCGGACGTCTCGGAACGGCCGACCGTCCTCCGGCCGCCGGTGTGGAACCGCAGGTAGGCGACGTACCTGCCGCGAGCGTCGTCATAGTGCGCTATGCTGTCGCCGTCGACGAACTCGGCGAGAAGATGCCTGTCGATGGCGGTCCAGCGAAGGCCGTCCGGGGAGACCGCGCCGGCGAGAAATCCCTTCATCTGGCCCCACTTGCCCGTATATCCCTCCCGGAGCTCTTCCTGTAGCTCGAAGTCCTCGGAGGCCGTCGGACCCAGCTCTACAGGCAGGCCGTCGGCGTCGAGCTCCGGCTCGTATATTCCACCCCTCATGGTGGTCAGCTTGAACCGTTCCTCAGGAGGCCCGGAGGGGTCTTCGAAAACGTACCCGGTCAGTCCACGACCCCGGGCGACGATGTTGTTGCGTGTGGAGCCGTCGAAATCCACGATCCCAAGCTCGGGCTTGGTCCAGGTCGCGCCGTCTTCGCTTACCGCCAGGCACTGGCGGCCTCCGACTGTCGAGTAGTACATCTCGTACCGGTCGTTGCGCCGGGAGACTCCCTTAACCGACGCGATGCCTCCCTCCTCCCACGGTCTATCGGGTACCAGGATCGGGTCCGACTTTTGCGCCTGCTGCACGTCGATCTCGATGCCTCTGGGCGAGTCCCATTGCTCGGCGGCTCCGCTACGGAACGTGACGTATCCGGCGCTGACGTAGAACCAGTCCAGCAGCGGTCCCGTCGTCTTTCGGCTGACTTCCGATCGAGATGCCATGTCCGTCCTCCCAGTCGCGTTGTTGAACGTCTCGGCCAATGTACCACCCAGACCGTCGTCAAGCCATCTGCCGCGGACGATCCGTAATCCCCTAACTCGGACGACCTGGACTCCGCCACCTCGAACGATCCGTAATCCCCTAACTCGGACGACCTGGACTCCGCCACCTCGGACGATCCGTAATCACCCACCTCGGACGATCTGGACTCCGCCACCTCGGACGATCCGTAATCACCTACCTCGGACGACTTGGAACACCTCACCTCCGTCACCGGTAACCTCCCACCTCCGTCATTCCCGCGAAGGCGGGAATCTATCCCCGGCCTGGTGCGCCATCACGGCCCCGCAAGCAGTCCGTCACGCCTGCCTCCTCGACCAGGTGGTGAATCTGCTACGACGAGAAACGTTCTGGGTCTTTCGGTCGGAAACCGTCTGGAAACTCTTTCAATCGGCGGCCCCGCGCTTGGTAGAATGGGGCCAGAGGCTGTCCCGTCCGGCCGCTCCCCTGATGGAGGGTTTGGTTGAAGGTCGCCGTACCCAAAGAGATCGCCGCCGGTGAGCTCCGCGTGGCGCTCGTGCCCGACGCGGTGGCGAGGCTCCGCGAGGCCGGATTGGATGTCGTCGTCGAGTCGGGCGCTGGACACGGCGCTCTGGTATCCGACTCCGCATACGTCGACGCGGGCGCCACCGTTGAGCAGGACCCGGTCGCGCTCTACGAATCGGCGGACGCGGTGCTCAAGGTGGACCGCCCCATCATGAACGAGGCCGTCGGCCGACACGAGGCTGACATGATGAAGCCGGGCGCGTTGCTCGTCGGATTCCTCCGGCCCTCGAGCGACGCCGAGATGGTCAGGAAGCTGGCCGACAACCGGGTCACCGGCTTCAGCATGGACGCCGTTCCCAGGACCGCGCGCGCCCAGAGCATGGACGCGTTGACCTCGATGGCGTCCCTCGCCGGCTACAAGGGCGCGCTGATCGCCGCGAACGCCCTCAACCGGTTCATGCCCATGATGATCACCGCGGCAGGCACGCTCGCTCCGGCGAAGGGGCTGGTCATCGGCGCGGGCGTCGCCGGCCTCCAGGCCATCGCCACGGCGCGCCGCATGGGCGGCGTGATGTTCGGCTACGACGTCCGGCCCGCGGTGGGCGAGCAGGTGCGCAGCCTGGGCGCGATCTTCGTCGAGCCGCAGGTCGTCGTAGCCGAGGCGGAGCACGCCAGCGGCTACGCGAGGCAGCTCTCGGCGGAGACGCAGCAGCGGGAGCGCGACATCCTGGGCGAGCACGTCGCCGCGGTCGACTTCGTGATTACCACCGCGGCCGTGCCCGGCCGGCCGGCTCCCAAGATCGTCACGGAGGCGATGGTCGCCGGCATGCGCCCGGGCGCCGTGATCGTGGACATCGCCGCCGAGACAGGCGGCAACTGCGCGCTGACCAGGCCCGGCGAGACGGTGCTCTCCTACGGCGTGGCGATCCATGGGCCGCTGGGACTGCCCAGCTCGGTGCCGGTCCACGCGAGCCAGATGTACGCCCGGAACATCGGCAACTTCCTGCTGCACGTGGTGGGCAACGACGGGGCCGGGCCGGACTTCGACGACGACATCACCATGGCGAGCTGCATCACGCACGACGGCCAGATAGTCGGCGTGCCCGCGGACGGGCAGGCCAGGGACCCCCGCGGAGCGGCCGTAGAGACCGCCGCCGCAAAGGACGCCGCATCGTGATCGACAGCGCGCTTCTCATAGAGCTGTACATCTTCGTGCTCGCGGCGTTCGCCGGCTTCGAAGTGATCACCAAGGTCCCGCCGACGCTGCACACGCCGCTGATGTCGGGCGCGAACGCGATATCGGGAATCGCGGTCATCGGCGCCTTGCTCGTGGCCGGGCAGGACGGGGGCGCCGTCAGCGTGGCGCTCGGAGTGTTCGCCGTGGCGTTGGCGACGGTCAACGTTGTCGGCGGCTTCCTGGTCACCGACCGCATGTTGCGCATGTTCAAGCGAGACTCCGGGGACGGGAACCGATGATCGGCTTCGACGTGCAGACGCTGATCGGCGCCGTCTATCTCGTCTCGGCCGCTCTTTTCTTCCTCGGCCTGAAGCGCCTCAGCTCGCCGGCCACGGCGCGCTCGGGCAACGTCCTCTCCTCGGCGGGAATGCTGACCGCCGTCGTAGTCACGCTGCTGGACCGGTCGATCGTCAGCTACGAGCTGATCGTGCTGGGGATACTGATCGGCGCGATCGTCGGCGGCGTGATGGCGCGGACGATCAGGATGACGGCGATGCCGCAGATGGTGGCCGTGTTCAACGGTCTCGGCGGCGGGGCGTCGGCGCTCATCGCGGCCTCCGAGTTCGTCAGGCTGCGCGGAACGGCCGACGGCATACCCAACGACGTTGCCGTGAGCATAATGCTGGGCACCCTGATCGGGCTGGTCACCTTCTCGGGCAGTCTCATCGCCTTCGGAAAGCTCCAGGAGGTCATGACGACAAGGCCCATCACGTTCCCGCTGCAGAACGTCGTCAGCGCGCTGCTGTTCCTCGGCGTGCTCGCGATGATCGGCTATTCGATAGCCGACCCGCAGATCGGCGTATTCGCCGGACTTGCAGCGGCCTGCCTGCTGCTGGGCGTGCTGCTCGTGATCCCGATCGGCGGCGGCGACATGCCGGTCGTCATCTCGCTTCTGAACTCCTACTCCGGACTTGCCGCTGCGAGCGCCGGGTTCGTGCTCGGCAATCCCATCCTGATCGTGGCCGGGGCGCTCGTCGGAGCGGCGGGAATGATCCTGACGCTCATCATGACGAAGGCGATGAACCGGTCGATAGTCAACGTGATGTTCGGGGCCTTTGGCGCCGCCCCGGCCGGGCCGGCCGGCGAATCGGGCGGCCCGCGCGCCGTCCGCGAGGTGACGGCCTCCGACGCCGCGATATCCCTCGCCTACGCCAGAAAGGCGATCTTCGTCCCCGGCTACGGCCTCGCCGTCTCCCGGGCGCAGCACCAGCTCAAGGAGCTCGGCGACCTGATGGCCGACAAGGGCGTCGAGGTCAAGTACGCCATCCACCCCGTGGCGGGTCGGATGCCGGGGCACATGAACGTCCTGCTGGCGGAGGCCGAAGTCCCGTACGACAAGCTGTACGACCTCGATCAGGTCAACGACGAGTTCGACTCCACAGAGATAGTCCTGGTCGTCGGCGCCAACGACGTCGTCAACCCCGCGGCGAGAGACAACGCGGGCAGTCCGATCTACGGCATGCCCATCCTCAACGTCGACCGCGCCGGACACGTGCTCGTGCTCAAGCGTAGCCTCAATCCCGGTTTCGCCGGCCTGGACAACGAGCTGTTCTACAAAGAGAACACGCTGATGCTCTTCGCCGACGCCCGTCAGTCCCTCACCGACCTCGTCAACGAGGTGAAGAGCCTGTAAGGCGCGTCCGGCGGTGCCGAGACTCACCGCGCCCAGTCCCGCCCGGATAGTTGCCGTGGCTGGGCCCGAACCCCGCCCGGTCCGCGGCTACAGGCTCGCGGCGTGCCGCTCTATGGCGCGGACGCGCTGCAGCAGGGGCGGGTGGGTGTCGTTGAGGAACGTGTGCAGCGGATGCGGCTCCAGGTTCGCCAGGCTGTCCGCCGACAGCCGCTTCAGCCCGCCCGCAAGAGCCTGCGGGTCACCCATGGTATCGACAGACCAGCGGTCGGCTTCGTACTCGTGGTGTCGCGACAGCACCATCGTCGCCGTCGACAGCACGAGTTGCACCGGCGCGTAGAGCAGGCCGAAGAAGACGAACCCTGCGTAGGTCGACTGCCGCTCCATGAAGAAAGCGTCGTAGAGGCCGCCGGCCTCGAGCACGAGCGAGAGAATGAAGAAAAGCAGCCCGGTGGTCGCGATGCCGAGGACAATCCCCTGGGGGACGTGCCGGCGCTTGTAGTGGCCGATCTCGTGCGCGACGACGGCGGTCAACTCCGCGGTCGTGTGCTTCTGGATCAGGGTGTCGAAGAGCGCGATGCGCTTGTTGCGCCCGAAGCCGGTGAAGAACGCGTTGGCCTTGTTGGAGCGCTTGGAGCCGTCCATCACCAGGATGTTCGAGACGGTGAAGTCGACCGAGCGCGCGTAGCCGAGGATCGCGTCCCGCAGCTCGCCCGGCTCCAGCGGGGTGAACTTGTTGAAGAGAGGCATGATCCAGGTCGGGGCGACGAACGCCATGACGAGGCTGAACAGCGTGACGGCCGCCCAGCCGTAGACCCACGCGAGCCCGCCGGCGTACTCGAAGAAGCCCAGCACCGCGGCCAGCAGCGGCCCTCCCAGGACGACGAGTAGGCCCAGCGCCTTGAGCCTGTCCAGTACGAAGGTGCGTGCCGTCGTCTTGTTGAATCCGAAGCGCTGTTCGATCCCGAACGTCGCGTACACGCCGAACGGGAGCGTCAAGAGCGAGTGCCCCAGGCCCAGCGCGCCGATGTAGACCAGCCCCGTCCCGACGGGGTGGTCCCACACGTTCACGGCGACCTTGTCCAGCGCGTCGAACCCGTGGGCGAACCAGAACAGGAGCAGCAGGGCGACATCGAACGCCGCCGTCGCGAGTCCGAGGTAGGTCCTGGCCCGCGTGTACTCCTGTGACCGACCGTACTCTCCGGGGTCGTAGACGTCGGACAGCTCGGCCGGCATCTCGGCCTTTAGCGCCCGCAGGTTGAGCCAGTCCGAGACGACGCTCAAGCCGAGCTCCAGCGCCAACGCGGCCAGAATGATCAGCGTGAACTCGTTCAAGTGGCCTCCAGCTCCGACTCGGCCTATCCTACACGATTGCGGCCGCGGCAAGCCGGCGACGCGGGGACCGTCTGAGTAGACGCTCCCGACCGCCTCGGATAGACGGTGCTAGTCCCAGGCGAAGAAGACGCCCATCCAGCCCCCCGGGCCCGCGACTATGCGCTGATAGGCCCCGTCGGCCTCCTCCGGCCTGACGACGTGGCTGATCAGGTGGTCGACGCTCAGGTCGCCGTGGGCGATCATCCTCGTGATCGCGTTTCGGTCGCGCGAGGTGGTCCACTTCCAGTAGCGATGCCGGACGTCGCTGACCATGTGCGACCCGCGGACGTCGATCTCGCGCACCAGCAGCTTGTTCAGGTACATGTTCACAGGCCCGAGCGTCGCGCCTACGAGCACGACCTTGCCGCCGAACGCGGCCGCCTCGACGCAGTCGGCGAGCACCTGCGCCTCCCTGTTGGCGTGGAAAACGCACTCCGCGCCGCCGCCCGTGATCGCCTCGACGGCCTCGAGGGCGTTCTCCCTGGAGGCGTTGACCGTGTGCGTGGCGCCGCTGATCTTCGACAGCTCGAGCCTGCCGTCGTCCAAATCGACCGCGATGATCGGGTGGGCGCCTGAGATGCGGGCAATCGCGGCGATGAGCTGGCCGACGACTCCCTGGCCGAATATGGCGACCGACTCGTCGGGCTGCAGCTCGGCGCGCCGCACGCTGTGCAGCGCGACATCCCCCAGCCGGGAGAAGCACGCCTGCTCGTCGGTTACGTCGAACTCGATGCGCTGCACTTGCTTCCGCATCCCGGTGTCGTCCACGATCTCGATCCGCGTGATCAGGTGTGAGAGATGCCTGCCCACGGCGAACACCCTGTCTCCGACTTCGAATCCCTCCACGCCGGGCCCGACCGCCTGCACGCGTCCCGCGGCGGTGTACCCGGGCGGCTCCGGCCAGTAGCCGAGAGGCGTCCTGGGGTCGGGTCGAGACGCGCCGCGAAATCGGCCCTTCTCGCTGCCTGCGCTGACCTGGGTCCGGTTAACCCTGACCAGGACCTCGCCCGGACCAGGCTCCGCGACCTTGAACGTCTCGACGACGACCCGCTCGCCGTCGACGACCGACAGCATCCTGCCCATCTCGGCCATGTTGGGACTCCTCGATTCGGTGTGTCGCCTGGGTCCGAACAGGATTGGACGCCGTCTCAGGTTAGACTAGTATCCGATAGAGAACAAGGGGATTCGTAGATGGGTGTATTCGCGGCCCACGACACCACCAATCACAAGCTGATCCCGGCGCGAAGCTGCCGATTTAGCTTCCGAGGGTGGACCTCCGCCCGTTCCAGTCTTCGCGGTCCACCTACGGATTCCTACCGCCCGGCCGGGCGTCAGTCCCAGGCGAAGAAGACGCCCATCCAGCCCCCCGGGCCGGCGACTATGCGCTGGTAGGCCTCGTCGGCCTCCTCCGGCCTGACGACGTGGCTGATCAGGTGGTCTACGCTGAGGGTCCCCTGGGAGATCATCCGCATGATGGCGTTTCGGTCGCGCGAGGTGGTCCACTTCCAGTAGCGCTGCTCGACGTCGCTGACCATGTGCGATCCGCGGATGTCTATCTCGCGCACCAGCAGCTTGTTCAGGTACATGCTGACGGGCCCGCGCGTCGCGCCGACGAGCACGACCTTGCCTCCGAACCCGGCCGCCTCGACGCAGTCGGCGAGTACCTGCGCTTCCCTGTTGGCGTGGAAGACGGACTCCGCGCCGCCTCCCGTGATCGCCTCGACGGCCTCGAGGGCGTTCTCCTTCGAGGCGTTGACCGTGTGCGTGGCGCCGCTGACTTTCGACAGCTCGAGCCTGCTGTCCTCCAGATCGACCGCGATGATGGGGTGGGCGCCTGAGATGCGGGCAAAGGCGGCGATGAGCTGGCCGACGACTCCCTGGCCGAATATGGCGACCGACTCGTCGGGCTGCAGTTCGGCGCGCCTCACGCTGTGCATCGCGACGTCCCCCAGCCGTGAGAAGCACACCTGCTCGTCGGTGACGTCGAACTCGATGCGCTGCACGTTCTTCCGCATCCCGGCGTCGCCACCGACCTCGACCTGCACGATCAGGTGGGAATGATGCCCGCCCAGGGCGAACACCCTGTCGCCGATTTCGAATCCCTCCACGCCGGGCCCGACCGCCTGCACGCGCCCCGCAGCGGTGTATCCCGGCGGCCTATCCGAGTAGCCGAGAGGCGTCCTGGGGTCGGGCGGTGAGGCGCCGCGAAATCGGCCCTTCTCGCTGCCTGCGCTGACCTGGGTCCGGTTAACCCTGATCAGGACCTCGCCCGGACCAGGCTCCCCGACCTCGAACGTCTCGACGACGACCCGCTCGCCGTCGACCACCGACAGCATCCTGCCCATCTCGGCCATGTTGGGAACTCCTTGTACTGGTGTGACGCCTGGAGCGCTTGGCAGCGGCGCCCCGGCAAGCTATGCTCTCGTCCGGAGGCCGCCGGCCTGCGGTCGGCGCGACCGCACTCTATCACACATCTGAGGAGGTGCCGCGTGTCTGAGATTCGAGTCGGGCAGGTCGGATACAGGGGCCGGGGGCGCCAGCTGGCGTCGTACTGGCCGGACGTCGAGGGGGCCACTCTCGTGGCGATGGCCGACATGGTGCCGGAACACCTGGAGGACGCCCGCACGGAGTTTCCCGACGTCTCTGTGTACACCAAGCACGACGAGATGCTCGACGCCGAACGGCTCGACATCGTCGTCATCGCGACGGCCGCGGGGTTCAGGCCACCCATCGTACGCGACGTGGCCGCCAGCGGCGTGCGGGGTATATACATGGAGAAGCCGATCGCCAACTCTCTGGTCGAGGCCGACGCGATGATCGAGCAGTGCAGGGCGGGCAGCACCGCGCTTGCCATCGGGCACCAGCGCCGCTGGACTCCCCGGTTCATCGCCATAAAGGACGCCATCGCGGACGGTGCCATCGGTCGGCCGACGCACGGCCTGTCGTACTGGACCGCCGGGCGCATCGGCTCCAACGGCACGCACTTCTTCGACATGATCAACTTCGTGGTCGACAGCCCCCCGGTGGAGGTGACCGGCACCGTCCACTACGGTACCGACAGGGAGAACACCGTGGTCAACGAGTCGCTGGAGCTGTCGATGTCCAGGGACCCGGGCGCCGTAGGACACGTGAGGTACGCCAGCGGCTACCGGCACATGGTCTACTGCATGCCCGACGTGCTGCTCGCGCACACCCACATGTTCTGCGGCTCGCGCGGCAGGATCGACCTGTTCGAGGTAGACGATGACGACGTCCTGTACCGGGCGCGCGATGAGGATACCAATGACATGCGCAGCTCCGCCCCGGTGATTGCGCGCACCCTCGACACGCCGCCGCTCGTCTTGGGCGAAAGCGAGATGCTCGGCTACCGGGAGCTGATGGACTGCATCGATAGCGGAGGCACGCCCACGTCCTCAGGCGAGGACGGGATGAAGGCGTTGGAGATCGTCGTCGGCTTCCACCTCTCGTCGCTCGCCGGTGGAAGTCCCGTGGCCCTCCCGATCCCGGAGGCGGACCGCGGCTTCAAGCTGAACCTGCACTGATGCCAGACTCTTCGGGCCCCCTCACCCTGACCCTCTCCCGCGTGGGGGAGAGGGGACTGTCTTGCCTCCTCTCCCTAGACGGAGAGGATTGAGGTGAGGGTGATTCGCCGCTTCAAGACGAGCTCCAGGCTGGCGGAGGCAATAGGCGCATGAGGTACCTGATAATCGGCGGGACGCGGTACATGGGCCGCATAGTCGTCGAACGGCTCGTGGAGCGTGGCGACCACGTGACGGTCTACAGCAGGGGGAACAACAGGCCCCACTGGTGGGACCGCGTAGACCACGTCATCGGCGACCGGACCGACGCGGCGGACCTGCGGTCCAAGCTGCGCGGCAAGAGCTTCGACGCCGTCCTCGACACGCAGGCCTACAGGAGGGAGGACGTCGAGTCGGCCGTCCGGACTCTGGAAGGCAACGCCGGGCGCTACCTCTTCGTGAGCACCGGCTCGGTCTACATGGACGGGATGCTCGACTTCTGGAACCATGTGCCGTTCAAGGAGAGCGACGTAGACTGGTCGACGATAGGCTACGACTACCCAGAAGACGAGGACCCCTACGGCGCGGGCAAGCGCCACTGCGAGAAGTGGCTGAACGAGAACAGCAGGGTGCCGTTCACGATAGTCCGCATACCCGCGACGATGGGATGGGACGACGACACCCTTCGCATGTGGTGGTGGGTGCAACGCGCGCTCGACGGCCGGCCCATCGTGGCGCCGGCCGAGGAGCACTCCGTCTTTCGCACGCTCTACTCCGAGGACGCGGCCGACAACTGGCTTCGGGCCATTGCGAGCCCGGCGGCCGTCAACCAGACATACCACATAGCGATGCAGGAAATCATGACCGTCCAGCGGTGGGCGGATGCTGTGTGGAAGGCGGCGGGGACGAGCGGCTCCATCGCCTACGTGCCCCGCGCGGCGATCGACAAGGACGAGGCGCTCAGGGGATATCTTCCGCCGCTGTGCCGCGCCCAACCGTACGTCCACGACCTGTCGAAGGCGGAGCGCGACTTCGGCTACGCGACGACGCCGGTCGACACGTGGATGAGCAAGACGGTGGAGTGGTACAGGCGCTCGTACGAGGGAGGCGACTCGGCCGGGTACGAGCACCGCGACAGAGAGACCGCGCTGGCCGAGAGATGGGCGGCCGCCATCGGCTGTACGATAGCGGAGTTCTAGGCGGCTCGAATCGCCGCCGAGGGAAGCAGGATGGGCATCTGGATCATTGGACTCGTCGGTACTGTCCTCGTTTGAAATCAACCCTTTTTTCTCTATCCCGCCCCTTAGTAATACCATTTCAGGCTAATGAGGCCGCATAGTGTGCTGGAAGACTTCGCGTTGAGTGTTTGATCCAGTTCCACGCTGTTAACGAGCGTACGCGACCAGGATCATACTCCAACTCACGCAGGTAGGAATCAACCGCCTCCATCTTCTCTTCCACACTCTCGTACACCCTCCCCTCCACCCAGCGACGGACCTCCTGGAACACACGCTCAGCAGGATTGAGCTCTGGACTGTAGGGCGGCTGGACTATCGTCGGCAGTCCTACACCCTCGACCAGCCCGGCGCGGTGACCGCGAGCTCCATCCCACACCAGCGCTGCGATGTCCGAGTGATGCTTCAGGCCATTGACCGCTGCTGCTATCGACTCGGACTTCATTGAGTCGATCCAACTCCACTGTAGCCTGCCCCTCCGAACGTCCACTACCAGGAACAGGTACGTCCACCGGTACACCATCTGCACCCTCTGCACCACCTTCACTCCACGACGCCCCCATACTCTGCGAACCATCCCCCTCAGACCCACTCGCATCTCGTCGGCAAAGCCAAAGGCCGTCTCTGATGTCACCCCCACTCTGGTAAGGCTGTCTGCGAGGCCCCCTTTTTCCACGACTCCTGTGCTGCCAGATCCGCTTTCTCATGGCGGCCCCTCGGAACCTTCGGTGAACATCCCAACCGGGACAGCAGGCTGTAGACGCTGCCCGGTTTGTAACTCACACCGTACTCAGACTCTATCCAGTCCCTGATCTCTCCCGCCGTCCTGAAACGTCCGGTCGACACCTCCTCGGTCAACTCCCGCTCTTGCTCCGCGCTCAGAAACCGGGGTTGACCTCTCCCCCCCATCTTGTGGGCACTCACTTCCCCCATACCGCCCTCTCTATACCAGCCCACCCACTGCTGGACCGTGCGCTGATGAACCCCTACCGCCCTTGCCGCCTCACCGAGTTGCCACCCCGAACGCACCAGCCACAGTCCGTGTAGCCGAGTCCGCAGGGTGGTATCCTGTTCCCCATGGTAGGCTGACTTCAGCGCCTCCGGACTATCCTCTGCCCGCCAATCTATTCGAAGCGGTCGTCCGATCATCTCATGCCCTCCACCTGTCTGGTAGACTCAGCATGGATGAACCAATTGGAACATCTCTAGCCGCTTTCCGGCCTAGTTACGCTCAATTGGTATAAGTAAAGAGTAGCTATGAAGCAGACGTTCTCAGAAACGGTGGTTCCTAGAGTGATATTATTCACGGCTTGAATTGGAGCCCAAAGTCCTTGACTGACTTTCTTCCTTATCGATAGGGTAGAGGCATCCCAAATAAGGAGGCGGGCATGAAAGCGACAAAAGTCATTGGCCTACTGGTTGCGGTATTCATGGCGACGGTTCTCTTTGGAGGGATGGCGTATGCGACCCGCCTGTCGAGGAGGCGGACACCGTGGATGTGGTAGAGCTGGCCAGATAGGTGTTCAACTCCGACGACCCCGACGCTGCGTTCGACTCACTGACGGCATCCGAGCAGCAAGCCGTGGCCCACTTCATTAACGGCACCGGCACGACCAGCTCCGACGTGATGATCGGTATGGCAATGGGAGCGAATAGCGACTATGACTGCCGGATTCACAGGTACACGGCGGTTAAAACGTCCCTTGGCATAAAGCTCGCCTCATACATTAGCTCCACGGACTTCTGCTACGACGGCGATTACATCGTCGGGACGCCATACGTGTACGCAACAGGACGAGTTCACTTCCCCGGCTGGGTGTTCCTTGGCAACATCTCCGCTGTCGGTGGCTTGGGGCCAAACAACGAATGGCACAAGGACCGGGCCGAAGGCAGCTTCCGGGCATGCCCACAGTGGTTCTGCCAAGGCTGGCGCCCAGTGATCCACAAGAAACAGTACGGCAGCGGTGCGGGATGGGGATGGGAAGACTAGAGACGGTCGAGAACGGCTGATTGAGGCGGCCACCTTACAAAGAATGGACGAACAGGCAGATAATAGTCGTAGGAATAGCCTCACTTGTGGCTGTAATACTGCTGACTTGCGCTACCTTCGTCTGGTTCGATGCGATCTATTTTCTGTCCTGGCTTATCTTCGCTGTAGTCGTCGCGTTCATCGCGGAACACAAAGGCTACCCGTGGATATTTGGCCTCGTCTTGGGGATGGTGATTGGGCCATTTGGACTTGCCATCCTTCTCCCATTCGTCCCGGTCATAAATGGATGGCAGCGAAAAAGATAGGAAAAGTTATGTGAAGCATGATTATTAGGCGCCGGTGCCTTAGTACCATAAGCACCGCGTTGACGTGACAGGCGGGAAGATTCTACGGGGTTGCTAGGTCAGCAAAGAATAGATGATTTCGATAATCTTGAAAACAATGAGCATGATTGCTGCACTCTTTAATGAATCTGAGCCGTGAGTTGTTTCCACTTGACTTTGTTCGTGCCATCGCGCCTCCTAAAGGCCCGCTGTCACGCACTTTAGATTGTAGCATAGGGCGGGAAATCGTTCCAGATTGCAAAGGGAGACAGTGCCGAAGAATTATCGGCAGAGAGATTTGCGGGAAGTGTGGGAATAATAATCAGACAAATTTATAGATTAAAAGAGGTCAGTGCCAATGGGGAGGCTGTCAAAAGGGGATTTCAAACGGGGGCAGTGCCGACTCGTCTATCGTTTCGCCAAGCGATGCTGGGCAGTGGTCAAAGGGCGCAAGGTGCGCACGAGGCGCAAGGCGCACTATGAGGACGTGCCGCCGGGCAGGTGGCCGCGGTGGGTGGTCCGAGCGCTGGACAACGACACGCTTCGTGGAGCTTGGGAAGAAAAGCGACTCTTGATTCTAACGGGCAAACGGTTCGTCTATCGGGTCACACCCGCGATAGAAACTCAGGGCCATTGGGCAATCGGCCGGATAGAACGTCGCCGGAGAAATGCCCACAAAGCATAGAGGAGACAGCATGGACAAGATCGGCACGGCCGTCGTTGGACTCGGACGAAACGGACAGCGTCACGCCCACCTGTACGACGCCATGGACGAGACAGAGCTGATAGGCGTCTGTGACATGATCCCCGAGGTTGCGGAGGAGGTTGCGGCCAGGCACGGCGTCAAGGCGTTCAGCCGGGTCGAGGACATGCTGGCCGAAGACGCCATCCAGGCCGTGAATGTCGTGACGTCGGCGTCGCACTGCGAGCCGGCCGTCGCGGCGGCCGAGGCGGGCAAGCACGTGCTCGTGGAGGTGCCGTTCGCGGTGACCCTGGACGAGTGCGATCGGATGATAGCCGCGGCGGACAAGTCGGGAGTCAACCTGATGTACGCCCAGACGCACCGCTTCTCGCCGGAGAACATGAGGGTCAAGGAACTCATAGACGATGGGGCGATCGGCGACGTCATCTGGATCACATGGACCAGGTTGGCCCCTGGCTATCCGGGCTCCGAGCGCTGGAGTCGCCGGACCGAGACCGGCGGCGGCTTCCTGACCTACGAGGGCCCACACATCATCGACCAGTTCCGCTGGCTGACCGGCAGCGATCTGGACGCGGCCGTAACGATCGGCATGGGCCGCTTCGCGTCCGGCGGGGACGGCGAAGACGCCATCCTCGGCGGCTTCCGCCTCGAGAGCGGCGCCTTTGTCGCCATGCTAGAGGGCAGATCGAACCCGGGCCCGCGGTACAGCGATTGGCGGATAGTCGGGACAGAGGGGATGATCGAGATCGCCGGCCACGGCGTACGCCTCGGCAAAGACGAGTGGTCGACGGTGGCCATCCCCGACCCCTACGATTCGCCTCCCCCGGATATCGACCGCCTGCGCGAGGTCCGCGGCTTTCCGGGCTTCCACATCGAGTTCCAGGAGTTCGTCGACAGCATCAGGGAAGGGCGGCGCCCGTCCTGCACCGGCGAGGACGGCAAGGCCGCGCTGGAGGGAGGTCTCGCCCTCCGCAGGTCGGGCAGAACCGGCCAGACCGTCCCGCTGCCGCTCGACTGACTGAAGGAGTCCCCATGATAGTAGACGTACATACACACCTGCCGTCGCACGTAGAGCCCGTCCCCGACGACGAGGCGCAGTACAACGACGTCATTCGGCCCGACCGCGCCGTGCGCGTCCACCACGGGTTCGAAGACTACATCCGCGCGATGGCCCCGGTCGACAGGGCAATCGCGTTCGGGATCGCGCCCCGTCCGGGCCCGGAGGCGGACGAGCTTGCGAAGCTCGGCCCCGGCTTCGGGGGAGACCTGAACGACGTGGCGTCCGCCCTGGCCGCGCGCTACCCGGACAAGGTCATCGGCTTCATGTCCGTGCACCCGGACGCCGAGAACGTAATGGACGAGATGGAGCGGTGCGTCCACGACCTGGGGCTGAGGGGAATGAAGCTGGCGCCGAACTACCAGACCTTCGAGCCGCTGGGCGAACCGGCGAGGCGGGTATACGAGTACGCGCAGCGCAACGGCCTACCGATCGTGTTCCACCAGGGGACCGCGCCGATGGCCAGCGCCCCGCTGAGCTACGCGCATCCGCTGGTCATGGACGAGATCGCCATGGCGTTCCCAGACCTGATCGCGGTGATGGCGCACCTCGCACACCCCTGGCACGCCGACTGCATAGCGGTCATCCGCAAGCACCCCAACGTCTACGCCGACCTTTCGGCCCAGTTCTACCGGCCCTGGTCGATGTACACCGGAATTCGCCTCGCCTGGGAGTGGTCCGTCTTCCACAAGCTGCTGTTCGCGTCCGACTGGCCCGTCACCGACCCCGACGAGGCCCTCGCCGGCCTGCGGGGCTTCAACCGGTTCGCGATGAAGCACCATCTTCCGAGGGTGCCCGAAGAGGCGCTCGAGGCCATCATCCAGCGGGACTCCCTGGGGCTCCTTGGCCTGACGTGAGCCACGCTCGCCGGAAACAGCTCGGCTGACCCCATCGGGGCCGGCCGCACGTAGGAGAGAACGACACATGCCGACCATCACCGCCGCCGACCTCCACGACCTGACGACGCGAGTCCTGATGGCCGCGGGAGCGGACGAGCGCAACGCCGTCCGCGTGGCCGACGCGCTGGTGCTGTCGAACCTGAGCGGCGTCGACACCCACGGCGTTTTCCATCTGCCGCGGTACGTCACCGAGATCCGGGACGGCACGGTCGTCCCCGCCGCGTGGCCGGAGATCGTCTCCGAGACGCCCACCTCCGCGCTCGTCTCCGGCAATTGGACGTTCGGACACGTCGTCGCCAAGTTCGCCATGGACACCGCCATCGCCAAGGCGCGCGAGCAAAACATGGCGACGGTCAGCCTGGTGCGGGCGACGCATATCGGTCGGGTGGGGGAGTACGCCGAGATGGCCGTGGCCGAGGGCATGGTCGCCCTGGTGTGGGCGTCCGGCTACGGCGCCGAAGAGCCCGTGGCGGTCCCGTACGGAGGGCGCAAGCCGTTGCTCCACACCAACCCGATCTCCATAGGCGTGCCGGCCGGCGACGAGACGCCCATGGTGATGGACTTCGCGACCACGACCATAGCCGGCTCCAAGGCCCGGGTCGCGGCGCTCAAGGGAGAGCAGGTGCCGCCCGGCTCCCTCGTCGACGAGGAAGGCCGGCCCACGACCGATCCGTCCGGGTATCCGAAGCGCGGCGGGATGGTGGCGTTCGGAGGCCACAAGGGCTACGCCTTCATGCTCGCCAACGAGTTCCTCGGCCGGGTTCTCTCCGGCGCCGACGACTACGTCGAGGGCGAGCGTGGCGGGCCGCTGATGCGACACCAGGGCGTCACCATGATCGTGCTCAGGGCCGACCTGTTCCAGCCAATGGCCGACTTCACCCGCCGCTCAGACGAGCTCAAGCGCCAGGTCAACGCCGCTCCGCCGGCCGCGGGCGTCGACCAGGTGCTCGTCCCCGGCGACCTCGAGGCCCGCTCCCGCGAGAAACGCTCCCGCGACGGCATCCCCGTCCCGGACGAGGTGTGGAAGTCGCTCGTAGACCTCGCCGCCGACCTTCAGGTAGCCACCCCGGACGTGACGTAAGGGTAGGGTATTCGCGGCCCGCTGACGCCCGCGGCGGTCAGATCCCGAGCACGTACAGGTTGACCGAGCGAGGAACGCGGTCGAGCGCGTGGTAGTCGTGCTCGATGCGGTCGCCGTAGACCCTGACGGTCCGAAAGCCGGACGGGTCGTCGCCCAGCGGGTAGCCGACGGCCCCCGAGGTTACCATCCGTTTCTCGACTGGACATAGTTGCTCCCAGGATGCGTCAGGGCGTCAAGTCGACCCAGGGGCCGTCTGATTCGAAAATCGTCAGCCTGTACGTGCCGATGCTGCCCAATCCACCTTGGGCGGCAAGGTAATACTCTCCGGAGCTCGGCGTCACCCACGTAAGAAAAGCACTCCCCCACCACAGGCTGTCCCCGTCGCCCAAGTAGTGCTGTGAGGACATTTGTGGCGACGTTGTCCCACCTGACTCGTACCAGAGATACACGGGAGAACGGCAGGGTCACCCCGCGTATCATCAGCCAATATTCTCGACCGGCCACTGACTGAAACCGGAAGAAGTCCAAATCGAAATCGTAGTCTATGGTCCCCTTTACCACGGTGCCGACCGATATGTCGGTCGCAGTGGCTGCGCCATCGCCGTGGTCATCCGGAATCGACGCAACGGGAGTAACTTCTAACGTGTACTGGCCGGACTTTCCGCCGAAATTGTGCACCGCGACGTAGTAGTCGCCGGAGCTTGGTGCTATCCAGCGTATCTGGGGCCCGTAGGACGCGCGACGTGTGTCCGCCCATCTGTGCAGGGATCGCTCGGGTGCCTGCTTGCCATGGGCGTAGAGCCAGACGCTGGAGGCGCGCAGTGCCTCATGGTGGACGCCTATCCGATACCGCTGGCCCTCTTTCGCCTGGAATTTGGAGTAGTCGAAGTCGGAATGATAGTCCAAATTACCCGAGGCCACCTCCCCAACAGCGACCTCGGTCGCCGTCGTCGGTGCATCGCCGTGGTCGTCCGAACGATCCGCGACGGGGTATGCGTACGGGCCGCCGTGCAGCCGGTGATAGAGTTCTCGGAACGGCTCTTGACGCTCCCGCGGAGTATGCTCCAGGGAGGTATCGAAGACCAACTTCTCCTGGGCGCACTCGTCCCCGCTGATCGACGCGCGCGCCAACGTTAATTCGAATAGCTCTCCAAGAGCCGACGACATGGCGTCTTCACCTACTATCTCGAGCACGTTCAGCAGGAAGTTCTCGCCCATGTGGTAGACACACCGCTCGGAAAGACCCACGAGGCCGCGGGTGACGATGTCCTTCGATACGATGCGATCCAAACTCGTTAGTCCAGATGAGGCCGACCGCGCGTCGAACGAGCCGTCGGCGAACCAGGGGAAGCTTGCGATCAGCCTTGCCAGCTCGCTGTCCTTGGTAGCGATGCGGACTAGCGGGCGAAGCGGCACCATATGCATCGTCACGCTTCCGCCACGCTTCGGTGATGCGGACTAGCGGGCGGAGCGGCACCCCTCGAAGTACGTCAGTCCGTCGACGAACCAAGGGAAACTCACCAGGAGCCTTGCCGACTCAACATCCGCGGACGCGATGCTGTGCAGAGTCTCGAGGATGCGACGGTCACCGGAACGCGATCGGTTGCCGTCGTCGGCCTGTTTCTGAGCTATGAGCCAAGGCTGCTCGGCAACCGTGGCGCCGAGCTCGGTGTCCAGGAGCCAGAGATCGACAAGCAGGCCGACGAGGTCGGCGTAGGTGCTCCGCGGGCCCTGGATGATCTCGGCGATGCCCTCGGCAGCGGCCTCTCGGGCAGTCGGCGTGGCGGTAGCAGTGGGCAGAGGTGATGGAGTGTGGGTCAGGGTCCGGGACGGTGTCGGCGTAGCAGTGGGCGAAGGCTCGGTGACGGGTACACCCGTGTCGCCGTAGGTACGGATGCCGCGAGTGTGTCGGTCTGCGGTCGTGTGGGAGGTGTCGGCGGGCTCGCAGAGGTGGTTGGTGGCCGCAAAGATTGGCCGGTTGGCTCCGTGGCGATTACGGACGCGGAGTTCCCGCATCCGGCGGCTAAGGAGGACGCCAACAGCCCGGCGCTGACGCAGAGGGCTTGTAGGCCGCTTCTCGGGCTCAATGCGATGCCTACAGCATGACGGAGCGAGGGATGCGGTCGAGCGCGTGGTAGTCGTGCTTGATGCGGTCGCCGTAGACCCTGACGGTCCGAAAGCCGGACGGGTCGTCGCCCAACGGGTAGCCGACGGCGCCCGTGGTCACCATCTGAAGTCCGCGGTACGACCCGTAGCTGTTCTTGTGGTAGTGGCCTGAGAACACGGCGGCGGCCCCGTATGAGGTCAGAAGGTCGAGCAGGACGCGCCTTCGCACCTGCGGGACTACGAAGATGCTGTCGGCCTCGTCTGGCTCCCTGAGGAACAGCGGGTGGTGCGTGAAGACGACGACGTGGTCGCTGCCCGGCCGCCGCGCTTCCACCAGGGCGTCGCGCAGGAAGTCGACCTGCCGCTCCCACTCCTCCGGGACGTGACCCGGGTCGTACGCGACGTTGCTGTTCAGCACGACGAACCGGCTGCCGCCGTGGTCGAAGAAAAAGTCGTCCTCGCCGAACCGCCGCCGGTACGTCGCCAGCGATTCGGAGGTGAGCTCGTTACCGACGTCGTGGTTGCCGGCCACCCAGTGCATGGGGATGGCGTCGTCGAGCAGGCCGGTGATGCGCCACAGCTCGTCGAGTTGGTCTTCGTTGTCGGAGTCGTTGACCATGTCGCCGCACATGACGACGAAGTCCGGGCGCAGTCGGTTGGCCTCGGCGATGGCCTTGCCGTACAGGCGGGTCTCGTCCGCGAAGCCGGTGATCTTGGGCGCCGGCCGCACGGGAATGCCCCTCCGGTGCAGCGCCTCGATCTCCGGGCCGCCCAGGCCGCTCACGTGGGCGAACAGCCCGAACTGCGGGTCGGCCATCTGTATAAAGAAGAAGCTCATGTGGAGGGCCTCGGAGGTCTATCGGAAGGGGCTATTCTAGCAGCAGCCCCGCGTCCGCCTGCTGCATCCCTCAGGCCCCACACTCCAGATTCTTCACCTCGAAACGTCGGGGCGCTCAAGGTGATCGGGTTGAGTGGTGACGAAGCGTCTCAGCGAGCCTTGGGACGGGCGCTGAACAGCTTGTGCCGGCCGTCACGAACGGGTCTGGGGCATCGAGGCACGGTTGCTCACCTGCTGGTCCCTGATCTTCAAGGTGTAGCCCATCGTGATCAGGACGAGGCGCAGCGGCCGACAAGCACGTGGTCATCGTCCCTATTGGTACCCGAGCGGGGAGAAGGAGAAATCCGGCGGCGGAAGGGGCGGGTGCTATAGAAGTCCCTATTCGTTCACGGTACCGTGAATCTTGAGATCCTTAACCACGAACCTATCCCCGTGCTTGATCGGTATGCTCCAAGAGTCGTTCGCCCAAACTACTAGATCCATCGCGCCGGTCCGATATCGAAGACCTCCCACATTGCTCTCACATTCACTGTTGACGCATACTTTTACGTCGGTAGCTACCTGAGACTTCCTAAGTTCCGGCGTTGCGTCAAGGAGTTCATGTCCCCCAATGAGAAAACCAAAAGACAGGACCGGCAGAAGAACGCCATCCTCTTCGGAGATTTTCTCGGAAGAAGCGTCGCCAGTCATCGTATCAAACTCTGTGACTGATCGGCCATCCAATCTTGTATATGAGCCGACCCTACTCGCCATGCCATATCGGCCAAGGTCGATATCCGGAGCCTCGATCACGGTATCCGTCCATTGAGTCTCCGATTGGTATTCGAGACGGCGCAATTCCCTGTAGGAGTTGTGGCGATTCCCGACCGAGATGAGAGGACCATCAGTTTCGTACACCATAGTCATGGGTGGCAGTAGTTTGGGCCCCAGGTTCGGGTCTAGACTGGCTTGAGCTGCAGTCCCTTGGGTGGCGTACAGCGATAAGAGGGCCAAGGCCACTCCCATACACGCAGTTCCCACGACGATGATGGTTGCTCTCATGGATATAATTCCACCTCCATTTTTACTCAAGATAGTGGGAGTGGATGACTCCTTTCCACTGTAGCCATTTTGGTTGCGGCAGTGGTACCAGATACTTCCATTTGAGCATTTGTTGTACCAGAGCTCCCCCGTCGAGGGTGGTATCGGTGTTTAGATCCCAATAAGACAGTTGCCCAGGGGTACCTGAAGTGCGCCGGCCCCAAGCCCATACTGTCTTCACTGTTACCCACTTACTGCCATTCCACTCTTTGTATTTGGTGTAGTCGCGTCGCCATTGGGCACAACAGACTATAGGATTATCCTGTCAACCCACGCAATGAAAGGACTTAACTGCCTGTTGTAATAGACAGTACTTGAATGTGAGGTTCCTCCTCCATCCTGTAGATTGTCTGAATTCTTGGGCCCGTTGCTGTATGCCCACACAGTTGTGCTGAATGTAAGAAGCCCGACCGCGGCCGCAACCACCGCAAGCCACATACCTCGCCCTGGACGAAATCTCATGTCCTTCATCCTTGGTGTGCTGGTGTGCTATGCTGATTCTACTGAGTGCGGTAACTCGCCGTCAACACGCACCCGGAGACTCTCCCAAGTCTACCGCCTAAGCTGTAGGTCTTCGCCTGTCGGCCCCGTGAACACGGCGCTAAGGCGAGATTTGCGATGACAACAACTGTCACCAGCCAGGTGCACTGTCGCTGCCCGGGAAGCCGCCTGTCACGCCGCGCAGCCGAATTAGATGGGGAATCTGGGGACTCACCACTCCACCACTCAGAGTCGTTGACCGGCGCGGCGGGCCGGTGCTACTCTCGCGGCCACGTTGCCGAGGGTTGGAGGCGAGACAATGGCTGAGGTAGGCCGCAGGCTGGTCCAGATAGGCGGAAACAGGGTCGAGATCGAGGAGTTCGACGTCCCCGAGCCGGGCCCCGGAGACGTGCTCGTCAGGGTCACCCGCTCGCAGATCAGCGCCGGCAGCGAGATCTCCGGGTTCCGCGACGACGCCCCCGCCGACGCGCGCCGCCACCTGGGCTACACGACGGTCGGCCGCGTGCAGGCCGTCGGCGACGGCGTCGACGAGTTCGCCCTCGGAGACCGGGTGTTGGCCTGGGGGCCGCACGGATCGCACTGGCTCGCCAACCGCGGCCCGGACCACGACGGCACGATGCCCGTGCAGCACGTCGAGTACGACCTGACCGACGAGCAGGCGGCTTTCGCCAGGCTCGGCGACGTCGCTCTCCACGGCGTACGCAGGGCCGAGCTGCAGATTGACGAGACGGTGGCCGTCTTCGGCGAAGGCGTCGTGGGGCAGCTCGTTACCGCCCTGTGCCGAATATCGGGGGCCTACCCGATCATCGGCGTCGATCTCGACGACGCCAGGCTGGAGATGGCGAGGACCATCGGTGCGACGCACACAGTGAACGCCGCCAGGGAGAACTCGGTCGAGGCCGTTCGCGCCGTAGCCGGGGGAGTGCGCAGCGCCTTCCACGTCGCGAGAGACCCTCGGATCCTGATCGACTGCATGCAGGTCGCTGCGCTCCACGGCAAGGTGATCCTCGTGGGCAGTCCGCCGGGCACGGTCGAGATCGGTCTCCAGGTCGATCTGCTGCGCCGCGAGCTGGATATACGCGGCACCTACGCTAACCAGCTCACCGAGCCGCACAAGTACTGGCCGTGGACGATCCAGGGCGACCGCCGCGCGATAATGCGGCTCATCGCCTCCGGGGAGCTAAAGGTCGACCACCTGATCAGCCACGTCGTTCCGCCCGAAGAGGCTGACGAGGTCTACCGGATGATCGCCGACGGGCCGACCGGCTGGATGAGCGTCTTCTTCGACTGGGAGTAGCGTCTAGCCGCCTGCCAGGTGGCGCTCGAACCAGTCGACCATCAGCTTGAAGTACTCGGCCCGGTACATGTGCCTGCCTGCCGGCTGATGCACCCGGAACCCCTCCGGGTTTCCGGCGGCCTCGTACACCGGCGGCACGGCCTCTTTCAGCAGGTCCACGCCCTCCCACGGCGTGTCCTCGTCCTCCGTGGGCGCCACCATCATGAAGGGCCTCGGGGCGATGCAGGCGGCCACGATATCCGGATGGTCGAAGTACCGCAGCATGTGGGGGATGTAGAAGTAGGCGCTGTGTCGCAGCGGGTCGCCCAGCTTGCTGACGACGTCCAGGCTCGAGGGCGAGCCGCAAATCGGGACGCCCGCCGCGATCCACGGGTCGCACGCCATCGAGTACCACGTCGCGTTGCCGCCGAGCGACATCCCGGTCAGCCCAATGCGGTCAGCGTCGACGCCGTCGCACGAAGCCAGGACTCTGGCGGCGCTGAGCACCTCCTCGACGACGAGGCCCATCTGGGACCGGCCGTACGGCGCCAGCAGCTTCCCCTCGATGTTCCAGCCGTCGGCCGTGCCGGACGGCCAGCGGGCCTCCGTGCCCTTGACGGTCACCGCGAGCGTGACGAACCCCCGCCGGGCCAGCTCCCGACTCCAGCCCAGCACCGGTTCGTTCGGCTCGTCCGGCCGGTTGAACAGCGCGCCGGCGATACGCTCCGCGGAGCCGCCCGTGCCCGGAACGCATACGACGCCGGGGAGCGGCCCGTCGGCTTCCACCGGAGCGCACAGCACGGCCGGCACCGTTTCGCCCATCGAGTTCGCGAAACGGAGTCTCTGCAGGCGCACGCCGTCCTCAATCTCGGACGGCTCGGCGGTAAAGTCGGTGTCCCTCGGGACCGACTCCAGTCCGAGAAGTTCCATCAGCTTCGGACGCACCTGATCGGCGGCCAAGGGCGAGGCGAACGCGGGCGTCAGGTCTCCTGGTATGGCAGTCATATTATTATTGGGATCGAGCGGCTGTCGACGATGCGCTCACGCTCGTGACTATCGGTTCGGGTCGACGCCTGCCTTGGGCTGAGCTCAAGAGCGCGGACGGGGCTGGGGCTACGCGCTCGCGGGGCAGGCATGGCTTCCCTTTTCCAGCGCCAGCCGGTAATCCGCTTCCAGCCTGACCCAGATGTGGGCCGGAATCTCCAACACCCGCTCAAGCTCGAGGGCAGTCCTGGGGGTGATCGCCTTTCTGCCGGCGACGATCTCGTTGACAGTATTGACCGGACGACCCATCGTCATCGCGAGCTGCCGCTGGCTCATGCCGCGAGCCGCAAGCTCGTCACGGATCAGGAGGCCGGGCGGTATTGCAACGTTCGACTCGGTCCTCTCGCTAGTCACCATAGTGCGCGCTTACCTCTTTGATCCTCACCGTTTCCCGATCGATCGGTTCCACTACCAGTCGCCAGCGTCCCTGCAGCGTGATGGTCCACTCGCCGCGCCTGTCCCCTCTCAGAGGATGCAGCCTGAGCGACCTCGACCGAGTCAGCTCATACAGACCGTCGGCAGCAGCCAAGACCTTGATGCGCTGTATATATACCGTAGCCCAGCTTGTTCACCCCATTCTCGCGTGGCTAACGTTCAGGGGGTCACTGCCAACCCACGCTAGTGAGATATAGAGACGCGCTCGACGGCGCTAGTCCACTTCGAGCCGGTCCAGCAGGTCGTTGGTGATTGCGTCGTCGGGCGTCTCGTGGAAGGTGGACTCGACTTCACGGAATAGCTTCTCGGGATCGAGGATCTCGCCCCTGCGCGCCACCATCTCGACAGCGTTGATGGCCCGGATGTCGCCGAGCGGATTGCCCCGGACGGCGACCAGGTCCGCGTCGAGGCCGGGCGCGATCCGGCCTGCTCGCGCCTCGATAGCCAGGACTCTCGCGTTGACCGAAGTGGCCGAGCGCAGGACGTCCACCGGAGCGATGCCGGCATCGGCATACAGGCCCATCTCGTCGTGCAGGCTGAAGCCGGGCGTCAGCCTGGGGAAGGGGGTGTCGGTGCCTATCGCCACGATGACGCCACGCTCGTGCGCCCGCTTCAGGAAGCGCTTGAGGTGTGTGATCGTCCGCTGGCGTTCGAGCCGGGCCTCGGCGTCGTCAATCTGGGGCGGGCCGCTCTCCCAGTAGCGCCGGTGCGCCGGATGGACCCATCGGAGGGACTCGTCTCTGCGAAACACCAAGTCCAGCTTTCGTACGCCCCGGTCCCAGATGACAAGCGTCGGGTCGATGGCGGCCTCGTGCTTCAGCAGCAGGTCGATGAGCTCGTCGTCTTCCTCCGGTGCTGCGGCCCGCCAGGCGACGTCGCACCTGGCCAGATGCTCGATGCAGTCCAGCCCGGCGGCGACGGCGTCCTCGACGTCGCACGTCCCCAGGTGCGCCGTCACCGGTCTGCCGAGCCGGTGCGTCTCGTCGATCCCGGCGGCCGTCATCTCCGCGTCGAGACCGGGGTATAGCTTGATGGCGTCCGCGCCGGCCTCTATGTGCTCGCGGATGGACCTTCTTACCGCGTCGGCGTCGGCATTGGCCGTGCCCATGCGCGGCCAGTACTTCTCGGGGCCGTCCTGCAGGTGTCCGCAGCAGACTATCGTGGGCCCGCGGCCGCTCCGTTTCTCGTTCAGCTCTCGTTGGTGAAGTATCCAGGCCAGATCGTTCCCGGTATCCCGTACCGTCGTCACGCCGGCTGCGAGAAACGTGGGGCCCATCACGGAGCTGTAGTGGACGTGCGCGTCAATGAAGCCGGGCAGCAGGGTGGCGCCGGGCAGGTCGATCCGCGTCATGTCTTCCGGAAGCTGCGCGACAAGGGTGACGGATTCGATGCGGCTGCCGCGCACCACGACGGCCTGGCCGTCGGCTCGGGAGTCGGCTACTCCGTCCCAGACGCCGTCCGGGACGAACGCGTAACGCTCCGGCGATTGGGGTTCGTTCGTTGCCTCTGTGGTCATGGCTACAGCAGCTCCGCGCCTGACATCAGTGAACAGTATACGACCGGACACGGCAGGCGTGTCAATGAGGGGCCGGCCCCCAGATTCCCCACCTAGATAAGAGGAAGACCTCGTTGGAGCCCGACGCGATGCGGGCTAAGATGGTTGTTGAACAAACGAACCGATCACCAACGAGGTGCATCTATTATGAAGCAAGGCTTACTGGCATTCCAGTACGAGCAGGAGAAGGGCTCGACAGGTATGACGGGACTGTCCGGGCTGATGACGTACCTGGAGTTGATGCAAGCAGCGGGTTTGAGGTCGTCGGTGGAACGCCACGTGAGACTGCGGGAGTGTGGTCAGGGCTGGACGGACAGCCAGATAATCACGTCGCTGATACTGCTGAACTTGGCAGGCGGTGAGTCGGTGATGGACCTGGAGGTTCTGGAGAAGGACGCAGGTTTGTGCAGGGTACTTCGCCATGCCGAGACCTGGGGGATGGGTAGTAGGGAGCGCAGGGCGCTGAAGGCGAGATGGCGAGTCGAGCGTCTTCGGAGCGTGCCGTCGGAGTCTGCGGTGTTCCGGTATCTGGAGAGGTTCCATGACGCGGGCGAGGAGGCGATGCGGCAAGCTCACAGAGCATTCATACCTGCTCCCAACGGAGCTATGGAGGGTCTGGGGAAGGTGAACGCCGACCTGGTGGGCTTCGTGCAGAGCCGTTCGCCTCAGACCGAGGCCACACTGGACATGGACGCCTGTCTGGTGGAGACACACAAGCAGGAGGCGCTCCACAGCTACAAGAAGTACAGGGCCTACCAGCCGCTGACCACCTACTGGGCAGAGGCCGACCAGATTGTGCATTCTGAGTTTCGGGACGGCAATGTACCGGCGGGCCATCAGCAGTTACGAGTGTTGATTGAAGGGCTGGGCCGTCTGCCTGCGGGGGTGGAGAAGGTGATGCTGAGGTCGGATACGGCGGGGTACCAGCGGGAGTTGCTGCGGTACTGCGCGGAGGGTAGAGACGAGCGGTTCGGGGTGATCGAGTTCGCGGTTGGGGTCGACGTGACGACGGAGTTCCGCCGTGCGGTGTCAGAGGTCGCCGAGCAAGACTGGCAGACGCTGTACCGCAAGGTTGGGGAGCATCGTGTGGACACGGGTCAGCAGTGGGCTGATGTGAACTTCGTGCCCAACTGGATAGGGCACTCCAAAAACAGCCCTGAGTATCGGTTCATAGCTACCAGGGAGCGGTTGATCGAACAGCCTCTGCCGGGAATGGAGGGGCAGATGGAGCTTCCGTTCCCCGCGATGGAGCTGTCCAACAGAGGCTGGTACAAGGTCTTCGGAGTGGTGACCAACCGGAGCATTGCGGGAGATGAGTTGATCTGGTGGTCGAGGCAGAGATGTGGCAAGGGCGAGGAGGTCCACGGCGTCCTCAAGAGTGACCTTGCCGGGGGCAGGCTTCCGTCGGGGCTGTTCGGAGCCAACGCAGCATGGTGGGCGATAGCAGTGTTGGCCTTCAACTTGAACTCTGCCATGAAGCGGCTGGTGTTGGGCGGACAGTGGGTGGGCAAGCGTCTGAAGGCGGTGCGCTTCGCCCTGATCGCCCTACCGGGCCGTGTGGTGCGTCACGCCAGGAGGTTGATCATCCGTCTTGCCCGTGGCCATCCCTCATACGAGTTGCTGCTCAGGGCGCGGCAGAGAATATTGGCGCTGGCTGCCGAGCCGTATCGGGCATAGGCGACCCTGCCTGGAGCATCGGTTTGTAGGCGACTCTGCCGAGTTGCCAGGCCGGGCCATGCCTTCTTCGGCCTGACAACAGCCACAATTGGCAGCGAACCGCTGCCGATACCCTCAAAGACGGCACCCGAGACCCTGTCCGATGCCGATCATGTCATGCGTCACCCCAAGTCGACACCCGGACACCCCCTGAAAGCACACGAAACAACTCCCAACCATGTCAGGTGGGGGATTTGGGGGCCGCTTGCCATGGAAGGCGGGGCTTATGGTAGCCTTTCACGTCGTACCTAAGTAACCAAATGCGCGGCCGCTCCTTCGGACGCGGCAAGCAGGGTTGGCCAAAGATGACGACCGACATCTTTCGGGTGGGGATCGTTGGATGCGGGTTGATAGCCGACAAGCTCGACGACGTGCCGCGGCTCGCCACCGGCCGGATCGCGCTGCCATGGACCCACGCCCCGGCCTACGCGATGGTGCCCGATACGAAGATCGTTGCCGCGGCCGACGTCAACGAGTCGGTCGCGAGACAGTTCGCCCAACGCTGGGGCGTGCCCGCGGTGTACACCGACTACCGTGAGATGCTACCTCGGGAGCGGCTCGACGTGGTCAGCGTGCTCGTTCCGAACTTCCTTCACTGCGACGTGACGCTCGAGGCCGCCGCGGCGGGGGTCAAGGTCGTCGTCTGCGAGGTGCCGATGACCGCCAGCGTCGAGGAGGCCGACCGGATGATCCGGGCCTGCGAGGATGCGGGTACCGATCTCGTCGTGGACATCGGCAGCGGCCGCCGGTGGGCCCAGGAGTATCTGAACGCCCGCGAGATCATCGAGACGGGCGAGATCGGGGACCTGGTGACCATGACCGCGACCGTTACGGGAGGCCTGCTGCTCAACGGCACGAGCCTCATAGACATGCTGCGTTTCTTCGCGGGCTCCGAGGTCACCGAGGTGCTGGGCTGGCTCTACGACCCACCATCCGCCGACAGCGAGTACGTCGACCGCGGGGCGTCGGGCTTCATGCGGTTCGAGAACGGGGTCGAGGCGATCTTCAGCGGCCGGGACGAGAAGCCCTTCGTGGAGTGGGATGTCATGGGCAGCCGGGGCCGCATTCGCATCGGCAACAACGTACTGGAGCTCCTCAAGAGGAGCGGAGGCGGGCGTCCCGAGATGGCATCCTTTCACTTCCCGCAACGCTACACGGCCAAGTCCCCCCGCGTCGCGATGGTCGAGGAGGTGGTTGCGTACCTTCGCGGGGAACGAGACGGCATCTCCAACGGTGCCGACGGCAGGGCGGCTATGGAGATAGCGATGGCTTTCTACGAATCCAACGAGACCGGCGGATGGGTTAAGCTGCCGTTGGCCGACACGAGCCGGAGGGTCGAAGTCCTCCACGGGCCGCGGCCATGGCAGTAGGGCGCAGGGTGGGCTTCAACCCGGCAGGACCGGGGATTGCCGCGGCACTCATGCTGGTCGCGGTGTTGGCCGGAGCCGCGTGCTCCGAGGACGCGAGCCCTCCGGAGGCGGTCGCCGGGACAACGCCGAACGCCGCTGAGACTGGGGCGTCCTCTCTGCCGCAGGACGTCGAGATGAGCATCGAGCTGTCGAGCACGGCCTTCAACCGCATCCGGCGGATACCAATCGAGCACGCCTGTCCGTCCAACAAGACCAATCCCAATCTGGGCGACATCAGGGACGGCGGAAATCTGTCGCCGCCGCTTGCCTGGACCGGCGCACCCGAAGGAACGGTAAGCCTGGCGCTGGTGATGGAGGGCAAGGAACCTCGGGCCGACGAGCCCAACGTCCACTGGCTGGTCTGGAACATCCCGGCTGAGGTGACCGAGCTGCCGTCCGGGACGCCGACTACGACCCTTCTCGCGTCGATCGGTCCCCGGGCCGCACAGGGTACCAACAGCTTCGGGCGGATCGGCTACGACGGTCCTTGTCCGGAACCGATTAATCTCGAGGGACAGGATAGGACAGGAGGAAGGGACGCGCTCAGCCGTTACCACTTCCGGGTCTACGCGCTGGATACTGAGCTGGACCTGGCCCCCGGCGCTACCCTGGAAGAGTTGATTCGGGCTATGGACGGACACGTTCTGGCTGGCGGCGAGGTCGTGGGAGAGCGGGTCGGCGAGTACTTCCGACGGATCATAGGCAGCTAGCGCGGTTCGCCGTGTCCGTAGTCGTCACCGTCGCCCTGGCGCTCTCCCGTCAAGAGAGGGGACCCCCTCCTCGGCGGACCTGACAGGCGAATCTTAGACTCGTGACACGAGGTCCACCGCCCGCTGGTGGGCGAGGCGAGACTGTGCTGCAATTATCCCGGTGAGTCCCTGAAAACCACCGCAACTGGGCTATGTTGGGAACCTGTTCCTTGACACTTTCTTGACAGTCCTGTGATACGGTGGGAGGGCGTCCCGTCGTGGAGTGGCGCCCTGAATGGGCAGATCTGGCGTATGGTTAGTAGCGAGGAGGCAGCTTTCGCGCGCCGGAACGATGCGATCGAACAGGATCGACCCGGAGCCTCAGACCACAGAGGCGCCTGCCGCTTCTTCCGTGACCAGGCCGCCAGCGTGGAGAAGGCTCTGGCGGGTCCTGCGTGAACGGCCTGCCGTGCCGTCGCTTGTCGCGCTCGGCATAGTGGCGTTGCTGCTTGCCCTCGTACTCTGGAGGAACTCCCGTACAGACGTCCTGCAGCTTGCGCCAGTGGACGTGGAGGCGGCCGTTGCGGAGGTACTGGCCTCCCAAACACCCTCCCCGGCCATCTCTGCGCTGGTCTACCAGGCTATATTGCCCTCCCTGGTCATAGTACAGACGGACAAACGCGGTGAAGGGAGCGGCTTCGGCATTGGAAGCGGCGTAGTCATCAACGGCGAGGCCCACGTGCTGACCGCGCTGCACATCATCGAGGGCTCGACACAGATTCAACTCGCCTTCGCGGACGGCACGAGGACATTCGCCACGGTCGCCAACGTGGACACGGCGAAAGACATTGCCGTCTTGAGGCCGGCCGCGCTGCCCGACCTTGTCGTGCCCGCGACCATCGGCAGCGCCTCGGCGTTGCGCGTCGGCGACGAGGTGTTTGCGGTGGGTAACCCGCTGGGCCTGGTGGGCTCGTTGAGCGCCGGCGTAGTGTCCGGACTCGACCGCGAATCCAGGGCATCGGGTCGGGACGCACCGCTTCGGGGGCTGATCCAGTTCGACGCGGCGGTGAATCCGGGTAATTCGGGCGGTCCACTGCTGAACCGAGGCGGCCAGGTCGTCGGCATCGTCACCGGGCTGACCAACCCGACCGAGCACGACGTCTTTATTGGTATAGGATTCGCGGTGCCAATAGACGTGGCCGTCCGTGCCGCCGGAGGGCCGGCGCAGTAGTCGACCGAGGGGTGTATATCAACGATGACCAATAGCGGAAGCAGCCAACCGATGGAACGGGTGCTGTACGAGGTCAAGAAGGTCATAGTGGGCCAGGACCACCTGCTCGAGCGTATGGTGGTGGCGCTGCTGTCGAGGGGACACATCCTTGTGGAGGGCGTCCCCGGTCTGGCCAAGACCATGGCGGTAAAGACGTTGGCGCAGGCCATAAGCGGCGAGTTTCAACGTATCCAGTTCACACCCGATCTCATGCCCGCCGATCTCGTAGGTACACGCATCTACAACCAGAAGACGGGCGAGTTCAGCACGTCGCTGGGACCCGTCTTTACCAACCTGCTGCTGGCAGACGAGATCAACCGCGCCCCAGCCAAGGTGCAGAGCGCTCTGCTCGAGGTCATGCAGGAGCGGCAGGTCACCATAGGACGCGAGACTTTCCCGGTGCCGATACCATTCCTCGTGATGGCTACCCAGAACCCCATCGAGTCGGAAGGCACCTACCCGCTGCCCGAGGCGCAGGTGGACCGCTTCATGCTCAAGGTGCTTGTCGGATATCCCAGCGCGACCGAGGAGTTCGTAATCGTGGAGCGCATGACGGGCGCGCTGCAGGACGTGCAACCCGTCTTCGATACCGAAGAGCTCATTGCCCTGCAACGTCAGGCAGACGCCGTTTACGTGGACCCGGCCCTCATCGAGTATTCGGTCAAACTGGTCACGGCCACGCGCCAACCGGAGGTGTGCGGCCTCGCCGACCTGAAGCGCTACATACTGTTCGGCGCGAGCCCCCGCGCGTCCATCAACATGATCATCGCGGGCCGGGCCCTGGCCTTCGTGCGCGGGCGTGACTACGCGTTGCCGCAGGACGTTCGCGACGTGGTGCCCGACGTTGTGAGGCACCGGCTTGTGCTCTCTTACGAAGCTCTCTCGGACAATGTCCAGAGCGACGACATACTGGACAGGCTGATGGAGGCGGTCCCGATGCCAGAGGTACCCTTGCGTGAGTACGCAGGCACACGTCCTATCCACTGATCAGGAGACCCCCGAGCGGGTGCTGCATCGCATCGATTGGCAGCTGCTGCGCCGGCTCGACGGAATACTCCACGGGGACTATCGCAGCCTCTTCATGGGCGGCGGTCTAGACTTCGCCGAGCTGCGCGAATACCAGCCGCCGGACGACATCCGCCACATCGACTGGAACGTGACGGCCCGGACGGACGCGCCGTACGTGCGCCGGTACATGGAAGACCGAGAAGTGACGGCATGGTTCCTGCTCGACCTCAGCCCTTCGATGGCATTCGGGGCGCTGGAGCGGCGCAAAGAGTCTGTCATGGTCGATTTTGTAGGTGTGCTGGCGCGTCTGCTCACGCGCAACGGGAACCGTGTCGGCGCCATCCTGTACGACAACAACGTCGAGCTTACGATTCCTCCCCGCGGCGGCCGTCGTCAGGTGCTCCGGCTTATCAACGATATCCAGAGGCAGCAGTCGTCGCCCGGCGGGGCGATGACGGATCTGGCAAGGCTTCTGGAGTCCGCCCACAACATCATCAAGCGGCGTTCGCTCATTTTGCTGGCCTCCGACTTCATCTGCCTGCCAGGGTGGGAGAGGGCCATGGACAGCCTGAACAGGAAGCACGACCTGATGGCCGTGCGACTGTGGGACCCCCGTGAGGCCGATCTTCCCGACGTTGGCGTCGTACTCGTCGAGGACTCGGAGACGGGCGCTCAGATGAGCGTGGACACGAGCGACAGGGGATTCCGGCGCAGGTTCCACGAAGCGGCGCGCCGCCGCGAAGCGGAGCTGGCACAGACCTTCAAGCGCGCGGGCGTGGACGAGCTGCCGCTGTCTACACAGGAGGACCTCGTGCTGGCCATCCTTCGGTTCGCCTCGCTGCGCGGCAGGGCGCGGCGCCAGCGGTAGGGGGAGTAGCAGCGGTGTCCTTCATCTGGCCATGGGTCCTCGTCTCGATGCTTGCGCTGCCCGTGTGCGTCTTCTTGTACCTGCGTCTTCAGCAGAAGCGGAGCAGGGACGCAGCCAGTCTGGGTACCATGGGCGCAGTGCGGGAAGGAGCTCCTGCGCTGGCAGGACGGCGGCGCCATGTCCCGCCCATCATCTTCCTGATTGCCGTTACCGTACTGGCGCTGGCTTCGGCCCGACCGGAGCTGACGCTGCCGTTGCCCCGCATGGAGGGCACGGTAGTGCTGGCGTTGGACGTGTCGTCCAGTATGGCTGCCGATGACGTCGAGCCCACGAGGATGGAAGCTGCCAAGCTGGCCGCAAAGACCCTCGTTGAGCGGCGGCCCGGTAGCGCTAGGATCGGCATCGTAGCCTTCGGAGAGGGCGGCCTGGTTGTGCAGCCGCCGACCGACGATAGCGAGGCGTTGGACGCCACCATCGACCGCCTGGCGCCGCAAAGCGCGACGTCACTGGGTAGAGGGGTAATGACGGCGCTGAACCTCGTCGCGCCCGAGTCCGGCCCGTGGGACCCGGCCCTGATGGATGGGACGGCGCCTCGGGGCGCTTTCGCCCCCGTGGTCATCGTGCTGCTGACGGACGGAGAGAACACGGAACCCCCGGACCCGTTGGAGGTCGCGCAGATGGCCGCCGACCGAGGAGTGCGCGTCCATACCGTGGGGCTCGGGACCAAGGCTGGCACGACTATTGAGCTCGACGGCTTCAACCTGTTTACGCAGCTGAACGAGCCCGTCCTACAGCAGATCGCGCTGCTGACGGAAGGGTCCTACTTCAGGGTGGAAGACGTCGACGGCATGTCGTCGGTGTACGAGGAGTTGGAAACCGAGTTCGTGGTCGAATCGCGCGAGGTCGAGGTCACGTCCGCCTTCGGAGGAGTCAGCGCGCTGCTGCTGCTCGCCGGCGGCGCACTCTCGTTATTCTGGTTCGGACGGATGCCATAGCCGGAGGTCATTCTCATGGGGCTGCTCTGGCCGGTCTATCTTCTGCTTCTGACGGCGATACCGCTCGTCGTGTTGGCGTACGTCCTGGTGCTGAGGCGCAGAAGGCGGTTCGCCGTCCACTACTCCAGCCTGTCCCTTATTCGTCAGGCGATGCCCGGGAGTTTTCGTTGGAGGCGCCACCTGCCGTTCGCCCTGATGGTGCTTGCCATCGCCCTGCTCATCCTGGCCCTTTCGCGCCCATTCGCGAACGTGACCGTGGCCTCCACTCGGACGACCGTCATGCTGGCGCTCGATGTGTCGCTGAGCATGTGCGCCGACGACGTCGATCCCAACAGGCTCACGGTCGCCCAGCAAGCCACCGGGAGATTCATCGATGGTCAGGCGCCCGGGACCCGGGTGGGAATAGTGGCCTTCGCGGGGACCGCCCACCTTATCGTGCCTCCCACCACCGATAGGGACGCGCTGCTGGACGCGGTAGCCAACCTGACCACGGCGCGGGCCACGGCTGTGGGAAGCGCGATCGCCCGGTCCCTGGACGCGCTGGCCGAGGTGAACCCGGACATTGCGCCTGTCAGAGTGTACGTGAGCCCTCGCGCAGAGGTGACGGCCCCCGGCGTGGAAGCGATCCTCCAGCCAGACGTCATTGTTCTGCTGACCGACGGGGCGAGCAATAGGGGAGTGCGCCCGCTGGCAGCCGCCTTCGCCGCCCGCGACCGGGGAGTCCGGGTGTACACCATCGGCTTCGGCACCAATGGCCAGACCGTGCTCAGGTGCACCCCGAGCCAGCTTGGGGGAGACGATTTGTACAACCTGATCAGGCAGCGCGGTTTCGGGAGGTTCGGGAACGCGTTTGGGCGCGGGAATTTCACGAGGCTGGACGAGCAGACCCTGAGCCGCGTCGCCGAGATTACGGACGCCGAGTACTACTCGGCCGAGAGCGCGGACGAGCTTCTCGAAGTCTTCTCCACGATACCCGTGGAGATCGAAAAGAAGAAGGTGCGCATGGAGGTGTCGGGCGTGCTGACGGCCATAAGCGCCCTCCTCGCGCTCTGCGCCGTCGCACTAGGTCTCCGCTGGAGCCCGCTGCCCTAGGCCGCCTTTACGGACGGATTGAGGGCATCCGGCCAACTCGATAGACAGGGCCGCGTTTTCGACCGACGACAGAGAGGGTCGGGAGGACCATGGACTTGGATGTCGAGAGTCACCTCGGGGCGGTGGAGCGGTCCGTGTCGTTGCGGGAGCGCGATGGACAACCCGCCGGCGCGGTCACTCTTGCTCGAAGCTACGCGACGACGGTCGAGGACCTGTGGGACGCCGTGACGAACGGCGAGCGCATTCCGAGCTGGTTTCTGCCGATCAGCGGCGACCTGAGACCCGGCGGCCGCTATCAGCTGGAAGGCAACGCATGCGGCGCGATCACGGCGTGCGAACGACTGTCGCATCTCGCGCTCACGTGGGAGTTCGGCGATGACCTCAGCTGGGTGGAGGTGCGTCTCACGTCCGATGGGGCCGGCCGCGCGCGGCTTGCACTCACGTACACCGCCCACCTGTCGGAACACTGGGACGAATACGGGCCGGGCGCGGTCGGCGTGGGCTGGGAGCTAGGTCTCGTGGGACTCGCGGTCCATATCACCCAACCGACCGAGCCGAAGCCGGACGAAGCCGATCTTGCCACTTCACAGGACGGCGAGGCGTTCATCGCAGGCAGCAGCGAGGGGTGGGCGCAAGCGGCGGTCGCGGCCGGAACGGAGCCCGACGCCGCGCGGGCGACGGCACGTCGCACGACCGCGTTCTACACCGGTGAATCGCCGGAGCCTGCCTGATCGGGCTTACTGCCCTCTGGCCGCCAGGCCGATGCTCCTTATAACCGGGCGAACGTCTCAGGCTGTCGCGTCCTTAGCTCGACGGACGCGTCGCGGCCGAAACTAATGTTCGGATATGGTGTACACTGGGCGGCTAGTGTCCCACCAGGAGTAAGCGTCCTTGCCTCGATCCGAAGGCCTAAGAGTTGCCCGGCTGATGATGGTCCTCAGCGCCATGGCGCCGCTGTTTGTGCTATGGGCAATTCAAAGCAACGATCTCGTGCCCGATCTCTGGTTCATCGGCGGATGCGCGGCCATGGTCGTAGTCCCAAATGCGGTTCTTGGCATAAGGATACTGATAGCGAGGCGCCAGAAGGACGAATTGCCGGTAACGATCGGGACGTCTGAGGACCATCGTGTGCACCTGATAGCCTACCTCTTTTCGATGCTTCTGCCGTTCTATCGTCAGGAGCTCGATGGGTGGAGAGACCTGGCTGCGATCGCCCTGGCCCTGAGCTTCATCGTATTTCTCTTCTGGCACCTCAATCTTCACTACCTGAACCTCTTTTTCGCTGTTCGCGGCTACCGGGTCTATACGGTGTATCCGCCGCCGGACGAAAATCCCTACTCCAGCAAGCGGAGCTTCGTCCTCATCACACGGCGCACTCACTTGAGTCACGGCGAGAGAATAGTCGCGCTTCGCCTCAGTCAACTGGTCTACCTCGAGGAGAAGTCATGAAACTGGACTTCGACATGGACAACATCAGACATACGCAGTTTGGTGTTGGCCGCGACTACTCCGGCGGACAGGGATTCAACACTGTAGCCGTAGACCAGAGCATACAGGCTGCACTTCGCAACATGGGCAACGCAACTGTCGAGAGCCTGGAGCGGATTGCGGACGGACCGACGAAGTACGAGCCCTCCGAACGGTATGACAGCATGGCGCACCTCTACGTGCCTATCGAAGACGACATGGTCGAGACGTTCCGTCGATTGCACGAAGCGAGAGACCCCGTGCACGATGGGGGTGCCCTGCGAGACACGACGCGCATATTCTGCTATTTCGCGCGCTTCATCGACGTGGCGGATCGTAGTCTAACTGCCGTTCGGCGCTCCTCACAGTTCAAGAGTCTCGGGAAGAGCAAACTGATGCAGCTACTGCCGAGCGACGCATTGACGATCGTCGACAACCCGATGTTCAAGCTCGACAACGACTTCGATCTACTTGTCGATTCAGAACGAGTCCATATCCTTCGGCCGAGCGGGTTCGAATTCACGGGTAGATTGCAGGAAGCAATACTGGAAGCCGTGCCCAGCAACGTGGCTGCGATCAGTCCAGCGCTGCCGTTTGTCTACTTCGGGCCCATTGAGAAATACGCGTCCAGGCGGCCCCGCGCTGCCAGGTATCTGGCGTCGATTCGTACTCAGGGCTGGGCAAAGGGCATCGACAAGATGGCGCTCGAGCAGCTGTGTAACGCTACCGGCGTAGATTTCTCTGAAGCCGATGGCCAACTCAGCATTTCCGATGACCACGTCTTGGATTTCCTGGAAGTCCTGGACCGTCGCCGGTACGAGATTGCGTTGGTACCGGCCGCTCCAGAGCGTTTCAGGGCACCAAGCCGGCAGAAACTTGGGCAATGAGCGACATTGGGCTCTTCCTTCAGTACAGCATCGACTGCCTGACCTGGATTCCGGCCGGCTGCGTGGCCCGCTGGCCGGACGGCGTTCGACGCAGTTTCATGTATCCCAGCCTCGTGGTAGGCGGGGAGGACTTCGTCGTTGCTGCGGACGGGTAGCGCCTCGACCCGTCAGGACTGAACAGGCGGATGGGGCAGCCGCTTCACAGGCGGAAAAGAGGCCCTTTCTGGGGATCCGTTGAATCCGACTGCATGGCCCCGTCGCGCGCTCAGCGGGGGATGACCGGCAGCACGATGTGCGACGGATGGTCTTTCGAATGCAAAATGGTCTGGCGGGCGATCTGCATCCTGGTTCCCGTCGCGACGTCCTCGCCGGTGTTCAGGTTACGGCTGAATCGCGGGAAGTTGGAGCTGGAGATGTCAACACGGACGCGGTGTCCCTTCAGGAACACGTTGCTGGTCGGGTACATCTGAATGTCGTACCGCTCGATGGCGCCCGGTTTCAGGAGCTGCGTCCTGTCGAACCCGTGCCTGTATCGGGCTCGGATGATCCCCTCCGCCATTACGATGGCCTGGTGGTTGGGATGAACGTCGACGAGCCTGACAGTGAAGTCCGTGTCCGGTGCGGACGACGCCGCGTACAGCACGACCTCCAGGGGACCGGTGACCTCGACGTCCTCCTCCAGCAGGTCGCTCGTATACACCAGTACGTCGTCCCTGCGCTCGATGACGCGTTGGTCGACGGGCCCGGCTATGATCGGCTCGTCTCCGGCCTCGCTCCAGGGCCACGACGCCGTGGACAGGTTGCCGCCGATGCTGGGCACCGGCCGGTCTGGGTCGTAGTCGAACATATCGGGATGTTCGTCCTGCGGAACATGGCGTGACAGCGTCCCGTCGCCGAAGACCGAGTTGGCCCTGCCGTCGCTGTGCAGGTAGAACGGGGTGAACTGCGTCCGGGCCAGCGGCCACTCGTTCTCGTACCGCCATTCGTTCGTGCCCATGACGAATATCTTGAGCGGCGGCTCGTCCAGCACCCCGTTGTCGATGCCCTTGAGCCAGTAGTCGAACCAGCGCTTCTCCTCCTCGATGATCTTGATGTACGAGTGCGCCCCGAAGTCCAGGTCGCCGAGACGGGTGTCCTCCGGCTCGCCGTGGGTCCATGGCCCCATCAGCACCTTCTGGCCCTTGCGCGCCCGCGCCGTCTTGCCGTGCTTGGTCATGCCGTTCCACAGTCGGAACGTGCCGTCGGGGTAGGCGTCGAACCAGCCGCATCGGATGAAGGCAGGCGCGTCGATCTTGCTGTACTTGTCGGACGTGTCGATCTCGTTCCAGTAGTCGTCGTAGGTCTGATGCGCCAGCCAGTCCCGGTACCACGGGACCTCCTTGCCGATGGCCGCGACGTCCATGTCGATCAACGGCAGGTGCCGGAATATGCGGCCGTTGTCGAAGATCGGTCCGAAGCTCGGCACCGCCAGGTTGGTCATGAAGGTGACCGACGACAGCAACGATAGGCCCAGCTGGAACGCGCCGCCGATGTAGTGGATGTCGCCGAAGTAGTCGTCGGCGATCACGTGCGGCGCCATCGCAGTCAGATGCGGGCTGCCCAGAGGCGCGAGCTGCCACTGGAACAGCCCGCCGTAGGACCCGCCCGCGGTGCCGATCTTGCCGTTGCACCACGGCTGGGCGGCGATCCACTCCAGCGTGTCGTGGCCGTCCGGCCCGTCCGGGTGATAGGGGTAGAACTCCCCCTCCGACTCGTACCGCCCGCGGCAATCGGCCGGTACGTAGGCGTAGCCGCGCTCGGCCCACCAGACGCCTCGGTCCAACCATCTGTGGCTGTTGCTCTCGTACGGCGTCCTGATCGTGATCGTCGGGAACGGCCCGTCGCCCGCGGGAAGGATGACGTCGACCGAGAGGTGCACGCCGTCGCGCATCGGCACCCGCTGGTCCATCAGGAACCGCACTCTATCGTTGGTCACGTCCAGGTTCTCCTCTTGCTTTAGCACCTCGGTCTCAATCGACCCATTTGTTTGGTGCTGTTCGCCTCGTGGTTCATCGGTTCCAAGCCACTCGACGAGAGCCATCCTAGTATCGCTCATGAAACGCCGTCAACTATCCCATCGAGCATGCAAGACCATCTCCCGGCCTCGTGAACCGGCGTTCAAGGGGTCCCTGCCGTAGCCGGGAGAGTCGACGGAGGTCCGAACGTCTGCCATAATCCCCGGCGCAGGCGCGCCCGGCACCGACAGAAGGCGGACACGTCGACGGCAAGCAGTGGTCGCCGACGGTTGGGCGTCGCGGCTGGATCACAGGATTCTGATCTCTACATAAGCGTTATTCGGAGGCGTCGCCATGGAGAGCCACAACACAGACGTCGCCCAGGCGTTGTCGGTCTACGGGCTGAGCGCCTGGCCGCAGGTCGAGGTCCCCGACAGCGTACATTCCAGGCTCGCCGACGCCCTGGGGCAGGCGCGAGTCGTGATCTCCGCCGACGGGCTCGCCGACGTCGACTGGGACGTCGGCCCTGCACCCCAGGCCTGGATACTGACCTTTCCCGAGCTGATCTACTGCAGTGGCGAGAAGTGGGGGTACCAGCTCGGCATGGAGTGGACCGGAGAAGGGGGCTCGTGGTCGTATCGAGACTGCCCGGTCAGGGACCTGCTGGACGGTTGGAGGTTCGGCGACGGCGCCCCCCGCCTCGATCCCGACTTCGCAAGAACAGCGCCGGTACTCGGCAGACTCGCCGGCTCCATCGCGCCGAGCGAGGTCGGCGTGCGCTACACGCTGGAGCTGACCAACTCATCCCGGAGGCGCTGGACGGACGTATTCTGGTGGCTATGTCTGAACCACTACCAGTCGCGCGTCACCGGCTACCGGCCGCACTTCAGGGTCGGGTCGGCGTGGGTGCCCGCGCAGGAGATGAGGGGAGCGAGTGAACACACCTACTTCCCGGCGCCAGGCATGGTGGACCAGTACCGCACATCGCCCAACGACGGCTTTCACGCCCCTGAGACCGAGCTGTCGTATCCCGGCGTCGTCTCCTGGAACCAGACCCTCCAGGGCCCGCTTCTGGTAGCCCACCTATCCACAGACGCGGTCGCCTTCGGCTCGAACCAGGCGTGGCCGTGCACAGATCTTCAGCTCTGGTTCGGCGACATGGCCCCAGGCGAGACGAAGTCGGCCACCGGACACGTGGTGGTCGCCCGATGCGACCTCAAGGCCTTCGCGCAACAGGCCGACAGGCTGCTCGATCGGCTGCGACAGTAGAGCTGGCGGAGTCCACCCTTGGGGCAGCGACCTCCTTCATATCTCATCTTCGCTACTGACGCCCGCTTAGACAGAAGTTCATTCAGCACGGCGACAGTTCGACGCCCAATCGTGAGAGTCGTTTCGCTTTGGGCATGATGGCTTCACGCACTCGTATGCTGGAGCCAGAAAATCGCTTCAGTCTCCGTTCAGTCACTCCCCTAGCATGCATACGGCATCTATCTGAGCGAGACCATCAGCCGGTCCGGGTACGCAGGCATCACTCCCTGCGGAACTGTAGGGAGTACAGGTCAGCGTCTCTGATGACGAATCGGAGCCTCACCGGCTGGCCGGCAATCTTCGAAACGTCGGTCGTGTCGCCCCACCTTACCGTGCGCGCCAGGTCGTCGCCCCATACCTCGTGGCAGTCGGAGAGGGCGAGTCCCTCGATGACGTTGCCGCGGGCATCCCGGACCTCCACTCTCACGTCTCCGGCCGCGGATGATGAGAAGTTCAGCACGAGGGCATTGCCGTCGAAGACGAGCGGCTTGGTCAGGAGCTCGCCGCCTGAGAGGGGCGCGGTCACGGACACGAAGCCGTCAATCCGGGTCGTGTACCGGCGCAGCCGCTGGGTGCCCTGGGCGAGATGGGAAGCCTCGCTGGCGTAGACCGATATCTCGTTGGCCGCCGCCTCTATGGTCGAGGGCGTCTCGACGATGCCCCAGTTCTGATAGTTGTCGCCGTAGAACCAGTTCTCCTTCAGGCGCAGGCCGGGCCTGAGGAACGATTCCGGCCAGACGTTGAAGTGCTGACCGTCCCGGCTGGACATGAACATGCCGTCCGTGACTGCCGTGCCCTCCCGCGGCGACCGGCTTCCCCTGAGCCGCCTGTATTCGAGCTGGGGCAGGTGGTCAGTCGACTCGGTCCAGCCCCTGTCGACGTATCGGGTCGGGAAGCCGAGGAAGATATGTGGGGCCCGGTAGTACGGGATTACGCCGTTGGTGTAGAGCTCGCTGACCCTGCCGGGGGAGTAGCTGATCCATTCCGGGTCCGGCCAGCTCGTGAAGTCTCCCGACACCGCGGTCTTGATGTCGCGTCCACTGACGAAGTCCCTGTGGTATTCACGGTACTCGCCGCGGACCTCGTCCCAGAAGATGAGGTTCTGGGAGTCGAAGTACCCGTCCGTGATGATGCCCTTGTCCGCCATCTTGGTCCATCGTATGCCGTCGGGCGACTTGTAGGCGATGAGGCCCTCCTTGCCGCCTCCGACGCCCTTGTAGGCCTCGTCGGGTCCGCAGTCGGGGTTGGCGTCCTTGAAGGGCGTGAAGTTGTGGGTGGCGGGCTCCTCGTCGAGAATGATGTTGTTATCCTTCGAACCCTCGAACTCGATCAACCCCAGGGAGGGCTTGTGCCACTCGATCCCATCCCTGCTCTCGGCATAGCAGTAGACCTGCCGGTGGTGCTCGGATTCGGCATCGCCGTACCTATAGCCGCTGCCCCGGTAGTACATGCGGTAGATGTCGCCGTCCTGGAAGACCGTGACGTAGCCGCACGTGTTCCCCTCCCAAGGCGCGTCGTAGCGCATGGCGACGTTCTGCGGCTCCGGCCGGTGCAGGCGAAGCTCGGCCGCGCTCAGCCGCTCGATGAGATGGTCGTCGACGAACAGCTCCAGCCTGGATCCTATATCGATGCTGGTGTCGGACATGGTCGATTCCTCCATATTGGCCTGCGCGACGGGCACGTCTCCTTCCGCGCTGCGGCCCTTGCCCGCGAGACACCCGACGAAACGCGGGACAGAGTCTACTACGTCCTCAATCGGCTGTCATGTGGGTGTACTCGTCCGGCACATCTTGGCGCCCTTGGCACCGTTACCACCAGAGCAGCAGCGGGCGCGGTGTGACTTTTTGACAGGGCAGGGGTTTGGCCATAGACTGACCGGCATCCAGCATTGGGGTTGAGACGACATGAGGCTCACGCCGGAGCAGGAGACGCAGTTCAAGGCCTTTGGGTTCGTGGTGCTTGAGGACTTCTTCGACGCCGATGAGCTGGAGCTCATCCGGAGTGACTTCGATTTTGCGGCGACGCGGGCGTCAAGATTCGAGCCCTTCAACGGCACCAAGATGCAGTACTTCAACATGCAGGGTGAGGAGACGCCCTTCTACGCGACCCTGCCCGAGATGCCACGGTTCTACGAGATAGCCGAGCAGCTCTTCGGGAAGAGGACCTTCGCCTTCGAGAGCAACGCCTACCGTTACGTAGGCGACACGCGGTGGCACTATAACGACGGCTCCAGCAATATCAACGGCTACGGCATCAAGTTCCAGTTCGCCCTGCAACCCGTGGACGGGAGCAGCGGCGCGCTGAGGTTCATTCCCGGATCGCACCTGGGGTTATACCAAGACGTGCTGACATCGGTGCCGCCGCTGGGCCGGCAGTGGTACGACACGGACGAGGCGTGGGAGGCCATCGACAAGATCCCGTGCCACGTGTGCGAGTACGGCCCCGGCGACGCGGTGGCCTTCGACCTGAGGATGCTTCACGCCACGTGGGGCGGCGGCAACGACAGGCAGATGAGCTGCGTCAGCTTCTTCCACTATCCCGACACGCCGGAAGAAGTCGAGACGATGCGCGAGATCGCGCCGAAGTACCGGAAGCCGGGTCCGAGCACTTCGATGCCCTGGAACGACGGCGTCAGGGCGCAGTGGCTGTCCAATCCGCACGGCAGCGCCAAGCGTCAGAGCTGGATCGACGCCCTGGAGGAGCTGAGCAACATCCCGGCGGACCATACCGGACTTCGGCTCGAATTCGACCAGTACGGGATGAGCACGGTCGTGCCGGCCTGAAAGCGGCCCGTCACAGGCGCCGCGCGACCTCCATGGGGAGGCTTGTGCACGAGCATGAGCGACGCCCCTTGTCGTAAAGCATGAGCGGCGTCCCTCCGATACCGCTCCCGGCGCCCGTGCGATGCTGGCGGAACCCTTCACGGTTGAGACCTCCTTGCCATTGGCAAGTATAATATCGCCCGTTTGAAAGGCGGCTTTCAGAGGCTGCGCGCGGATGCGCAGGAGGACTGCATGGCAATCAGCGACGGACAGCAGCGGCACTTCGACACTCGCAACGGCTCCTGATGAGGGCCCTCTACACCACCGCACCGGGTGAGTACGGGCTTGCCGACCGCCCCTACCCCCGCCCCGCGCCCGACGAGGTGGTGCTCAGGGTGGACAGCGCGGGGTTCTGCTACAACGACCTTCGGATCCGCAGCGGCGTCCTGACCGAGATGGGGTTCCCGTTCGTACCGGGGCACCAGTTCGCCGGCGTGGTCCAGGAGTGCGGACCCGGCGTCAAGTACACCCAGCCAGGAGCCCGCGTCGCCGTCCATTCATACGTGCTGTGCGGGATGTGCGCGTCCTGCCGCACAGGGGGAACCCACGACTGCGAGCGCTTCCAGGCCCTCGGCTTCACACTGGACGGGGGTCTGGCCCAGTACGCGGCGGCTCCGGAGAGGTGCCTCTTCGAGTTGCCCGACCACGTGGACCTGGAGCAGGGTGCGCTGCTGGAGAACCTGGCCAACGCCGCCGCGGCCATACGCAGGTTGCGGCTCGGCTTGGCCGAGCGCGTCCTTGTCATCGGTGCAACCCCCATAGGACTCTTGGCCGTACAGGTTGCGCGTCTCCACACGCCCCGCGCCCTCGTGGTTGCCGGAGCTGGCGAGGGGAGGCTGGAAGTCGGCGCCGCGCTCGGCGCCACGGGCACCGTGGAAGTGCGCAGCGCCGACGTTGTGGAACAGGTACGCGGCGCGCTCGGGGGAGACGCGGACGCGGTGCTCCTCTGCGGCTACGCCAGGCGGGACTTCGAGCTCGCGATGGAGGCAGTCGGGTCGACCGGCCGCGTCCTCGTCGAGGGCCACTACGACCCGCTCGTCACGGTTACGTTCGCGCCGCGGGACCTCGTGACCAAGAACGCCACGTTGGTGCCCAACACTGGCTGGAGCACCCCCGACTACCAGCAGGCCCTGGACCTGGTCGCCTGCGGCATGGTCGACGTGAAGGCGGTCATTACCCACCGGTACCCGCTCGAACGTTGGGAGGCGGCGTTCGACCTGTTCGCAGACGTGGACGGCGGCGCCCTGCACGTCGGCATCGAGCCGAACGGCGCATCCTAGGCGGGCCGGGCAGCCAGCCCCCGGGACCGAGGAGACGATGCTATGCAGCTCATTCTGACGGGGTGCGGCTATTCGGGGAAGACGACGCTGGCCGTCGAGATCTCCCGCTGGATGATTAGGGAGATGGGCGTGCCGTTCGTCAGGTGGCACAACCACTTCGTCGTCCCGCGGCTCGACCAGCACCTGATCGTGGAGGCCGATCCGGGGTCGGGGGACCTGCCGGGCAAGCAGGCGGAAGACCTCAACGTGACGAAGGACGAAGAGCAGATCATGGCGCTCCGACCGTCTGTGCTCGAGCAGTTGCAGCGGCACAACGTCTGGAGGCATATGCACCCGGACACGTTCGGCCCGCACGAGGACACCCTGACGATCGACTTCTACTACGCGGACGCGGTGTACGCCCCTCTCTACTACGGCTATGGAGAGCCGGGCTCTTTCTCCGACCGACGCCGCCGCGCAAGGGAGTGGGACCACCACCTGCTCGTCCAGGCCCCCGACGCCGTCCTGGTGCTGGTGGAGGCGTCGCCGTCCGCCATTCGCGAGCATATGGCCGCTGTTCAGCGTCCTCGGGAGATACTGAAGCCCCAGGACGTGGAGACGGTGCTGAAGGGCTTCCGCAGAGAGTACGACGACTCCCTGCTCCGCCGACGCTTTGTACTCGACACGACGGGCTCCAGCCCAAGGGAGACGATGGACGAATTCCTGCGCCGCATGCGCCCCCACCTGACCGAGTGGGACCTTCTGCGCATGGCCGTCCCGAAGGGCTGAAGGGCCCAGACCAATATAGCCGTGACCTTGAGACGTCCGCGATCTGAGGGATGTGCGGCGAATCTTCTCAAACGGACCTTACTCGGCTGGCAGGACCGGCAGGAGCGTCAACTGACGCCTTGTCCGCGGACCGGTCGACTACTCGGTCCAGTAGGAGTACAGCCGGGCGTCGCGGAGCCTGAAACGCAGGCTCACGGTGCCGCCGATCAGGCCGGCGATGTCGCCCCGCTCCCAACGCACCGGCGTGTTCGGATGATCGCCGGTTATCGCCACCGACTTTGCGACCACGCGGCCGTCTTCCCGCAGCACTTCGGCGTGCAGCACGCCTCGTGTCGCATCGACGTTCACCGAGAGCCCGGCGCCCATCGACGTGAATGGTTCAGTCGTCGCTGTACCCCATCCATTGTCGGCGTCCAACGACATGAACCCGTCTCGACGCAGGACGGCTAGGCAGCCTGCGCCCTGGTCCTTCAGCTCTTCGTTGATGATCGCGTACGATTTCTGGCCCAGGTAGTAGAACCAGAGCTCGTCACCGTGGACGGCCGGCTGGCAGGGGGCGCTGACCGTCAGGGTGTCGTACGCGCCGCTGTCCAGCCGGGACGGAGCCAGGAAGGGCCTGCGGTCTGCCAGCCGCTCCCATGTCTTGAGGTCCCGGCTGCACGCGAGCTGGACGACGTGGACTCCGGTCCAGTCCCCATTCCGGCTGAGACGCTGCCGGATGAACGGAGACAGGGCCATAGATCGGAAGCCTTCCCAGTCCGGGGGCACCTGGGCGCTACGGTAGAAGAACATCGGCATACCGATGTAGAGACTCTCGTATCTGAAGACCTTCATCACGTAGACCTGAGCGTTGTATGTCTCCGGGACGCTGAACTCGGGCGACTGCAGCGTCGGGTCTTCGTTGTGACGCTCGATCGTCTCCCGCGCCATCCGCTGGTCGACCTCGTCCGCGCGGAAGATTAGCTCCGGCTCCGTCCAGTGCTCGAAGTCGGTGCTGGTGCTCAGCGTGACCCGCCTGTCCGCGAGCTTGCCCTCGCGCATGGCCAGGATGAACAGTCCCTCCCGGTCGTCCAGCGCGAATGTGTAGGAGTCCTCGTTCCGGACGCGTATGGGCACGCCGGTCCAGTCGATCCCGTCGGGCGAGACGCCGAATCCGTGCGGCGGCAGCGCACACTTGTAGCGCCTGGCAGGGTCCGGATCGTTGGGGTCGTAGACGACATTGCCCGGGGCGAACCGGCCGGTGTCCTTGCCGAGGTCTATCCCGACGAAGTTGTTCTCCCTGGAGCCGCGGTATTCCACCTGGCCTACTATCGGCTTGCGCCAATGCAGTCCGTCATCGCTCTCCCAGTATGCGACCACGGACGGGATATCCTCGGGAGGAGCGCACCAGGTCTTCCATACTCGCCGCTCAGGGTCCCAGATAACCGGCCCCGCCGACGTCCGATGTTGGTCCGGGCTGCGGATCACGGCGCCCTTCTTCTCGGGCTGATGCATCGTCCGGACGAGGTTCTTGACGCGTGCGAGCCCATGGCCGTCAAGGAAGAGCTGGCGCTGTCCCAGAGGTACGGTGAACTGCGAGTTCGATCTCAATTGACACTCCTTCCCACAAACCGCGCCGCCCGGGTCCTTGACGGCCCAGGATACAGAAGAGCCAGCCTTAATGCTTGCAGAGGGGTGACGGCATCTGCAAGACCCGGTCCGCTGCACACTGTCGGCAGTCTGCGCGCCGTCTGGTAAGGATGGAAGGCCACATTCTGGCCGGCGGAGTCCTTGTCGGAGAGCGTCAGGGGCCGACAGCCTTCGGAAAGACGAATTTCTGATTCCAATCGTCACGACGGGAACGACAGGAGCGGTCGAACTCGGGGCTACCTGGCGGCTGCTCTCGACGGGTGGGGGGCAGGCGCATGTCCTTGATACAACAGGGGCTTTTGGCGGTAGGCGCCAACGTGCTCGTTACATACACCATAGTCGCCTTTCTAAATGGCTCCTCCACTATGATCGCCACAGTGGTGGCGCTTTGGATCGCTGTGGTGTTCGCCACACTGGTGTGGTTCAAGAGGCGAGCAGACGAACACGCTCGCTTCGAGCGAGAGTGGAGACCCCAGTAGCCGCACCATGGATGACCGGCAGGCTGCGTCTAGGGGTAATGGGACTGACCAAGCCATCGCTGTTGCGCGGCTCGCATTCCCTGACGCAGGTGCGTCAGGGGTGGAGCCAACGGTCGGAATCGAATCGACGGCCTGCCGGTTGAGGCGGTATGGGGCCGGCGTTGCACAAATCGATGTGGGAGAGGACTTCGGCCGTCCGCATTCCGGCGTTCAACAAGGGTCTCCGAGCGCCGTCTTTGCGTCACCAGTTCCAGTTTGGTGGCCTATGGAGTGACGGCATTGCCCTCGTCGAGGTAAGCCGACCCTGCCACGGTGGTGACGGTGACCTCCTGCCGGTAGTCGCCCAGTTCGGCGGCGTGTATTTCCGAACGGCGTTCGACATCTGCCGAATCATCACCTCCAGCGAGCGCTTCATGCAGGACGCGTCCGTCCATTTTTCCCCCGCCGGGCAGGCCCAGGAGGTGGAGAATCGTGGGGGCGACGTCGATGTTGCCCGTTGGAGTGTCAACGACGGTTGATCGAAGGAAACCGGGTCCGCGCGCTATCAGCGTGTTCCGCAACTCGTGGCGGCTCATGCCCCCGTGCGTGCCGGCGCCGACCTGGCCTTGCCACGATGCCGAGCGCCCGGGAAAACCGGCGTCGTTGGGAGCGGAGCTCCAGGCGAAGGACATCGTGAGGTCCGGGCTCCTGGGACCGTCGAGGTTACCTACGCTCGCGGGGAGCGTGCCGGGCACAGGGCCGACGCGTGCCGACGTCAGCATCGCACCGCACCACGGTTGCCGCGCGAGCCAGGTTGCCAGCCGTATCACGGTCGCCGGATCGGCTTCGTGCGCGTAGAACAGAGATGCTCCGCCGTTCGGCGCGGCCAACACGCCGCCAGGTTGGCCGCCGCGGGGAAAGCCGGCCGCCCGCAACTCGGCCTCTATGTCCACGACGCACTCGATGGTCGCGTATCCGTGGTCAGAGACCACCATCACGTCGGTCTCTTCCAAGGTGCCATTGCGTTCCATCCATCCGATGATCCGCCCGAACTGCTCGTCGGCAGAGGCGAGGGCGCTGTTGGAGAAGGCGGACCCCACGCCCGCCTTGTGATTGGAGCTGTCCGGCTCGGAGAACCAGATCAGCGCGACAGCCGGGTCGCGTTCCGCAAGCACGTACTCGGTCAACACCCTTGCCCCGTGCTCCATCTGCGGAGCATTCGGCGATACTTTGGCTGGCCACGGGCCGAAGCGCTCGACAAGCTGGCCATGCAGACCGCCGGGCAGGCAGAACTCCGGGTGGATTGTGGCCCCGCCCACCGCCTCGGCCCGCGGATTGTGAACGTACGCGTTGCCCGAAGTGCCGACGCCCACGGCCACGTATTCTTCCCCGTGGTCGTGCAGGATGTCCGCCAGCGTCGGTACCAGCAGAACGTGTCCCGTCCGCTCGGCGACTCGGGCAAGCTGCGGCTCCAGGGCCTGCACGGTGTTGTTCGGGTCGTAGTCGCGGATGACGACCGTGTTGCCGGCCAGTCCGTGCGAGCCGGGGTGGCGGCCCGTGACGAGGCTGGCGGCGTTGATCCGGGTTACGGTGGGAAACACGGGATGATTTCTGGCAAAGGTGACGCCCCCGGCAGCGAAGGTGGAGAGGTTTGGGGCGAGGTCGGCCCGCACCTGTGAAGGCTGGAGTCCGTCGAAAGCAACTATGAGGACGCGCGCCACTGGTGAGAGTGTCCTATCTGCTGAACGGAGGCTGACCGAAAGATAGCTTCCTGTGCGGCTCAGGGCAAGGGGCGCTTCTACAGGGCCGCTGGCCACGCGCCGGCGACCTTGTTCTGAGCGTTACCGATTCTTCGCCCTGTCGTGTGCGGAGGGAGGCTGCCGGCGAGACCGCTCCCTCTTCCCCGCGCAAGGTGCGATACAGGCGTCAATCTTGATTCCCTCGTAAAAACCCGTTTTGAGGAAGTTCCAACGATTTAGCACACTTGAGCGCTACAGTATGTTGGGCTAGTATACAGAACAGAGACTGTATATGGTACCCAGGCGTGGGTACGGTTGTTCTAATTAGGCCTGCACAGACTTTTTACGAGAGAACCAATCTTGTCCTACGGCGAAGACCTCAGGGGCGCACAGTCGTCTGCCGAGCTCGCGCAGCACGCGCCGATCGAAGCCGGTGAGACGGCGCCTCGGCGGCACGGCTGCAGCCGAGAAACCAGGCCTCCGGCCTCAACTGGACACTGCAAGTGTCGTCAACTAGGATGGTGCCGCTCGTCACTCCGAGTGTGTCTGAGGAAGTCGCCCTTGGCTGCATGGTAGGGAGATAAGCGCATGAACTTGTCCAAGATAGTGCGTCGCAAGTGTTGATCGGTGCGTGGGCCCCACAGTGCCAGGTCCGTCTCTGGCCCTGAATGAAGCGGAACAACTGGACTAGCAATGCAACATGGCGCACGTCATGCACAATGTGTTGGAACCACCACCTTCCGATGATCTTTTGCTCATCGATTTGGCTGATTGGGTTGCAGGTCACCAGACAAGGTTTGTCGGACCGATTGGGCCATGGCTGCTGGTCGTGCATGATAAGGGGCGGCATACATCATCCGGCAGGGGAGAGGCCATCGGCCTTGGGAGTCCCATGTATGAGGAGGGAGAGGGCGACGAGGGACACCGCCCGAGTGTTGTGTTACGATGCCGGAGACACGTAGCGTACGAACGGGAGGCAACATGTCAATACTTGGAAGAGTGGGAACGACGGTACGAGATTCGTTAGCCGGTACGCTACGTGGGACGGGTCAGGTTACGGAAGTGGCCATCGACGTAGTCCGAGACACTACAGTCAATGCGCTGAAAGGTGCTCGCACCGTTGGCGGAGAGGCCGGTCATCTGGCCCAGGATGCAGTCATAGGCGTCCTACAGGTTACCGGGAAGATCGGAGCCGAAGCAGGGTCGGTGATCAGAGATTCCGCTATAGGCGTGATCGAAGGCACAGGCCAGGTGGCGACAGCAACCACGACTATGCTCCACGATGTAGTGGTTGGCGCGATTCGTGGTTCCAGCGACGCCGGCACGGAGTTGGGAACCGCTGCTCAGGGTGCCGTCGAGGGTGCCCTGCGAGGAGGCGCGTCCGTCGGTCTGACGGCGGAAGACACGGTCGTGCAGGTAACTCGGGGAGCAATAGATGGCACTCGGGAGATCGGAGGAGCGCTTACCACCGCTGCCCAAGGGACGGTCGCCGGAGTCGTCACGGCCGTCGCAAGCACTGGCGGTGACGTGACGACCGCTGCACGAGACACGTCGCGGCAACTGATCAGCAGCGCGGCAGCGGTGGGAGAGGATCTGGCAAAGGTTGCTCTGGCCGCAGTTCAAGGCTCCATTGGTGCCGCGAAGGATGTAGGAGTTGACGCGGAGAAGACCGCGGCGGCCGTTGCGACTGGCGCCATCGAAGCTGCTTACGACGTGAGCGACGCAGCCGGAGATGCGGTGAGAGACGCGGCAACAGGTACGATACAGGGAGTTCGAGTGGTCGTGGAGTCTGCAACTTCGGGTGAGAAGGAAGCCGAGAAAGAGGCCAAAGCGTAGGGTCAGGCGCCTTGAGCCGATTGAGGCCAAGCGCGGCAGATCGGCACTAAGCTGGACTTTGTACATTCAGGCGGCATAGCACAACGATTCTATGAAGCGGTCAACCATAGGGCGAGGGAGTTTTCGGATGTTGGGTTGAGCAGGCGATATGCCGAAAACGTCTGAGTTGGACCACAGGTGATGGCGGACCAGAGCGATAGCATCGGAGAAGGTGGGCAGGGACTTGGGATACCAGGCTGCTGAGCGGACGGGTACGGCTTGGCCCCGGCCCAGTGCATGTGCTGCCAGTGTAACCGATGAGAATAACCCGAAGAGCGCCGGTGTGGTGCGGGCGATGGCCAGGTCAGACCATTGGCGTTGAGTTTCCACTCCCAGGTGAGTGCGGACTTCCTGGAAGGTGACCTCCAGCTGCCATCGCAACACGAACCATTCGATGATTCGGGTGGGTTCGACGTTGAGGTCGGTGCACAACAAAGCCTGTGGCCGGAACGCACCCATCGGGTCGCGTATCAAGACCCAACGGATAGGAACCGGAGCCTTGCCCTTGTGATACCAGACCGCCGTATGAGAGGCGATCTCCACTCTGCGCGGGGTACCGTCGTACCAGGGGACCATCGCGGCAGTCCACGCGGCTGCCGGTTGATCGAGGAGTTGTTTTAGTGTTGGCAATCGTTCGCCTTTGACGCGCGGACGACCAATCTGTCCGGGCAGTCGAGGTGGAGCGGGTTTGTAGAGCGCGGCGTCCAGACGCAACCGGGTGATGAAAGTGACCGGGTGAGTCATGGACTGACAGAAGTGCAGCAGGTCTAGGACATCGTAGCTGCTGTCAGCTACGATGACTAGGGTGCGGTGAGGTAGCCAACGACGGAGTTGGACGATCATCTGACGCGCCCAATCGGTGAGCTTTTTGTGAGTCCGCCCCATTTCCTGGTAATATCGCTCCGAGGGTGCCAGGGCAGTCAGCACAGGCAATGCCCATGTCCGATGTGCCCAGGGTATGGGCGCCAGCCACATCAAGCTCACCCAACGCAGGCCGGATGCCTTGACGAAATGACTCCCGCTGGAGCGCACTGCGTCGCGATATATCCCCTTGGCCTTGATCTGCTTGCCACGTCGCCGCTCCAGGGTCTCGTCGATCCCAAACACCAGTGGCCCATCGCCCTGATCGAGGTGTTGTACCAAGAGCAACAGCAGGCAGTGTGCCAACCGGAGGGGTGACCACCCGGCACGGTTGAGAACGTGGTGGTAACGGGCAAAGCTCGTGTCGTCGCTGAGCCCCATGACGCGGAGCGCCGAGGTGACCGTCCGCTTGCGCGTCGCCAAGATTGCCCCAATTAGGAGCACCTGGGCCTTCGACCATGTCTTGGCCTGAAACATCACCTTGAATGGCTTGAGCAAGGGTATAATGGCATCGGGCAGGGTGAGCATAACGAGACCTTTCGTAGTGGGTTGGTCTTGTTAGCTTACCCTGTTCCCGTCACTTGTCTATACTTTGTACAAAGTCCAGCTAAGCGATGAAGACCAATCACGTGCGGCGGCGCCTCGCCTCGGGAGAGCCGACCATTGGCGCGTTTCTGGGACTCGGCAGCCCCGGCGTCGCGGGCCTGATGGCCAACGCAGGCTTCGACTGGCTGGTGATCGAGACCGAGCACAACGGGCTCGACTCGGCTGAGATAGAGCACATGCTCATGGCGATGGCCGGCACCGACGTCACCCCGATAGTCCGCGTGCCGTCTTCCAACCGCGTCAATATCCAGCGTGCGTTGGACATGGGCGCGCTCGGCGTGCTCGTGCCGCTCGTGAGCTCGGCCGAAGAGGCCAGGGCCGTGGTCGACGCTACCAGGTTTCCGCCCGAGGGCTCGCGCAGCTTCGGGCCGCTGCGCGCCAGCCGATACAGCTTCGACAACGACGACTATCTGGAGAGGGCCAACGAGAACATGCTCGTGGCGCTGATAGTCGAGACGAAGGGTGCGCTGGACGAGCTGGAGGAGATCGCCGCGGTGCCCGGCGTCGACGCGCTGACGCTCGGCCCTTACGACATGTCGCTCGCACTCGGGCTCGACCCGCGGAAGTTGCCGCTCCCGGAGATCGACGAGGTGACGAGGCGCATGATCGAGGCGGGCCGGCGGCACGGCGTCGCGATCGGCGCTTCACCTATCGCATCAGGAGGAATACAAGAGCTGCTGGACGCCGGCATCACCTTCGTCAGTTGCGGCTCGGACTACAGCCTGCTCGCCGCCGCGTCGAAGGCGAGCCTGACCGAGTTCCACGGCGGCGCTTAGGCGCTTCCGAAAGCTCTAGCCGGCCGGCTTCGTTCGCCGCGGGGCGCGCCCCGGGCTCCGGGGGAGGCGCCGCTTGTTGCGGTAGTCCGGGGCGTCGACCGGCACGACCTGCGATATGTCGCCGTCCTGCACCCGAGACGTGATCGGGTCTAGGTCATCCTTGAGCTCCATCATGGTCGTGATGACGGTGGGCAGTCGCGCGTTGTGCCTGTGGACGACTATCTGGTACAGCTTCTCCACCTCCCAAGAGCTGCCCCGCTCCTTGCCGAGGTCGTCGAGGATAAGCAGCGGCGCGCTCTTGACCTCCTCGAAAACGCGGTCGTACGCGACGGGGCTCTCCGGGTTGAAGGTGTTGCGGAGGTAGTCCATCAGCTCGGGAACGAACCAGAACACCACGGGCCTGCCTGCCGCGATCTGCTCGCCCGCGATCGCCACGGCGAGGTGCGTCTTGCCCACGCCCGTGGCGCCGCTCAGCGTCAGCCACCCGTCGGGGTTGTCGGCGAAGCTCCTGGCCGAGCCGTAGGCCGCCTCGAGACTGGTCCGCTGGCCGGCCGTCGGGTTGTCGCCCCTGACGTCGAACTTCTCGAAGGTCATCAGCTCCAGCATCCGGGGCTCGACCCGTCCCTCCTTGATCGACGCCTCGGGCGCCCATCGCCTGACCTGCAGCACGCGCGAGAATCCCGGCGTCCGCAGCCGGCTCAATATGTAGGGGTCGACGGTGTCGAGACTGCCGGAGACCGTCACTACCGTAGGAAGCTCGGCGCTGAAGCGGCGGTTGACGAGCTGGCGCAGCTTCTCCTCCGCCCACGCCGTGCTGCTGTGGCTTCCGAGCCCGTCCAGCACCAGCAGGGGAGTGTTGCGCACCTGCTCGAACAGGTCGCTGTATGACAGCTCGCTGGTGGGCCCGAACGTAGACCGCAGATGGTCGAGCAGGTCCGGCACGTCGGCGAAAAAGACGACCTGGCCCCGCAGTATGCGATGCGTCGCTATCGCCGCCGCGAGATGTGTCTTGCCCGACCCGTGCGGACCGGTGAACACGAGCCAGCCGCTTGGACTCTCCGCGTACTCTCGCGCCGCCCGCGCCGCGCCGCGAAACATGGCCTGGCTGTCCGGGTCGGCGCTGAGGCCGTCGGCCGCGAGTGCGTCGAAGTCGAAGCGCGCGAGATGGCCCAGGTTGCTGTAGCGGAGCAGCCGCTCGGTCTGCTCCTGCTCGATCTCGCTCTCGCGGCAGTCGCACGTCACGACCCGGCCGAAGGCCGGATCGCCCACGGGCACGTCGAGCGTCAGCAACCCGCGCCCGCCGCAGCGCGGGCACGGCTCCGACCCCTCATCGGCTCCGTCGAAGTAGCCGCCCGGGTTACCTTCGGAAATACTCCTGGTACCCAGTCCTTTTAGGATGTCTCCCAGGTTCTCCATCGCTCCTGCCCTCTCGTTCCCACCGCTCCAGGATAGCGGAGACGTACCGCCAGCTCCGTCGGTTGGCGCGGACCGCCTCCCTGAAGGCGTCCTCTATCCAGCTCTGCGGGTACAGTTCCTCCGCTTCCCTCAGCTCCTCGGCGATCATCGGGCTGAGCATCCCGATGTTGTCCTCGTAGAGGCCGTAGATGTTGGGGCGCTCTCCGGGGCCCTCCCAAGCCGTCGTTCCGGCGTCGCCGTCCGCGCCGTCGGCCGCGCCCGAGGCCGCGGCCCGCCTGCCTTCCTCCGTGTTCAGCGTATACTGCTCCGATCCGGCGTCCGCACCCCTGCTCGCCAGGATGGTGCCGCGTCGAAGCGCCAGACCCAGCCCCCTGCGGACCTCCGCCTCGGCGTCGCCGCCGCCGGCGGACGCGGCCCTCAGGAGCGCCCTGTCGTCCATCAGCTCCCTATGGGAGACCCAGCGCGGGCTGCCCTTCTTCTGGTGCAGCAGCCAGACCAGCCGCAGCGTGCAGCGCATCTCCGCCAGGTCGTCGACCTGCTCCAGCAGCTCGCCGAACACCGGGTTCGGTACCGGGGTCGACCGCACGCCGCGCGGAAAGCCAGAGAAGGCCACCTAAGCGTATTCCCTCGTCCTCGCCGACTGATCGAGGTTCTCGAACCGAACCACGTCCTTGCGAAAATAGAGCGAGACCCGCCCGGTAGGCCCGTTTCGGTGCTTGGAGACGTCGACCTCCGCTATGTTCTCCGGGTAGGGCTCGCTCGGGCTCCGCCGCTCCCAATCCTCGCGCGACGTGTACATGTCTTCGCGGTAGATGAACGATACGACGTCGGCGTCCTGCTCGATGCTGCCGCTCTCGCGCAGGTCCGAGAGAATCGGCCTGTGAGAGGGCCGCTGCTCCGGCGCTCTGCTGAGCTGTGAGCACGCCAGGAGCGCGACGTCGAGGTCGCGCGCCAGTCCTTTCAGGGACCGGGAGAACTCGCCCATCTCCTGCACCCGGTTGTCGTTGCGCCGGCCCTCTCCGGAAGACATGAGCTGCAGGTAGTCGACCACGATCAGGTCGAGCCCGTGCTCGGCCTGGAGCCGCCTGGCTTTTCCCCGCATCTCGACGACGCCCTGGATCGGCGTGTCGTCGATGTAGACCGGCAGCTCCGAGAGCGTGCCTATGGCGTCCAGCTCTCGGCGTTGCTCCGCCTCGCTGACGAGGCCGAGCCGCAGCCTCTGTCCGTCGACGTTCGCCTCGCTGGACAGCAGGCGCAGCGCGATCTGCTCCGCGCTCATCTCCAGGCTGAATATGCCGACGCGCGCGCCCTGTCCCGCGGCGTGGCGAGCCGCGTTGAACGCCAGCGTGCTCTTTCCCAGGCTCGGCCGCGCCGCCAGGATGATCAGGTCGGACCGCTGCAGGCCGTTGCCGAGCAGCCTGTCCAGGTCGGTGAACCCCGTGGGCACCGGCGCCTTCAGCCTGTCGCTCTCGACCGTCGCCGTATCCTCCATGTGGACGTCGAGCACCTCGCGGAGCGCCTTGAAATCGCGGGACTCCCTGCCGGACCGCACCCGGAAGAGCAGCTCTTCGGCCCTTCCCAGCGCCGAGTCGGTGTCGGCGGTGCCCGCGTAGCCGATGGAGGCGATCTCGCCGGCCGCGTCTATGAGCTGCCGCATAACCGAGGCCTGCTGTACGATGCGGCCGTAGTGCTCGACGTGGACGGAAGTCGGCACGGCGCGGACCAGGTGCCCCAGGTAGGCGGCGCCGCCCGAGTCCTCCAGCCGTTCGCGGAGGGACAGCTCGTGGGCCACGCTCACCTGGTTGATCGGCTCGCCGCGGTCCGCCAGCGACAGGCAGGCCTCGTAGGACCAACGGTTCTTGGCGAGATAGAAGTCGGATGCTTTGAGGAACGAGGTTATCTTGTTGAGGGACTCGCCGTCGATCAGGATGGAGCCGACGACCGATTCCTCGGCGTCGGCATCGTGGGGCAGCAGTCGGTCAGCGTACAAGTCCCGGTCCCTCGCGTGCGGTTTCTCGGCGCCGCTGCGGTCGACCGGGGCCGTCCGGGCGGCGAGGCGGCGGATCGGTTCGTCTCATGCCGTGCCCGGTGGAGCCGTGGCGTGGGCCGCCGCCGCGTTCGGCTTATTCGGCGGCCTGTCCCTCGGACTCGGCGTCGGCCGAGTCCGCTTCTGACTCGTCGTCCGCGACGGCGTCGGCGCCCTGTGCAGCTTCCTCGAGCTTCTGCACGAACTCCTCGGGGTCCGTGCCGGCCGGATACACCAGCAACGATAGGGTCGCTGTCACCTCGGAATGAACGCGTACGGAGGCCGAGTGCATGCCCACCTCGCGGATCGAGTTGGGGACCTCGACGGTCCTGCGGTCGATCTCCCTTGCGGTGATCTTCGATAGCTCACTGGCCACGACCGCGTTGGTCACCGAGCCGTACAGCCTGCCGTTGGTCCCGGCGCGCATCTCGATGGCGACGCGGGTGCCGTCCAGCGCTTCGCCCAGGGCTTTCATGTTGGCCAGCACCTTGAGCCGCTTCTGCTCGGCGTCTCGCGACAGGCGCTCGACACGCTGCAGCGCGTCTTTCGTAGCCGGTACGGCCAGCTTCTGAGGGATCAGGTAGTTGCGGGCGAACCCGTTCTTGACTTCCTTGATCTCGCCTCCAAGGGCCACTCCGCTAACGTCATCCAAAAAAAGAACCTTCATCGTTTGTACGTCCTGACTGTGGGAACCGCCCGCCGCTCGGAGCGGATGAGTGGGGTTCCCGGTACTGTGATACTGGCCGCCAAAGAGCCTCGACTTCGACCCTGAGGCCGCGCCGCCGATGCCCTCAGGGGTGCGGGAGATTATACCACGAGGAGGCCGCCGTCGCGCGCCGGCGCCGCTTCTTCGCATCCACCTTCGCGTTGACACCGAAATGGGTCGGTAGATACAATCATCATGGTGTCCCGGGCTCGACTCGGGCCCAGAGGAAGATAGATGCTAAGGATTCGACTGAGACGGGTCGGCGCGAAGAAGCAGCCCGCATACCGGGTCGTCGTCGCCGACCAGCGCGCCGCCCGCGACGGCAGCTTCGTGGACCAGATCGGACACTACAATCCCCGCACCGACCCCCCGACCGTCGTCATCGACGAGGACAAGGCGCTCCGGTGGCTCCGGAACGGCGCCAAGCCGTCGGAGGCCGTCGAGCGTATGCTCAAGCGCCTCGGCACCCTCGATAGGGTGGCCGAGCCCGATGGAGTGGCCGAGGCATGAGGGACCTGGTCGAGTATATCGTCAAGGCGATCGCGTCCTGCCCCGATGACGTCAGGGTCACCGAAGAAGAGTACGACGGGCGGCTCGTTTTCCGCGTCGCCGTCGCGCCCGAGGACAAGGGCAAGGTGATCGGCAGGGGCGGACGCGTGGCGCAGTCCATCAGAGCGCTGCTCAGGGTCGCCGCAGTCAAAGAGGGCACCCGAGCTGTCCTCGAGATCGACTGACCTTCGGAGCCACGTCTGTGGACGCTCCCGGCTCCGCGCGGGCCGAGGATTCTCACGCCGACGACTGGGTCGTCGTAGGCCGTGTTCTGGGCCCGTGGGGCATACGGGGCGACGTACGCGTCGAACCCTACAGCGACTCTCGCGAGCGTTTCTCGCCGGGCAGCCGCGTCTATCTGAACGGTGCCGAAACGGTCGTAGTCAGCAGCCGCCCCCATAGGGGCGGACTCGTCCTCAGACTCGAGTCCGTGGCCGACCGCACCGCGGCCGAGGCACTCAAGGACGCAGTGCTGACCGTGCCGCTGGACGACGTCGACCCTCTGCCCGACGGCTCCTACTACTACTTCCAGATCATCGGACTCCGCGTCAGGACGGACGATGGCGAGGAGTTGGGCCGTGTCCATGAGATCCTGGCGACCGGCGGCAAGGACGTGTACGTCGTACGGGGCCCGGCCGGCGAGAGGCTCTTTCCGGCGCTCAGAGACGTCGTCCTGGACGTCGACCTCGACCGAGGTGTGATGACCGTCAGCCTGCCCGAAGGCCTCTGAGACCGGCGGGCCGCGTCCGGCTGGCCTTTAGTGCCGCGACCCCTGGTCGGGGTGTATCGATGGGCGCTGCCCGGCGTGAACGGGCCGCGTGCGACCTCAGCGCTGGGCAGTTGCAGGCCGATCCCGCTTTGACCCGTTTTTCGGCTGCGTGATAGAATTCGGCTTGCTCCGCTACCTCTGTCGCGTACGAGGCTGGTCTATGTCGGGTCACTCGAAATGGTCGACGATCAAGCATGGCAAGGCTGTCACCGACGCCCGCCGCGGGAAGCTGTTCACCAAGCTCGCCAACGAGATTATCGTGGCGGCCCGGCAGGGCAGCCCAGACCCGGACATGAACGTCCGCCTTCGGATGGCCATACAGAAGGCGAAGGACAGCAACATGCCCGCGAGCAACATCGAGCGCGCTGTCAAGCGCGCCTCCGGCGGGAGCTCCGGGCAGCGGCTCGACGAGGTTACGTACGAGGGATACGGGCCGGGCGGGACCGCCATTCTCCTGCAGACGCTCACCGACAACCGGAACCGCACCGTGTCGACCATAAGGTCGACCTTCACCAAAACGGGCTGTAGTCTGGCCGCCGCGGGAGCCGTTGCCTGGCAGTTCGAGCAGAAGGGCGTTGTCATGGCCGAGGCGGATTCGGAGGACGTCGACGGGCTGGCCCTTGCAGCTATAGACGCCGGCGCCGACGATCTCGATACGGTCGATTCCACGATCCACGCCTACTCCGCGCCCGAGACGATGGAGGCGGTACGGACCGCCCTCGAGGAGGCTGGAGCGACGGTCAGATCGTCCGAGCTGTCGATGGTGCCCACGAACACGATGATGCTGGACGACAGGCAGGGAATACGCACGCTGAAGCTGCTGGACAGCCTGGAAGAGCTCGACGACGTGCAGAAGGTGTTCTCGAACGCCGACTTCTCCGACAAGGTGCTCAGCGAGTACGGCAGCAGCGGCGGATAGCCGGACAGGAGGTCGACCTTGCGCGTCCTCGGCATCGACCCGGGCACCATGACCATGGGCGCGGGCGTCGTCGACTCCTACTCCTTGGACCTGAACCACGTTTACTCCACGGTGATCAGCCCCGCACGCAGGGACAGCATGCCCGGCCGTCTCCACTTCCTGTTCGAGCAGGTTTCGGAGATCATCGAGCTGTGGCGGCCGACCGAGGTCGCCATCGAGCAGCCCTTCGCGGGCCGCAACATCCGCGCCGCGATGGCCATAGGCCACGCTCAGGCGGTCGCGATGGTGGCGGCAGCGGGGAAGGGCCTTCCCGTGGCGACCTATACGCCCCGGCAGGTGAAGCAGGCAGTAACCGACTATGGCGGCAGCTCGAAGGAACAGGTAGCTGACATGGTGCGCCTTCTGCTCGGCGGCGAACTGCCCGAGGCCGGCCAGGACGCAACCGACGCGCTGGCGGTCGCGATCTGCCACGTCAACGCCAGTCACGTGCGAGAGCTGACGGTGATAGACTAGGTGGCCGGCCCGTGATAACCGGCATCGAGGGCACAGTCGCCGACTCCGGCCCCGAGTGGCTCGACGTGGCCGTTGGTGGCGTGACGGTGAGGGTCAACGTTCCCATGTCCACCGCCGAGCGATTTGGCGCCGTCGGCGCGCCGGTCAAGCTGCTCACGACGCTTCAGGTCAGGGACGACAGCCTGACGCTCTTTGGCTTTCCCGACCGCGAGGCGCGCGCGGCCTTCGAGTCGCTGATCGGCGTGAACGGCGTCGGGCCCCGCGTCGCGATGAGCGTGCTATCGGCCCTTGCGCCAGAGTCGCTGGCCCTGGCGGTCGAGTTGGGCGACGCCGACGCGTTCAAGTCTGTGCCGGGAGTCGGAAAGCGGACTGCGAGCCGGATTCTCCTCGAGCTCCGAGGCAAGCTCGACTTCGATCTGACAGCCACGGGCGCCGCCCAACGGGACGATGCCGATGTGGTCGACGCCCTGACGGCGTTGGGCTACACGGCCTTGGAGGCGCGCCGGGCGCTGGCATCCCTGCCGTCCGACGAGGAGCTCCCGGTTGAAGAGAAGGTCCGGCTGTCGCTTGGGCAGCTGGCAGGCGAGTAGGCCCGTGGACCCGTACGATTCCTGGGCGCAAAACTACGACTCGATCTACTCCTACGTACGCGAAGACATCCCCTTCTATGTAGGCGAGGCCAGGAGAGCCGGCGGGCCCGTCCTGGAGCTCGGTTGCGGGACGGGCAGGGTGACCGTCCCCATCGCGGAGGCGGGCGTGGAGATCGTCGGGCTCGACTCGTCCGAAGCGATGCTGGAGGTCGCCTCGCGGAAGCTGGAACGCCTGTCCCTCGAAAGCGCGGCCATCCTGACGAAAGGCGACATGGCCCGGCTCCCCGCCGAGTACGACGGCAGGTTCTCGCTCGTCATAGTCCCGTTTCGAGGCTTCCTGTCGCTGCTGACGGTGCCGGAGCAGGAGCAGACGCTCTACGGAGTCAGGCGGAGCCTGGCGCCCGGCGGCCGGCTCGTCTTCAACGTCTTCGTTCCCGAGCTGCAGATGCTCGTGGAGGACGGCGACACCGCGCGCCATCTCAGGGACGTAACCGATCCGGAGACCGGCAACCGCCTCGTCGTCTGGCATCAGAGCAGCTACGACAACTACAATCAGGTGATCTTCGTTCGCCTGACCGTGGACAGGCTCGACGATCGGGGCAGGGTGGTGGAGCGCGTGTACCTTGACTATGAGCTGCGGTACGTTCACCGCTGGGAGATGCACCATCTCCTGGTGCGGTGCGGCTTCGAAGTGCTGGACCTGTTCGGCGACTTCGACGGCTCCGAGTTCGACGAGACGAGCGGCGAGATGGTCTGGGTCGCCGGCCCGGCGTCGCCGCGGCAAGCGTAAGGATGCACCCGAATGAAGACGCGGCTCAGGCGAAGGGCGTTTATCCTCTCGATACTACTTGGATTGGTCGCCGCCGTCGCGTCGGCCGCGTCGGCTCAGACGGTCGCGACCGAGCGAATCGTCTCGCGCATCGAGCCGGTGGTCGGCCTCAGCCTGCACGGTCTCAATACCTCCGACCACGCCGGGCTGGATGTCGCCAGCGGGGACGTCAACGACGACGGTGTCGACGACCTGATAGTAGGAGCTCGTCTCGGCGACCCGCCCGGCTTGCTGAACGCCGGCGTGACCTATGTCTTCTACGGCCCGATGGAGCCAGGCACGATCGACCCCGCCGCAGCGGACGCGACCGTTCACGGCATCGACGCCAAGAGCCAGGCCGGCAAGGCACTGGCCGTCGTCGACGTGAACGACGACGGGGTCAACGACCTGGTCATCGGCGCTGTGACGGCCAGCCCGGATGAGGAGAGGATCTTCGCTGGAGAGACCTACGTAGTCTTCGGTCCCATAGGCCCCGGCGTCGTCGAGTTGTCTACCCGAGCGGACATTGTCCTGGAAGGCATAGAGGAGCGCGACCATCTGGGCAGCAGCGTGGACGGTGGAGACCTGAACGGCGACGGCGTTGCCGATCTGGTGATCGGCGCCGTGGGGGCGTCCCCTGACGCCAGGACCAGCGCTGGCGCTGCGTTCGTCGTCTTCGGGCCCGTAACCGCCGGCAACTACAGATTGGAGCAGATGGTCGACGTCACCGTCCAGGGCATCGACGTCGCAGACCAACTCGGATACGGCGTAGGCGTCGGCGACTTTAACGACGACGGCATTCAGGACCTCGTGATAGGGGCGCAGGGGGCCAGCCCACCACGGCGGATCGACTCCGGCATTACCTATGTCATATTCGGCCCGCTCGCTCCGGGGAAGCTGGAGCTGCTGCTCGAAGCCGACATCATCATAGAGGGCACCGCCAAGGGCGATCTGTCGGGCGCCGACACCGCTGCCGGCGACCTCAACAACGACGAAGTCGACGACATCGTCATCGGCTCTCAGTGGAGCGACGGCGATTCTCCAAACACCGGTAAGGCCGCCATATTCTTGGGGCCTCTCGACGGCGACAAGTTCGACCTGTCCACGGCCGATATCACGTACAACGGCATCAACAGCGGGGACAGTACCGGTGGAGGTCTCGCACTGGGTGACCTCGACGACGACGGCCGCACCGATCTTATCGTAGGCGCGGGACTCGCAGACAACGGCGACAAGATGGATGCGGGCGCCGTGTACGTGGTCTTCAGCTCGGCGCTGCCGTTTCCCCAGCCCGAGCCCGCCGTCGGCCTCTCGGCACTCCAGATCGCCGGCCTCGCGGTCCTGGTGTTCTTGATCGTCGCGCCGATAGCCTACTGGCTGCTCCGCCGGAAATCGGCGGACGAGAACCCCGGCCGCCCTCCTCTGTGATAGGCTACTGACAGCAGGTAGGGCGCAATGGCCGACTTCAAGCTGGTCTCAGGGTTCGAGGCGACGGGCGATCAGCCCCAGGCGGTCGACAGGCTCGCCCGGGGCGTCGACAACGACGTGCGCCACCAGACCCTGATGGGCGTCACCGGCAGCGGCAAGACGTTCACGATGGCCGGCGTCGTAGAGCGAGTCCAGCGTCCCACGCTCGTGATAGCCCACAACAAGACGCTGGCCGCTCAGCTCGCGACCGAGTTCAAGGAGTTCTTCCCCAACAACGCGGTCGAGTACTTCGTCAGCTACTACGACTACTACCAGCCCGAGGCCTACGTCGCTCGTACCGACACCTACATCGAGAAAGACGCGGACGTCAACGAGCAGCTCGACAAGCTGAGACACTCCGCCACCCGGGCGCTGCTGACGCGCCGAGACGTCCTGATCGTAGCCTCGGTCTCGTGCATCTTCGGGCTGGGCTCGCCGGAGGAGTACCAGAGCTTCGTCGCCTACGTGCGGCGAGGGGAGCGGCGGGGGCGCGACCGCCTCGTCCGCCAGCTCGTGGACATGCAGTACGAGCGCAACGACTACGACATGTCGCGCGGCAAGTTTCGCATACGCGGCGACACGCTGGAGATCGTACCCGCCTACGAGGAGGAGATCGCGGTCCGGATCGAGTTCTGGGGTGACGAGGTAGAGCGGATCGTTCAGCTCGACCCGCTCACCGGGGAGGTGCTGGGCGAGCGTGAGGACGTGGAGATATACCCGGCCAAGCACTTCGTCACGTCGCAGGACAAGCTGCTCGCGGCGGTCGAGGCCATTGAGCTGGAGCTGAAGGACCGTCTAGTGGAGCTGCGGGAGCAGGGCAAACTGCTCGAGGCCCAGCGGCTTGAGTCGCGGACGCGGTACGACACCGAGATGCTGCGCGAGACCGGCATGTGCGCGGGCGTTGAGAACTACTCGCTGCACCTGTCGCAGCGACTGTCGGGCAGCGCCCCCTATACTCTGTTGGACTACCTACCCGACGACTATCTGCTGTTCATAGACGAGTCGCACATGACGCTGCCGCAGATTCGAGGGATGTACGGGGGCGACCGGTCGCGCAAAGAGGTGCTCGTCGACTACGGCTTCCGGTTGCCCTCCGCGATGGACAACCGGCCGCTCAACTTCGGCGAGTTCGAGGGGCGAGTCAACCAGGCGGTGTACGTCTCCGCGACGCCTGGACCGTACGAGTACGAGCACAGCCAGCAGATCGTCGAGCAGGTGATTCGCCCCACAGGCCTGGTAGACCCAGCAGTCGACGTGCGACCCACCGCGGGACAGATAGACGACCTGCTGCACGAGATTCGACTGCGCACCGACCGGGGCCAGCGCTGCCTGGTGACGACCCTTACGAAGCGCATGGCCGAGGAGCTGGCCGACTTCCTCCGGGAGGCCGGCGTGAGAACGCACCACCTGCACTCCGAGATCGATACCTTGGAGCGCAGCGAGGTGCTGCGGGACCTTCGTCTGGGCGTCTACGACGTCGTAGTGGGCATCAACCTGCTCCGGGAGGGACTCGATCTGCCGGAGGTCAGCCTCGTGGCGGTCCTGGACGCCGACAAGGAGGGATTTCTGCGCTCGCAGACCTCTCTCATACAGACGATCGGGCGGGCGGCCCGGCACGTCGACGGGCGGGTCATCATGTACGCCGACGTGATGACCGACTCGATGCGGAAGGCGATCGACGAGACCGACCGGCGCAGGGCCATGCAGGAGGAGCACAACCGCCGGCACGGCATCACCCCGCAGGGCATCCGCAAGACGGTGCACGATATCACGGAGCGCGTGAAGGAGATCGCCGAGACCAGGACGCCATACGCAGTCGCCGACGCTCTTCCGAAGGACGACCTCCTGAGGCTGGTCAAGGACCTGGAGTCCCAGATGAAGACCGCGTCGCGAAACCTCGAGTTCGAAAAGGCGGCGCTGATCCGCGACCAGATAGTCGACCTGCGCAAGGTCATGGCCGAAGACCCCGTACGCTAGCGTCAAGACCCGCCGTTGGGCGCTGAGGACGGCGGGTTTCGCGGCGCGGGATGGGCGGAAAACCGGAGGCGTGCTAGGCAGGCTGTCATTGACACTGTTTCGCCGGGCCACATAGAATCGATATGACCCGTTGGCCCGAACAGCCGAAACACGAATGGAGAGACCAAATGGCCGAAGCGACGTTGTTGAACAAGGATGCGGTGATGGATGCCCTGAAGGACGTCTACGACCCGGAGATACCGGTCAACGTGGTCGACCTCGGCCTCGTGTACGGCTGCGAGGTCGAAGACGGAGACGTCCGCGTTCAAATGACGCTGACCTTCCCCGGATGCGGCATGGGGCCGTATATCGCCCAGCAGGCGGAATGGCGCATCGCGGAGATCGAGGAGGTCGAGGACGTCGAAGTCGAAATGGTCTACGAGCCGCCGTGGAATCCCGAGATGATCTCGGAAGACGGCAAGGCCGCCCTAGGCCTCGACTAGCACCCGCGGTCCACGGCTTAATCACCGGCGTTGCGCACCGAGGGACGGGCCTCCGGCCCGCGCCTGAACGCTTGGCGCACCCCAATTAAAACATGACACAACGACCACGGCCGAGCGAGCCCCAGGCCGCGCAGGCGAAGGCGCGGATCGAGCAGATGAAGCGCAGCTTCGAGCAGAAGCGCGCTATCTCCGACACTTTGGGCCGTATCGGCGCCAAGATCGGCGTCTACAGCGGCAAGGGCGGCGTCGGCAAGACGACGGTCGCCGTGAATCTCGCGACGACGCTCGCCCAGCAGGGCAAGGCCGTCGGAATATTCGACGTCGACATCGACTGCCCCAACGTGGTCCGCGCCTTAAACGTCACCGAGCCGCCCATGGCCACGGAAGAGAACCGGATTATCCCCCCGGAGCGGTTCGGCGTCAGGGTCATGTCGATGGGCTTCTTCCAGAAGAAGGAGGACGAGGCGATCATCTGGCGGGGGCCGATGATCCACAACGCCATTAACCAGCTCCTCCAATCGACCGAGTGGGGCGACCTCGACTATCTCGTCATCGATCTGCCGCCCGGCACTTCCGACTCTCCGCTAACCGTGATGCAGTCCATCCCGATGGACGGCTTCGTCGTCGTCACCACGCCTCAGGACCTGGCCAAGATAGACGCGAAGCGCTCGATCAACATGATCCGAACGCTACAGGTCGACGTGCTGGGAATCGTCGAGAACATGTCCGGAGAGGTATTCGGCTCCGGTGCGGGGGAGGAGATCGCGCGCGAGATGGACCTGGGCTACCTGGGCCGGCTCGAGATGCGGACCGACTACCGCGACACGTCCAAGCCCGCCGTCCTCAACAGCGACGCCGTGCTGTCCGAGTACCAACACGTCGCCCACGAGACCCTGGCCGCCCTGGCCAGGATAACCGCCGCGGCAACGTAGCCGGCAGTCCTCGATCCGCTAGAAGTGTGACGCGGTACCCGCCTGGGGCGACGGGCTGCTCCGTCAGCCCTTCGACACTCATCTCAACCGGGCAGGTCGCTGGAGCTTGGGAGGGCGCGACTTCTACTCTCCCATTGCCGATCCTTCGGGGAACTTCGTTGCTCTCTTCGAATTGGGAGCAGGGGGTGATGTTTTTGATATGACTCACTTGGCGACCAAGAATCGGAGTGTGGACATTAGGGATTCTGGGCCATTCGAAGCTGAGGGTCGTTTTCGGTGCCGACGGCAATGTAAAAGTCTATCTTTCGAACTACGAGAGCGGTATGAGCAGGACCCTGGGTAGTAGATCACACCATCGAGAACTTCGACCCGTTATACGCATACATCGGACTTATCGGGGCCACGGGCGCTTCCACTGATCGGCATATCATCCGATCAGTCAAATACAAGCCCACCTAGACCGGGACTCGAACCCCAGATAGGATCCTGTGCGGCGGCATGCTGTCACGGGGAGGCGAGTTGCGGCCCGATGCCATAAGTCGGGCGGGCCTAGGGCGGACTTCGCTCCGGTCACACGTCGTGGCAAAGACCCCACGGGCACGGATCAGGGCAAACAGTCGTAACCCAGTCCACCAATCAACATCAACCAGCCGCAGGGCCGACCCATCCCTCCGATTAAGTCCGCTTACGCTCGTAGAGCCCCGCAGCTACTCGGCATTTGCTTCCCTAATCTAGGGAACCATTTTAGGGAAGAACCCCGACGGAACACGACCGTTTCCTATTTGATAAGCCAAATAATCGTGCAGGTGCTTCACTGGCGCGTATCGAGGAGCCCGCGCACCTCGCCAAGCGTGAACGGATGCTCGCCCGGCCCCTACCGCTGGCCCACCGCCTGGTGTACCTCGTCCAGCCATACGACCAGCTCCGCGGTGATATCGTTGTTCGGTCCGGGAGGCAGGCTTGGGATGCTGAACCAGGCCCCGGAGTCGTCCTGCACCGCGATCAGGTTGTCGCCGACGCGGACCGCCATGTCGCGGTATTTCATCTTTCCCGTCAGGGTGTAGAGGACGGACGAGGCCCAGGCGACCTTCCCGGCCCGCAGCAGCCGGAACAGGAAGTCGCTGGCTATGTCGGTGAACGTCATGTACTCCTCGGCGAGGTCCAGCCACCGCCGCTCGCCCGTGGTCGTGTACAGCTGCGACAGGAACCCCGCGGCGATACCGGGGTTGTAGAAGGGCTCGTCCTTCTGCGCGTCGTGGTTGAGCAGGTACCGGAACTCGTCCTCGGGGTCGGGCTCGGTGATCACGCCGCGGGCGCGGCTGTAGACTCCGAATAGCTGCTTGGGAAAGTTCGGCTGGCCGCGCAGCAGCGTCTCCATCCAACGGCCGACGCCCCGGGCAACTTCCATCCTGCCGGTGTAGAGGGCCGCTCGGCCCGCGCCGCTGGTGATCCACAGGTCCTGCAGCGTATCGGCGGAGCGCTCGTCGGCGCTGGAGTAGAAGCCCCCGCTCTCCGCGTCCCAGAAGTCCAGCAGGAAGTCCATGCCCCGTTGCGAAACGTCGAACTGGCCGAGCCGGTGGGCGCCGATGATCGTCCACGAGTTGAAGTAGACGTATGCGTAGCTGTACGGGGAGTCCGGCCGCGGCCCGTAGTCGCCCGCTGCCGTCATTCCGTGGCTGCGGATCCACGAGCACAGCCTGCTCGCCGCGCTGGTCTCACCGCAGACTACGAACGCCGCCGGCACCTTGTAGTAGTCCATGACGCCGAGCTCCGGGTCGCCGAAGCTCCCGTCGTCGTGAAGCTGCGTCAGCAGGTACGCGCCACCCCGGTCCCTTGCTTTGGCGAAACGGTCCATTTGGGAACCTCCCGTGCGGTCAGTCCGCTAGCAGATTGGTCGATCCTGAACGTCGGGCCGCCCGCGCCGGAACTCCAACGCGCGCCCGGACGGGAACTCGGTCATACGCCCAGATCGATCCGCCGGAAATTCGACGGGGACGCCTCGATCTCCCCGGCCTCCACGCGCTTGGTGAGCTCGACGACCTGCTCGTTGATCGGCGTAGACACGCCGACCTCTCTGCCCTTGCGCACCACGAGCCCGTTGAGGAAGTCCACCTCGGTACTCCGTCCCTTGATGACGTCCTGCGCGAGCGACGGGCGTCCCGCCCCGAGCGATCTGCCGTACGCCCGCATCTGATCGGCGATCCTCTGCCGGGCGTCCGCGTCCGTGCTCGCCCTCAGGAACAGGTCGGCTGGGATCCCGCCGATAGGCTCTAAGCTGACTCCCAGCGCCGTGGCAACGGTCATGAGTTCGGCGCCGATCCGTATGCCAATGGCGCGGGCCTCGTCGTTGTCCCTGAGCTCGCCGGACGTCATGCTGGAGCAGCCCGCCAACGCGTTGCTCATGCTGTTCGTGGCCAGCTTAGCCCACCGGTGGCCCCACAGGTTCGTCGTCGTCTCCGTCGTGCCCACGTTGCCGAGGACTTCCGCCAGCTCGGTCAACCGAGGCGTGATCAGTCCGCTTGGCTCGCCGACCGTAAACGCGGTGCGGTCGTTGGCGCTGGTGCGCTCCGCGTGACCCGGCTCGTACATGCCCGCGCCCAGAGTCACCACGCAGCCCACGACGCGCGTCCAGCCCGCGATCTCCGCGATGGAGTCCTCGTTGATGCCGTTCTGCGCCGACACGATGTAGCCGCCCGGCGCCAGATACGGCAGAAGGAAGGTGGTCGCCCAACGGGTGTCGTACGACTTCATGGCCAGGAAGGCGGCGTCGAAGCTGGGTCGCGCCGCGGAGACCTCGGACAGATGGAGGGCCCGAGCCTCCACCGTGAACACGCCCTCGATGGTAGTGACTTTGAGCCCGTCCGCGTTGATCCGATCGACGTTCGCCGGCCACATGTCGATCAGCGTGACCTCCCGGCCGGCGCGGGCGAGATACCCGCCAATAACGGCGCCGATCGCGCCAACGCCCAGAATCCCTATGCGCATGTCGACTCCCTATTCGCGTCCTCGAGACTCGGCGGGCCTATTCTAGCACCGGACGGCGCCCTGGCCTATCCCGCCGCCGTCCTTGGTAGAGGCCCGTGCACCTGGCTCAGCGCGAGGGCGGCAACCACGAACATCGCTGCTATTCCCACGAACGCGAGGCCGTATCCGCCCGTGACGTCGGCCGACGCGCCGGCCAGCACGGGGCCGAGTACCATCGAGACCACCGAGGCCATGCCGGCCATGCCCGATATGCTGCCGAAGTACCTGAGGCCGTATTCCTCCTGGACGATCAGCGTCGATAGCACTCCGAAAGACCCCATGAAGAGCCCGTACATCGGGACAGACACCCAGACGAGCGGATGGGTAGGCTCGACCACAATCAGCAGCACTGCCAGGCACTGCCCGGTCAACGTCAACATCAGCGTGCGCCGGGCAGTGATGCGCTCGGCAACGTAGCCGAACAGCAGTTTGCCGGCCATTCCGAACGCCGCCAGCAGCGCGACCGCGGTCAGGACGACGGCGTCGGACAGTCCCTCGATCTCGAGGTGGGCGCCAACATGCGGCAGGACGGCGCTGTACGTGAAGGTGGCGAGAGCCATCGACAGCGTCAATGCGTAGAAGCCGCGCGTGCGGAGCGCCTCGTGGACCGTTGAGCCGCGCAGCGCCGGCTTCGCGTCCCTGGACCGGACGTCTCCGCTGCCTCTCGGTGGCGGCCGTTCGTGAATGACCGCGAGCGAGACGAGGGCCAGGGCGACGGATATGGCCCCAATCACCACGAACGCGGCCTGCCAGGAAGCACCGTCGCCGCCGCCGACTACCGGCCAGTCCGTCCCGCTGGCCAACACCATGCCGGCCAGCAGCGGCATGGTCAGGCCTCCGAAGTTGTTTCCCATCGTGGCCAGGCCCATCATGCGGCCGCGCGAGTCGGGGAACCATATCCCCACCAGCCTGCCAGCAGGCAGCACCGCCGTACCCGAGAAGGCGACGAACTGGACGAAACTCAGAACGTAGAGGTGCCACAGCTCCTGGATGAACGGCCGCAGCAGAAAGCTGCAGCCGAAGATGATCAGGCTGACGGTCATGACGGACCTGGCGCCGTACCTGTCCATCGCCCTGCCGATCATCGGCCCGGTCAGGCTGCCCACCGCCATGAACGACAGCGAGGCGCTGATGGCCGTGCGCGGCCAGGCGAAGGAGCGTTCGAGGGGCTCGACGAATAGCCCGAACGCGTAGTTGCTCGTCCCTATCGTAAGCCCGGCGGCCAGGAAGACGACCCCGAGGATGATCCAGCCGTCATACTCGGCCCGGGCTCTCACTACGAGGTCGCCTGCGCGCATTGGTCTATGGTAGCAGCCGGCGGATTCTGGCCGAAGCTAGTGTCGTTTGGTAGCCGCACACGGAACGGGATGTTCAATCGCAGACTGCTTTCGGTAGAATGGGCCGATTCCAGCGCACCACTCACGGAGGAACGTTTATCCTATGTCCAAGCCGAGAGTATTCGTGTCCCGCGAGATATTCCCCGAGGCGTTGAGAGCGATTGAAGACGAGACCGACGCCGAGCTTTGGAGGGACGAGCTGCCGCCCCCCAGGGATGTCTTGCTGGACAAGGTGCGCGGCGTCGACGGGCTGCTGTGCCTGCTCACCGACGGAGTCGACGCCGAGCTCATGGACGCCGCCGGGCCGCAGCTCAAGGTGGTCAGCCAGATCGCCGTCGGCTTCGACAACATCGACATACCGGAGGCAACGCGCCGCGGCATCGCCGTCGGCAACACCCCGGACGTGCTCACCCAGACGACGGCCGACGCGGCGTTTACTCTGATGCTGGCGTCTGCCAGGAAGGTGGTCGAGGCGTGGCGCGCGGTTCAGGAAGGCCGGTGGCGGACATGGCATCCGCTCCACTTCCTCGGCCAGGACATCTACGGTGCCACGCTGGGCATCGTCGGAATGGGCCGGATCGGCTTCGAGGTGGCCAGGCGCGGCCGCGGCTTCGACATGGAGGTCCTGTACTCGGACATCGTGCGGCGTGAGGACCTCGAAGCCCTGCTGCCGATGACGTACGTCGACATGGACTCGCTGCTGGAGCGGTCCGACTTCGTCAGCCTCCACACCGTCCTGGACGACTCCACGTACCATCTGATCGGCGAGGCCGAGTTGGCGAAGATGAAGACTACGTCCGTCCTCGTGAACGCGGCGCGCGGTCCGATAGTCGACCCCCGCGCACTCTACGAGGCCCTGAGGGACGGCGGCATCGCGGCCGCGGGGCTGGACGTCACCGAGCCGGAGCCGATACCGGTAGACGACCCGCTGCTGACCCTGGACAACTGCCTCGTCGTTCCCCACATCGCCAGCGCGAGCGTGAGTACCCGGTCTGAGATGTCCCGCATCGCGGCGCAGAACCTCATCAACGGCGTCAAGGGCGAACGCCTGCTCACCTGCGTCAACCCCGAGGTCTACGACGGCCGGTAGGAGCGCCCCCGCGCGTTCCAAATCATCCCGCAGCTCCGTGCGAATAGGATGAATCTCAAAAGTGATTCGGAACGCTTTGCCGTCGAATCACAGAGGGCTATCGAGGCAATCCAGCCAACGGCAATACAGATCGACAAAGCAGTCCAAGAAGAACCTGACTATCCTGTCGGTCAGGACCGCGTAGTGCAGACCACAACCCGCATTGGACAGAGCTTCTTTCGGGCGATGATTCTGTCCGCCTATAACGAACGTTGTTGTATCACCGGCCTGCCTATTCCATCGCTGCTAGTGGCAAGCCACATCGTTCCCTGGAGCCACGACAAGCAAGATAGAGTGAATCCCAGGAACGGCCTACTTCTGTCGACTCCGCACGACAAAGCGTTCGACAACGGGATATTGACCCTCAACGGCGATATGACCGTCCGGATATCTCCAAAGTACAGCGGGAGCGACGACCGGTATTTCTCCGAGTCGAAGCCGCGGACCCCGTAGGGCCATCTGAGCTAGCGGGGCCTTATCGGATATGCCGCGCACAGGGACGATCCTCAACAGTCCACGGCGGTGCTCGCGACTCCTCCCCACAGGCAGGGAGACATCGTCGAGCAGTTGGCGTCGCGACAGGATTTGGTGACCAACAAGACAATGATGGCAGTTGCGACACGGCTCTACATCGTTCCTGCCACCGGTGCGCCGAAGGTGGCGCGGCCGGGAGAGAACGTCGAGCGGGATCAACGCCAGTACGTTCAGCTCCGGGACCTCGCATGGAACACCGTCGTTGTATGGGAGTGTGAGATCCGGGAACAGCCTGCTCTTGCCGAACGCTTGAGGAATGCAATACCCTCGCGTCCCTGAAGTCCGGCGGTTGGCTGATTCTCATTGACGCGTCTGCCGAGTGCGTCAACCGCGAGGTCTACGGCGATGGACCCAATCATGAGCACAGGAGGCGTTTGACATGGCCGACTACGAGCCTATCGATATCTCCGCGCACTACAACGCGGGCACAGCCATCCTCGGCGAAGATGGCGGGTTCGAGCCCGGAGCGCAGAATCTCCGAGGGCTGCCGTTCCAGGTGGGGGACGGCGCCAACCCCGCCGCCGATTGCCTGATTGCCTTCGACCGGGGGGCGGGCGGCGTCACCATCCCGATCGGCAAGCCGGCGCATCGCCTCGTCTTCGCCCACCGGATGATGGAGTCGGTGCTGCACTCGGGCGGCCCGCTTGGCGCCCCAGTGGCCGACTACGTCTTCCGCCTCGCCGGCGACGCGGAGGTCCGGGTGCCGCTTAGGGAAAGATTCGAGATCAGCCCGCTGCAGAACCTGCAGAGCGTCCCGGGCGTGCCCGGATCGCCGTTTCTCGCCGTGGCCGACTCCACCGCCGGACTGATGCCCCGCCGCGAGGGGGAGTGGGACCAGATAGGCCGGCGCCAGATGGAGGGCGTCCAGGAGTGGCCGAGATGGTTCTACCTCTGGGCCTGGACGAACCCCGAGCCGGGGGGCGTCGTGGAGTCGTTGGAGATCGTCCCCGCGGGGCCGAGCTTCGTCCTGGCGGGCATCACGCTCGGCCATCTCGACGAACACCCCTTTGCGAGGCAGGGCCGCCGGCCGGCCCGCATCGTGCTCAAGGACCCGGACGCCGCGGCCAAGCCGTTCGACGTCGACGTGAGCGTCGACCGCGGCGACGCCACGTACGTCTTCCCGCTGCCGCAGGCGCCCGATGCCGAGTTCCTGGAGGGAGCGCTGAAGGGATGGGGGGAGGTCGAGAACTTCGACTCCAGCCCCAGCTACGTAGAGATCAGGGGCGTCCCGTCCGCGACGGTCGAGGTGAAACAGGGCGGCGAGACGGTCGGCGCGGCCAACTGGGGCGAGGTCGTGGACAAGGGCGCGGTCGAGACCCCGCGAATGCGCGTCGAGCTGGCTGAAGCCGGCAAGAACTGGGTGCACGTGACCATCCTGGACGACGACACCGGCAAGCCCGTGCCCTGCCGGGTCCACTTCAGGTCGCCGGACGGCGTGCCGTACCAGCCTCACGGCCACCACAATCAGGTCAACTCCAACCTGGGTACATGGCACGTCGACATAGGGGGCGACGCCCGCCTGGGGCAGATAACCTACGCCTACGTCGACGGCACGTGCCAGGGCTGGCTTCCGCGCGGCGAGGTGATAGTCGACGTTGCCCGCGGCTTCGAGTACGAGCCGCTGCGGACGAAGGTCACGATCGGGCCCGGCCAGCGGGAGTTGACGCTGAGGTTGAAGCGCTGGACCGACATGAAGACCCAGGGCTGGTACAGCGGAGACTCCCACGTCCACTTCCTCTCGACGCAGGGCGCCCATACCGAGTCGCAGGGCGAGGACCTGGACGTCGTCAATCTGCTCCAGTCGCAGTGGGGCAGCCTGTTCACGAACACGGAGGACTTCACCGGCCACCCCAGCGTGTCGCGGGACGGCGACAATATCGTGTACGTCTCCCAGGAGAACCGGCAGCACTTCATGGGCCATACGATTCTGTGGGGCCTGAAGCGGCCCGTCATGCCCTGGTGCAGCGACGGACTCGGCGAGGCGGAGCTCGGCGGCCCGATGGAGACGACGCTGAGCCACTGGGCGGACGAGGCGCACGCCCAGGGCGGATACGTCATCAACCCCCACTTCCCGTATCCCAACGGCGAGCCGGCGGCCATGATCGCCACGGGCCGGTTGGACGGCATCGAGATGCTGCGCCAGACCGAGTTCAACCATGCCGAGTACTATCGCTATCTGAACTGCGGCTACCGGATCCCGCTGGTCGGCGGCACCGACAAGATGTCGAGCGGCGTGCCCGTGGGGATGTACCGGACCTACGCCAGGCTCGCAGACGACGAGGAGTTCACCTACGACAACTGGTGCCGCAGCGTCGCGGCCGGGCGTACGATCCTGAGCGGCGGCCCGATCGTCAACCTGACGGTAGACGGGAAACGGGTAGGGGACACGCTCAACATCTCCGGGCCCGGGACGGTCGAAGTCGAGGCCTGGGCGGAGAGCATCTTCCCGCTGCACCGGCTGGAGATAGTCAGTGCAGGTCGCGTGGTCGCCTCCGCGGAGTCGTCGAAAGGCACGCGCCGGCTGGAGCTCCGCGAGCGGATCGCCGTCGACGGGCACACGTGGCTGGCGGCCCGTTGCGGCGGCCCGGGGTACTTCTCGGACGGCAACATCAGCAGCCTGAGCGCCGCCAGGTACGGCCACCTGAACAGCGCCCACTTCGACGCCTGGCGCCGGGGCATCTTCGCGCACACCTCGCCCGTCTACGTAGCATGCGGCGGCGACTGGTGGATGTTCGACCCGGGAACGGCCCAGTACATGCTCACGCTCATCGAGGGAGACCTGGAGTACATCCGCCACAGCTCCACACAGGCGGACCACGGCTCGGTGACCCATCACCACGGCGAGGAAGACCACCTGGCGTACCTGGAGCGCCCATTCCACGAAGCCCACGCGGCGATCCACGAGCGGATGCACAAGCTCGGCGTAAGCCTGTAGGACTCGCGTCCGTGTCCGTCCGCTCTCGCCGCCAGTTGTGCTGGGGATTCGAAGACGAACCGCGAACGGTACCCCGGTCGCCGAGGGGCGTTGCCATGGAGGAAGCTGAATGACTGACTACGGACTGGACGGCAGGGTCGTGTTGATCACCGGCGCGGCGGGCGGTTTCGGGCAAGCGATGGCCCGCGTTTTCTCCGAGCGGGGGAGCCGAGTGGTGCTTAGCGACCTTCGGGATGAGGGCGCGGACGTCGCCCGCGATGTCCGCGGCGCGTTCTTTCGGGCCGACATCTCCAACGGGGCGGAGGTGAAAGACCTGTGCCGCCGCATAGTCGAGAGCGAAGGCGTCGTCGACGTGCTCGTCAACAACGCCGGCTTCCAGAACATCGATCCCGTCGACGAGTTCGACGAGGAAGTCTGGTCGAAGATGATCGAGGTCATGCTGACCGCGCCCTTCAGGCTGACGAAGCATCTGCTGCCTGGCATGAAGGAGCGCGGCTGGGGGAGAATCGTCAACATGTCGTCGATCCACGGGCTGGTCGCAAGCCCGTACAAGTCGGCCTATATCGCGGCCAAGCACGGGCTGATCGGGCTGACGAAGACCGTCGCGCTGGAGGCCGGCGAGTTCGGGATCACGGTGAACGCCATCTGCCCGGGTTACTCCCGGACGCCGCTCGTGGAGAACCAGATCGCCGACCAGGCCAGGACGCGGGGCATCCCGGCGGAGGAGGTCCTGAGCAATGTCATGCTGGAGCCAGCCGCGATCAAACGGCTCGTCGAGCCGGAGGAGATAGCCCAGCTAGCCGCCTTCCTCGCGTCCGACCACGCCGGCTCCATCACCGGCGCCGCCTACACCGTCGACGCAGGCTGGACAGCTCGCTAGCTCCCTCCCGTAGCGCGGCTGCCTCAGGCAATTCGCGGTATCCTCTTCCGGCGGACACGCGTGGGTCGATACGCGACTTGCCGGAACCGCGACCCTATGTTAGATTCCGACCGTGGTCGACGGGCCCCCAGGGGCGCGTTCTGAATCATCGACAACCACCGTAGACTGCTCGTCCCGACAACCCTGCCGGTCGGCGTGGCGGAGGCGGCGGTGCTGGATGCCGTGGTGGCTAGGCTGGAGACCGTCGCGTCCATGATCTCCGAGAGTGAGCTTTAGCTATGGCGGGCCCTTATTCGATCAAGTTCGAACCCAATCTTCCGCTCATGCTGAGGGACGGGACGTTCACTTACGTGGACGTCTTCAGGCCCGACGCCCCCGGCGCCTTTCCCGGCCTGCTGCAGCGCACGCCATACGACAAGAGCTCGGCGGGCAGCCGCGGCGGGTTGCTCGACGCCGTCCACGCCGCCATGCGCGGCTACGCCGTCGTCATCCAGGACGTTCGAGGTCGTCACAACTCCGGCGGCGAGTTCGTCCCGTTCGTCGACGAGGCGAGCGACGGCCACGACTCGGTCGAGCGGGTGGCGGGCCAGCCCTGGTGCAACGGCAGGGTCGGTATGTACGGCGGGTCCTACGTCGGCGCGACGCAGTGGCTCGCGGCCAAGGACGGCCCGGACTCGCTGGTCTGTATCGCGCCGGGGCTCACGGCGTCCGACTATCACCAAGGCTGGGTGTGGCGGGGCGGCGCGTTCCAGCTCGGGTTCAGCCTGTCGTGGACGATGGGCCTGACGCTGGGCAACTGGAACCACCTTGCCAACAGGCTCTACCTGTCCCCTCAGCTCCTCGACTTGCTGATCGACGCCAACGACGACCTGCGCGGCCTGTGCGGCTTTCTGCCGATGAACGAGCTGCCGGGCCTCGAGTACGGAGTAGCGCCGTACTACTTCCAGTGGCTGGAGCACCCTGAGTACGACGACTACTGGAGGCGAATCTCGATAGAGGAGTCGTACCCGTCGATCTCCGTGCCCGCATACAACATCGGGGGCTGGTACGACATCTTTCTGGGCGGCACCATGAGGAACTTCACGGGCATGCGTAACGCAGGCAAGACGCCGGCCGCCCGCGACGGACAGCAGCTCATCATAGGTCCGTGGAGCCACTGGGGCTTCTCGTCGGGGCTGAACGGCGACCGGACCTTCGGCACGAGGGCTTCGCAGGCGCACGTGGACCTGCAGGGCGGCATCCTGCGCTTCTTCGACCGCTGGCTCAAAGACGACGACCGCGCGACATCCCACGACAGGCCGGTGCGCATATTCGTGATGGGCAAGAACGCGTGGCGCACCGAGGACGAATGGCCGCTCGAACGCGCCAGGCCGCGGCGGTACTACCTGCACAGCAAGGGCAAAGCCAATACCGCGGACGGGGACGGTTGGCTGTCGGAGGAGCCGCCGGGCAGCGAGCCGTTCGACGTCTATCTATACAACCCCGTCGACCCGGTGCCCACGCGTGGCGGCGCCACCGCCGGCGGGCTGGACCTCCAGCCCGCGGGCGCCTTCGATCAGTCGCGTATCGAGGAGAGGCAGGACGTGCTCGTCTACACGACTCCGACGCTGCGGGAGGACACGGAGGTCACGGGCCCCGTTTCGGTCACGCTCTTCGCGTCGAGCTCTGCGCAGGACACGGACTTCACGGCGAAGCTCGTCGAAGTCGGCCCGTCTGGGTACGCCATGAACCTGACCGACGGGATCGTCCGCGCCCGCCACCGCGATCCGAAGCGGCCTGCGAGCCTGATCGAGGCGAACGACGTGTACGAGTTCAGCATCGACCTGTGGGGAACCAGCAACCTGTTCAAGGCGGGCCACAGGATTCGGGTCGAGGTCTCCAGCAGCAACTTCCCGCGCTTCGATCGGAACGCGAATACCGGAGCGCCCATCGGCTCGGACACGGAGTTCGTCGCCGCGCTGCAGACGGTCCATCACAGCGCCGACTACCCGTCCCACGTCCTGCTGCCGATCGTTCCCTCCTCATAGCCTGTAGCGCCAACGGCGGGAGGGGGTCGCCCTGAGCCGATACGGACCTATTCGCCGGCGGGTCGATCCGGCCGGTCTGCGATCCAGACGAAGCCGTCGGCGTCGACGGTCGCCACCTGGCCGGTCAAGTACCACCCACGGCGGAATCTCGCCGTGTACGCGTCCGGGTCTCCCCAGTAGCCTCGGGACATCGATGGCCAGCCCGGCCGGACGGCGAGCTCTCCGTCCGAGCTCGGCGGAGCCGGCCTGCGTTCAGCGTCCAGTACGGAGACCTCCAGCCCATGCACGGCCCTGCCGGCGGAGCCCGGCCTGACTCCGAGGCTTGGCGAGCTGGCTACGACGGCCGTCCCCGTCTCGGCCTGCAGCCAGCAGTCGTACACCGGCGCGCCGAGCACGGCAGACGCGCGTTCCACGGTGTCGGCGCCGAGGACGCCGCCGTCGGTGACTACGTGCCGCAGGCTGCTCAGATCGTGGTCGTCCGCGATGCCTTTCCCCGATGCAGACATGTCCTCCAGTGCGGAAGCGGGCGCGTGGAGCACCGAGACTCGATGCCGCGTCACTGCCGCGTAGCAACCCGACGTGTCGACATCGTCCTCGTAGACGACCAGCTTCGCCCCCAGCGTCCACGGGGCGAGGACTCCCAGCGCCAGCCCCGCCGGCGTCGAGGGCTGCGCGAGCGACCAGACGGTGTCGCCGCCGTCCAGTCCCATTACCCACCTGCCGGTGACGAAGTGCTGGGCGGCGGACAGGTGCGCCTGCACCGCTCCGGGCCCGCCGCCCGCGTAGTGGATCGTCGCGTGGTCGTACTCGCCGGTCGGCGCGGTGGTGAAGCTGTCGGGCGCCTTGCCCATCTCCTCGTCGTAGTCGAGGTCGGCGGTCTCCGGAGGCAGCGGGTCGCGGCCGTTTTTGTTCACGACGACGATGTGCTGGAGGTCGAACATCTCGAAGACGGCTGTGTACAGCGAGCGTCGCGTCTCCGGGTCGGTCAGAAGCACCTTCGCCTTGGTGTCCAGCATCCGCCTCTTGATGGCGTCCGGCCCGGACCCCGCCGGCAGCGGCACGGCGACGGCCCCGGCCTTGAGCGTGCCCAGTAGCGCGACGTACAGCTCCGGCAGGCGGCCGAGCGACGTGCATATTCGGTCGCCCTTCTCGACACCGAGGCTTCTGAGCAGGTTGCCGAATCGGGCTGTGAGCCGGGATAGACCGTCGAACGTGTGCTCCTCCCGCTCGCCGTGCCGTCCCAGCCACATCAGGGCTGCATCGTCTCCGCGGGCCCCCCTGGCGTGCCGGTCTATAGCCTCGTGAGCGATGTTCAAGCCGCCGTCCGGCAGCCAGTCGAGCTGCTTGTACACCTCGGCCCAACTGAAACGGTCGCTGCTCTCGTACGCTGCTCGTGAGCTCATGGCCCCACGATTCTAGCCGAGTCGGAAGCCATTCTTCACGGTGGGCTTCGTGTTTCGTACTCGTCGCATCGGATTCTCGCGAACGGCCGCTCACCGGTCTGATCGAGTACGGGGGTCGCCCGCCGGTATGGCGGGAAGCGGTTTTCTTGACCGTCCGGTAGGGCACTCCTATAATTGGGCCGTCTGAGCGACCATATAGGGGCGGATATTTGGGCTTCGAGAACATCATCGTCGAGCACGACGAGAACGTGGCGATAGTCACACTCAATCGTCCACAGGTCCTCAATGCCCTGAGCAGCGCTCTTATGAACGAGCTGGACACCGCCGTCTCGGACTTGGAGGGCGACCCGGAAGTCAGCGTGATCGTTGTTACGGGGCAGAAGAGCCGGGCGTTCTCGGCCGGCGGCGACATCAAGGAGATGGCGCGGCTGGCGAAGATGGCCGAGCCGCCGCCTCCGGAGCCCCGCCGCGTGGAATACGGCTGGCGCATCGCGTCCTGCGCCAAGCCCACCATCGGGGCGATCAACGGCCTCGCCTACGGCGGCGGCGCGCTGATGGCATCGAGTTTCGACATCCGCGTCGGCTGCGAAAACACCAGCTTCAGGTTCCTCGCCGCGACGTACGGCCGGGCCAACTCGACCTGGAACCTCCCGATGCAGATCGGATGGCCGGCCGCCAAGGACTTGCTGTTCACGGGACGGGTCGTCGAGGCCGAGGAGGCGTACCGGATCGGGCTGCTGAACCATCTGGTGACCGCCGACGAGCTGATGGACAAGGCGCTCGAGCTCGCAAAGCTCATCTCGGGCAATGACGACAGGATGGTCCAGGGCATCAAGGAGCTGATGATCGAGAACGTCGGCTCCACCTGGCGCGGAATGTACGACAACGAGCTTGAGGCACAGTCCGGCAAGCTCAAGGGCACGCCCGTGGAAGAGGGATTCAAGGCCTTCCTCGACCGCAAGGGCGCCGGGAGAGCGAGTTGATGCCAGGGCCGACCGCGCTGGAAGGCATCCGCATGCTCGATCTTGGCCGCTACCAGGCGGGCCCGCGGTGCGCGCTCATGTTCGCCAGGATGGGCGCCGAAGTGATAAAGGTCGAGTCGCTGCGCGGCGACGAGAGCCGCGGCAATGGACCGATGGTGCGGGGGCAGAGCGCCTACTGGGTCCAGTACAACAGCGGCAAGAAGAGCCTCGCGATCGACCTGCGTACCGAGGAGGGCAAAGCCGTCCTCCGCGACTTGGTGAAGGTCTCCGACGTGTTCCTGCAGAACTTTCGGCCGGGCACCATCGACAAGATGGGTTTCGGCTACGACGTGCTCAGGGGTCTCAACCGCCGGATCGTCATGGTAAACGTGTCGGCGTACGGACAGGACGGGCCGTACCGCGACCGCATCGGATTCGACCCCATAGGCCAGGCCCTCGGCGGGATGATGATGATGACGGGCGAGCAGGGCGGACCGCCGGTGCGCACGCACTTTCCGCTGATCGACCGGATCACGTCGCTTCACGCCACTGCCGGCGCCCTGGCGGCGCTGCTGGAGCGCGAGCGCTCCGGCGAGGGCCAGACGATCGACGTATCTCTTGCCGACACGGGTTTCACGACGAACGAAATCCCGATCTCAGCCTATCTGGGCGAGGGCGTCGAGGAGCAGCGCGAGGGCAATGGACAGGGGCTGACCAACGCGTACCAGACTTCGGACGGATGGGTCTACCTTGCCGGCGGTAGCGACAACATATGGCCGCGCGTCTGCGCGGCGATGGGCCATCCCGAGTGGCTGGAGGACGAAAAGTTCAGGACCCGGGCGGACCGCACGCGGAACGGCGATCAGATCGAGGACGAGGTCGCGGCATGGTTTGCCGAACGGACGACGGCAGGCGCGGTCGAGCAGCTGTCGTCTCACAGCGTGCCCGCCGCGCCGATCAACACCGTCGCGCAGGCTGCGGCGGAGCCGCACCTGCACGAGCGAGAGGTGCTCACCGAGGTGCCGGACCCGATCGCGGGGAAGATCCACGTCGCCGGCAAGATGGTGAAATTCGGCCGGACGCCGATGGTGGTCGGCTCGACGCCACTGGTTGGCGAGCACACCGAGCAAATACTCAGCGACGTTCTCGGATATGACGATGCGCGAATTCGCGGTCTTGTCAAAGCGTCCGTCGTGGGCGTCGCCAGCCCGGCCTCGGAGGATTGAATCCGTAGTTGCGCGCCGCGTATATGAATATGGAGGCGGCATAGGCGGTCGACCGCCGGCTGCCACTCTCATGACAGGAAATTGACAGATATGCTACGCGGACCGATCATGAAGGCAATAGGGGCTCTTCTGGTGGTAACGCTTCTGGCCGCCGCATGCGGCGGCGGGGAAGCCGAACCCACGCCGACTCCGACGGCCCTGGCCGAGCTGCCGCCACCCGAGTCGTTCGGGGCGGCGCCGGCTCCGGAGGGTGTTCAGATAATCCCAAGGACGACCGAGTTCCCCGAGCCGGCCGGCGAGGGCGCTCCCACCGACTACTCGGTGGTCGGCCCGGACTACGCCGCTGGCCACGACCCGATTCTGGCCCGTGGGCGAGAGTTCGCGGCGCTGCTCGCGGCCGGCGACACAGCCGCCGTACGCGAGCGGTTCCACAGGACCCTCCGCGGCAGCATGACGGACGAGCGCATCCTGGAGCGCGTGAACGCCATAACGACGAACAGGGTCAACTTCGAGGCCAGGGCGCTCGGGGCGATGTTCGACGGTCACGTGGACGGCGAGACGATCTCCGGCGGATACGTGGACAACGCCCTGACGGCCTCGTTCACTCTGGAGGCGGACGAGCTGAGCGGCCCCGGCCCGCTCGAAGGCCGGTGGACAGGATCGATCTCCCTCGGAGAGAACCAGACCCTTTCGATCGAGGTGGTGTTCGAGAGCGACGGCGACGAGCTAACGGGGATCCTGGCGTTCCCGGAGCAGGGACAGGACGGCATTCCGCTGAGCGAGATCGACTACGACGAGTCCAGGCCGATCGGCGACGTGCTGGTCGATCTTGCCGTACAGGGCCTGTACGGCGCGGACCATAGCTGGGGAGACCGCGTTCTCTCGATCTGGGTGACTCTAGACAGTTTGGGCAGTGTCATCGGGTTGGATACCGCGCCAAGGCGACAGCTGGACGAACATCCGACGGCTGAGTACCAGTCGCCGACGAAGTGGCGCCTGCCGGTGGACGGCATCTGGTGGGTCAACTACGGCGGCCCTACCTACCTGCAGAACCGCCACGCGAGAATACCCGCCAGGCGCTACGCCTACGATCTGGCGATCTGGAAGGACGGCGGTTTCGCCAAGGGCAGTGGGTCGATGAACGAGGACTTCCACGCCTTCGGGCAGCCGATCGTAGCGCCGGCCGACGGGACCGTAGTGGCCGTACTGGACGGCATCGAAGACAACCGCCCGGGGCAGGTCAACTCGCGCGCCCATCCCGCGGGGAACCATCTCGTCATAGGCGCCGCGGCCGACGAGTACGTCGTCATCGCCCACCTGCAGCAGGGGACCATCCGCGTGCAGCAGGGCGACGAGGTTAGCGCCGGCGACCTGCTGGCGCTGGTCGGGAACTCGGGCCTGTCGGCCGTGCCGCACGTCCACTTCTTCGTGCAGGACCAGCCGGACGTCGCCAGCCCGATCGCGTTGGGCCTTCCGATATCCTATTCCAACTACTACGCCGACGGCGAGCTGGTCGCCAGCGGCGTGCCTGTTCAGGGCCAGCTCATCCAGCAGGCCGAGGAGTAGGCGGGCGGGGGCGCCGTCCGGTGCTATAATCGGGTCGTCATCCCTGCGAGGCATCGGCGCCCTGAACGTCACCGTAAGACTCTTCGCCGGCTACCGTGAGAGAATCGGAAAGGGTTCCCTGTCGCTGGACCTTCCCGCGGAGGCCACGGTGGGTGCCCTCGTGGGCGAAGTTGCGCGCCGCCACCCCGATCTGACGGACGAACCCGACGCACTGGCCGTGGCCGTCAACGACGAGTACCGGGGCCACCTGTTCGTCCTGAACGATGGCGACGAGGTTGCTCTGATCCCTCCGGTGAGCGGCGGGGCCGTCGGAATGAGCCAAACGAACGCGGTAGGACACTCGCAATGATCCTCATAACGGACGAGCCGCTGGACCCGGACGCCACGACCGCCCTGGTGCGCAAGAGCTCCAACGGGGCCGTCGTGACGTTCCTGGGCGTCACCCGCGACACGACCGCCGCCCGCCGCGTGCTCCACCTGGAATACGAGGCCTACAGGCCGATGGCCGACAAGAAGCTGGCCGAGATCGCGAGCGAGGTGTCGGCCGAGTGGCCGATAGAAGACGTCGCGATAGCTCACCGAGTCGGCCGCCTGGAGATCGGCGATGTCAGCCTGGTGGTCGCCGTGGCGTCTCCGCACAGGAAGGACGCCTTCGCGGCGAGTCAGCACGTCGTGGACCGCATCAAGCAGACTGTGCCCATCTGGAAGAAGGAGTTCTTCGAGGGCGGCGAAGTATGGGTCGAGAGCCCTGAGGACGTCGCCCTACGAGAACGCCAAGCCGTCGCCTCGGAACGCCAGGTACAGGGTAGTGTCACAGAGGTGGATGGCGGGACTTGAAACCCACAGCGCAATTGCGCTGCGGTATGACTACGTATCAGCGACCGGAATTGCCGTCCATCCTGATTGCAGATATACTATTCTTGGTTGAGGCTCAATCCAGTGCTCCGGCTAGTAGAGGCCAAATGACAGTAAGGGCAAGACGCAGGATATTGGTCAAGCGTAGGTTGCGCAGACCCTACTGAGCCTGTCCCAGAAGTGGAAATTGCGGATAGGGGGAGCGGATAGAGGTCGGAGGGTTCGCTGAAAGGCCCTGGCCTGAGCGGTTAGGACAGGCGACGGAGCGATGGGTCAGCTGCTGTCATCACTGCAGGTCAGAAGACGGGACGAGGCTCCGGGCCATTAAATAGACCGATCAAGGGGCTGGAGCGCCACACCCGACAGAGAGTACGCAGGTTGAAGGCGGTGGCCAACATAGTCCACTCGGCCGCCACGTTGGCGAGACCGCGCAGCAGAAACCTCCGTGCCCTCTGTTGCTCCTTGATGATCCCGAAGACAGGCTCGACCAGCTGCTTTCTCAGCTTGTACGCCTCTCTAGCTGTTGAGGTGGACATCCAGGCACGATGACGGCGCAGCACTGCGTCGTGCGGCCCTATCGCTAAGCTCCGCCCAATCTCCTTGGCCCTGGTACAGGCTCTGAAGGCTGGGCATGCCTGACAGACAGCGCCGGAAGCCCGGTACAGTCGCAACGGGACTCCGTTCGCGTGCTGTATACGAACGAACTTGAGCGTCTGTCCCTGCGGACACGTAAAGCTGTCGCTCGGCTCGTTGTAGGTGAATTGGTCCTTGTGATATGGGTCTTTGAGGAACCGTTGCCGTGACTCGGACACCACCACCTGCTGACCTCGACGGGTGCACTCTGCCAGGTGACTTGCGGCGAAATATCCGGCGTCGGCCAACGTCATCTGTGCTCTTGTCCCGGTCGTCTCTTCGGCCTGCTCGACCATCGGAACCAGCAGGGCATTGTCATTGGCCGCATCCACCACGTCCACGGCGGTGACCAACATGCCGGTCGCTCCCCCATCCGTCTCTGTGGGTGAGACCATAGCCTGAGCGTTGTAGCCAGCCACGATGCCTTGCCTACCCTTCATCAGCCTGGCGTCTGGGTCGGTCAGGTTGATGCGCTTGTGGCGCTTCTGACTCGCAAGATCGTCCATCGCCTGCCTCACCTGCTCTCTCAAGACCTCCTTGTCAGCCAATTCCTCAGGCAGATGGGCAACAGCAGTGTCTTCTCCCGCTTCGTTCTGAGCCTCAAGGTCGGTTATCGCCCGCTCCAACCGATCCAATAGCCCTCTCAGCCCCTCGGCATCGTAGCTCCTGTTCACTGACGCGTTGGCGACCACCTTCGTACCATCCACCGCCTGAACCGCCAGATCCACCAACTTCATGGCCACCGCCGTACGCACCGTACGCTCGAACAGCTTCCTCATGGCCTGCCGATGCCCTCTGTAGAACCTCCACAGGGTGTTGTGGTCAGGATGCTGCCACCCGGTCAGCCACAGGTACGGTATCTGGTCCCGGCAGGCCGCCTCCAGCTTCCGGCACGAGCGCACCCCGGTCATGAAGCCGTACAGCCACACGCTCAACAGCGCACGTGGATGGTAGGCTGGCGCTCCCAGCACCTCCCCGTCTATCTTCACCCCAAGCTCCCCCCAGTCCTCCCGGTCCAAAGCGTCAACGAACTCGGCCACGAACCGCGCCGGATGGTCCAGCGGCAACAACTCGTCAAGCGTCGGCGGCAACATCCACATCTGCTCTCGGCCCATCGGTCGAAGCGGCATCTCAATATCTCCCACCTTGATGTCGCTTCAAACGTACACCTGACCCATACTCAATGCCAACCCAGACTTGTGAGACAGGCTCTACTGGGACGGCATCATACGCATCTTCGACTTCACAGGGTCGCTAGACACACCCACGAAGGTGCTTCCGCCTGACGTTGCTGATCGCCACGCGCTCTGGATGGACTGGAAAGCCACCGGCGACGATCTCATGACGGTGTTTGGTGATCGGGCGTCGAGTAGGCCTTCGGCCGACCGTCAAGAGGCCAGCCTGAAGATTCGCTGACGTCGAGCGCACACCCGACGGCCCGATCACGCTGGTCGGTCACGGATCGAGCCTGGCAGCTCGAGTAGGCTCGCTGGCGCCACAGATGACGAAGACGCAGTCCTCATCTCGAGCCAGCAGACTTGGTACGGGCCGTTGCCGCCACCCACCTTGCTTGTCGAGTACAACGACGCGGTAGCGAACGGAGCGGAACGGGTCCTCTCAATGGCGGAGACGCAAGCGCGTCACCGCATGAAGATGGAGGAAAAGACGCTCGAGTCTGACCGCAGGCTTGCTCAGACAGGGCAATGGATTGGGCCGGTAGTAGTGCTCGCTGTCCTGGCTCTGGGGGGATACATGGCACACCTGGGCGCCACCATGGCGGCCGTTGCGACTATCGGGATTGACGTGGTCGGCCTCGCTGCTGTATTTGTCTTCGGGAGTCTCCGCAAGCGAGTCATTCATGAAGTTCACGTTGAGGACGACGACCTGCTAGTGGAGTAGCCGGCCCTCATTCAAGCTGACCGGGCTTAGACAGGTCGAAGTATCCGCTGCTCGCGTCCTGGATGCCGCCTGCCGCGCGAGCCCTGGCGTCGATTGGTAGCCGTCTACTGCCCCCCGCCGCCTGCGCCTCCGGCGGCGTCGCCCCCAAGGCCTCGTCCTCCTCCTCCGAACGCGCCGCGGCCTCCGCCCAAGCCCCGAAAGCCGCCTTCGGGCAGCCCGATGACGTTCTCGGCCGTGAACGTGCCGTCTTCGGAGCGCTCGCCCGTCACGGCCACGCTCATTCCGTTCGACAGGTCGGCGATGACGCCTGTCTTGGTCACCTGTATGGTCGCTTCGGACGGGACGGTGACCCGTATGGCGCCCTGGAAGGTATTCAGCGTGATGACGTCCCCTTCGATCCCCTCGATGGTTCCCTGGACTGCGCGTCCGGCCAGGAAGCCGCCTCCCGCAGCGCCACCTCCCGCAGCTCCCGCTCCCGCAGCGCCGCCGGCGAACTGCTGCCGGAGCTGCGCGATCTGCTCCGGCGTCAGGTTGCCGGACTGGGCCTGCGCCGCGAGCTGTTGCCGCAGCGACTGCCCGCCGCCGCCCGCCTGGCCTCCCGTCGTCGGAGCCGGGATCGATGGGCTCGCCGCCGCCGTCGTCTCGTCGTCGCCGCCGCCGACAATGGTGCCGGCCACAAAGGCGCCGCCCAGGCCCGCGCCGAAGACCAGCATCCCCGCCAGTAGTATCACGAAGCCCTTCATGTCTTACTCCTCAACCGCGTTTTTTGCCGACTATTCGTACCGCAGCGCCTCTATTGGATGCAGGTTGGCCGCCCTCGCCGCAGGGTATATCCCGAAGAAGAGGCCGATGATCACGGCTACGCTGACGGCGAGTACGATGATGTTGCTGCTGACCGCCGTCAGGAAGATCTGGCCGCCGAGGTCCCGGCCGTCGAGGGCCATGGAAAGCCCAACTCCGAGGGCGGCGCCGACGAGGCCGCCCCCGAGGCTGAGCAGCGTCGCCTCGGACACGAACTGGGATAGGATGTCGCGCCACTTGGCCCCCATAGCCTTGCGGATGCCTATCTCACGCGTCCTCTCGGTGACCGAGACCAGCATGATGTTCATTATGCCGATGCCGCCGACCAGCAGGGATATGCCGGCGATCGCTCCCAGGAAGATCACGAACGTCTGCGTCGTGCCTTCGAGCGTCTCGATAGCCTCCTCCTGGCTGGTAATCGTGAAGTCGTCCTCGTTCGACAGGTGGTGGCGCAGCCGCAGGACCGTGGTTATCTGGCGGACCGCGTCTTCGATGACGGCGTCTTCGGCGACCTGGACGTTGATCGTGTTGACCGTGATGTCGCCGTGCACAGTTCTCTCCGAGCCCATCCTGTAGTAGACGGTGGTAATAGGCACAAGCACCTGGTTGTCGAAATTGCCCAATGCGGTGCCGCCGCGGCTCTCCAGGACCCCGATGACCGTGAACTGGCGCGCGTTTGCGGACTGGCCTCCGCTGATCCTGAGGTTCTGCCCGACAGGGTCGCGGAAGCCGAAGAGCGTCTCCGCTATGTTGGAGCCCAGCACTGCGACGTCCGATATTGCGGTCACGTGCGCCGCCGAGACGAACTGGCCTGAGGCGACCGAGTAGCTGCGCACCTTCTCGTACTCAGGGGTGACCCCCACGATCTGCCCGAACGTGTTTTCTCTGCCCACGACCAGCCTGCCTGAGGTGTTCAGCTCGGGGGCCGCCGCCGCGACCGCCGGCGCGAACGTTGTATCTACCAGTGCGAAGGCGTCCTTCAGCGTGAGAGAAGAAGGCTCACCCTGGGCCGCCGCGCCCGGGCGTACGAAGATCAGGTTGGTGCCCAGGGACTCGATTCGGCTCGTGATCGACTGCTGCGCGCCCCTGCCGACCGACATCGTCGCTATCACGGCGGCCACGCCGATCACGATGCCCAACAGGGCCAGTGTGGTCCTGAGCTTGTTCGACCCCAGGGACGATAATGCCGTGAAGACTATGGTGGTAGGGCCCATCAGTCCTGTCCTGCGCCTGCGCCGGACCTCGCGGTCCTTGGCGACTCGACTATCTCGTCGGCCGTCACCCGGCCGTCCAGCATGTGCACCGCGCGCTCGGCGTGCGCGGCGACGTCGGCGTCGTGGGTGACCAGCACGACCGTAACTCCGTTCTCACGATTCAGCCGTTGCAGTACGGCCATGATTTCTTCGCTCGACCTGCTGTCCAGGTTTCCCGTGGGCTCGTCCGCCAACAGTATCGCCGGGTCCTTTACCAGCGCCCGCGCTATCCCGACCCGCTGCTGCTGGCCGCCGGACAGCTCGGTCGGCCGGTGGCCTACCCGGTCCGCCAGCCCCACCCATTCCAGCGCCTCGAGCGCCCGTCGCTTGCGGTTCCGTCCATTGCCGTAAAGCAGGGGCATCTCGACGTTGGCCGCGGCGGTCAGGCGCGGCAGCAGGTTGTACGTCTGGAAGACGAACCCGATCTTCCTGTTGCGGATGTCGGCAAGCCGGTTCTGGCTCAGCTTTCCGACCTGTTGGCCCTCCAGCTCGTATGTGCCTGACGTCGGCACGTCGAGGCAGCCGACCACGTTCATTAGAGTCGACTTACCGGAGCCCGACGGCCCCATTATGGCGACCATCTGCCCGTTGGGAATGGTCAGGTCCACGCCGTCGAGCGCTCGGACGGCGACCTCCCCTATCTGGTAGGTCTTTGTGACGCCGCTGAGCCTAATCATTGGCGCTGCCCTCCGCCTCTGCCGCCGAACCCGCCTCCGAGCTGGCGAATGGCCCCGAATCCGCCGCCGAAGCCGAAGGTGGACGCGTCTCTCACCTCCAGGACCACCGACTCGTTCTCCGTGACACCCTCCGTCACCACGATCCAGAAGTCGTCGCTGTTGCCCAGGGTAACGGGGCGCTCGACGATTCCGTCAACGGTTTGGACGCGCAGCATCGGCTCCTGGAAAGAGCCCCGTAGTGCGTCGAGAGGCACCAGTAGCACGTTGCGGTCTTCGCGAATCACCACCGATGCGACGGCCGTGAGTCCCTCGGGGAGCTCGGTGCCGGCCGGTATCTCGACCCGAATGCTGAGCGGGTACGTGACCACGCCCTGTTGAGAGGTGGCCGTGGCCGCGATCTCCGACACGGTGCCGGTGAGCGTCTGACCTGGCAGTGCGTCCATGGTGATGGATGCCGTGGCGCCGACCGAGACGAAGAGCACGTCTATCTCGTCGACGGAGCCCTGCACCTCGACGACCGTCGGGTCGAGAATCTCCAGTATCGCCGTGGTCAAGTTGACCTGCTGGCCGACCTCCGCCCTGATCTCGGATATGACGCCCGCCATCGGCGCCCGCAAGGTGGCGGCGGCCAGATTCTCCAGCGCGTCCTCCAGGTCACTCTGCGCGGCGGCGGTCTCCGCCTCCCCGAGCGCGACCTCGAGCGGGTCGGGACCCGCGGCCAGTGCGGTCAGCTCTTCGGTTGCCTCGTCCAGGCTGCCCCGCGCCACGGCGACCTGCCGCTCCTTCGCGTCGAGGTCGACTGGGTTGGGCCCGGAGAGCAGCGCGGCGAGCGCCTCTTCGGCGTCGTCCAGGGCGGCCCGGGCCACGGCGGCCTGCCGCTCCTTCACGTCGAGGGCGACGGGGTTGGGCCCGGAGAGCAGCGTGGCGAGCGCCTCTTCGGCGTCTTCGACCTCGGCACTTGCAACGAGGACCTCGCTTTTCTTGGCCGCGAGCGCCGTCGGGTCGGGTCCGGCTGTGAGCGTCTGCAATTCGTCCTGTGCGGACATGAGGGTGGCGATGGCCAGCGCCAACTTGCTCTCCTGTGCCTCGATGTCAAGCGGATCGGTCCCGGCCTCGACCTGCGCGAGATTCTCCTCGGCGGATGCGAGCGACTCGTCGGCCATGGCGACCTTGCTTTGGGCCGTCGTGACTGCCCTACCGCTCTGCATCACGGTCGTCTCCAGGGAGTCGCGGGCATCGCCGTAGCCATCCGAGGCGGTCTCGATCTCCTCTCTGACGCATGCGCCCCGTGGGGGAACCTCCCGGTTGTTACAAGTTGGCAGGAGCGTGCTTGGCCACAGGTTGAGCCACGCGTACACCGTGGTCTCGTTCCACGCCGTCGCCGGATCGTCCGCCGGAGGACCGACATAAAAGTACACCAAGCCGGAGTTCGTGAGCTTACCGCGCAAAGCCGGATCGAAGATAGCCTCCAAGTCTATCCCGTGGCGCTCGAATAGATCGTCCAGGTCGGCGTCCAGGTCTTCTTTGGTAATGTCCATGCCCAACCACTTTGTCAAGACCGCCCGGTAGTCGTCCACGGCGTCTTCCAGCGCCTCCTCTGCGTCGTCAATCTTGCGGGCCCATTCGGCTCGCGCGAGGTCCAGGTCGGTCTGGTCTATTGCGAGATTCGCTTCGGCCGCGTCAACCTGCGACTGCGCTTTGGCCATGTCTTCCGGTGTGGGGCTCTCCCGGAGTGTGTCGAGCTTGGCCTGGGCGGCGTCGACGGCGACACGGGCGTCGCCGACCTTTGCCGCTGCCGCCTCTATCTCGAGAGGCGTCGGCGCCATGAAGTCTGCGACGGCGTCTGTGGCACGTTGAAGCGAGAGCCGGGCTGCGGCAACGGCCGCTTCGGCCCTGGCGATGTCCGACGCGGTCGGCTTTCTCAGCGCCTCGACAGCCTCCAGGGCCTCTTCGAGGTCTAGCTCAGCGTTGGCGACGGTGGCCTCGGCCTTAGCGATGTCCGACGCGGTCGGCTCTCTCAACGTCTCGACAGTCTCGACAGCCTCTGTGAGGCTTAGCAGAGCGTTGGCGACGTTCAACTCGGCGTTGGCGACCTCCAACGGCGTCGGCGGCTCCTTCAAAGCGTCCAGCGCGTCTTGAGCGTCCTGCAGCTCGACCTCGGCTTCTGCGACGGCCTTTTCGAGCGACCCAATCGAGGCGGCGTCGAGGGTCGCGAGGACTTCGTTCACCGCGACGGTCTGCCCCTCTTCGACCTCGATCCGGCCCAGCGTGCCCTGGCTGCCGAACGTCAGGGTCTCTCTTTCGGAGTAGGCCAGGCTGCCGCTGATCGACACGTCGTTGACGAGGTCTCCGCGCTGTACCGGGATGAGCTGCTGGTCCTCGGCCAGGTCGTCATCAGCGTCCCGGGTCGCCACCGTATAGGCGCCGTAGACCATGCCGGCCACGATGAGCGGGGCTACGACGAGCACCAAGATCTGCCAGGGCCGAATGGCGCGCATGTTGTCCGCAAGCGTCGTCATAGTATGGACTCCTCCAAAGTGGGTTTAGTCGCCGCTCGGCGCGTAGGGGAGCTCGAAGGCGAAGGTGGAGCCTTCGCCCGGCTCGCTCCGCGCCGATATCGTGCCGCCGTGCGCCTCCACGAGCTGCTTGGCTATCGTCAGTCCTAGGCCGACGCCGCCGGTCGCGCGGGCCCTGGATGGGTCGGCCCTGTAGAACCGGTCGAACACGTTTGGCAGGTCGTCGGGCGGAATGCCCTCGCCGGTGTCGGCGACGGTGATCCGAACCATACCGAGGCCGCCGCGTCCGGCGGTCAGAGTAACGGCTCCGCCCTCTGGAGTGTGCAGGATGGCGTTCTCCAGCAGATTGGCGACGACCTGAGAGATTCGGGTCCGGTCCATCGCGGCGTAGGGCAGGCCCGGCTTGACCGACATGGAAAGCTCGATGCTCCGGGCTTGGGCGCGAGGCCTGAACGGCTCGACGGCTTCGAGGAGAACGTCGCCGACGGCATGGGCCTCGATCCGGAGCCGCAGGTCTCCCGCCTCGGCCAGCGCCAATACCCTCAGGTCCTCGACGAGGTCCGCCAGGTGCAGGACCTGCCGGTGTATGGATTCGAGGGTTGCGGAGGTGGGCTCGATCAGTCCGTCGCGGATCGCCTCGACGTACCCCTGGATGTTGGACAGGGGCGTCCTGAGCTCGTGGGCGACGTCGCTCATCATGTTGCGCCGCTGGCGCTCGGCCTGCTGGAGGCGTCCCACCATGGAGTTGAAGGTGCGGCCCAGCTCGCCTATCTCATCGCGGCCCCCGGCCTGTACTCGCTGGGACAGGTCTCCCTGTCCGATTCTCCCGGCGGCGACGCTGAGAGTGCGTACCGGGGACAGGATGCGCCGTGAGAGCAGCCACATGAGCACTACGCCCACGGCGGCAGCGACGGCGCCACTCCAGAGCAGCGACTGGTTGAAGGCCGCGACCAGCACCGACGACCCGGGCTCGGGAGCTATGACCGGAATCTCATCTTTGCTCACCTGCGCCCATCCGAGGTCTTTGCCCTGCTTCCTTACGCTGAACCACCTGTAGCCGCGGACCTTGCCCGGGACCAGGCGGCCCGAAAGGCCGTGAGAGTCCGCTACCAGACGCCCTTCCCGGTCTCGCAGCACGATGCGCCAGCCGTAGAGCTTGCCCGCGTCGTCGAGAGCGGTTTGCACGTCGATTGTGCGGCTCTCGTCGGCCAACAGCCGGGATACGACGTCTTCCATTCTGGCCACACGGACGGCCTCCACCTCCGCTTGGAAGGCGTCGGCTTCCCGCTTGGCGGCGTACCCTACAGACAGCCCCACGCCCGCGAGCGCCAGCGTCATCACCAGCGTGAACCCCACAACCAATCTGAACTGCAGGCCGAACAGTAGTCTACTCATTGCCGAACCTGTATCCGACTCCGTATACGGTGTGTACGTATCGCTGCTTTCTTCCGCCTCGCTCGATCTTACGGCGCAGGCTGGAAACGTGGACATCGACGGTCCGGTCGAAGCCGTCAAAGTCGAATCCGAAAACCTGGTCGATGAGCTGAGCTCGCGTGAACGTCCGGCCGGGCTCGCGCATCATGGTCGTCAGCAGTAGGAACTCGGTGGGTGTCAGGGAGACCGGCGTCTCGCCGACGCGCGCCGAGTGGCGCCGAGGGTCGACCGCGACGTCGCCGTATTCGATCATGCCGACGGCCTCCGATGCGTCCCGGCCGGTCCGTCGTAGGAGGGCTCGGACCCGCGCGGCAAGCTCCTTGGGGCTGAACGGCTTCGTGACGTAGTCGTCCGCGCCCAGATCCAGACCCGCAAGCCTGTCGTCTTCCTCGACACGCGCCGTGAGCATGATGATCGGCGTGCTCGACTCCTCCCGCAGCGTCCGGCATATCTCCATGCCGTCCAGCCTGGGGAGCATCAGGTCGAGCACGATCACGTCCGGCTTCGCCTCCCGGGCGAGACGCAGGCCGGAAAGCCCGTCTCGGGCCGACAGCACCTTGTGCCCGTCCCGCCTTAGGTAGAGCCCGACGAGATTGACCGTGTCCGGATCGTCTTCGACTATCAGCACCGTGCTGGCCATAGCTCTCGCTCTCTCGGTCCGTTGCCTATCCCGCGCCTACACTCGGCCTCGAGCCCAGGACTACCCTGACCTCGGTCCGCTCGCCGCCTTGCCTGATCAGGTCGAGGACTATGTCGTCGCCCGGCCGCGTCTCGGTAACCAGGAACGCAACGAGGTCGTCGATGCCGGTCACGGGCACGCCGTCTATCGCCGTGACGACGTCGCCGCCGATCCAGTACGGCGTGCCGTCCACGTTTTGACGCTCGCCGGCGACCAGTCCTGCTTCGTCCGCCGGACTATCCTCCACGATGTCGACCAGGAGAGCGCCCCTCGTGCTCATCGGTAGGGAGTTGACCTCGGCGAGATCGGGATTGAGCGTCGCGGCGCTGATTCCCAGATAGGAGTACTGGTACGAACCGTTTTGGATGAGCGAGGGCACCACCCGCTTCGCCGTGTTGATCGGCACGGCGAACCCAACGCCTGAGTTGACGCCCGTGGGGGTCGATATCTGCGCGTTGATCCCTATGACCTCCCCGGTGCGGTTCAGGAGCGGGCCTCCGGAGTTGCCGGGATTGAGCGGCGCGTCGGTCTGGACTATCTCGGGGTTCGAGTAGCTGCTGCTTCCCGAGCGGATCGTACGGCCGACGGCGCTCACGATCCCCGTCGTCATGGTGAACCGGTGGCCGAACGGGGTCCCCAGCGCCACAGCCGTCTGGCCGACTCGAAGATCGTCGCTGTCAGAGAGCGTCAGCGGGCGCAGCACGCGGTCTCCCGGCTCGATCTTCAGCACGGCGATGTCCGAAGCCTGGTCGCTGCCGAGCAGCTCGGCGGGGTACTCTGAGCCGTCGGCGAACGTCACGACGAGCCTGTCGACGCCGTCGACGACGTGATGGTTCGTGACGATGTGCCCGTCTTCGCCCCAGACGAATCCAGAGCCCACGCCGGCGGAGTTAGAGCCCTGGGTCCGCTCGACTCGGATGGCCACTACCGACGGCACGGCGGAGTCGTAGATATCGCCAAGGATTCCTTCGACTGCGGCCACGACCAGGCCGGCGTCAATCGACTCGACGGAAGCCGCCGGCGTCTCGGGGTCTCCGCAGGCCGCCGACAACGCCACGACGACGGTCGCCGCTACCAGAGCAAGCCAACGCTTCGCTGCTGTCGCTCGACTGGCTGTCACTGTCTCACCTCCTCTTCATCCGCTCTGTTCGGCCGCCCTCGGCCGTCACTGCGCCGCGGGCTTCGCCGACAGTACTATCTCGACGCGAACCTCGTCCTCGAGGCTGACCACGCTCCTGGCCGTAGGCTTCGGGATGCTGAGCTGGTCCCAGGTAAACGTGGTGCGGCCCAGGATGAACAGCGCGTTGCCGTCGTCTCGGGCCTGTATCTCGAAGGTGATGGGCACCTGCACGTCCCGGATGTCGAGCGTGCCGGTCATCTGTGTGGTTATCTCGGTTCCCGACGCGAAGCCCTCGGGCAGGGGATCGGGCGCCTCTACCGTGAACGTCGCGACGTCGTAGCGGCCGAACATGCGGCTGCGGACGTACCCGTCGCGGAAGTTGGAGTCGCTGCTCATAGAGTGCAGGTCGAGCAGTATCGTGGAGGGACGTCCGTCGAGATATACCTCGCCGGACAGGCCGGTCGTCCGCATGACGGCCTCGATGGGCAGCGGCAGATTCGCGAGCTGCTCGGTTACTGTGAAGGTAGCCTCCGAGCCTTCCGACACGGCGAACGTCACGCCGTCGTAGTCGCCGGCGGCGCGCTGCTCGACGGACGCCTGCGCCGGGGGCGCCGTCGGCTCGGCAGTCGCCGACGCCGTCGCGGGCATCGAGGCCGCTGCCGAGGTAGGGCTTGCCGCGGCCCTGGCCGGGAGCTCCAGCCTTCCGCTCTCCGCGTCGCCCTGGCCCGCCAGCGCGGCGCCGACCGCCAGCGCGGCCACGACGGCCACCGCCGGCGCCCAGATACGCCGCAGCGCCGCAACGCGGTCGAGTCCGACGGTCAGTACCGCGGTCCCAACGAATGCGACGACGGCCAGCGGAAGCCCGAACGAGAAACTGCGCTCTAGCTGAGTCTCCAACCCTACCAACGCGACGGCGACGACGATCAGGGCGACGGCCATCGCGATCCCGAAGTTCCGGAGGCGGCTGGCGCTCTCGCTCAATCTGTCCCAAACGAGCCCCGCGATGGCGCCCGCGATCAGCGTGGCTATTGCCACGGTCGCGCTGTTGATCAGCGTGTCGTGGGGCGAACGCAGCGGCAGCGAGAGCAAGACGGCTGCGATTGCGGCTATCGAGGCGGCGATCAGTGCTGGGCCCACTAGGCTCTCCTTCTACCGGCCGTTGGGCCGGTTCAACTAAGTTATACCCACCAATCGTAAAGGAATTGTGAAGACATCAACAATCACGGTGTCCCCAACAACGGGAGCGGGTCGGGCTGATGACCAGTCCCGAAGTCGAGCGCCGGACCCGAAGACGAAGGCGGTCGTTGGCGCCCAGGCCGGCGCCCTGCGTTCATGGAATGATATATAATGGATATCCTGAAGAGGAGGTGCGGCCTGTGGGTACGAAATCGCACGTTTCCCGGTGGGGCGCCAGCCTGGCCGTCCGCATACCAAAGTCCGTCGCCGCGCAGTGGGGCGTTCGTGAAGGCTCGGCCATAGAGATTCTTCCCAAGGGCGACCAGGTCGTGCTGCGGAAAAAGACCTATGACCTGGACGCCATGCTGGCCGACGTGAACCCAGACAACCTCCACGCAGAGCTGGATACCGGGGCCGCCCGGGGCAGTGAAGAGTGGTAGAGGGCGAATATGTCCCCGCACGGGGGGATATCGTCTGGCTGAGCTTTACGCCGCAGGCCGGGCATGAACAGGCGGGCCACCGGCCGGCTCTGGTGCTCAGTCCGGAGTCCTATAACGGGAAGACCGGCCTGGCGCTGCTCTGCCCGATCACATCCAGGGTACGGGGATACCCCTTCGATGTCCTGCTTCCCAGCGGGAGCGCCGTTTCCGGCGTGGTCCTCGCCGACCAGGTGAAGAGCCTGGACTGGCGGGCGAGACAGGCGCGTTTCGAAGGCCACGCCGCGCGGCGGGTCGTCGACGAGGTACTGGCGAAGGTCAACGTCCTCTTGGAGTGAGGGTCGACTCTTCGCGCGCGCATCGGAAACGGGTAGGGACCTCAGCGCGCATCCCCAAGGTCCGGCGAGTTGGGCTGCCGGGTTGTGGTACCCTTCACCGCGTTCCGCACCAACCCGCGTAGGCCGCTCTGGATGTCCGCTTCCGCCGCCACCATAACCGTCACCGGCGCCGCCCACGACGTGGACGCCGCGCCCGTCGGCGCGCGCGTCGAGTCAGCCTTCGAAACGCCACCCACGACGATGAGGGAGATCGACTCCGGGCGCGAGACGCCATGCCAGTGGGCCTCCCCGGACGGCGCCGGCGGCGTTCTCACCTGGATCGAGCGTGGTCTTGGGGCCGGCGAGACCCGCGTCTACCGGACCGAGAGCCGGCCGCCGTCGGCGAACGACCACAGCGGCGTGCGGCTGACCGAGTCGCCGCACGGGCTGGACGTGCTGTTCGGCGACGGGCCGTTCACCAGCTACAACCTGGGTGGAGGCGGCGCTCGCCGGCCGTACCTCCATCCCGTCGTCGGCCCGGACGGCGAGGCGCTCACGCGAAACTTCCCGATGGTCGCGGGAGTGCCGGGCGAGACCGACGACCACCCGCACCACAGGGGCATATGGCTGGCCCACGGCGACGTCAACTCGGTCGACAATTGGACTGAATGGGAGGAAGCCGGCTTCACGCTTCACCGCGCCTTCCGGACGCTGATCGACGGGCCGGTCTATGGACGCGCCATCGCCGAGGCCGACTGGGTCACGTCCGACAGGAACGCCGTGCTGCTGCGGGAGGCGCGCGACATGACCTTCTACGACCTCGGAGACGCGCGGGCCATCGACCTGCACGTCAGCCTGACTGCCGCCGAGCAGGACATCCGCTTCGGCGACACGAAGGAGGCCGCGATGGTCGCGGTCAGGGTAGCGAGCACGATGGACGAGGTGCGCGGGGGCCGCGTCGAGAACGCCGCGGCCGCGGTCGGCGAGGCCGAGGTGTTCGGCAGACGCTCGCCGTGGTGCGACTACTCGGGGCCGGTCGGAGGGCGGACGCTGGGAATCGCGCTGTTCGACCACCCGGCCAACCTACGTCACCCGACCAACTGGCACGCCCGCGACTACGGGCTGCTCGGCGCGAACCCGTTCGGGCTGTCCGTGTACGAGGGTCCGGACCGCAATGGCGAGTACCTGCTGCCGGCCGGCGACACACTTGAGTTCCGGCACCGGGTCTACGTCCACTACGGCGACGCTGCCGAGGCGCGGATCGCCGACCGGTACCGCGACTACGTCAGCCCGCCGTCGGCGCGGGCCGCGTAGACGCCGACCAGATACGGAGAGAGAGAATGTACGACCTGCTGATCAAGGGCGGCCTGGTATTGGACGGTAGCGTCAACCCGGGGATCTACGTCGCCGTCGGCGTAGAGGGCGACACCGTCCGCATCCTCCGCGGCGACGCCTCTCAGGTCGAGGCCGTCCGCGTCATCGACGCGGCGGGAAAGGTCGTCTGCCCCGGCTTCATCGACATTCACAGCCACTCGGGCCTGGTGCTGCTGGCCGACCCGGAGCACATGGCCAAGGTGCACCAGGGCGTCACCACGGAGGTCGTTGGAGTCGACGGTCTCTCCTACGCGCCGTTCGACGACCCTGAGGACCTCCGGCGGCTGCTCAGGATGAACGCGGGCATCGAAGGCAACCCGCCGCTGCCGCGCACGTGGTCGACCGTCTCCGAGTACCTCGACCTGTTCGACGGCAACGCCGCGGTGAACGTCGCCTACGTCGTCGGCAACACGCCGCTGCGGGTGGGGGCGATAGGCTGGGACATGGTCCCCGCGAGCCGCGCGCACCTCGAGACGATGAAGGCGATGCTCAGGCAGAGCATGGACGAGGGCGCCTTCGCGCTGTCGACCGGGCTGGACTACCCGCCGGGGAGCTACGCCGACCACGACGAGATCGTCGAGCTGGCGGCCGAGGCGGGCAGGTTGGGCGGCTTCTACCACACCCACGCCCGTTACACGCTCGGCGACAAGTACCTAGACCCGTACCGCGACGCCATCGAGATCGCCCGAAAGGCCGACTGCCCGCTGCACATCACCCACATGTTCCGCCGGAAGACCCACAAGGGCGGCGCCAGGCGGTTGCTCGAGCTGGTCGACGAGGCCGAGGCCTCCGGCATGGACATATCGTTCGACTGCTTCCCGTACCCCAACGGCGGGAGCCGGATGACCGTCTACTTCCCGCAATGGGCCCAGGAGGGCGGCCCCGACGGCCTGCTCGACACGCTGCGGACGCCCGCCCGGCGGCAGCGGCTGCTGAGCGAGTGGGACCGCCGCGGCGGCAACTGGGACGCGTTGTGGCTGACCTACTTCAAGACCGAGCGGAACCGGCGCTACGAGGGCTGGTCGGTGGCCAAGGTCGCCGAGGAGCGCGGTGTGGGCCCGCTGGACGCCATCTGCGACCTGCTGATCGAGGAGGACCTGCAGCTCTCGTTCACCGGCACCTTCATCGACTCCACGGCAATCGCGGACTTCCAGACCCACCGGCTGAACATGATCGCCAGTGATGCCATGCTCGTGGGCGACCACCTGTCGCCGATGGCGTACGGCACCTACCCGCACGTGCTCGGCGACATGGTGCGGGAGGAGCGCCGCATGTCGCTGCCAGAGGCCATCCGGAAGATGACCTCGTACCCCGCTCAGCGCCTGGGCCTGTCGGACAGAGGGATGCTCGTGGAGGGCTCGAAGGCCGACGTCGTCGTCTTCGACCCGGAGACGATCCGGGCCAACGCGACCGACGCCGAGCCGAGTCAGCTATCCACCGGCATCGAGTACGTGATAGTCAACGGCCGCATCGTAATCGACGAGGGCAGCCACACCGGCGCCCTCCCAGGCCGCGCCCTCCACCGCCACGCCGGTTGAGCCGCCGGAATCCTGCCGGTCATGGTGCCTATACCCATTGGGCCCACCTTGCATCTAAGGTCCGCAACGCTCTAAGCGACTCTCCCGAACCCACAGGTCCGGCAACTCCGAGGGTATGCAGCCACCCAGGTCGTTGCCGGATAGGGACAGTGTGTCGGCGGGAACCTTGGACATACCTATCTCTCCCTCGGTACTTGCATACCGCTACCTACCCATTGCCAACGCTTGGTTCTCTCGTAAAAAGTCTGTGCAGGCCTAATTAGAACAACCGTACCCACGCCTGGGTACCATATACAGTCTCTGTTCTGTATACTAGCCCAACATACTGTAGCGCTCAAGTGTGCTAAATCGTTGGAACTTCCTCAAAACGGGTTTTTACGAGGGAATCAACGCTTCCCTTCTGTAATGAAGGTGAATGTGGGGTAGAGCAGAAAGCGATTGTCGTCCCACTGCTGTTCGTCTGCTCGGGGCCATTCCACTGTCCACTCGACGATTTCATAGGGTTGCAGCGTTCGTGAGACCGGCAAGTCCTGCCGGTGCTTGAACGTCCGGAGTAATTCGCAATCGTCCGGTCGGTAGACCTGGACATTTGGACTGTCCCTACTGGCGTCAAACTGTATGACTCTGTCCGTGGTGTTTCGCATGGTTATCAGCGCATCTATTGGCACATACCACGCGATCCTCTCGCTGAAGGTTTCGATACCGCGTAGCTCCTTGTCTTGGTCGTTTGCTGCTGGTGGGAAAGGAGCATTTGCGCCATAGGCGCTTGACCTGGAGTCGTGGTCAGTCACGGGCATCTTTCCCGTCTTGGGGTCAATGTGGTCCGACAAAGGCTGAGGTCGTGCGCCTTGAAGGCCCTTATCCCTATGGGCACTCCCTCATAACACCTATGCACCGCTCCCAACCCCTCCCGGTTGTCACTAATCCACCCCTCTCTTATGTAGACTACGACGCCTCTGTGGGGAGTATATTCGCTTCGGTAAAAGCGATCCATGTTTCCGGGAACAGCGATGCCTCGTGGGTCTGGCGATAGCCAGTCCTTGTGCTTGTTTATTACGGCCCAAATCTCCTCGTCTGTGGGTGGCTTGACCCAAGTGTAGTGTCTACATTCCCCGTGTTCGATTATCCGATCTTCAGAAGGCACAGGTGTTGGCGGCGGCGGTGTTGCCGTCGGCTCAGGCGCATTGGCCAGAAACCGCTTGGTCACTGTGAACTGTTCTGCGCCCGCGATTAGTGTGTTTGGGTCTGAGTCGCTCAAGCCTAACGATATGAAGCGCTGACCACGTATGTTCCGGCACGGACGGGCCATCCTCGCCATTCAACCCATACCAGTCTTTGCGTCCCCATATTGTCTCACCTGCGGGCAGTCTGAAATAAGTGATGGGCAGCAATACGATCTCGGGCCAATGCCAGATGGGCTCGCAATCAGGCGTTGTGATCCTAACGAAGATTCCCTCGTAAAAACCCGTTTTGAGGAAGTTCCAACGATTTAGCACACTTGAGCGCTACAGTATGTTGGGCTAGTATACAGAACAGAGACTGTATATGGTACCCAGGCGTGGGTACGGTTGTTCTAATTAGGCCTGCACAGACTTTTTACGAGAGAACCAACGAAGCACCAAGGGATACCGCCTAGAGCCAGCTCTACTTCTCTATCCGTTGTGTTTGTTATCTTGATCGTCATCCATATTCTCGCTTCGTTCTCCACGCTCTTCTCGACCTCCACCTCTAGCGAGTAGTCACAGCACGGAGCAAGTCAGCAGAGGGTGTATGTGGCTGAGATTGGGTTGGTGATACGCAGGCGGAAGGACTGGCTGTAGGTAGCGGCGGCAGCGTGGGAGTGAGGGCGAATTCAGTCGGTATAGCCTTGGTAAAGAACCGTTGGGGTGGCCCCTCGTTATTCGTCCCATCCCAACTGAATGTAGCAAGAATGCCCCACCCCACCCATTCTCTTTAGAAAGAATGGATGGGGTGTTTCCATAGAACACGAAGACCTATCTGCGAAGGAATCGCAAAAGGAATGGGAGAAAGACTAAGAGCGGCGCAAGTTTCTGCAACAGCGATAGGAGGGCGTACCGCCGCATCTTACGCCGTCTCAGTGCAGCCTCAATCTCCGCCTGCATTTCGCGGGCTGACTTACCCCTCATGGCTGATCGTCTCTATGGGCAGAGCCTCACTTCCTTACCTAGCCAACCCGAGGCTACCCGGCGTTCGGAGTACCCGAGGCAAGGCGATGCAGCGCTGGCCCGTCCGATATGCCGCTGCGGGGCGCTCAGGATGGTAGGGCGTTGGCGCGCATGGACGGGCGTCGTTCTGGCTGTGCCCGCCGTGTTCGCCCTACAGCCTGCCCGCGAGCCACTGGATGCCGCGCACGACAACGGTGCGGAACTCGGGCGTGTTGTACGCGATGCGGCTGTGGCCGCCGGTGTAGACCATCACCCGCGAGCGGCCGTGCTTCCGCGTCCACCCCAGCGTCGTCATGCTGTGCGGGTCGTCCGTCGTCAGCAGCGGCTCGCAGTCGTCTCCGGGCTCGTTCATCATGTACGTCTCGTCGACCATCTCCCACGGTCCCATCCCCTTCGTGATCGGGTGGTCCGGGTTGGCCGGCGTGATGGTGATCGGGTGCTCGCGCTCCGAGCTCGATGCCCGGTCTTCGATTCCGCAAATGTCCGACCACGGCTGCCATCCTTTGTACGCGAGAACGGCGTGGTGGAGCATCAGGATCCCCTGGGACGTCTCGCCGAGCAGGTTGGCGACCTCGATTTCCCGCTTCTGGAAGCGGTCCTCGGGGTCGGGCAGCCTGCGTTGCATGTTGTAGAAGACCAGGACGTCGTAGTCCAGGTGTGGGTGTCCCCAGTACGTCTCGCGGTTGATGTGCCGGGCGCTCCCGATGTCGTTGACGAAGTCCTCCATGTGCTGCGGGTAGCAGTCGACCTCGTCGATGCTGCGGAAAAAGCCCTGGAGGTCCTGGACAACGAATGGGTGCTGGCCCGTGATGAGTGCGATCTTGATCTTGCCGCGCCAGTGCGTCATGTCATTCCTCCGCCTCTAGAGGCTGCCGTGCTGCAACGGAGTGTATGTTCGCCCCCATCCCACTGTCAACGCCGCCCTGGCCCAACTATCCACTACCCACCATCCACTATCCACTACGGCCCCGCGTTGACACGCTGCCGCTCCGTGCGTATCGTTGTCCGCCGAGCCCGCAGATATGATCCGAACCCTGAAGGACAAGACGCCGGCGGTCCACCCGTCGGCCTACGTGAACGAGGCCGCCTACGTCGTGGGCGACGTCGAGATCGGCGATGGCTCCACCGTGTGGCCCTGCGCCGTTCTGCGCGCCGAGGGCAGCATCAGGATCGGCCGCGACACCCACGTCCAGGACGGCACAGTCGTCCACAGCTCCACTCAGGCCGACATAGGCAGCCATATCAACATCGGCCACTCGGTCGTCATACACGACGTGAAGATCGGCGACGGGTCGCTGATCGGCAACAACGCAACCGTGCTGTCGCAGGTCGAGATCGGCGACCACTGCCTCGTCGCCGCGAACGCGATGGTGCGGCAGGGCACGAAGGCCCCGCCGTACTCGTTCGTCGTCGGCGTGCCGGCCGAGGTGCGCCCGCTCAGCCGGGCCCAGCGCGAGCGGATCGACAACGGCGTGACGCGCGGCTTCGCGGACCTGGCCCGCGAGTACCGTGAGTCCGGACTGTAGAGCGGTCAACTCCCTCTGCGGAGTACCCTGCCGGGACGCGCCCCGGTGTGGACGCCGTCCGAGACGACGGCCTCGCCGCCGACGAGAACGTGGGAGACCCCCTCGGCCAGGTTCTGCGGGTCTTCGAACGTCGCGCGGTCGATGACCCTGTCGGGGTCGAAGACCACGATGTCGGCTGCCAGGCCCTCCTCGATCCGGCCCCGGTCCCTGAGCCCGATACGCGCCGCCGGGAACCCGCTCATCTTGTACACAGCCGACTCCAACGAGATGACCGGCTCGTCGCGCACGTACCGCCCTAGGATGCGCGGGTAGGTGCCGTAGAACCTTGGATGCGGCTTGTCGTCGGCCCACGCGCCCGTCGGGGAGATGGCCTTTCCGTCGGAGCCGATCATCGACTGCGGGTGCGCCAGGAACACCCTCATGTCGTCCTCGGTGCGATTGTGGGCCACGACGCCGACGTGGTTGTCCTCCTCGTCTATCAGGTCGAGCAGCGTGTCGCCCGGATCGGCGCCGCGAAGCTCGGCGACCTCCCCGAGCGACAGACCCACGAGGCCGCGGTTGGCGTCCGTCTCCACGTGCGACAGCACCAGGCTCTCCCAGACCCACGGCAGCCCCCGGAACCATCCGCCGTCCATCTCGCGCCGGATGCGGCCGCGCACGTCGGGTTGGCGCAACCGCCTGAGGAGACCCTCGACGCCGCCCTCGCTGGCCCAGTCCGGGATGAGGGCGGACAGGCCCGTGCCGGCCGCGGTGTATGGGTAGACGTCCGCGGTGGCGTCGATCCCCTCGTCGCGCGCCCGATCCAGGATGCCCATCAGCTCGTCCGCGCGGCCGTGGTGGCGCGAGTCGATGATCGCCAGGTGCGAGTAGTGGACGCCGATGCCGGTGCGACGGCCCACCTCGAGCAGCTCCTCCATCGCCTTGAAGTGCCAGCCGGACCACACCCTGGCGTGGGAGGCGTGGAAGGCGCCGGCGTAGCCCTTGATCGCGTCGGATATGGCCGCTATCTCCCCGACCTCGGAGTAGCACGACGGCGAGTATGTCAGGCCCGTGGTCATCCCGAACGCGCCCTGCTCCACGGCCTCCGCGGCGAGCCGCCTCATGCCCGAGAGCTCGTCCGGAGTCGGCGGCCGGTCGTCGACCGCGCCGACCGATATCCTGAGCGCGTGGTGGCCCACGAGCGGCGCGATGTTGATGCTGACGCCGCTCGACTCGACACGGTCCGCCCACTCGTCCAGGGTCGTCCAGTCCCACTCGACCGTTCCGCGGAGGATCGAGCCAAGGGCGCGGCGAAGGGCGGCCGGGCCCGCGTCGCCGCTGGGGAACGGCGAGTAGGCGCAGTTGCCGGTGACCTCGGTCGTCACCCCCTGGTGCACCTTGCTCTCCCCGCCGGGGTCGTCGAGCAGGCACACGTCCGAGTGGCTGTGGGCGTCGATGAAACCAGGGCAGACCACGTCGCCCGAGGCGTCGATCCGCAACGCCGCTTCCTGCCCGGCGAGGTCGCCGACCGCCGCGATGCGGCCGCCGGCTATGCCCACGTCGCCGCGCTTGCGCGGCCCCCCCGTGCCGTCCACGACCGTGCCGTTCATGATCAGGATATCGAATTCCATCAGTGCCTCCATCGGCAAGTTGTTGGACAGACTTGCCGCCGACGTATATTCTCACACCCGGCAGCCGTGTCAAGCCGACCGCGGACCGCATAACTCGGGGCTCCCGTTGCTGCGGCCGTTCACCCCGAGTAGCGCCGATGAACCATCGGCGCGTATCGAGAGGCCCAGGCACAGTCTCGCTGAGTTTCGGACTACAGAAATCGAGGTGGAAAGATGACCAAGCTACTCGACGCCGCCAGGTACAAGCAGCTCTTTCTCGACGACCACGCCATCGAGTCGACCCAGGGGGTCGTGCGCCGGCTGCATCAGCCGGAACGCCAGGGGCCGGTGCTGAAGCCCGACCGGTCGCGTGATCAGACGCTCGTGCAGAGCGCCAGCGTGCCGCAGTGGAACCCCGAAAAGGACCTCTGGGAGTGGTGGTACCTGGGGTTCTACGACGCGGCGCCATACCAGGGCCCCGGCGCTCCCGTCTGGGGGGACATCCACTACGCCACGTCGGCCGACGGGGTGGAGTGGGAGCGCCCGAACCTGGGGCTGTACGAGTGGCGGGGCTCCCGGGACAACAACTTGGCCTACCACTCGAAGGTCGACTTCCTGCGCAGGCGCGGCATGCGGAACCCTGTCGACATCGGCGAGCGGCGGCTGCACCACATCTTCCGGGACGAGCGCGACCCGGACCCGAGCCGCCGCTACAAGGCCTTCTTCGCCAACGGCGACAACGTCGACCGGTATCCCGGACTCTCGCCCGACGGCTTTCGCTGGACCTTCCCGCACGTCGAGGGCATCCGCAGCGACGACACTTCCCAGCTCATCTACGACGACTACAACGACCGCTTCGCGGCGACGATCAAGCAGCGCACGGAGTGGGGGCGGTCCGTATGGCTGACCCTCAGCGACGATTTCGTGGAGTGGTCGGAGCCCGTTCTCGTGCTGCACACCGACGAGACCGACCAGGCTAATAGGCGCGAGCGGATCCGCAGGGTCGTCGAGGACCCCGCGTACCTGTCGCCGCCCCACGTCGACGAGGAGACAAACTTCATCGCGCAACTCTACAAGATGCCCTTCATGCCGTACGAGGGGCAGTACGTGGGCTTACCGCTGCTGTTCAACCCGGCGGGGCTCGACGTGCCGCAGATGAACCACGTGGGCCTGAATCAGACGGAGCTGGCGGTGTCCCGCGACCTGCTGCACTGGGAGCGCGTCGCCGATCGGGAGATATTCCTCGGCGTCGAGCCGTGGGACGGAGTCAACTACGGCACCTGCCAGGTGGCCGTCTGCGGCCGGCCGATCGTGCGCGACGACGAGATTTGGGTCTACTTCATGGCGGTGCGGTTCCGCGGGGTGCCCGAGAGCTATCCGCCGGAGTACACGGAGTACTTCAAGGACATGGGCGCGCTGGAGCTGGCCAAGCTCAGGCTCGACGGCTTCGTGTCGATGGACGCCGACGGCGAGGGCTCCATCGTCACTCAGCCGATGGAGGCTCGCGGCCAACGGCTCCACGTCAACACGGAGGCAGCCGGCAGCGTACGCGCGGCCGTTCTCGACGCCGAGACGATGGAGCCGCTGCCGGGCTACGGGTCCGCCGAGTGCGCGGCAGTCCGAGGAGACCATCTGTCGGCGCCGCTCACGTGGCCCAGGGGCCCGATCGACGCCGAGCGGCCCGTGCGCCTCCGCTTCGAGCTGACCAACGCCAAACTGTACGCCTTCTGGCTCGCCGAGTAGATGGCTGGAATGCTGGAAACTGGAATGGGGAACTTGTTGGACGTGAGCGCCTAGGGTACGCTCGGACATGCGCCGCCGCCACGGCTGCGAAACCGGATTGCACCTTCATGAAAGCCAGGACTACAAGCGTCGAAGACTGGGTTGCCGAGGACTTCATGGATACGGTCCCCGTCGATGTGCGCGAACACGACCCCTGGTCGGTCAATGCACCCGGGGACTACAAACCCAACTCTGACGGCCTGCCCGCCAGCCATTCGTCCGGCTTGGAGCCTGGGAGTCGAGATGAGAATGGCGGCGTAGCCGATCCCGAAGAGGGCTTGTTCGGCGGCGGTGTTGCTGAGGTCGCGACAGCTTGGAAGAGCCGTTCGACGTACTGAAGGACGTTGAGGACTTCGAGACTTCGCCAGGGGACGATTGGGACTATGACCGGCCGCCTTCGGATGCGTTGGGAGCCGCCGACGCGATAGGAGAACCGCCGTCCTTCTACGACTCCACTCTCGAAGCTGAGTCTCTCGACGAGCCAGAACCTGTAGCGGAATACGAAGACGACCTTTCCGAAACCCTGCATGAGTCGGACGTCGACGCTGCCGACCTTCCGCGGCTAATCGCCGTTGACAAGTTCGTCAATGGTGTGGAAGGCGCGACGCCCGAACAACGAGGTGAGATCGGCGAGCTACTCGTCGAACTCAACAAGAGGAGGCTGTTCAACTTAGTGAGATGGATGGAGGGTAAGGCTTGATTCCCTCGTAAAAACCCGGTTTGAGGAAATTCCAGCAATTTCGCACATATGCGCGCTACCGTATGTTGGGGTAGTATACGGAACAGAGACTGTATATTGTACCCCGGCGCGGGTACGGTTGTTCTAATTCGGCCTGCACAGACTTTTTACGAGAGAATCAAGGCTTGGACAGGCGACAGCCTGGTCCTATTCCTGGAGTTTCGCGCTTTGTGGGTTGAGAATCCTCAGTGGTGGGAATGTACATTCTGGTCTTCGAAAATCAACTATTGGTCGACATATTGGAATGCTAGCACCCTGAGTCGGGATGGATGTTACGAACTGGTCCAGTCGCGACTAATTTGCGAAGCCGATGAAGTCATAGGCCAAGGTTGGCTTCGAGACTGGGAGGATCTCGAAGTCTGGAAGCGAGGCTTCCCGTCGTTCGCAGCATTCGCCGTATTCCGGGCAGGACTTCCTGAGGGCGAAGACTGGAAGGCGTATCTGAGCTCGTGGCTCAGATACGGTTCTCCAATCGAGAATGGCCCTTGGGACGCCAATAATGGGTACAGAGCGGGAGGATACGACGCGGTACTCTTTTCTACACTGACGGTGGACCGCAGTGTAGAGAGGACGATTCCCCGTATCGCCATCCCCACGGGCGGACGCTGTGGTTTGCCGTGCAGGATTGGTATGACGCCGCAGAATGGCACGACGGCCTCGGATGGCCCCACTCTTGGATGGAGGCGGAGCATCCGTACTTGCCCTACGGGTCACCGCACATAGCGGACTAGACGGAGAGACTCACTATGGGAGATACCACCAGCATGCGCCCTCCGGCTCCGGGGCTGAACTGTTTTGTCAGCCATCCTGGCAAGGAGTCATTGGGGGTTGTCGTAGGTCATAGCCAGACAGATTCCGGGGACTACGTTCAGGTTCGTTGGGGCAGCGACGGTGCGAGCGAATGGCACTCTGTGTCGGAATTGCGGAGCGGCTTTAGCTCGAATCCACCGAAGGAGGGCGTCGGGTCAGTGTCCTGAAGCGGCAAGAGGGTGCTCCTGTGAATCTGGGATAATGGTTTTGAAACACGAAACCCACCCCCAGAAAAGGAGCACCCAATAGATGCTACCACGCCACCACCCCGACCGCATCCGTATCGCCTTCGACGATCACCGCCTGGTGGCCAATGCCGGGCTGATCCTTCCGGCCACCCTCGCCCTGCGCCTCGGCCTGCCCCAACTCGTTCAGCAGTGCCTCGACCTGGGCAATGCGCCGGGCCGGGCCAACACGGGCGACAAGATGATGACCCTGGTTGCGTCTGCGCTGGCTGGCGGCGACTGTATTGACGACGCCGATGTGTTGCGCACCGGGGGGACAGCCCGCACCCTGGGCGGCACGGTCAAGGCGCCCTCCACCCTGGGCACCTTCCTGCGCAGTTTCCGGTGGGGCCATGTCCGCCAACTGGACCGGGTGAGCCGGGAGCTGCTGGCCCAGGCCTGGGCGGCTGGGGCCGGACCCAGCGACGCACCGTTCACCATCGACCTTGATTCGACGATCTGCGAGACCTACGGACTGGCCAAGGAGGGCGCACGCCACCACGGCTATACCGGCAAGCGGGGCTATCACCCGCTGCTGGCCATTGCCGCCGGAACCGGCGACGTGCTGATGGCCCGGCTGCGTGAGGGCCGCGCCAACACCGCCCGCGGCGCCGCCCACTTCCTGCGGGAAACGGTGGGGCGGGTGCGCTACGGCGGGGCCAGGGGACAACTCACGGTGCGGGCCGACAGCGGCTTCTACACCCACGCCCTGGTCGTCGTCTGCCGCAAGCTGGACGTGCGCTTCTCCATCACCATCCGCCAGCACAAAAGCCTGCACAATCTCATCGAGGCGATACCCGAAGATGCCTGGACGCCGGTTCCCTACTGGATGGACGGCGCCGCCGATGTGGCCGAGATCACCTACACCCCCTTCCAGAGTGAGCCCGACGCCGCGCCGGTACGGCTCATCGTGCGGCGGGTGAAGCCCACGCCCGGTTCCCAACTGGCCCTCTTCGCCACCTACAGCTATCACGGCTTCATCACCGACCGGGACGGGGAGACCCTGGAACTGGAGGCCGACCACCGCCGCCACGCCGAGATCGAGAATGCCATCCGAGACCTGAAGTACGGCGTCGGACTCAACCATCTCCCCTCGGGCCGCTTCGCCGCCAACGCCGCCTGGCTGGCGGTCCAGGTGATGGCCCACAACCTGGCCCGCTGGACAGCCCGCATCGGTCTGGGCGAGGGGGTGGTGACCACCAGGACCCTCCGGCGGCGCTTCTTCTCCCTGGCCGGACGGCTCACCCGCTCGGCCCGCCGCCTCACTTTGCATCTGCCACAGGGCTGGCCTTGGGAAACCCAGTTCACTCGCGCCCTGGCTCGATTGCGAGCCATTCCACTCCCGACCTGACGGCGCCCGTTTGCCACTGACCCGCCATCAGGCCAACTGAACGTCCCCGCCAACTCGCGCCACCCTGGTCCGCGAGCGCCTCTTGCCGCGTCCTCTGTCCTCATCTTGTCCCACAGCGCCCATCGCAGACCGCCATTGGCGCCCCCAAAAGCGCCTGCAGACCCCCCGCCAACCTCCCGTCTACCCGAATTCGAGCCCGGATCATCGCCCCTGTAACTCCCTCACTCCTCTTCCACTGTCCTCACGCCGTCCATCCATGTCCATCGGTGGATTCGGGTTTAGGCCTGGTCACGTAGTCCAGGACAGACCAAGGTCCAACACGCGGAAAACCCTCGGCACTGGCACCGTACTGGCCGAGCGAAGGCTGGCCGCTCGCGACATGGTGCAAGTACAACTGCACGGTACCGGCGAAAGTCGATGGTTGCCGTACGAGAACCTAGTGCGTCTCCGTGACGCAAGCATCAAGTACGCCCGCGGTGAAGCGGCGGAAGCGGACAGCGCCGAGCGCTTTCGGTTGAAGGTGCTGGCCTACGCCCTCGATTCGTGGAATCAGGTAACGGGCGCTCTGGACCGTCTTGATGTGGATCCGCTGCCGCATCAGATAGACCTGGTGCACCGGATAATGACTTCGGATCAGCCAAACTGGCTTATCGCCGCCGACGTCGGGCTCGGGAAGACGATTGAGGTAGGGCTGTTGCTGGCCGCCATGAAGAGGCGGCGGCAGGCGCGGCGAGTGCTCGTAGTATGTCCGGCGGGAGTCGTGCGGCAATGGCAGGACGAGATGAAGTACAAGTTCAACGAAGATTTCCGCATCTACGGGCTCGACTTCAACGTCAACCAGCCGTCACACTGGTCGTCTTTCGACAAGGTGATCGTATCCATCGATCGGGCCAAGTCCACTCTCCATAGCGCGACATTCAACGATTCGGGGGACTGGGACTTTGTCGTGTTTGACGAAGCCCATCACCTGAGCAAGATTGAAGGACAGGCGACTACGCAACGCTACCAACTGGCCGAGAGTCTTCAATCACGCACGGACAGATTCATTTTTCTTACGGGCACGCCTCACCAAGGCAAGACCAACCAGTTCGTCAACCTGTTGCTTCTGCTGCGGCCGGATCTAGGCCGGCGGTTTGCCAGAGTCTTCACAGAGCCGGCCGTCGTCGCCGAGGTAATTTTGCGCAACCGCAAGAGTCTGGTCACTGATGCCGGCGGGCGGTTCATTTTCCGTGGTCAAGAGGTTCATCTGGTGGAGGTGCCTCTGTCCGAAGATGCCAGAGACTTCGACGAAAGACTTCGGACGTACTTGAAGCGTGGCTACGACGCGGCAATCGCAGGCGGTGCGACCGGAAGAGCGATCGGATTCGTCATGACAACGTATCGGAAGCTGGCTTCGTCCAGCATCGCAGCTATCGAACGGGCTTTGGAGCGCCGCATGGCTCGTCTGCAGGGACGAGCCGACGGAAGTGTTCTTGAGAATGCGGGAGCCCATCTCGATGAACTCGAAGAAGCTTTTCGAGAAGGCACGGACGGACGCGACGATCTGGAAGACGTGGCCGACGCCGTCGCCGAATCTGGCAGTTCCACGAACCCGTTCTTCGACGATGAGCAGCGCCAGATTGCCGAACTGATTGAAGCGGCCAAGAGTGTAAAACAAGAAGACTGGAAGCTACGGCAGTTCTTGTCTGGGATCGTCGAACCGTTGCGTAGGCAGAGTCAACGGCTCCTGATATTCACCGAATATCGTGCTACCCAAGACTATCTGGTTGCCGCTCTCGAGAGGCTCTACCCCAACAGCGACGTAACGCAGATCAACGGTAGTATGTCGTTGAACGAGAAGAGAGACAACGTTGCCAGATTTAACGATAGCGCGGAGTTCATGGTGTCCACCGAGGCCGGCGGGGAGGGAATCAATCTACATGAACGCTGCCATATCCTCGTGAACTACGACCTGCCGTGGAATCCCAGGCGGCTGGTTCAGAGGGCCGGACGGTTGTACCGCTACGGCCAAAAGCAGAGGGTGGTCGTGTTCAACTTGGTGGTCGATGACTCTTTCGACAACAAGTCGCTGGGCATGATGTTAGAGCGCGTGCATAGTATCGCGAAGGACATGTCGCAGGTGGGTTCGGAATTCCAGGAGGGGCTGGAGACGGAGATCATTGGTGAGCTGCTGGAGCGGGTCGATGTCGCTTCCATTCTTGCCGAGAGCCGAGCGGTGAACATAGACCGCACAGCTACGGAAATAGACGAAGCCGTCGCTCGAGCTAGAGAAGCCAAGGGCCAACAGGAGCATCTGTTTTCGCACGTCGAGGGTTACGACCCCAATGCGGCGACAGCCCTGTACACCTTCGGCCCGAATGACCTCCTCGAGTTTCTGGAAGGCGTTCTTCCATACAGGGGTATAAAGGTGCGGCAACGCCTCTATGAAGGACGAGTCCTGGAACTGGAACTGCCCGAAGAGATGCAAGGCAGATATTCGGAGTTCCCGATGCGCCGGACAGTCGTTCGCGTTACGGTCGACAGGCAGTTGGCGATACGCAATCCCCAGGTTGTTCCGATGGACTTTGCCAGCGTATTCTTCCTGGACCTGATTGAGTTCGCGAAGTCTCCCGATTTCAAGGGGGAGTACGCCTGTTTGTCGGGACCGGAGGCTGGTGCCATTGGCGTCTACAAGATTCGTTGGCAGAACGACCAGGGCACTCCGAGATGGGAGGCTCTGTTGCCTGTGTTCCTGCCGGAAGGCGCCCAGGGCCCGGTACCCAACCCTGGCTTCTTTGGCACACTGCTCGCGAACGAAGCAATCCCCGCAAGTCGGCCTTATCCGGTCGAAAGGAGAGAACGACAGGGCGCGCTGGAAGCCCTGAAGAGCAGAGCCGACGCGGAACTGGCGAACCAATGCACGCGGCTGCGACACCCAAATGACATCGTTCTCCTGGCAGCGGCGGACTTGGTATCCCAGGAATAGTCCGGGCGAGACCCATTTGTCTACCAAAGCTACGGAGTTCAGCATCACGTCGTCTTCCCGCCCGCGGCGGAGAGACGTTGGCGTTGGAGTACAGGTGGGCGCTCCGGGTTCGCGTAGCGTGAAGCGGTTCGGCTTGCGCGGCCTTCGCCGGTCGGGGGATGCGGGGACGGTGGCTCGCGGGACGGCCGGCGTGTGGTAGAATCGGGCCCAGAACATATCTGGAGGTAGCACTCGCATGGCATCCAACGTCGTCCTATCGACCAAAGAGTACAAGGTGGTCGGCACGCGGCCCATACGCCATGACGGCTACGACAAGGTTACCGGCAAGGCGCAGTACGGCGCCGACGTCAGCCTGCCCGGGATGCTGCACGGCAAGGTGCTGCGCAGCCCGCACGCCCACGCTCGGATCGTCTCGATCGACACGAGCAGGGCGGAGGCCCACCCGGACGTCGAAGCGGTCGCGACGTCGGCCGACTTTCCGGACGCGGGTGGAGACCTGGCGGACCAGCAGGCCAGTGACAAGATACTGGCCGGCGCAAAGGCGCTGTACAAGGGCCACCCCATCGCGGCCGTAGCCGCGAGCAGCGCTCACGTCGCCGAAGCGGCGCTGGCGCTAATCGACGTCGAGTACGAGGTGCTGCAGGCCGTCACCGATGTTCACCAGGCCACGGCCGACGGCGCCCCGCTGCTCCACGACGAGTACGAGGGCAACGTAGACAGCCACGACGAGCTGTCCATAGGCGATGTCAAGGCTGGCTTCGACCAGGCCGACATCGTCATCGAGCGAGAGTTCACGACCAAGACGGTCCACCAGGGCTACATCGAGCCCCACTCCGCCACCGCGTGGTGGCTGCCGAACAACCGCATCACCCTGTGGCAGAGCTCCCAGGGCCACTTCCAGATAGGGGAGGGCACCGCGGCCGTGCTGGGGATCCCGGCATCGAGCATCAAAGTGATCCCACTGGAGATCGGCGGCGGGTTTGGCGGCAAGACGCTGACGTACCTGGAGCCGATAGCCTGCGTCCTGTCGCACAAATCGGGTCGACCTGTGAAGCTGACGATGACCCGGACCGAGGTGATGGAGGCCACGGGCCCAACGTCCGGGACGTACCAGAAGGTCAAGATGGGCGTGACGAACGACGGGAAGATCGTCGCGGCGGAGGCCAAGCTGATGTACGAGGCGGGCGCCTTCCCCGGCTCGCCCGTCGGGGCCGCCGCACAGTGCATGTTCACGCCGTACGATATCGAGAACGTCTACGTCGACAGCTACTCCGTCGTCGACAACAAGCCGAGCACCGCCGCCTACCGCGCTCCCGGCGCGCCGTCGGGGTCGTTCAGCGCCGAGACGGTGGTCGACGAGGTATGCGAACGGCTCTCGATGGACGCATTGGAGTTCCGCCTGATCAACGCGGCCAAAGAGGGTACGCGGCGCGCCACCGGCTTGGTCAACCCGGTCATCGGGTGCGTCGAGACGACTGAGGCGACCAAGGCCCACGACCACTGGACGGCGCCGAAGCAGGAGGGCCGGAACATCGGCCGCGGCGTCGCATCGGGATTCTGGATCAACGGCGCCGGCGCGGCCTGCGCCACCGCGAACGTGAACTCGGACGGCACCGTCAGCCTGACGATCGGGTCGATGGACATCGGCGGCATCCGGCCAGTCGCGGCCCAGCAGTGCGCCGAGGTCCTCGGCATCCCGGCCGAGGACGTCAATCCCCAGGTCGGCGACACCGACTCCATCGGCTACACTTCAATGACCGGGGGCAGCGGCGCCGCCTTCAAGACGGGGTGGGCCAGCTACGAAGCCGGTCAGGACGTGAAGCGCCAGATGATCGAGCGGGCCGCGCTGCTCTGGGACGCGTCGGCCGACGACATCGAGCTGGAGGACGGCGTCTTCCAGCACAAGTCCGACCCGGAGCTGAAGCTCAGCTTCAAGGAACTGGCCTCACAGCTGCAGGACCTGGGCGGGCCCGTCGTGGGGCGCGCCAACCTGAACCCGAGCGGCGCGGGAAGCGCCTTCGCGACCAACATCGTAGATCTGCAGGTGGACCCCGAGACCGGCAAGGTCGACATCCTGCGCTACACGGCGGTCCAGGACGCCGGCAAGGCCATCCATCCCAGCTACGTGGAGGGTCAGATGCAGGGCGGGGCGGTGCAGGGCATCGGCTGGGCGTTGAACGAAGAGTACTACATGAGCGACGAGGGGGCGATGCAGAACACCAGCCTGCTGGACTACCGCATGCCCACCGCGCTCGATCTGCCGATGATCGACACCGTGATCGTCGAGGTCGCGAACCCGCAGCACCCCTACGGCGTGCGCGGCGTGGCCGAGGTGCCGCTGGTACCGCCGCTCGCGGCGGTCGCAAACGCCGTATACGACGCCATCGGCGTGCGGATGTACGACCTGCCGATGAACCCGGCCTCCATAGTCAAGGCTATCCAGAGCAAGAACGGCGGGTAGGACGCAGGGCCGCGCCGCCAACGGCGCGGTCCAACCCTAGCCGGCCGGCGCCTCCAGGTGCGGGACTACCTCCTCGGCTAGCGCTTCCAGATGCTCCATGTGGTCGAACACGTGGTTGAGCATGAGCATCTGAGCGCCGGCGTCTAGCACCCTCTGCAGCCCCTCGACGCACTGCGCGGCGCTGCCCCAGACCGACACCTGCGCGCCGAGCTGTGGGCGCGGCGCGTATCGGACGCCGAACCACTCCCGCAGCCGCCGCTCCGCGCGGGCCCCGTCGTCGTCCAACGCCACGTAGACGCGCTTTGATATCGGGAACGTCGCGGGATCACGCCCCGTCTCGTCCATCCTGCGCCGGAGGACCCGCACGTGCTCGGAGAACTGGGCCGTCGTCGTCGAGCCGGCGCCCATCCACCCGTCGCAGTGGTCGACCGCGCGGCGCAGCGCGTCTGGGTGGCGGCCGCCGAACCACACGGGCAGGGGCTGCTGCACGGGCCGCGGCGCGATCCACGCCGACTCGAGCCGCCAGAAGCGGCCCTCGAAGTCGACCCGCTCCTGGCTCCACAGCGCCCTCATCAGCTGTAGGCTTTCGAGGAAGTGTCCCACTCGGTGGGAGGACGGGCCGTCCAGCGGCCCATAGTCCGCCGGTCGGCCGCCCAACGCGAGCCCGGCGATGAGGCGCCCGCCGCTCATGGCGTCCACGGTGGCGATCTGCTTGGCGAGCAGTATCGGGTTGCGGGTCGTCGTGATGATGACGGCCGTGCCCATCCGAATGTCGCGCGTCACCGCGGCAACGTAGCTCAGCAGCGCCAGCGGCTCCAGGACGGGCGCCTGGCCGATGATCTGCTCCTGCACCCAGATGCTGTCGTAGCCCAGGCGCTCGGCGCGCGCCACGAAATCGCGGACCAGCGTCATGTCAACCGGCTGGCCGTCGGTGAAGACCTGCGGTATTGCGATGCCGCATGGGACCGTGCCGTTGGCGATCATGGGCCTGATACCTCCCTTGTTTTCGTGAGACCGCTAGGGCCGCTCGGATTATAGCAACGCGGCCGGCAGGCTCTGATACACTATCGCCCTCTTGACGTGATGGGGCAGGAAGGGCCGGTATGAAGCACTCCATAATCTTCAAGGAAAAGGGCGTCTACGGGGCGTTTCCCGTCCTGAATCACCTTGCGGACTGGCGCCTGACGATCGGCTTCAGCCGGTCGACCTTTCATGACCACCACGCTGTCGGCGACTGGACCGTTCTCGTCTCCGCCGACGAGGGCGATACCTGGGCGGAGACCGACGATCCGACGCTCCCCGCGGTCTGGCCTGGCTCCAGCACGAGAGAGCGCAGCGATCGCTTCTCCGGGGTCGCGGAGGACGGCTCGTACGTGTGCGCCGGCAAGATGGGCGCCGAGGTGTGGCCTGCTTCCCGAGAAGAGGAGGCCAATAGACGAGGCTTGTGGGCCCGAGCGCACCCGCAGGGCGATGGGAGAATAGTGGTCAACCTGCCGACGCTGTTCCTGCAGCGGTCCGAGGACGGAGGCCGGACTTGGCGGCGCAGAGAGTGGGATGTCCCCGGACTCCGTGGAAACGGGTTCCCCCGCCCTATCGTCCTGCGCGACGGCGCCATCCTCGCGCCGGTCTACGGGACTGCGGGGGACGGAGCTCCTCGCGTCTACGTCTGGAGAGGCGTCGATGGCGGCCGTATTTGGAGACTCTACAGGGTGGGCTCTCCCGGAGGCGAGTCCGCGTTCCTCGAGGTGGAGCCCGGTCGTGTCCTGTGCCTGTCCCGGACGGACCACGGAGAGTCGGGCGGATACCTGGTGCAGATGTGGTCCGAGGACGGCGGCATAACCTGGTCCGAGACGCTGACCACCGAGGTCTGGACGCCCAGATCGCCGCCGCACCTGATCACGCTCCGAGACGGCCGGGTTCTGCTCACCCACGGCTACCGCGCCGCGCCCATGGGCATCCGGGCCGTGTTCAGCAGCGACGGCGGCCGGTCGTGGGACGTCGATCGGACGGTCGTGCTGCGTGACGACGGTGGACATGTTGGCGAACTGCCGCCGCGGGGGAGCCCGGAGAGCGACGTTGGCTATCCTCACTCCACGCAGCTATCCGACGGCAGCGTGCTGACCGTCTACTACATCACCCTCGATGACGGCATCACGCACATCGCCGCCACCCGCTGGGACCCGTAGCAGGCGGTCCCTGACTGTCAGTCAAGTCGCTCCAACACTTTCGATAGTTCGCCCAGAGGCACTACTTCGCTGTCGCTTCGTGACTGGCGAGCGCCGCCACCGTAGACCACGGTCCTGGTCGATATCTCCGGTATCAGCGCTGAGACGCGGTTGAGGGAGGCGAAGTAGTCGGATGCAACCGTGGAGCCGGACTTGATCTCGAAGGCGGCTATTTCGCGGCCTGTCTGGTAAAGGAGGTCGCATTCCAATCCTCTGGAGTCCCGGAAGAAGGACAGGTTTGATTGCTGGCCCAGGTTGAAACGGTGCTTGAGTACCTCGGCGACCACCGCATTTTCGAAAAGGGCGCCGCGAAGGGGATGCGTGGCTATCTGCCCCGCGTTTTCGATGCCGATCAGATAGCTGGCGAGTCCAACATCGTAGAAATAGAGCTTTGGGGACTTGACCAAACGCTTCCGAAGGTTGGCGTGAAACGGGTGGACGAGGAAAACGAGGTAGCTGGTCTCCAGAAGCGAGAGCCAGCTACGCGCCGTCGTATGGGTGACCCCGGCGTCCGCGCCCAGGGAGGAGAGATTGAGCAGTTGGCCGATTCGTCCTGCGCAGAGGCGGACGAAACGTCGAAAGGTCGATAGGTTGCTGGTCAGCCCCAACCGGCGCACGTCGCGTTCGACGTACGTCTCGAAGTAGTCGCCGAGCGCCTGACTCGGCACGAGTCCCTGATCGTGAATCCGGGGATAGAAGCCCGAGTAGAGAACGTCGTCGATCGTGTTGCTTGCGCCGGCCCGCCGTCGTTCCGCCAGAGAAAACGGCAGCAGGCGGAGCAGGGCCGTACGTCCAGCCAGTGACTGGCTAATCGCGTCGGAGAGCGGGAACTGCTCGCTGCCGGTGAGCACGAAAAGGCTGTTGAGTCCTTTGTCGTCGGCGAGGACTTGAAGATAGGATAGCAGCGCCGGAACGTGCTGAATCTCATCGATGATCGCGCCCTCGTCGAGCCGCGAGAGGAAGCCTCGGGGGTCGGACTCGGCGAATTCTCGTTGGTCCGGCGCCTCCAGATTGACGTACGCGAGATCGGGAAAGGTGGCGCGGCACAGCGTCGTCTTGCCCGATTGTCGCGGGCCGGTAACGGTCACGAAGGGGTATTGCTGGAACAGTGTGAGCAGTCTGGACTTGATCTCCCGCTCGATCATGACACCTTCCACCGTAGCAGTGCGTTGCACATATTGCAAGCGCCACTTGCAAGTTGTGCATCTTGGGGCCTCTGCGGGAGTTCCGGGTCCCGGATACGCTATTGAGTCGTCGCCGCCGACGGCGGTTTCCAACTCGCCCGCCGCCGTACGGGGTCGCGGTTCCTATGGCGCAACAAGCCGGAAACGCTCTCGCGTTCGATAGCGGCCAATGGGCTGCACAATGTGAAAGGGGCACTTGCAAAGTGTGCAGCCCGTCCTCAGCGCGACGACCGAACCCCCAAAAACGCGAGGCTGCGTCGTGAGCGCAGAGGCGGGTTCGATCCGCCTGTCCCTGAAGGCGGGTCTCGCGAGCGTACGGTCACGACTTGTACTGGTCCAACCGGTAGCGTGCGGCCTTGCGCTCGGCGTCCGTGAAGAGCTCCGCCCAACGCGGCTCCAGAACGAGAGCCTCCATTGAGTAGTCGAGCAGATCGAGCTCCCATAGGCTGGATAACTCTGCCTGGGGTTCAGGCGCGGCAGGCAGTCGTCGGGCGGCAGCCACCCCTCCGTGGTCGTTGACCATTCTCAGGAAGTAGGTGGCACGATGGCCGCGTTTCGCTCCGACGTGGTAAATGTCGAGCATCGCCTGATGAAATCCTGCCTCGAGTTTCTCGCACATGGTCTCCTCCTCACATAGCGCGCTTCCACGCGTAGGAGCCGCCGCGGGGCTAACGGCGGGTTACGCGGCCTCGCAGGGCCCACAGGGCGAGTGAGAGGCTGACCGCGCCGACGCCCGCGACTGACGCCAGCCCCCGGGCCAGGGCGGGCCAGTCCCAGCCCTCGATTACCAGGGACCGTAGAGCCTCCAGCAGGTACGTGACGGGGTTGTACGTCGCTATAGTCGCCATCCAGTCCGTCATCGCGTCGATCGGTATGAAGATCGGCGTCAGGAAGATGAACGGGAAGAACAGGACGAAGCTCGTGTTCACGGTGGCGGGGTTGCCCGTCTTGAGCGCGATCGCGTAGGGAAATCCCGCGTAGACGAGGCTCCACAGCGCGGCGATTGCGACGAACGCGAATATGCCGGGTATACCGCTCTCGAAGCGGACGCCGACTGCGAATCCCATGATCAGCACCGGGACAGACAGAGCGACGACCAGAGCGACGTCCGAGACCATCAGGCCGAGCAGCAGCGCCGACCGGCGTACCGGCGTCATCGCCAGCCGGTCGAAGTAGCCGCTCTGGATGTCGAGCACCAGCGTGACGGCCCTCGACACGCCAGTCACGGCGAAGATGATGGCGACCGGAAGCTGGAACGCCTTGAAGTCGATATTGCTGCCCTGCTCGACGATATCCTCCAGGGCGCCGATGTTCACGGCGAAGAAGAAGACCGGGACGATCAGGGCCGGGATGACCGTCTCGGGGTCGCGGCTGACGGAGCGCAACGCGCGCGTCGCCACGGAGACCACGTCGCCGAGGAAACCCGCTTCTCGGGCCTGAACGGGGCTGGCAGCGGTCATGCCGCCTCCTCGCTCCGTCGACCGTCGGCGTTCACTCCGAGCCGCGCGCCGGTGTAGTGGAGGAAGACGTCGTCCAGGGTAGGGGTCCTCAGGATCAGCTCCTGTACGTTCGCGCCGTACTCGTTGAGGGCGATGGCGACCGGGCCGATCAGTTTGGCGCCGTCCGCCACGCTCAAGGTGAGTTCGTCGGCGTGCACGCTGACGTTGGAGACTCCTGCGATACGCTCGCAGAAGGGCGCGGCGTCGGCCGTCTCGCCGTCGATCTTCGCGATGATGACGTCCGAGCCGATCGAGCGCTTCAGGTCCGTGGGCGAGCCCTCCGCCACGATCCTGCCCTCGTCGATGATGCCGACGCGTTGGGCGAGATGGTCGGCCTCCTCGAGGTACTGGGTCGTGAGGAACACCGTCACGCTCGTCTCGGCGTTGACGCGCCGGACTTCGTCCCAGACCTTGGCCCGGCTGATCGGATCGAGCCCGGTGGTCGGCTCGTCTAGGAAGAGGACCTGAGGGCTGTGGATGAGACCGGCGGCCAGGTCGAGCCTCCGCTTCATGCCGCCGGAGTACGTGCCGATCAGGCGGTCCATGGCGTCGCCGATGTCGACCAGCGTCGCCATCTCCTCGACGCGTCTCTTGACCGCCGCTCCGCGGAGGCCGTATAGGCGTGCTTGGAGCCGGAGCAGCTCGCGCCCGGTCTGCTTGGCGTCTAGGGCGGCCTCCTGTAGCGCGGCGCCGATACGGAGCCGCACGGCGTTGGGCTCGTCTACGATGTCGTAGCCGGCCACCCGGGCGCTTCCGCCCGTCGGCAGCAGCAGGGTAGTTAGCATCCGGAGGACGGTGGTCTTGCCGGCCCCGTTCGGTCCCAGGAAGCCGTATATCTCGCCGTTGGAGACCGCCAAGTCTATCCGGTCGACGGCCTTGACGCTGCCGAAGTCCCTGGAAAGGCCGTCGGCCACAACCGCGAACTCGCCCAATGTGCTACTCCTTTGAGCCGTGCGCATCCTGTCAATGCTAGCACGGGGGGACAGGCGCTCAGACTAGACGCGGGCACTGCCCTTTTTTGAGACCGCCGCGGTCGATTCCAGATTCTTTCGCCCGAAAGTTTCCATTCTGTCCCATTTATATCTGGACCGTGGGACACCTGGCTGTAAGATGAGACACCCTGTGTCTCACTCGTCCTGTCTGAGTCGGAAGAGCGCGGGGCGAAATGAGACACTGGTCTTCCGCCGTATTTGAGACTTCCCGCCCGCACGACCACGTGACGCTGCTCCCGTCCGGTCCTTTGCCGGGAGTCACTGTAGCACATACGTGCGGGTGCATCCGGCGTTCTGAGCTTGATCGCAGGCGCGTTGGCCCGAGGCGCTCGTGTGTGAGAATTGGCCGAGGGGCAGGGTGCTAGTACCCCGTGCAATCGCGAATCGCGGTAATGTTCTGTATAGTTCGATCCTGAAGCCTCCACATTCGTCTTGCCCCCAGCCGCACTCGATGACGCGAACGTAGTGTCGGGTTCAAGGAAAATAGTCGGTCGTGGAGAGCGCCAGAGAATAGCAGCTTCGGTCGCCGGTGCGAGGCAGCGCTGATACACCCTGCGACCGTCGCGGCGCTGGTCGTGCTGCTGCTGAACGACCTCGTGTTCAAGTCGGTGTGGCCGGACTCGTGGGTCACGGGGAAGCTCAGCGACCTTGCCTCGGTGGTGCTCGCGTCGCCGCTGCTGGCGTTCCTGTTGTCGTTTGTTGTAGGCAAGAGCGCCGCCGGTCAACGCGTGGCGTTCATCGCCTCTTACGTCGGGCTGCCGCTGCTGTACGCGGCGTTCAACACGTTTGAGCCTGTGCACAACTGGATTCTTCGCGGGCTGTCGATCGCTGCGGGCGGGACAGCGGGGTCCCCTCAAGACGTTACCGACTCCGTGGTCATCCCGGTGGGGTTGTGCATAGCGGTCTGGGTCTGGCGGCGCGGCGCCGCCCGCGCCGAGGGCCCGCGCCTGCGATGGGCGATACTCATGGCCGGAGTTGCGGCGCTCGCCAGCGTCGCTACAAGCTACCCGGATCGGGCCGTCGGCATCTGGAACATTGGGGTTGCTGAAGACGGGACCGTATACGCCGGAGGATGGGAACGGGCTGAGTATCGCAGCCGCGATGGGGGGATAAGTTGGGAGAACGCGTCGATCGATCGGTTCCAATGGGGCGGCCAGAGCACGGAAACGCCGAGGGGCAGATATGCGATACGAGGCCCCGACATCTGATTGGCGCCGACGGGGAATCGCGGGTAGCCTATTTGTCCGCCTACCTGCACCAAGAGGCCAACGTGTGGGTGCAGGAACACGCGACGACCCAACTGGGCCCCAGGCAAGTCGCGCAAGAACCGGGTAGTATCGTCTACGATGATCGCACGGGCAATGTGATCGAGGCGATGGGACTTCGGCGATGGGGCTTCAGGGTGTTGTGGTGGGCAGATCTGACCGAGTGTGGACCCGACACGCCGTCGGACGCTACTCGCCAACAGACTTCTCGTTTTTTGCCAAGACACGCCTGTTGCTGTCGAACGTCGGATTCTTGGCGGCGGCGCTGGCGATCTCGCTCTCTATGACAGGGGTCGCCCTCTCGCTGAGTCAGTATCGGAGACAGGATTTCCCACTGTTGGCCGGCGTCCCAGTGTCCGTCCTGTCGTTGTTGATCGTCCTCCCCGTCGCGCTGGCCGTGACAGGGCAGAGGGCCATATTGGAGATGATCCTGAGACTGTGGTTAACCCTGGCATTTGCGCTGACCGTATCGGCGATCGTGCTTGCTATCGTGTCGAAGGATGACAGAGTGAGCAAGAGTGCGGGGTTGACGATTGGGATTCTGGCGCTGCTCGCGTCCTGCTGGTCAATGCTCGTCTTCAGTGGCTCTGACGCTGATCCGTCTAGGAATTACACCCTGTTCATGCCGCTGTACGTCACTGCCGCGTTCGTCCTGGGAATGTTGGCCCTGGCAGTCGCAAGGCATCAGCTGAGGCATTGGCGGGCGGTGCTCCCGACCATGCTGGGTATGAACCTGCTTGTCGTTCTGGCGTTCATGCTGTGGCTGCACTTGGGTATCGCCTTAGCCCTCTCGCTCTGTGAAGAAGACGACGCGCCGACTCCGGTTCCGCGTGGCTGCACTTGGGTATCGCCTTAGCCCTCTCGCTGGTGTCGTCCATTCTGCTAACCGCCCTTCCGGCCCTCGTGCTGATCGGGTACCTGAAGCGCCAGCAGCGGCCCGGGTAGCAGGCTTCACTCCCGCTCCGCGCGTCGTCACTCCCTCTGGCATCAGCGTCGTGAGTCGGCGCCTGAAGGGCCGGACGGCTGCTCTTTTGACCCGGCGGATAGTACCAGGCTACGCAGCCAGCAGGCTGTTCCTGCCGGTGTATTTGACCCTGTGGGAGTAGTCTGTGACGCTGGTGCGGGAGGCGCCCTCGCCTACGGCAATGGGTTTGCGCAGGATGAGCTCGCCCCGGTCGAACAGGTTGTAGACGACGTGGGCCAGGTCGAACCGCGCAATCGCCAGGTCCGCCGTCGAGGCGAAGTCCGGCACGATGATCGGCCCTGTGTCGACCTGGTACCTGGCCGGGCTCTTCAACACATTAATAGTCTTGACGGGGTATTCGAGCATGGCTCTTACGCCTGACGCATCGTCGGACAGCTCCGTCCTGGAGACGAGCGGCCTGTTCTCGAGCGTCGCGTCGACCACGGCCTGCTGGTCTACCAGCTCGGTGAAGCTGTCAAAGCGCCGGATATCGAGCCTCACCTCGTCCCACCTGTCGGCGTGTCGCCCCGCCTCGTCCTGGACCCGGCCGCCCGTCGTGTCCAGGCCGGGGTTGCCCAGGTAGTCCGGGTTGCTGACCCAGTGCTTGCGGAGTATGCGGTACTCTGTCCGGCCGAATATGCCCCGGAAGTCGTAGTTGGGCATGACGATGAGTTGACCGTCGGAGTGGGTGTGCTCCGCCCGGCATGGGGCAATCAGGTAGAAGTCGTCCTCCGAGCCCGTATCGTCGACCAGCGTGCAGGCGGCTTCGACGGCGATCCTTGAAATACTGTCTCCGGTGGCGCCGAACCAGGTCATGTACGAGTTGGCAAAGTCGATCACGAGTCTTCCTCCACACAGGACGCGTCGCGTCGGGGTACGTTGTCACATGTTACGTCAGCAGTGTGGATCTCCACACCCCCGGGGGGACTGGCAGATGTTCACGTTTGGGGGACCCTGCGTGCGCCTCTCGATACGCGCCACTGCCGACTGCCCTAAGTGCCCTGACGCTTCGTCTGGGTGTATCGAAGGGCGCTACTCGGGGTGAACGGGTTGCGTGTCGGCATTGACGCGGAACGTTAACCCGGCCGTCCGGCAGCTCGCGTGCTTGACCGCCGGTCGGCGCCCACCTAGACTGAAGCCCGTAGACGCTGGCGCCGCGCGGCACATCTCACGCCGCCGCGCGAGGGGTTCGTCGATGGCGTTCTCGGACGAGTTGGCCGAACGGGTCAGGGCGCAGCTACACGAGGCGCCGGACTACGTCGAAAAGAAGATGTTCGGCGGTCTGGCCTTTATGATCAGGGGACACATGTGCGCCGGGATCATCGGCGACGAGGTGATCGTCCGCGTCGGCAAGGGCCTGTACGACGACGTGCTGGACCGCCCCCACGTCCGGCCCATGGACTTCACCGGCCGGCCGATGACAGGGTTCGTCTGCGTGGAGCCGGAAGGAGTAGCCTCGGACTACGGTATGGCCGACTTCGTAGACCTCGCGCTTCAGTTCAACTCGACGATGCCGGCGAAGTAGACTTCGACAAGGGACAAGTATGCCTCCTCAATACGACGTAGAGATGGACCTGAACGTCAGGACGCCCATGAGGGACGGGGTCGAGTTGTCGTCCGACATCTACCGGCCCAGGGCGCCCGGGCCCTTTCCGACGGTGCTGTTCCGGACTCCGTACAGCAATAACTCGGACGTCATGATCTCCAGGGCGCGGTCGCTGGCCAACGCCGGCTACGTCTGCGTCGTGCAGGACATCCGCGGGCGCTGGGACTCGGACGGCGACTACTACCCGTTCGTCAACGACGGCGCCGACGGGTTCGACACCCAGGAGTGGATCGGCGAGCAGGAGTGGAGCAACGGCAGGATCGGCATGGCGGGCGGCTCCTACGTCGCCCTGGTCCAATGGCAGAGCGCGGTGCATCGCAGCCGGTACCTGACGTGCATGGCGCCCAGGGTGATCGCCACCGACTTCTTCGGCGGCCTGGTCTTCCCCGGCGGGGCGTTCCAGCTCAATGTCCTCGCAACGTGGGGCATGCGGACGAACGGACGGACCGGGCAGAGCATCGAGTACCACGACTGGACGGAGGCGTTCCGGCATCTGCCGATGATACAGATGGACCGCCTCGCGGGCCGCGACCTCGACTTCTGGAAGGACTGGATCGAGCACCCGACCTACGACGACTACTGGAAGGCCATCGACGTCGAGGGGCGGTGGGACGAGATCGCGGCGCCGGCGTTCAACATGGGCGGCTGGTACGACCTGTACGCGCCGGACAGCTTCAAGAACTTCAACGGCCTGAGGCTGCACGGCGGCACCCCGGAGGCCCGGCACAGCAAGCTGATCGTCGGCCCGTGGCCTCACGGACTCAGCGAGTCGTCCAAGACCGGCGACGTCGACTTCGGGGCGGGGTCGCTGGCCGACCTGGACGGGATGGAGACGCGCTGGTTCGACTACTGGCTGAAGGGCATCGACAACGGGATCGTCGACGAGCCTCCGCTCCGGCTCTTCATCATGGGAGCCAACGAGTGGCGGGACGAGCACGAGTGGCCGCTGGCCCGGACGGGCTGGCAGCAGTGGTACCTCCACTCCGGAGGCGGCGCCAACAGCGTCCGAGGTGACGGCCGGCTGTCCACCAACGGGCCCGGCGACGAGCAGGCCGACCGCTTCGTCTACGATCCGCGGTTCCCTGTGCAGACGATGGGCGGCGCGAACTGCTGCTCGAGCCACATCGTGCCCTGGGGCCCGTACGACCAGCGCAACGTCGAGATGCGGGCGGACGTGCTCTGCTACACGTCCCCGCCCCTGGAGCGCGACATGGAGGTGACCGGGCCGATCACCGCGGTCCTGTACGCCGCCACGGACGGGCCGGACACCGACTGGACCGTCAAGCTGGTCGACGTGGCCCCCTCCGGCTACGCAATGAACCTGTGCGACGGCATCCTGCGCGCCCGCTACCGCGAGAGCCGCACCGATCCGACCCTGCTGACCGCGGGCCAGGTCTACCGGTACGAGATCGAGGCTGGCGTGACCGGCAATGTTTTCAAGCGGGGCCACGCGGTCCGGATCGAGATATCGTCGTCGAACTTCCCCAGGTTCGACCGCAACCCCAACACGGGACACGCCTTCGGTAAGGACGCCGAGCTCAGAGCCGCCCGCCAAACGGTGGAGCACTCGCGTAGCCATCCCTCCCACGTCGTACTGCCGGTCATCCCAGCGGAATGACCATGTACGAACTCCTGTTACCCCATGCCGTGAGCGAGGTGCCGCTATGAAAGCAGGGCTGTTCCTGATGCCTTCACACCCACCTGAACGCCCGTTGTACGACGCGCACCAGTTCGACCTTGACGTGATCGCCCTGGCCGACGAGCTGGGCTACCAGGAGGCGTGGATAGGAGAGCACTTCACCGCGCCGTGGGAGCCGATACCCTCGCCCGACCTGATGATCGCCCAGGCCCTCATGCGCACCAAGAACATCAAGCTCGGCGCCGGCGCGCACCTGCTCCCGTACCACCATCCGGCCGAGCTGGCCCTGCGGATAGCCTACCTGGACCATCTCTCCCAGGGCAGGCTGCTCGTCGGAATAGGGGCGGGCGGTCTGCAGACGGACGCGATCATGTTCGACGTCGACTTCGACGCCGGGGAGAACCGGGAGATGACCCGGGAGGCGCTGGAGATCATGCTCATGCTATGGGCCGGCGGCGACGATCCCAAGGAGCACAAGACCAAGCACTGGAAGGCGGCGGTGCCCGATCCCAAGGAGTGGGAGTGGGCGAGCCTGAGGCACTTCCTGACGCCGTTCCAGAAGCCGCATCCGCCCATAGGCGTCGCCGCGGCAAGCCCCGGCTCCGAGACGCTGAAGATCGCGGGGGAGCGCGGCTACATCCCGATGAGCCTCGGCCTGGGGCCGGCCTACATCGCCAGCCACTGGGAGGCCGTGCTCGAGGGCGCAAAGCGGGGCAACAGGGAGCCGCCGTCGCGGAGCGAGTGGCGGCTGGTCCGCGACGTGTGGGTCGCTGACACCGACGAGGAGGCGATCAGGGCCGCACGGGAGGGCATGCTGTTCCGCGCCTGGGGGGAATATCTCTTCCCGCTGTTCAACTACGGCCCGTACCCCCTCGTCGCGGGGATGAAGCACGACGAGAGCGTCGCCAACGAGGACATCGACCTGGAATACATGCTCGAGCACCTGTGGCTCGTGGGCTCCCCGGACACGGTCGCCCGGAAGATCCGCAACCTGTACGAGGCCGCCGGCGGCTTCGGCGTCCTGCTGGGGATGGTGCTGGACAACAGCGAGGACAGGGAGGGCTGGTACAAGTCGATGCGCCTGCTCGTGGAGGAAGTGCTGCCTCAGGTCGCGGACCTGACCGGCGACTAGGGGACACGCCGTGGGCGAGGTAGACCTCCACTTCCGGCCGCTGATGTGGGATTTGCATACTGGGGCAGAGACATGGAGGACTTGGAAAGCAGGCTCGAAGGACTGCACGTATGCGACGATCAGAGAGTCGAGAACCGCGAGATTCTCGTAACGCGTCGTGGCGCGCTGGACGACTCCTTTGCAAGTGCGCTGGCGAAAACGCTGAGGCGCTTCATAGAAGAAGTCACACCGGTAGTGAATGACTTCGAGAACGAGCGCAACGAAGAAGACGCATGAAGGACAGGCTCATGGAAGCGAGCTCAATCGAAGGCGCCAGAGCGGACCGGGTGCTCTTCGGCTTCGACATTCCCGAACAGGACGCCCGCTACGAAGTGGACCGCGTCGCGACCGACGGCATCTCGGACTAGGTACACGCCGTGGGCGAGGTAGACCTGCACTTCCGGCCGGCGGTCCCGGTGTTCGACGCCAACATGGCGCTCGGACGCCGAAACGACCGACGTGTCCTCTTCGACTCTGTGGAGGACGCGCTGCGCGAGATGGACCGCGCCGGCGTCGCGCGTGCGCTGGTCTACTCGACGGTGGGGGCCACCGATCCGATCGGCGGGAATCGATGGCTGGAGGCCGCGCTGAAGGACGAGCCCAGGCTGGTGCCGCAGCTCATCGGCAGCCCGACGTGGGACGACCTGCAACGCTTCGCCGAGGCGATGCGGGCGGGCAGGGCGTCGTCGATGCGGATGCTGCCCGCGCTCCACGGCTATCCGCTGCGGCCGTGGGCCGTCGGGGAGTGGTTCGAGTGGGCGGCGGCGGCGCGGGTGCCGGTGTGGCTGCCCGTCAACTACGCGTCGCCGAGACGGGGACAGGTCCTCGGATACTTGGATGAGTTCGACCCGTCGGCGCTCTACGACACGCTGTCCGACTTCCCGGACCTGAACGTCGTGCTCGCCGAGGTACAGTACCCGCAGGCACCGTGGGCGCTGGCCCTGATGAAGGCTCTGCCGAACCTGCACATGGAGATTTCGCGCTTCGTCAGCACCGACGGGGTGGCCAAGCTGGTCGGCATCGCGGGCGAGTCGCGCGTGCTGTTCGGCTCCAGGTTCCCGGACTCGCCTCTGGCGGCGCAACTCTACCACCTGCACCGGTACGGCCTGCCCGAATCGACCCTGCGGGCGCTCTGCGCCGGCAACCTCGACCGGCTGCTGCGTCTTTGTTCGCCCTCCCCTGGCAGGAGGGAGTCAGAGGGAGGGGAGAACATCACGCTGTGAGGGAGGTCGTCTAGCGAACCGGAGGTCTCTTGTAGACCATTTGCCCCCTCCACTTGATCTGTCCGGTGCTGCGGACGCTTCGTACCGTGACCCCAGTTCCGTACTCTGGCGAGCTGATGCGTGCGGGATAGGGGCGAAACGAGGACGTGTAGAGTCGGGAGGGCGGTCGCTGCCCGAGGGCCTCGTGGGGCCTCTCGACGTTGTAGCTGTGCCTGAAGCGGTCGAAAGCCCGACGCTGTCGTCTCCGGTTGGCTTTAGGCGGCGTAGCCGTCTCGGTCTTTAGGGTTCGGTGAAGCCGCTCCAGACGCCCGTTCTGCTCGGGGTGTCCGGGCTCGATCCGCTCTGGCACTATCCCCAGCTTGACCCACCATGTGGACAGTGGTGTGAGGCTTCCCAGCCCCAGACCAGCGAAGGGCGGCCTGTTGTCGGTGCGGATGGCGTGGGGCAGGCCGTACTCTCGGAAAGCCCGATCCAATACGCGCTTAACCTCTGGACCGGTGGGGCGCTGCAGACCGTCGCACACCAGCAGGTACCGAGACATGGCGTCCTGGCCGTCAGGGGATCAATGCGCACTCCATCGTCGGTCCGGAACCAGCCCTTGAAGTCGATGGACCAGACGTCGTTGGGGCGCTGGGCGTCGGCAAAGGGTTCGCCCCAGCGTGTAGCCCTACGTCGTCGCTTGTGCCGCCTTACCAGACCAGCACGGTCCAGTATGCCGCTGGCCGTGGCGGGGGACGGCCAGGGCACGTCGGGATCGATCTCACGCAGCCTAGCGACTATCTTCTTCGGGCCCCATGTGGGACGGGCGCGCTTCTCCTCGACGATGCGCTCAGCTACTTGTGTGGGTGTGGCGGTGGGGTGGTGATGAGGAGCCTTGCTCAAGTCGAGCAGACCACCTTCGCCGTAGGCCTCATACCGACCGATCAGCTTGTAGCCGGTCTTGCGACTGATACCGAACTTTCCGCACAGCTCGGCGACTGTCTCCTCCCCCGCAGAGTGGCGCTCGATGAACTGTAACCGCTCCGATTCGACGCTCGTCTCTTTCCAGGGCAACACATCCTCCTCCTGTGGGATTGCCTTTACAATCCCACAATGTGTTACCCATGTGCCCGGTTTAGCCCGAATCCACCGATGGACATGGATGGACGGCGTGAGGACAGTGGAAGAGGAGTGAGGGAGTTACAGGGGCGATGATCCGGGCTCGAATTCGGGTAGACGGGAGGTTGGCGGGGGGTCTGCAGGCGCTTTTGGGGGCGCCAATGGCGGTCTGCGATGGGCGCTGTGGGACAAGATGAGGACAGAGGACGCGGCAAGAGGCGCTCGCGGACCAGGGTGGCGCGAGTTGGCGGGGACGTTCAGTTGGCCTGATGGCGGGTCAGTGGCAAACGGGCGCCGTCAGGTCGGGAGTGGAATGGCTCGCAATCGAGCCAGGGCGCGAGTGAACTGGGTTTCCCAAGGCCAGCCCTGTGGCAGATGCAAAGTGAGGCGGCGGGCCGAGCGGGTGAGCCGTCCGGCCAGGGAGAAGAAGCGCCGCCGGAGGGTCCTGGTGGTCACCACCCCCTCGCCCAGACCGATGCGGGCTGTCCAGCGGGCCAGGTTGTGGGCCATCACCTGGACCGCCAGCCAGGCGGCGTTGGCGGCGAAGCGGCCCGAGGGGAGATGGTTGAGTCCGACGCCGTACTTCAGGTCTCGGATGGCATTCTCGATCTCGGCGTGGCGGCGGTGGTCGGCCTCCAGTTCCAGGGTCTCCCCGTCCCGGTCGGTGATGAAGCCGTGATAGCTGTAGGTGGCGAAGAGGGCCAGTTGGGAACCGGGCGTGGGCTTCACCCGCCGCACGATGAGCCGTACCGGCGCGGCGTCGGGCTCACTCTGGAAGGGGGTGTAGGTGATCTCGGCCACATCGGCGGCGCCGTCCATCCAGTAGGGAACCGGCGTCCAGGCATCTTCGGGTATCGCCTCGATGAGATTGTGCAGGCTTTTGTGCTGGCGGATGGTGATGGAGAAGCGCACGTCCAGCTTGCGGCAGACGACGACCAGGGCGTGGGTGTAGAAGCCGCTGTCGGCCCGCACCGTGAGTTGTCCCCTGGCCCCGCCGTAGCGCACCCGCCCCACCGTTTCCCGCAGGAAGTGGGCGGCGCCGCGGGCGGTGTTGGCGCGGCCCTCACGCAGCCGGGCCATCAGCACGTCGCCGGTTCCGGCGGCAATGGCCAGCAGCGGGTGATAGCCCCGCTTGCCGGTATAGCCGTGGTGGCGGGCGCCCTCCTTGGCCAGTCCGTAGGTCTCGCAGATCGTCGAATCAAGGTCGATGGTGAACGGTGCGTCGCTGGGTCCGGCCCCAGCCGCCCAGGCCTGGGCCAGCAGCTCCCGGCTCACCCGGTCCAGTTGGCGGACATGGCCCCACCGGAAACTGCGCAGGAAGGTGCCCAGGGTGGAGGGCGCCTTGACCGTGCCGCCCAGGGTGCGGGCTGTCCCCCCGGTGCGCAACACATCGGCGTCGTCAATACAGTCGCCGCCAGCCAGCGCAGACGCAACCAGGGTCATCATCTTGTCGCCCGTGTTGGCCCGGCCCGGCGCATTGCCCAGGTCGAGGCACTGCTGGACGAGTTGGGGCAGGCCGAGGCGCAGGGCGAGGGTGGCCGGAAGGATCAGCCCGGCATTGGCCACCAGGCGGTGATCGTCGAAGGCGATACGGATGCGGTCGGGGTGGTGGCGTGGTAGCATCTATTGGGTGCTCCTTGTTCTGGGGTCGGTTTCGTGTTTCAAAACCATTATCCCAGATTCACAGGAGCACCCTCTTGCCGCTTCAGGACACTGACCCGACGCCCTCCTTCGGTGGATTCGGCTTTAGGCGGCGTAGCCGTCTCGGTCTTTAGGGTTCGGTGAAGCCGCTCCAGACGCCCGTTCTGCTCGGGGTGTCCGGGCTCGATCCGCTCTGGCACTATCCCCAGCTTGACCCACCATGTGGACAGTGGTGTGAGGCTTCCCAGCCCCAGACCAGCGAAGGGCGGCCCGTTGTCGGTGCGGATGGCGTGGGGCAGGCCGTACTCTCGGAAAGCCCGATCCAATACGCGCTTAACCTCTGGACCGGTGGGGCGCTGCAGACCGTCGCACACCAGCAGGTACCGAGACATGGCGTCCTGGGCCGTCAGGGGATCAATGCGCACTCCATCGTAGGTCCGGAACCAGCCCTTGAAGTCGATGGACCAGACGTCGTTGGGGCGCTGGGCGTCGGCAAAGGGTTCGCCCCAGCGTGTAGCCCTACGTCGTCGCTTGTGCCGCCTTACCAGACCAGCACGGTCCAGTATGCCGCTGGCCGTGGCGGGGGACGGCCAGGGCACGTCGGGATCGATCTCACGCAGCCTAGCGACTATCTTTTTCGGGCCCCATGTGGGACGGGCGCGCTTCTCCTCGACGATGCGCTCAGCTACTTGTGTGGGTGTGGCGTTGGGGTGGTGATGAGGAGCCCTGCTCAAGTCGAGCAGACCACCTTCGCCGTAGGCCTCATACCGACCGATCAGCTTGTAGCCGGTCTTGCGACTGATACCGAACTTTCCGCACAGCTCGGCAACAGTCTCCTCCCCCGCAGAGTGGCGCTCAATGAACTGTAACCGCTCCGATTCGACGCTCGTCTCTTTCCAGGGCAACACATCCTCCTCCTGTGGGATTGCCTTTACAATCCCACAATGTGTTACCCATGTGCCCGGTTTAGGTGTAACCTATCTCCCCGGTCTGTACCCTCCTCAGTCCTCTCCCGTCGAGGGAGAGGAGGGGGAACGCATGCCGTGCGTCCCATTGCGCCGGCCCGGCGGTGGGTGAGGGGAGCTAGAAGAGGAGCACCAGCGCGGCTATCACGGCCAGTATCCCGAGGCCGGTCGTGTAGACGAACATGATGTGGTTCGTGCCCCACATCGCGGCCGCGGGCTGCGGATCGAAGTCGACGAGTTCTTCTTCGTGCTCTGCCATTGTCGTGACCTCTGGTCGGTTGCGGTGCTACTAGCCTAACACTCCGAGACGGCGGTTCACCAGCGCCGCCGCCGTCTAGCTGAGCGCTTCCTTTGCTCTGCGGAAGGCGTCCGTGAGCATCTCCTGGCTCAGCCGCCCGGTTTGGGTGTTCTGGCGGCTGGGATGGTACGCGGCCATGAGGGTAACCCCCGCCAGTTCGTACGCGACGCCGTGGCCGAATTGCGGCTGCGGCTTTGGCAGGGCGGCGCCGGCCTCCCGGTACGCTGAGAGCACCCCGTCGAAGGCTATCTTGCCCAGGGCCATGACGACCTGCACCCGAGGCAGCAGCGACAGCTCGGCAATCAGGTATGGGCGGCAGTTGGCGAGCTCGTCGCGGAGCGGCTTGTTGCCCGGCGGAGCGCAGCGCGCAACCGCGGTGACGTAGGCGTCGCTGAGCGCCATGCCGTCGTCGCGGCCGCGGGAAATCGGGGAGCTCGCGAACCCCAGCTCGTGCAGGGTCGCGAAGAGGAAGTCGCCGCTGCGGTCGCCGGTGAACATCCGGCCCGTCCGGTTGCCCCCGTGAGCGGCGGGGGCCAGGCCGACGATCAGCAGCCGCGCGCCGTGGTCGCCGAACGAGGGCAGTGGCCTGCCCCAGTACTCCCAGTCCGCGTACATGCGCCGCCTGGCGCGCGCCACCGTCTCCCGGTGTTCGACCAGCCTGGGGCAGCGAGTGCAGCCTACGACCTCGCGCTGCATGTCCGAGAGCGTGTCCATCGTCCGCCGCGTGCGTTGCTTCGCGTTCAGGGAGCCCCCGGCTGTGTCGCGTCGGCGGTCACACGTCGAGGCCCAGGAGCTCGACGGCGTTGAGGCCCAGGACGCGACGCTTGGCGTCGTCCGAGATGTCGGCGGCCAGCACCTTGGCGATCTGGTTGCGGGGGTCCAGGAGCGGCTGGTCGGTGCCGAAGAGCACGCGGCCCGCTCCGGCGCCCTCGACGCACGCCTGGACCGAGCCGACCTTCCCGGAGGACCCGCACGTCTCCATGTAGACGTTCGGCAGCGTGGCGGCCGCGTTGATCGCGTCGGCGTTGCCCGCCCCCGCGGCGTGGGCCATGACCCACTTGATGCCGGGGTATCGCTCGGAGAGATTCGTGAACCGCTCGGTGATGGTGGACGCGCTGTCGGAAACGTGCGCGAGCCGGGCATGCGTCATGATGGCGAGCCCGCGCTCGTTGACCCAATCGAAGATCGGAGTCCACACGGGGCTCTCCAGCGGCAGGCCGACGTAGTCCGGGTAGATCTTGACGAACCTGGCTCCGAGCTCGTCGACCGCCCGGTCGAGCTCCGGCGCGACCTCCTCCGGGTAGTAGGGGGAGGCGAAGGCCGCGAAATAGAACCGGTCGGGGCGCTGCTGGGCGAACCGGACGGCGTGGTCGTTGCTCCTGCGGGCGTCGCCGTAGAAGACGCAGTTGACGCAAGCCTTGTCGATGCCGGCGGCGTCCATGAGGGCGACGTGCCGGTCCACCTCGTCGTCCATGCGGACGCGGCCCCATCGGCCGGCGTGAGCGTGGAAGTCGACGACCGGGCTGTTCACGGCGTGGCAGGCCTTCCCGCTGGCTCGAGTCCCAGCAGGTCGATGGCGTTGAGCCCCAGGACGCGGCGCTTGGCGTCGTCTGAGATGTCGGCGGTGAGCACCTTGGCTATCTCGCGGCGGGCGTCGTGCAGCGGCATGTCCGTCCCGAACAGGACCCGGTCGGCGCCGGCGCCTTCGACGGAGTGCTGCACGGCGCGGTGCGTTCCGGACGACGAGCACGTCTCCATGTAGACGTTGGGCAGGGTGCGCGCGGCGTTGATGGCGTCCTCCTCTCCTCCGCCTGCGGCGTGCGCCATGACCCAGGCTATGCGAGGGAACCGTTCGCATAGCCCGGTGTATCGCTCGGTGATCGTGACGGCCGCGTCCGAGCCGTCCGCCAGGATGGCGTGGCTCATGATCGGCAGCCCGCGCTCGTTGACCCATTCGAATATCGGGTCCCAGATCGAGTCCTCGAGGGGCCTGCCTATGAAGTCGGGATATATCTTGACGAACCTCGCGCCGAGCACGTCTATCGCCCGATCGAGCTCGGGGGCGACCTCCTCCGGATAGAGCGGCGTCACGAAGGCGGCGAAGAAGAACCGGTCGGGACGCGCCTCGGCGAAAGCGGCCGCCATGTCGTTGCTCAGCCTCGCCTCGCCCATGAACGGCATGTTGATGCATGCGGCGTCGATGCCGGCGGCGTCCATGATGGCGATGAACCTGTCGGGCTCGTCGTCGACGCGAACTCGGCCCATGCGGCCGCAGTGGGCGTGGAAGTCTACTACCGGGGTATCCACGGCGTCACGTCATCCCGAGCAGGCGCTCCAAGTTGCCCGAGCATATTGCCCTGAGGTCGGAGTCGCTGAGGCCGCTGCGGTGCAGGCTGTATAGCTGGAGGGGTATCTCGGAGTCGGGGAACCGGGAGCCGAACAGCACGCGGCCGGCCCCGATAGTGTCGATGATCTCGGTGACGCCGCCGGTCTGGACCGCTCTCGATATCTCGACGTGGAGGTTCGGCAGCCTGCGCAGCAGGACCATTGTCCAGGGCATGTCTTCGTACCGGGCTTCGCTCAGCACGAAGGTGACGTCGGGAAATGCCGAGACGGTGTCGTGGACCTCCTTCGCGTCGATGGTGCCGTCTTTCAGCCAGGGGGCCTCGGTGTAGACAGGCAGCCATACCGGGATCCGTTCTTGGGCGAGCCACGCCATCCACTCCTTCACGACCCAGTGCGCGAATGGGTAGTTGTGGGCCTTGGGGAACAGCCTGACGGAGCGGACGCCCAGCTCGTCGACGCGGTCTGAGAACTCGTTCAGGTCGTCCCAGGTCGGGTTGCCCACCATCTGCGGCACGATCCGGGGCTCTCCGGCGATCGTCTCCAGGAGCAGGTCGTTTCCCTCCCGCGAGTCGTAGTTGGCGGCATGGGGAGAGTACGCCAGCGCCCTGTCTACCCCGGCGCGGTCCATCGCGGCCAGGGTATCCTCGACCGTGTCGACGGCGACGCGCCGGTCGTGGCGGCGTCCAAGGGCGATGTTGGCGTCGAACACGGGTACGGTCGGTTTGAAGTCGAGATCCACCCCGGGCATTCTGACCTCACTCCTGCGGAGCAGCGCTGCTGTCGCGACGGGAAGTGTAACCGAGGCTATCTGGCCCGTCAACGAAGTATACTCGTTCGGCGAGACCCGGCGGCCGCCGATTGGGGTTGACCTGACGCGCCTGACCGGTACATGATTTGCGCGCCCGCAGCGCGTCGTTGCGGGCGTCCCGAGGGCGACATGGCCGGATCGTTGTCGGCGGAGCAGGCGAGGGAGAGATGCTGAAGACCAGAGCAGTCATACAGACCGCGCCCGGTGAGCCTATAATTGTGGACGAGCTGGAGGTCCCGGACCCGAAGCCCGACCAGGTCTTGGTCAAGCTCGCGTCGTCCGGCGTGTGCCACTCGCAGCTCCACAACCTGCGCAACCAGAAGCTCGACAGGCCCATGGTGATGGGACACGAGGGTGCGGGCGTCGTGACCCACGTCGGGCGGGATGTTACGCATCTCAAGGAAGGGGACCACGCCATAGTCACGTGGGTCCCCAGGAAGCCGGTCAAGGGCCGGCAAACGCCGCCGCCGCTCGGCGCCACGTACCGCGAAGAGATCGTCCACGGCCTCGTCTATACCTGGGGAGAGGACTCGCTCGCCCATGCCGAGTACGTCGTGCCGATCTCCAGCGAGTATCCGATGGATGTCTCGTGCATCGTGGGCTGCGCCGTGCTCACGGGTGCGGGGGCCGTGTTGAGGACCGCCCAGGTGCGGCCGGGCGAGTCCGTGGCGGTGTACGGCGTTGGAGGGGTAGGGCTGTCGGCCATTCGGATGGCGGCTATTCTGGAGGCCCATCCCATCGTTGCCATCGACCTACAGGACGACAAGCTGGAGCTCGCCCGCGAGTTCGGCGCGACCCACACGGTCAACGCGACGGAGCAAGACCCCGTGGAGTACGTCGTCGACGTGACTGGCGGCGGTGCGGACTACGCCTTCGACGCCATCGGAGTGCGTCAGACCAACGAACAAATACTGCCGTCCACCCGCGGGGGCGGGCCGGGCGCCGACAATCACGGGGGCATGGCGGTGCTGATCGGGATGCCGTCGCCGGAGATGACGCTCGATCCAGGGCTCTTCATGTACCACCAGCGCATCTACCGGGGCAGCCTTGGCGCGGCCTACCCGGAAAAGGACTTCGAGATGTACCTGCGATGGCACAAGGAGGGCAAGTTTCCCCTCGACCGGCTGGTCAGCCGCCGCTACAAGCTCGACGACATACTCGAGGCCTGCGATGACCTGGAGCAGGGCCGCATCCTGGGACGCGGCATCATCGAATACTAGAGCCGCTCCGGCGCCTCCTTGCTCGATGAACCCCGCGTGGCGAGGTCTACTACATGACACGTCTTGAAGGCAGAGTAGCCATAGTGACCGGCGGCGGGACCGGCATCGGCAAGGGTGTGGCGCGGCGCCTGGCCCGCGAGGGCGCCGGCGTCGTCATCGCGTCGCGGAACACCGCCGTTCTGGAGGCCGCCGCGGAGGAGCTTCGCGACGAAGGCGGCCCGGTGGCGGCCATAGGGACCGACGTTACCGACGAGGCCCAGGTAGAGGCGTTGTTCGCCGAGACGGGCCGACGATTCGGCCGGCTGGATCTGCTGGTCAACAACGCGGGCGCCCTGGAGTTCGCGCCATTGGACGAGTTGACGCTCGATCAGTGGCGGCAGCTCCTGAGCGTCAACATGACCGGCGTCTTCCTGTGCACACGGGCGGCGCTGCGGACCATGAAGCGGCAGGGCTCGGGGCGGATCATCAACATCGGCAGCATCGCCGCCGAGAAGCCGAGGGTAGGGCAGGGAGGCTACGGCGCCACGAAGGCGGCGGTCATCGCGCTCACGCGCGCGACGGCGCTCGAAGGGCGGCCCCACGGTATCACCGCCGGGTGCATCAACCCGGGACTGGTGGACGTCTCGGACAGCGGCGTCTACAAGGAGAGCCGGCCGCATCGCGACGAGCCAGCCATCTCCCCGGCGGAGGTGGCCGAGGCGGCGGCGGCGATGGCGGTCCTGCCCCCGGACGTCAACATGCTCGAGGTCACCGTGCTGCCGACGCGGCAGATATTCGTCGGACGCGGCTAGGTCTGCCGTTCCCCGAGACAGTCGTACAGCCATGCTACAATCGGAGTCGCCGGCTCGACGAGCCAACGTAGCTCAGAGGCAGAGCAGCTGTTTCGTAAACAGCAGGCCGTGGGTTCGATTCCCACCGTTGGCTCCAGCCTCACGGCGTCCGGGCCTGACATGCCGCGTTGGGGCGGTTTGCTCGACCGAGCGTCCGGGCCGTGCCGGCCACGTCTACACGATCGGCGGTTGACACGTGGCGTTGCGCAGCTCACATAGCGCCGCAGCACGGCGTCTTGGTCTTCTAACCCTCCGGCTCGGAGGATACCTCGGAGTCGTCCTGATGGTGGGCCTGGTCGCCTGTTCGGAGGAGACCCCGGCGCCGACGAGTACTCCGGCGGCCACCCCGGTCGACTACTCACCTGGCCGTCTGGCCTGTGTGCAGCTGCGGATCACCTCCGAGCGCGTCGCCGGTCAGGGGGTCGCCGGCCTCCCGCAGGACGAGTACGAACGCGTGCTCGGGCGGATCGCGGCCGACTACGCGACCGCCGCGACACTGGCGGAAGACGCCGAGCCTGCGATCAGGGACGCAATGGCCAGGCTTGCCAAGGCCTTCGCGGCGCTGGATCAGGTCGAGCCGGACGAGATACTCAAGGCGCCCGCGCTGGCCAGAGACGCCTGCAGGAGCGCGGGATACCTGTAGTAGCACGCCGCGCCGGCGTGCGTTCGAAGACGGCGGCAGAGGGGCTGTGGGCTTGACCGCCCCACCCCTGGATTCCGGCTCGTGGGCCGGAATGACGACTACGCTCTACTCGGTGGGCAGACACAGCCACCGTCATCCCCGCGAAAGCACCGTCATCCTCGCGAAAGCACCGTCATCCTCGCGAAAGCGGGGATCTGAGGGATTTGAAAAGGGCATTCGCCCCGTCAACTCTGAACAGTTACGCCCCACGCCGCGTTTTTACATCCATCTTGGCGTCTGATATACTACCCTTGGTCTGTCGGGAACGTGACAGTGCGTCCTGGCAGAGTCGCTCAGACGCAGGCCCTGATCAGCCGTCCGGGCTCCACCGGTTCGTTTCTCTCCCTTTCTTCGAATCCGTGGGAGCGTTTGGCCGGCGACGGTTTCGGTTGGCGGACATAGGTCTAGAACACGAGGTTGGGCAGTATGACCGTCCGAGCCATTCTAGGCGGACAGTGGGGCGACGAGGGCAAGGGCAAAGTCGTAGACTACCTGTCCTCGGACGCCAGTATCGTCGCGAGGTTCTCGGGCGGCAACAACGCCGGCCACACGGTCATCAACCCGCTGGGCGAATTCAAGCTCCACCTCGTTCCCTCGGGAGTCTTCTGGCCTGACGTCATCGGCGTCATCGGCAACGGCGTGGTGGTCGATCCGGACGCGCTGCTGGACGAGATCAGCGGTCTGAAGACGCGAGGCATCGACCTGACCGGCCGTCTGGTCGTCAGCGAGCGGTCGCACCTGGTGATGCCATACCACGTCATTCTCGACGAGCTGGCGGAGCAGGCGCGCGGCAGCCAGGCGCTGGGTACCACTGGCAGGGGGATCGGCCCCGCCTATACCGACAAGGTGGCCAGGGTCGGCATCCGCGTAGCCGATCTGCTCGACATCGAGTCTCTGCTCCCCAGGTTGGAGGGAGTGATGGACCATGCGAACGCCGTCATTCAGAAGGTCTACGGCGGCACTCCGTTGGAGTTCGATGAGGTGTTCGCGAAGTGCCGGGCGTGGTCGGAGAATCTGGCGCCGTTCATCGGTCCGGTAGAGCACATCGTGTACAACGCGGTCGAAGCCGGGGAGACGGTCATCCTCGAGGGTGCCCAGGGCGCGCTGCTAGACCTGGACCACGGGACCTTCCCGTACGTGACCTCGTCGCATCCCACGATTGGGGGAGCGATTACCGGCCTCGGCCTCCTTCCCCGTCACATAGACAACATACTGGGTACCTTCAAGGCCTACAGCACGAGGGTCGGCAGCGGGCCGTTCGTAACCGAGCTGCTCGGCGAGCTCGCGGACGAGTTTCGCGAGAGGGCCAACGAGTTCGGGACGACCACCGGCAGACCGCGGCGCGTGGGCTGGTTCGACGCTGTCGCGGCCCGATACAGCACGCGGATCAACGGGTATACGTCCCTGATCCTCAACAAGCTGGACATGCTCGACGGCGTCGATCCGATCCTGCTCGGCGCCGCCTACGAGCTGGACGGCGAGATAGTGCACGACTTCCCGGGCAACGCCGCGACGCTCGAACGTTGCACGCCGATCTACGAGGAGCATCAAGGCTGGGACAAGCCGACGGCCGGCGTCACGAGATTGGCGGACCTGCCTTCGGAGGCCATCGCCTACGTGACCAGGCTGCAGGAGCTAGTCGGCGTCCCGATAGACCTGATCTCTACCGGGCCGCACCGCCATCAGACTACCGTCGTCCGGCCGTTCAGCGTCGTCTGACCTACCAGGGCGGCGGGGGCCAGGTGCCCAAGCGGCGGCGGCCGCGCGCGGTGGGGCGGTTCTTCCACCAACGGCGCATTAGAACGGCCGACGTGATGAACGCGACCATCGTGGCGACTATGCTCCAGCCCAGGACTGCCCGCGTCGTACGCGATAGCGGCGCGGGGGTCGGCGTGCGCTCCACCGTTCCGAGCTCCTGGTTTAGCGCCCTGAACACCCCTCCGCCCCAGGTGCCCGCGTAGAGCGTCTGGTCCGTCTCGAAGGCGGGGGACAACTCAATGTCCAGCACCTCCGTGACGGTCAGCCCGAGGTTGACCTGCTCCCAGGTGTCGCCCGCGTCGGGCGACCGGTAGATTCCGCCGCCTTCGGTACCGACGAACAGCATCGAGTCGCGCGCGAAGCCGGGCGATACTGCAATGGCGACGACCACGGGATCGCCTAGGCCTCGTATTCGCTGGACCCAGGTGTCTCCGCCGTCCGTCGACCTGAGCACGCCGTCCTGGGTCGTGCCCGCGAAGATCGTCCCGTCCGTGACGAAGTCGGGCGACATGCTCATGAGTGCGGTCTGGTTATCGGAGCCGGGTGCGCGCGGAATGACTCTGACGGGGTCGCTGGAGGCCTCCCACGAGTCGCCCCCATCGGTCGAACGGAACGATCCGTCGGAGATCGTGCCAACGAAGATTGTCCGGTCGTTGGCGAATCCGGGCGATATCGCGATCGACCAGACGAACTGGCTGATCAGTCCGCCGCTTTGGACCTTCTGCCACGCTTCACCGCCGTTCGTGGACTTGAAGAGCCCGTTGCCGGTGGTGCCCGCGAAGACCGTCGAGTCGGACGAGAACGCTGGGGACAGCTTGATTACGTTGATGATGTCCGCCGTGATGCCGACGGACTTCTTTTGCCACGACTCGGCTCCGTCGTCCGAGCGGAAGACGCCCTCGGACGTTGCGGCGAATATGATTGGATTGTCCGGGAAGTCGGGCGACAGCGCGATGCTGTACACCGTGACGTGGGGCAGACCGCGGTTGACCTGCGTCCACGACGTGCCGCCGTCCCGGGAGCGCAGGACCCCGCCGCCGGTGGTGCTGGCGAACAGGGTCCGATCTGCGGCGAAGTTCGGCGAGATTTCCAACTCGCGGACGAAGGTGCTCGTGCCCTGAGTGATCTGAAGCCAGGAGAAACCGCCGTCCTCGGACCTGAAGACGCCGCCCACGCCGATGCCCGCGAAGATGGTGGAGTCGTCCCCGAACACGGGCGAGATCGCCAACGCTCGGACAGGATCGTGGATTGACTTCCGTCCCTCGTCAACCCGCTGCCAGGTGTTCCCGCCGTCCACGGTCCTGTAGACGCTGCCCGATATCCCGGCGAACAGGGTTTGATCGGTCGCGAAAGAAGTCGACAGGGCCAGGGCCCGGGCGTTCGACCGTGTCGGGTCAGGGTCGATGCGCCTCCACGAGGCGCCGTCGTCGGTCGTCTTCAGGATGCCTCCGCCGACGGTGCCGAGGTAGATTGTCCTGTCATCCGCGTATGCGGGCGAGAATGCGATCTCGAGTACATTGGTCAGCGGATTGCCCAGATCGATCTCGCGCCAGTTGTCGCCGCCGTCGTCGGACCGGAAGAACTGCCCGCCCCATGAACCGGCCAATACGGTTGAGTCCCGAGCGAAGTCGGGGGACATGCCGAGGGCTACGATCCGCTCGTCCACAAGTCCGGCGTTGAGCTGCGTCCACGTCTCGCCCCCGTCCGCCGAGCGGAAGATGCCTTCGCCGAAGGTCCCCGCGTACACGATACGGCTGCTCGCGAAATCGGGAGAGATCGCCAGGGCCTCGACGGCGGAGGTCTCGAGGACGAGGTTCTCGGCCTGCGACCACGATCCACCGCCGTTTGTCGACCTGAAGACGCCGTCGCCGGTCGTGCCCGCGAAGAGCGTTTCGTCGGAGGCGAAGGCCGGCGATATCACCAGCGCCGGGACGAATCGGCTGGTGAGGCCCTTGTTCGCCCGGTCCCACGAGCCTCCGCGGTCTGTCGACTTGAGGACGCCGCCGGAGATGCCCGCGAAGACGGTGCCGTCCTCCGAGAACGCGGGCGAGACGGCCATGTCCCAGACGAAGCCGCTCCGTGGCCCCAGCGACTCCCATCCCACGGCGTCCGGGGCCTGAGCCTGCGCCTGGCCCGCTCCGGCGACTATCGAAGCGATGAGGGCGGCAGCGGCAAGTGCGAGTTTTCGTGTCATCAGTCGCTCTTAGTCCAGCAGGAATTACTGAGAGAAGACGGAAAAGCGGGGCACCGTTCTCTCCATCATACTTGTTTCGTGCAAGTTGTGCAAAATTTCACAGGTTTTCAGGTCACGGCGCGGGCAGCGGCAGCCTCGACTGGAATACCGAGCGTACGCGTGACCACTGTCGAGCTCCGGTCAGCGCGGCGGCCCTGTTCTCCGATAACCGGCGTGACCCGTGAACCCTAGACCGGCAGGTCGATCGGGTAGCGGTCCATGATGGGGTCGAACCTGGCCCTGAACGCGTCGTCGGCCTCGACCATGGGCAGCCTTGGCCTACCCGCGTCGAAGCCCGCCCTGTTGACGGCGTGCTTGATCGGCACCGGGTTGGTGACCCAGAACAGTGCCTTGAAGATCGGCAGCATGCGCCGATGCTCCCTTGCCGCGCTCTCGAGGTCGCCCTCAAGCACCATGCCCATCATCGCCTTGATCTGGTTGCCGATGATGTTGGAGGCGACGCTCACCACTCCGTAGCCCCCGACGCACATGATCGAGAAGGTCTCGTCGTCGTTGCCCGACCAGACGTTGAACCCGGCCGGCGCCGCGTCGACTATCTGCGTGATCTGAACGGGGTCGCTGGAAGCCTCTTTGACGCCGACGATGTTGTCTATCTCGGCGAGACGCAGGGTGGTCTCGGCCTCCATGTTCAGCGAGGTCCTGCCGGGTACGTTGTATAGTATCCCGGGCAGGTCCACCGATTCGGCGATTGCCTTGAAGTGCTGGAAGAGGCCCTCCTGCTGCGGCTTGTTGTAGGCCGGCACCGTCAGCAGCAGCGCGTCGACTCCCACCATCTTCGCTTCCTGGGACAGGCTGATAGACTTGCGGTGGTTGTTGTCGGTCGTGCCGGCGATTACGGAGGCGCGGTTGCCGACCGCCTCCTTCACTTCGGCGAAGAGCCTGATCTTCTCCTCGTCGGACATCGACGGCGACTCGCCGGTCGTGCCGCCGATCACAAGACCGTCGCTGCCCGAGTCGATGAGCCCCTGTGCGAGCTTCCGCGCCTGGCCGTAGTCGATCTCGCCCTCTTCGTCGAAGGGCGTAATCATCGCCGTGAGGAGTCTGCCGATCTCTGCCATGGTCATTGCCTCCTTGCAGTGCTTCGGATGCGCGCTACAGGCTGGCTACCGCCCGCTCCGGGCGCCTGTCGAATGCCAGCAGGTCCCTGCGGACCAGCTCTTCGGCGATCTGGACCGAGTTCAGCGCTGCGCCTTTGCGCAGGTTGTCGCTCGATAGCCAAAGCGCCAGCCCTCTCGGGTGGGAGACGTCTTGTCTAATGCGGCCGACGAGCACGTCGTCCCCGCCCTCGGCGTCGACGGGCATCGGGTACACGCCTGCGTCGGGATCGTCCAGCACCCGGATACCCGGCGCCTCAGCTAGCGCCCGCCGCGCCTGCTCCGCCGTCACGACGTTCTCGAACTCGACGTGGACCGCCTCGCTGTGTCCGACGGGTACGGGCACCCTGACGCACGTGGCCGACACCAGAAGCTCCGGCTCGTGCAGTATCTTCCTGGTCTCGTTGACCATCTTCGCCTCTTCCGTGGTGTAGCCGTCCGGCTGGAAGGTCTCGACGTGCGGGAGGACGTTGAAGGCTATCTGATGGGGGAGCGCGTGGGGTTCCGCCGCCCGGCCGTCCAGCATCTCGGCCGACTGCAGCCGCAGCTCGCGCACCGCCTCCGCGCCGGCACCGGAGACCGACTGGTACGTGGACACCACGACGCGCTCGACGGCGCCGAGCGGCATGAGCGCATTCAGCACCATCGCGAGCGGGGTCGTCGAGCAGTTCGGGCTGGCGACGATGCCGCGGTGCCGGTCAAGGTCATCCCCGTTGATCTCCGGGATGACGAGCGGTACGTCCGGGTCCATGCGGAACGCCGAGCTCTTGTCGACGACGACGGCGCCGGCGTCGACCGCGATGGGCGCCAGAGCGCGGCTCGTATCGCCGCCCGCGGCGATGAACACGATGTCCGACTCGGACAGCAGCTCCGGCGTCGCTTCTTCGACGGTCAGGACGCGGCCGTCGAATGGCAGCTTCCTTCCCCAGGAGCGCTCCGAGGCGCAGACGCGGACGGCGCCTGCGTCGAAGCTGCGCTGGCTCAGTATGCTGAGCAGCTCACGGCCTACGACGCCGGTCGCCCCGACTATGGCCAATCTGGGTGAGGTCACGCTACGCTCCTGCCGTTGCGCCGGATTGCGTCGGCTATCGGCCCCAGACGTGACGGGCCGGAAAACAGACCCTCGTCAATGATTCTTCGAATCTCGTTGACTTCCAGCGACGCCAATAGCTTGAAGACCCTGGGTAGGGCGTTTGAGCGGGACCTCGAGGCCGGCAGATCGACGCCATAGCTCAGACAGAAGTTGATGACGTCGCCAAACGTCGGGAGGAACGACTTGGCATCGAATCGTTTGGCGAGCTCGGACACGGACGGCCCTTTGTCGGGCGAGACTTCCATCCTCGCCACGTAGTGTGACGCCGTGGGCTTTGGTCTTCGCTTGGGAGATTGCTTCGCGGCGATCCTAGGGGATGGCTTGACCTTGCGCTCAGAGATGCCCGTATCGTGTTCCGAGCGGGCAAGTTCCCCAAGATGGCGTTCGACCTGCTCGAAGCCGTGTTCCCGAACCATAGAACGCAGCGCGTCTCTCAGATCACTTTGCGTCATAGGCCACCTCCATCACGTCCCGTCTCCAAGCCCAAGCCCTCTCAATCCCCTGGTGCTGAAGAATTCGTCCGCGAATCTGTCCATCACAGTCCGAGCATGCCCGGAATGGCTGGTGTCGCCCCGCATCAATTTGGGAAACCGCGCGAGTAAGTGATTTGATTATCGAAGATGCGCCAGCCGTTCCGCCTCGCCTGTTCCCGTATCTCGCCCATCGCTCTCCGTCTCTCCGGGCCTCCATCGTTTGTTACCGCGGTAGGTAGCATCATTCACGATGATGCCTATCACGTCAATCCGATGCCCTCCGTTCCTTCTTCTGAAACCTCCAAGGGAATCATTCAACAGAGGGAAGCCGATGGTCGCGAAGAACTCAGGTCTGACAGGCACCAATATGTACCTCGAAGCGTGGTAGGCGGTCTGAGTGAGTATCGACTCCGTGGGCGCACAGTCGATGATGATGAGGTCTTCGTCTTGGAGTTGGTCCGCGACTAGCCGCGCCAGACATCGTGGGTCAGGCCCAATGGCTGAAGTCAGGTGGTTGGAGAAGGCAAACCGGGAGGGCAGGATGTGCAGGTTGCTGAGGTCAGTCCGGCGCGCTACGGCCGAGGCCCTCAGTGCGGTGGTCGAAGTCGAACCGGTTGTCGGAGGCTGATACCCGTCGAAGACCTCCGCAATCGAAGGTGCTTGGCTATCCAAGAACCTTCTATAGCTAACTTCTCCCAACAGCGCTTGTGACAGGTTCGCCTGCGGATCCAAGTCGATGGCGAGAACCCGGCGATTCATCTGGCGGGCACTCCAACGCCTAGCAGCGACGCGGGCCAGTGACACCGCCAGGGTCGTCTTGCCGACGCCGCCCTTCATATTGATGACGGATATGCAGACCGGCCCGCGCTTGCGCGGCATGTGTACCTCCCGTTCCTAGTTGGCCAACCACGCCTAGCGCGGCACCGTGGTCTCGCTCGGCCAGATGATACTTGACATTATCTCCGTTGAGACCTGCGCGGACAAGTATCGCACGCTGCTCGTTGCGGGCCGGCTGGAACGACCCCTGAACCGTGCGCCTGCGGGGTCTATAGGCCCAGGATCTTGTCGAGACCGACGGTCAGGCCCGGCCGGCTGCCCACGGCTCTGACGGCCATCATGACGCCGGGCATGAAGCTCTCGCGGGTTATGGAGTCGTGGCGGATCGTCAGCGTCTGGCCGAGGGCGCCGAAAACGAGCTCGTGGTGGGCCACGCGTCCAGGCATCCTGGCGCTGTGGATGGTGACGCCTGACAACGTCCCGCCCCGGGTGCCGGCGACGACCTCCTTCTCGGCGGCCGGGGCAAGGAAGTCGGCTCCCTTGCCCTCGGCGGCGGCCTCGGCGATGGCGACGGCCGTTCCCGATGGGGCGTCGATCTTGGCCTCGTGGTGCATCTCGGTCAGGTCCGCGTAGTCGAAGAAGCGCGCTGCCTGCTTCGTCAGATGGGTCATGACCACGGCGCCGAGGGCGAAGTTCGGCGCGATGATCACGCCTACCCCGTGCTCGTCTGCGAGTGCCCTCGCCTCGTCGTAGCCCTCTGGGGCCATCCCGGTGGAGCCCACCACGACGTTGACCTTGCGCGGAGCGGCTGCACGTATCGCGTCCAGCGCCCCTGCCGCGTTGGTGAAGTCCACCACCACGTCGGCCCCATCGAGGACATCGCTCAGGTCGGCGGACATCGGGACCGTCCCGGAGCCGTCCGGCAGGGGCAACCGATCGCCGCCGGCGATGTCGGCCCCGGCCAGCGGGTTCATGTCAGGCTCTCGACAGAGGGCGCCGAGGACCTCCTGGCCCATTCTGCCCCTGGCGCCGTTCACGACTACGTTGATCGAGGCCATCTTCCTGCTCCCGGTCTGTGCGGGACGTGTCGGCTAACGCCGGGGCGGGCCCTGGCGGGGGCCGCTGGGCCGTCCGCCGCCGCCGCGCTCCCCGCGCCATCCTCCACCGGAGCGCTGACCGCCGCCGGGACGCCGGTCTCCGTCGCCTCCCCGGCCGTTTCCGCCTCTGTAGCCGCCGCCCGAGCGGCCTCTGTCCTGGGGCGGGCCTTCGCGCCGCTCACCCTCACCGGCCTCGCCTTCTTTTCCTTCCAGCAGCATGCGCCGGGACAGCGACACCTTGCCGGACGGGTCGATATTCTTCACGACGACGGTGATCTCTTCGCCAAGCTTCACGACGTCTTCGACCGTCGGCACGTGGTGGTTCGCAAGCTCGCTGATGTGGACCATCCCGTCTTTGCCGGGGATCAGCTCGACAAAGGCGCCGAAGTCCAATATCCGGACGACCTTGCCGGTGTAGATCTCGCCGATCTTCACCTCTTTCGTGAGGCTCTTGATGATCTCTATCGCGCGATCGGCCGCCTCGCCGTCCGTCGAGCCTATCACGATCGTTCCGTCGTCCTGGACGTCCACGGTCGCCTTGGTCTCCTCCACGATTCCTCGGATCGTCTTGCCGCCGGGGCCGATCACCGCGCCGATCTTGTCGACCGGTATCTTGATGGTCGTCATTCGCGGAGCGTACGGGCTCATCTCTTCGCGCGGCGCGGCGATCGTATCGGCCATTTTCGCCAGGATCTCGAGCCGGGCCTCTTTCGCCTGCACCAGCGTCTGCCTGATGACCTCGCCGCCGATGCTCTGGACCTTGATGTCGAGCTGGATGGCCGTGATGCCGTCGGCGGTGCCGGCGACCTTGAAGTCCATGTCGCCGAAGTGGTCCTCCATGCCCTGGATGTCGGTCATCGTTACGAATCTGCCGCTGTCGTCGGTGACCAATCCGACCGAAATTCCGGCCACCGGCTTCTTGAGAGGCACGCCGGCGTCCATCAGGGCTAGCGTGGTCGCGCACGTGCTTGCCATAGACGTGCTGCCGTTCGAGCTGAGGCATTCGGCGACGACGCGGATCGTGTACGGGAACTCTTCCTCGCTGGGAAGCATCGCGGTGATGGCGCGCTCTGCCAGTGCGCCGTGGCCTATCTCCCGTCTCCCCGTGAACATTCTGCCCGTCTCGCCGGTGCTGAACGGCGGGAAGTTGTAGTGCAGCATGAATCGCCGGAACTCTGTCGGCGTCATGTTGTCGATCTTCTGCTTGTCGCCGACGGACCCGAGCGTCGTGAAGGCCAGGACCTGGGTCTCTCCACGCTGGAACAGCCCGGTCCCGTGCGCCCTGGGGGAGATTCCGGTTTCGCAGGTCAGCGTGCGGATGTCTTCGAGACCGCGGCCGTCGGGCCGCTCGCCAAGCTCGATGATCCGGCGCCGGAACTCCTTCTCTACGAACGTGTCGAACGCCTCAGTGACGTCCTTGGCGTCGTATTCTCCCGCGACCTGCTCGATCACCTCGTTCTTCAGGGCGGCGATCCGGGCGGAGCGTTCGGCCTTGTCGCCTTCGGGGGACATTGCATCGGTGAGCTTGCCAGCGACGGCCCTGTCTACCAACGGATCGAGCTCTTTGGCGTATCCGAGCGGCGCGTACTGGGCCTTCGGCTTTGCCCCGGCTTGGACGATCTCGTCCTGGAGCGCGATGAGCTGGAGATTCACCTGTTGGGCCATCTCGATGGCCTCGAGGATCAAATCGTCCGACACCTCGTTGGCGCCGGCCTCCATCATCAGAACGCCGTCGCGCGAGCCGGCCACGACCAGGTCGAGGTCGCTTACCTCGGACTGCTGGTAGGTCGGGTTGACGACGAACTCGCCGTCGACGTAGCCGATGCGAGTCGCGCCGATGGGGCCGTTGAACGGGATGTCGGAAATCGAAAGCGCCGCGGACGCTCCGACGATCGAGATCATGTCGAGGGGGTTTTCCAGGTCCGCGGACAGGGGGGTGGTGATTATCTGTACTTCGTTCCGGAAGTCCTTCGGGAAGAGCGGTCTCAGGGGGCGGTCTGTGAGCCGCATCGTGAGGACAGAGTCGGTCGTTGGGCGGCCCTCCCGCCGCGGAAATCCACCGGGAATGCGGCCGCGCGCGTACAGGCGCTCTTCAAAGTCGATCGTCAAAGGAAAGAAGTCAATGCCCTGCCGCGGCGTGCTCATGGTCGCTGTCACCAGCACCATGGAGTCGCCGTATCGGACCACGACGGAGCCGTTGGCCTGCTGCGCGAGCCGGCCGGTCTCGATGGTTAACGTGTTATCGCCCACGCGGCGTTCAAAAGAAGACATAGCTAACCGGTATTACCTCCTGCGGGGAACCGCGTGGAAGAAAAATAGCCCCGAAAGTTCGGGACTATCTCCTGAGGCCAAGCTTGGCGATGAGTGAACGGTACCGGCCCACATCCTGGTTGTTCAGGTACCGGAGAAGGCGTCTACGGTTGCCTACGAGTCCAAATAGGCCGCGCCGAGTCGCCTCGTCGTGCTTGTGGACTCTCAGATGTTCGGTCAATCCTTCGATGCGGGACGTCAGCAATGCGACCTGGACTTCGGTCGAGCCGGTGTCGCTGTCGTGCGTCCTATGCCCCTGGATTACGGACTCTTTCTCGCTTTTCTGTAGGGCCAATGGTCTCGCTTGGGTTCCTTCGCTCTGTGAATATGCGAAGATTCTAGCATACGTCGCGTACCGCTTCAATTTCAATTCGAACGAGGCTGCCCGCCGGCCCCTTCGTTGTCCATGGGCCGCGGCTTGCTCGTCCAGCGAACCCCTGATCACGCGGGCAGGCTCCGGAACCGCCCCCGGGAAGCGCCACCCCGCCCTTCGCTGACCGTTTCTTCCGATGCGAAGTCGGTGTGATATACTTTCGGGGTTGCGACACAATAGCGGTACGGATTGCGTCCGTATAGCCGCGAAATCAGCGGGATCGACGGTCCCCGACAGACTCTCCCAGGAAAGATATTATGGTTCAGCAGGTCGAGGAAACAACAAGGGTCGAGCCGGAGCGGGTCGCCATAACGATGAAGGCTCTCTTGGAGGCCGGGGTACACTTCGGACACCAGAGACGCCGCTGGAACCCGAAGATGAGGCAGTACATCTTTGCCCATCGCAATGGGATCCACATCATCGATCTTCAGCAGACGCTCCACTTCCTGGAAAGAGCCGCCGAATTCGTAGAGGGGTTGGCTGCCGACGGCAAACAGGTCGTGATGGTCGGCACGAAGAAGCAGGCGCAGGACACGGTGGCGGATGAGGCGGTGCGGTGCGGCGCCTTTCACGTCAGCACCAGGTGGCTCGGCGGCACGCTGACGAACTTCAAGACGATCCAGACCCGCATCGATTACCTTGTCCAACTCGAGGAGAGGCAGAAGAAGGGTGCGCTTGATGTCCTGCCGAAAAAGGAAAACCTGAGACTCACCCACGCCTTAGGCAAGCTGAACCGATACCTCGGCGGCATCAAAGAGATGACCGAGTTGCCCGGCGCACTTTTCGTCATCGACGTTGGAAAGGAGGGCATCGCCGTTGCGGAGGCTCGCCGAGTCGGTGTGCCCGTAGTGGCCCTGGTCGACACCGACTGCGACCCGACGCTGATCGACTACCCGATTCCGGGCAACGACGACGCGATTAGGGCGATACGGCTCGTCACGTCGCGCATAGCGGACGCCTTCATGGACGGGGTGAACCGCAGGCAGTCCTTGTTGTCCGGAGACCTGGACCTGGACGAGGACGTCGAGGAGGTCGGAGGCCCCGACGACGTGGAGGAGGCCGAGCCTCCTCCTGAGATCACCGCCAAGATTACCGCCGAGCTGCAGCAGGCCATGCAGGCCAACGCCAGGCGCCCGGCAAACAGGGACGGCGCTTCGGACAAGTCCACCACGGCTTAGCCTTCGGCCGGGGATACCGCTTAGGAGAATCATTGTCGAATAACATCGAATTGATCAAGGCCCTTCGCGAAGAGACTGGGGCCGGCATCATGGACTGCAAGCGAGCGCTGGAAAAGTCGAACGGCGATATCGGCCCGGCACGTGAGATCCTCCGGGAGCATGGCGCCGCGGCCGCGGCGAAGAAGGCGTCCAGAAGCACCGACGAAGGTATCGTAGACGCCTATATACACAGCGGCAGCAGGGTCGGGGCCATCGTAGAGCTGAACTGCGAGACCGATTTCGTGGCCAGGACGCCCGACTTCCGCAGCCTCGCCCACGACATAGCCATGCAGGTGGCGGCTATGTCCCCAAGATTCGTGGACGGCTCGGACGTTCCCGACGGCGAGGACCACGACCCCGAAGAGGTGTGTCTCCTACAGCAGCCGTTCATCAAGGACGCCTCGGTGTCCGTCGTCGATATCGTCAACGAAGCTGTCGGAAAGCTGGGCGAGAACATCAGAGTCAAGAGGTTCACCCGGTTCTCCATCGGAGAGTAGGCCAGTGACGGCTGGAGAGGCCAAGTACGGCCGCGTCCTGCTGAAGCTAAGCGGGGAGTCCTTCAAGGGAGACCGGGACTACGGTATCGATCCTGCGGCCGTTGAGTTCATGGCCCGCGAGATCAAGAGTATCCACGATCTCGGCGTGCAGGTGGGCGTCGTCGTCGGCGGGGGCAATATCTGGAGAGGCGTCGAGGCCGAGTCCGAGGGCATGGACCGCGCCACCGCCGACTATGCCGGGATGCTGGCCACAATCATCAACGCCCTCTCGCTCCAGGACGCCCTGGAGAGGGTCTGCAACGTCGACACCCGGGCGATGACGGCGATTCGCATCGATCCGGTGGCTGAGCCGTACATCCGACGCAGGGCCATCCACCACCTCAACAAGGGACTGATCGTGATATTCGCCGCCGGCATAGGCAGTCCCTACGTGACTACCGATACCGCGGCCGCGCTGAGGGCGATCGAGGTCGACGCCAAGATCGTGCTGATGGCGAAGCACAACGTGGACGGTGTCTACGCGGCCGACCCCAACGTCGACCCGGACGCGTCGAAGCTGGAGTTCCTCACGTACCAGGACGTGATGGACCGGCGTCTCGCGGTTATGGACATCACGGCGCTGTCGCTGTGCATGGAAAACCAGGTGCCCATCGTGGTGTTCAACGTCTTCGAGCCGGGCAGTATTCTCCGTATCACGAAGGGAGAGCGGCTGGGCTCCCTGGTAGCTGAGACACGCGCCGGCTAGGGGCGTCGCAGGCCGTTCGTGGATGTGAAGCAGTAGGGCTATCGGGAGTCTTGGACATGACTAGCGAACGAGACCCACTTGTCGATGGCGACACACGCATGCAGAAGTCGGTCGCGGCCCTCTCGCGAGAGTTGGATACGATAAGGACCGGACGGGCCAGTCCAGCGTTGGTGGAGGGCCTGCTGATCGACTACTACGGGACGCCCACTCCGCTGAACCAGCTCGCGTCGATCTCCGTTCCGGAGGCCCGGGTGCTCATGATCCAGCCGTGGGACAAACAGGCTCTGGCGGACGTAGAGCGGGCTATCCTGAAGTCGGACTTGGCACTCGTCCCCAACAACGACGGCACGGTGATAAGGATCAATATCCCGACACTGACCGAAGAGCGCCGCCGCGAGCTGGTGCGCCTGGTGGGCCGCAAGATCGAGGATGCCCACGTCGCGGTGCGCAACGTCCGGCGCGACGTCTTGGCGCAGCTCAGGGACATGCAGAAGAGCAAGGAGCTGTCCCAGGACGAGGCCAGGCGAGCGCAGACGGAGCTCCAGGAGCTCACCGACGCCTATATCGACAACATGGACGAGGTGGGCAAGGCGAAGGTGGCCGAGGTCATGGAGGTCTGATGGAGCCGGTCTCTTTCTCAGCCTCGGCGGCGCCCGCGTCGGCGCGCGGAGCAGGGGCTTCACCGGCGCAATCCCAGGTCCCGCGGCACGTGGCCATCATAATGGACGGCAATGGCCGCTGGGCGCGGGAGCGCGACCTCACGCGCTCTGCCGGCCACCGCGCAGGCACCGAGAACATCCGCCGCGTGCTTCGAAGGATCGTCGACGGCGGCGTCAAGTACCTGACGCTGTTCGCGTTCTCGACGGAAAACTGGGAGCGTCCCGACGACGAGATCGAGGCCCTGATAGGCCTTCTCGCCGAGGTGCTGCAGCGGGAGGTAGCGCCGCTGCACGAGCAGGGCGTGCGCCTACGCCACATCGGCCGGTTGGACCGCCTTCCGCGGCACCTGCAGGACTTGATCGAAACGAGCGTCGAGCTGACGAAGAACAACCACGTGCTCACGCTGAGCCTGGCATACGACTATGGGGGACGCGCCGAGATCGTCGACGCCGTGCGCTCCATCCTGGCGGACCGGCGGTCGTCCGAGGAGATCACCGAAGAGACGTTCGGCCGGTACCTCTATACCTGGGGGCTTCCCGACGTCGACCTGGTTGTCAGGACCGCGGGTGAGATGCGGCTCAGCAACTTCCTGCTCTGGCAGTCCCATTACGCGGAGTACTACACGACCGACGCCTACTGGCCCGACTTCGACGACAAGGAGGTCGAGCGAGCGCTTGAGTCGTACGCGCTTCGGAAACGCCGCTACGGCCGGATCGATCCTCCGGAATACTCGTAGACCTCCGGCATCCCATGAGGACGCCGACATGCGTCTCCATCATCTCATCCGCGGGCCGCGAACGCTCTTGACGCGCCGTCCGTGGACACGGCTACGGCCCGGCCCGATGGTGCTGAGGTTCGGCACGGCGGCCGTGGGGCTGCCCGTCCTCGCGGGAGCGGTGCTGCTGGGCGGCGTTTGGTTCTCCGCTCTGGCGGCGGCGGCGGCGGCCATCGGCGCCGCTGAGATATCGGGGATGGCGGCCAACCGCGGCCGCGGCCCGGCCGCTCCGCTCGCCGCCGCCTGGGCCGCCGCGCTCGTCGGCGCGGGCCATCTGGTCGCCGTCGGCGAGAGCATGGCGCTCGTCGCGGCAGGCGTCGGCGGGCTCTGGGCGGTGGTGGGGTGCGTCTGGGCGCTGGCTCGGCTGCGCTCCAAGGACGGCATGCCGGACTGGGCGTTGACCGCCGCGGCCGCGGTCGTTACGGGCGGGCCGCTGTCGCACGCGCCGCTCATTCGCGAGCTTGCCGACGGCGCCGAGTGGGTCTTCGTCGTCCTGCTCGTGACGTTCGCGGCGGACTCCGGCGCCCTGTTCGTCGGGAAGGCCGTGGGCCGGCGCCCATTTGCTCCGACGGTGAGTCCGTCCAAGACCTGGGAGGGAGCGGCCGGTGGTTTTATCAGCGCGGTCGCGGCGAGCGTGGGCCTCAAGTACGCCTTCGCCCTGGCCGTGGGCCCAGCGGAGGCCGCGGCGCTCGGCGCTCTCATGGGCGTCGCCGCCATCCTGGGGGACCTCGCCGGATCGCGGTTGAAGCGGGTTGCCGGCGTTAAGGACTCCGGAAGCCTTTTGCCGGGCCACGGCGGGATGATCGACCGCGTGGACTCAATTGTTCCGAATCTAATGCTGGTATATTATTTTCTGATATGGACCGTTCAGTGAAAGGGCTGGCAGTTCTCGGATCGACCGGGTCGGTCGGTATCCAAACGCTCGACGTGGTACGGTCGTTTCCGGACCACTTTCGCATCGTGGCGCTAGCCGCGCGTAGAAGCCTGGGCCTGCTGGCCGAGCAGGTCGAGGAGTTTCGCCCCCGCCTCGTATCGTGCGAAGGCTCCGAGACCGAGAAGGCCGCTCTCCTGTCCGACGGCCGCGTCGAGTGCGCCGTCGAGGACATGGTCCGCGACGAAGACGTCAATCTCGTCGTCAACGCCATCGTCGGCGACCTGGGCATGGGCCCCACTCTCGCCGCGCTGCGGGCCGGCAAGAACGTCGCGCTCGCCAACAAGGAGGGCGTCGTCATGGCCGGCGGGCTGCTGATGTCTACGGCGAAGGCACACGGCGCGGAGCTGCTACCGGTGGACAGCGAGCCGAACGCGATTTGGCAGTGTCTCAGGGGCGAGGAGGAGCGCGTCTCACGGCTCATCATCACCGCCTCGGGCGGCGCCTTCCGCGACCGCGCGCCGGAAGACCTGGCGGGCGTCACTCCCGAGGAGGCGCTGGACCATCCGACGTGGAACATGGGCCCGAAGATTACCGTCGACTCCGCAACCCTGATGAACAAAGCGTTCGAGGTGATCGAGGCCCACTGGCTGTTCGGTGTCCCCTGGGAGAACATCGAGGTGGTCATACACCACCAGAGCATGATCCACTCGATGGTCGAGTTCGTCGACGGGTCCGTCAAAGCCCAAATCAGCCCTCCCGACATGCGGCTGCCCATCCAGTACGCATTGCTGTACCCCGAGCGGCTCGAGAACCTCGACGTGAAGCGCTTCGACCCTGTCGGGACCGGCGCGCTCACGTTCGAGAAGCTCGCGCCGGAGCGGTACCCATGTTTCGAGCTGGCCCTCGAGTACGGCAGGCGGGGCGGCACATGGCCCGCCGCCCTGTGCGGAGCGGACGACATGGCTGTGGAGCTCTTCCTCGGCCGGCGTATCGCATTCCTGGACATACCGGTTGTCATCCGGGAGACGCTTGAGGATCACCGGCCGACGATGGAGCCCTCCGTGGACCAGATCGCGTCGGCCGCCGCATGGGCCAGGCATACCGCGCTGGCCCGCGCTGGGGGATAGGGTTTGCCTGACATCCCGCTCTGGCTGCTGATCTTCCCCGTACTGGGCCTCCTCGTGTTCGTGCACGAGCTCGGACACTTTGTGACCGCCCGGGCGTTCGGCATCAAGGTGACGGAATTCGGGTTCGGGTTCCCGCCGCGCATCTTCGGCGTGTGGTACGGGGAGACCCTCTACTCTCTCAACTGGATTCCTGTGGGCGGATTCGTCCGAATGGTGGGCGAGGAAGACCCGACCGAGCCGGGCAGCTTCGCAGGCAAGAGTGTCGGCATAAGGATGGTGGTGCTCGCCGCCGGGGCGTTGATGAACGTCGCCCTGCCGGTAGTCATCTTCACCGCGCTGTTCATGCTGCCGCACGACGAGTTCGTCGGCGCCGTCACGATCACCTCGGTCTCGCCCGGATCACCGGCCGAGGAGGCAGGTCTCCGTCCGGGCGACAGCATACTCGCGGTCGACGGGGAACGCACGAACAACCACATCGAGCTCGTCCAGACGATCCTCGCCAACCTTGGCAAGGAGACCGAGCTTACGGTCCGCCGCGGGCCCCTGATCGCCAACCTGAGCTTCTCTCCGGACACGATGAGCATCGAAACGGTGCGGGTCGTCCCCAGGGTCAACCCGCCCTACCGGACGGTGGTGGAAAGCGTGACGGCCCCGGAGACCGAGGTCTCGCTCGACGAGGCCCGCGGGATCAATCCGTTGTTGGAGCCCGGCGACAAGCTGTACCAGGGCTCGATAGGCGTCACCATATTCACCGCCAATCCCCGGCCGGTCCAGACCACGTACCCGGTCTGGGAAGCGGTGCCGATGGGCGTGGAGCGCATCTGGAATACGGTCCGGGTGGTCAAGAACGCACTGCACAGATGGTCCGCCGGCGGCCCTGACCCGGGGCTGACCGGTCCGGTGGGCATCGCGCAGGTGACGGGACAGGTGGCCGAGGCTGGTATATCGCCGTTGCTGGAGCTGACGGCCTTCCTCAGCATCAACCTGGCCATAGTCAACATGCTGCCGATCCCGGCCCTCGACGGTGGCCGGTTCATGTTCGTCTTTATCGAGTGGGTTCGCCGGGGCAAGCGCATCTCACCCCGGCGCGAGGGCCTGGCGCACCTGGTCGGCTTCGCCGCCGTGCTCGCGCTGATCATCGCGATGAGCTACCTGGACGTGATGAGGATCCTGAGTGGCGAAGGCCTCTTCTAGCCGCCACGTCCCGCTCGAACCCTGCTACTATTAGCGCCGGAGTGATGATGAGCACGCGAAGGCCGACGATGTCGCGGTCGTTGCCTACATCCGTTTCCATCGCCGGCTCGCGCTGGAGGCGCTGACGAGATGATTGCACGCAGGCCGACAAAGCAGATCGACGTGGGCGGCGTCCCGGTGGGCGGCGACGCGCGGATCACCGTGCAGTCGATGACCAAGACTGACACCCGCGACGTCGAGGCAACGGTGAAGCAGATTCACGGCCTCGAGGAGGCCGGGTGCGAGATCGTGCGGTGCGCGGTGCCCAACATGGACGCCGCCAAGGCCCTCGCGTCGATAGTCCCGCAGGTCAATATCCCGGTCGTCGCCGACATCCACTTCCATCACCAGCTCGCGCTGGAGGCGCTGAACAGCGGCGTGCACTGCCTGCGGCTCAATCCCGGCAACATCCGCAACCGCGGCAAGGTGGAGCAGGTTGTGCGCGAGGCGCGGGCCCGGAGCGTGCCGATACGCATCGGTGTGAACTTCGGCAGTCTCCCGCCTGTGGGCAAGATCGGGGTGACCGGCGGGCTCTCGCGCCACACGGACGGCGTGAACGAGCTTCCGCGAATCAGCGAGGCCGAGGCCGACCAGTACACGGTCGTCGACCACATGGTCGCCACGGGGCTCTGGGAGATCGGCATCCTGGAAAACCTCGACTTCGACCTGATCAAGATATCGCTGAAGGCCTTCGACATCGAGACCGCCGTCGAGGCCTACAGGCGCATGGCGCAGGTGGTGCCGTACCCGTTCCACCTCGGCATAACCGAGGCGGGGACGGCGAAGTCGGGCAGCGTCAGGACCTCCATCGGCCTCGGAATGCTGCTCTACGAGGGAATAGGGGACACGATACGCGTGTCCCTCAGCGATGACTCCCGCGAGGAGGTCGCGACCGGCATCGAGATTCTCAAGGCGCTGGAGTTGAGGAAAGAGGGCGCGGTGCTGGTCGCGTGTCCGAGCTGCGGCAGGGCCGACGTCGACGTGATCAGCCTGGCCAACGCGGTCGAGGAGGCGCTGCGGCAGACGAAGACGCCGATCAAGGTGGCCGTGATGGGATGCGAGGTGAACGGCCCCGGCGAGGCGAAGGACGCGGACGTGGGCATCGCGGCCGGCGCCGGTCGCGCCGTGATATTCCGCAAGGGCAAGAAGGCCCGCGTAGTGGCCGAGGCCGACATGCTGACGGCGCTTATGGAAGAGGTGCGGGGCGCCGAAGCGGAGATGCCCGCCGCAATCTGATGGCTCTTCAGTCCGACTAGTCCACTTCGAGGTCTGTTCCAATTCGCTACTCAAAGATGTTCGGCGCCACGCTGCGCGACGACCCGGCGGAGGCCGAGCTCGCCAGTCACCGGCTGATGCTGAAGGCCGGGCTGATCCACCAGGTGTCGTCGGGCATCTACAGCTATATGCCGCTGGCGCTGCGCTCGCTGCGGAAGATCGAGGGGGTCATCCGCGAGGAGATGGACGCGGCGGGCGGGCAAGAGTTGCGCATGTCGGTGCTCCAGCCCCGGGAGCTGTGGCAGCAGGCGGGCCGCGACGCGGAGTACGGCCCGGACATGTTCCGGCTCGAAGACCGCCGCGAGCGTCCGCTGGTGCTGGCGCCCACGCACGAGGAGCTGCTGACCACCATGGTCAAGGCCAACGTCAACAGCTACCGCGACCTGCCCGTGACGCTCTACCAGATCCAGACGAAGTTCCGAGACGAGCCGCGTCCCCGGGGCGGCCTCATCCGCGTGCGCGAGTTCGACATGAAGGACGCCTACAGCTTCGACATCGACGAAGAGGGGCTGGACCTGAGCTACCAGGCCATGGCCCGCGCCTACCGGAACATCTATAGCCGCTGCGGGCTGCCGGCGATCGTGGCCGAGGCCGACAGCGGGGCCATCGGCGGTAAGGACTCCCAGGAGTTTATAGTACTGGCCGAGGCCGGCGAGGACACGATCGCCCTGTGCGAGTCCTGCGACTACGCCGCCAACGCCGAGAAGGCCGAGTTCGTCAGGCCGCCGCGGGAGAGCGAGCCGGAGCGGCCGGTGGAGGAGGTCCACACGCCCGGCATCGCCACGATAGCCGAGCTCGCGGAGTTCCTAGACGTGCCCGCCGCCGCGACGCTGAAGGCCGTGTTCTACGTGGCCGACGGCGAGGTCGTGTTCGTGACGATCCGCGGCGACCTGGATGTCAACGAGATCAAGCTGCGCAACGTCCTCGGCGCGACCGATCTCCACGTGGCCACTCCGGCGGAGGTGGGGGAGGCCGGTCTCGTAGCAGGATCCGCGTCGCCGGTCGGCCTGTCGGGCGTTCGCACCGTCGCCGACGAGTCTATCGACGCGGGGTCCAACTTCGTCGCCGGAGCCAACAGGGAGGACTACCATCTCCGCAACGTGAACCACCCCCGCGACTTCCAGGTCGACCTGCTGACGGACGTTGGTCTGGCGCAGGAGGGACACGGCTGTCCGAAGTGCGGCACGGCGCTGGTGGCGAGACGCGGGATAGAGGTCGGGCACATCTTCAAGCTGGGCACTCGGTACAGCGAAGCGCTGGGCGCCACGTTCCCCGACGAGGACGGCGCGCAGAAGCCGATCATCATGGGGTGCTACGGGATCGGCGTGGGCCGCCTGCTGGCCGCCGCGGTGGAGAACAGCCACGACGAGCGAGGGATGGTCCTGGCACCGGCCATCGCTCCGTACGACGTGCAGCTCGTCGCGCTTAACGTGCGGAACGAAGAGGTCGCGAAGGCCGCCGAGGCGATGTACGGGGACCTGCAGGCGGCCGGCTTCGAGGTGCTCTACGACGACCGTGGGGACTCGGCGGGCGTCAAGCTGAACGACGCCGACCTCTTGGGCCTGCCCGTCCGCGTCGTCGTCAGCCCGCGCAACCTCAAGCGCGGGGAGGTGGAGGTGAAGGGGCGCTCGGCATCGGAGGCCGCGATGGTCCTGGGCGACCAGGTCGTCCGAGCCGTTCGCGAGTTGCTGCAATAGCCCGCGGGGCGAGTCCGCGCCGCACGTAAATCCGCGTAAATCGAGGAGGACGATTGTGACCACGTCGCAAAAGAAGAGAGTCCGACGCAATCTCTGCTCTGTTTTTTCGACGAGCAACGGGGAGGACCCGGCGGGCTCGGCCACATGGTGGCGCCGGTGCCTGGTCGTCGAGGTGCCTGAGCCGTGGGCGTCCGACGTCATGGAGTCCCGCGCCTTCCCGGCGGAGGTGTCGGCGGAGCTGGCGCGCGCGGCCGAGGCGGGCCTCGAGGTGCGCCTGCAGTGCGTGACTCCCGACGCCGAATACTCGCGTGAGGGCGAGACCGGCGTCATGTTCTTCTCGCGGTCCGACGGGCCTTTCTCGTCGTACGCGAAGGTGGAGTACCGGGTGCCGACCGCGGAGCTTGGGCCGCTCGTGGCGGCGCTGCTCACGCGGCCCGAGGGTCTCGGGCGGTTTGCAGGGTACCGGCAGGAAACCGGACACTTCCGCGACATCCTCGTATGTACTCACGGAGCCCAGGACACGTGCTGCGGCTCGATCGGCTATCCCGTGTACGACGCGCTGCGGCACCGCTACGCCCGTATGCCGGGCGCAAATCTCCGCGTTTGGCGGGTAAGCCATCTTGGAGGCCACCGCTTTGCGCCCAACGTCCTCGACATGCCCGAGGGCCGCAACTGGGTGCGCATCGGCGAGGACCAGCTCGACGCCTTCGTCCACCGCAACGGGGCCGCCTCCGACCTGCGCGGCCAGTACAGGGGCTGGGTTGGCATGGAGAGCCCATATGAGCAGCTCGCGGAGAGCGAGGCCCTGATGCGCGAGGGTTGGGGCTGGACGGAGCGCCGGGTCGACTCACGGATTGTCGATCTCGACGAAGCGGGCGGCCGCGCCGTCGTGCGGCTTGAGTTCTCAGTCGGTACGAACGGCGATACGGGCGCGTACGTCGCCAGGATCGAGCGTACTGGCAGCGCGCCGAGAGCGGACTGCGTCAGCGGCGCTCCCGGTGGGGACGTTCCCCAGTACGCCGTCACCGAGCTGGCCGAAGCCGAATAGCGCCCCCGGCGGCGCGCCGTGTGCCGCCGGGGCCTACCCGATCTCGGCGAGCACGCTCCTGACGTACCCGATGCTGCGCCGGTCGGCGTAGAGTTGGTCGCCGTCGGTCGCGCCCTCGATCGCCAGGTAGCCGTCGAAGCCCGCGTCCGCCATCGCCGATATGGCGAACCTGTAGTCTATGTCGCCGTCCGGAAGCGGCACTCGAACGAAGTACGAATGCTCCACCTCCGGCACGTGGATGCGGCGGAGGTTCTTGCAGTGCCAGTACTTCGAGCGGGGCGCCAACGCCAGGATGGCCTCCTCAGAGGTCTCGTCCGGCGTCTCGTAAGTCCACAGGATGTTGCCCAGGTCCGGGTTGGCGAACACGTAGGGACTGTCGGCCAGGTCGAGGATGTGCAGCGTCGAGCTGCTGTTGTCTGCTATCGAGTGCTGGTGCACCTCGATGGTGATGTTGAGCCCGTTGGCGCCGGCCATCTCGCCCACCTCCCGAAGGCCCGCGGCGGCCCTGATGAAGTCCTCCTCGGTCGCCTGGGCGCTGGAGCCGTGCGAGACCGGCCCGCCGCGGTCAGGGCCAAGGCGCGGGTCGGTGTAGCCGCCGGCGCCGGTGTTTACCGTCTCGGCGCCGATCCAGGCGGCGACCTCGACGGCCTTCTCCAGCTTCGCACGGTTCTCGGAGGCCACCCTGTAGTCGTGGAGCCCTCCGCCGCCCTTGACGACCGCGCACGGTGCGCCCTGGTCTTCCAGCTCCTTGCGCAGCTCCGTGATCTGGTCCCTGGTGGCTTCGAGGCCGCCCAGCGCGTCCAGGCTGAGCTCCAGGCCGTCGAAGCCGATCTCGTTCACCCGGCGCAGGAATCTGGTCCTGGCCTCGCCTTGGGGAAGCGAGGTCGCCTCTCCCTGGTACGGGTACATGTTGCTGCGTCGATATGCGTAGGCGATCCTCATCTTGGTGCTCCTTCTGCTGCTAGAGACGGCGACAGATCGAACGACTCGGCGGCGACGCCCGCGATGTGCTCACCGATGGCCAACGACGACGTGGCGCCGGGCGACGGCGCGTTCAGGACGTGCACCGAGCTGCGCGTCCTCACGATGCTGAAGTCCTGCACCAGCCGTCCGTCGGCGCCTACGGCCTGGGCGCGAACGCCGGCGCCGGGCTTCCACAGATCCTCCGCCCGCACCTCGGGCACCAACGCCTGCAGCGACTTCACGAACCGGCGTTTGACCAGCGACCGGTACGTCTCGCGCAGCCCGGTCCTCCAGTGCGCAGCGGACATACGCCAGAACCCGGGGAACCCGGCCAGATCGATCACCTGCCTGAGCTCGACGGACGTCTTGCGGTAGCCCTCGCGCGCCAGGGCGAGCACGGCGTTCGGACCTGCCTCGACGCTGCCGTCGATTCTGCGGGTGAAGTGGACTCCCAGGAACGGCAGGTTCGGGTCGGGCACGGGATAGATCAGCCCGCTGACCAGACCAGCTCGCTCTGGCCTCAACGAGAAATACTCGCCGCGGAAGGGGACGATCCGGATGCCCGCGTCGACCCCCATCTTGCGCGCGACCGAATCGGCGTGGAGTCCCGCGCAGTTGATCACGCCGCCGGCCGAGAGACTCCCGCGGGAAGTCTCGAGCACGATCCGTCCGTCACTCTCGACGACGTCGCGAAGCCGGGCGCCGGTGAGCAGCGCGCCATCGGTCCGCACGTCGTCCGCGAAGGCTTCCGCGACCGCGTTGTAGTCGACGACGCCCGTGTTCGGAGAGTGGATGGCCCTGATCCCGGCCGCGTGCGGCTCTATCTCCCGGAGCCGCTCCGGACCGATGATCTCCAGGCCCTCCGCTCCGTTTGCCTTGCCCCGCCGAAACAGCTCTTCGAGGCCGGGAAACTGCGACTCGTCCAGCGCCACGACGACCTTGCCGCACAGGCGGTAGGGGACGCCGCGTTCGTCGCAGAACCGCCGCAGCATCCGTGCGCCGGCCGCGCAGAAGCTGGCCTTGTGCGAGCCGGGCGTGTAGTAGAGCCCGGCGTGGATGACGCCGCTGTTGTGGCCGGTCTGGTGGGCCCCGACCCGGCGCTCTTTCTCGACGACCGCTATTCCGAGGCCGGGATGCCGGCGGCGAAGCGCCATCGCCGTCGCCAAGCCGATGATCCCGCCTCCCACCACAGCGATGTCGTGGCTGCCTAGCTCCATCGGTATCGACCACCTATGGGAACTCGGCGCAAATTCTATCACGGACTTCCTCGCTTCAGGCCGGGCCGCCGTTCCAATGAAGCGGAGGTTCGTGTTAGTCTGCCGCGTGGAGGATTGGCTGTGACCGAGCTCCTGTGCCACGAGGACGCCTATCTGCGCGAGTTCGACGCGACGGTGGTAGAGGTTGCCGATGACGGCGTCGTACTCGATCGGACGGCGTTCTACCCCGGCGGCGGAGGCCAGCCTCCCGACACCGGCGTGCTCCGGGTCGACGGAGTCGAGTATCGGGTCAAGGGGCTGTCGCGGTCGGGCGGCAGTCTGGTCCACCGGACCGGGTCGGGCGGGCCGGTTGCTGGAGGCCGTCCGCGGCTTGCTCGACTGGGACCGTCGGCTCGATCTGATGCGGACGCACACCGCGCTCCACATCCTGTGCGGGGTGGTGTGGCGTGACTTCGGTGCGCAGGTCACGGGCGGGGACATGAAGCCGCTGTCGGCCCGCATGGACTTCGAGCTGGAGCACATGACGGCGGACTTCGCGCACGACGTGGAGGAGCTGATAAACGCCGAGGTCGCCGCGGCGCGGCCCGTGAAGGCGCGTACGCTGCCCAGGGAAGAGGCGTTCCAGATTCCGGACCTGATCAGGACCAAGATCAACCTGCTCCCGGCGTCGATCGAGGAGGTCAGGACGGTGGAGATCGTGGGGCTCGATCTGCAGGCCGACGGCGGCATCCACGTGGCTACACCGGCGAGGTCGGACACATTAGAGTGGTCAAGCACGAGAGCAAGGGGCGGATCAACAAGCGCCTCCGGATCGCGATAGACTAGCGGGCGAGCTCGCCATCCCGCTCGATGGGACCTCTGCATAACCGTCATTCCCGCGAAGGCGGGAATCCAGGGGGGCCAGATAGAGGAATGCTAAGCATCGTCGCCAGGCTGTTTCCCGCAACCGGAGTACGCGAAAGTCTTCGCGAGCGGAGGAGACGGCGTCCCGGCTGACGACACATGAACAATCACGAGGAGTTGACTTAAGTGGCCGACAACACGGCGTTCAGCTACGAAAACCTATTTGCCGACGATCTCCCGGATTCCCCGCCCCGCGGCGGGACGGCCCGGGCGAAATACGACTTCGCCGTCGCGTATCCCGCTCCGGAGACGCTGCCTTTGGACGGCATCGTCGACGCTCTCAAAGACGGGCTTCGGGACGAAGGGCGCGACCTGGCGGTGTACCCACATCCGCAGGGATATACGCCGCTTCGGGAGTACGTCGCGGGCAGGCTCGCCCGGGACAGGGACATACACGTCTCGGCCGACGACATCGTGCTCGCCGACGGCTCCAGCCAGCCGATACACATGCTCGCCGAGGTGCTGCTGAACCCCGGCGACGTAGTCCTCACGGAGCACTTCGTCTACTCGGGAACGCTTGCGACCCTTCGCCGGTTCGGGGCGGACATACGCGGCGTCGCCTGCGACGACGGCGGGATGCTGCCCGACGCGCTGAGGGCCGCCATCGACGGCGCTCTGTCAGACGGCAAGGCGCCCAAGATGATCTACACGATACCGACCTTCCAGAATCCGCTCGGCTTTACGATGTCGCTGGAGCGGCGTAAGGAGATGCTGGACATCGCCTACGCGACCGGAGTGCCGATCCTCGAGGACGACTGCTACGTCGATCTGCGCTACGAGGGTGAGGACGTGACCTCCATCCACTCGCTGGACGATCGGGGCATGGTCATGTACGTCGCGTCGTTTTCCAAGATCATCGCGCCGGGTTTGCGCATGGGATACATGACGGCGCCCGAGCAGCTTCTCGACAAGGCCAGGAGCGTCAAGAGCGGCGGCGGCGTGAACCAGTTCGCTGCCCTCGCCGTGCATCGCTACGCCATGGGCGACCTGGACGCGCACATAGACGAGGCCAACGACCTGCTGCGGACGAAGCGAGACGCCATGCTCGCGGCTCTGGGGGAGAACTTTGGATCGGCGGCCACGTGGAGTCAGCCCGAGGGCGCGCTGTTCATCTGGCTGGAGATGCCGGAGGGCATCGATCTGGTGGATGCCCTGCCGGCGGCGAACGAGGCCGGAGTCGGCTATCTGCCGGGGCCCGGCTTCGCTCCGGACGGGGTGTCTGGCAGGAACTGCGCGCGTCTGTGCTTCGGCTACAACACGCCCGAGGAGATACACGAGGGGATCGCCCGCCTCGCCGTAGTGTTCGAAGACCTCGGCATGATGGGCGACTGAGCCGGGCCCGGTCAGCCGCCGGAGCTTGTACGACCCAGTCGCGCGGCGACCAGCGCCTTCAGCTTCTCTTCCTCTTCTCCCAGCAGCGCGAGCTCCCGACGCAGGCGCCGGGCCGTGGACGGCTCCTCCAGCAACGACTGCTTGACGTCCGCGTTGGACTGGAGCAGGCCGCCGACGAAGTACGACAAGGCCTCCGCGTCGTCGGGCGTCTTCACCTCGCGCACCCAGCCGCCGCGCAGCCCCATCGCCAGCCGCACGTGCCTCGTGACGGCCGCCCTGACGGCGTCCAAGACGTCCGCGGCGACGGGCCCGTCGCCGGGCTCAGCGCCGAGAAGCCGCACTTCGGCCTCGAGGTAGGGCTTCTGTCGGACTATCCGCTGGATGGCGAAGCGCTCCACGCCCCGTACCACAAGTAGCATGCGGCCGTCGTCCATGAGGTTGACGTCTTCGATGCGAGCCGCTGTGCCCACCGGGTGAGGCTCGGCAGGCTCGCCGACCTCGGAGCCCGACTTGATCAGCACGATCCCGAACGTTGAGTCGCCCTCCAGGCACACCCGGACCATCAGCCTGTAGCGCTCCTCGAAGACGTGGAGCGGCATCGTCCCATTGGGAAACAGCACGGTGTTCAGCGGAAACAGCGGCAGCCTATGTTCGATCGGCGACATGGGAAACCCCGTCGGACGTTGAGTCTGTGTTGTCGTTCCATGACTAAGAAACTATCTCAAAATCTGAACCACAAATGCATTGACCGGTTTTCAGGACGATTCGTATGGTTTCTCCAAAAGCATCGGGAGGGACCGCATGGGGAAACAGGAGACGCTAGAGACCATCTGGGAAGTACCGGACGAGCTTTGGGAACGCATCGAACCTATCATCCTGGAGGAAGACCCGCCCAAAGCCAGGGGCCGCAAGCGCGCTGACCCACGACAGATGCTCAACGGCATCATCTTCCGGCTGCGCAGCGGGTGCCAATGGAACCGATTGCCGAAAGAGCTTGGGGACGACAGCACCATCCATCGCACCTTTCAACGGTGGGTGGAGTTGGGTGTCTTGCACCGAATGTGGGGAGCCCTGGTGGAGGGGTGCGAAGAGTTGGGTGGCGTGGACTGGGAATGGCAGTCGGCAGACGGAGCGATGGGCAAGGCACGTTTTGGGGGGGCCTGATTGGACCCAACCCGACGGACCGTGGCAAGGCTGGTACCAAGCGGAGTCTCCTTGTGGATGGAGAGGGCGGCCCCTTGAGCATTGTGGTTGCGGGAGCAAACGTGCACGATGCCAAGCTGTTGGATGAGACCCTGGACGCCGTTGTGGTCGAGCGACCGCAACCCACCGAGGAGGAACCCCAACACCTGTGTCTGGACAAAGGGTACGACAATCCTTCAGGCCGTGGGGCTGCCGCCAGACACGGCTATCGGGAGCACATCCGACGCATTGGCGAAGAGAAGCTGGACGCCTCTGGCGACAAGCGGTATCCGGCGCGCCGGTGGGTTGTGGAACGGACGCTGGCATGGCTTTCCAAGTGCCGTGCGGTCCTGGTCCGATACGACAAGAAGGCGGCCAACTACCTCGGTGTGTTACAGCTCGCATGTGCCCTCCTGTGGTTCCGGCGTCAGTGGCGTCTGACCATTTTGAGATAGTTTCTAAAGGGTACCGCTGGCTTTGCACAAGAAATCGGTTCTGCACAACAAGTTGAGCGGCTGCACAAAAAGGCCGGCGGCGTGACTCCCTGCTAATGGCGCTCCGGTACGCGCCACGGGAAGGCCCGCCCACACAGGTGCGCAGCGGCCCGTCGTTCTACATCTTCTCCGGCTGCTCTGCGGCCGTGACCACTACGGTCGTCGCAGCGGGTCTAAGACTTGGGCAGTAGGGAATGTCCCTTGACCACCCCTCTCCGCAGCCCGACGAGAAACAGTTGCGCCGGGATGAGCCGCTGCTGCGTCGTATCAGCGATCAGCCCGAAACTCTCCAGCGTAACCGCGCCTTAGCAGGAACAGCTCTGGATTCTGTCCGCACGCCACCGGGGTCGTGCGTTCTCTGCCGTCGATTCTGAATCGAGCCTCCCCAATGGCACCGACCTGCTTTTTCGCCGTTAGCCAATATGAACAGGTCCTCGTCGATTGGCTCAATCGCGTGGGTTTGGAGAAACCCCGACGGCAGAACAGAGTCGAGCGCGCCGGTATCGACCGTGGCCTCGACGTGTCTGAAGTCAACCTTCACCGGGTGTGACACCTCCACGGTGACGCTGACCTGTCCCATTGCTTGCTCCCTTGCGCTGGACGCGCAACTCACTCGGGATCCGCTTCGCCTGTCTGCCCATCGGGCGCTTGGGCGGTGCTGGCCTCTAGATTTTTTGTGATGCGTCGGTACGCGAGCCCGACAGCACGACCACCGGCAGCGCCAGCAGCCACGCCCGCACACCGCAGAGGACTAGGAGCCAATCGACCCACCGGGGCAGGTCAAACACTATGGGCGGCATCGTGTCCTCCGTAACGTAGACAGCGCGCCGCTCATTGTACCCGTTGGCCTGTCACGAAATATGTGCGCCCCGCGTAGAGTCGGGGCGCAGGTGGGCGTCGGGATAGGCGCCGCGGTCAGCCCATTCCGTTAGCCCGACACCCACCGGGTCTGCGTCCGACCCTTGCTGCTGGTGCGGGTCTGCTCGTACTCCGTCTCCAAGCCGTTCCACCGCTCTCTACCGGTGTTGGTCCACGGGCCCCATGTCTCGGCCGGCTCAGGCGTGGGAGCGGGTGTGGGCGTCGGTGTAGGAGTGCCGTTGCCGTTGTCGCCCGGGACGATGCGATAGGGCGGAGGCTCGGGCGTCGGCGTCGGCCTAGGTGTCGGTGTCGGCGTCGGCGTTGGCCTCGGCGTCGGGGTCGGCGTTGGCCTAGGCGTCGGCGTAGCCGTAGGTGTCGGGGTCGGCGTAGCCGTCGGAGTCGGAGTCGGCGTTGGCCTAGGGGTCGGAGTAGGCGTAGGAGTCGGAGTCGGAGTCGGCGTTGGCCTAGACGTCGGCGTAGCCGTAGGTGTCGGGGTCGAAGTCGGCGTAGGTGTCGGAGTCGGAGTTGGCGTAGGTGTCGGGGTCGGCTCTGGACAAGACCGCCATTCCTCCTGCACGATCTTGCCGTTGTCGATGATGATATACCGACACTTGCGATCAGCACCCGTACCCTTCGTGGCAGGAGTCTTGAGCCAATCGCTCCTTCTCGTGGTGAGCGGGTCGGGCTCAGCAACGGAGTCCGGCGGCGGCTCTGGCGCAGGGGGCTTTACCTTTGAGTCAGGCTGTAGAGAGTCGGGCGGCGGTTGTTGGGCAGGGGGGCGGGGGGCGATCACCACCGAGACGGTGGCGGTGGACGATTCCTTGTTGATGTTGGTGACTGTCACCTTGAACGTCACGGCGGCCCGATTGCTCGGCGCGGTGAAGTACGTCGAAACGCTGGTGGGAGCCACGATCTGTACTCTGTCTCCGGTTCCCGTCTGTTCCCACTTGTAGGTCAGCGCTTCCCCTTCGCGGTCGGTACTCCGGCCCGCATCCAACTGTACCTTCTCGCTGTAGGTCGCATCCGCCGGCGCGCCCGCATGGGCGACGGGCGGCTGCTTCCCGAACCTTATGCACAGTGCGGATTCGGCCTCGGACGCGGGGAAGGCATAGACCATCCGTCCGTTGTACGGATCTCCGCCAAACACGATAGCGCACATCTGGTACGCGTCCGACGCCTTATCGTACTTGAACACCGGCGCGCCTGAATCACCGCTGTCGATAGGGTTAGGTGCCTGGAGGATGGCCACGCCCTTGAAGTGTCGCCCTTGCACATTGTTCAGGGGCTGGCCGACGGAATGTACGATGACCTGCTGTTCTCCGGTAGCCTGCCCGAGCAGCACTAGGGTGTTGTTTCGCTGCGGTGTCGCCGTGCCCGAACGGATGCGGCGACCTGTGTGCCCAGGTTCGGAATGCAGCTCATACACCGCCAGGCGATCGTCCAGAATCTCGCAGTATGCCACGTCCACCGCGTTGCGCGCGGGGATGTCGACGAAGTCCTTGGCATGTGGGCGTGTGCCCACCTTGTTCCGAAAGGACTGGCCGCCCTGAAAGAGTTCTTCGTCCTTGGCCGCCGACAGGTTCCGCGCGAAATGGCCCCGTTTGTTGACCTCCGCAAATTCATCCGTGCCGGCCAGAACATGCAGATTCGTCACCAGCACCTTCTTCTTTTCCCTGTCGTCGCGGACCGCCAGACCCGTGAGGGTGCCGCCGCTGATGTTGCTTACTACGTTGCGGTCGATGACCCGACCACTCTGAATATGTACGCCGCTTCGCAGCGGACGGTGCCAACCATCCCTAGCTCCCATCTTTCACTCGCCTCCTTATGCTTCGGAACGACCATCGAACCAACTGAACGACGCCGAAGAGCGCCAGGACGAGGATGCCCAACTCGGCCAACACAAGCCACAACGTCAGGACAGGATGGGGATCCCGCCACACCCAGAACACAGCGAACCTATCGTATCCGGTCACTGGCTCACCGGGGTAGCGGCGCTCAAGGTCCTCGATGCTACCATAAAAGCCATAGTTATAAATGCCGGAGTACAAGAACTCGATGACCCAGAACACCAGCACCCATAGCAGGACTATGGTGGCGGCCGCGAAGACGGCCTTCCGGGCTGAGTATTTCATCGCCCTACCTCCTTCTTCGATATAGTGTCTTACTGCCACAGCTTCAGTACCGCGACGACGGCCGCCCCGACCGTTACGGACACGGTCAGGACCCACACCTTCAGGTTGGCGGCGTCGGCCTTGGTAGCCAGCGTGGGGAGAACGCCCACTGTCCGGCTGACGCGCTCTTCTACTGTAGCCATGTCCCGTCTCTTCCAGAGGTGGTAACTGCCAGACCGCTCGGCCTAGTATCCGATCTTCGGGCGATCACAGCCCTGCCTCGACAGCAGCACCCCGCAGCCGGTCGACCGCAGGCACGACAGGCTTACGCCACTCCCCCCACTCTGAGTCCACGGTGCGGTTGGCGTAGTCAAAACCCGACCAGGCTTGCCACTCGGACAGGCTCCTAACGCCCCCCAGGCCATACCGGTCTATCTCGATCAGGGCCGGGTCTGAGGGCTCGCACTCCTCGGCACCGAGCAATACGCGACACCGACGTTTGCTCACAACGTCCAGGTCATGCCAGCCCGGTCGTTCCCACGGCCGACCAGGACGCCGGATGGCCCCGTGCATGATGGGCATCGCCATGTGGTACAGGTCGTACCCCGCTGTCCAAAGGCGAGCCGTGTAGGTCGGCTCTTCGCCCTCGAAGACGATGTACGGGTCATACGGAACGACTGCGCACCATGCGCGGCCGAATAGCGAGCAGACATGAGCGTGCCTGGCCGGGAAGAACTTGTCCCGCTCGGAGAATCCGAGCAGCTTAGGCTGGTAGGACGGGAATCCCTCATCGTTGATGCGGTCGCATTCCGTCACGGGCACCTGGCCCTGATCCCACGGGCTGGCCGACATGATGGCCGATAGCAGCGACTTCTCCGAGGGAAGCCGGTCCACCGAACGCACCAGAATGTCGTCCCAGTTGGGCTCGAACCGCGTGTGCGCGTCGATCATCAGCATGTACGCCTCGGCAGCGTACATGCTCTCTACCACCGCCCTGGCCCCACCTATGCCCAACAACTCCTCGCCGTGCAGCGCATAGCTGAGGCTGCAATGCTGCGGGAGACGCCGAACACCCAGCGCCCATGCGGCGACATATTCCGTCACCTGCTCGCAGACGCCGAAGTGCAACTGATGGCCACCGCTAGAGGCGCGGATGGCCGAGTCGAGAGTGCGGGGCAGGTCGTAGTCGTTATATGAGGGCACACTCACGAAGATATCCGGCATTGGTCATCCTTCCCTACTCTGGCGACCGCCGTAACACCGGCCCCCGTCAATCCTGTCCTGAGTTCACCACAGCGCCAGCCTGTCCATCGGCACCCCCTTGGGCCGTCAATGATATCAGCGATGCAACTCACCCGGTAGGCCCCCGTGCTCACTCCGCTGATTAGCAGAGGCGGCAGGCGCCAACGTGGCGAAGAGTAGCACGGTGAATGAGAACGGTCGTCATTGCTTGGAGGGAGCTACTGGGTGCAGCAACCTCACACTCGACACAGGTTCGAGCCTCGGCGATAATGCACGGGCAGACGCGACGGGCCGCCGGACAAAAGGCAGACAGGGCCGTAGCCTGACGGAAAGAAGTTTCCCTTGGGGAGGTGCGTGATGCTTTCGAGCGAGCAGATATCCTTCTTCGATACTTTCGGGTATCTGGTGTTCCGCGGCCTGTTCTCCGCGCAGGAGATGGAGGTCATCGACCGGGCATTCGAGGACGTCATGGCCGAGGACCGGGCCGGCCAGACCTACCGTGGTGACAAGCGACACTCCGTTGCGGCCTGCGCCGAGATGCGTCCGGCGCTGCGCGCCGTGATCGAGGACGACCGCATTTACGGGGCGATGGAGGACCTGCTGGGCCCCGACCTTATCTGGTTGGGGTCCGACGGCAACTACTACACCGGCGACACCGCCTGGCACTCCGACGGCACCGTCATGGACATGGGGCGAATCAAAGTGGCCTTGTACCTGGACCCCGTCAGCCGGGATAGCGGCTGCCTGCGCTTCATTCCGGGCTCGCACAAAATGCCCCTGCACGAGGAGCTGCAGGCCTTGAGAGTCGAGCGGACCAAGCAGACGATCCAGGAGGGCCGGAACGACGCGGAGGCACTGGACAAGTACCGCGAGAAGGGGATCGACGTGGATGCCCAGGCCTTCGACACCGCGCCGGACCAGCTACCCGCATTCGCCGCCGAATCGCAGCCCGGGGACGTGGTGATGTTCGACGAGAACCTCTACCACGCCTCTTTCGGTGGCAAGACGGGTCGGCGGATGTTCACCATGTGCTACGCGAATATCCCGGCGAGCGAGAGCACGGAGGCGTTCCTGGGCCGCTCGGCCGGGCGGCCGATGCTCGCCGTCAATCGAGCCACCGTCTCCGAGGGCGAGACTGCCGAGGCCTTTATGAAGCGTTCGTACGGCGGCGGCGGCAAGGAGATGAGGGCACTGGCCTACAGCGACCGGGACTGGCGCCACGCCAAGGACTTCCTCGAGAACGAAAGCCCGCGGCTCAAGGGGCTGGTTGCCCGCTCCAAGAGCCTGGGCATGAGCTAGGGCGGGTGCCGGCTCGCTGGCGGCGTATGCGGCTCAACCCGTGTCTGAGACGCTATGTCCTTTGACACGGTGATCGAGAACGGTACCGTTGTGAACGGCACGCTGTGATAAACTCCGTGTGAAGTTCTCTTGAGGATGGGGGACAACGTGAAGGTCTTCCTTGCGGCGCCGCGCGGCTTCTGCGCCGGCGTGGACAGAGCGATAGAGATCGTCGAGATCGCCCTGAAGCGCTTCGGGCCGCCCGTGTACGTCAAGCACCAGATTGTGCACAACCCGTACGTGGTCAAGTCTCTGGAGGACCGGGGCGCCGTGACCATCGAAGACGTGCGGGACATACCGGAAGGCGCCAACGTCGTGTTCTCCGCACACGGCTCGCCTCCGGACGATTTCGAAGCCGCGCGGGACAGAAACCTCAACGTGATCGACGCAACGTGCCCGCTCGTCACGAAGGTGCACAACGAGGCCCGGAAGTATACGCGGCAGGGCCGCAAGATCATCCTGGTCGGCCACAGCGGACACCAGGAGGTCAAGGGCACGATGGGGCAGGCGCCCATGGCTCTCGTGGACGACCGGGGCGACGTCGACCTACCCGACTGGGACGAGTCGACGGAAGTCGCCGTGCTCACCCAGACGACCCTCTCCGTCGACGACACGAGCCGGTCTGTCGAGGCGATCCAGGAGCGCTTCCAGAACGTCGCCGTGCGTAACGACCTCTGTTACGCGACCACGAACCGCCAGGCCGCCGTAAAGGAGCTGTGCGAGCGAGTCGAGGTCGTGCTCGTGGTCGGCGCCTCGAACAGCTCGAACTGCATGCGGCTCCGCGAGGTCGCAAAGGCCCACGGCAGACGGACCTACCTGGTGGGCGGCCCGGAGGAGCTGGACCTCGATTGGCTTGAGGGCGTCGAGTCCGTGGGCATAACGTCGGGCGCGTCCACGCCCGAGCTCCTCGTTCACGAGGTCATGGAGATGCTCGAGCCGGACGAGGTCACGCACATCCAGACCATCGCAGAGGACGTCAAGTTCGTCCTGCCTAGAGAGCTTCGCTAGGCCGCTCGACTTCGGAGACGCGTCGACCCTCGCGGGTCGCAACCCGGCGCCGAGGGACTCAGGGGCGGCGCGGTTCTCTCAAGCCCCGCGCACTACAGTACTGCGGCCGCCTGCCGGCTTCACCACCTGGAGGACTTTTCAGTGTACGCGTGGTCGGGCAAGCTGTAGCGGATTCCCTCCTCGTCGAATACCGAAGTCTCGAGCAAGGAGGTGAATTTGGTGAAGTTGTTGTCCTGAGCACGTCTCCGGAGCTTGGTCAAGATGTGGCCATGGCGCTGCTGGAACTTGAACCACCCCACAGCTCCGAAGGACGAATGCGGAGGATACATCAGTCGTTCGGCAGTCTCTCTTCCGATAAGCCCGCGCGAGATGCGGTACACGTAGCGGGCCATCTTCCGGCGCTCCTCCGGAGCGGTCACCCCGGCAATCAACGGAGCCGAGTTGACCAGAGCGTTGGCCATCACGACCGATTCGAGCGGGGCATTCGGCTCGCACATCAGGCCGACGTCATACAGTTTCAGGGCTTCCTCTTCATCACGGAACAGGATCGTGTCGGGGATGCCCATCAGATGACCGGAATAGCGCCAAGCGGCCATGAAGCTTTCGGCCTCTTCGTCATTGTAGATGGCCATATGTAGCGCCTACCGACAGCAGATTCATGATTATGGCCCTTGACCGGGATGACTATCGACCGGAAGACTAGCATCAGTATTATGAAGCTGAGGCCAAGCACAAAGGCAAAGACGATCGGGGTGTAAACGTCGACTATACCGAAGAAGTCGGCAGCTTCCGCGGTGACTCCTCCGACGTAGACTTTCGCGGGGACGCCGTCGAAGGCGGCAGGAATATGCTCCTCGCGGAGAGTGGACATCTTGGCGGTTGCCGCCCGGCTGTTGGGCTCCCCCGGGAACGGAAGCGTCAGCAGGGCCAGGTCGCCGTCCGCGTTGGCCTCCTGGGAGGGAGGGACCGGGAAGGTGGGGTCATCCACAAGTGACTTCGCCAGGCGCGCCATCGCCTCCTGCACCTCGGGACTGTTGACATCCCCATCTACTACTATCTCCGCTGGGCTGAGGAAGCCCGCGGGGCTGACTTCTCCTACGGAGAACTCTTACCTGAATACGGTAAACGCCTCCTTGGTCTGAGACCGGTCGGGGAAGGTGGTGACGTCGTTGAGCCCGGTTTCGATGCTGAAGTAGAAGACCGACAGGGCAATCATCGGAACGCCGATCATGAGTATGCTGACGATGGGGAAGCGGGTTACGGCGTGGGCAATGGTCACCCAGAATCCACCCGCTGAGGCTTGGGGGCCCTTAAGCGAGAACCTGGTCAGGAAAGGGATGGTCAGGAAATTCACCCTGGGGCCGAGCAGCGATAGCACGGCGGGCAAGAGTGTCAACGTGGCGGCCAGAGCGGCGATAACCACCAGGATAGCCCCCAGCCCAAGGGACTGGAAGAATGATACGGGGACAATGAGCATGCCTATCAGGGCCAGCACCACGGTCGTTCCGCTGAACAGCACCGTGCGGCCTGCCGTCCCCCCCGCCCTTTCAACCGCCTCGCGCGTGTCCAAGCCCCGGTCCATCTCCTCCCTGAAGCGGGACACGATGAGCAGCGAATAGTCGATGCCCACCGCAAGCCCGATCATTGTAATCATCATCGTGACGAAGAAGAGTAGCTCGAAAGCCTGGCCTATGACCGCCACTGCCGCTAGCGCGATGGCTATGGCAACGATGGCAAGACCCAATGGCAGCAGGGTTGCCGCGACGGCGCCGAACAGCGCCAGGAGGATAATCAGCGCTACGGGGACGCCGATCCGTTCCCCCTTCTCGAGGTCTTCCGCACTCAGCTCGTTGTTCTCGAACGCTATGCTCGCGTCGCCGCCGATGAGCACCAGGAAGTCGTCCGCCTCGTTCGCCTCCTCGACCTTGTGGATGACGTCCTCGACGTTGGCCGTTGCCTCCTGGGACGTGCCGGCCAGCGTGTAGTGGATCAGAGTGGTCCGGCGGTCGGCGGAGACCAGAAGCGGGAGGAGCTGCTGCAACTGCTCCGGCGGGATCAGAGGCCCCGCGTCGATGGCGTTGTAGTAGTGGAAGAGCGGCTGGCCTCTTATGCCGCCGGATATCGTCCCAGGGCCCAGCCCGACGATTTCCCCGTGGACCGCCTCCACCTTGGCGCGGAAGGCCTCGTCGTCCACCGTGAGGGACTGCGACTGCACGATAACGATCTAGGCCGACTGCTCCGGTCCCCGGAGATTGTCGATCAGAAGGGTGTTCGCCCGCTCGGACTACTACCTGCCCGCGAGCCGGAACTCGGTCGTGGTGGCGATGCCGAGGAATTGGTATATGAGCCCGGCGGCGACTGCCACCACCACGGCCCACACGCCTATGGTCACCGACGGCCTTCGCGCACAGATCCGCGCCAGTAGTTCGGTCATGGAGTCGATCCCTCCAAACCAAGACGAGAGTCGCCAAGGAGCATCCTAGAGCCGTACGATGATACCACCTGACAGCCGTTGGGGTCAGTCTTCGTGAGGCTCGAGCATAGCCCACGCGTCGGAGTTGCAATAGGTGAAGCGCCGAAGTCTTGCCGGGTAGGCGCAGCGGCAACGCCGTTGGGACGGCCCGAGCCGACGTCCCCTATGCGCTTGCCGCCACTCCTTGCGCAGTCTCATCCCGCTCGGCTGAAGCGGCGTCCGGGAAGAAGGTCGCCAGTACCTGCTGGGCGATGCCCTGTGCGTCGAGCTGCAGCTGTCGGCGTTGGTCGGCCGCGGTGCCGTGCTCGATGAAGAAGTCCGGCATGCCGATGCGGTGTACGGACACGTTCTGCATCCCGGCATCGGCCAGCGCCTCGAGTACGGCCGAGCCGAACCCGCCGGCCAGTACGTTCTCTTCCACAGTGACTATGCGGCCGACGCCGCGGGCCGCTTCCAAGAGCAGGTGGACGTCCAGCGGCTTCACGAAGATCGGGTCCACTACGCCGCAGTCTATGCCGCGCGCGGCAAGCGCTTCCGCTGCTTCTACCGCCGCGGTGGCGGACTTGCCCAACGCGAAGATCACCACGTCGCGGCCGTCCCGGATCTTGGAGCCCTTGCCGAGCGGCAGCTCCCTGAGGTCCGGGTCCAGGGGTACGCCGACGGCGGCGCCTCTCGCGATGCGGATCGCGAACGGCCCCGGATGCCTGTAGGCGGTGTATACGAGATGCTGCAGCTGGTTCTCGTCCCGTGGAGCCGCTACGACGGCGTTCGGGAGGCACCGGAAGTACGAGACGTCGAAGGCGCCGTGGTGCGTCTTGCCGTCCTCGCCGACGATCCCGGCCCGGTCCGCTATCAGTGTCACAGGCAGGTTCTGCAGACAGACGTCGTGGACGACCTGATCGAAAGCACGCTGCATGAACGTGGAGTAGATCGAGACGAAGGGCTTGAGACCCGTGGAGGCCATTCCCGCCGCCATGCTCACGGCGTGCTGCTCGGCGATGCCGACGTCGAAGACCCTGTCGGGGAATTGCCGTTGCACCTCCACGAGCCCCGTGCCCTCGAGCATCGCCGCACTGATCCCGACCACCGACTCGTCGTCGCCCATGATGCGCGCGATCGTCTGGGCGAAGACTTTCGAGTAGGTCGGCGCTCCCGACGCGTTCCCCAGCGGCGAGCTCGGCTGATGGAACTTGACTGGGTCGGCCTCGGCGGGCTCGTAGCCGTGGCCCTTATGGGTGATCACGTGGACCAGGGGCACCGCCCCGGTTGGCGTTCTGGCCTGCCGTAGAGTTGTTTCGAGCTGCTTGAAGTCGTGGCCGTCGACCGGGCCCAGGTACTGGAACCCCATCTCGGTCCAGAACATGGTCGGCACGATGAGGCCCGCGAGGCCGGCATTGAACCTCTTGACGAGGCTGTACATCAGATCGCCCGTGGGCACTTTCTTTGACAGGTTCTTCATGCGGCCGACCATCGCGGTGAACTCGGGGTGCGTGATCACCCGCTTGCGCCAGTTGGTGAGGAACCCGATGTTCTCCGAGATGGACATCCCGTTGTCGTTGAGGACGACGATGAACTTCTCGGGATTGAGGTGGACGATGTTGTTCAGCGCCTCGAAGCTCGATCCGGAGGTCATCGCCCCGTCGCCGACGACGGCGATGGTCCACGAGTCGAGCCGGCGGTTGGCCGCGCCCTGCGCGACTCCCAGGGCGATCGAAAGCCCGGTGCCGGCGTGGCCTGCGCATAACGCGTCGTGCGCGCTTTCGAGCGGCTCGCCGAACCCGGATAGACCGCCCTCCAAGCGGATGTTCTGGAACTCGTCGCGGCGCCCCGTCACCAGCTTGTGTGTATAGGTCTGGTTGGTCGTGTCCCAGACTATGCTGTCCGTCGGGCTGTCGAACATGCGGTGCAGCGCCAACGTCAGCTCGACGACTCCCAGGTTCGAGGCGAGGTGGCCGCCACGCTCGGTTATGACGGAGATGATGGTGTCCCGCGCTTCCTGCGCGACCTCGTACAGCTCCTCGTCGGTCAGCCCATGGAGGTCGCCAGGCGAGTCTATCCCGTCTAGAAGACGTTCGGACATGGGGCTCTCCTACTGAGGTGTCGTCTTGTAGCGGCGGGGTCGCCGTATCTGGGGAACGCCTTGAACGCCTATTCGTAGCGTAGGGCACACGCTATCGGGTGTCAACATTGGTAAATGGTCGTGTGGATGTTCAGAGTCGATGGGACGAAAACGCCCTCCGCTCCTGGATTCCCTAAACTCACAAACGAAGTGCAACACTTGGTTAAGGTGTTGTCATGGGAAAGCGTTATGGACATGTCACCATTGAAGAGCGGTGTGAGATTGCCTGCCTACAAGCGGAGGGACGCTCGATCCGGCAGATCGCTGCAGATTTGGATCGCTCGCCATCTACAGTTGCTCGGGAGCTGAAGCGCAATGGGTCACAGACCGGTGAATACAAGCCGGTATATGCCGACCAGCAGGCTCGTGCCCGCAGGTGGCGAGGCTGCCCCGTATGGAGCGGGACGAAACTCTCCGTGCACGGGTGCTCTCACATCTCTCACAGGGCTGGTCTCCTGAGCAGGTTGCCGGTGGAGCGGTCTACACAGATGATTCAGGCCTACAACAATACCCTGGGAAAGTGCCTGAACTACAAGACGCCGGCAGACGACGCTCACGGCCCGAGGCTAGCCGACTATCTCCTTGGAGATCCGCTGATAGTTGAGGCCGAGGAGCTTCCGCAGCTCGTCTTCGTTGAAGCCGCGCTCGGCCAGCTTCAGGGTCAGGTTGGGCCAGTCGCGTATGTCCTCGTAGCCGATCATTCGGTAGGGCTCGGTGTTGCGGTGCTCCTTCGGCCTGAAGCCGCTCCAGTCGAACGTGCCCGGGCGCGTGGGCAGCATCGTCTCCGGGTACTCGATCAGCGAGCTCGTCCCGCCCCCGGGTCCGGCCTTGTCGGTCGAGATGCCGACGTTGTCTATGCCGACCGCGTTGACCATGTGCTCGACGTGGTCTGCGAAGTCGTCCAGCGTGGCCTCGTGCGAGGTCTGCAGAAACCCTGGTATGACGACGACGCCGAAGAAGCCGCCACGGTCCGCTATCGCCCGGGCCAGGTCGTTGTCCTTGCCGCGGTCGTGATACGACAGCGTCGCGCTGCACGAGTGAGTCACCACTATCGGCGCGTTCGACACCTCCAGCGCGTCCCAGCCGACCTGCGGGCTGCAGTGGCTGACGTCGACCATCACGCCGAGCTCGTTCAGCTTGGCTACCACCTCGCGGCCGAAGTAGGTAAGCCCGCTCCGGTGCGTCTCGGTGCAGCCGTCGCCGACGAGGTTTCTGAGGTTGTACGTAAGCTGCACGACGCGCAGTCCCATGTTGTAGAACATGTCGATACGGTCGAGCTCGGCGCCGAAGGGCAGCGTGTCCTGGAAGTTGATGATGATGCCGTGTTTTCCCTCTTCCCGCACACGGCGAATGTCCTTGTCGCTCGTGACGAGGACCAGCTCGCCGTCGAAGGCGTCGATGAACGCCCGGGCCTCGGCGACGCGCGTCACGGTCTTCTCGAATATGTCGTCTAACCGCGGGGGCAGCGCACCGTACGTGGCGTTGGCGATGTCGACGCCCGCCTCGTCGAGGATGCCTAGGTACGCGGCCCTCGCCTCGGCGGAGGTCTGCACCTCCCGCACGGCCATGGCCGAGAGACGCTCTGTGGCCTCGACGCGCGTCATGCCGTATCCCGCCCACTCGTTCAGCGCTTCCCTCATGGCATTCGTGAAGAGCAGGCCGGTCGTCGCGGGCGGGTTGTAGTCGATGATCAGCGCCTCGTAGTGAAGCTGCTTCGCCTCTTCGGGGGTCAGCGCGGGGCTCTTTGCCGCTGCCATGGCTCACTCCTCCGTCGTCCGGGTAGACGTTAGCGTATTGACCGCCGGGTACCCCGTCAAGGCGAATGCCGGATTCCTACGGCGGCCATACCGGTCTCCCCGGACGCGGGACACCAGGGCGCGGCGAGGGCTCAGAGCAGGTTGACGAGCCTCGGCCGGAGCGCCGCGCGCAGGACGGACAGCGCGACCGCGCTGACTATTATCACGCCCACGGACCACGGGCTCCAATCGTGGATCACGAGACCGAGAGCCGCGCCCGCCGCCGGCGGGTGCTCGGTATTCGTCAGCACCATCAGCACGATGCTCAGGCCCACGGTGAGGGCGGCCACGGTGACCAATAGGGCCCGAGACGAGTCCGCGGTCATCGGTATCTCGAGGAAGGCGACGACGGCGGCCACGACGGAGCCGGCCACCACTCCCGCCGTGTGGCCTCCGACCACTCTGTGAGGTGTCGACGCGATGCTGCTGGGCACCACGAAGATCGTGAATACGGTCGACGCCATGGCGACGACTATCGCCGCGTTCAGCACGACGTCCCCGACTAGCAGTATGGTGAGGAGGGTGAGCGTTGCGAGGATGGGCTGGAAGGCGTAGTTGACGGCGTGGCGCTTCAAGCGCGGTTCGAAGAGCGGCGGCATGGCTCTTCGAACCCTCACGAGCAGGCGGCCCCTGTGGTCTCGGCGTAGTCTGCGCATCGTTACTCCGGTTCGAGTGCCGTGGTGTGCCCCTCGCCGGGCGCATAGTCTAAGTCCGCGCACGGCACGTCGCCTACGGCGAACGGGCGCGTGTCGGCGGCGAAATCGGGAATCCGACGGCCGCGCCGTCGTTGAACGCGCAGGCCCGGTGGCATAGAATGCCGGCCGTGGTCGAGGCGCGTTGTAGCGCGCGGTCACGGAGGGCAAATCGTGGACATAGAGCTAATCCTCGTGCGGACAATCCACCTAGGCTTTGGGGCGGTCTGGTTCGGCGCGGCGGTGTTCGCGGCGGCCGTCCTCGAACCCCGCCTGCGTCAGCTTGGCCCCGACGCGCAAAGGGCGCTGCTCGACTCGCTGATGCCGGCATTCGACAAGGTAATGAACGTCACGGGCGCGATCACGATCGCCGCCGGCGTGTACCTGATGCTTCGGCTGAGATGGGGCAGCCTCGGGCTCATCCACGAGACCGACTGGGGGCGCTCGATGTCGCTCGCGCTCGTCGTGACGGTGATCGCGATGGGCACCGGCGCCATGGCTGCGGTCAGCAGGAAGCGCATGGCGCAGGTCGGCGCCTCGGCTGAAGGAGAGGCTCAGACGCCCGAAGAGACGGCTCGGATGGAATCGCTGGCGTTGCGGTCCAGGCGTTATCTCCGCGCGACGGTGATACTGCTGTTCGTCGCCGTGGTGATGATGGCCGCGGCCAGATACGCGTAGCGGCCGCCACGAAGAGGGTGTACGGTCGCGCCCCCGTCGCAAACGCCCGCGGGGCGGTACCACCTGAGCTCGACCGTGGGAGGTAAGCCGGCGTGGCCCTGAAAGACTGGTACGACGTTGTCGTCGCCGGGGCGGGGAACGCGGGGCTGACGGCCGCCCTGTCGGCCGCCGAGCAGGGTGCCTCGGTGCTGGTGCTAGAGAAGGCGCCTGAGTACCTGCGCGGCGGCAACACCTACTTTACCGGCGGACTCTTCCGGTTCGCCTACGACGGCATCGACGACGTAGGCGCGGTTGTCGCGGACATGGGCGACGAGGAGCGCCGGTCGGTCGACGTCGGGAGCTACCCGGTGGCGTCGTACTACGACGATCTGATGCGAGTCACCGGCGGTCGCGCCGACCCGGCATTGGCGCGAACGCTCGCCTCTGAGTCCCTTCCGACGATGGTCTGGATGGGCCGCGCGGGCGTCAGGTGGGCCCTGGCGCTGGGGCGTCAGGCCTTCAGATCGGGCGGCGCTTCCCGCTTTTGGGGCGGCCTGATCGTCGAGGCGGTCGGCGCCGGCAGGGACCTGTCCGACCGGCTGTTCGAGCTGGCGGGGCAGGCCGGCGTGGACGTGGCCTACGAGACGGCGGCGGACGGTCTGCTGCTGGACTCCGCCGACGCGATCGAGGGCGTCTCGGTCCGATGCGCCGGCGGCGAGCGCGCGGCCGGAGCGAACGCCGTCGTCCTGGCCTGCGGCGGCTTCGAGGCCAACCCCGACATGCGCGCGAGTCATCTGGGCCCGCTGTGGAGCGACGTGAAGGTGCGCGGCACGCGCTACAACACCGGCGACGGAATCCGCATCGCGCTGGAGGCCGGCGCCGGGCGCGCGGGCGACTGGAGCGGCTGCCACGCCGTGGCCTGGGACCTCAACGCGCCGCCGTTCGGCGACCGGACTATCGCCGACCTGTACCAGAAGCACTCCTACCAGTTCGGCATCATCGTCAACGTCGACGGCCGACGGTTCGTGGATGAGGGCGCCGATTTTCGCAACTACACTTACGCCAGGTACGGACGCGAGATCCTGTACCAGCCCCACCGCGCGGCGTTCCAGATATTCGACTCCAAGGTGGAGCACCTGCTCCGGGACGAGTACCGGATTCCCCAGGTATCGATGGCGAAGGCGAGCTCTATCGAGACGCTGGCCGACGCCCTGGGCATCGACCGGGCGGGCCTGACCGGCACGGTGCGGGAGTTCAACGCCGCCGTTCGCGGCGGCCCCTTCGACCCGACGGTGCTGGACGGCAGGAGCGCGGTCGGCATCGAACCGCCGAAGTCGAACTGGGCGCAGCCGATCTCGGAGCCGCCGTTTCTCGGCTACGCGGTCACGTGCGGCATCACGTTCACCTTCGGCGGCCTGAGCGTCGACGCCTACGCGCGGGTGACGGACGCGGGCGCGCGTCCCATCGCCGGGCTCTACGCAGCCGGGGAGATCGCCGCCGGCCTCTTCTACGACAACTACCCCGGCGGCGCCGGTCTGATGGCCGGGGCGGTGTTCGGCCGCATCGCCGGCCGGGGTGCGGCGCGGTACGCGACGGGCGGATCGGACGGGTAGGGCGTGTTCCCGCTCGTTTCCCGACTCTGAAGTTCGTTGCATAGGGGAGTGTGGGTATGCTCGTAGCTGTCACGCTCACCCCAGCCCTCTCCCGTCAAGGGAGAGGGGGTTTCTCCGCTCAGCGGGCTCATTCCGCGAGCTCAAATTCAGGACGCTAGGCCAGTACGCTCATTGCGTAGCGGGACCTCATCAGCCTGCCCTCGGCGAAGCGGTCGAGGCCGAGCATCGAGATGTCGACGGTGGTGGCCGTGCCCTGAGTCACCAGCTCGGCCATGACGACCCCGACCATCGGCGCCAGCTTGAATCCGTGTCCGCTGAAGCCGACGGCGCAGTACAGGCCGTCGATGCCGGGGACTCGCCCCAGTATCGGGTGCCAGTCCGGAGTGATCGTGAACAGCCCCGACCAGCCTCCCCGGAACACCGCGTGCTCCATGCCCGGCATCCGGTCGGTCAGCTTCGCGGCAACATCCTCGACCGTCGCCTGGTCGACACCGTGGTTGAGCTCGTCCGGTCCGACCCGCTCTTCCTCGCCGACGCCGACCAGGGTCAGGCGGCCGATGTCGGGGCGGGCCGATAGCGAGTTGGGGATGTCGCCGACGATGGCGTGTTCGGATTCGGTCTCCGGCCGGCGCAGCGTTATCACCTGATGGCGCACCGTTTCCAGCGGCGCCTCCACGCCTACGCGCCGCAGCAGCGGCGCCGACCACGGCCCCGCCGCGACGACGGCGACTGGAGTCGATATCTCGCCGCGGGAGGTCGTGACCCCCGTGACTCGCCCGCCCGACACGGTGATGCCGTGCGCCGATTCCTGGACGCGGACCTGGGCTCCGAGCCCGCGGGCCGCTGTGGCGTACCCCTGCGTGACCGAGTGAGGATCGGCGTAGCCGGACTCCGGTTCGTAGGCGCACGCCTCGTCCTCGGCCACGCGGAAGCCGGCCGGGGCGTCTTCGGGCGCGATCACCTCGGCCGCGACGCCGGCCTCCCGCTGCAACTCGACGTTGCGCTCCAAAGCCTCGCGGTCCTCGGCGGAGGCGATCAGAAGGTAGCCAGTCTTCACGTAGCCTGACGAGCCCCCCACGATCGCGTCGAAGTCGCGAAAGACTCTCAGACTCTCCCAGGCCAGCCGGGTCGTCGCCTCGTTCGAGTAGTGCATCCGCAGGATGGCCTGCGACCGGCCCGTGGACCCCGACCCGAGCGCGGCCTGCTCCACCAGCACCGTGTCGGTCATGCCCATCGCGCCGAGGTTGTACAGGATGCTGCATCCCATCACCCCGCCGCCGACCACTACGGCGTCTGCGCTCGACCTGTGTTCGTCGGCCATCTTCGCGATTCCTCCGGGGACCGTCAGTGCCAGGGTGCGGCGCGATCTCGTGCGCCAGCTATTCTCGGGTCGTCGGTCGGATGCGATGGTATTGTCGGCCACAACCAGTGTCAACGACGTTCAGGCCGCTTGACCCGGTGCGCCCGTCGCCTACAATTGTCCCGACTAATCCCACCGCAGGAGTCTCCGTTGATCATCGACAGCCACATGTACTGCTTCCCGCAGGTCGATCTGCCCCAGGGGTACTCGACCCTGGACGAGAAGATGCGGATGCTCCAGAGCGAGCTCGGCGCCCACCACCAGCCCGTCTGGAGAGTCAGAGACAGGGCCCCCGCCGACAACGGCGTCCTGAAAGACCCGGACAGCGGCGAGCTCCGGGACATAACGTGGAGGCGGCACAACGGCGGACTCGCGTGGGAGTACGAGGGCGAGCTGTACACGAAGCAGTATTACCCGCCCATGCTCCACAACCTGGAGTGCCCGCCCGAGCTGATGATCGCCGAGATGGACTACGCGGGCGTTGACGTCGGGATCATGCACGTCTACTCGTTCCTCGGGGGCGACGTCGTGCTCAACCCGTATCTGAAAGACGCCGTTCGGAAATTCCCGGACCGGCTGATCAGGCTGGTCAAGCTCACGGAGGGGGCGATTCCGCTCGACCCGGAAGGGACCGTGGAGTGGCTGCGGCAGGAGATCGCCGACGACAAACACGTGGCGATACAGTTCATTCCCGGCTTCTACTACCAGCCGACTGGCGGGGTGCTGAAGGGCTACGACGAACCTTGGGACGCTGGCCCGCTGGCCCCATTCTGGCGCGGAGTCGCCGAGCTCGGCGTGCCGGTCTACTTCACACTGATAGGCGGCAGGGGTGACAAGACGTTTCAGAGGTCGTGGCAGGACGAGTACCTGGAGGAGCAGCGAGTCCTGCTCCGCTGGATGGAGCGCTACCCCCACGTGCCCGTAGTGATCACTCATGGCCTGCCCTGGCGCGCGTTCATGGACGACGGCAGAATCGTGTTGCCCGACGCGGTATGGGATGTCTTCGAGGCGCCGCAGTGCCACATGCAGCTTCTCATCCCGATCGGGATGGGCAACCTGTGGGAATACCCGTGGAAGGAGGCCGAGCCGGCCGTGAAGCAGTGCGTGGAGCGGATCGGCGCCCACCGCCTCATGTGGGGCACCGACATGCCGATGGTTGCCAGGTTCTGCACCTACCGGCAGTCGATGGACCAGTTCAGGGTCCACTGCGACTTCCTGTCTGACGGCGAGCGGGCGGACATCCTGGGCGGCACGGTCGCAAGGGTCATGGGGATCGAGGTCCCGAGCGACACGCCGTGAGAATCCTGGGCATCGAGACTTCGTGCGACGAGACGGCCGCGGCGGTCGTCGAGGACGGGCGAAGCATAGTCTCCAACGTGGTGGCAACCCAGGCCGAGATGCACGCGGAGTTCGGCGGCATCGTGCCGGAGGTCGCCGCGCGGCAGCACCTTGTGACGCTGCTGCCGGTCGTGACCCGCGCGCTGGAGGAGGCCGAGACGGATCTCGGCGCCCTCGACGGCATAGCGGTCACCCACGGCCCCGGTCTCGCAGGCTCTCTGCTCGTCGGGGTCAACTCCGCCAAGGGCCTGGCGCTTGCGAAGGACGTCTCGCTGATCGGCGTCAACCACCTGGAGGGGCACGTCTACGCCGCGTGGCTCGACGGCGACGACCCTGAGGCCTGGCCCGGCTTCCCCCTGGTCTGCCTGATCGCCTCGGGCGGCCACACCGACCTGCTGCTGATGGAGGGACACGGGCAGTACACGCTTGTCGGGCGCACGCGGGACGACGCCGCGGGCGAGGCGTTCGACAAGGGCGCCCGGCTGCTCGGCCTCGGATTCCCGGGCGGCCCGGAGATCCAGCGAGTGGCCGCCGGCGCCAAGGGCCGCGAGCCGCGGTTTCCCCGGCCGCGGATACCGAACTCGCTCGACTTCAGCTTCAGCGGCCTGAAGACCGCGCTGCTGCGCCGCGTCGAGCAGCGCGGATGGTACCCGAATCCGGGACGGGACCTCGACGAAGGCCAGGTCGCCGACGTTGCCGCCGCGTACCAGGAGGCCCTTGTCGATACGATGGTCTCCAGGACGCTCGACGCCGCCGACCGGTACGCCGTCAAAGGCATCCTGCTGGGGGGCGGCGTCGCCGCCAACGCGCTGCTGCGCTGCAGGATGAGCGAAGAGTCGCCCGTGCCGGTGATCGTGCCGCGCCCCGCGCTGTGCACCGACAACGGCGCGATGATCGGAGCGGCGGGGTGGTTCCACCTCCGCCACGGCCCACGCCGCCAGTGGGACCTCGACGTCGTGCCCAATCTGCGGCTGGGCTAGCTCTCTGCGGGTTTGGGACGGTCGCCCGCTACCGGGGCGGGAACCGGATGGCGCCCGGCGGGCCGCCGCCGGCGGCTTCCTCCTGAAGCTGGAAGACACGGGTCGTGAAGTCGTGGATGTCCTGGGAGGCGTCCTTCGATCTTATCTCCAGCCTCACCTGGGACGATCCGGAGTTGACGACCACGTACAGGTTCTGAAGGGTCAAGAACCGGTCGACCACGAGATAGGCCCCCATCCCGAGCACGATCAGCGAGGCCAGCGGCGCCAGTCCGTACTCCCAGACCTGCCACACGAGGACCGCGACGATCACGGCCAGGCCGGCCCAGATGAAGGTCCCGTAGCCCAGCGGCTGGCGCATGATCTCGACCGCGTCGACGTTCCGCAGCGGCAGGAATACGACGCGGCGTCTCCCGCCTCTGCCCTTCACGTGGATGATCCGTCTCGAGGTCAGGAGCAGCGCCTCTGACGGCTCGCGTTCGCCGTCGGCCACGCCTCTATCCACGTCGAAGACGGAGTCGACGCGCTCCTCGGGCATGAGGGGCAGACCGCCCACGGCGTTCCATGCGGCGTTGGACAGGGTCTCTGCTTTGTCGGCGCGGTTCACGCCGGCATTATAGTCCAGTCGCTCCGCGTACGGCCCGCGCAGGCTGCGCCCGACTTCAGAGGATTCGTTGATGGAACTTGAAGAGGGTCTGCGACTTGAACGGTATGGGCGAATTCCAGGGCGCGGGCGCCGCCGGTCTGCCTGACCGGTGCGCCCACTTGCGTAACTCGCCTAACCGGTGTACAACGACAACTCGAAAGACGACCTGAGTAGCAGATGAGCAACCAGTGGCCGTAACGCGAAATCAAGTCGACGCCGGCCGGTTCAACCGCGAGTTGGACTTACCTTACGAACTGCGGCTGCAAGACTTCGAGTTGGCTATACAGGACGTCTACGACTTCTTCTACGATGTGAACGCCCATCTGCTCGGCAAGGGATTGCATCGTCTCGACGACATGCTTCGGCCAGCGATAATGTCTGGCGTGTTGTCCGATATGCTGACGGCCAGCCTGGCCAGGCACGCCCGCGTTCTCACCGAGAACCAGTACCACAATGGACACCCGGACCTTGTCGTCCAGGGTGTATATCCCGACAACGCGGTCAAATCCGGGTTGAAGGGCGTGGAGGTAAAGACGACTCGGAAGGCGGGGGGAGCCGTCGACACGCATGGTGCCCGCGAGCAATGGTTGTGCGTGTTCGTGTATCGGGTGGACACGAAGACCGAGCCGGCGCGGTCTCGACGACCCATGACCTTCACCGAAGTCTATCTCGGTCACGTCGTCGTCGAAGACTTCCGGAAGAACCCCCGCGGAGAACTCGGTACGCGCACCGCTACGCTGCACAAGGAAGGGATTGGCAGGTTGCGGGAGAGTTGGGTCTACTTCGCTGGATGACTCGCGTTTGGAGAGAAACGCGCCAGTTTCGGGATTGCTTCTGTGGCTACGTCGAAATATAGCGGGTCCTTTTCCACTCCTACGCTTTGATAGCCAACAGCTTCAGACGCCGCTAACGTCGACCCTGCGCCGGCGAATGGGTCCAATATGGTGCCTTCTCCGACCGGCAGGACGGAACGCACCAGATGCCGGAGAAAAGACTGCGGCTTGAGACTCGGGTGCGGGGCGAGATCGCGTTCGGCCTTTCGCGTCGGCGCCGACGTGATCACGTCGGCGAACGGCTTGTCTCGACACGGGCGACGAAATCCGCCTGTTTTCCACTTCCTCAGGTTGTCTTGGACTCTCCCTTCTATGGGTTTGCGGTAGACGACCCACGGTTCCCACATCGAACGCGGCATCACGCTCACTCCCGAGAAGTCGTCGTGAGCGCCCTTGGGCCGGTCTCCCCCCCTGAGAGTCATCGTCAATCGCACGATCTCCCCGCGGCGCTCCAACCCCCCCTCGGACAGCGCCGCCGACACAAGGTAGGATACCAGTGGATTGGAGGCGACGACTACGTGTGCCCCGGGCACCAACTTCGGCGTAAGCAGGCGTGTCCAGACGAAGAAGAAGGTCCTGATGAACTGGAGCTGCTCCGAGGTGAGGGTAGTGAATCTCGGCAAGGGCGAGCGGACGTGCCCGTCGAACGACGGAGGGAGACGCCAGACGCCGCCTCTCCCCATCCGCAGCTTGGCCTGCTGCTCGTGTGTGTACTCATGCAATCCGTAGGGCGGGTCGGTGACGACGGCGTGTATGCTATTGTCGTCCTGCTGTCCCAGCCAGTCGAAACAGTCGGCGTGGTAGAGAGTCGCTCGGCCGACGGAGACTGGTGCCTTCCACGGTCGGCCCATAGACAGCTCGGTCTGGATGCCGGAGGGTGCTTCCGAGCGCAGTGAATAGAAGCCCCGGTCTTCACGTACGAACCTGCGCGGAGTGTTGAGCCTGAGATACGAACGGACGGATGACCCGCTGGTAGGGCCCACGACCTGAGAGACGCGCTCTTCGATCTCCTTGACGGACAGCGCCTTTGAGGTGAGCGACATCACCTGGAGTATGCCGTCCCTAACCTGTCCGGGCGCGTATCTGTTGGGCGTCTCCGTCATCACGATCACCAGTGTAGGACGTCTAGACGTCTGAGTCAAGGTGCGTTGACCCGCGGAAGCAGCGTGGCTGCGATAGGGACTGCTGATATGGGCGCAGGCCTTCACGTTGGACGGGCCATTGGCCCTATGCTATTCTCCTAGCCGCCCGAATCACGGCACGACATAGAAAACGCGAGGCAAGAGAGTTGGAACGACCTATATTCAAACCGGCGGGTACACCCGCGGACGAGCTCGACACACCGTCGCTCGTCGTCGACCTGGACATCCTGGAGACGAACATTGAGACGATGCACGGCGCCGTCCGCGGCGGCATGGCCCGCCTGCGCCCCCGCGTCGACGCGCACTGCACCCCCGCGATAGCCCACAAGCAGATCGCCGGCGGCGGGACCGTCGATGGAATCGCCGTTGCCACCCTCGGGCAGGCCGAGGTGTTCGCCCGCGCCGGCTTTGACGACATCCTGGTCGCCAATCTCATCGTGACGGCGCCCAAGATCGCGCGGCTCGCGTCCCTGGCCCGCGAAGCGGTCGTCACGGTCGCGGTGGACTCTGAGCGCAACGTCCGCGACCTGGCCGCCGCGGCGACGGCGAAGAACGGCTCGATCAGGGCCGTGGTCGCCATCTCCACCGCGCCGGGTCGGTTCGGCGTACGGCCGGGTGAGGCCGCCGCGGGCGTCGCGCGCGCAGTCGTCGACGCCGACGGAGTGGAATTCGCCGGCCTGATGGCATCCGAGGCGCCGGTCCTGGAGAAGGACCCCGACGCCGTGGCCGCGGCGACGCGGGAGCGGCTCGCGCCGGTTCTCGACACCCGGGCGCGGATTGAGGCCGCGGGGATAGAGGTCGGCGCCGTAATCGCCGGCGGTAGCTCGAACTACGAGGCGGCCGCCGCGACGGAAGGAGTTACGGAGGTTCCCGCCGGGCGGTACGCGCTGATGGACGCAGAGCTTGGGCCCTATCTGCCGCAGCTCGGCCATGCGGCCAGGGTGAACTCCGTAGTCACCAGCCGCCCCGAGGACGGGATCGCAATCGTCGACGGCGGCCGCAAGGCCATAGGATCGGACACTGGCTCGCCGTCCGTGGACGTGGCCGGGGCGGTCGTCAAGGGCCTCAGCGCCGAGCACGGCTCGCTCATCCTGGACTCCGTCCGGCCCAATATCGGAGACCGAGTCTGGTTCACGCCGTACGCCGCCGCCGAGTGCGTCAACCTGCACGACTACATGCATGTCGTGAGAAACGGGCGCCTCGAGGCGGTCTGGGACATCCCGGCCCGAGGGCTCTACCGCTGACGCGGGCTCCCTGGGTCACGCCCGCTATTCCCACACGGAGACAACGAATGGACAACTACAGGCCCGCTCCCGGCACGCCGATCGAAGAGCTGGACACACCCTGCCTGGTCGTCGACCTCGACGCCGTGGAGAACAACTACCAGGCGGTGGCGGACAGGTACCGGGGCAAGGTCTGCCAGATGCGCCAGCACACCAAGAACATCAAGAGCCCGACGCTGGCCCGGATGCAGATCCGCGCCGGCGGCGCGCACGACGGCGTATGCACGGCCAAGCTGTCCGAGGCGGAGGTCATGGTGGAGCATGGCATCACCGACGTGCTCATCCCGAACCAGGTCGTCACCGCCGACAAGATAGCCAGGCTGAGCGCGCTCCAGAGACAGGGCGACGTCAAGGTGTGCGTCGACAGCCGACAGAACGTCATGGACCTGTCCGAGATCGCCGATTCCCGCGGGGTCAAGATAGGCGTGCTGGTCGAGGTGGACACCTCGATGGGCAGGGCGGGGGTCAGGAGCGTCGACGAAGGAGTCGAGCTCGCCAAGCTCGCCGAGAGCCTGCCGGGGGTCGACTTTCGCGGCGTGATGAGCCATCAGCACCTGGACGGCTTCGTCGACACCGAGAGCCGGATACTGACGGCGCGGGAGTACATCGAGCGCTGCCTGGACGTCAAGAACGCGATCGAGGCCGAGGGCATCGCCGTCGAGGTCGTCTCCAGCGGCGAGACGTTCTCGTACGACGCAGCGGCCGACATGGACGGCGTCACGGAGGTCGAGGGCGGTACGTACGCGCTGATGGGCACTTCGTACGACTACATGGAGGAGTTCCAGGTCGCCAACAAGGTGCTCAGCACCATCGTCAGCGTCCCAGAGCCCGATGTCGCCGTCTGTGACGCCGGCACGCGCGCGCTGTCACAGCCCGGCGGAGCGTTCACCGTCGAGGGCCTGCCGGGCGTGACCGTGGACGCACTGCACGACGACCACGCCGTCCTCCACAGCGACGGCAGCACCGTCTTCGAGGTCGGCCAGCAGCTACTGCTGCTCCCCTGGTACCAGGACATGATGGTCAACCGCTGGGACCAGTATGTCGCGGTCCGTGACGGCGTCGTGGAAGAGGTGTGGGACATCCCGGCCAGGGGTTGCGCGCAGTAGACCTGTCTGTCCGGTGCCTTCCGCCGGCGCCCTGTTCCCGATAACCAACCTCTGGGACACGCTTCGGCCGGTCCGACTCGACGCCGAGCACCTGACGGTTTTCCGTGGTCACGAAGGCCGCGGGTACAGCCACCAGGCGCAGCTCACCTCGCTTGACGGACGCCTCTATCTGTCGTGGTCGTTGGGCGTCCACGGCGAAGAGGAGCCGTCACAGATCGTCGTGTTTTCAGCCTCGGACGACCGTGGCGACACGTGGTCTGAGCCGGCGACGATCGTCGGCGTCCAACCCGGCGCCCACGCCGACTGGGTAGCCTGCTCGTCTGGCATCAGGGTCCATGACGGCCGGCTCACAGCGTACGTCGCCGAGTGGGAGTACGACGCGCCGGCGCTCGACGAGGCCGGACGCCTTCAGGTCGGCAACCACGAGCACCACGTGGGCACGCGTACGAGGGCCGCGGTCTCGTCGGACGGCGGAAGGTCATGGGCGCAGCCGGTCGTCGTCATGCCCCGCATCGCGAGCTACCATCCCCCGTCGTCCACGACGTCGGGCAGGCTCATCCTGCCGGGCCACGTCACGTTCCCTTACACCGACGACCCGTCCGGCCTGAGCGGGTGGACCTACGCCGGTCTGTCAGGGCTTCCAGCGGACTTTGTCGACGACACCATGGGGTGGGACTACGGGCGCGAAGCGAGAAACGACCCGCGCGTCTTCAACGAGGGGTCGTTCTTCCAGACCGACGACGGCGTCATCCACATGATGCTGCGCAGCGAGTCGGACCGGCTGTGGGTCACAGAGAGCCGAGACGACGGCAAGACGTGGTCGGAGCCGCTGATGACGGGCTATACCGACGGCATCTGCCGGCCACACTTCGGCCGGATGGACGACGGCCGGTTCTTCGGGCTCGGCACGCCCGACCCCTCGAACCCGTGGGCCCGCACGCCGGCCGTCCTGGCACTGAGCGAGGACGGCGTCGTCTTCGACAGGCACTTCATAGTCGGCGACGAGCCGGAGCGTCCGCCGCGGATGCCGGGGCGCGGCAAGAGAGGCCGATACGGCTATCCGTATCTCCACGTCATGGACGGCACCGCGTTCGTGGCGTACTCCGTAGCCAAGGAGGACATCGCCGTCGCGCGATTCCCCCTGGCAGATCTGGGCTGACAGACTCCCACGGCCGGCTGCGTCCGGGCCCGGCATCACCAATGCCTGCCGTAGGTGGCGTAGACGTGCCCTGTTTGGGTTCGACTAACGTTCATGTTGTTCTGCTTGTCGGACTAACACCGTCAGTGGTACAAAGGCTTGGGGGCCGGTAACATTCGCTTCGCAGAGGTTGGTTCTATGCCTATCCTGGAAAGCCAACTCAACGGCCGCATCGCTACGCTGCTCGGACGTATGGATCCTCGCTGGGACGTCTTCGGAGAGAACAGGGGTGCGTTTCAGGGCAGCCAGAGACAGCCGGACATCCTGATCGTACAGCCGGGCGCGCAGCCGGTGGTGATCGAGAACGAGTACCTGCCAGCGCATACCGTGGAGGCCGAAGCGCGGGACCGGCTCGGGGAATCGCTCGACGCGGGTGTCGTTCATGCGTCCGGTCGGATCGACGCGGCCATTGCGCTCAGATCTCCTACGGACCTGCATGACTGTGCTGGGCTGGACGACGTGGACGCGATGCTTACGCAGGGCGTCATGTTGGAGTACGCCCTTCTCACAGGATCGAGCGGGGTTGACTTCACGCGGTTTCCGAAGTCGGGCTTCATCCCCGGGAGCATCAGAGACCTCGCGTCATTCGTCGTGTATGCGGCTACGCCGGAGGACGCCGTCCAGAGGGCGGTCACGATCTTGGAGGAAGGCGTTCAGGACGCGGCGACGATCCTGCGTCAGGCGGCGGAGCTCGGCGGCGACACTCAGACGTCAATAATCGAGCATCTGAAGCAGCCGTACAGCGAGCAGACGTTGCGGATGGCCGCGACGATAATAGTCAACGCGCTGGTGTTCCATCAAAACCTGGCAGGTCAGCACGGCGTGAGAAACCTGGACGAAATAGCGAGCGACGGAGTTCTGTCGCAGGCCAGTGTGCTGGAGGAGTGGCGGAAGATCCTCGGCGTCAACTACTGGTCGATATTCAACATCGCGAGTGATCTGCTGCGCTCCATCAACCCGCCGGGCATGGCGGTCGAAGCGCTGCGGGTTATGAGACGCACGGCGGACAGGCTGGTAGCGCTGGGGGTTTCGCAGTCGCACGACCTTTCGGGAACGGTGTTCCAGAGGCTCATCGCGGATCGCAAGTTCCTAGCGACCTTCTACACGAGGCCGGAGTCGGCGGCGCTTCTGGCAAACCTCGCGATACCGGACGACGGAGGCTGGGCTGACCCTGAGCGGGTCAAGGACTTCCGTATCGCGGACTACGCTTGCGGTACGGGCACGCTGATCCACGCGGCCTACCGGCGACTAAACCAGCTTCACTGGCTTGCGGGCGGAGACCCGGAGCGGCTGCACGCACACATGATGGAGAACTCGCTGACCGCGTGCGACGTGTTGCCCTCGGCTGTACACCTGACCGCGTCGATGCTGTCGTCGTCACATCCGAGTCAGAGCTACGACGGTTCCCGCACCATCGTCACGCCCTACGGTAAGACGGAGTACGGCGGCGTATCTCTCGGCTCGCTCGACCTGCTGGGCGACACCGGAACAGTCAGACCGCTGATCCCGCTGCACACTGCGACCGCCGTCACCGGCACGGGCGAGACGCGCTCCGCGCTCGACGTGGAGATGCCACCGATCAGCCAGGACCTGGTCATCATGAACCCGCCGTTCACTCGGGCTGGTTCTGATTGGCAGATCGGTAACCCACAAGGATATGACACGAAGACGTTTCACGGGCTGAGAACGGATCCAGTAACACAGAAGAGGATGGCAGATCTGGCGAAAGAGTATGGCAAGGGCACCTGCGCTCACGGATACGCTGGCATAGCATCTTGGTTCGTAGCCCTTGCCAACCGCATGGTGAAGAAAGCTGGCTCAATAGCATTGGTATTGCCGATGACGGTACTGCAAGGTGCAACGTGGCAGAAGGTTCGCCAACTGATATCGCACAGTTACCATGACGTGACGATCCTGACCATAGCTGCGGCTCGACAGGACGATCAATCGTTCTCAGCAGACACGGGCATGGCAGAGACCATGATCGTGTGCCGTGAATCCTCCAACGCTCCGGTCAGGCGCGGTCTGTTCGTTTCTCTACGACGCCGGCCCGACAGCGAGATGGAGGCGACCGAGATCGCCAGGACGATACACGCAACTGTCGAAGGCTCGACTGTCAGGACACTGGAAGACGGCCCGCTCGGGGGGAGTCCGCTATTCGTCGGTGGTGAGCGTCTGGGCGAAGTGGTGAATGCTCCGCTGAGCAGAGACGCGCCCTGGTCCGCCGTGGGAATCGCGGACTTCTCCGTTGTACAGACTGCATTCCAGTTGGCCGATGGGTTACTCTGGCTACCCCAGATGCACGAAAGAGATGGAGTTCCCTTGCCCATCTCAACTGTCAGTCCTGAAGGCGAGCTCGGCAAAGGTGATGCAGTGATTGTAGGACGGAAAGGCAAAGCGGCCTTCGAGATGATTCGTCCACCATCAAACGTTCCAACTTACCCTATGCTGTGGAGCCACGACGCCCAGCGTGAGAAACGAATTGTGGTCGTCCCAGACAGCGAAGGGCGCATCAGTGTGGGGATGGAAACCCCCGCCGCCAAGATATGGGACACTCGGAGCCACGCGCACCACAATCGGGACTTTCGGTTCAACTCGCAGCCCCTGACGGTCGCGTTCACCGAGACACGGACGATTGGGGGCAGGGCCTGGCCGAACGTGAAGTTCGCCGATCGCGCACACGAGGTCGCCTATACGCTGTGGTGCAACACGACGCTGGGGCTACTGTGCTATTGGTGGCACTCCAGCCGTCAGCAGGCCGGACGGGGCAGTATGCCAATCACGGCCATCCGCACGATGCCGACGCTCGACGTCACGAAGCTGTCACAGGCTCAGCTCGATATGGCAGGGGACATCTTCGAGGACATGAAGAGTTCGCAGTTTCTTCCGGCGAACGAGGCGTATCATGACAACTCGCGTCAGGAGTTGGATTACCGGGTGCTAATTGACATGCTGGGTCTGCCAAGAGGCGTGCTGGAGCCGCTCGATCTGCTGAGACTGAAGTGGTGCTCGGAGCCGAGTGTTCACGGGGGCAAGAAGACGGCGCCAGAAAGTTGGTAGGATAACCTGCTTGGCCGTCAGCCCGCGCATCTCAGGGTTGACCGGGTCGGATGTCCTTGAAAGGTCGGAGCTGGGTGCGAATGCTTCAGGCGGCCGAATAGCCCGCCGCGTGGGTCTTGCAGGCGGAGGCGTGCTCGCTGACGTAGGCGTAGGCCGAGGTCGCCGCTATCGCGCCCTGCGCAGCCGCGGTGATCGTCTGCTTCAGGTCGCCCGACGCGTCGGTCAGATCGCCGGCGGCCAGGACTCCGGGGACGTTCGTGCGCATCGTCTTGTCGACGGTAACCTCGTTGACCTCGTTCAGCTCCAGGCCGAGCTGGTTCGGCAGCTCAACCCTCGGGTCGGCGCCGATCTCGATGAACAGGCCGTCCAGCGCCAGCTCCGTCGCGCCGTCGACGGGCCGGTCCAGCACCACGCCGTCCAGTCCGCCCGTACCCTTGAGCTCGACTACGCTCGTGTTGAATAGGGGGCGAACGTTGTCCGCTTCGGCCAGCAGGCGCAGCGTGACCGGCTCGGGCCGCGCGAAGCTGTCGCGGCGATAGATGATGTAGACCTGCCGCGCGTACTTGCCGAGCAGTATCGCGCCCTCGACCGCCGCGTTGCCGCCGCCCACGGCCGCGACGACGTTGCCGCGGTGAAGGGGTGCGTCGCACGTCGAGCAGAACGAGACGCCGCGGCCGGTCCACTCCTCCTCGTGCTCCAGCCCGAGCTTTCGACGCTCCCTGCCCACCGCCAGCACCACGGCGGTGGACGTGAAGACGTTGCCCTCGGACGTCGTGGAGCGGAACAGGTGGCCGTCGTACTCGACGCTCGCCACGTTCTCGGCGACGACCGGGACGTCGTACCCCTCCACCTGCTCCCGGAACTTCATCATCAGCTCGAAGCCGTCGATTTCCGGGAAGCCGGGGTAGTTCTCGATGTTGCCGCCGGTGGCGGTCTCGCCCCCGAAGGTCTCGCCGAGGACGATCGTCTTCATCTGGTATCGGGCGGAGTACAGAGCCGCGGCGAACCCGGCGGCCCCTTGCCCGGCGATCAGCACGTCGTAGTAGCTGGTCAGGTCTGTGGTCACGGCGCATATCTCCCTTGCGTAGAGTCGATGTTGGGGCCCCGTTCGTGACGCTGTCTCAGAATCTCTACTCGATTTCCTCCTCTCCCTTGACGGGAGAGGATTGAGGTGAGGGTGATGCACTCGTCATCAGGAATCGCTGCTGCTCATAGCCGAGTTCCTTCCGATGCGCGCGGACCCCTCACCCTAGCCCTCTCCCGCGAAGGGGAGAGGGGACCCGCGAGACAGCCACACTCGGTTTCCGCTCTAGTGGATAAGATGCGACTTCGGTACCGGTCGGTGCGGACTCTCGGCGCCGGAGCGAGGCGGGGGCGCTAGTTGAAGTGGCGGCCGGCGTCGATGACCAGCGTCTGGCCCGTGACGCTGTCGGTTCTGCAGAAGGCGACCACCTGGTCGGCCACATCGTCCTTGTCGGCTGCGCGCTGTAACAGGGCCGACCGCTTCCCCTCTTCGCGGAACTCCGGGGACAGGTTGTCGGACATCAGCGTGCCCTCGAGGTAACCGGGGGCGATGCAGTTCACCTGTATCTCCGGCGCCAGCGCCACGGCCATGCAGCGCGTCAGGTGATTGAGTCCCGCCTTCGACACGGCGTAGCCTATCGACGACCCTCTCGGGTACATCCCGGCCACGGAGGAGATGTTGACTATGCGGCCCGCGCCCTGGGCCTTCATCGGGCCGGCGACGGCCTTGATGAACAACATCGGCCCGGTGAGGTTGATCGCTATCATCTTGTCCCACTCATCGAGCGTCATCTTGTCCAACTCGGCGAATGGGATCCACTTGTTGTACGCCGCGTCGTTGATCAGCGAGTCGACTCTGCCGAAGCGCTGAATCACGTTCGACACGACCCCCTCGACCTGCTCGGGGGACGTTACGTCGCAGGGGTAGGTCTCAGCCTCGACGCCCTTGGCCCGCAGCTCGGACGCCACCGCGGAGGCGTTCTCGGGCCTGCTGTTGTAGACGACGGCGATGTGCGAGCCCTCGTCGGCCAGCGCGTGGCATATCCTTCCGCCAAGCCCGCCGCTGCCGCCGGTCACGATCGATACGGTGTTCTTGAGGTCCATGCCTACCCTCCGAGGATTGGGGCGACGGCGGGGCGCCTCACGGCGGAGGCGGGCGGTCCGACGTCGTCGACGGGCTAGCCGCCGGCTACCGCCGGAACGACGCTGACCTCGTCGCCCGCGTTGGTCGCGGTGCCGAGGCCGTCCTGGAATCTCACGTCCTCGCCGTTGACGTAGACGTTGACGAAATTGCGGAGATTGCCTTCCTCGTCGCAGAGGCGCGCCTTGATCCCCGGGAACTGCTCCTCGAGGGAAGTCACCACAGCTTTCAACGTGTCGCCCTCAACGGACACCTTGTCCTGGCCGCCGGTCAGCCGCCTCAGGGGCGTCGGTATTCTCACCAATACGCTCATGTAGCTCCGTCCTCCGTAGCAGTGTCGAGCACGAACATGGTAACAGCGGCCCGCCCGCTTTTCACCTGGGGATGGGGCCGGCCGGCCCGGTTGACGGGCAGGTCAGAAGCCGCGGTCGTGAAACGCGGCCTGGAAGGACTCGTAGTCCGGGCCTGAGCGCACCGGGTCGACGGCGTCCGCCATCAACTCCTGCGTCTTAAGCCCGTTTCCGGTGATGAACGCCACGGTGACCTCGTGCGGGCCGATGGCGCCCCTCTCGGCCAACCGCTTCAGGCTCGAGATCACGACGCCGCCCGCCGGTTCCGTGAAGATGCCCTCGGTCTCGGCGAGCAGCTTGATGCCCTCGACGATCGACTCCTCGGGTACGGCGTCGGCGATTCCGCCGGTCTGTGCCAGCACCTGCAGCGTATAGTGACCAGCCGCGGGGTTGCCTATCGCAAGGGACTTGGCGATGGTGTTCGGCCTGACGGGGGCCACCCGGTCCAGGCCCTGCTCGAAGGCCTGCACTATGGGGGAGCATCCCTTCGCCTGGGCGAGGTGCATCCGCGTTGTCGGCGGGTCGATCAGGCCGACCTGCCCCATCTCCTCAAGCCCCTTCCATATCTTCGTATGCAGCTCGCCGGACGCGCCCGGCACTATGCAGTGGTCGGGGGCCTTCCAGCCCAGCTGCTCGGCGACCTCGTGGCCCAGCGTCTTGCTGCCCTCCGCGTAGAAGGGCCGCATGTTTATGTTGACGAACGCCCAGCGGTTGTTGTCCGCGAGCTCGCTGCAGAGGCGGTTCACCTGGTCGTAGTTGCCGTCGACCGCCACCAGGGTCGGGCCGTAGGCGGCGGCCTGGATGATCTTGCCGCGCTCCAGGTCGGCCGGGAAGAACACCATCGTCTTCATGCCGGCCCTCGCGCCGTGCGCGGCCACCGAGCCCATCAGGTTGCCGGTGGACGGACACGCCAGTACCTCAAACTCGAACTCCAGCGCCTTCGACGTCGTGACGGTGACCGGGCGGTCCTTGAACGAGTTTGTCGGATTGACCGCGTCGTTCTTGACGTACAGCTCGTTCAGGCCGAGCCGTCGGCCCAGGTTCTCGGCCTTGAGCAATGGTGTGAAGCCGGTGCCTATGTCGACCGCGGACCCCGGACTCACTGGGAGGAAGTCGTGGTACCGCCACATCGTCGCCGGGCCGCGCTCGATCGTCTCTCGCGATATACTCTTGGCAATCGAGTCGTAGTCGTAGCTGACCTCCAACGGTCCGAAGCAGAGCTCGCACACGTTGGTCGGCTCGATGGCGTACTCACTTCCACACTCTCGACAGCGCAGGGCGGTTACGTGGGACAAGTAAGACGAACCTCCGGGGTTGGGGACGGGGTGTGAGACCGGCTCGGACTGGCTCTCGAAGGGTGGCCTGTGGTCGTTCGATGGTAGCAACAGGCAATCTGACTGTCAATGAATTGGTTTGGCCGCGTCACGCGAGGAAGTCCACTAGCGGAGGACATCGGAGGGTTTGCTACAAGAATCGAATCGCTGTAGTATCCTGCCCGCTACCGTGGTCATGAGATGCCGATGTGATCAATAGCCTCGGCGGAGCAGGCGTCAACTATGGAAGACGAAAAGCAGCTAATCAGGTCCGCGTTGGGGTGTGGCAGGTTGGCCACGCCCGTGCCCCGATCAAACCCTATCCACGGCCCGTTGTCAACGACTATGTCGAACTCCACCGCTTCATCCGTCACAAGGCGTTCCACTGCAGACTGTCTGCGAACGACTTTAAGGGCAAATGGCACTCGTCACTTGCTGCCTTTGACGCATGGCTGCAACAGGTATGCTGTGAAGGTGAAGGCGATCCGCGCTGCCTGCCATTTCATGTCTTTGACACGGACTTCGAAATAGATAAACTGGCCACTCCGCGAGGTCGCTCGGAGTTTGCGGAGACCCACGGGCCACAGTCCGCCAGAAGAGATTCCAATGATATACGTTGGAACAGACCCAAGGGAGCCTACCACGGCCGAGAGACTCTGCACATCGCGGGGCGCGACCTAGTCCGCGGATTCCACTGGGACGTGTCAAGCGGCGCAACGAGACGGCGGATCGCTACAACCAAAGATATTTGGGAGCTAGCCGCTAACGGGTATGTGAATGTCTATCCCGACCAGCATATTCGTGGTGGCCATTCAGCCAAAAGGCGCATTCCCACCGGTAAAAGGAAAGCCCGCTGAAGTCAGCGGGCTTTGGAATCAATCGACTCCGAGCACTTCCACCATTAGCGGCTCAATGCGTTGGTGATTCGGTCCGCGACGGAGTCTTCTTTACTCCGGGCTCGATACGATGCGCCGAACCAGCCAGCGCCATACCCCTATGGCTGAGGTACGCATTGATATCAGATGTGCACCCCCTTCCATGTCCAGCGGCGGCACCAACGCCATGTGGAGCCGCGCCGCCTGAGGCCATGGATCATGTCAAGCTTACACAGTGGTTACCAGAGAGTCAATGCACGGCAACCACTCCGTTTGTCCCGAGCGCCGCCCCAAGTACCTCGCGGCAAGCGGAGTGAGGCTCAGACTGGCGGCAGTCCTGGCGCTCGTGTTGACGCTGCTGACCGGCTGCGCCCGGCCGGACGGCGACGAGCTGCTCGTCTTCGCGGCGGCCAGCTTGGCGGACGCGATGGAGGAGATCGGAGAGCGGTTCGGAGAGGAGACCGACACAAAGGTGGTCTTCAGCTTCGGCGGGTCGCAGGCGTTGGCCCAGCAGATCGCCAGCGGCGCGCCGGCGGACGTCTTCGTCGCGGCCGGCCGCCAGCCGATGGACTTCCTGGTCTCACGGAACGCGGTCGACATGGTCGAGGACGCGGTAGTACACAACGAGCTGGTCGTCGCCGTCAGGGACGGCTCCCCGGAGCTTGGGTCGATGTCGGACCTCGCCGGGCCGCCGGTGGGGAGGGTCGCAATCGCCGATCCCGACCTCGCCCCGGCGGGCATCTACGGGCGCGAGGCCCTGCGGCGCCTGGGACTCTGGGAGTCGCTGCGGCCCGCACTCGTGTTCGGGGCCGACGTACGAGCGGCGCTGGCGTACCTCGAATCTGGCAACGTGGACACCGCTCTCGTCTACGCCACGGACGCCAGGGAGGCGCCCGGAGTGAGGGCGCTCGACATCGTGCCGGCGGACAGCTACACGCCCATCGAATACCCCGCGGCGGTACTTGAGGACTCGGAGAACCGGGGCGCCGCTCTGGAGTTCGTGCGGTTCCTGAAGTCGGACGCGGCGCAGAGGATATTCGAGCGGCATGGCTTCCGGACAACCGGCGGGCCTCGCTGACGCTGATGTCGTTTCCGGCGTCGTTTCCGGCAGGCGAAGACCGTCGGCGATTGCCTGCCGGGGCGTGGAGCGGCGGCCCTGGCTCGGAGTAGACTGAAGTCGTGGACCTGCATCCGATCCTGCTGACGCTGCAAGTGGCGGTGGCCGCCACGGTGATCAACGTGCCGCTCGCGCTGGCCGTGAGCTGGCTGGTGGTCAAGCGGCGCGTCCCTGGGCGAATTCTGATCGAGGCCGTCGTCTCGCTGCCGCTGGCCCTGCCCCCGGTGGCCGTCGGTCTCTTTCTGCTGCTGCTGCTGGGGCGCGACGGGCCGATAGGAGGCCTGCTGGACGACCTGCTGGGCGTGGACGTCGTGTTCACCTGGGTGGCGGCCGCGATCGCGTCCGCGGTCGTCTCGTTTCCGCTCATGGCACGGGCGATCATGGTCGCGATGGGCGATGTCGACGCGCGCCTGGAGATGTCCGCCAGAAGCCTCGGGGCGGGCCCGCTGCGGGTCGCCGCGACCATAACCGTGCCGTTGGCCTACCGGGGAATTCTCGCCGGTCTGCTGTTGGGCTTCGTGCGCGCCGTCGGCGAGTTCGGCGCGACGATCACCGTCGCGGGAAACATCCCGGGCAGGACTCAGACGCTGCCCCTGGCCATCTATCAGAAGGTCCAGACGAGAGACGACGACGCGGCGCTCGCCCTGGCCGGCGTCTCCATCGTGCTCGCGGCGGCGACGTTGCTGGTGCACAACTGGCTGCTCGAACGCGGCCGCCAGACACGGCAGCCTTAGAAGATGACCACTCCCACGCTGTCGTTCAGCCTGACCAAGCGCTATCCGGGCTTCGCGCTCGAGTGCGAAGCGGACTTCGCCTCCGGACGGGTGGCCATCTTCGGCCCCTCCGGCAGCGGCAAGACGACAATTCTCGACGCCGTAGCGGGGCTGACGCAACCCGACGCCGGCGAGGTCCGGATCGCCGGCGAGACGGTGTTCTCCTCGGAGCTCCGCCGCAACCTGCCGCCAGAGAAACGCCGCATAGGGTACGTATTCCAGGACTCGGCCCTCTTCCCGCATATGAGCGTCCGCGACAATATCCTGTACGGGCACAGACTCACCGCGGTAGAACGTAGGAAGCTTCGGCCGGAACAGCTCGTCGAGCTACTGGGACTCGGCGCTCTGCTGGACCGGTCGGTTGCCGGCCTGTCGGGAGGGGAGCGGCAGCGCGTGGCCCTAGCGCGGGCGCTGGCCACGTCCCCCGACCTGCTCCTGCTCGACGAGCCGTTGGCGGCGCTGGACGTCGGCTTTCGCGGAACGATCATCCGCTACCTGAAGCGCATCACCCGCGAGCTGGGGACGCCGATCGTCTACGTGTCCCATTCGATGTCCGAGGTGATGGCTCTCGCGGAGGATGTCCTGGTCGTGGACGGCGGACGAAAGGTCGTGCAGGCCCACCCGTCGATCGCGCTGGCCCACCCAGGCGTTCGCGCGCTGGCCGACTACGCCACGTTCGAGAATCTCCTCGACGCGGTCGTCGAGGAGGAGGCCGCCGGGGATGGCATGGCGACGCTGCGGATCGGAGACGTGCTGCTCTCCGCCCCCGACGTCCGCGCGGGCCGAGGCGATGAGACGACGGTGTCGATCAGGGCAGGCGACGTGATACTGGCGCTGGAGGTACCGTCGCGGATCAGCGCGCAGAACATAGTCCGGGGCAGGGTCGAGCAGCTTCACGTCCGCGGCTCCCGCGTTCTGGTGTACGTCGACGTGGGTGACAGGATCGTCGTCGAGATAACGCCCGGCGCGCTGGAGTCTCTCGACGTTCGCGAGGGCCAGGAAGTCTACATGATCGTCAAGAGCACCAGCATCCTGGCGCTGGACGGCCCCGAACGTTCGGCCGGATAGGCCCGGCGGCTACCGCACCAGTATGAACCCGGCCATCTCCTCGTGGCCGTCGATGGTGCAGACGTAGAGGTACGTCCCCGTGTCCATGGCCGGCAGCTCGACTATCCTCTCGGTCCCCGGGATGAAAGCCAGGTCGATGCCGAGCGGTTCGACCGAGAACCTGTGCGCGACGAGGTCCCTGTTCCTGATCGCCAGCCTGGCGGGCTCTCCCGCCGAGGCGCGCAGGTCCACCGGCTCGAAGCGCGTGCCCTTCATCTCCAGTCGGACCGCCCCGGCGCTCTCCGCGGCGCTGACCGACTCGATACTGGCGAGATGGGCGGCGCCCGACGCCGCCATCATCGCGACGGCCAGCCCCGCGGCAACGCCCCACGCCCATCGCTCGCGGCCGTTGGACTCCGTTCGGGCCGCTCCCTTCCACTGCTGGATGAACGAGACCGTCCCGGCGACCAACGCGGCCGCCAGTCCGCCGAGTACGGGCACGACGACACCGAAGTCGAAGAAGCTGTCGAGCCATCCCAGCGCGTGTACCAGTATCGGAAAGTGGAACGCCAGGTTGACTGCCGCCCAGATCGCCAGCAGGAGCGCCGCCCACTTGCCGCGCTTCCACGCCAGGCCTGCCAGCGCGACCGATACGATGGCAAACGGCGCCGTGAAGGCGAGCGGCGCGGCGTTTCCCTGAACGGCCGGCAGGGACCCGACGACCATCAGGGACGCCGCGAAGACGACCGACGACACCGCGGCGACCTTGGTGTGGAAGGGCGCGCTCACGCGGCGGCCCCTCGTGCGGGGGCCGATTCGGACGCGCGTCCGGTCGCGCATATCTCCAGCAGACAGCAGCCGCGGCACCGGGGCTGTTTTCTGCAGGCCGACTTGCCGTGGCTCACGATCAGCGCGTGGTACTCGCCGAAGGTCCGCGGATCGCGTTCGAGGCTGTCCTCGAACAGCCGCTGATAGGCCCCGTAGGTGTCGCGCTCGGGCACAATTCCGAGCCGGGAAAGCAGGCGCCGGGTGTACGCGTCGATCACGAACGACGGCGCGCCCACGGCGTACAGCAGGATGCTGTCCGCCGTCTCCTCACCGATCCCGTACACGCCCAGCAGCTCCGCCCGCAGCGCGGCGGGGTCGACTCGCTTCATCGCGTCGAGATCGTCGTCGAAGCGGTCGCCAAGGTACTCGGCCATCGCCTTGAGCTTGCGCGCCTTCGAGTTGTGGAAGCCGGCGGAGTAGACGGTCCGCGCCAGCGCCTCGTGGGACAGCCGCCGGATCGCCCCGGGCGACAGCGCGTCGGCCGCCTTGAGGCTGGCGATGGCTTTCTCGACGTTGGTCCAGGACGTGGACTGCGTCAGCACGGCGCCGACCATGACCTCGAACGGCGAATCGGCCGGCCACCAGTGCTGCGGCCCGTACTGCCGGAGCAGCCTCCGCTGCACGTCGCGGACTATTTTCCGTGTCTCTGCCACGCTTGCCCCATCTTCAACGGGATGCGGTTACCGATCAGGTCCCTTTCTGGTCGACGTGCGCAAGTTTGCCCAATCGAAGATTCTCCGTCAAGGAGACCGAGCGGAATACAAGTGGGCTGCCACTGCTGGCGTCAACGCCGTCAACGTGTCCCCAAGCAATCAGAGCGTGTACATCGTGACGAACGGCCAGCTCGACTTTGCCAAATTTGGCACATGCCACGTGGAGACCAATCCTCGAAGTTCGCAAGCATCAGCGAGGTCCTGGACGCTGGAGGGTTGCAGTCCACCCGGGAGTGGCAGTGTGACCTTGAAGACGAGGCACAACGGCAACACGGTGATCCTGGACTCGATCACCATAGACGTCTCGACGCCGCCCACGGCCACGCCAACTACCGCACCGACGGCCACCACCACCGATCCCGTGGTCGAACCAACGGCGGTCACGGGTCCGACGCCTGGGACCGGCAGTCCGGTGCCCCCAACGCCCGGACCTACGTCGACGGCAGCACCCACTGCCACCCCGCTGTCCGCCCTGTTCAATGCGCCTATACCGTATGAAGGACGACCGATAGAGACGGGACATTGGGGCGTACTCCACGGCGCCGACGTAACCATCCAGTTCACCGCCAACGCGACCGCTAACATCGCGGACTACGAGTTCAAGCTCGACCTGAACTCGTCGGAGACCGGGTTCCACATGAACTCGGGTACCGGCAAGTGTACGCCGTCGACGGGGGCGACCGATACGGGCTGGTTCACCGTCAGGTTCGTCGTCATAATGAACGTCTTTGCGCTGACGCGCTGCGGCCTCGGGGACGTGACGAACACGGGGATGGTGTTGAAGGCGAGGCCGATCGCGGGAGGGGCGGAGTTCGCGGTGACGTCGACGGGCAGTATTCCCCAGGGCTGGCACCGGGGCGACAGCCAGGTCTACTACTCAGTCGACCTTGCGACTCTGTCGGGCTCGAGACCCTCGTATGTGCCCTCGACCTACCAGCACGAGCGGACCATGACCGAGATGGCGATCCCTCGCGCCGCGGGGAGATGGAACTCAGCCGTAGGGAGGACGATTCTCGGGGCGATACCGCCTCACCTGGTCCTCAGCCCTGTCCTCGATGTGACGATCAAGGGAGCGTGGCACGGCACAGAGTGCAGGGAGGTCGCTCTGGGCTGCACATCTCACGGAGAGGGGACGTATCCGCATATCGGGTCGCAGACACTCTGGATCTCCTACCCGCCGAGGGGGCTAAACGCGCACGGCAAGATCACGGAATGGACGACGAGCCTGACGCTCGCGACGACAAACCCTCAGCGATTCTACTACCTGCCGACGGTGGTGATGCACGAGCTCGGGCATACCGCAGGCGTCGGCCACCTGCCGTCCGGACACGTCATGGGAGTTATATATCGGCTGGTACCATCGCTGACAGATGACGACAGGCATGGCATAAGTGAAGTTACACGGCGCCATACGCACTAGGGAAGATTGGACATGTATCGCAAACCGATGTTGTTCCTCGGGGTGCTCATAGTGGCGGCCTGCGCGTCGCCGGCTGAGCCGTCGCCCACCATTCAGACGCCGACGCCAGACGAGCAAACAAGAATGTCGCTGGGGAGTGCGGGGAGCGACCCCGGGCCGACGCCCACCATCGAGCCGTTTTCGGCCAGCCAGATAGACGACGACCACTTCGGCGCAGCCGTCGCCTCGCTGGAGGAGCGGATATACCTTTCCGGCACCATCGTCCTGGCCCGGCTGCTGTCCGCGGAGGGAGACGTGCCCCGGTTCAGGGCCGTCGAGTACCTCAAGGGTACCGGCGCCTCGGAGTTCACGGTGCGGGCGTCGACGGTCGGACGGGACACCCCACTACGACGGCCGCGACGCGGTGCTGTTTCTGGCGGCGTAGGACGGCCAGGCCCGGTCCGGGAGGAGCGCCACGTCGTTCGAGTTCGCCGACACGACGACCTTCGACTACGGAGGCTCTAACGACGCGATCCGCTACACCGGTGACCGCCTGGAGGGATACGCGTTCGACGCCCGGAACCCTGTATGGCTGCCGGCTGAGCCAGGAACGTCCGAGTCGAGTACAGGAAAGACCACCAAGAGCTCGAGCAGCACTTCGACCAGCTTCATCACGGACCCGGGTTCGACGGTCTCTCTGGACACACTCCGGTCGAGGATCGCATGGGTGGAGGGCGTAGCGGGCGTAGCGGGATACGCCCAGTGTATCCGGGGGAGCCTAGCCTACATGCGTTACTTCCGGGACTGGGAGGCGTACCACTGGACGCCATATGCCAAGCTGGAGTTCGAGGCCAAGATCGACTCTGGCTTGGCCAGGGGTACGGAGTTCACCGACTACGGGACGTACGGCTCTCAGGGATACGACGGATATGACAGGGTATCGCTGACCGGGCCTGACGCCGACCTGTTCGCCGCGAAGATCATCGACGACGACACCGATCCTACCAATGGCTTCCGGCCGGCCGTCGTGACGGCGCGGCCCCTGCCCAGCGGGACCTACCGGGTCACCATTCACGTGCAGTCCTCCGCGTTCGAGCCGTGCAACTACACGACCGCATTCAACTACCTGGACTGGGTCGTCACGGTCACGCCTCCGACAGGCGCGCACTCCCTGCACGACGCGTTCTTCGACCCGGTGGCCTTCGGCGCCGCGGTCGGCGCCGACAGGCACCAACGGCGTCCTGAAGCCGGCCGCGTTCGCCCTAAACGGCGCGACCACGACGATCACGAGCCTGAAGTGGGAGAATGGCGAGGTCACCCTGGGGCACAGCACGTCCGTGTCACTGGCTGAGTACGCCATCGACTTCATCGACATCACTGGCACGACGATCCTGAGCCTGACGTCCGAGAACGCCAGCACCACCGCCCTGACCTGGACTGTGCCAGAGAAGCCCTGGTCCGATGGCGACCTGCTCATGCTTCATGCTGCGGATTCATGAGCCTATATCCAAAGACGCCACGCTGAGCAGTCTTGCGCTCAGCAGCATCCACCTGACCTTCAGCCCCGCCACGACCCAGTACACCGCCGATGTACCGGCCGCCACGACCCAGACTACCGTGACGCCCACAGCGAATCATGACAGCGCAAGCTACGTGATCAAGCTCGGAGGAGTGGTCGACGATGACGGGACGATTTCTCTCGCGGTCGGCGCCGACGTCATCAGCGTCGAGGTCACCGCCGAGGACGGGGTCACCACCGAGACCTACACCGTCACCGTGACCCGCGCCACGCCATCGGCGCCGGTCAGCCTGACGCTCATATCACGTGTCGACGGCCTCACCTTCTTCGACATAGACATCCAATGGAACTACTCCGGCTCGTGCGAAAACTACTTGGTGGCTATCACCACCGCCAACCAACTATCAGAATCGTTCCTGGGCTTCCACCCACCGGAAACGTCCTCCCACTATGTGGAAGGAGGCTGGCTCTACGATAACGTCGCCGATTTCTGGGTAGTGGTGGAATGCCGGGCCTCCGGTCAGAGCCAGGAGGTCGGTCGCGCCTCCCTGCGAGCCGCTCACCCCGACAACAACTAGCCGCGCGGCCAAGCCTTGATGCCGGGGGATCGGTTCCCTGAGACCGGTAGGCTCAGGGAACCGTCTGTAGCCGGCCGACGCCGACGGACGTCAGCCGACCATCACGGCGCGGAGGCGCTCTCCGACCGCTGTCTCCTCGCCCGCGTTGAGGGTGTGCGGGACGACTATCAGGTCGTCGCCCTCGACGCCGATCCTGATGCGCGGGTTGCCGGCGTCGAGCTCGTCGGCCACCTCCTGCGCGGTCTTGCCGGATACGGGGTCGACGGTGACGTGCAGCCGGACGGCGAAGTAGGCGTCATAGGGCTCCGCATGGGCGCGCACCCCGGACACGCCCTCGAGGTGCTTCTGGACAACGGCCATCTTGCGGTCGTACTCTTGGAGGCGGTCCTCATGGTTCATCGTGAACCAGTGGTCGATGGCGACGACGACGGCGGCTATCTCCTGGCGGTCGAGCTTCATGCCGCGTCCGATCGCGTAACCGGACTCGTACAGGCCATGGCTGTAGGGCAGGGTCGTCTGGAAGCCGAGGGCCGCTATGGCGTCGATCAGCTCTCTCTTGCCGGTCACGAAGCCGGCCGAGTTTGGCCCGCCGTAGTACTTGCTGCTGAAGCAGACCAGGTCGGCCGACTGCGCGGTCCGCCTGAAGTAGTCTACGGGGTATATCTGCGCCGCGGCGTCGACTATGACCGGGACGCCCGCCTTGCGTGCGACGGCGGTCGTCTCCTCCAGCGAAAGCGCGCCCTGCTTGTACTGCGGGTGCTCCACGTAGGCGATGGCGGCGGTGTCATCTCCCACGGCGGCCTCGATCTCGGCGGCGGTGTTCCCAACCTCGACCAGCTTGGCGCCGGCGAACCGGAAACACGGGTCGGCGGCGTACCGCTGCGCACTCTGGATGAGTATCTCGTTCTTCATCCCGGTGGTGTCCGGCAGACGCCCCATCTTCTCGACGTCGTTGCCGGTCATCACGACGGCGGAGCTGAGCGTCATCGCCGCCGCGCAGCCGGACGTTGGGTATGCCGCCTCGGTGCCGAGCAGCCCCGCGATGTAGTCGCCCGCCTTGGCCGTCAGGTCGCCCATGTCGACGAAGCCGTGGCTCGCCTCTTCCATCGCGTTCTTGATCATGTCAGACGGAGTGGAGCCGCCCAGCATGGTGGAGTTGCCCACCGCGTTGATCATGGGGCGGACCCCGAGTTTCTCGTAGACCTTCCCGTCGGCGAAGTTACCCAATTCAGAGACTCCTGGATGCGTGGTTTGGCGCCGTCCTCGGTGAACGAGGACCGGCGAGTCTGAGCCTACGCCCGTCCGTCGAGAGGTGTCAAGCCTGCGCGACCCCCCCGGAACGCCGCCCGGCTATTCCTATTGGGCGCGCTTTTCGAGCCGCCCTATCCAGTCGGAGAACTGCGGACATTCCCTGCGAATGGCGTCAAGGCCGATCTCCAGGGCGGCGAGGATTCCCAGTAGAGGCTTCTTGTAGCCCGGGACCAGGTCCAGAACTCTCTTGGAGGGCGCGGTGTCGGGGGAATCGTTGATCTGTTCGGGCGTGTCGAACTCGTTGCGGATCGCCTGGAAACTCGGAGTCAGATCGCCTTTTCCTATGCTCCTACCGAATCCCTCGGGGTCGCTGAACAGCAGTCCCTCGAACTCGTGCATCACCACGTAAGGGATGAGACGCCGCCGATCGAAGCTGACGCCCAATTCGCCGCTCACGTCATCGAGAATCTCGCGCTCGACAGAGCCGGCCCTGTCAGGGAAGGGCAGTGCGGGCGCGGCGGCCCGTCCCGGCCATGTCGTCGGCAGCCCGTAGTAATCGACCATCGTCGTGACCAGGAGTTCTTCGTCTGTCTTCAAGTGACTCGTGATCCCATCACGCACCAAGTGCCACCTTCTGATGCCGCCACGCCGGCTACGTTGACGGGTGTTGCCGAGCAGTCGAGCGCTCACGCCGGTGTATCCGTGATCGTATAAATGTGGCGCGAGTACCTTGTTGACGAAGCTCTCCTCCGTCTGGCCTTCCACGTGTACCATCAACCGCGGCAATTTGGAGTTACTCCTTGCTTGGGCGTCCGCTCAGCTCGTTCTTCTCCCAAAGCTGGCCCAGGCTGTGGTCATCCAGCCAGGGCTCCAGATCGGAGGGATTCAGCCGGGTAAGCTGGGTACCTCCGTCGACACGGTCGGCGACCAGCACGTCTTCCGGCTCGAAGTTGTCCAGGAACAGCGACGATTGCGTGGACACGATCACCTGTGTCTCAACCGACGCCTGCTTCATCAGCGACGCCAGCAGGGTGATCGCGAACGGGTGCATGCCCAGCTCGGGTTCGTCCACCAGCATCACCGACGGGCGTAGGTCCGCGGGTTGGAGGAACAGGGTGGCCAGGGCCATGAACCGGAGCGTCCCGTCCGAGAGCGACGATGCGTCGAAGTAGGCGTCGGTGCCCGTATGCCGCCACTCCAGCAGTATCTTGCTGGGGTTGAGCAGCTGTGGCTCCAGCTGAAAGCCTTCGAAGAACGGCGCAACCTGCCGCACGGTCCGCGTGATGAGACTGTACGAGTCCGGGTATTCCCTGCTTAGCAGATATAGGAACGCCGCGAGATTCGACCCGTCGGGGCGCAGGTGACGATTGTCGTTGACGTCGGCCGTCTTCTTCATCGGCGATGCGTCGCTGGTGTCGTGGAAATGGTAGAGCTTCCACCGGTTCAGGCGTTTGCGCACATAGGAGATGACACCGTGAGACGCGGGCCTGGAGATCCCCGCTTCCTTGCCGTAAGGCTGAATGAGCATGCCGCAGGGCTTTTGCGGGTATCGGGCCTTGTCCCAGAAGTAGGCGACTTCGGCGCCGGGCACAAAGTCGTCCGCACCGGCCGGCTGCAACGTGATCTCGTACCGGTTCGTGCCGTCCTGGAACGAGATGTCGATATGGAGCTTGTCAGTTTCCCTGGCGCCGAAGTGCAGTACCTTGTCGGCGCCTCCGGCCCTGATCACGTAGTTCTGCAGTTTGCCCGACCGGATAGCGTTCAGGAAGGAGAATACGCCAACGAAGTTGGACTTGCCCGATCCGTTCGGGCCGATGAGCACGTTCATCGCGCCGAGCCGCAGCTCCTCGATGGACGCGATGCTCTTGAAGCCCTTTACGGTTATGTAGTCCAGCTCGAGCATGGCTTTCCGGTCGCGGTTCGGGCCTCGTTGGATTCGTGATGGGGCACAGATTCACACACCCTGCGGGGCGCGTCAAGCGGCGTGGCGCCGCCCGCTATCCATCATCCATTGTCTCCGACCCAGGCTGCTGCTGGTGTATACTTTCGGCATGGCGTTCTTGATAGAGGCGGAGGCGCTGACGAAGCACTACGGCGCCGTCATTGCCCTTGATGGCGTGGACTTCCGCATCGGCGAGGGCGTCACCGGGCTGCTGGGTGCGAACGGCGCGGGCAAGAGCACGGCGATCAAGCTGTTCCTCGGCCTGATCAAGCCGACCTCGGGCTCGGCGCAGGTGCTGGGCGGACGGCCGTACGAGTCGATAGAGATCCGCTCGCGCCTCGGCTACATGCCCGAGCACGACTGCCTGCCGCCGTCGCTGACCGCCTCCGAGTTCCTGACTCACATGGCACAGGTGAGCGGGCTGCCTCCGGCCCACGCACGGACCCGCGCCTCGGACACGCTGCGGCACGTGGGGCTGGCCGAGGAGCGGTACCGATCGATAGGCGAGTACTCCACCGGCATGAAGCAGCGCGTGAAGCTGGCGCAGGCGCTCGTGCACGACCCCGTGATGGTCCTGCTGGACGAGCCCACGGCCGGGCTGGACCCGTCGGGGCGCGAGGAGATGCTCGCGCTCGTCCGGCGCACCGGCAGCGAGTTCGGCATCAGCATCATGCTCTCGTCCCACCTGATGGGCGACGTCGAGAGCACGTGCGACAGGATCGTCGTGCTGGAGGGCGGGCAGGTAATAGAGGACGCCGAGGTCTCGCAGCTCACCCAGGAGACGGAGACGCTGTACGTCGACGTCGACGATCGGCGGGACGAGCTGCTGGGCCTGCTGCGAGGACATGGGCTCGAGGCGGGCCTCGACGGGATATCGATCGTCATAGAAAACATCGATGACGGCGGCTACGACACGGTCCGTGACGCAGTCGTCGAGTCGGGCGCAAGGCTCCGGCGGATGGCGCCGCAGCGTCACCGTCTGACCGAGATATTCAGGAGATAGAGTTTGGCCGCGCAGTCCAGAGGCGAGCTGTATGACATAGGGTACCGGCACTACGAGGGGCCGCGCGAGGGGCGAAACCGCGCCCGCTTAGCCCTGTGGACGAACGGAATGCGCACGGCGCTCGGGATTGGACGCGGCGGACGCGCGAAGATACTGCCCATACTTCTGTTCGCGTCGATCACGGTTCCCGCGGTGGTCATCGTGATGATCGCGTCGTTCGCGGAGGGTTTCGGCGCGTCCGACGTCGCGGGCGTTCCTGGACATGCCGAGTACTACGACGTCGTTTCGATCCTCATCCTGCTGTTCGCGGCGATCATAGCGCCGGAGCTACTGTGCGCCGACCGGCGCAACCAGGTGCTCCAGCTATACCTGGTGAGGCCGCTGAGCTCGACCGACTACGTGGCTGGCCGCTGGCTGGCGTTCTTCACGATCGTGCTGGCGCTGGTCTATTCGGGCCAGATTGTGCTGTTCGTCGGGTTTATGTTGTCCGCGGAGGAGCCCCTCACCTACGTTAGAGAGAACTGGCTCGACGTTCCGCGCTTCCTGGCGGCCGGCGCGGTCATCGCGGTCTTCACGACGACCATACCGCTCGCCGTATCGGGATTCACGAACCGCCGGGCCTACGCCGCCGGGTTCGTTATCGGCCTGTTCATCATATCCACGGCGGTCGCGAACTCGCTCACGGGTTGCATAGAACGAGAAATGGTCGTAGAGAACGGCGAGGGGGTAGTCTACCGGTGCGAGACGGTCACGGGCAGATGGGCCAAGTGGATCGCACTGGCGGAAGTCGGCGCCGTTCCCGCGCACGTCAGCGACATGATCTTTGACGAGACTCCCGACTCCTCGGACGCGGCCCGTCCGGTGAATGAGCTGAACGACGCCGTCCCCGTCGCGTGGTACCTCGTGCTGACGGCGGGGCCGGCGGCCCTGTTGCTGTGGCGCTACCGGAAGGAAGGTCGATGACGGCGTCCATAGTGCTGCGGTCGGTCTCGAAGTGGTACGGCAACGTCGTCGCGGTCAACGACGTGTCGCTCCAGGTGCATCCGGGCGTAACCGGCCTACTCGGGCCGAACGGCGCGGGCAAGACGACCGTGCTCCACATGATGGCCGGACTCGCGGCCGCTTCCGAGGGCGACGTGGAGGTGCTTGGCCAGCCCGTGCGCGACAACCCGGAGATATACCGAGTGCTGGGCATGATGTCCGAGCACGAGGCCGTCTATCCCTTCTACAGCGGCAGGCAGTTCGTGCAGCTCGCCGCCCAGCTTCACGGCCTCGACGACGTCGGGGCCGCGGTGGACAGGGCGATCCAGTACGTGGGACTCTCGGACGTACAGGGCCGCGCCCTCGGCACGTACTCCCGGGGAATGAGGCAGCGCATGAGGCTGGCTGCCGCCCTCGTGCACGACCCCGAGGTGATGATCCTCGACGAGCCCCTGAACGGCACGGACCCGCGACAACGGATTGAGTTCCACGATCTCATGAAGCGGCTCGCGTCCGAGGGCAGGACCGTGCTCGTGTCGTCGCACATCCTGGAGGAAGTGGAGACGGTTGCCGATCGCCACCTGCTCATGGTGAGCGGCAAGCTCGCCGCGTCGGGAGAGTTTCGCGCCATCCGCGAGGCGCTCGACGAGCAGCCCTACAAGGTCAGGGTGGTGTGCGAGGAGCCCCGCGCCATGGCCTCGGCCCTGGTGCGCCTGCAGTCTGTCGAGTCGGTCTCCCTGGACGACGACGCGGTGCTCGTCCTGAGCCGCAACGTCGCCTCCCTCCAGCGTGCCGTGCCGGTGACGGCCCGCGAGCTGGGGCTCCGGCTCACTCGGGTCGAGCCGCTCGACGAGTCGCTGGAGAGCGTCTTCAGCTATGTGGTGGAGGGGTAGCGTGGGCCCGATCTTCCGGTTGTCTCTGCGCCAGCTCCTGGGCAAGTGGCGCATCGTCATCATCGTGCTGTTGGCGGCGGCCCCCGTCGGACTGGTGGCGACGATCCGAGCCTTCAACGCCGACCTGCAGGCGGACGACCTCGACGATCTTGCCGTGGGGATCGTAGGCGTCTTGATGGTCACGGCCGTTCTGCCCATCGTGACGATGACGCTGGCCACGGCAAGTTTCGGCAACGATGTCGAGGACCGGACGCTGGGCTACCTTGTGCTGAACCCCGTCTCGCGGTGGTCGATCGTCCTGTCCAAGATGCTCGCCCCGGTGGTGATCGCGGGGCCGGTGCTCGCCGTCAGCGGGATGTTGGTAGCGGGCGTCTGGCTGGACGGCGATGGCAGGACCGTGGCGGCAGTCGGAGTCGGCATCTTGGCGGGAGTCGCGGCCTACTCCGCGATATTCACGTGGCTCGGTCTGACGACGGGCCACCCGCTCGGCTTCGCGCTCGTGTACGTATTCATCTGGGAGGGCGTGCTCAGCAGCCTGCTCAGCGGTACGAGGTACCTCAGCGTCAGGGCGTACACGATGACGCTGATGGAGGGCATCGACAACTCGCGGCTGCATCTGTTCGAGGAGCAGACCATCGAGATGCGGGTCGCGATCGGCGGCGTCATCGTCGTGACGGCGCTGTTCTTCTGGCTGACGGTGCGCCGACTTCGCAACATGGACGTGCCCTAGCCGCCGAACGCCCGGTCGCCCCGCTCATACGGCGGGCCTCTCTCTCCGCTCGTCTACCTGCCTGACCGCGTCTCGTGGAAGTGGTTGACGGTGCCGCGCGCGCCGATTGGGAGCGCGTTGCGCAGCGCGCCGGTCACGTACTTCTTTGCCTGCGACACGGCGTCGCGGACCTCCAGCCCGTTGGCCAGCCCGGCCGCGATGGCGGCCGAGAACGCCGCGCCCACGCCGCGGTCGTTGGCGGTGCCGACCCGCTGCGCCGTGAACGCCCGGAGCTCGGTCCCGTCGTACATGATGTCGGTCGCCGGGCCGGCGAACCGGCCGCCGGTGACGACCGCGCAGTCGGCGCCCATCTCCACAAGAGCACTGGCTGCGGTCCGGGCGTCGTCCAGCGTCTCGACCCCGCGTCCCGTAAGCAGACCGGCCTCCCGCGCGTTTGGCGTCACGACGCGGGCGAGCGGTACGAGCTCGGTACGAAGACTCTCCACGACGTCTTCGTCCTCGGCAAGGGTGTCGGCGTGTGCAAGCACCGGATCCAGCACAAGATTCTCGATCCCACGCTCTCTGATTCGGCCCGCGACCGCCTCGACGGTCTCGCGAAGCGGCAGCATTCCGGTCTTGACAAAGGCGGCGCCCATGTCCGAAAGCACTGCGTCGATCTGTGACGCGACCAACGCGGCGGGCAGGTCCCGAACATCCACGATGCCCGCGACGTTGCGGACGGTGATCGCCGTGATCGCGGACGTGCCGTAGACGCCCAGGGCGGCGAACGTCTTGAGGTCGGCCTGCACGCCGGAGGCGCCCGCGGGATCCGATTCGGCGACTGTCATCACCGTGGGATGGGCTGAGTTTCTGATCATTGGCTGTCTGACCTGCGCACGGTAGGCTGGGATCGGGATGTTGGAGGTGGCTGAGAGTTGCGCCGGCGCGCGGGGGCAGCGTCGGTTACCCGTCCTTTTCGGACAGCTTCTCGGAGCGGCGCCGGATGATCTCCTGGAGCAGGCGTACGCTGCGTCCGGCTACCATCATCTTACGGCGCTTTCGACGCTTCTGTTCGCGCCGCTCGGCCTTGGTCTCGTTCACGAACGTTGCTCTGCCGGGCAAGATGGGTCGCTAGATTATACCCCGCAGCCGACCTTCCGCGATCCCGGAAGGGCAGGCGCACAGGCACGTGACAGCCGCCGCAGCGGGAAGGCTCCTCCCCGGGTGCGGAACGTGACGCGTCTTCGGACGGTTGGCGGGACCGCCCCGCCGGCGCGCTAGGCGCCTCGGGCGGAGTTTAGCTGCGCCATCAGGCGCGACTTGCGTCGGGCGGCGTTTCGGCGATGGATGGCGCCCTTTTGGGCGGCCTTGTCCAGCGCGGCGATCGCCTGCTGGACCGTCTGCTCCGCGGCGCCGTTGTCGTCGGACTCGATGACCCGCCGGGCTTTCCTCACGTAGGTTCGGGCCTGGGAACGGAGCGGTGTGTTCCTACGGCGCTTTCTCTCTGCAACCCTTCTCGATTTTGCACTAGGCACTTCAGAAGACTCCTTGGCTTTGGCGGACCGGCCGGCCGGGGGCCGCCCGTTTGATCGGCGTGGCGCCGTCGTTGTTGACGCGAAGGACGTGCATCACGCCCTCGACTCCCTCTAGTTTAAGGCATAGGCGGTTCAGCTGATCAATACCGCGTATATGCACGGTCACCGTGATCTTGCTGACGTCGTCCGCCTTTTCGGATACGCACGCAACGATGTTGACGTTTTCGGCCGATACGACCGAGGTGACGTCGCTGAGCAGGCCGACGCGGTCTAATGCTTCGACGCGCAGCCCGACCGGGTACACGGTCTTGGTCTTTCCCCAGCTCACCTCGACGAGCCGGTCGAGCTCGCTCTCGTTCGTGACGTTCGCGCACGACTTGAGGTGGACCGTCACCCCCCGGTTGCGCGTGATGTAGCCGATGATGTCGTCGCCTCGGATCGGGGCGCAGCACCGCGCCATCCGGGTGAGCAGGTCTCCCACGCCGAGCACCTCGATTCCGGTTACGGGCCCGGCGCCCGGCAGCGGCTGTACGATCTCCGGCTTCGGCGCGACCTCCTGGGACGGCAGGCTATTGACTACCTGGACCGTCGAGATAGTTCCGGCGCCGAGAGCCTCGAAGAACTCGTCGGCCGTCTCGAAGTTCATCACACTGGCAACGTCGGCGACGTCCAGGGTGCTGTCGAGCCGGCGGAGCTGTTTGTGGAAGATCTCCTTGCCCTGCAGGATGTTGGTCTCGCGGGCCTGGCGATTGAACCACTGGCGGACCTTTTCCCGCGCGGAGGCGGTCTTCAGATATTCCAGGTTCGGGTTCAGCCAGTCTCGGCTGGGGCCGCGCATCGTCTTGCTGGTCATGATCTCGACAGTGTCGCCGTTCTGAAGCTCCGACTGGAGCGACACCAGCTTGCCGTTGACCTTGGCGCCGATGCACCGGTGCCCGACTTCCGTGTGGACCCTGTAGGCGAAGTCGAGCGGGCCCGCTCCGGCGGGAAACTCCTTCAGGTCGCCCTTGGGTGTGTAGACGAACACCTGGTTCTTGAAGATGTCCGTCTTGAACGACTCGACGTACTCGACGACGCCGCTCACCTCGCGCTGCCATTCGAGCAGCTGGCGTAGCCACGTCATCTTCTCCTCGAAGCGCCGGTCGGCCGTCCCGCCCTCCTTGTAGAGCCAGTGCGCGGCGACGCCGTATTCCGCGAGCTGGTGCATCTCGTGCGTTCGAATCTGCACCTCTACGGGGAAGCCGTCCTCACACAGTACGGCAGTATGCAGGGACTGGTACAGGTTGTCCTTCGGCGAGGCGATGTAGTCGTCGAATTGGCCCGGCAGGGGATGCCACTTGGCGTGGACCACGCCAAGGGCCGAGTAGCATTCCGTCACGCCGTCGACCAGAATCCGCAGCGCGAACAGGTCGAAGATCTCGCCGGCCGTCTTGTTCTGCTCGGCGTAGGCGTTGCTCTTTTTGTAGATCGAGTAGATGTGCTTGGGCCGGCCGGTCACCTGCGCGTCGATTCCGGCCCTGTCCAGCTCGGCGCGCAGCAGGCCGATCACCCGCTCGACGTAGTCCTCCCGCGCCTCCCTCTTGGCGTTGAGCAGCTTCGAGATGTCCCTGTAGGCGGTCGGGTTCAGGTGTTGGAACGCCAGGTCTTCCAGCAGCCACTTCATCTCCCACATGCCCAGGCGGTGGGCCAACGGGGCGTAGACGTCCAGCGTCTCCTGCGCGATCACGACCCGCCTCTTCTCCGGCAGCGCGCCGAGCGTCCGCATATTGTGGAGGCGGTCGGCCAGCTTGATCAGCACGACGCGGATGTCCTCGGCCATCGACATCAGCATCTTGCGGACCGTCGCGGCGTGCGCCAAGTCGTCTTTCGAGCGGCGTTCCACGGCCCGCGTCTCCGCCGTGTCGGGCAGCAGCTCCGCTTGGGTCAGCTTGGTAACGCCGTCTACCAGGGTGGCCACTATGCCCCCGAACTGCTCCTCCAGCACGCCGTACGGGACGTCGCAGTCCTCCATCACGTCATGCAGCAGGGCGGCGGCGAGGGCGTCGGAGTCCAGGTGCAGGTCGGCCAGGAACAGAGCGGTCTGCAGGGGATGCTCAACGAACGGCTCCCCGGACAGCCGCTTCTGGCCGTCGTGAGCCTTCTCGGCGAAACTAAGGGCGTTCTCGACCACCTCCACCTTGTCTGCGGGCAGGTAGCCGGACGCCTTCTCGAGCAATGTGTCGGCGGTTGTCAGATCGGTCCTCGCGGGCCCGCGCTATGGCGCGTGTGCACCCTAAAGTATAGCCGGGGGGCATTGGCCGCGCAAAGCGGATAGGGACGTCGTGGCAGTGGCGTTTCGTCCGGCCCGGTTTGACAGGGCGTCTCGGTCGTCGTAGATTCCGAGTGCCGGGCGGTCGGGCCTCCTAGCCCGCGACGGTTTCACCAGGTGGAGGGAGCAATGGCGCTGCTGGACAACGACACGCAGGTCTCCGTACTGGTGGAAGGCCTCGATCACCCCGAGGGCATAGCCTGGGGCCTCGACGGCTATGCGTACGCCGGCGGCGAGGCCGGCCAGCTCTACCGCATAGACGTCGACCGGAAAGAGTCCGTCCGTTTCGCCGACACCGGCGGCTTCATTCTCGGCGTGGCCCTCGACGCCCGCCACAACGTCTACGCGTGCGACGTCGGGAACAAGGCCGTGATGAAGGTCACCCCCGGCGGCGACGTGTCCGCCTATTCCACAGGCGCGCCGGGCGAGCCGTTCACGACGCCCAACTACCCCGCCTTCGACGCCGAGGGCAACCTCTACGTCTGCGACTCGGGTGACTGGAAGGCCGACAACGGGCGGGTCTACCGCATCAGGCCGGGCGGCGAGACGGAGGTGTGGGACCGTCGCCCGAAGGAGTTCCCCAACGGCCAGTGCCTGGCCCCGGACGCCGGGTCGCTGTACGTCGCCATGAGCCTGAACCCGCCGCGGGTCGACCGCGTCGAGATCGATCCGGACGGCGGCCCGGGCGTGGTCGAGACGGTGATCGAGCTGCCCGGCACGGTGCCCGACGGCGTGGCCTTCGATACCGACGGCAACCTGTACGTCTCGATGTACCGGCCCGACGTCATATACCGCGTATCTCCGTCCGGTCTCGCTGAGGTCCTGGCCGAGGACCCCGAGGGCACGCTGATAGCGGCGCCTACCAACATCGCGTTCTGCGGTGAGGACCGCAGCGTGCTCCTGAGCGCGAACATCGGCCGCTGGCACATCACGCGCTACGAGACGGGAGCGACCGGCCGTCCGCTGATGTATCCCTATCTCGGCTAGCCCCCGGCGCCTCACGGCGCCAAGGAGTCGATGACATCGCTCTAGCTCGCAGACTTCGCGGCGCCGTCGGCCGGGGCGGTCTGCGCGTCCATACACTGGACTCGCTTCGATTCGGCCGCTTCAGGCACTACTGGGCCGCGATCCTGCTCAGCAGCGGGGTCCAATGGATTCAGCAGGTCGTGGTCGGCTGGCTGACCTACGACGTGTCGCGCTCTCCGTTTCTCACGGTGCTCGCTATCGGCCTGGGCACCCTGCCGTACCTGCTGACCGCGCCCATCGGCGGAGTGCTGGCGGACAGGCTGGACCGGGCGAGGCTGCTGGCCTCGATCTACCTCGGCAAGGCGCTCGTATACGTGGTGTTCTCTGTGGTGGTGATCGCGGGCTGGGTGGAGGTCTGGCACGTCTTCGCGTTCGTCATCACGATGGGGCTGCTCCAGTCCGTCGCGTTCCCGGCGAGACAGTCGATAGTCCCCAGCGTCGTCCCGAGGGACTACCTCGTGAACGCCTTCGCGGTGATGCTCCTGACGTCCAGCACGCTGCAGCTCGCCCTCCCGACGCTGACGGGACTCTCGATCGAGATCCAGGGCCCGGGCGCCACCCTGTTGGTCGGCGCCGTGATGTATCTGGGGGCCGCCATCGCGGTCGGCACTGTCCGGCTGCCTGCCGCGGATAGGATGGGGACGCGCACCGAGTCGGTACTGGGGCAGTTCGCGGACGGGCTCCGGTACGTCAGGCGCGACCCTGTGTTGCTGCCGGTCGTGCTGATGAGCGCGGCGGTGTACATCCTGATCGTGCCCACCGTCCACGGGTTGCTGCCCGTCTACGCCTCGGAGGTCTTCGACGTGGGCCCGGTAGGGCTTGGGCTGATGGCGTCGTCGCTCGGAGTGGGAGCGGCGCTGGGCGCGGTGATTCTCGCGTCGGTCCGGACGCTGCGCCACAAGGGGCGTTTGATGGTCGGCTGCCTGGTGCTCAGCTTCGTCGCCGCGGCGGCGTTTTCCCAGAGTCCGTCACTGCTGGTCGCGCTGCCCCTGATCGTGCTCGTGAACGTGGGGTTCGACGGCTTCGCGATGGTCCGCACCGCGTCGATTCAAATCGTGGCGCCCGACGCCATGCGCGGCAGGGCGACGGCCGTGAACTCGATGGGCTCCGGGCTCGCGCCGATCGGAGGCGTCGCTCTGGGCGCGGTAGCCCAGATGCTCGGCGCGCCCTTCGCGACGCTGATCGGCGCCGTACTGATGGCGCTGGTGCTGCTGCTCATCGTCAACCGGTCCAGGCATATCTGGCGGTTCGACTGAGCTCCCGGCCGGCTCGCCGTCCCTGAGGCGACGGGGGCAGACGCGACGGGGTCATGCAGTATACTCTGCGCAGCTTCGAACGCGCGGGTGGAGCAACCATGGGCATGGCGGCAGACGGCGGACCCGGGGGCGGTCTGTCGGCCAGAGCGAGGCGGACGTTCGCCGCCCTTGGATATCGCGAGTACCTGCTGTTCTGGGTGGGCGCCGCGTTCTCCAACCTGGGCATCTGGGCGCTGTTCGCCGGCCGCCTGTGGCTGATGCACGAGCTAACCGAATCGCCGGTCATGCTGGGCCTCGTCACGGTGTCGAGCAGCGGCCCGATTCTGCTGCTGTCGATGTGGGGCGGGGTGGTGGCCGACCGGGTCAACCGGCTGAGGCTCGTCACCGTCAGCCGGGCGATGTTCGCGGCCATCGCGCTGCTGACCGCGCTGCTGATCGCCACGGACCTGATCGAGCCGTGGCACATCGTCGCCACGTCGGCCGCGACCGGCATTCTCGTGTCGTTCGACATCCCGTGCCGGCAGGCGATCGTGCCCAACCTGATTCCCCGCGAGCACCTGCTCAACGCCATCGTGCTGTACTCGTTCTTGGGCAGCAGCTCCGGCGTGATCGGGCCGTCGATGTTCGCCCCGATGGTCGAGACGGCCGGCCTCGAGGGTCTCTTTCTCTTCGTCGGGATCGCGTACGTGCTGACTGTAGTGATGTTGCTGATGATGAAGCCGATGCCCGCGGCTCGGACCGGCGTGAGGCTGCAGCCTCTGGAGGACCTGAAGGACGGCTTCGCGTACATCGCGAGAGACCGCCGCATCGTGAGCCTCATCGCGATGGGAGTCATTACGGGCGTGTTCGGGGCGTCGTTCGGCACCCTGTTGCCAGTCTTCGCCGAGCGACTCAGCGACGGAGGGGTGCAGAGCTACGGCAATCTGCTTCTCAGCTCCGGCGTCGGGGGCCTGGCCGGTCTCGTTGCGCTGGCGGTCCTGGGCGACATGAAGAGGTCGGTGCTGCTGCAGCTCGTGACCGGCGTCGGGTTCGGACTTGCGCTCGTGGCCTTCTCGCGTGCCGACTGGCTGCCGGCCGCCATCGCCTTCGTCGGAGTCGCGGGCGCGTGCAGCAGCGCGTTCGGAACGACGAACAACACCCTCGCGCAGAGCGTCGTCGAAGACCAATACCGCGGCCGCGTGATGAGCATCCACCAGCTCGGTTGGGGCGCCAGCGCCGTCGGCGGGCTGCTGATGGGCTTTCTCGCGGAGACGGTCGACGCGCCGTTCGCGCTCACCCTGGGAGGCGGCGTCATCGCGGGCGCCGCTGCGATGCTCACCGTAGTGCTGGCCCGAGAGCGCGCCTTGCGTTCCGGCCAGCCGACAACGCCCGACGGCTTGCCGCGGGAATAGACCCCACACGGCGGCCGTCGCCCCAGCGTTCCCTGGCTGTGCGCGGAGCCCAGAGAGGCGGGCGATTCGTTGGGTGAGTCCGACCCTATAGGACGTACCCCGCGCGGGCGCCGGTGTGGCCTTCGGGCGCGACCGTGACCTTGCCGTTGACGATCACCCAGGGCATGCCCTCCGGGTACTCCTGGGGGTTGGCGTAGTCCGCTTTCTCGATGACGGTCTCGGGGTCGAAGATGACGATGTCCGCGGCCATGCCTTCGCGAAGCACCCCTCGGTCCCACAGCCCCACGCGTGAGGCGGGGATGGCCGCCATCTTCTGTACCGCCTCCTCCCACGTGAGGATGCCCCGTTCGCGCACGTAGCGGCCCAGCACGCGGGGGAAGGTGCCGTACGAGTTGGGCCTGTCCTGGTAGGCCAGCGGGCCCGTTGGCGCGAGCGACCGTCCGTCGGCGACGGGGATGCCCAATGGGTGCTTGATCAGCATATCGACGTCCTCGTCGCACTTGTTCGTGGGTGCGACGCCGAACTTGCCCTGATCGGCCAGGACCAACGACATGGCGGTGCGCCCCGGATCCTCGCCGCGCTCGCGGGCGATCTCCCCGATCGACCTTCCCAGCCACGCGCGGTTCTTCGGGTCGGCGACGTGGTGGATGAGCTGGTCGTCCCATCCGAAGGCGAAGGAGTAGTACTCACCGGCCTCGATGGCTGCGATGATCCGTCCGCTGATCTCGGGGTCACGGACTCGGTCCAGGGTCGACGCCATGCCTCCTTCGCGGGCCCAGGGCGGAAAGTAGGAGATGAACGGTCCGCCGCCTCTCAGCCACGGGGTGACGTCGAAGCCAGCTTCGAGTCCGCGGTCGCGCGCCTTCTCCAGCATCTCTATGCAAGCGCCGGCCTGGCCCCAGTACTCCTTGCCCGCCGGGTACATGTGGGACACGACCAGCGGCACCTCGGCGCGCTCGGCGATCTCGATGGCCTCGGCGACCGCCTTCTGCAGATGCCGGCCGTAGTCCCGTATGTGGGTGTGGTAGGCCCAGCCGTACGGCGCGAGCGCCTTGGCCATCTCGACGACCTCGTCCGTGTCCGAGAAGACGGTGTGCTGGTACATCAGCCCGGTGCTGAAACCCCGCGCGCCGTCGGCCAGTGCGCCGGCGACCAGTTCGCGCATCTTGGCGCGCTCGTCGGGACGTGCCGGGCGGTTGGCCTCTCCCATCACGACGTGCCGGACGTTCAGGTGCCCGGTCAGCGCGACGACGTTGACCGACGTCCTGGCCTGCCGCACGGTGTCGAGGTACTCGCCCATCGTCTCCCACGTCCAGTCGTAGCCGTCGACCTCGTAGATGCCGGCGCCGGCCCGGTAGGCGTCGACCATGTCCGTCCGTACGGGTGCGGCGGCGTGGCCGCAGTTTCCGACGACCAGCGTCGTCATGCCTTGGCGTATGCAGCTTTGGGCCAGCGGGTCGACCAGGAACGTCACGTCGGCGTGGCTGTGCTCCTCGATGAAGCCCGGCGCGACGAACTGCCCGACGGCGTCGATGGTCTGCGCGGCTTCCCGGTCGCCAAGCGGTCCCATCGCGACGATTCTGTCGCCGACGACCGCGACGTCGGCGCGGAACCAGGGGCTGCCGGTGCCGTCGAGCACGCGTCCGTTCTTGATGAGCAGGTCGTACATGTCTGCCTCCGACTTCGGCGATTTGCGCTAGGGTACAGCAAGATGGCCGGGTGTACCCGACCGCCGGGCGAGTAACTGTTCAGGGTTGATGGGGAATGCCCCAATAACCCTGGATGCCCGCTCTCGGAGACCTCTGCACAACCGTCATTCCGGCCCCCGAGCCGGAATCCAGAAATCGAGAGTCCAGGTTAGATGACACCGCATGGCCCCGCGACGTTGCCGCGCTTGGGGAGTTATGCAACGGTCTCCTTTCGCGGGCATGACGGTGGGTTGTGTCTCCCGCCCGGCTACGGGTTAGTCGTCATTCCGGCCCCCGAGCCGGAATCCAGAAATCGAGAGTCCGGGTTAGATGACACCGCATGGCCCCGCGACGTTGCCGCGCTTGGGGAATTATGCAACGGTCTCCTTTCGCGGGCATGACGGTGGGTTGTGTCTGCCGCCCGACTACGGGTCAGTCGTCATTCCGGCCCCGAGCCGGAATCCACGAATCCACGGGGATGGCAACGTTCCTCTCAGCAACTCTGAACAGTTGCAGAGTCGATGGCCGGCGAGCTTTGCGCCGCGAAACGTGGCATAATGGGCTGCCAAGAAGGAGAGAACATGCCGTTCAGAATAGGTCCGACAGAGCTGATCATCGTGCTGGCGATCGTCATGATCATCTTCGGCGCGGGCAGACTGCCTCAGGTCGGCGCCTCCATGGGCAAAGCGCTCCGCGAATTCAGGCAGGCCGTAGCCCCGAAGGACGACGACGACGACAAGACCCCCTAACGGACGACGGCCCGTCTCCTTTCCAGCGGAGGCGGGCGGCGCTCCACTAGCCCGCGCGCCAGGCGCGGTGGCTTAGTCTGCCTCGCCTCTCCGGGACCCGGCTGAAAGCCGTGCCTAGTTGGCGTTGGCTGCCTGGACTAGGCCGCGCATGTAGCCCATGGCGAAAGCGTGCGACGCGTACTGCCGCTCGTCGCCTCCCATTACCGGCACGTGATCGTCGATGAACGGGCCGTCGTAGCCGACCTCCCTGTACGTCCGCATCGCCTTCAGCATGTCGACGTAGCCCTCGTCGATGAAGGTCTCCGAGAAGCTGGGCACCCTTCCGGTCACGTTCCGGAAGTGGACGTAGCAGATCCTGTCCCGGCTCCCGAAGTACCGTATGGCGTCGTAGACGTCGCCGGGCATCTCCGAGATCGTTCCCTGGCAGAAGCCCACGCAGTTGGAGGGGCTGGGCACTATTTCGATCAGCCGGCGCAGCGCCTCGTGGCTGCGGAACACGCGGGCGACGCCGCCGATCGGGGAGAGCGGCGGATCGTCCGGGTGCATGCCCATCCTCACGCCGGCGTCTTCCGCCACCGGGACAACCGCCTCCAGGAAGTAGGTCACGGCGGCCCAGACGTCGTCCTCGGTCACCTCGAGCGAGCGGTCGACCGGCGGGTCCCAGAAGCCCTGGTCGGCGCCCTTGATCAGCTCCTGGTCGAAGCTGGTGACTATCGCGCCGCCGCGGCCCGGCGTCGAGCGGGAGGTCCGCAGGCCGTAGTGACCGATGCTGCTCCGCACTGAGAAGAAGTAGCCGAGGGCGGGCACGCCGCCGGCGCCCATGTTCTCCAGGGTCCTGCACCAGTTGGCAATCTGCTCGTCGCGACCCGGCAGACCGAGCTTGATCTTGTGCTTCCACTCGGCGGGGATGCCGTCGAGGACCGCCCATCGGAGCCCCGCGTCTTCGATCCGCTGCCGCAGCAGCATCAGGTCCTGGAAGCGGTAGTAGCCGTAGTCGGTCGGCATGTTCTGGCCGCCGCCTATGAAGTCGGTTGCTCCAACCTGCTTCGCGAAGGTCAGGAACTGGTCGTCGATCTTTCCTGAGACCGCGAGTCTCATCTTCGCTCTCCTATGTCAGCGGCCTGCTGCCGATCGCATCGGAGCCGCCCGCGTGTCGACCGCGGCGATCCGTCGGCCGGCTACAGCCACTTCTCCATCCAGTCGTACGCCTTGGCGCCGCTCCACGCGTGCGCTCCGCCGAACTCGTCCACGTCGAAACGCTCAGGCACTCCGGCCGCGGCGTAGGCGCGGCGGACCGCGTCCGACGCCCGCCGGCTCGCCTCGATGGGGAAGACGCTGTCGTCGGTGCCCGACTCTATGAGCAGAGGTCTGGGCGCGATCAGACAGGCGACGTCTTCCATCTCGCCGTATTTGAGCAGGCCCACGGGAAGCTGGGCGCCGCAGAAGTGCCCCTTGTTCAGCGCGAACGACTCGAAGCGGTTCAGGTATCCGCTGACGACGGCGCACTTGATGCGCTCGTCGACGACCGTCGCGAACAGCGTCATGGTGCCGCCGTACGAAAGCCCCGCGCAGCCGATGCGGTTGGGGTCGACCTCGGGGCGCGATTGCAGGTAGCTGACGGCGCAGCGGGCGTCCCACACGTTAAGCGTCAGCAGGTTGTCCCCGAAAAGGAGCGCCTTGTCCTGGAGCACGTCGCAGACGTCTTTGCCCGGCGCCGTGCCTCCGGTCCTGCGTTCGCCGAAGGCGCGCCAGTCCGGGGCGATGACGACGTATCCGCGCAGCGCGAACTGGCGGGCGTAGTCGTAGTTGAGGGCCATAATGCGGTCGACCCGCTCCGCCTCGCCGTGGCCGATTCCGCACACGTCGTCCTTGCCGCCGCCGTGGCCGTGGGCTGCCAGGATGGCGGGCCGGCGCTCGCCCGGCGCGACGTCGTTGGGCACCAGGACGTGGGCGACCACGGACATGTCCGGGTCGGAGTCGAAGACGACCTTCTCGCGCCGGTACTCGCCCTCGTCGACGACCTCGATCACCTCGGGGTTCGGATCGACGGGATCGGGGAACGGCTCCAGGCATCTGGTCACTACCACCTGGAACTCGCGCTTCCACGCCTCGAACTCCTCGGGTGTGGATGCATCGAACGCCAAGGGGCGGGGAGTCCGATCGTACTTGCGGCGAAAGTATTCACCCATCGACAGGTTGCGAACGCGCTGAGTCACGGCGGAAGAGGCCTCCATGGGGATGACAGCCGACGGTTGCGAGTCTATTGGCGCCTTTCGGCGTTGTCAAACGGAGGCTCCGGCCAAGACAGGCGAGAACCAGGGGTAGTGCGGTTGACGCTATGATATATTGCGTCCCCACCCGAATTGACGAGAGAGGCAACGTCCATGACAGAGGTGCATGAAGAACAGACTATGGGAGAGCCCGAGGGCATTGGAGATGGAGACGACGACCCGGGGAGCGATTATCCTCTCGACAAGGTTCTCATCAGAAATGAAACCCGTACCGTCCACGACGTCGTGCGACGGATCCGACAGGGCCAATTCATAATGGAGCCTGACTTTCAGCGAGACTTCGTCTGGGACGACTCCAAGCAGAGCAAGCTGATCGAATCGGTTCTGATGCGGATTCCCTTGCCTGTCCTCTACCTCGCCGAGAACCAAGACGGGGATATGATTGTAGTCGATGGCCTGCAGCGGTTGTCCACCTTTCGCAGATTCACGGACAACGACTTGCGCCTTAGGCTGGGCAAAGAGTCGGGACTTACCGGAAAGCGGTTTGACGACCTCGATGCCAGACTCCAGAATCGCATTGAAGACTGCAACTTGATTCTCTACGTCATTGATGCCCAGGTGCCCGAGCGAGCGAGATTGGACATCTTTGAGAGAGTGAACAGCGGAGTGCCGCTGACGCGCCAGCAGATGCGTAATTCCCTATACAACGGGCTTGGCACACGGCGACTCAGACAAGAGGCGGAAACCGAACTGTTTCTTGAGGCGACCGGAGGAAGTCTGCGCAAAGATAACATGCGTGACCGGGAGTTCGTTAACCGATTCTGCGCCTTCCATCTGTTTCCCTTGGACCAATACAGAGGGGAAATGGACGACTTTCTTCGCGATGCCATCCTCCGGATGAACCAAATGGACGATAGGGAGCTTGCCGGGCTCTCCTCGACATTCCAGACAGGGCTCCGGAACAACTTCAGTGTATTCGGACGACACGCTTTCCGGAAGCGGAGACGAGGTCAGGATCACAGAAGTGTGATCAATGCCTCGATATGGGACGTGATGATTACCGGTCTCTCGCGGATGGATGCTGACGTCGTGAAATCCCGCTCGGATGCCCTACAGGAAGGCTTCTATCGACTGATGGAGAACGATGACTTCATCGCCGCTGTTACATATGGGACCAATGACACGAGGAGAGTTATCGACCGCTTTAGAATGGCTCAAGGCTTGTTTGAGGAGGTCTATGGTGCTTGAACTGCTCGAACTGCGACAATTCAAGTGTTTTGAGTTGTTAAGGCTTCCGCTTAGCAACCTAACGATTCTATCCGGCACGAATGCCTCGGGCAAGTCTTCGATTCTACAGGCGCTGATGCTCCTACACCAAACCATGCGCGATCATGAGTGGTCGGATCGTCTCGTATTGAACGGCGAAGTAGCACAAATGGGCACGGTGTCCGACATAGTCGATCAGATTCACAGCCGCGGTGGATTCAATATTGGTCTAAGCAACGGAGAAGTCGTTTGCAACTGGACATTTGTCGGAGAACGGCCTGAAATGTCAGCCGGCCTAGCCCATATTTCGATTGATGGTGCGACATTCGCGGCTCCGCCTCGGATGCGATGGCTGCTACCCCTCGACGAGCCAGGAAAGGCTCGGAACCTCGCGCTGACGATTAGAGATCTGACCTACATCACTGCTGAGCGATATGGTCCGCGGGAAGTGTATCCTCTGATGGACGAACACGCTGCTCGGATGGTTGGCTCGAGAGGGGAATACGCGGTCAGTACCCTGTTTCACGGACGAAGCGACCGCATCTATTCCAAGCTGGTGCTGAGTGGCATGGCCCCGATCCTTTCGCGGCAGGTGGAGGCACGATTGGATGCCTTCTTTCCTGGATGCAAGCTGGATATGCAGCAAATCCCGGGAACAACCGCCATTACTCTTGGCATCCGAATCTCGGAGGCCACCGGATTCCTGCGCCCGATCCACTGTGGGTTCGGTATTACCCAAGTGTTGCCCATAGTTGTTGCCGTCCTATCCTCGCAGCTCACTTGCAATAGTGACAGTCCGCTTCTTCTGATCGAAAACCCAGAAGTGCATCTTCACCCTGCTGGACAGGCCCTGATGGGAGAATTCTTGGCCGACGCTGCTCACGCCGGTGTTCAACTGATCGTAGAAACCCACAGCGATCACGTCCTCAACGGCGTCCGCCGAGCTGTCAAGTCAGGGCGTGCGTCGGCTGACGAAGTTGCTATCCACTTCCTACGTGACCGGTTCTTGCATGAAACGCAGGTACTTAGCCCAAACGTAGATTCTTCCGGCAACATTGACGTGTGGCCGGAGGGTTTCTTCGACCAATTCGACAGGGATTTAAACTACTTCGCCGGTTGGGGAGAATGACGTGGAACTGATGCTAAACGAGCTCTCCATCCACGAACAATTCTACAGCACACCAAAATTGCAGAAAGCCATAGGCCGGATCATGGCGATGCGGAACGTCGCCCGCAGATACGGGAGAGAGGTGTATTGCCATCGGAGCGCACTATACAGAACAGCGAAGCCTGGAACCCCTCTTGTCCAGATGCTCTCGCGCGAACAGCGGTCGGCGGCAATGCAGTGGCTGACGAAGCAGGGGCCGTTTTGGGACGATGCGCCCAGGCACGATGCGAACGAATGGTTTGAGTGCAACGGCGATGTGGTGACGGAAACTGGATTGGCCGAGGCCGCCTACTGCTCAACTATTGGAATGGACCGTCGGATGGTCAGCCTCACTCCATCAACTTGGGACTGCGCTCCAATCACTGTGACATGGTGGAGAGACCCCACGACTTCCATGGACATCAACTTGGGAAACTACCGGGACCTCCCTGCACTCGAAGCCGACTTACGCCAGGCGGCTCCAGCAATCGAGTCGTGGCGGCAGTTTGAAGCAGTTTCGCGGCAGAGGTTTCAGCAGCTAAACTTTACAGCCAACAGTTTCAGCTATCTGAATGGCCAACCCTTCGCACCCGGTCCAGCAGGTCGCATTCTCAGCCGGCTTGATGTACTTGATCGCCTGCGGGCGGCGGGACGTGGGTCGCCCGAGGGGCAACGACTGTATGACGAGTACTTCACAGGGGACAAGGCATGGTTTTCGGACTCGTCTGATAGTGAGAAACGGAACTTCAGACAAGAATTGACATTCGCGTCTCCGGATGCAAGTGGCGGAACTCTGTTCTGCACATGGCATGGTAAAGCGAACAATCCACCTTATCGCATTCACTTCTCTTGGCCCGTGCCCCGGGGCGGTAAACTCCACGTTGTGTATGTTGGCCTGAAAATCACGCGAGGTTGAGTCCGTCTCTCGACCGGCCAATGTTGTGGGGGAACTCCCTTGCTGCTGGCCGGTCTGCCTCGGGGGTTGGAGTCAGCAGGCGGCGCATCACGACATAGTAGGTCGACCCGCTGTTCGTCTCGTGGAACCCGGCGTCGCGAAACAGGCCGATGCCTCCGCTGGAAGCGGGCTTGTCGACCGTGTTGCGGCCCGCATAGCCGTCGAGCGCCGCCGCGCCGCTTTCGGCCGCGTGCGCGACCGCGCCGTGGACGAGGGCGGAGGCGACTCCGCGCCGGCGAAAGCCGGCCCGAACGTAGAAGCAGGTGATCGCCCAGGCGGGCCGTTCGTCCGCGTGCGGCAGCGTGCGGGAGCGTACGAGCCGGCCGAATGTCTCACGGGGCCCCACGCTGCACCAACCGACGGGCGCACCGTCGACGTACGCCAGCAGACCCGTCGGCGTGCGTTCGGCGACCAGTGCCTCGAGCCGCTCGCGGCGGGCCGCCGCCGGGGTCCGCCGCAGTTCGGTCCAGCTGAGACGCCATACCATGCACCAGCATCCGCCCCGGGCGCCGTTGGGACCGAAGACGCGGAGCAGGTCGTCCCACCGATCGGGCGTGACGGGCCGCACCTCGACCGCGGTCGGGAGTGGGTCAGTGCCCGGTGGGCGGGCGCGGTCACGGTCGGACTGACGGGGAGGACGCGGCAAGAGCGGCTACCAAGGTCGAGGTGGAGTGGGGCAAGCATACACCCCGAAGGCCGCGCCGAGGAAGACGTGACCACTCGTGAGACTACGCGCGGGCCTCTCGATACGCGCCAATGAAGCATCGGCGCTACTCGGGGTGAACGGGCTGACGGACCATCAGCGCTGGACAGTTGTCGTCGGAAGCCGGCGCCGCGGGTCAGCGGTCGAAGACGCCCTCGTGCAGTCCTACGGGCATGGTGGCGGGGCGCTCGCACGTCGTTGTCGTGTCGACGTGCCTGCCGGCGTCCGACGCCTCGTGCACCGCGTGCATGACGTCCAGGACGTGGTTGGCGAGCCGTCCGTCCGCCCGAGGCCGGCGGCCCCCGCGTATCGCCCAAGCCATCTCGGCCGGGCCCATCCCCCTGCCTGCCTCGCGGTAGGCCAGCGGGACGTCGGTCCACCCGTCGCCGCCGGCGCCGGCCACGCGTACGGCCCCCTCGAAATTGTTCGGGTCCGGCACGCTCAGCGCACCCTCGGTCCCGTAGACTTCGATCCGTGGCAGGTCGGAGCCCCAGGCGTCGAAGCTGGTGACTATTGTGGCTATGGCGCCGGACTCGAAGTCGAGGACCCCGGCGACATGCGTCGACACCTCGACTTCGATGACCGTGCCGTGCTTGGGCTGGCTTGTGATGGTGCGTCGGTCGAACGTCCGGCGGTGCGAGCCGGTGACCCTGCGTACCGGCCCCATCAGGTTGATGAGCGTAGACAGGTAGTAGGGGCCCATGTCGAACATCGGGCCTCCGCCGTGTTTGTAGTAGAACTCTGGCGACGGGTGCCACGACTCGTGGCCGTGGTTGACCATGAACGCCGTCGCGGCTATCGGCTCGCCGATGCGGCCCTCGTCGATCAGCTTGCGGCAGGTCTGGATTCCGGCTCCGAGAACGGTGTCGGGCGCGCAGCCGACCGACAGCCCTCTGGCCGCGGCGGAGTTGACTATCGCCTGGCCGTCCGCCCGTTCGACAGCGAGGGGCTTCTCGCTGTAGACGTGCTTGCCAGCCTCGATGGCCGCGAGGCTGACCTCGGCGTGGGCGGCGGGGTTGGTCAGGTTGATGACGAGCTCGATCTCGGGGTCCGCCAGCAGGTCCTCGGTCGAGACGGCTCTGGGCACCCCGAATCTGTCGACCGCGGCCCGCGATCGCTCCGGGACCAGGTCCGCGCACGCTACCACGTCGACCACCGGGTACCGCGTCTTGAGGTTCTCGAAGTAGACCGAGCTGATGTTGCCGCAGCCGACTACTCCCGCTCGCATCGTGGCTTCGGACAGGCTCGTCATGGGGCAGCCTCCTCGGTGCTCCGACTCGCCCAGAGCATACCGCGCTTGATGATCGTATTCGCCTCGGGCACGACGAGGTCTTCGATCCTGTGGCCGATGGAGGAGTAGAAGACCCGGCCCTTGCCCCACGTTCTCTTCCAGACCACCGGCATGACGGTACCCTCGATCCAGGGGCAGTCGTAGGACGACCGTCCGCCGACCGGCTGGTCGCCCCTGAAGGTGGTCGTCGCCAGCACCTCGTTGTTGGGGTCGACGTGCATGTAGTACTGCTCCGTGTGCAGCATGAAGTCGCCGAGCCCGGCGGTTATCGGGTCGCCGGTGTCGAGGACGTTCACCTCGTAGTCGATGAAACCGCCGGGATGGGCGACCCACTGTCCGCCGACCATGAACTGGTAGTCGGTCGACATTCTGAACGAGTCGGCCATGCAGCCGTGCCAGCCGGCGACGCCGACGCCCGACCAGATCGCCTCGAGCAGATTCCGCTCCTGCTCCTGGGTTATCGTCCCCTGGGTCCAGACCGGGACCACGAGATCGAGCGACCTCAGCCTGTCCAGGTCTTCGTAGGCGGTCAGCGTGCCGGACACCTCGACGTCGTAGCCCTGCTCCTCGAGCCAGGGCGCGAACAGAGCGGTCGCCTCGTCCGGGACGTGGCCCGCCCATCCGCCCCACACCATCAGCGCCGACTTTTCTGTCACTGGTATCTCCTCTCGCGCCGCCGCCGGACGGGATCTCCGGGTACGGACGGCCCTCCGCGGCATGCGCGTCTTTCGTTCCGGTGATAATATCGCACAAAGTCCCCATTGCGTACGGGGCATCCGGGAGGCGACATGACAGACAAACTGGCGATACACGGCGGGACGCCGGTGCGGACGAAGGAGTTCGGGGGCCATCACAAGTTCGGCGAGGAGGATGTGGCCGCGGCCGCCGAGGTGATCCGGTCGGGCAATCTGCACAAGGGGCCCAAGGCGCGTGAGTTCGAGGCCGCGTGGGCCGCGAAGCACGGCGTAAAGCACGCGATCACCACGACGTCGGGCACCGCATCCCTGCACGTGTGCGCCGGCGCGCTCGACCTCGATCCGGGGGATGAGATAATTACCACGCCCATCACCGCGGGCGGCAGCATCATCGGCATCCTCCTCCAGAACTGCGTGCCGGTCTTTGCCGACGTGGACGAGACGCACAACATCGACCCCGAGGACGTCGAGGCGAAGATCACGTCCCGTACCCGGGCGATATGGGTGACCCATCTCTACGGCAACCCGTGCGACATGGACGCGCTTCGGAGGATCGCGGACCGTCACGACCTGTACCTGGTGGAGGACTGCTGCCACGCGCCCCTCGCCGAGTACAAGGGCCAGATCGTCGGCTCTATCGGAGACATCGGCGGGTTCAGCTTCGGCGGCAAGCATCTGTCGGCCGGCGTCGGGGGCGCGGTCGTCACCAACAACACGTCGCTCTGGGAGCGGGGCGTGATCTTCTCGGACGTCGGGCTGCCGCGCGCGCACGGCCCATACGCCGAGCTGCCCTATCAGCACTACTTCCTGGGCCCCAACTACCGCATGAGCGACCTGACGGCCGCCGTGCTGCTGTCCCAGCTCAGGAAACTGGACGGATACGTCGAGAACAAAGTCCGCGCGGCGCAGAACATCAACGCGGGAGTCGCGGACGTGGACGGCATCGTGCCGCAGCCCGTCAGGCCCGACGACCGGAGCAGCTACTGGGTGTGGGTGGCGACCCTGGAGGAGGAGAAGTTCACCTGCGACGCCAACGAGTTCGCGGACGCCCTCGCGGCGGAGGGCCTGGAATTCGACGGCCCGGGCTTCAACGACGGACGGCGCAGGCTGCTGTACAACAACCCCTTCCTGACCGGGCCCCACCTCTACGGCCGCAGCCACATGCCGCTGGACATCGGGCGTGAGCGCCCGTACGACTACAAGAAGGTCTATCTGCCGGTCGCCGAGGACATCTCCCGGCGCCGGATCGGGATTCAGATGAGGCCCACCTTCACCGAGGAAGACGTGGGCGACATCATCGAGGGACTGCGCAAGGTCGCGGCGCACTACAGGGCGTAGCCGTAAACGTTTCTGACCTTGTGAGAAACTCTCGATACCCACGGCACCGTCATACCCGCGAAGGCGGGTATCCAGGGCCTGAGGAACATTCGTCCCAACAGATCTGAACAGTTACCGTAGTCGTCCTGCGATTGTCGGACGCCGCCGCTGGTGCTAGCATTGTGGGCAGTCTTGCGTGAGGGTGCTTGGAGGCAGGCGATGGGCGAATTCAGAGGTATCTATCCGGCGATAATCACTCCGATGAGACGGGACGGCGAGATCGACGAGGCGGCGTTCCGCGAGGTCATGGAGTACAACATCAGGGCGGGAGTCCACGGCTTCTGGGTCGCGGGCGGCACCGGCGAGAGCATCCTGCTGACGGAGGACGAGAACGGCAGGATAGCGGAGGCGGCTGTGGACCAGAACCGCGGCAGGATCAAGAACATCATGCACGTGGGCGCCGCCACGACGGCCCAGACGATCAGGCAGGCCGAGCGGGCGGCCCGCGCCGGCGTCGAGGCGATCTGCGCCGTGCCGCCGTTCTTCTACAACGGCTCCGACGACGACGTGGTCGAGTACTACCGCGCCGTCGGATCGGCCACCGACCTGCCTCTCTTCATCTACAACCTGCCGAGCGCGACCGGCGTGGAGATAACCACCGATCTCGCGGACAAGATCCAGGACCGGGTGCCCCAGCTCGCCGGCCTCAAACACTCTGCGCTGAACTTCGGGAACATCGTCCACTTCGCCAACATGGGGCTCGACTGCTTCACGGGCAGCGGCATGCTGATGGTGTCGGCCCTGAGCCTAGGCGCGGCCGGGACGATTGACGGGCCGCCGTGCGCGGCGCCGGAGCCCTGGGTCGAGGCGTGGGACGCCTATCACGCGGGCGACGTCGAGGCGGCCGAGGCGGCCCAAGCCCGCGCCAGCGAGATGTACCCGCCGCTCCTGGCCGCCGGCTACCTGCCGGCGATCAAGGCGCTGGTCGGCGAGCGCCTGGGCATAGATTGTGGAAGCCCACGGCCCCCCGCGTCGCAGGTGACGCCCGAGATACTGGAGGTCGCGCGGGCGGAAGCCCGTCGTCTGGGCTCCGTACAGGTCCCGGTAGGATAGATGGCCATGGCAAACCCACCACTCTCCGCGCCGGTCAAGGCGGGCCTCGACGTCCTTAAGCGCCTCGGTCTGACCGCCGAGTCCTCCATGGAAGACAAACTGGACGAGATCGAGGACTTCGCCGACGTGCTGATCAGCGCCCACGCGCCGTCCATGATCGGCGAGTTGCGGCTCAACGTCGCCGCCACCGAAGACGACTTCCGCCGGGAGTCGATCGACCACCTTAAGGCCTTCGTCGACCAGGCCAGCGGGTTCCCCCACGTGCGGCAGGTGAACATCCACTTCGCCCCAAGGCGGTGGGTCGACGACACGCAGACACGCGGACAGCGCGGCGACTACGAGCGCCTGATCGACGGCGTCCGCGAGATCGCCGCGTTCGCCGACGGTCATGACATCGAGATCGTCATGGAGAACGCGACGACAAAGTGGTTCGGCGTGGACGACGACGTACCCGCCAACGCCGTCGACTGGTCGGACCGCAACGTCTACTTCGCGATGGCCCCGGAGGAGTGGATACGGATCTGCGAGGACGTCGACCGGCACAACGTCGGTCTGTGCCTGGACTCCAGCCACGTCTGCACCTACGCGCAGACATTCGCCGACCACTCCCGCCGGGACGAGGTGGTGATGGCGTACGTGGCGCGTCCGGAGCTGATCCGCCACGTCCACTGGAGCGACAACTACCTCTACGACCCCCGAGGACGGGAGGACTCACACCTGAGCGTCGGCAGGGGAACGATGCCGACCGATCTGCACCGGGCCATCAAGCGCCTTGACGCGACCCTGCTCCTGGAGCACTTCTACACGGAAGAGGAGCTGGAGGAAGAGCTCGCGTACATCGAGGGCCTGTGACGCTTCCACGGCGGGACGCCACGGGTCAGACCTCGTGAGAAACTCTCGATAGCCAGAGCACCGTCATACCCGCGAAGGGAGACCTTTGCATAACCGTCATTCCCGCGAAAGCGGGAATCCAGGGGTGGGCTACTCAGCGAGGAAACCTACGGATCTCCACCACGTCTGTTTCCCGCAAGCGGCGTTACGCAAAGGTCCCCGAAGGCGGGTATCCAGCGTCTGAGGAGCATTCGTCCCAACAAGTCTGAACAGTTACGGCGGGACGCCACGGGTCCGGCCGAGCGGGCCGGTGCTGGAATAGACCGGCGTCTTTGAGTCGCGCAGGAGGCGCTTATGTACCCCATCGACCTGCAGGGGAAGACCGGCGTCGTTTTCGGCGTCGCCAACCACCGCAGCATAGCCTGGGCCATCGCGCAGGTGCTGCACCAGGCCGGCGCCAGACTGGCGTTCGCGTACCAGAACGAAAGGCTGCGGGAGAGCGTCGCCAAGCTCGCGGAGCCGCTGCCGGGGTCTCTCCTGGTGGAGTGCGACGTCGCGGACGACGACAACGTGGCCCGGGCTTACGACACGGTGATGGGCGATTTCGACCGGCTCGACATCATCGTTCACAGCATAGCGTTCGCCAACCGGGACGACCTGGGAGGCCCCTTCATCGAGACGGCGCGCGAGGGGTTCAGGCTCGCACTGGACGTCAGTGCCTACTCGCTGCTGCCCATCGCGAAATTCGGCGCGCCGCTGATGGCGCCGGACGGCGGCTCGATCGTCGCCATGACCTTCCAGGCCTCGGAGAGGATCTTCCCTGGCTACAACGTGATGGGCACGGCCAAGGCCGCACTGGAGAACGAGGTCAAACATCTCGCGTTCGACCTGGGCCGGGACAACGTCCGCGTCAACGCGGTCTCCGCGGGCCCTCTGGACACACTGTCGTCGCGTGTCATCGGCAGGTACCGCGACATGAAGCGCGTTCACGCGGAGCGCTCGCCGATGGGCCGAAACATCACCGCGGAAGAGGTGGCGAAGACGGCCCTGTACCTGTGCAGCGATCTGGCTTCGGGCGTGACCGGCGAGATACTCCACGTCGACACCGGCTACAACATAATGGGGATCTAGATGCCGGAGCAGATATACTTGGAGGTCGACGAGAACGACAACTGCGACTACATGCCGCTGCAGCTATACGAGGCCACGGCGGCCCCGGCGCCGATTCGCAGGGTCAGGCTGTTCGAGCCCGGCCGTCCTCACGGCGTCTACGAGGTGACCGGATGGCAGAGCGACGCCGGCGGTTCGCCGACGCCGGCCATGTACGCGCCGGTGTCCGACTCCGGTCAGGCTGAGGTCCACCTCGTCTACGGGGGCGACTGGGGCGTGCGATTTCGGCCGGCCGACTCCGACGGCGACTGGGACATAGACGATCCCGACCAGTGGGGCGAGCCCTACGTCATGTTGGTCGACGCCGACGACATACTGCTGGACTCGTCGTAGCGGTCGCGAAGCCCCGCGCGGTCCAAGATTCGGGATGCCCACAGGCTCCGTGCGCCCTCCTGACGCGGGCAACTTGAAGGGCGTCCAGCGCTGAGGTCAGGGCGGCTATGCCGGGTCTCCGCTAAGGAAGTGGCTGATATAATACCAATTGAGCGTAACTAGGCCGGAAAGCGGCTAGAGATGTTCCAATTGGTTCATCCATGCTGAGTCTACCAGACAGGTGGAGGGCATGAGATGATCGGACGACCGCTTCGAATAGATTGGCGGGCAGAGGATAGTCCGGAGGCGCTGAAGTCAGCCTACCATGGGGAACAGGATATCACCCTGCGGACTCGGCTACACGGACTGTGGCTGGTGCGTTCGGGGTGGCAACTCGGTGAGGCGGCAAGGGCGGTAGGGGTTCATCAGCGCACGGTCCAGCAGTGGGTGGGCTGGTATAGAGAGGGCGGTATGGGGGAAGTGAGTGCCCACAAGATGGGGGGGAGAGGTCAACCCCGGTTTCTGAGCGCGGAGCAAGAGCGGGAGTTGACCGAGGAGGTGTCGACCGGACGTTTCAGGACGGCGGGAGAGATCAGGGACTGGATAGAGTCTGAGTACGGTGTGAGTTACAAACCGGGCAGCGTCTACAGCCTGCTGTCCCGGTTGGGATGTTCACCGAAGGTTCCGAGGGGCCGCCATGAGAAAGCGGATCTGGCAGCACAGGAGTCGTGGAAAAAGGGGGCCTCGCAGACAGCCTTACCAGAGTGGGGGTGACATCAGGGACGGCCTTTGGCTTTGCCGACGAGATGCGAGTGGGTCTGAGGGGGATGGTTCGCAGAGTATGGGGGCGTCGTGGAGTGAAGGTGGTGCAGAGGGTGCAGATGGTGTACCGGTGGACGTACCTGTTCCTGGTAGTGGACGTTCGGAGGGGCAGGCTACAGTGGAGTTGGATCGACTCAATGAAGTCCGAGTCGATAGCAGCAGCGGTCAATGGCCTGAAGCATCACTCGGACATCGCAGCGCTGGTGTGGGATGGAGCTCGCGGTCACCGCGCCGGGCTGGTCGAGGGCGTAGGACTGCCGACGATAGTCCAGCCGCCCTACAGTCCAGAGCTCAATCCTGCTGAGCGTGTGTTCCAGGAGGTCCGTCGCTGGGTGGAGGGGAGGGTGTACGAGAGTGTGGAAGAGAAGATGGAGGCGGTTGATTCCTACCTGCGTGAGTTGGAGTATGATCCTGGTCGCGTACGCTCGTTAACAGCGTGGAACTGGATCAAACACTCAACACGAAGTCTTCCAGCACACTATGCGGCCTCATTAGCCTGAAATGGTATAATTCGAGACAGGCGAGCTGCGGCAACGTCGTCGACGGAGCGGTAGGAGGTTTGACATGGCAGGAACGACCCGGACCAGCTTCGTCTGCGCCAAGTGCAAGCACACGGAGTTCGAGACGGACGAATTTCGCGCGACGGGCGGCAATTTCGCCAAGATCTTCGACGTCCAGAACAAGAAGTTCAGCACCGTGTCGTGCCTCCACTGCGGCTATACCGAGATCTACAGGGGAGACACGTCCACGCTGGGGAACGTCTTCGACTTCTTCACCGGCTAGCCGAGTCCTGACGAGGCCGCGGCCCCCAACGTCCCGACTATTCGGGCTGGCGGGCGAACGCGAGGCCCCACACTTTCGACGCTCCGGCAGCCTTCAGGGGCACCGCGCAGGCCCCCATCGTGCTGCCCGTGGTGACGACGTCGTCTATCAGGAGCACTCGGCGATCTCGCACGTCGGCCACGCATTCGAAGACGCCCTCGATGTTCGCGCGCCGTTTCTCCGGGCCGACCATGGCGACCTGAGGCGGCGTGTCCTTGGTGCGGCGCAGGGCCGGGACTACCGGAAGCCCGGTACGATGTTCCAGCTCGTACGCCAGGAGAGCGGCCTGATTGTAGCCGCGCTCACGCTCTCGACGACGGTGCAGCGGCACCGGGACGATCAGGTCTGCCGCCAGGCGGGAGGACTCCAGGTGCCGGGCCAGAAGCTCGCCCATGTCGGGCGCCAGCGTGCGGATGCCGCGGTACTTCAGGTCGAAGACGATGTCGCGCACTCCGCCGTCCATCAGGTACGGAGCCGCGATCCGGTCGTAGGCCGGGGGCCATGCCTGGCACGAGGAGCAGGGCGAGCCGGCGCCGGGGCTCGCGCAGAGACCGCAGTAGGGCCGATGAAGCTCGGGCAGGGCGTCCTCGCACACGGAGCACACGAAGTCTCCCTCGCGTCCGCACACGGCGCACTTTGCCGGGAGTACGAGCTCGACGGCGGCGCGGGCCGCTCTTGCGACAGCTTTCCCGATGGTCGACACCGCAAACACCTCGCGGCCAGAGAATCGCTCTCTATCGAGACCGGCGGACGGCGGACACGGGAATTCCAGTCGGGACCCCGGCCGCCGTCCTGTCGCGGCGGACCGGAGAGCGCGGAGACAGGGAGGCCGCTCAGACGCTGTAGAAGTCGACCATCTCCTGGGCGGTCCGTACGCGCGCGTTTGCGGTGGTCGCCGAGACGCGCTCGTGGAACGACGACCGGTCCTCGTCGCGGTAGAGCACGCCCAGCGGCACGCCCCCGTTGCCGACAAGGCCGAACGCCGCCGAGACGTCGTCCTCGGGGTGCTCTTCGGGTATGTCCCAGGCCAGCGGCTCGATGCCCTTGCGCGGGTTGCCCTTGAGCTGCTCGTACGTGTTGTTGTACTCGGTGCAGGGCGACTGCACGTGGACGACGGAGAAGCCCCTGTGGCTCATGCCCTGGTATATGAGGTCGGCCAGACCCTTGATCTTGCTGGATAGGCCGGACGCCACGAACGACACGCCGACGGTCAGGTAGAGCTGTAACGCGTTGAGGCCGTCTTCGGGTTTGCCGTACGGAGTCGAGCTGGTGACCAGCCCTTCCGCCGCGGTTGGCGAGCTCTGGCCCTTCGTCAGGCCGTAGACCGCGTTGTCCATGATGACGGCGCAGACGTCGAGGTTGCGCTGCGCCTGGGGCGCGATGTGCTCCATGCCGATGCTGAGAAAGTCGCCGTCGCCGGCCACGACCACGACGTTGAGATCGGGCCTTCCCGATTTGATCCCCATGGACAGCGGCAGCGTCCGGCCGTGCAGCCCGTGTATGCCGTAGGGTTGCGGGCCCTCCAGGAGATGGACCATGTTGCCGGAGCAGCCGATGCCCGCCACGACGACGTTGTTCTCGACCGGCTCTTCCGTCTCTACGAGACGTTTAGCCACCGCCTGTTCCAGGGCTCGGCGCACGCCGAAGTCCCCGCAGCCGGGGCACCACTTGAAATCGTACTCGGGGTTCTTGTCTGTCATACTGCCACGCTCTCCTTGCGCCCCGCTTCAACTCTCTCCGAGATGCGCGCTACCAGGTCCGAGACCTTGAACGGCAGCCCGGTGTACTGCGTGATCGACTCGGCGCGCACACCCTGCGAACGCAGGATCGCCGAGAACTGCCCGAGGTAGTTGAGCTCCGGCACCAGGACCAGCTCCTTCTGACGCAGCTCGTCCAGCAACGCCGGCGGCAGCGGGTTCAGGTACATCGTGTAGTACCAGCCGATGTCGGCGCCCGCGGCGGCCAGCCGCTTATACGCCTCGTCGGCCGGGCCCTTGGAGCCGCCCCACGGCATCACGGCAACCGACGAGTCCGTGTTGTCCGACTCGAAGGTGCCGTCTTTGAGCAGGTCCAGCTTGCTGAACCGGCGCTCGGTCATGTGGACGTGCCGCTCAGGCAGGTGGGTGGTGTCGCCCATCGCGTCGTGCTCGCTGGCGTTGGCGACGTAGCTGCCAGGGCTGCCGGGACGCGGCATGGGGGACATGGTCTTCGCCTCGTACCTGAGGTAGCCGTTCTGTCCGCGGTAGACCTCGCGGCTCTCGACGTGCAACTTGCTCAGATCGGGCTTGCGGATGTTCTGTTTTCTCTCCGACAGTGAGTGCTCGCTGAGCAGGATGACCGGGCCCTGGTACCGTTCAGCCCAGTTCATAGCCCCCACCGTGGCGTAGAAGCACTCCTCCACGGTGCCCGGGGCGATCACGGGAAGGGATACGTCGCCGTGGGCAGGCTTCATCGCGCTCGCCAGGTCCGACTGCTCGGTCTTGGTCGGCAGTCCTGTGGCGGGTCCGCCGCGCTGTACGTCGATCACGACGAGGGGTATCTCCGCTATCCAGGCGAATCCAAGTCCCTCGCTCATGAGCGAGAAGCCGGGGCCGGCGGTCGCGGTCATCGCCTTGGCGCCTGCGTAGCTGGCGCCGATGATCGAGTTGATCGCCTCGATCTCGGAGCTGGCCTGGTAGGCGAAACGTCCCTCGCCGACCAGGTTGTTCTCCATCCAGATCAGGATCGTCGTAGCGGGGGAGATGGGGTATCCGACGTAGAACTCCAGGCCGCCGGCCACCGCGCCGAGAACGATCGCCTCGTTGCCGTGGATGAATATCTGGTCGTAGTCCGGCGCTGTCGGAACACTGAGCTGACCGAGGCTGAAACCACTCTCCCGCGCCGCTTCTCGGCCCAGGGACAGCGCCTGGATGTTCTGCGGCACCACCTTCTCGCCGTATCGGGCGGTGTTGCCCCAGCGCTTTCTGACGAAGCCTTCCAGGACATCCTGGGACATGTCGACGAGCTGCGCCAGGGCGCCCATCATGACCATGTTGCCGGCGCGGCTGTTGCCGGTCGACTTTGCCAGCTTCTCGAACGGGATGCCGAGGCTCTTGCCGTCGTCCTCCAGCGTTAGGCCGTCGGAGTCGTACAGGATTACGCCGGCCTCTCGCACCTCGTCCTTGTGCGCCTCGTAGGCGTCCTCGTTGAAGACGACGAGCACGTCGAGCTCGTCGCCCCGGCTGAACACCGGAATCGTGGAGATGCGGGCCTGCATCCAGGTCGGGCCGCCCGTTATCTGAGACGGGAAAGTCGCGAAGGTCTGGGCGTGGTAGCCGGCCTGTGTGTTAGCGCTGGCGAAGCCCTCGGCCGCTGTCATGAAACCCTGGCCGCCTTCGCCGGCGAACCGGACTACGAAGTCACTCTTTTTCAACTATCGCCTCCGAATGCCCACGGTGGCAGATTGTGGCGCGCAAGCCGACTGAAGGCATTTTCGCGCGGGCGTACGGGTCAGGGTGGTCGCTATCGACCTGGCATGGTGCGGCTGCGACATCGCCGCACGCACCGACGACGATACACGGGCGTCCGCGAAGACACTACTGCGGGGCCTGTGGGCAGCGTCGCGTGGAGCATCCTATTACCGCTGGAACTATAGCATTACCGTTGGGACTATAGCAGTTTGCCTCTTCGAGTGTCAATCTGCGCGGCGGGCCGGGGCTCGCTCAAATTGACGCTGTTTTTTCGATTGTGATAGAATCCACAAGCTCCGTCCGGGCGGGTGTTTTGGGAACCACGTTCAGATTGTTCGGCATCGGCTGGTTCGTCGCCCTCTGCATAGTGGGAGGCGTGATCGGCGGCCTATTGCTCGATGGCGTTCTGGGGACCAGACCGGCGTTTGTGCTGGTAGGGTTGGGCCTGGGACTGTCCGTCGCGGCCGTGGGTATGTACCGTATGCTGATGGCGGTACTGAGCGAGACGGACAGAGGGGACACATAGTTGTCAAGGCTGCTGACCAACCCGAAGGTGCTCGCGGTAGTTGTCTTCCTCGCAGGCCTCTTCGTTCTGGGCGTCATCGGTGGAGCACTCGGAAACGAGTTCGGCGGCGGATTCCTCGGCTCCCCAATAGCCCACATTCAGCTTCCGGCGGAGAACATCACCGCCAAGCCGCTGATCGGCGACTTCTACGTGACCAACACCATGGTGGCTACCTGGGCCGCCATCCTCGTCATCGCGCTGCTGTCGTTCTTGGCGACGCGAAAAGTCCAGGAGGTCCCGGGACGGCTCCAGGGCATGATGGAGAGCGTGCTCGAGTTCTTCCTCTCGCTCGCCGAGTCGGTGGCTGGGCCGGAGAAGGCGAGGCGCTTCTTCCCGCTGGTGATGACGATCTTTCTGTTCATCGTGACCGCCAACTGGATGGGCGTCCTGCCCGGGTTCGGCACGATCGGCAGGTTCGAGCCAGCCGAAGACGTGATCCATCACGCGGAGGTCAAGGCGGAAAAGAAGGGCGAGCACGCCGACTTGGAGAAGGTCAAGCTGGCCGAGTTCGAAGGGGACGGCGCGCTGGCCATCCAGTGGTTCGGGTCGGTGGGCGACGAGATCACCGCGGCGGAATACGAGCACAGAGAAGAGAACGACCGGCCAAGGGCCGGCCTTCTGGTGCCGTTCCTCAGGAGCGCCAACACCGATCTCAACACGACCCTCGCCATCGCCCTGGTCGCGATGGTCATGGTCCACTGGTGGGGGTTCCGGGCGTTGGGCGTATTGGGACACGCCGGCAAGTTTCTCAACTTCAAGGGCGGGCCGATCGGGCTGTTCGTCGGCGCCCTGGAGATGGTGAGCGAGGCCGCCCGGGTCATCAGCTTCACCTTTCGACTGTTCGGGAACATCTTCGCCGGGGAAGTCCTCCTGGTAGCGATGGCGTTCCTCTTACCCCTGGTCGGCCTCGTGCCGTTCCTGGGTCTGGAGCTGTTCGTAGGCCTCATTCAGGCCTTCATCTTCTCGATGCTGACACTGGTTTTCGCGGCGACGGCCACGGTGAGCCACGCCGACGAGGGCCACTAGGGCGGCCATTGGACGATCGCGGCAAAGGGTGACACCGAGAGCGTAACAAGCAGACCGTTAAGGAGTTTGAGCAATGGATGGGATCACCGGCGACTTTGGAGTAATGAAGACGATCGCGGCGGGACTGGCCATAGGGTTGGGGTCCTTCGGGCCGGCCATAGGCATCGGGATGCTCGCGGCCAAGGCCATGGAGGCGTTGGGGCGCAATCCGGAGGCTGCCGGGCCGATTCAGCAGAACATGATTCTGGCCATCGCGTTCGCTGAGGCCATCGCGATTTACGCCCTGGTCGTGGCCGTAATCATAATCTTCGCCGCATAAGACCCGACGCGGCGGCAACCGCGGCGACCGGAGAGACGGGAGCAGCTCATGGATGCCCTGGGGATTAACCTACCGGGACTGATCACACAGTTAGTCAGCTTTCTGCTGCTGTTTGCCGTCCTGTACCTGTTGCTTTACAAGCCGCTCCTCAGAATGATGGACGGCCGGTCGGCGCGGATCAGGGAAAGCCTGGAGAAGGCGGAGCAGGCGAGGGAGCAAGCAGCGCGGTCCCAGGAAGATATGCAGCGCCAGATCGAGGAGGCGCGCGCCGAGGGCCAGACGATGATCGCCCAGGCCAGGGAGGTCGCGGACCGGTTCCGCGAGGAGGAGCTGGCCAAGGCCCGGCAGGATATCGCGGCGGAGCGCGACAGGGCCCGGGCGAACATCCAGCGCGAGCGCGACGCCGCGATCGAGGAGCTGAGGGGCGAGTTTGCCGACCTCGCCATCAAGGCGGCCGAGCGGGTCGTTGGCAGGTCGATCGACGAGTCGACGCACCGAGACCTGATCGAAGACGTCCTCGCCGAGAGCACGAAGATCCGGCGGAATTGATCCAACTACGGCGGAGCCTCCGGGCCCTGCCATTCGGGATGGTAGACAATGAGACGACGGTTGGTTAGCAGGGTATAGGCAAAAGATGCCGAGAGCGCTCTCTCCGCGGCGCTATGCGCAGGCGGTCTTCCAAATCGCCGTTGAGGCCGACGAGCTCGACCAGTGGCAGCGGGACCTGGAGACGCTGTCGACGGCGCTTCAAGACCCCGATATGTCCCGGTTCCTTGACGCGCCTCAGGTGCCGGCGACCGCCAAGACGGACGCCGTCAACCAGACGTTCGGCGGCTCGGTTGGGCCTCTCGCATTGAACCTGGTGCTGCTGCTGGGGTCGCGGGGCGCGGCCAGCCTGGTACCCGCCGTCACGGAGGAGTACGGCAGCCTGCTGGACGCCCATCGAGGCATCGAGCAGGCGGACGTGACCTCCGCGGTGACGCTGGACGATGAGCAGATGCGCAGGGTCACCGAGATACTGGAGGGCGTCGTTGGCGCCAAGGTGCGCCTGTGGGCCCACGTCGAGCCGAGCATAATCGGCGGACTCGTGGCCCGAGTGGGCGACCGCGTGATCGACGGCAGCGTTCGAACCAGACTGGAGAAGATGCGCCGCAGCGTCGTTCAGCGCGCGTAGCTGATCTACGGGTCGGCGAAAGGGGAAGTCATGGCGGTCAGAGGGCAGGACATAGCTTCGGTCATAAAACGCCAGATTGAGGAGTTCGGCCAGGAGCTCACGATGGTCGACGTCGGCGTCGTCATCGAGGTCGGCGACGGTATCGCCCGCATCCACGGGCTGTCCGGCGTCGGGGCCAACGAGCTGGTCGAGTTCGAGGGCGGCGCAATCGGCATGGCGTTGAACCTCGAGGAAGACAGCGTAGGCACGGTGATCCTCGGCGATCCCGAGGGGGTGAAGGAGGGCACCGAGGTGCGCGGCACGGGCCGCGTCATGGAGGTGCCGGTCTCCGACGCCGTGCTCGGCCGCGTCGTCGACGTGCTGGGCGAGCCGCTGGACGCGAAAGGGCCGATCGAGAGTAGCGACAGCGCTCTGGTAGAGGTCATCGCGCCGGGCGTGGCGCAACGGCAGGAGGTGAACGTCCCGGTCCAAACGGGAGTCAAGGCCATCGACTCGATGGTGCCGGTGGGGCGCGGCCAACGTGAGCTCGTCATCGGCGACCGGGCCACGGGCAAGACAGCGTTGTGCCTGGACGCGATCATCAACCAGAAGGACGGAGACCTGGTCTGCATCTACGTAGCCATCGGCCAGAGGGCGGGCAAGGTCGCTCAGACGGTGTCGCTGCTGGAACGCCACGGAGCCATGGACCACACTGTCGTGGTGGCGGCCAACGCCTCCGACTCGGCGCCGTTGCAGTACCTGGCGCCGTATACGGGATGCGCCATCGGCGAGTACTTCATGAAGCAGGGCAAGGACGCCCTGATCGTCTACGACGACCTCTCCAAGCACGCGTGGGCGTACAGACAGATGTCGCTGCTCCTGAGGCGGCCGCCGGGCCGGGAGGCGTACCCGGGCGATGTCTTCTACCTCCATAGCCGCCTGCTGGAGCGCGCGGCGCGTCTGTCGGACGACCTCGGCGGTGGATCGCTGACCGCTCTGCCGATAATCGAGACTCTGGCTGGCGACGTCTCGGCCTACATCCCCACCAACGTGATCTCGATCACGGACGGCCAGATCTATCTTGAGCCTGAGCTGTTCAACTCCGGGATACGACCGGCGGTCAATGCCGGGCTCTCGGTGTCACGGGTTGGCGGCACGGCTCAATCCAAGGCGATGAAGTCGGTGGCCGGCAGTCTGCGCCTGGACCTGGCGCAGTACCGGGAGCTGGCCGCGTTCGCGCAGTTCGGCACCGCGGACCTCGACGCCGCCACGAGATCACAGCTCGAACGAGGGCAGCGCGCGGTCGAGGTTCTGAAGCAGAACGAGAGCGCGCCGTTGAAGCTGCCGCAGGAGATTGCGATACTGTTCGCGCTCGCGAAAGGACATCTGGACGACGTGGAGATCGCGAAAGTCGGCTCCTTCGAGACGGCGCTTCACAGCTTCATGGCGTCCAACCACCCGGAGATCCTGAAGACGATCGCCGACGAAAGAGCCATATCGGACGAGACGGAGGAGGCCCTGACGGAGGCCGTCAAGGAGTTCAAAGCCAGCGTGCCGTACTAGCCTGTCGTAGGACCTGTAATCGGAAACAATGCCCAGCGTAAGAGACATAAGGCGGCGCATCAGAAGCGTCGAGAACACGGCCAAGATAACGAAGGCCATGTCTATGATCGCCGCGTCGAAGATGCGGCGGGCCCAGGAGATGGCGCTCCAGGGCCGGCCGTACTCCGAGGGGATGCGGGCTCTGCTGGCCCATCTGGCCGCGCAGAGGCAGGAGGACGAGGATATACACCCCCTCCTGAGACGGCGCGACGTGGAGCGCCTGACGGTCGTCCTGATAACGCCGGACCGCGGGCTCACCGGCGGACTGCATAGCAAGATCAACCGGGAAGTGGGGCAGTTCCTGCTCGAGCAGTCGGCGGAGACCCGGCTGGTCACCCTGGGCCGGAAGGGCCGGGACTTCATGGTCCGCACCGGGCAGAACGTGCAGGCGGTCTTCACGGACCTCGGCGACAGGCCCTCCCTGGTAGACGTCACGCCGGCGGCGAGCATCGTGATCGACGACTATGCGCAGGGACGCGTAGACGCGGTCTACATGGCCTACGCGGACTTCGTCGGCACAACGGTGCAGAGGCCCGTGATCCGGCCGCTGCTCCCGGTCGTCCCCGCGGAGCTGCTCGCTCAGGACGCGGTGGGCTACATCTACGAGCCGACCCGCGAAGAGGTGCTGTCGGACCTGCTGCCGCGGTTCGTGGAGCTGGAGCTGTACCACGCCGTCCTGGAGGCGGTCGCGAGCGAGCAGTCCGCGCGCATGGTGGCGATGCGGAACGCGACCGACAACGCGAACGAGATGGTGGTGGATCTGACGCTCGAGATGAACAAGGCACGCCAGGAGACGATCACCAAGGAACTGTTGGATATCGTGGGCGGCGCCGCCGCGGTCAGCGGGTGAGGCTGAACGGCAGGCGTCGGCGGCTGACTGGCGGGTTGTAACCGCGAAGTCAGCAGGGTCGGATTCGGTGGAGTTGGACAAGGAGACGAGATGGCGACCGGGAAAGTAACCCAGGTAATCGGCACCGTCGTGGACGTGGAGTTTCCCGCCGTGGAGATGCCCGCGGTCTTCAATGCGGTCGAAACTCAGATCGCCGGCGAAAAACTCGTTCTGGAGGTGGAGCAGCACGTCGGCAACAACTGGGTGAGGTGTCTCGCCCTGGGGCCGACGGACGGCCTCAAGCGAGGGACGGAGGTTGAGGACACTGGCAGCCCGATCTCGGTCCCTGTCGGAGACCCGACCTTGGGCCGGCTGTTCAATGCCCTCGGGGACACGATAGACAACCTCGAGGAGGTCGAGTCGTCCGAGCACTGGCCGATTCACCGCAACCCGCCCGCGTTCCACGAGCAGGCGACCGAAGTCGAGATGCTCGAGATGGGTGTCAAGGTGATGGACCTGGTCGCCCCCTTCACGAGGGGCGGCAAGGTCGGCGCGTACGGCGGCGCCGGTACGGGCAAGACAGTCATTATCCAGGAGCTGATCCGCAACATCGGAGCCGAGCACCAAGGCGTGTCCGTGTTCGCCGGCGTCGGCGAACGGTCCCGCGAGGGCAACGACCTGTGGCACGAGATGCAGGACTCGGGCGTGCTCGGCAGCACCGTGCTCGTATTCGGCCAGATGAACGAGCCGCCGGGCATACGGGCCCGCGTCGGCATGACCGGCGTGACGATGGCCGAGTACTTCAAGGAGACGCGGAGCCAGGACGTCCTGCTGTTCATCGACAACATCTACCGCTACATTCTGGCGGGGATGGAGGTGTCGGCGCTGCTGGGCAGGATGCCGTCGGCGGTGGGCTACCAGCCGACGCTCGCCACGGAGATGGGCGACCTGGAGGAGCGGATCACGTCCGCGGGCGACGGTTCGATCACGTCGTTCCAAGCGATCTACGTCCCGGCGGACGATTACACCGATCCGGGGATCGTGACCACGTTCGGCCATCTGGACGCCGTCGTCTCGTTGGACCGCGGACTGGTCGAGCAGGCTCTCTACCCCGCGGTCGATCCTCTCGTTTCGTCGTCGCGGATCCTAGAGCCGTCCATAGTCGGCGACGATCACTACAACGCCGCCCGCGGCGTCCAGCAGGTGCTCCAGCGCTACAAGGACCTGCAGGACATCATCGCCATCCTCGGCGTCGAGGAGCTGTCGGACGAGGACAGGCAGACGGTCGCCAGGGCGCGGAAGATACAGCGATTCCTGACCCAGCCGATGTTCGTGGCCGAGCAGTTCACGGGCCAGGAAGGCCGCTACGTATCGGTGAAGGACACCGTGCGGGGGTTCCTGGAGATCCTCGACGGCAAGCACGACGATCTGCCCGAGCAGGCCTTCTACATGGTCGGCCCAATCGAAGAGGCCGTGGAGAAGGGCGCACGGATGGCCGCGGAGTAACCACAGGACTGTCATGGCCAAGATGAAGCTGGACATAGTTACGGCCGAGCGGCTGGTGTCGTCCGACGAGGTTGACGTGCTGGTGGCGCCTGGAGGCGCCGGCGAGCTCGCCGTGCTGCCCCATCACGCGCCCCTGCTCACCACGCTCAAGCCCGGCGAGATGCGCGTCGTCAAGGGCGGCGAGGAGAGCTACATCGCGGTCAGCGGCGGCTTCCTGGAGATGATCGGCAACACGGTCACCGTGCTCGCCGACACCGCCGAACGGGCCGAGGAGATCGACGTCGAGCGCAGCGAGGAGGCCCTGCGGCGCGCCGAGGAGCGGATCTCCGAAGCTCCCGCCGAGGCGGACCTCGCGCGGGCGATGGCGTCGATCCGCAAGTCGCAGGCGAGGCTCATGGTCGCCCGCAGGCGCCGTCGAAGCGGGGCCGGAGGACAGCCGCCCTCGGCGTAGCCGCCGCGATACCCGCTAGCCTGCGGTCGGCTCTCCGTTGCGGCTGTCGAGCAGGTAGAAGGTCATCGACTGGAGCGACAGCAGCGGGTCGATGTTCCTGAGCACGACGTTCAAGGGCACGTGCGGCGCCACGGGGGCGTAGTTGAGTATCCCCTTGACGCCTGCGGCCACAAGCTGGTCGATCACGCTCTGGGCGTACGTCGCGGGGACGGCGACGATTCCGATGAGGATTTCGCCTCCTCCGATCGCCTCGCCGAGCTCGTCCATGGGCCTCACGCCGACGTCTCCGACGAATTTGCCGATCTGAGTCGGATCGGCGTCGAAGGCCGCGACGATGTTGAAACCCTCCGGCACGAACCCGGGGTAGTTGATGATCGCCTGGCCGAGCCGTCCGACTCCGACCAGACATGCGGGCCACTTCTGGTCGAGTCCCAGGATCTGCCGCAACTCCTCCCCGAGGAAACGAACGTTGTAGCCGCGGCCCTGCTTTCCGAAACGGCCGAAGTAGCTGAGGTCTTTGCGGATCTGGGCCGGAGTCATCTGTAGAAGGCTCCCTAGCTGCTGGGAGCTTACGACTTCCTCGCCAGAGTCCTCGAGTTGGGACAGCGCCCGTACGTAAAGGGGTAGTCTGAGAACGACTACGTCGGGCACTTCGTTGGGGTCCATCGACCTCCTCAGAAGGGCGACGTGACGTGAGAGTCCGAAGCCCTGCTGCCGAATTGGCAATTCGACCCGGTAATTGTATCCACCGCGAGAATCACCGTCAACGACGCGTACTCGTCGTCACTGTTCAGAGTTGAGGGGACGAATGCTTCTCCCGACCCCTGGCGATTGTGGGTGCGCCGCCGCCTCCCGTCGTTCCGGTGCAGACGGGAACCCATCGCCGGCCCCGCGCCGTGGATTCGCGGGCCAGGTAGACGTCCGAACTCCGTCCGCTTCCCCTTGTGCGCCTTGTAGAGCAGGGGGTAGCATTGCGCCACGACAAAGCCCCCGCGCCGGGGCGGTCGCACGGAGAGGGAATACGATGACGACCTTCAGCGGCGGCGGCTTCTACGAAAAACTCGGAGTGCGGCCCTTCATCAACCTGGAGGGCTCGCTGACGTTATACGGCGGCTTCACCCCGTCTCCGGCGGTGAGCGCCGCCATGGAGGAGGCTAACGCCCGGTTCTGCGACATGGAGCACCTGCTCGACGGTGCCGGCAGGTTCGTAGCCGACGCCCTCGGAGTCGAGGCGGCCTACGTCACCCCGGGCGGCATCTCCGCGCTGATCCTCAGCGCCGCGGCGCTGATGGCCGGCGACGACCTGGAGCTGATGAGGCGACTGCCCGACACGGAGGGCATGAGCAACGAGTTCGTCGTGCAAGCGTCGAACAAGGCGGCGGAGCGCGCCTTCGAGATCGCCGGCGGCAGGGTCGTCTACGCGGGCGACGACACCGGCTGCACCGCGGCCCAGCTCGAGGCCGCCATCGGGCCCAGTACCGTGGCGATATGCCAGTACTTCGCGCCGGACGACGACGTCCTTCCGATCCAGGAGACGCGGGCCGTCGCACAGGCCCACGGCATCCCGCTCGTCGTCGACGGCGCCGCGACGAGCCGCCCGCTCGACCTGTTCCGCGAGGTTGCCCACAGCGGCGACCTGGTCAGCTTCGGGGGCAAGTACTTCGGCGGGCCGAGCGCCACCGGATTCGTGTGCGGAAGCAAACGCCTGGTCGATTTGGTCGCGAAGCAGGGGGTCTCACACCACCCCGGCGACTTCGTGGCGTTCGGACGCGGCTACAAGCTCGACCGGATGCAGGTCGCCGGCATCGTCGTCGCGCTCGACGAGTGGATGAGCATGGACCACGACAAGCGGCTGGAGGACACGTCCCGCATGCTGAAGGTGATCGCGGACAGGCTCGAAGGCGTGCCAGGCGTGCGGACCGAGCAGGTTACCGGTTTCGGCTACGCCGACCTGACGCTGCTGATCGTTGTCGGTCCGGACGCGGCCAGGACCGCCGAGCAGGCCATCGTCGAGCTGGAAGTCGGGCACCCGAGCATCAAGGCCATGTCGGCGGATCCGGATGTCTACAAGCCGGCCCCCGGCGAGGGGACCATCATGGTCCGGCCGTTCAACATCAACGAAGGAGAAGATGTGATCGCCGCCGAGCGGCTCAGGCAGATACTTCGCGGCTGAACGCCTAGGGCGGCCGGCATCGTGCTTCAGACTCGATCTGGTAGCATAGCCCGACGGCTCGCTTCCATAGGATGTGGGACGACTTGTCTAGCCCAGTTGCCATCCTGCTGGGAGCTACCCAATCGCCAAAGAAGGATACGACGAAATGGCAGAGTTTCTCACGACGAGAGGCATCTCGTACCAGCTTGAGCAGATCATCAAGGACGCCGAGGATCGTCTCTATCTCATCAGCCCGTTTCTGAAGGTTAGCAAGGATCTTAAAGAGCTTCTCGAGGGCAAGCGTCCCTCCGTCGACATACGCATCATCTACGGCAAGAGCGAACTGCAGCCGGATGAGAGCGAATGGCTTCAAGGACTGGATGCTGTCAAGACTAGCTATCGCAAGGACCTCCACGCGAAATGTTACTTGAACGAGAAAAACGCGCTGTTGACCTCCATGAATCTGTATGAGTTCTCCGAAAAGAACAACGATGAAATGGGGGTGCTGGTATCTAGCGAGAAAGATCGAGAGCTCTATGACGAGATATTCAAAGCATCGAAAGAAATCTTGGACAAGAGCGAACAGGTTCGTGTGACGGTTGCAAGGGTGGAGACCGTCGGAGGCAGCGAGGAGCAGCCAAGGCCGAAAAAGACTCGGACGACTGCGGGGACCCCGCAGAACGGCTTCTGCATCCGGGTACGCTCGTTGCTCGAAGACATACTTTCCACTGGGGGGACCCCGCAGAACGGCTTCTGCATCCGGTGCGGGGACACCATACCCGCCAATCCGGATCGGCCCTACTGTGAGCGCGATTTCAGGAGTTGGAATCGGTACAAGAACGAGACGTATGGGGAAAAGCGCTGCCACACGTGCGGAAAAGAGCACGAGGCGACGATGGGTAAGCCCCTGTGTCTGACCTGCTACAGGAAGCACAAGGATTGGGCCAGCTCGACGACAAAGTAGCCGTCGTCACGGGCGGCGGAACGGGGATCGGCAAGGGGATCGCGCGCGCGTTCGCGTCGGAGGGCGCCGATCTCGCTATCGCTTCGCGCAACCGAGCCAGACTCGAGGAGACTGCGGGCGAGCTGCGCGGTCTAGGCGTCGACGTGCTGGTCGTGACCGCCGACGTTGGCGACGAGCGCCAAGTCGCCGCGCTGTTCGAGGAAGTCGTGGCCCGCTTCGGCAAGCTCGACATCCTGGTGAACAACTCGGGCATCTTCGAGCGCGGCCCCATCGACGAGCTCTCCGTCGAGGCCTGGCGTAGGGTGGTCGACGTCAACCTGACCGGCCCGTTCCTTTGCACCCGGGAAGCGATGCGGATCATGAAGCCGCAGGGCGGCGGCAGGATCATCAACATCGGCAGCATCTCGGCCCAAACGCCGCGCTTCAACTCGGCGCCGTACACGGCCACGAAGCACGGCTTGGTCGGCCTCACGAAGTCGACCGCGCTGGAGGGCAGGGAGTTCGGCATATCGGCCGGCTGCCTGCATCCCGGCAACGTGGAGACCGACATGACCAGCTCGGTGCAGGGCCAGGAGCCGATGATGACGTTGGACGACATCGCTTCGGTCGCGCTCACGATGGCCTCGTTGCCGCCGCACGCCAACATGCTGGAAGCGATCGTGCTGCCGGTGGACCAGGAATACCTCGGACGGGGCTAGTGGTCTGCGTACGGTGTCCAGGATGAGAGTGCCCGGGGCTACTCAACACGCGCCAAACGGTTAGGAGAAGTCGCCATGAAAAAGGTTCTGATCACGGGGATGAGCGGTCTCATAGGCGGGCTGCTGCGAAGCAGGCTCGAAGAGGCCGGCGGGTACGAGTTGACGGCGCTCAACCGCCGGCCGGTCGAGGGAGTGAGGACCGTCCAGGCAGACATCGCCGACCTGGAGGCGATCAGGCCCGCCTTTGAGGGACAGGACGTGGTAGTACACCTCGCGGCGGAGCTCTCCGAGGACTGGAGCGCGCTGCTGGCCACCAGCATCGTCGGCGCGTACAACGTCTACGAGGCCGCCCGGTCGAGCGGCGTGGAGCGGGTGGTATTCGCAAGCTCGGGCGCGACGATCCGGGGCTGGGGCAGCGTGGCGCCGTACGAGGCCATATCGGCCGGTCGGTACAGGGACGTTCCGCAGCCGTGGCCAATGATCACGCATGAGAATGTGGCCCGTCCCCAGGGGCTGTATGGAACGACGAAGGTCTGGGGCGAGGCGCTCGGGCGCCACTTCTCCGACACCTACGGCCTGTCGGTGCTCTGCGTGCGGATCGGCGCCGTGCCCGCAGACAACCGCGCGGGCGATCCGACCACGGCGGCCAACTTCCTGAGCCACGGCGACGTCGTCTCCATTCTCCACGCTTGCATCGAAGCGCACCCGATGCTGGCCTACGACATATTCTTCGCGACATCGAAGAACCGGTGGGGCTACCGGGACTTGGAGCACGCGCGCGAGGTGCTCGGCTGGGAGCCTCAGGACTCGGCGGAGGCGCTCTCGAAATAGGCCGGACTAGGGCCTGTTCACGCTTATCACCCGGGGAGCCAGATCCAGATAGCCTGGGGGCACTGGAATCCCGGCCACGCGCCCCCGATTCTCCCGGATGTTGTATCTGATTAGTGGTAGCGTTAACACGCCCTAGCCGCCGGTCCCGGCCGCTCCCCTGAAGGCCGGGAGCACCTCGCTCCCCAGCGCTTCGAGCTGCTCCAGCGTGACGCTCTTCGACGTGCTGACCACCGGCCCCAGGTTGACGGCCTCGAGGCCCGGCAGGCGCTCCTGGATCTTCTGGAGCTGCTCGACGATCCTCTCGGGCGGGCCGACAAGCCACGAGCCGGCGGCGACGCCGGCTTCGATCGTGGGCAGCGAAGCGGCGACGGCTTTCGCGGGGTCGGCCAATGCGTCGATCTGTTCGTCGCTCAGCCCCCGGATGAACCCGAGCGGCGCGAACATCTTCATGTGTTCCTCGAAGAAGGGTCTGGCCTCCTCCATCGCCTTTTCCGGCGTCTCCGCCACGTGGGTCGAGAAGGTGATGAGTAGGTCCTCGCCCAGCTCCGCGTCGCGGCCGCCCCGCGCCAGCGCGTCCCGCCAGGCAGCTATAGCCTGCGCGTTCGCTCCGCCCGGTGCGGCGCCGCCCCCTATGACGCCCTTCATCCCGTGCTTGACCATGAAGTCGAGACCCCTGGGACTCGCGCTGACGATGGGCTGCCAGCACTCTAACGGACGTCTGAGCGGCTTGGGGACGAGGGTGATGTCCTCCAGCTCGTAGCCCCTGTAGGGCACTCTCGGGGGAATGTCGTAGTGCTTGCCGTGGTGCGAGAAGGACGGCTCCTTCAGGGCCGCCATGATCACGTCGACCTGCTCCTCGAACAGCTCCCGGTTGGCGTCCGTGTCCAGGAGCGGCGCGCCGAACACCTCCACCTCGCGGGTGTGGTAGCCGCGGCCGACTCCGAAGACTACGCGCCCGCCGGTCAATATGTCCGCGGTGGCGAAGTCCTCGGCGAGCCTCAGCGGGTGCCACATGGGGGTGATGTTGAAGCCGCAGCCGAAGTTTATGCGTTCCGTCAGGTGGGCGAGATGGACGGCGAGCATCAGGATGTTGGGGATGCACTCGTAGCCCTCGCGCTGGAAGTGGTGCTCGGCCAGCCACATCGTGTCGAACCCGGAGCGGTCCATGACGCGGGCGATGTCGGCTGCCTTCTCGAACGCGGACGCCAGGTCCTCGTCGGACAGCCACCGGTCGTTGACCGGGGTGCCCGCAAGTCCCAGGTCGTCGAGGTCCACGTGTCCAGCGTAAAGGTACCCGAACTTGGTGATCATCGCTGCACCCCCGTGCGCGTCGCCGTGTCGATTCTAGCCGAATCGGTCGTGCGCCGATACCGTGTCCGAAGCCGTTCGGAGTCGGGCCCTGGATTCCGGCTCGGTGGCCGGAATGGCGGCCGACTCGGAGCCGGGACGATGACTGCACTCTGCTCGGGAAGGCAGACACAGGCTACCGTCATGCCCGCGAAAGCGGGCATCCAGGCGTCTGGAGAGTCATTCGCCCCATCAACTCTGAACAGTGACGACTGAGCAATTGCTTGTCGAGGTGTCCGGCCGACCCTATAATCCAGCACCGTTGGACCGCTTCAAAACGGACGTGAGGAGACGTGGGCAGACCTTTTGCCATAGCAATAGACGGCCCGGTGGCGTCCGGCAAGACCGCCGTGGGCAGACTCGTAGCGTGCCGCCTGGGACTGCGCTTCCTGGACACGGGCTCGATGTACAGGGCGGTTACCCGGGTGGCGGTGGACACGGGCGTCGACCTGAACGACGGCGACGCTCTCACGGCGCTGGCGGAGCGGCTCGACCTCCGGCTGAGTTATGCCGAAGGCGCAGACCGCCTGACCGCCGACGGGACCGACGTGACCGACGGGCTCAGGACGCCCGACGTGGAGCGCGGCGTCTCGCTCGTCGCCCGCGTGCCGGGCGTGAGGCGCTCCCTGGTCTCCCAGCAGCGGCGCATGGCGGCCGACGGGCCAATTGTGATGGCGGGCCGTGACATCGGCACCGTGGTGATGCCGGACGCCCCGGTCAAGGTCTATCTGAACGCATCCGCGCGGGTCCGTGCGACGCGGCGGCGCGGCGATCTGGAGGCCGACGGGTCGGAGGCGGATGAGCGGCGCGTGCTCGAGGAGCTGATCAGGCGTGATAAGATTGATTCCGAGCGCTCCGATTCGCCGCTTCGGCCGGCCCGCGACGCCGTAATTATGGACACGGACGATCTGAGGATCGAACACGTGGCAGACAAAATCGTCGACCTGGTCGAGTGCGACTGATGGAGCTGGTCAACCCGGCCGCCAACGTTCTGCAACGGGTGCTCCTGCGGGCCTTCGCCGAATGGCGCGTCACAGGCCGGGAAAACGTTCCCCCGCACGGCCCGCTCATCGTCGTCGCCAATCACCAGAGCTACTGTGACGCCCCCCTTCTGTCGACCAGCATCCCGAGGCGGACGCGATTCCTGGCTAAGGCTGGGCTCTTCCGCTGGCCGCTGGTCTCGTGGTTATTTCGGTCCTATGGCGCGTACCCGCTCTCGCGGAGCACCGCGGACGTCGGTGCGTACCGATGGGCGCTCCGGCAGCTCGAACGCGACCACGCCGTCGTCCTGTTTCCCGAAGGGACGAGGACGCTGGGTGGCATGAGAAAGGCCCAAGCGGGTGTGGCGCGGCTGGCGTTGCGTTCCCAGGCGCCCATCCTGCCGGTCGGGATCACCGGTACTGAGAGGCTCGGCTCGATATTGCGAATCCTCAAGCCGACCGGCACCATCGAGGTCGTCATAGGGACGCCCTTCTCACTGCCCAACGTCGAGGGTCGTCCGAGTCGGGAGGTGCTCGACTCGCTTACCGAGATGATCATGCATCGGATCGCGACCGTGCTGCCGTCCGAGTATCATGGCGTGTACGCCATAACCCCGCGGGCCGGCGCCGCGGACGCCCCAACCGAGCGAGCGCTGCCCTTGACTGAGACGGCCGCCGTCCCCGAGGAGAGCCCGACGTGTGCGGGATAGTCGGCTACACCGGCAGCAGGCCGGCCGCCGCAGTGCTGCTCGACGGTCTGTCTCGGCTGGAGTACCGGGGCTACGACAGCGCCGGAATCGCCGTGATCGGGCCGTCCGGAGAGCCTGCGGTGCGGAAGGCCCAAGGCAAGCTGTCCGTCCTGCTCGAGGCGCTCGACGACCGGCTGCCCGAGGGCAGCAGCGGGATAGGCCACACCCGATGGGCGACCCACGGGCCGCCGGCCGACTTCAACGCCCACCCCCATACCGACTGCGCCAACGAGATAGCGCTCGTTCACAACGGAATCGTCGAGAACTTCGTCGAGCTCAGGCGGGAGCTGCGGGCCGAAGGCCACCGCTTCACGTCGCAGACCGACACCGAGTGCATCAGCCACCTGATCGAGCGTTACCTCACCGTGGAATACACGCTGGAGGATGCGGTCGCCGAGGCTGCCGGCAATATCAGGGGCGCGCACGCGGTCGTCGTAGCCTCGAAACGGGAGCCCGGCAAGCTCGTCGCCTTTCGCCTGGGCAACGCCGGCGGCATGGTTCTCGGCTACGGTGAGGGGGAGATGTTCCTGGCGAGCGACCTGCCCGCGCTGCTGCCGTACACGCGCGACGTCGCGTACCTCGGCGACGGGGAGTCGGTCGCGGCGACCGCGGACGGGCCGACGTACAGCCGGCTGGGCGGGACGCGTTTCGACGTGCGGCCCTCCCGTGTGCCGTATGATCCCGTCTCCGCCGCCAAGGGCCGTTTCAAGCACTTCCTCCTGAAGGAGATCAACGAACAGCCCGAGACGGTCATAGACGCGATGCGCGGCCGGGTATCGTTCGACTCCGGCGCCATCGCGTTGGACGAAGTGCCGCTCTCCACGGAAGAGGTCGCGAGCATCGACCGGGTCGTCCTCATCGGGATGGGCACGAGTCTGCACGCGGCAATGGTCGGCCGAGCGTGGATCGAGTCGCTGGCCCGCATACCGGCCGAGGTCGATAACTCCTCCGAGTTCAGGTACCGTGACCCGGTCATAGACGGACGTACCCTGGTCGTATCCGTGTGCCAGTCCGGTGAGACCGCGGACACTCTGGCCGCGATGCAGGAGGCCGCCGAGAAGGGCGCGAGGCAGATCACCCTGTGCAACTACGACGGCACCCAGACGACCAGGGTCGCTGAGAGCACCATACTGATCCGCGCGGGACTGGAGATCAGCGTGGCCTCGACCAAGACCTTTGTGGCCTCGTTGGTCTCCCTGCTGATGCTGTCCGTCCATCTCGGGGTCAAGCGCGGAACGCTGTCCCCGGAACGAGTATCCGAGATCGTGAACGAGCTCGCGCGGCTGCCTCAGATGATTGGCAGCTTGATTTCAGAGAAGAAGCAGTACGAGGCGCTGGCCGAGCGGTACTCCAAACATGAAGACTTCCTGTTTCTGGGCCGGGGCGTCCACTATCCTTTGGCGATGGAGGGCGCTCTCAAGCTCAAGGAGCTGAGCTACATCCACGCCGAGGGCTACCAGGCCGGGGAGATGAAGCACGGGCCTATCTCGCTGATCGACGAGAATATGCCCGTCGTGGCGCTCATCCCCAGGTACGAGCTGTACGAGAAGATGCTCGCCAACGTCAGCGAGGTCCAGGCCCGGGGCGGCACGGTCATCGCCATTGCGGCCGAAGGGGACACCGACATCGCCGAGATCGCGGACGATGTCGTCTACATCCCCGAGGCTTCCTCGTTCGTCGCCCCCATACTGGCGGCGGTCCCCATGCAGCTCCTCGCGTACGAGATCGCCGTACGGCGCGGCTGCGACGTCGACCAGCCGAGGAACCTCGCCAAGTCGGTCACGGTAGAGTAGGGGGCCGGCCGCAGGCGCCGCAGCCGGCCCGATCGCCACGAGCACCGTAGGTGCGTCGTCGGCGCGTCATGAGTGCGCGGGACCCCGTACCCCACCGATTCAGGAGGCCTGCTTGGTCCTTCTGGCTACGATCGCCAACACGGCCACCAAGGTCAGCAGGCCGACCCCGAGCGCCACTGCAATCAAGAGCAACACCGGCAGGTCGTTGACCGGGGCGACGGTGATGGTGACCAAGGCTGTGGCGGTGTCGGTACCGTCTGTGACGGTGTAGGAGAAGCTGCCTGCAGTCGTCTCGGAGCCGTCGTGCGCGTAGATGACTGTGTTGCCGTCGAGCGTGACGAGACCGTTCGTGGCGTCTCCAACGGCAGTGATGCTCAGCGTGTCGCCCTCCACGTCGGAGTCGTTCGCCAGCAGCTCGGGGGCTTGGACCGACACCGTGTCGCTCTCTTGGACAGCGAGGGCATCCGCGGCGCCTACGGGCGTGCGAGCGTGTCGCGTGCGCTGAGCAGTGTCTCGCAGTCGGACACCAGTCCCGGGTTGTTGGCCGCGTCCGGCACGGCGGTGCCGTTGGCGCATGAGCCCGCATTGCTCTGAGCATACGCCGGGAGGAGCGGCACGAGCGCGGCGGCCAGCAGCGCCATCGCCCCCGCGGCGACGATGGGGATTGCTGGGATGAGCTTTCGGAGCCTCATCGCGGTCTCCTACGCTGGCGCGTCCCTGCTACTCATCCGGGCGTTCGGAGCACGGGGCCGCTGGACAGGTAGGCCTTGGTGATGTCTATGACCAGCGCGACGTCGTCCCGGGATGTCCCTATCGGCGACCGGTTCGGCGTGCCGTTCACGATCGAGTCGTGGAAGTGGCGGAGCTCTCTTCGGAACGGGTTCTCCCAATCGACCGCGGGCTCCTTGCGGACGGTCCTGCCGTCGTCGTCGATCTCCTGGACCGTGATCGTGGAGACGGTCCTCGAGAAGCCGGTGCCGAACTTTACGATGACCCTTTTGCTGCTCCCGTACACCTCCAGCGTCTCGTGGAAGTCCCACAGGTCAGGAAGGTCTACCCATGTGGCGACGCACCGGTGGCCCTCCGGGTACTCCAGAGTCGTGCTGTACGCCCGGCCGTCGGCCCATATCTCGGTGCTTACCACCTTGCTGGGCACGCCGAACATGGCCCGCAGGCAGTACAGGTCATGGATCATGCTGCCCGCCAGCGAGAAGAACGTGGTCAGCACGTGCGGGGGTACGTCCCCGATGGCCGCCCTGCGCGCCGCGTCCCGCGCGTCGCGGGTCCGACGAACGGCGGCCTCGGGCAGGTCGTCGAACCGCCTCGTGCGGAACTGGCTGACGTGCAGGTCGTTGTTAGGGTGCAGGTGGTTGACCTGGACGAAGCGGATGTCGTCGATCCCGGCGACTTCTTGCTTCGCGAGCTCGTAGGCTGGCTCGAACAGCTTGGTGTATCCGGCCTGGACGACTTTGCCGGACCGGGCGGACGCTTCGATGATCGCGTCCGCCTCTTCGAGCGAGAAGCAGATCGGCTTCTCGACGAAGGCGTGCTTGCCCGCGTCCATGGACGCGATCACGGCCTCGGTCTTCGGATCGGAGTGGCACAGCAGCACGGCGTCGATGTCCGAGTCGAGCATCTCACGGTAATCGGTGAACTGGCGCTCGACGCGGAATTGCCGGGCGGCGTACGCGGCCTGGGAGGGTGACGCGTCGCACACGGCGGCCACCTCGAACTCCTCGGACAGCTCGGTCAGGAACGGCAGGTGTTGGACCTGCGCGATGGCGCCGCATCCAACGACGCCGATGCGAACTCTGCTCATATCTCCTCCTCTGGCCGTGGGCCGGCTGCGGCGGGCTAGACGGTACCGTTCGCCCTGGGCGCAAGCTCGTTCCACAGATCGGCGACCTGGTTGGCTCTCTGAAAGACCGGGAAGAGCTTGCCCCACACGCGGTCTCGTATCTCGGCAGCCGCCGCTAGGTCGCCGTCTTCGATGGCCTCGCGCAGGCGCTCCAGGGCTTCTCCCTGGTCGGCGGAGGCCGCCTCCGCCGCGTCCGCGAGCGACTCGGCCGCGCCGGTGAGCTCGTCTACGAGCGTCTCCAGCGGCCTGGCCGCTTCGTAGTCGACGTCGTAGCTCGAGGACGGCACGAACCGCAACGGCATGCGTTGTCCATCCTCTGTCCACGTCGTATGCGTCGGCTGGATGTGGGGCGTTACCGAGAGGTACATGGTCATCGGCTCGTTCCCCAGCGCGCGGACGGCGTGAGGCTGATCGGCGAGGGCGACGCACATCTGGCCCGGCCCCAGCTCCGCTTTCTCGCCGTCGATCTCGAACTCCGCCCGGCCGCTGAGCACCAGAAACACCTCATGCCCGAGGTCGTGGGTGTGGGGCGCGGCCGGACCGCCGGGCTCGATTCGCAGGAATCTCGACCGTATTTGCGGCGATACCAGCACGTTGCGAAGGTCTGTCCTGTAGTCGTAGACGGGGAATCCCATCGTGTCGGCTCCTTGGGTTGGCGGTGGGTGGCAGCGGCGGGCGCGACCGGCTCGCGGCGGCCTCATTCTAGGCGCGATGCGTCTTACGGACAAGCTGCCTCGGCCGTCGAGGCCTATGGGTTGGAAGGGCCGGTCGGACGCACGGTACCGGCTTCGACGACGAACCTGGCCATCCGGTTGAGGAAGGAGCGGTCGATCTGCCCCGGGTCCGAGGTCGTGATGAACGACTGCTCGTAGCCGGCCGCGGCCTCTAGCACGTGAAGCCGGCGCCGCTCGTCCAGCTCTGAGAAGACGTCGTCCAGCAGGAGCACCGGCTCCTCGCCGCGCACCCCCCGCAGGTAGGCGGCTTCGGCCAGCTTCATGGCCAGCGCGGCGGTTCGCGACTGACCTCGGGATGCGTAGAGCCCGGCGTCCAGTCCGCTCAACGTCAGCCGCAGGTCGTCGCGGTGGGGACCGCCGGACGTCACGCCCTGCCCTATGTCCCTTGGCCTCCGCTCCTCCAACAGCCCAGAGAGGGCGTCCCGGATGCGTTCCTCTGGGCCATTTACGGCTATGCCGCCGCTGGGGTCGTACGCGATGGCAAGAGTCTCTCCGCCGGCGAGGTCGGCGTGTATCGGCGCGGCCAGGCCTGACAGCGCCGCGACGGTCTCCCGCCGGCGGTTAACGATGTACCCGCCCGCCTCGACCAGCTCGCCATCCCAGAAGTCGAGCTCAGAGGCTTGCGCCCGTCCCTCCCTGACACTCTTCAGCAGGTAGTTCCGCTGTGTGACCACGCGCTGGTAGCGCTGAAGCGCTCTCAGGTAGGCCTGGTCCAGCTGCGATATGAGTATGTCCATGTAGCGGCGCCGCACCGAAGGCGCGCCCAGAATGATGTCCAGGTCGCCGGCCTCGAAGATCACCGCGTTGATCTCCCCGACCAGGCCGGACGCGCGGCGCCGGAGACCGTTTACCCTCACCTGCTTACGCACCAGTGAGCTGTCGTCCAGCGGGCCGACGGCGCCGTCGCTGTCCTGGTGGGCCGAGCCCTCTACGGTGAGGTCGACCTGGACGCGTACCGTCCCGTCGGAGCGCCGCGCCTCGGCGGCGACCTGCGACTGCAGCGGCTGGCCCGGTGGCGCGTGACGCACCAGCTCGCGCTCCGAGGTTGCGCGATAGGACTTGGCTATGGCGAGCACGTACAGCGCCTCGAGCAGGTTGCTCTTGCCCTGCGCGTTGCCGCCCTGGAGCAGCACTATCCCGGGCGCCAGCTCCAGTTCCAGCTTCGCGTAGTTCCGAAAGCCCAGCAGGCTGAGCCGGCTGATGTAGATTGGCTGGCCTCCAGGCGGCCGGGCCAGCCCGGCGCGCGGGGTTATCGCCTTGATGGCGCTAGCTGCCGTCGGACCGGTCGTCACCGGCCGACGGCACCGTCCCTTCCGCGAGTTTGAGGAACTCCTCTTCGGTGATGACGGTCACGCCGAGCTGCTCCGCGTCGGCCAGCTTCGAGCCCGCGCCCTCGCCGGCGACGAGATAGTCGGTTTGGCGGCTGACGCTTCCGCTCACGGCCCCTCCGAGCTCCTTGATCCTCGCCTGGACCTGCGACCGGCTCAGGTCCTGCAGCCGGCCGGTCACGACGAAGCGTTTGCCCGCGAACCGCTGCTCGGTGGGCGCATCCCTGGCCTCGTCCTCCATTCTAACGCCGGCGTCCCGGAGCTTCCGGATGACGTGCCGGTTGGAGTCGTTGGCGAAGTACGCGACGACGGCGGACGCTATCTTCGGCCCGATCGACTCGATCTCGACGAGCCGTCCCTCGTCCGCCTCCATCAGCGCGTCCATCGACGCGAAGTTGGCGGCCAGCAGCTTCGCGGCTTCGGACCCGACGTGGCCGATCCCCAGGCCCACGAGCAGACGCGCCAGCGGCCGGTCTTTGCTCTTCTCCACGGCGGCCAGCAGGTTGGCGACGCTTTTCTCACCCATGCGTTCGAGTTCCAGCAGCTCGTCCTTGTTCAGGGTATAGATGTCGGCCACGTCGCCGATCAGGCGCTGCTGGAGCAGGACCGCAGTCTGCTTGACGCCGAGGCCCTCGATGTCCATCGCGCCCCTGCCGACGAAGTGCTCGAGCAGCCGGACTAGCTGCGCCGGGCACTGCGAGTTGACGCACAGCGACATCGCCTCGCCTTCGGGACGGGCTACCGGCTCCCCGCAGGACGGACATTTCGACGGCATCTCGAACTCGCGCTCGCAGCCGGTACGCCGGCCCGCAATGACGCTGACGACCTGCGGGATCACCTCGCCGGCCCGCTCTACGACTACCCAGTCGCCGATACGCAGGTCCTTGGCCCTGATGTAGTCCTCGTTGTGCAGCGTGGCCTGCCTGACGGTCGCGCCGCCCACGTCCACCGGCTCCAGCACCGCGTACGGGTTTATGGAGCCGGTGCGGCCGACGTTTACGTCTATGTCCAGGAGCTGAGTGACCGCCTGAGTGGCCGGGAACTTGTACGCGATCGCCCACCGGGGCTCCCGTCCGCCGACGCCGACGTGCCGCTGCAGGTCGAACCGGTTGACCTTGACCACGACGCCGTCGGAGCCGTAATCGAGCTCCTCCGCCTTATTCCGCCACTCCCGGTAGTAGTCGATCGCCTCTTCCGGCGTGCGGACCAGCCTGTTATGCGGGCTGATCTTGAAGCCGAGACCGCCCAGAAGGCGCAGCGTCTCCCAGTGGTTGTCGGGCACGCCCCCGTCGGAGTAGCCGAGGCTGTACACGAAGATGTCCAGCGGCCGCGCGGCGGTCATCTTCGGGTCCAGCTGCCGGACCGATCCCGCGGCGGTATTGCGGGGGTTTGAATACGGAGGCAGGCCTTCGGCTATGCGCTCCTCGTTGAACCGCTGGAATGCCGACTTCGGGAACAGCACCTCGCCTCTGACCTCGAATCGCCTGGGGGCGTCTCCGAGTACGCGCAGGGGGATGCTCCTGATCGTCCTGAGGTTGTGGGTCACGTCTTCGCCGACCGTACCGTTGCCCCTGGTGGCGCCGCGGACCAGGACGCCGTCCTCGTACGTGAGCGCCACCGCCAGACCGTCGAACTTGAGCTCGCATACCAGGTCGAAGTCGGTGCTCTCGATCAGGTCCGCTACGCGGCGGTACCAAGCCATGAGCTCGTCGTCGTCGAACGCGTTGCCCAGGCTGAGAAGTGGTATCGGGTGTCGGGCCTCGGCGAAACCGTCGGCGGGCTCGGAGCCCACTCGCTGTGTCGGCGAGTCGGGGGTGACGAGATCCGGGTGTTGCTCCTCCAGCCCGTGGAGCTCGCGCATCAGGACGTCGTACTGGGCGTCGCCTATCTCCGGCTGGTCGAGCGCGAAGTAGAGATGGTTGTGACGGTTGATCTCGGCCCTGAGCGCCTCGACGCGCTCCACGGCCGCGGATGGTTCGGACACGCACGCTGCCCCTGACTCGGATTCGCCGCAAATAATACCACGCGGGCCGGCCTGCATCTCTGAGGTGGTTGCGCCGGTTGCAATTGGCCGACCCTTAATCTTGCAATTGGACGCACCATAACCTTGCAATCAGACGCGCCATAAACTTGCAATAGGACGACACACAACCTTGCAATTGGACGTATGACAAGCTTACAATTGGACGATGCTCCCAAACGAATTTCACCGGCGTTTCGTCGAATCGCGGTTTGCCGAGGCGCTGGAGGATTCCCCCGTCGTCCTGATCCAAGGTCCGCGCCAGTGCGGGAAGACGACGTTTGCGCAGATGGCGTGCGCGCCGGAGCTTCTCCCGGGCCGATCCGCGCCGAGCGGGCCCGCGAGCGGGGGTTACAGTTACCTCAGTTTCGACGACGACGTTGTCCGCGCCGGGGCCGCAGCCGATCCCATGGGCTTCGTGGCTGATCTTCCGCAGGGTGTCATTCTGGACGAGGTGCAGCGCGTACAGCAGCTCTTCACGGCCTTGAAGCTCGAAGTCGACCGGCGGCGGACTCCGGGCAGATTCGTCCTCACAGGCTCGACAAACGTGCTGGCTGTCCCTACCGTGCAGGACTCCCTCGCCGGCCGCATGGAGACGATTCGACTACACCCGCTGGCGCAGTGCGAGCTGGAGGCGAGCCGCCCCCCCGCCGCCGGCTTCATCGACGCCCTGTTCGGGGATGACCTGCCGGTCCGGCAGGTTGAGCGTCTGGGGACGGAGCTGGCCGAGCGGATCGTTTCGGGAGGATACCCGCCCGCCCTTGCCCGGCCCGCAGGTCGCAGGCGCGCCAACTGGTACCGGAACTACATCGACGCTCAGGTGCAGCGGGACATCGGCGCCCTGTCCCGCATCAGCGGCCTGGACGTACTGCCGAGGCTTCTCGCCATGGCGGCGACGCAGACGGCGCGTCTGTTCAACCTGAGCCACCTGTCGGGGCCGTTCCAGCTTAGCCGGCCGACGATCGGCGGTTACGTCGCGCTCATGGAGCGGGTGTACCTCTTGGAGAGGCTGCAGCCGTGGTACAACAATCGAGGGAAACGCCTCGTGAAGACTCCGAAGGTCCACGTCGGCGATACGGGGTTGGCGTGCGCGCTGCTTGGCGTGTCCGTGCGGGCGCTCCTCGCGAACCGTCCGCTGCTGGGACAACTCCTCGAAACGTTCGTCTTCCAGGAACTGCGCCGGCAGGCTAGCTGGTACGGCGGGCAGGTGGAATTCTTCCACTATCGAGACAAGGACCAGGTTGAGGTCGACATCGTCATGGAGCAGGGCGGCCTCGTAGCCGGACTCGAGGTCAAGGCGGGCGCGACGGTCACGCAGGCGGACTTTCGCGGTCTCCGCAAGCTCAGGGATGTTTGCGGAGCGCAATTTGCAGGCGGGGCCGTGCTCTACGACGGCATGACGAGCGTCAGCTTCGGTGACCGCCTGCACGCCGTTCCCGTACGCCTCCTCTGGGATACGCCCTGAGCGTCGTGTCCAGAACGTGGTCCGAGGGCGCGCCGGAGCGAATGGGTCCGGGCGGCTACGTTACGTCGAGGGTAGGGGACCTGAGCGGCGGGATGATGTCGGCTTCGCTGAGCGGCACCGCGTCCTTCTGGTAGACCTGCACGCGGTAGGAGCCGTAGTCCGGAATGAAGATGCGGCCGCGGTCGTCGACGCGAACCGTCTTGGGGTCCCTGAGCCGCTTCTGCGGCTCGAGGCTCGTCATCTCCCGCAGGCGCATCGGCTTGGCGTTCGACAGCAGGTACTCGCGGCCGGAGCGTGACAGCGACGCGTCGCCGATGATCTTCTCCAGATAGAGCCGGTCGGAGTTGAACATCTGCACCCGGTTGTTGCCGGAGTCGGCGACGTAGATGTCGCCGTCGGAGTCGACCTCGACCCCGGCGGGGCGGTTGAACTCACCGTCCCCGGAGCCGGTGCGGCCCAGGGAGAAGATGAAGTCTCCCTCTGCGGTGAACTTCTGGACCCGGTCGTTGCGCCAATCGGCCACATAGACGTCGCCCAGCTCGTCGACGGTGATGCCCCAGGGCATGTCGAGCTCGCCCGCGCCCGATCCGTGGCGGCCGAACGAGAGGATGAAGGACCCGTCTCGCGAGAACCGCTGCACGCGGTGATTCATCGTGTCCGAAACGTATACGTTCCCCTCCGGGTCGAATGCCATCCCGGACGGGTGGTCGAGCTGCCCTTCGCCGCTGCCGTGCTCGCCCCACTTGCCGACGAACTCGCCGTCGGTCGTGATGGTGGTTATGCGGTGCAGCTCCTCGTCGGAGATGACGAGGTCGCCGTGGTCGTCCATGAGCATCGCGGCGGGCCACCTGAACTGGCCGTCGCCGGTGCCCCCGCTGCCTATCGCCCCCAGGTCCTCGTCTTCCCAGGCCAGCTTCCTGATCGAGGGCGCGCCGGACGCGCGGCAGAGGACGTAGACCGTGTCGTCGCCGCTCACCGCCACGTCGGCGGGATAGTTCGTCCACCGACGCATGCCCAGCGTCTTGAGGTAGGGTAGTCCCGCTCTGAGGAGTGCGTAGGGTCTGGCCATTGCCTAAGCCGCGAAGGGTGCTAGCTGCTCGAAATCGCCGCCGACGATCGGTGCGGCCGCCACGCCGAGCCACTGCTCCAGGAGTGTGCCGTAGACGCCGCGGAAGTCGATGGTGTGCTTCAGGTCCTCGCCGTTCTCCCAGTCGCTGGGATGCAGCGACGGGTACTCGGAGTAGAGCCCGCCGTCGACCCGGTCTCCGATGATAAAGGCCCCGCCGCCGGAGCCGTGGTCGGTGCCGGAGCCGTTGTCCTTCATCCTGCGGCCAAACTCGGTGAACACCAGCATGGACACGTTGTCGGACGCGTCGTGGGTCCTGAGGTCGGCGAAGAAGTCTGAGATGGCGCCCGACACGTCGGACAGCAGCTTCGGGTGGGCGGGCATCTCGTTGGAGTGGGTGTCGTAGCCTCCCTGCGCAGTGTAGAAGATGCGCGTGCCAAGGTCGGCCAGATGCACCCTGGCGACGTTGCGCAGGCTCTGGGCGATCGCGTTGTCGGCGTACTCCACGTCTGACGAGTAGCTCGCGGGCGCCCGTTTCAGTGCGTCGGCGCCCTTCAGAACGTCGGAGCCGGTCTGGGCCAGGTACTCCATCACCGGCCCTGAGCCGACGGCGGGGCCGTACATGCGCTTGAATATGTCGAGCGCCTGCATCCGCTGGTCGACTTCGCCGATGCCGGTCATCAGGCCGTAGTTGTCCAGGTTGCCGACCGAGCTGACGGGCACGCCCGGCGCCGCCATGGCGCGCGGCAGCCCTTTGCCGAAGTTGACGCCGGTGAGGACGTTCTCCTTTGCCGGGTCGATCTCCCGTATTGCACGTCCGAGCCAGCCCTCGGTGCCGACCTCTATCGGCTCGCAGGTGTGCCAGATGTCCATCGCCCGAAAGTGCGAGCGGCTCGAGTTCGGGTATCCGATGCCCTGAATCACCGCGACGTCGCCCGCGTCGTACATCTCCTTCAGCGGCCCGCAGCTCGGGTGGAACCCGAGGGTGTCGTCTATCGGCAGCACCTCGTCCTGGGGGATGACGATCTTGGTGCGGCTGTCGTAGTAGACCGGGTTGGTGTAGGGGACCAGGGTGTTCATGAAGTCGTTCCCGCCCGAGAGCTGAACGACCACCAAGACCGGTGGTTTGCCGTTGCCTTTCATCTTTGTGACCTCCAAAGGGTCTGAGGGCCGAAAGCTAGGCGAACTGGAACTCCCGCGAGGCGACCACGAGCTGTAGCATCCGTCCTACTCGCGCGGTGCTCTCCGCGGTCTCCTCCGCGGTCCGGAAGGTCAGCTCTCCGCAGGACTCCGCGTATTCCATCAGGCCGTCGCGGGTCTCCTCTCCTGCTTCGATCGGGCCGGTCAGCTCCAGCACCCGGTCGACGAACTCCTCCGGCGGAACCGTGTCGCCGTTGGAGCGAAGTCTGGCGATCACGTCCTGCACTCCGGGATTGTCCAGATCGGCTATGTGGTCCACAGCGAAATTGACCCGGTCGTTCAGGGTGCCGCCGTCGATCCACTCCTTGCCCGTGTGCCAGCCCTCGACGGTGGGCGGGTTGAGCAGATGCTGGCCCATGACGGCGCTCGCGTCGGCCAGCGAGGTGAGGGTGGTATCTGGGAAGCGGTGAGTGCCGGCCAGCTTGACCGTGCTGGCAACGAGCTCTACCGGGGACTTCACCCGCATCTGTCGCGCGTTCTTGAAAAAGTCGGAGTTGAACAGCACGCGGAGCACGGAGCGAATGTCGCCGCCCGACTCGAAATAGGCGTTCTCCAACGCTCTGATCGCGTCGGGGTCCTGCGGCGGGACGGTGTTCCACGCGGGCACCTGCGGCTCGTCGGCTACGAAGAAGTTGTACAGGTGCCGGGCGATGAATCTGGCCGCCGCTGGCTGCCGGACGATGATGTCGACGATATCCTCGCCGTTGAACCGGCCCGTCTCGCCCAGGAAAGTCTTGACGCTGTGGTCGTGGTCGTCGTCGTTGTAGACGAACGACGGTGTGTGGTGACCGTACGGGTACAGCGGTATGGGCTGCGTGAAGGTCCAGCCCGTGAACGCCCGGGCCGCCTGCTTGATGTCCTGCTCGGTGTAGTTGCCGACGCCCATCGAGAACAGCTCCAGCAGCTCGCGGCCGTAGTTCTCGTTGGGCTCGTCCTTGTGGTTCTCGTTGTTGTCGAGCCAGAAGATCATCGCCGGGTTCTTGGATAGCTCGATGAGGATCGTCCTGGTGTTGGACAGACCGAAGCGCCTGAGCATGTCGATCTGCTGGAACATCGACACCGTGTGCTCGCCCTTGTACCAGGCGGTCGCAAAGACGTGGTGCCAGAACAGCGCCGCCTTCTCCTGGAGCTGACGCGGGCTGTTGACCATGCGAAATATCCAGCGGCTCGCCCAGACGTCGATCGCCTCGCCGTCGTTGTACCGCCTGAGGATGTCCTCGGGGAAATCGGGGAACCGCTCGGGGTGAAGCAGGTCCTCGACGATCTCGGCGTAGTCCTTTTCGGCCAGCCGTTCGAGCTCGGCGCGGGAGGCGCCGAACCCGGCGCGGCGCATGAGGTGGGCGGCCAGCGCCAAGTCGGTCCGTGCCATATCTCGACCTCCGTCACGTGCTCCCGCTGTCGACGCAAAATATACCACAGTGCGAGTCGGCGAAACCGGTTGTGCGGGTCAATCCCCGCTGAGCGCCTGGGGGTGTTCACGGCGCGATGTGGGGAAGACGGGGGAGGGAGGTGCGCGGGCGGCGTGCCTAGCGCATGAAATCGGCGATCCGCTCCCCGATGGCGAGCGAGGTCACGTTGGTGTTCGCCCGGATGCAGTCGGGCATTATCGACGCGTCCGCGACGCGCAGGCGTTCCAGACCGTGGACGCGGCCGTACTGGTCTACGACCGCCATCGGGTCGGACGACGGCCCCATCTTGCAGGTGGCCGAGACGTGATGGCTGGTCCGCACCTGCCGCCTCATCCAGTCGTCAAGCGCGGCGTCGGATGTCAGGTCCGCCTCGGTGGGCTCGACGAGGTCTGTGACGATGTCCGCGAAGGCCGGGTGCTCGGCCAGCTCGATGCTGATGAAGACGCCCTCCCGCATCCGGTCTACGTCGAACTTCTCCTGGAGGTAGTTGTAGTCGAGGAAGGGTTGGATGCGCGGGTTCGCGCCCCTGAGCCGCAGCTCTCCGGCGCCGACAGCCAGGTCGAGGCAGTCGACGATGCCGAAGCCTATTTCCGCGTTCGCGTTGGGTCCCCAGATGGCCGTGCGTCCGGCGACGTGCAGCGGCATGCGCGACGCCGGGTGCAGCAGCATGTCGTTCTCAAGGTGCGAGCCGGTCGCCGTATAACGCAGCGTCATCTGAATGCCGGGCGCGTCTATGTCCTGCTCGAACCCTTCGCGCGTTCGCCACAGCAGGGGTACCTGTGGATGGTCTCTCAGGTTCTTGCCCACCCCGGGCAGGTCGTGCGCGACGGACACGCCCACCTCCTCGAGCTCCCGGGCGGGGCCGACGCCGGACAGCAGAAGCAGATGCGGCGACCCGATCGCGCCCGCGGACAGGACTATCTCGTCGGCGTACGCCGTCTCGGTCCGTCCGTCGGCCTCGAATTCCACGCCCACGGCGGTCGGTCCGTCGAAGACGACTCGACGGGCGAGGGCGTCCGGCCGGATGGTCAGGTTGGGACGGTCGCGCGACTGGCTCAGGTACGCCATCGCCGTGCTGACGCGAACGCCGCCGGGGTTGTTCAACGGCGTGGGGCCAACGCCGGTCGAGCCGGGCTCGTTGTGGTCGGGGCAGTCCGGGAACCCTCTGGCGCGGCAGGCCTCGTAGAAGGCCCGCTGGTCGGCGTTCAGCTCGTGGTCCTTGAAGCGGCGCACTGGGATGGGGCCGTCGCTTCCGTGGAAGTCGCCCGAGAAGTCGGTGTCCGTCTCGATACGGCGGAAGTACGGCAGCAGCTTCTGGAAGCCCCACTCGTGATTGCCCATCGCGGCCCAGGTGTCGTAGTCGTCGGTGACGCCGCGCAGGAAGATCTGGGCGTTGACTGCCGACGAGCCGCCGGTGACCTTGCCGCGCGGCACCAGCATGGGCGGCTGGTCCGGTCCGCGTTGCGCCACGAAGTACCAAAGGTTGGCGGGCGGCCAAGCGCGGCTCTTGTCCCGGTTCGGGCCGTAGCCGTACTTGACGTAGGGCGGTATCGAGTCGTAGTCGGGGTAGTCGTGGCCTGCCTCGACTAGAAGGACCTGGTGTGCCGGGTCTTCCGTCAGCCGCGTGGCGAGAATGGCGCCCGCGGACCCTGCGCCGACGATGACGGTGTCGTACGCCACCGAATCAGCCGAGCGCCACGCACCGGACGCTGGGCAGGCCCTCGGCAATAGCGGCCCACGTCTCGCCCTCGTCGCTTGACGCGAAGACGCGGCCGTCCGACGTGCCGAAGGCCGCCTCCTGGCCGGTCGCGGCCAGGCAGGCGGTGTCGATGTTGTCCCCGAACCAACTCGGCAGGCCTTCTTCGCATTTCATGAACGGCTGGTCGCCCACGATCGGCCGACTGTAGACCGCCGCCTGATCGGTGCTCGGGCCGGTCGACGCAGAGACGAGGACCGTCTCGTCCGCGACGGCGACGGCCCGCAGGTAGGGCCCGTGGAGCCCCTCGGTCTCGAAGACCCACGAGTCGCCGTCGTCACCGCTGTCGGCCAGCCCATTCGCGCAGGCTGCTAGCAGCAGGCCCGAGCCGCGGTCGAACAGCACCTGGTGAACGTCGGCGTCGATCTCTATGGTCGGCTCCCATGACTTGCCGCGGTCGTCCGACCTGAGTATCCCGCCGACGTGGACGTTGACGTACGCCGTGCCCGCCTCACCCGCGGACATCGACCTCACGTCCGGGGGGCCGCCCCATGGAGTTCCCCAATCGGAGCGCCCGGTCACCTTCTCGAACGACTCCACCCGCTTCAGCCGGTCGTCGTGCACGGCGAACAGGTGCGCTTCGGACGTGCCAACGAAAGCTCCTCCGGAAAACGGCAGCAGGCACGTCACGCCGAGGCCGTCTACCGTTGCCACGTGTTCCCACTCGCCTCCGTGGGAGGAGCGCCATATCTCGGCCTCGTCGACGGCGGCCCACCAGTCGAGGGCCCGCTTGGCGACAGACTTGACCTCCCGGCCGGCCAACTCGACGCCCGACCCGGCGCCGAGGCGATGAAGCCCGTCGGTCGTTCCAACTACTATAGTCCGCACCATTCGGTCCTCCTTCGCCTCCGGATCGGATGACCCACCCCGACCTCAGTTTAGCAGGAAAAACCGGCGTCGACAGACGGCGCGGCCGGCGCCGCCGCCGGCGGCCATCTCGCAGGACTGACGCGGCCGACGGTGTGATAAGCTCAGTAACCGTGTAGCCGAGTTTCCCCCGGCGAGGCATGTTCTCTCGACTGTCACTTCGCCTCGAGTCTGCGGTCCGCCGCCGAGCGTAAGGAGATCCGACGATGGGTGAAGGTCGAGCACGGTCGAGACCGCTCGGCGCCGCCGGCATCGAGGTCAGCGAAATCGGTCTCGGTTGCGGGAACTGGGGTCGGGAGATTGACGAGGAGTCCGCCAACCGGCTCATGGACTACGCCGTCGAGCGGGGGATTACGCTGTTCGATACAGGCGAGGCGTACGGCGGCGGTGAGTCCTACGAGACCCGCAAGCGGGCATACGGCACGGACGACGTGCGCGAGGCCTCTTTGGAGAAGGGGTCTTCGGAGCGCATCATCGGCACGTGGATGCGCAAGAACGGTTGCCGCGGCGAGATCACCGTCATGAGCAAGTTCAACTCAGGCGCCAGCGCGGACAATATCCCCGGGGCGCTCTTGGGGAGCCTCGCCCGGCTGGACACGGACTTCGTCGACATATACCTCCTCCACAACCCGGACCCGGACGTCCCGGTCTCCGAGACGGTCCAGGCGCTGTCTGCCGAGGTCGACGCGGGCCGCGTGGGCGTCATCGGCTGCTCGAACCACTCCGCCGCGCAGGTCCGGGAGGCCCTGGACGCCAGCGACAGGGGCGGCCATCGCAGGTACGGCGTGCTTCAGACGCCTTACAGCCTGGCGTGGCCGGACGCGGAGCGCGAGGCCCTGCCGCTCTGCGAGGCCGAGGGCTTGGGCGTCACGGCGTTCAGCCCATTGGGAGCGGGCTTCCTGACCGGTAAGTACACCCCTGACCGGAACTTTCCCACTGGCTCCAGGTACCATATAATGCCCGCGCACGCCGACATCTACTTCACCGATCACAACTTCGGGCTGCTGGAGAAGCTGGCCGCCAGGGCGCGGGAGCTCGGCGTGCCGCAGGTCAGGCTGGCGATGGCGTGGGTGATGACGCACCCGGCCGTCTCCACCGTCTTGGTCGGCGCGCGGACTGCCGGGCAGATCGAGAACGCGATCGAGGCCAGGGCAATGGGCATGACGCTCGAGCTCAGGGCCGAGCTCTCGGCCTGGACTCAGCCCCGATACTAGGTGTCCGGGTTTCGCGCGGTACAGTCAGGGGAGGTTGTTCACAGATGCACATGGTAGACCTGGGCCGGACTGGCCTCAGAGTGAGCCGTCTGGGCTTTGGCGGCTCGGAGTTTCACAGACACCCGGAGCAGAACACCGCGGACCTCGTCGGCCGGGTACTCGGCACCGCCCTGGACGAGGGCATCAACTTTCTCGACACCGCGGAATGCTATAGCAGGAACGAGCAGCTGATCGGGGAGACCGTCTCCCGCCGCCGGGACGAGTACGTGCTCGCCACAAAGTGCGGGCATCTCGACGACTTCACCGAGGGCGAGGAGTGGACGCCGGAGACTATCGCCGCCAGCGTCGACCGGAGCCTGTGCAGGCTGCGCACCGACCACGTAGACCTGCTGCAACTCCATTCGTGCGATCTGGACGCGCTGAAGCGCGGCGACGTGATCGAGGCGTTGCAGCGGGCGCGGGAGCAGGGCAAGACGCGGTTCATAGGCTACAGCGGCGACAACGAGAACGCGGCGTGGGCGGTCGACAGCGGAGCCTTCGACACGCTTCAGATCAGCTTCAGCATCTCAGACCAGCAACCCAGGTCCAAAGGCATACTGGAGGCCGCTGAGGGCCGAGGCATGGGAATCATCGCCAAGCGCCCGGTCGCCAACAACGTCTGGCGGCGAAAGGACACCCCTCTGGCCTACGGAAGCGAGTACTGGCGCCGCGCGCGGTTGATGGAGGCGATGGGAGACGTGCCTGGCGAGCCGGACGACCCGTTCCTGACGGCCTACGGCTTCGTCCTGGCCCACCCCGAGGTCGACACGATCATCGTCGGAACCCACGACGGGGACCACGTCCGGGACAACGTCAGGGCGTTGACCGACGGCCGCCTGCCCATCCCGGAGGAGACCGTCCGGGAGCTGCAACGTCGTTTCGACGAACTCGACGATGGCTGGCCCGGACAGAACTAGCCGCCCGACCAGAAACCTCCGCCTGAGGATATCCCTTCCGCCATGCCAAACCAGCCCAACGTGCTCCTGATCTGCACCGACCACTGGGCCGGCCGGATGATCGGCGGCCTCGGCCACCATTCGGTCCTGACGCCGACCCTCGACCGGCTGATGGCCAACGGCGCCACGTATACGAACGCCTACACGACTACGCCCATGTGCGTGCCCGCCCGCCGCGAGCTTATGACCGGCGCCTTCTCCCGCACGCACGGCGACCGCGTGCAGGGCAGGGCGCCGATGCCCGAGCTGCCGACCATCGCCCAGACCTTCCGCGACGCCGGCTACCAGGCGTACGGCGTCGGCAAGCTGCATATCCGTCCTCCCCGGAACCGCATCGGCTTCGACGACGTGCTGATCAACGAGGAGGGCCGGTTGGCGGCCGACACGGGTCGGCCCGACGACTACGAGATGTTCCTGACCGAGCATGGCTATCCCGGCCTCGAGCAGGCTTCCGGCATTCACAACGCGTGGGACTACCGCCCGTTCCATCTGCCGGAGCAGATGCATCCGACCAACTGGACCGCCCGTGAGATGAGCCGCTTCATCGCCCGCCGCGATCCGACCCGGCCGGCCTTCTGGTACATGTCGTTCACCGCGCCTCACCCTCCGATGATCCCGTTGGAGGGCTACATGAACATATACCGGGACATCGACGTTCCTCTGCCTTTCGTCGGCGACTGGGCAGCCGATTCCGACGCTCTGCCGTTCGCCCTGAGGGCCAGGCAGGCTACCCATCGCCGCCTCACCGGCTCCGAGGGCGACACCCTTCGCGCGCGGCGCGCCTTCTACGCGCTCGCCACGCACGCCGACCACCAGATCAGGGCCGTGATCGGCACCCTCCGCGAGCAGGGCCTGGCCGACGACACGATAATCATGTTCACCTCGGACCACGGCGACATGGAGGGCAACCACGGGCTGTGGAACAAGATGCTCTACTACGAGGGCTCCGCCAAGATCCCCATGTTGCTCACCGGCTCGGACGCACTCAAGGACCGCGTCGGCTACGGCCGGCTGGACGACAGGCTCGTCGCCCAGGCGGACGTCATGCCCACGCTGCTGGAGCTGTGCGACATCCCCGTGCCCGACTCGGTCGAAGGCGTCTCGATGGTCGACGGCCCCAGGCGCGACTACCTCTACGGCCAGTTCTACGAGGACGAGTTCGCGACCCGCATGGTCCACGACGGACGGCACAAACTGATCTACTACGCCGTCGGCAACCACTTCCAGCTATTCGACCTGGAGCGCGACCCGGACGAGATGAACGACCTCGCGGACGACGGGTCCTACGCAGCCGTTCGGGAGCGCCTGACCGGCCTCCTGGTGCACAACCTGTACGGGACCGATCTGGAGTGGCTCGACGGAGGCAGCCTCGTCGGGCTCCCGGACCGGGAGTGGACCGCCGACTACGACCACGACCTCGGCTTCTCAGCCCAACGCGGCTACCGGTTCAGGTAAGGAGTTCTTCCGGGGCTCCAGACAGCTCGGTCACGCCGGGTAACGCGGTTATTCGTCAGAGCGGTGGATGCTAGGGCTGTTCCGCTGCCGGTATCCACGATGGCGGTATCCATCGCTCCACGGTCGCGCAATCCTCCGCGTTATTCCAAAGGTTGCTGCTGTACTGTCCGCCCAGCAGCTCGTCATCCGGGTACGCACAACCCCAATAGGCTCGCAGCGCGTCTTCACGCCACTGGCCCATCGGGTTATGGTAACGTGCCCTCCAGAACAGGCTTAGCGCGTCATGCTGCTCTTCACACTCTGACCCGTCATTGGCCACCTGTTCCATCCAATTGAGGATGCGCTCAATGTGGCGGTTAGACATGTAGCGCGCCGGTTGTACCAACAGGAAGTCCAGTCTCTTCCGCTGCCGCTCGACGGCTGTCGCCGTACCCTGATACTCCACTGTCTCTCGGATGCGGTCGGCGCAACGCTGAGATATCGTGACGTCGATGCGCAGCTCCGGCCACATCTCGACCTCGGACAAGGCGGATGATTCGCCAGATGGGCCTGCCGTCCCAGTTGCTCCCAGTGGCCCGGGCGGTCCGACCGGTCCGGGTGGGCCCGCCGGCCCAGTCGGTCCAGGTGGCCCAGCCAGTCCAGGCGGCCCTGCTGGCCCAGATGATCCGGACGGCCCGATCGGTCCAGGCGGCCCTGCTGGCCCAGGTGGCCCGGCAGATCGCGACCCGCAAGCCGCAAGGACTACGAAAAACACCAAGGTCGCAATGGCCAACATCGCCACCGACTGAAATGCACCTTTGTCAGTCACTGAATGCTCCACTGCGAACTTTCCGTATTGGGAACCTCGGGCTCATCAGGGACACCCCGAACGAGACGGTGGCATAATAGTGGGGTGCTGCGAAGCCGGTCAACCGCGCTCAGGCCGACAGGAGGCGTGAGTCCCGTATCGAAGAGTGGGAGAGCTACTCCTTCATCCTTACCGGTTATCTCGACCGCCGAATCAAAGGAGAGTGAGCATGGCGAGTAGGACGGTGTCGGTCTGGTACGACCATGAGGGGGATATGCTCGAGGTGCTGTGGGCGTTCAGGGAGGGCTACTTCACGCCTACCGACGACGAACGCATCCTGAAGCGCTTGGACGACGACGGCGAGGTCATCGGGTTCCTGGTCCATGAGATGAGCACCCTGAAGCAGCCAGGCCCCGTCGAGTTCGAGCTGGCGTCCGAGGCCCCAGCCGATGATGTCGCCAATGTCACGGTGCGGCAGGCGGCCATAGAGCTGGGCGTCTCGGACCGTAGGGTGCGACAACTGGCCCGCGAGGGACGCGTCCGGGGAGCGACCAAGACAGGTTCGGAGTGGCTGATTCCCACCCCTGTGGAGGTAATTCCGGGAAGACGCGGCCCCGCCGGCGTCGCAGGGCGCGTGGTCGAGGCGGGCTAGGCAACGAAGCTCCGACGGCCTCTATCCCTTCTCGGTCGGGCGCCTGGACAGGTTCATCCGTCTGGTCTTGTTGGAAGTCTTGCGAGCAGCTTGACGCGCCAGCTCGACTTCGCGTTCGGCGCCAGGGGCGGAGCGCAACTCGCCCCGCTCGAATCGCTCCAGAATGTCACGCTCTTCTGCGCTTGGTTTGTCATTCATGATGGTCTCCGCGATCCGAAAGTCTGCGGGCTCGCCTACTCGGCCCCCACCAGACGCCGCAGGTCGTGCTTGGACTCCAGGATACCAGCCCACAGGTCTCCCATGCGCTCGACGCGCTCAGGAACGGTGTCGATGTTGAACGCCGTCGGGTACACCTTGTCCAGCTCGGCCCACTCGACCGGCGTGGAGACCGGCGCCCCGGGCAGAGGGCGCAGCGAGTAGACTGACGCCATGTTCTTGCCCCGCACGTTCTGATTGTGATCTAGAAATATCTTGCCGGCGCGCCGCTCGACGCTCCACTCCATGGTCACGTCCCGCGGGCGGCCCCGCATCAGGAAGCGTCCGATCGTCTCGCAGGCCTTGCGCGTCACCTTGTAGTCGTACTGGCGCAGCACCGGCAGATATATGTGCAGGCCGGTCTTGCCGGACGTCTTCAGGAACGACGACAACGACAGGTCGTCGAGAATGTCCTTCAGCGCGAGCGCGACCTCGACGGTCTTGAGGAACGCGTCCCTGTTCAGCTCCGGCTCGTCTCCCTTCCGCTCCCTGCCGGAGTAGATGTACGGGTCTAGGTCGAAGACTATGAAGTCGGGGTGATTGAGCGCGCTCGACTCGATCCGCTCCCGGGAGCCTCCGAAGTCGGTCGTGAGGTGGGCGCCGTCGATGTCCGGCGCCGTGCGCGAGAGCCACGGGTGCATCTCGATGTCCGCGAGCTGCGCCAGCCACACCAGGGTCGCGAGGTTGTTCACCGTGACGTAGCTCTGGTCGCCCTCGTTGTGGGAGGAGAACAGCCGCACCGTCTCGACGAAGTCGGGCAGGCCGTGGGCCCAATGCTTCTGGTAGAAGCTCTCCGCGTCCACGCCGTCCGGATACCGGGTCATCGTCAGCGGCCGGTCGCGGAGATGCGTGACCAGCCTGGCCCCCATACGTGCGTAGTACCGGATCATGTCGCGCTTCGTCACGGCGCGCCCGCCGTCCGCGGCCGGCCACAGCACCTTGTCCAGGTTGGTGACGGCGACCTGGTGACCGTCGACGTCCAGGATGGCCCGGTCGCCTGCGGAGTCGAGCTGCTCGACGACGTGTGCCGCCGGGTCCGTCGCGGCAGGGCGCGTCTCCTCCGGGACCGGAGCGGCCGGACGTGCGGCCGTCTCGCGGACCACGGCGCTCGGCTCGACGTCCCGGCGCACGTGGAGGAAGACGGGTGCTCGCAGGTGCCCGCCTTCCCGCCACTCGGCGTACCTGACCTGCACCACCATCTCCGGCTTCAGCCAGACCGGTTCGCCGCTCGGCAGCTCGGAGGCGTCGACGAACGGCGACCTGTCGGCCCTGAGCCGTTCCAGCACCGGGAGCATGTCGTCGAGCGTGCGGTCGTCGAAACCGCTGCCGACCCGGCCCGCGTATCGCAGCCCGTCGTCGTCGTGGTATCCGAGCATGAGTGCTCCGAAGGTGGACGACCTGGCGCCGGCGCCGGCCGTGTAGCCGCCGACCACGAACTCCTGCGCCTGGACCGCCTTGACCTTCAGCCACGCCGGGCTTCGCGCGCCCTGCTCGTAACGGCTGTCGCGCCGCTTGCCGACCATCCCTTCGATCCCCATCCTGACCGCAGCCTCGAAAAACGACTCTCCGTCCGCCTCCACGTACTCCATGAGCCGCAGCGCGTCGCCGGCGAGCACCGAGCGCGACAGGAGCGCCTTGCGCTCGATCAGAGGCAGTCCGGTGACGTCGGTCCCGTCGACGTACAGCAGGTCGAACGGGTAGTAGGTCACGGCTCCCCTCTCTGAGCTCGAGTCCCCGGCGCCGGGCAGTCGATGGAGGCCCATCGTCCTCTGCAGCAGCGTGAAGTCCGGCAGCCCGTTCTCGCCCGCCGCGACGAGCTCGCCGTCGATCACGAGCTCCTCGGGTTGGAGCTGCGACACCTCCTCGACGACGGTCGGCAGCCGATCGGTCATGTCGTTGCCGGTCCGGCTGAGCACCCTCACGTCGCCGCCCCGCTTCAGCACCAGCGCCCGGAAGCCGTCCAGCTTCGGCTCGAAGATCCATTTCGGGTTCGAGAACGGCCGGTCGGCGGACGTGGCCATCATGGGCGTCGGCCGAGTCGGGAAGGGCGCCGCGACGCCGGCCCCGTGTCGGCGCGGGTCGGGGAGCCGCCCGGCTTTCAGATCGGCAATCGTCAGGCCCGACAGGATGGACTTGTCCTCGAGAAGGACGTCTCTGTCCGGGTCCGCGTGCCGGTCCCGGTGCTTGATGAGCAGCCACTCTTGCGGGTCTCGGCTGGTCTTGACGAGCGCCCACGATCCGTGCAGCTTCCGGCCCCGCAGGGTGAACGACAGCTTGCCATTCTCCAGACCGTCCAGCATTCGCCGCTGCGACTCTTCGCGGTCGCCGAAGGAGAGCTCGCCGTCCTCGTCGGGCGAGTAGATGCCGGCGTCCCAGACGATCATCTGGCCCGCCCCGTACTCGCCCCTGGGGATGACGCCCTCGAAGGACGCGTACTCCAGCGGGTGGTCTTCCACCATGACGGCGAGACGCTTCTCCTCGGGGTCGAGGGAGGGGCCTTTGGGCACCGGCCACGACTTCAGCGCGCCGTCGATCTCGAGCCGTACATCGTAGTGCAGGCGCCGCGCGGCGTGCTTCTGCACGACAAAGGTCAGGCTCCGGCCGGGCGCCTTCAGTCCTCCCGGCTGAGGTTCGGGCGTCCTGCGAAAATCGCGCTTTTCCCTGTAGCTTTCCAGCATAACTCTAGCTCGTGCCAATTCTCGGAATTATATCAATCACCCGGTGGCTCACCCCGCACGCCCGTCTGTCGGCCCCTAGCCGACCGCTCTTGGTGGCTGTAGAATGCCAACATGATCTTCGCTGGGACCTCCGGCTACAACTACCCGGAGTGGAAGGGCAGCTTCTACCCGGAGAAGCTGTCCGCGCCCAAGATGCTGGGCTACTACGCCGCGCGCTTCAGGACGGTGGAGATCAACTACAGCTTCTATCGGTTGCCCAGCGACAAGGCGGTTAGAGGCTGGGCCGATCAGACCCCGGACGACTTCGTGTTCACGCTCAAGGCCTCACGCCGGATAACGCACGACGCCCGGCTGCGGGACTGCCAGGAGCTGCTGGAGGTCTTCTGCGAGCGGGCCCGAAATCTCGACGGCAAGCTTGGCACGGTGCTGTTCCAGATGCCGCCGTACGCCCGCAAAGACGTCGATGCCCTCGGCCAGTTCCTCGAATGGCTGCCGTCGGACATCCGGGGCGCGTTCGAGTTCCGGCACTCCTCGTGGCTGTCGGACGACGTCTACGATCTTCTCAGGGCTTCCAACAACGCGCTGTGCGTCACCGACGGCGAGAAGGTGTCGACGCCGCTGGTCGCCACCGCCGACTACGCCTACTTCAGGCTGCGCGACGAGGGCTACGGCCCCGGCGAGATCGCCGAGTGGGCGAGGAAGGTCGACGCACATGCGAAGGACGCCGGCGACGCGTTCGTCTACTTCAAGCACGAGAAAGAGGGAAGGGGAGCCGAGTTTGCCAAAATCTTTAACGACAGCCTGGCGGCGTGACGTGATTGGATTGCGCTCGATCGCATTGGCGGCCACCCTGACGGCGGCCGTGCTGCTGGCCGCGGCATGCGGCTCGGGAGACAGCGAAGCCACACCCACGGCCGAAGCGGAGCCTCGCCCAACGTTTGCCGCGGAGCCAGCTCCGGCAACTCCGACACTGCCGCCGGTCGTTGCCGAGGCGACCAGTGAGGCCCAGATCCCCAATCCGGTGAGCGTGAAGGCTACCGACAAGGACAACACGATCACGCCCGCCGAGGCGGCCCAGAACGTTGGGAAGAACACGAAGATCTGCGGCACGGTCGAGGAGATACGGCAGGAGCCCGAGATCAAGGAAGACCCGTTCCTGCTGAACTTCGACAGCACGCACCCCGACGTGCTGTTCTTCGCCCTGGTCCGCAGCGCGTTCCAGTACCGGGTCGGGGACTGGCCGGCGAACCCCGAGACGTTCTACCTGGGCAAGAAGGTGTGCGCGTCGGGGGTCATACAGGTGTGGCGGAACATCCCGTACATCACCGCCGGACACGGCTACCAGCTACAGGTGGCCGAGTAGACCTGCGGCCGTTAGCTAATCACGTGGACCACGGCAACGGCGCCTGCTGCGCCCCCAGCGCGGGGCGAGACTCCGTCGCGGCCGCCCGCTCCGAGGGCGGTTTCGAAGTCGCCGCCAATGGCTCCCGCGACGGGATGGCGCGGTTGGGCGGCTCGTTCCTGATGGGCACGCGCGACCGCGATCAGGTTAGCGGCGACGGGGAAGGCCCGGTACGCGAAGTCCACGTCTCGGACTTCTACGTCGACGTCGAGGCCGTGACGAACGCCGACTACCGGCGCTTCGTCGACGCTACCGGCTACGTGACTGAGGCAGAGAGGTTCGGCTGGTCATTCGTGTTCCACCACTTCGTCTCCGCCGAGGTGGTCGGTAACGTCGACCAAGCCGTGGCGGCGGCGCCGTGGTGGTGGCGGGTAGACGGCGCCGCGTGGTTCAATCCCGAGGGCCCCGGGTCCGGCGTGGACGACCGGCTCAACCATCCCGTCGTCCATGTCTCGTGGGCCGACGCCTCCGCCTACGCGGCGTGGGCCGGCAAGCGGCTGCCGACCGAGGCCGAGTGGGAGCTCGCGGCCCGCGGCGGCCTACGCCAGAAACGGTACCCCTGGGGCGACACGCTGACGCCCGGCGGCCGCCACAGGTGCAACGTCTGGCAGGGCAAGTTCCCGGACGCCAACACCGCCAGGGACGGCTACTTCGGCACCGCCCCGGTCGACGCGTTCGAGCCAAACGCCTTCGGGCTCTACAACACGTCCGGCAACGTCTGGGAGTGGTGCGCCGACTGGTTCGGCGCCCTCCACCCGCGCGGCGAGATCGATGACCCCAAGGGCCCGCCCAAGGGCGACGCCAAAGTCACCAGGGGCGGGTCGTACCTCTGCCACGCCTCGTACTGCAACCGCTACCGCGTCGCCGCCCGAACGGCGTCGACGCGGGACAGCTCCACCGGCAACATGGGCTTCCGCTTGGCGATGGACGCCAGCTAGACCGTAAGGACTGAGAGGAGGCGAACGATGGTGAAGCCGCCGTTGGCGTTGAGTTTGATCGCCGCAGTCGTGCCGCTCGTGGTCGCGTGTTCCAGCCCCGATCGAGGCGACGGGCCGGACGCACCAGCGGCCGCCGCGGACGACGCCGCCGTCTATGTCGAGAAGCCACCGGAGTACGTGCTCCAGCAGGAGTTTCCTCTGAGCATTGAGCTGACGAGCAGCGTGTTCAACAGGATCCGGCGCATTCCCATCGAGTATACCTGCGCCGCGAACTACTACTATCCTGAGGCAAGCTCCGACTTTCGATATGGCGAGGACAAATCGCCGCCATTGGCCTGGACCGGCGTCCCGCAAGGCACAAAGAGCCTTGCCATCGTTGTCGACGACCCCGACGCGATGACGCTGGAGAAGGGGATCACGGCGCCGCGAGTCCACTGGGCGATCTGGAACATCCCCCCGGAGGTGACAGAGCTTGCAGATCATCTGGCGACGACTACGGAGCTCGCGTCGGTGGGTCCTCGCACGAGACAGGGCGCCAACGATCTGAAGACGTTCGGCTGGGCAGGGCCGTGCCCGCCGCCCAACATCACCTCGATACAGCGCGGCGGCAGCTCGGCACCGACGCAGAAACCGCACGGCTACCGATTCCGGATATTCGCGCTGGATACAGAGTTGGACGTCGCCGCCGGGGGCACCAAGAACGAGCTGCTTGAGGCGATGGACGGCCACGTCTTGGCCGGAGGCGAGCTGAAGGGCGAATACGTCAATAAGCGACTGTACAAGTAGACGCGCGGCCCCAAATCCCCCACAACCGTCGTTCCCGGGAAGCCATCCCCGGTTGCCCCACAGACATGTCGCAACGGTGAACCCTCCACGCCCATCTTCATCTCCTCAAGCGGCCTTCGCCGGACCGGGGGGCCAGCCTGGTCGCGAGGACTCCATTCGGCAATGTGGTATCGTCTGGCCAACACTCCGCGGGAGGATTGCGGATGGCTACACTCAGGAAAATCAGAGACATCGACATCTATCGCGATGAGGCCTGGTACTGCGGCCCCGGCCCAAGCGTCGTCGTCTACCCCGACAATGAGATAGTCGTCGCCTTCCGCCGTTCCCGCGCCGGCGGACACGGCCATCCCGCCGTCGAGGCCTGCATCGTCAGGTCCACCGATGGAGGGGACACCTGGTCGGAGCCCGAGGTCTTCGACTCCGGGCCCATCCGCAACCAGAACCTGACCTTGCTCAGCGACGGCACCCTCCTCGTCGCCATGCCCAGCGGCGACCTGGTCACGCGTGAGGTCTACGAGGAGTTGATGGCGAACACGCCCCCCGGCGGGGACGATGTGAGAGAGTACCCTGGACGGGAGCGGTACATCGCCCCGGACCAGGACACCTGCTACCTCGCCGAGCGCGGGCCTTACGTCCGCCGCTCCACCGACCGTGGCCGCACCTGGAGCCAGCGCTACTACGTCGAGTCGGTGCCGGGCTGGGACCCCGTCATGCCGGGCTTCTCGGCCCCCTTCGGGCTGAGGGCGCGCGTCATCGAGCTCAGCGACGGCGTCCTCGTCTTCCCCATCCACAGCATGGGCCTCTCCAGCGATGCCGACCCCGACGATTTCGCCAACGTCACCTTCGTCCCGGTGCTCGTCGCCTCGGAGGACGGCGGCATGAATTGGGACTTCAGGGGAAACATAGCGCCGCCCCAGCTGGGGACCCACTTCAACGAGACCGAGGTCATAGAGACCCCGTCAGGCAACATCGTCGCCTTCCTGAGGCCGACATTCGACGACAGCGAAGACATGCACATCTACACCGCAACGTCCAGCGACGGCGGCAGGACGTGGTCCGCGGCAAAGAAGGAGCGAGTTTGGGGATACCCGGCCAGCCCGCTCAAGATGCCCAGCGGCAGGACGCTGCTGACCTACGGCTACCGCAGGCCCGACTGGGGCATCCGCGCCGTCCTGGTGGACGAGGAGTGCACCGACGTCGACGACGCCAACGAGCTGGTGGTGCGCGGCGACGGGGGAGAGCGAGACCTCGGCTACCCTCAGGGCTGGCTGCTGAACGACGGTCGCGCATTCGTCTCCTACTACTTCAACCACCAAGACGACAACGGCGATACCCGATACATCTGCGCCACCATCCTAGAGGAAGAATGAGGTTACTGTTCACCGGTGAAGGCATCGCCACCTTCTCTTCGAGGAGACCCTTGCAAACCGTTGGTCCCGCACAGAGAGACCTTTGAACAACTTGGGGGGTGTTGCGCTCGGTCGGGTCCGGCATGGACATTAGGCTCGCGGGACGGGGTTCTTAGGGTAGTTCAGTCCGAACATCCGCGGGTCTGGGGAAGTCAGGCCCACAGGAACTCCTCCTACGCTGGTGTCAGGCGGCCCAACCGGACAGATTTGTCGCACTGCGTAGGTTGTAGGCCCTCAAATTGTCGACACATCTCCGCCAACCTTGTCTCGTGCAGGGGAGTTTCGCAAAGGTCTCCGCGAAGGCGGGAATCCAGGGGTGGGGTTCCCCAGCCAGGGAATCTACCCACTTCGACCCCGTTTGATTCCCAAAGCAGGGGGTTACGCTAAGGTCCCCGGAACTCGGCTACCGCATCGGCACGATGTGGCCGTGCTCGCCGCGGGTCATGAAGCGGCCGTCGGGGTGCATCCCGATCGACACCCACCGGCCGGGGCCGACGAGCCTCTCCCACGGCTGCACGCCGCAGCGCTCGGCCCACTCCCGGTACAGGTCTGACAGGTAGGCCACGGTGTCCGGGTCGCTCGCCGACAGGTCGTGCAGCTCGGTGCGGTCGACGTCCATGTCGTACAGCTCCCACGGCCTGCCGTACTCCGCGACGAGCTTCCAGCTGCCCAGGCGCACCGCCCTGTTGCCCTCGTGCTCCCAGAACATCGGCCGCTCGCTCACCGTGCCCTCGCCGGCGATGAGCGGCCTGAGGCTGACGCCCTCCGGGGGCGTGACGGCACGGCCGTTGTGCTCTGTGGGATAGCGCGCGCCGGCGACGTCGATGCACGTCGCGGTGATGTCTATGAGCTGCGCCGGATCGTGGACCAGGCTCGGCCGGTCGATCATCGCGGGCCAGTGCGCTATGAACGGGGTCGAGATGCCGCCCTCGTGCACCCACCGCTTGTGACGCCGGAAGGGCGTGTTGCTGACGTTGGCCCACTGGACGTCGTAACTCGCGTAGGTGTCGACGGGGCCCGGGGCGATGGAGGGGTCGTTGCCGGTGCGGACTCGCCTGCCGTCCGGGGTCATCCCCGCGCCCGGCATCTCCAAGCTCCTGTGTCCCGGCAGCGTCGGGTCCTCCTGGAGAAACTCGGCGCATCCGCCGTTGTCCGACAGGAACATGACCAGCGTGTCGTCGAGGACTCCGAGCGACTTCAGGCGGTCCACGATGCGGCCGATGCCCTGGTCCATGATCTCGACCTGCGCTGCGTAGACGGCCATGCGGAGGTCTTCCCACTCCTTGTCGTGCGCGTCGCCCCAGGGAGCGACATCCTCGTCCCTTGGGCTGATGTCCCAACGCGAGTCGAGGATTCCGAGGCCCTTCATCTCCTCGTGCCGGGCGGTGCGCATCGCGTCCCACCCCTCGCGGTATCTCCCAAGGTGCCGCGCGACGGCCTCTTCGGGCGCGTGCAGCGGCCAATGGGGCGCCGTGTAGGCGACGTATTGGAAGAACGGCTCTCCGAGCGCGGCGCTCTCCTCGATCATCTTGACCGCGTTGTCCGAGATCGCGTCGGTCAGGTAGAAGTCGGGCTCCGACTCGACGATGTCGTCGTCGTTCCAGAGGCTGTCGCAGAAATAGTAGTTGCCGCAGCCGCCGGCTATTCCAAAGACGCGGTCGAACCCGCGTTTGCGCGGCGAGGCCATGTCGGGCCCGCCGGGGTCGGCGGGATTGTCCCCGACGTGCCACTTGCCGGACATGGACGTCCGGTACCCGCTGGCCTGCAGCACCTGGGCGACCGTCACGCAGTCGAGCCGCAGGAACCCCTGGTACTGCTGGTACTGGACCGGCCCCGGTATTCCGCCGGTCATGTGGCCGATTCCGGCCTGGTGGGGGTTCAGCCCGGTCAGCAGCGCCGCGCGCGACGGGCAGCACCGGGCGAAGTTGTACATCTGCGTGAACCGGACTCCGCCCCCGGCCAGCCGGTCGAGGTTGGGCGTCGGTATCTCCGAGCCGTAGCAGCCCAGGTCCGAGAACCCCATGTCGTCGGCCAGGATGAGAACGATGTTGGGCCGCTTCGAGGTCATCTGTCAGCCTCCGCTCCGGACCGGCTTGTCGGCCTTCGATTCGCGAGCGGAGTGTACCATCCTGAAGGTCGGATAAGCCCCGCGGCGTCAGTCCTTCAGCTCGATCTCTATGCCGCCGATCCATCCGGCGACCATGTTGTAGAGCCGCGCGGCGACGACTCCCACCAGCACGCCGATCACCGGGTAGAGCAACCCCAGGAGGCCGGCGACGATCAGGTCGGGGAGATCGAGTGAGCCTTGGACGGCCAGCCGCAGCACCAGGAACACGCTGATCATCGTGCCGAGTAGCCACGAGAAAACCGCGGCGACCTTAGCCACCGATCCGACACGTACGCTCACGATGGTCTTCATGCGAATCACCTCGCGCCCGGCCACGGAGAGTCTATCTGCGCCAAGGTTAGCACGCCTGAGAACGTGGACTGGAGCGAACAGCCGTGCTAACCTGTGGGCGATATGTTCCCCGGAGGAGGCGTGCACCGTGGCCGGAAGACCGACGTACAGGGTGACCGAGTGCAAGACCGCGTTGAACAGGGTCGCGGGAATGGACTTCCGGTGGTCGCTGAACCCGTATCGGGGCTGCGTCCACGGTTGCCACTACTGCTTCGCGCAGCGCTATCACACTCACCTGGAGCTCGACCCTGGCGACGACTTCACGGGCGTGATCTTCGTCAAGGCGAACTGTCCGGACGTGCTCGCCGAAGAGCTGTCGCGGCCGTCGTGGCGGCGTGACGCCGTCGCCGTTGGTACCGCCACGGACCCGTACCAGCCCATCGAAGGCAAGTACCGGCTCACGCGCAGGTGCATAGAGGCATTCGCAGCTTGGCGCACGCCGATCGCGTTGCTTACGAAAGGGACGTTGGCCGTTCGGGACATCGATGTGTTGCAGGAGCTCACGGCGAAGACCGACTCGACGGTCTGCTTCAGCGTGACGACGGTCGATCGGGAGACGGCCCGGAGGCTCGAGCCGGGCACGCCCCCGCCGGAAAAGAGACTGCTCGCGATGTCGCGGCTCGTCGACGCCGGCGTCAACGCGGGTGTGGCCCTGGCCCCGGTCGTTCCGGGCATCACGGACGGCAAAGCCAGCATCGAGGCGGTCGTGCGGGCGGCCGCCGACCAAGGGGCTCGGTTCCTGTGGTCGAGCGCGCTCTACCTCAAGCCGGGGACCAAGGAGCACTTCCTCGACTTCGTCGGCAGCGAGTTCCCGTCTCTAAGGCACGAATATCGGCGCATGTACCCCGGGGCGTACGCGCCCGACTACGTGCAGCGCCGCGTGCGCCTCCGGGTGGACGACGCGATGCGAGGCCACGGTCTCTCGTCCCGTCCGCCGCGCCGCGGCACGACGCCGGTGCAGCTCCGGATGGAGCCGCTGGCGTCGGCGCCGCCGGCCGGATGACCCGAATGTGTCGTCGCCCCGGATGGTAGAATCGGTGCCCGGGCCTGGGAGGGGCGAACCCCGTCAGGCCGCCGAAAGGAGCACGAATGCCGACTCTGACGCACGAGGCGATCGAGACTATCGCGAGCGAGATCCTGCGCGCGGCCGGCGCGACCGAGCATCACGCCGGCGTGGTGGCGCGGCATCTGGCCGACGCCAATTTGGCCGGCCATGATTCCCACGGCTTCATCCGCATAACGCAGTACGTCAGGGAGATCGATGACGGCGAACTCGACCCGGCGGCCCGCCCCGAGGTCGTTGGCGATAACGCGGCCGTAGCGCACATCGATGGCCATTCGACGTTCGGTCAGGTCGTGGCCGGGTCCGCGCTCGACCTCGCCATTGAGAAGGCGAGAGAGTACGGCGTCGGTCTGGTGAACATGTGCAATCTGACGCACACGGGCAGGGTGGGGACGTACCCTGAGAGGGCGGCGAGGGAAGGCATGGCCGCGATCATGTGCACCGGCTTCGTCGGCGGTACGAGCGCGATCAACGTTAGTCCCTTCGGCGGCAGGGCGCGGCGTCTGGGCACGAACCCCATCGCAATGTCGTTCCCGTCCGCCTCCGGCCCCCCGGTGCTGCTCGACTTCGCAACGTCGATAGCGGCCGAAGGCAAGCTGCGCGTCTATCGGGCGAAGGGCGATACGTTGCCCGACGACTGGGTGCTGGACAAGGACGGCGTTCCCTCCAGAGACCCCAACGACTACTACGCCGGCGGCTCGCTGCTGCCGATAGGCGGCCTGCACGGCGGCCACAAGGGCTACGCGCTGTCGTTCATGGTGGCCATGTTCGGAGCCGTGATGGGGAGCGTAGCCCGGCCGGCGGGCACACTCCCGGACCAGATCAGCGGCTCGACCATAATCGTCATTGACCTCGCGGGGATGGCGCCGATCGACGATATCCGCGCGACCGTGGGCGAGGTTGTGGACTACGTCAAGGACACCCCTTTGGCAGACGGATCGACCGGGATTCTCTATCCAGGGGAGCTCGAGGCGCTCACACGCGAGGGTCGGCTCGAGGACGGAGTGTCTGTCGCCGACGCGACGTGGGACGAGGTGTCCGCGTTGATGGACAGGTTCGGGCTGACGGCGAAGCTGGCGCCGCTCGCGGCAGGCCCGCGCGTTTCAGACTGAGAGGCGGCCATACGTCGGGATGAGCGGCGTCATTCGCCGTTCCCGCCCTTGGAGGCCTCCGGCCTGAACGGGTACACCCAGTCGGCCAGCGTTCGGGGATTGCGGGACTGCACCCAGATCCTGCCGCGTCCCTCGAACCGTAGCAGCACCTGGTCCGAGAACAGGAACGAACGTATCCGTCGCGCCTTGGTCAGGTGGTACCGGAGCTGCGGCTCCCATGCCACCGCGTGACCGTCGTCGACCACGTACGAGCCGTCCACGTCGATCCGCTCGACGTCCCCGTACCCGTTGAAGAACAGGGTGCCCGTGCCGCCGACCGTCAGCACGAACAGGCCTTCGTTGAACAGGCCGCGCAGGCCCTGGAAGTTGGCGCCCGTGTGTATGCCCGGTGTTGACGCCAGGTAGGCGTTCTTCTCCAGGAACAGCTCACCTCCGTTCAGGTCGTGAGCGACGATGTTCCCCGGCTGACCGGGCGCCAGAGCGATCACGCCGTTGCCGCCCTCGGCCCTGTAGGTGTTCTGGAAGAAGCTCTCCCCGGTGATGAACGTGCGCTTGAGTCCCGCGATCGCGCCTCCCCGCGCCGACGTCTGAAGGCGGACATTGTCGCTCATCCACGCCATCGCGCCGGCCTCGGAAGCCAGCTCCTCCGACTCCCTCAGCTCGACCTCCAAGACGCTGTAGGTGGGCTGGTGGTCGATCCTGTATTTCATCGTCTTACCTCTCGGGGAGCATCGGCCCAAGGGCCCGGCCGAACTCGTCCGGGTTGTGGCTCTGGACGTAGAGCTTGCCGTGCCCGCTGAAGTTCAGGACGATGCCCTCGCCCGCCAGGAACGACTGGATCCAGCTGCCGCCCGCCTTGCCGAGGCTGTAGCTCAGCGAGTCCTGAAACGCCACCACGTGACCCGTGTCGACGGTCATCTCGTCTGTGACGTCCACCTCCTCGATGCTGCCGAACGCGTTGACCAGCAGCGTGCCCGCGCCCGTCACGTTCAGGAAGGACAGGGACTCGCCGGAGAACATGCCGCGAAGTCCCTGGAACTCGGTGTCGATGTTCAGCCCATCCGTCGAGCCGAGGTAGCTCCCGCCGGCGCACACCCATCCGGCGACGCCGTCGCAAGGTATCGAGGCTATCTGCCCCTGCAGCTTCGGCGCCAGCCCGACTTCGCCTTCTTCGCGGTCAGTGCAGCTATAAGCGGAGAAGAAAAAGCCCTCCGCCGCCAACATGCGCCGGACGCCGCTGAGCAGGCCGCCGGTGCGCTTCGAGCGCGTCGTGACATCTATGTCGATGTTGCTGGACGCCCTGAACATGGCGCCGGACTCGGAGATGAAACGCTCGCCCGGCCGCACCTGGACCAGCGCCCAGCTGAACGCGCCTCTGTCGACTATGCGTATGTTCACGAGCCTCCTCCGCTAACCCTTGCTGAACGGCGTCAGCCAACCGGCAAGACCGTCCATCGTCCGCGTCTGGAGGAACACCTTGCCCGAGCCCGAGAATCTCAATGCCAAGCCCTCGCCCGATAGCAGCGTGCTCTTCAGGTTGCCCATGCCCCGGATCGAGTAGCTGACGCTCGGCTCCCAAGCCACGACGTAGCCGGTGTCGACCGTCAGTGAGCCGTCGATCTCCTTTTCGACCATTGCCCCGTAGGCGTTGTAGAAGAGGTCGCCCGTCCCGCTGCACTCGATCAGGAACGCGCCCTCGCCGGAGAGCAGGGACCGCAGCCCGCCGAATCGAGTCTTGAGCGTGACGTCCGCGGTGCTGGCCATGTAGGAACCCGCGGTCAGAATGAACGAGTCGCCGTCGAGCCTGCGGTGGGCGACCGAGCCAGGCGTGGCCGGCGAGAAGGTCACCATGCCGATGCCGGGGTGGCTGTACTCGGCGACGAACAGCGACTCCTTTGCCACGAGCCTCCGTATCAGCGCCTTGAACAGTCCGCCAGGTAGACGGACCTTGACCTTGGTGCCGGCGGACATCCACGCCATCGAGCCGCCTTCGGCGACTATTCGTTCCCCCGAGCGTAGCTCGACTCTAAGCTGTCCGTAGTCCGGGTTGCCGTCGATCCGGAAATCCATTCTTCGCAACCCTCCTAGCTTGCCCGGCCCCACGCGTCGCAGGTGTTACGCACTCGACCGGGGCGCTGGGCATCAGCTGCGAGACGCCCCAAGGTGAAACGCGATGCAGCCTTTCTCGGACGGTATCAAGCGGACGTATTTCTTGTCAAACACGTGATGGGTCCCAGATTCCCCACCTAGATAAGAGGAAGACCTCGTTGGAGCCCGACGCGATGCGGGCTAAGATGGTTGTTGCGCAAACGAACCGATCACCAACGAGGTGCATCTATTATGAAGCAAGGCTTACTGGCATTCCAGTACGAGCAGGAGAAGGGCTCGACAGGTATGACGGGACTGTCCGGGCTGATGACGTACCTGGAGTTGATGCAAGCAGCGGGTTTGAGGTCGTCGGTGGAACGCCACGTGAGACTGCGGGAGTGTGGTCAGGGCTGGACGGACAGCCAGATAATCACGTCGCTGATACTGCTGAACTTGGCAGGCGGTGAGTCGGTGATGGACCTGGAGGTTCTGGAGAAGGACGCAGGTTTGTGCAGGGTACTTCGCCATGCCGAGACCTGGGGGATGGGTAGTAGGGAGCGCAGGGCGCTGAAGGCGAGATGGCGAGTCGAGCGTCTTCGGAGCGTGCCGTCGGAGTCTGCGGTGTTCCGGTATCTGGAGAGGTTCCATGACGCGGGCGAGGAGGCGAAGCGGGAAGCTCACAGAGCATTCATACCTGCTCCCAACGGAGCTATGGAGGGTCTGGGGAAGGTGAACGCCGACCTGGCGGGCTTCGTGCAGAGCCGTTCGCCTCAGAGAGAGGCCACTCTGGACATGGACGCCTGTCTGGTGGAGACACACAAGCAGGAGGCGCTCCACAGCTACAAGAAGTACAGGGCCTACCAGCCGCTGACCACCTACTGGGCAGAGGCCGACCAGATTGTGCATTCTGAGTTTCGGGACGGCAACGTACCTGCGGGCCATCAGCAGTTACGAGTGTTGACCGAAGGGCTGGGCCGTCTGCCTGCGGGGGTGGAGAAGGTGATGCTGAGGTCGGATACGGCGGGGTACCAGCAGGAGTTGCTGCGGTACTGCGCGGAGGGTAGAGACGAGCGGTTCGGGGTGATCGAGTTCGCGGTTGGGGTCGACGTGACGACGGAGTTCCGCCGTGCGGTGTCAGAGGTCGCCGAGCAAGACTGGCAGACGCTGTACCGCAAGGTTGGGGAGCATCGTGTGGACACGGGTCAGCAGTGGGCTGATGTGAACTTCGTGCCCAACTGGATAGGGCACTCCAAGAACAGCCCTGAGTATCGGTTCATAGCTACCAGGGAGCGGTTGATCGAACAGCCTCTGCCGGGGATGGAGGGGCAGATGGAGCTTCCGTTCCCCGCGATGGAGCTGTCCAACAGAGGCTGGTACAAGGTCTTCGGAGTGGTGACCAACCGGAGCATTGCGGGAGATGAGTTGATCTGGTGGTCGAGGCAGAGATGCGGCAAGGGCGAGGAGGTCCACGGCGTCCTCAAGAGTGACCTTGCCGGGGGCAGGCTTCCGTCGGGGCTGTTCGGAGCCAACGCAGCATGGTGGGCGATAGCAGTGTTGGCCTTCAACTTGAACTCTGCCATGAAGCGGCTGGTGTTGGGCGGACAGTGGGTGGGCAAGCGTCTCAAGGCGGTGCGCTTCGCCCTGATCGCCCTACCGGGCCGTGTGGTGCGTCACGCCAGGAGGTTGATCATCCGTCTTGCCCGTGGCCATCCCTCATACGAGTTGCTGCTCAGGGCGCGGCAGAGAATATTGGCGCTGGCTGCCGAGCCGTATCGGGCATAGGCGACCCTGCCTGGAGCATCGGTTTGTAGGCGACTCTGCCGAGTTGCCAGGCCGGGCCATGCCTTCTTCGGCCTGACAACAGCCACAATTGGCAGCGAACCGCTGCCGATACCCTCAAAGACGGCACCCGAGACCCTGTCCGATGCCGATCATGTCATGCGTCACCCCTGGTCGACACCCGGACACCCCCTGAAAGCACACCAAGCAGCTCCCAACCATGTCAGGTGGGGGATTTGGGGGGTGAAGTTTGGGGCAGGTTGGAAAGGGCCCTGAGGCTCCTCGTCGAGGGTCGATCCGACCGCCCCGCGGCGGGGCGCAACAATCCCGAGCTCGTTCGAACAGATACCGTACACCCACAAGGCCCGTGTATGGATGCGGGACGAGTAGACGAGTAGCCAGCCTTGCTGACGAAATGCCCCGTTTGCTATATTGGCCCCGCCCCGGACGGCGCCCGCCGTCCGGATCCGGTGGGGCTGTAGCTCATCTGGGAGAGCGCTTCAATGGCATTGAAGAGGTAGGGGGTTCAAGTCCCCCCAGCTCCACCAAGCTTGACAAAACCAAGAACTTTTACCCCGAATCCACCGATGGACATGGATGGACGGCGTGAGGACAGTGGAAGAGGAGTGAGGGAGTTATACCAATTGAGCGTAACTAGGCCGGAAAGCGGCTAGAGATGTTCCAATTGGTTCATCCATGCTGAGTCTACCAGACAGGTGGAGGGCATGAGATGATCGGACGACCGCTTCGAATAGATTGGCGGGCAGAGGATAGTCCGGAGGCGCTGAAGTCAGCCTACCATGGGGAACAGGATACCACCCTGCGGACTCGGCTACACGGACTGTGGCTGGTGCGTTCGGGGTGGCAACTCGGTGAGGCGGCAAGGGCGGTAGGGGTTCATCAGCGCACGGTCCAGCAGTGGGTGGGCTGGTATAGAGAGGGCGGTATGGGGGAAGTGAGTGCCCACAAGATGGGGGGGAGAGGTCAACCCCGGTTTCTGAGCGCGGAGCAAGAGCGGGAGTTGACCGAGGAGGTGTCGACCGGACGTTTCAGGACGGCGGGAGAGATCAGGGACTGGATAGAGTCTGAGTACGGTGTGAGTTACAAACCGGGCAGCGTCTACAGCCTGGTGTCCCGGTTGGGATGTTCACCGAAGGTTGATTCCCTCGTAAAAACCCGTTTTGAGGAAGTTCCAACGATTTAGCACACTTGAGCGCTACAGTATGTTGGGCTAGTATACAGGACAGAGACTGTATATGGTACCCAGGCGTGGGTACGGTTGTTCTAATTAGGCCTGCACAGACTTTTTACGAGAGAATCAAGGTTCCGAGGGGCCGCCATGAGAAAGCGGATCTGGCAGCACAGGAGTCGTGGAAAAAGGGGGCCTCGCAGACAGCCTTACCAGAGTGGGGGTGACATCAGAGACGGCCTTTGGCTTTGCCGACGAGATGCGAGTGGGTCTGAGGGGGATGGTTCGCAGAGTATGGGGGCGTCGTGGAGTGAAGGTGGTGCAGAGGGTGCAGATGGTGTACCGGTGGACGTACCTGTTCCTGGTAGTGGACGTTCGGAGGGGCAGGCTACAGTGGAGTTGGATCGACTCAATGAAGTCCGAGTCGATAGCAGCAGCGGTCAATGGCCTGAAGCATCACTCGGACATCGCAGCGCTGGTGTGGGATGGAGCTCGCGGTCACCGCGCCGGGCTGGTCGAGGGTGTAGGACTGCCGACGATAGTCCAGCCGCCCTACAGTCCAGAGCTCAATCCTGCTGAGCGTGTGTTCCAGGAGGTCCGTCGCTGGGTGGAGGGGAGGGTGTACGAGAGTGTGGAAGAGAAGATGGAGGCGGTTGATTCCTACCTGCGTGAGTTGGAGTATGATCCTGGTCGCGTACGCTCGTTAACAGCGTGGAACTGGATCAAACACTCAACGCGAAGTCTTCCAGCACACTATGCGGCCTCATTAGCCTGAAATGGTATTAGTCAGTAGGGCCTGCGGTCACGGGCCGCTTCCCCGGCGCGCCGCCTCAGTCGGTGAACAGGTGGCCGAGGCCCAGGTCGTTGCCCAGGTCATGTAGCGCCTTCAGATGCCTGTAGTTGGGCCGCACTCCCTTGTACCTCCAGCGCCTTATCGTGAGGGGAGCGACGCCGAGACGACGGGCGATCTCTGCCCGCGGCAGACCGGACGCATGCAGGAACCACGCCAGGCGCTGCGGGAAGGCATCGGGGATGGCGTCGGTCTTTCTCCTGTACTGTGTGCGCTGTCGCGGCATCCGGCCGGTCCTCCCCGTGCACAGCCGTACCCCCTCCCCAATGCGCGCGCAAGCGTCCCCATTCTCCGTTCGCCTCAGACCTTGGACGATCCGTCTCCCGGTCGGGACGCTTGCCTCACCCGTCCGTCCATATATGCTTGCTCTTTTTGTTGCCCCTACTGGCCCGGACCGTCAACTGTCAGTACCAACTCGTTGGACAGCATCCTGCCGTCACCAGTGCAGATGGCCCCTCGATCGTCGCAGTCATTGGTGACGGGAAGTGTAGATGTCAGACATTGCCGTGAGGGTGTCAGACATTGCCGTGAGATGGTATAATACCCATTCAGTTTGCGTTTTTTGTAGAAGAGCGCCTGAGAAACGTAGCGCAAAGGAAGTGGGAGCCTTGAAGCTCGCCACTATTTATTATTGCCGATGAACGGGAGGGCTGAGAAGTGTCCAACGTCATGACCCACATCCACGCGGGGGCTTCCCGCCTGAACGGGGCGTCTGCGCCCGCGAAATTCTACCCCCCCGACTTTTTGGCGCAGGTTGGATTGGCCGATGAGCACGAACAGGGGCGGCATCGTCCGTCTCGCGCTGCTGCTGGCGCTGGCCGCGGCGGCCATGCTGCTCTTCTCGGCAAGCCCGGCAGCGGCCCAACCCGCCATTATCGACTACGACGTTGACAACGACGGCCTGATCGATGTGGACAGCCTGGCCAAGCTGAACGCCATCCGCTGGGACCTGAACGGCGACGGCTTGGTGGCCCCCGGCGACCAGGCCAGCTACGCCGCCGCCTTCCCCAACCCGGAGGCGGGCATGGGCTGCAAGCCGGCCGACCACGACGACTCCGCCCTCACCCCCGACCAGCCCGTCTGCACCGGCTACGAGTTGACGGCGGACCTGGACTTCAACACCAACACCACCACCGATGTCTCCGGCGAGGCAGTGATTGACAGCAGCGACGACTACTGGAACGCCGGCAAGGGCTGGAGTCCAATCGGCAGCGAGAGCGCCCCGTACATGGCCGTCTTCGACGGGGGCCGGCACACCATCGCCAACCTGTTCATCAACCGCCCCACATCGGACATGGTGCAATTCCGTGATGTCAACAAGTCGAACTATGTGGGGTTTTTCGCCAGCCTGATGTCGCCCGGGGAGATTCGCCACCTGCGTCTGACCGGCGTCTCGGTGACCGGGCGCGCCAACGTGGGCGCGGTGGTGGGCCATATCACCCTGGGCAAGGTGAGCCATGTTTCCTCGACCGGCGCGGTATCCGCCGTGGGCAACAGCGGGGGAGACGGGCAGAAGGCCGGCGGCCTGGTGGGGAGCACCGGGGCGAGCGCGGCGGTAATCGAGTATAGCTACTCGACGGCCACGTCGACCGCGGGGGATGACTACGCCGGCGGGTTGATTGGCGAAAACAAGGGCATCATCCGAGCCTCCTACGCAACTGGCGCGGTCACCGCTACCGACAACCACGCGGGCGGGCTGGCCGGCAGCAGCAGCGGCAACATCACCGCCAGCTATGCCAACGGCGCGGCGCAGGGCGAAAACGAGGTGGGCGGGCTGGCTGGGAGCAACAGCGGCACGATCACCGCCAGCTACGCCACCGGCGCCGTCTCCTCCACCGACACCCCGGCGGGCAGCGACCTGGGCGGCCTGACGGGGACCAACACCGGCACGGTGACCAACGGCTACTGGGACACCACCACCAGCGGTCAGGCCGGCGGCGTGGGCAAGACCACCAGCGAGTTGCAAACGCCCACGGCCTACGGCTCCAGCCCGAGCATCTACGCCGACTGGAACGTGAACACCGACGGTGTCGCCGGCGCGGACGACCCGTGGGACTTTGGGACGGCGAGCCAGTACCCGGCGCTGAAGGCGGACTTCGACGGCGACGGCACGCCCACCGCCTACGAGTTCGGGCGGCAGGGGCGCTCGGCGCCGGTGGACTACGACGCTGACAACGACAACCTCATCGATGTGGACACCCTGGCGCAGCTGAACGCCATGCGCTGGGACCTGGACGGCGATGGGACGGCGTCCTCCGGCGACGAGTCCAGCTACGAAGCCGCCTTCCCCGACGCGGCGGCGGGGATGGGCTGCGCGGCCACCTGCATCGGCTACGAGCTGACGGTGGACCTGAATTTCAACACCAACACCTCCACCGACGTCTCCGGCGAAGCGGTGATCGACAGCAAGGACGCCTACTGGAACGGCGGCGCGGGCTGGTCGCCGATTGGCACGTGGTCCAACAAGTTCAGGACCACGTTCGACGGCGCCGGCCATTCCATCTCCAATCTCCACATTAACCGCAGCAGCATGGACTATGCCGGCCTGTTCGGGATCGTGGGCGCCGCCACGATTCGCAATCTCGGCCTGAATGACGTGAATGTCGTCGGCAAGAATTATATTGGAACTGTGGCGGGCACACTCTCTACTGACGCTACCATCGATACCGTTTACGTCACCGGCAGCGTGCGTGGCGCTTTGTATATCGGCGGCGTGATCGGGGAACTCTACCAGCCCTCCCGGATGCGCAACGTCTATAACGCCGCCGCCGTGACGGCGACCAGCGCGGGCGGGGGCGGCGGGCTGACTGGATATATACCGAATTACACAGCAGCCGTCATCATACGCGACTCCTACTCCTTCGGCCTGATATCGGGCGCAGATACCGGCGGGCTGAGCAGCATAGATAGTTCCATAATCACGCACACCCAGACCTACTGGGACACCCAGGTGTCAGGGCAGGCCGCCAACCGCAGTGGCGGTGTGGGCAAGACCACCAGCGAGTTGCAGGCGCCCACCTCCAAGACCGAGGACATGGACGACGCCACCGTCGGCGTCCAGAACATCTACTCCGGTTGGGACGCCGCCGTGTGGGACTTCGGGACGGCCAGCCAGTACCCGGCCCTGAAGTACGACACCGACGGCGACGGCACGGCCACCTGGCAGGAGTTCGGGCGGCAGGGGCGGTCGGCGCCGGTGGACTACGACACTGACAACGACAACCTCATCGAAATAACCACCCTGGCGCAGCTGAACGCCCTGCGCTGGGACCTGAACGGCGACGGTTCGGTGGCCTCCAGTGACCAGGCCAACTACGAGACCGCCTTCCCCAGCCCGGCGGCGGGCATGGGCTGCCACGCCACCTGCGCCGGCTACGAGCTGGAGGCGGACCTGGACTTCAACACCGACACCACCACCGACGTCTCCGGCGAGGCGGTGATCGACGACCAGGACGCCTACTGGAACAGCGGCTCGGGCTGGGTCCCCATCGGCGCCGACTCCTCGGGTGCGCGGTACAACACCGTCTTCAAGGGCAACGGCCACACCATCTCGAACCTGTTCATCGACCGCTCGGGTACGAGCGACGTGGGTCTCTTTGGCGCTACCGGCACATCCAGCGAAGTCCGCATGGTCGGCCTGGAAGGCGTCAATGTAACCGGGCAGAACTACGTGGGCGGTCTGGCGGGGACCGGTCGCGGCGACTTCAGGTTCGCCTACACCACCGGCAGCGTCAGCAGTGTTGGCAACGTTGGCGATGTCGGCGGTTTGGTGGGGTATTACGACGCTGCAGGCAAGGCAATCGCGGCCAGTTACTCCACCGCCAGAGTCACAGGGTCGGGGAACTACCAGGCCGGCGGCTTGGTGGGCGAGATTAACGATGGCACCGTCCTGGCCAGCTACGCCACCGGCGCGGTAACCGCCACGGAGAACGTCGGCGGGCTGGTAGGCTTCAATAAAGGCGCGGTCGTTGGCAGTTACGCCACCGGCGCCGTCACCGGCACGACCGCAGTCGGCGGGCTGGTGGGCTATAGGTCAGGCAGCGGCTCCGCAACCAACAGCTACTGGGACACCACGACCAGCGGCCAGGCCAACAGCGACGGCGGCGTGGGCAAGGCGACGAGCGATCTGCAAACGCCCACGGCCTACGGCAGCGGCGCGGACATCTACGCCAACTGGAACGTGGACCTGGACAACGCCGACAACGACAACGACCGCACCTCCGGCACGGACGACCCGTGGGACTTCGGGACGTCCAGCCAGTACCCGGCGCTGAAGGCGGACTTCGACGGCGACGGCCGCGCCACCGCGTACGAGTTTGGGCGGCAGGGGCGCTCGGCGCCGCTGCCGGTGGACTACGACACTGACAACGACGGCCTGATCGACATAACCACCCTGGCGCAGCTGAACGCGCTGCGCTGGGACTTGGACGGCGATGGGACGGCGTCCTCGGGCGACGAGTTCAGCTACGGGACCGCCTTCCACAACCCGAAGGCGGGGATGGGCTGCAAGCTTGGCGACCACGACGACAACGCCGCCACCCCCAACCAGCCCGTCTGCATCGGCTACGAGCTGGAGATGTCCCTGGACTTCAACACCGACACCACCACCGACGTCTCCGGCGAGGCGGTGATCGACGACCAGGACGACTACTGGAACGGCGGCGCGGGTTGGAATCCCATCGGCAACATCAGCAATCAGTACAGCACCGTCTTCGAGGGCAACGGCCACACCATCTCCAACCTGTTCATCAACCGGCCGTCCACCGATGGCGTGGGGCTCTTCAGCGACAGCGGCGCGGACAGCGAGATCCGCAGGGTTGGCCTGGAGGACGTGGACGTAACCGGGAAGACCTCTGTGGGCGGTCTGGCGGGCAACGCCGCCGGCGCCATCAGAGCAACGTACACCAACGGCACGGTAACTGGCACGACCTACGTCGGCGGGCTGGTAGGCTTTGTCGTAGGATCTGCAATCAGGCTCAGCTACTCCAACGCCGCCGTCACAGCAACGGTCGCCGAAGTTGGCGGGCTGGTGGGACACCTCCATGGAGGCTCTGCCGTTGCCAGCTACGCCACCGGCTCGGTAACTGGCGAGAACTCTGTCGGCGGGCTGGCGGGAACCGTCAGTGACAGCTCCATCGTCGCCAGCTACGCCACCGGCGTGTTAACCGGCACGACCAACGTCGGCGGGCTGCTGGGCAAAGCAAGCGGCAGCACGATCACCAACAGCTACTGGGACACCACGACCTCCGGCCAGTCCAACAGCGCCGGCGGCGGCGCGGGCAAGACGACCTCGCAGCTGCAGACCCCCGTGGCCTACGGCAGCGGGTCGGACATCTACGCCGACTGGAACGTGAACACCGACGGTGTCGCCGGCGCGGACGACCCGTGGGGCTTCGGCACGTCGAGCCAGTACCCGGCCCTGAAGGCGGACTTCGATGGCGACGGCCGCCCCACCGCCTACGAGTTCGGGCGGCAGGGGCGCTCGGCGCCGCTGCCGGTGGACTACGACACTGACAACGACGGCCTGATCGACATAACCACCCTGGCGCAGCTGAACGCCATGCGCTGGGACTTGGACGGAAACGGCGTCTCCACCAGCGCCGGTTACACCACCGCCTTCCCCAACCCGGAGGCGGGCATGGGCTGCAAGCCGGCCGACCACGACGACTCCGCCCTCACCCCCGACCAGCCCGTCTGCACCGGCTACGAGTTGACGGCGGACCTGGACTTCAACACCGACACCACCACCGACGTCTCCGGCGAGGCGGTGATCGACGACAAGGACGCCTACTGGAACGGCGGCTCGGGCTGGGAACCCATCGGCGCCGACTCCTCGGGTGCGCGGTACAACACCGTCTTCGCGGGCAACGGCCACACCATCTCCAACCTGTTCATCAACCGCTCGGGTTCGAACGACGTGGGTCTCTTTGGCGCTACCGGAACGTCCAGCGAAGTCCGCATGGTCGGCCTGGTGGACGCGAATGTCACCGGGCAGAGCTACGTGGGCGGTCTGGTGGGGACCGGTCGCGGCGACATCAGTTTCGTCTACATCACCGGCAGCGTCAGCACCGGTGGCGGCTTTGGCTATATCGGTGGGTTGGTGGGTTACTACGACGCTGCAGGCAAGGCAATCGCGGCCAGTTACTCCACCGCCAGAGTTACGACGATCTACCAGAATGCCGGCGGCTTGGTGGGCGAGCTTTTCTCTGGCACCGTCCTGGCCAGCTACGCCACCGGCGCGGTAACCGCCACGGAGAACGTCGGCGGGCTGGTGGGCTACAATCGAGGCGCGGTCGTTGGCAGTTACGCCACCGGCGCGGTGACCGGCACGACCGACGTCGGCGGGCTGGTGGGCTATAGGTCAGGCAGCGGCTCCGTAACCAACAGCTACTGGGACACCACGACCACCGGTCAGGCCAACAGCGCCGGCGGCGGCGCGGGCAAGACGACCTCGCAGTTGCAGACGCCCACGGCCTACGGTTCCAGCCCGAGCATTTACGCCAACTGGAACGTGGACGTGGACGGCGTCGCCGGCGCGGACGACCCGTGGGGCTTCGGCACGGCGAGCCAGTACCCGGCGCTGAAGGTGGACTTCGACGGCGACGGCACGCCCACCGCCTACGAGTTCGGTCGGCAGGGGCGCTCCGCGCCGCTGCCGGTGGACTACGACGCTGACGACGACAACCTCATCGACGTCAACACCCTGGCGCAGCTGAACGCCATGCGCTGGGACCTGGACGGCGACGGCGTCTCCGCCAACGCCGGTTACACCACCGCCTTCCCCAACCCGGCGGCGGGTATGGGCTGCCCGGCCACCTGCACCGGCTACGAGCTGGAGACGGACCTGGACTTCGACCAGAACAACGACGACACCATCACCAGCATCGACTCCGCCTACTGGAACGGCGGCTCGGGCTGGGACCCCATCGGCAGGGAAAATTCCGCCTCCACCCGCTACAACGCCATCTTCGAGGGCAACGGCCACACCATCTCCAACCTGTTCATCAACCGGACGTCCACCGACTACGTGGGGCTCTTTGGCGCCACCGGCGCGAGCAGCGAGGTCCGCATGGTCGGCCTGGAGGACGTGGCTGTCACCGGGCGGGACTACGTGGGCGGTCTGGCGGGCCGCGGTCGCGGCGACATCAGGTCCGCCTACACCACCGGCAGCGTCGCCGGGGTGGGCGGTGTCGGCGGGTTGGTGGGCGACGGAGTATTTATTGAAATTAGGCTCAGCTACTCCAACGCCGCCGTCACAGCAACGGGCGCCGGAGTTGGCGGGCTGGTGGGAACCCTCGATACTGGCCCCGTCACTGCCAGCTACGCAACCGGCGCGGTAACCGCCACGGAGAACGTCGGCGGGCTGGTGGGATACGTCGCTGGAGGCTCCATCGTCGCCAGCTACGCCACCGGCGTGTTGACCGGCACGACCAACGTCGGCGGGCTGCTGGGCGCTTCTCTCGGCAGCGCCGTCACGAACAGCTACTGGGACACTGTCACCACCGGCCAGGCCAACAGCGCCGGCGGCGGCGCGGGCAAGACGACCTCGCAGCTGCAGACGCCCACGGCCTACGGTTCCAGCCCGAGCATTTACGCCAACTGGAACGTGGACGTGGACGGCGTCGCCGGCGCGGACGACCCGTGGGGCTTCGGGACGGGGAGCCAGTACCCGGCGCTGAAGGCGGACTTCGACGGCGACGGCACGCCCACCGCCTACGAGTTCGGGCGGCAGGGGCGCTCGGCGCCCACAAACCTCGCGCCGGCCTTCGCCACCGCCACCGGGTCCCGCAGCGTGGCGGAGAACACGGCGGCCGGACAGAACATCGGCAACCCCATCACCGCCGCCGACCCGGATGTCGGGGACACCCTGAACTACAGCCTGGGTACGACGGCGGACGACGGCCACTTCGCCATCGTCGCCGCCAGCGGCCAGCTCCAGACCAAGGACCCGCTGGACTACGAGTCCACGACCTCCTACACCGTGACGGTGACAGCCACCGACGGGGACGGGCTGACGGACACCGTCACGGTGACCATCAACGTGACCGACGTGGACGAGCCGCCGCCTGCGCCTGGGCAGCTGAACGTGGTGCCAGACGTCGGTCTCTTCTATTTCAACTGGCAGGCTGCCCCCGCCGCCGACATGGTGGGCAAACCGCCGGTAACGGCCTACGAGGTACAGTACCGGAAGCGCATCTCCACCGGCCCGGACGTATGGGAGGACTGGACGGACCATGCCCACCCTGTCGGCGAATTAGTCATCTCAGCGACGATCAGGGACCTGATCCCCGGCGAGACCTACGGCATGAGGGCGCGGGCAAAGAACCACGAAGGTGAAAGCCCCTGGAGCTTGCCGGTCACCGGCGTGCCCAACCCGTACGCCAACACCGCCCCCGGCTTCACCGAGGGCGCTACGGCCACCCGCAGCGTGGCGGAGAACACGGCGACGGGACAGGACATCGGCAACCCGGTCGCCGCCGCGGACGTCAACGCCGGCGACACCCTGATCTACAGCCTGCGCGGGACCGACGCCAGCCACTTCCAGCTGGACACCGCCACCGGCCAGCTCCAGACCAAGGGCGCCCTGGACTATGAGGGTAAGGCTTCTTACCAGGTCATCGTGCGGGTAACCGACGGCAAGGACCGCAATGACGCCAATAGCAACGTGATCGACGACACCATCACGGTGACCATCGAGGTTACCGACGTGAACGAGCCGCCCACGGCGGCGCCAAGCAACGTCGGCGTTGCCTCAGCCCCTTTGGGGTTGGAGGTGACGTGGACGGCGCCCAGCGCCGGCGCGGGCCGGCCGCCGGTGAACGGCTATGACGTGCGGTACCGGAGGCACTCCGTCGGCGGCGTCGGGGCGTGGCAGGACCATAACCACCGGGGCGCCAACGCCAGGGCGCGGATCCGCGGCCTGAACCCCGGGGACACCTACGGCGTAGAGGTGCGTGCCAAGAACCACGAGGGGACTGGCCCCTTCAGCGCCACCGCCAGCGGCCAGGCCGGCGCGGCGCCCTCCGGCGTGGACTACGACGACGACGACGACGGCCTGATCGAGGTGGACAGTCTGGAGCAGCTCAACGCCATCCGTTGGAACCCAAACGGCGATGGCGTCGTGACCGCCGCCCACAAGGACGCCTACGAGTTCGCCTTCCCCGGCCCCGCCCTGGGCATGGGCTGCCCGGCGGCGGACCACGACGACGACGTCAACACCCCCGACCAGCCCACCTGCACCGGCTACGAGCTGAACAAGGACCTGGACTTCAACACCGATACCTTCACCGACAATGACGACGGCGCCGTGATCGACAGCAGCGACGCCTACTGGAATGGCGGCCTGGGCTGGGAGCCCATCCGCTTCTACGGCACATTCGAGGGCAACCGCTACACCATCTCCAACCTGTTCATCAACCGGCCGGACCGCGATGATGTGGGGCTGTTCTCTCGCCTGGGGTTCCCTTACACGTGGCGCAACCAAATCTACCGGGTGGGCCTGGAGAATGTGCAGGTGACCGGCGGGGAGCGCGTGGGCGCGCTGGCCGGCGAGGCCCACGCGTTCATCCATGACAGCTACTCCACCGGCAGCGTGTCCGGCGCCGGAATCGTCGGCGGGCTGCTCGGCAAGCTCACTGTGGGCAGCGTCATCGTGTCGAGCTACTCCGACGCCAACGTGTTCGGCACGCTGGATGACAGCAGACACGCCGGCGGCCTGGTGGGCTGGGCCGGTTCGGACTCGATGGTCCGCGGCAGCTTCGCCACGGGGGATGTGTCGGCGCCCCAGGCGAACGGGGGCCTGGTGGGCTCCAACTTCGGCAATATCATCGCCAGCTACGCCCGGGGCGAGCTGGATTTCGGCATAGGGAACCAGGACCCGTGGGACTTCGACGAGCCCTTCAAGGCCAACGGCGTGGGCGGCCTGGTGGGCAACAACTGGGGCACAGTGAAGGCGAGCTACTCCACCGGCGGGCATCCCCTCTACATGAAGCTGAGCCCGATGTCCTATCCGATCAAGGGCTCTCCCTACTACAACCCCAGGATACAGCCGCCCGACCGGTCCTTCTTTGGTTATGAGCCGGGCGACCAAGCGGCCTGGGAGAAGGCGGTGCGGGAGACCTACGATGGCGGCGAGAACAACTACCGGGCCGATTACTTCTGGCACATCGGCGGGCTGGTCGGCGACAGCGCGCTCGGCACGGAGACCGACAGCTACTGGGATGTCGACGCCTCAGACCATCCGGTCAGCGGCATCCGGGACCCCGATTACTATGAGTGGCATCGCGGCGAGGGCCTGACCACCGCCGAACTGCAGAGCCCCACCGGCTACAGCGGCATCTACGCCGACTGGAACGTGGACATCGATGGGGACGGCATAGCCGACGACCCCTGGGACTTCGGGACCGGCAGCCGGTATCCGATTCTGAAGGCGGACTGGGACGGCGACGGCACGGCCACCTCCCAGGAGTTCGACGCCCAAACGACCCTGCAGGTCACGGCCCAGAGTTCCGCCCGGGCTATCGGCGCCGAGGGGATCATGGTTGGCGTGGCGGAGAACACCGCCCCAGGCACGGACATCAGCGACCCGTTCGGCGCCGCCGAACCGGAGACCGGGGACGCGCTTACCTACAGCCTGGGCGGCGACGACGCCGGTCACTTCAGCATCGACTCGGCCACCGGCCAGCTGCGGACCAAGGGGGCGCTGGACTACGAGGACAAGAGCTCCTACTCGGTGACGGTGATCGCCACCGACGGCGACGGGCAGACGACCGACATTCAGGTGACCATCATAGTCACCAACGTGGCGGACACGCCGCCGGGCCAGCCGGATGCGCCGGAAATCATCAACGTGAAGGAAACCTCCTTCCGGACCACCTGGACCGCGCCGGCGGCCGGTTCTTCGGCCATTACCGGCTACGGCATCCAGTACAAGTTGGCCTCGGCGGAAGACTCCGCTTACGCTGACGTGAAGCCCGCGCCCACCGGGACCGGGACTGGCTACAATGTGGTGAACCGGAGTGGGCAGACGGTAGCGGAGGGGACTTCCTACGACGTGCGGGTGCGGGCCCGTAACACCGAGGGTTGGGGGCCCTGGTCTGCTGCGGCCACGGTGACCACTGATGGCGTGGCGGCATCGCCGCCGGGCCAGCCGGCCGCGCCGGAGATTATCAACGTGAAGGAAACCTCCTTCCGGATCACCTGGACCGCGCCAGCGGCGGGTTCGTCGGCCATTACCGGCTACGGCATCCAGTACAAGCCGGTCTCGGCGGCAGACGCCGCCTACGCTGACGTGAAGCCCACGCCCACCGGGACCGGCACCGGCTACAACGTGGTGAACCGGAGCGGACAGACGGTAGCGAGTGGGACTTCCTACGCGGTGCGGGTGCGCGCCAGTAACGCGGAGGGTTGGGGCCCCTGGTCTGATGCGGCCTTTGCCGTCACAGTCGGCGCGGCGCCCGCCCCGATCAACCAGGCCCCGGCCTTCGCCGCCGCCACCGCGACGGTCAGCGTGGCCGAGAATACCGCAGCCAACACCAACATCGGCAGCCCGGTGAAGGCCGCCGACCCCGATGGCGACACTCTTACCTACACTCTGGGTACGACAGCGGACGACGGCCACTTCGCCATAGATTCGGCCAGCGGCCAGTTGCAGACCCAGGGCGCGCTGGACTACGAGGGTAAGGCTTCCTACTCGGTGACCGTGACCGCCACCGACGGCGGCGGGCTGTCGGCCAGCATCCAGGTGACCATCGACGTAACCGACGTGAACGAGGCCCCCGCCTTCGCCGCCGCCACCGCGACGGTCAGCGTGGCCGAGAATACCGCCGCCAACACCAACATCGGCAGCCCCGTAACAGCCGCCGACCCGGATGACGGGGACACGCTCATCTACACGCTGGGCACGACGGTGGACGACGGCCACTTCGTCATCGACTCGGCCTCCGGGCAGCTGCAGACCAAGGGCGCGCTGGACTACGAGGGCACGAGTTCCTACTCGGTGACGGTAACCGCCACTGACGGCGGCGGGCTGTCGGCCAGCATTGGCGTGACCATCACGGTTACGGACGTGGCGGACACCCCGCCGGGCCAACCGGCCGCGCCGGAGATTATCAACGTGCAGCAGACCTCCTTCCGGGTCACCTGGACGGCGCCGACGGTCGGTTCTTCCCCCATTACCGGCTACGGCATCCAATACAAGCTGACCTCGGCGGAAGACTCGGCTTACGCAGACGTGAAACCCACGCCCACCGGGATCGTCACCGGCTACAATCTGGTGAACCGGAGTGGGCAGACGGTAGCGAAGGGGACTTCCTACACGGTGCGGGTGCGCGCCCGCAACACTGAGGGTTGGGGCCCCTGGTCTGAACCAGCCGTTGCCGCCACAGCCGGCGCGGCGCCCGCCCCGGCCAACCAGGCCCCGGCCTTTGCCGCCGCCACCGCGACGGTCAGCGTGGCCGAGAATACCGCCGCCAACACCAACATCGGCAGCCCCGTAACGGCCGCCGACCCCGATGACGGGGATACGCTGACCTACACGCTGGGCACGACGGCGGACGACGGCCACTTCGCCATAGACTCGGTCACCGGCCAGTTGCGGACCAAGGGCGCGTTGGACTACGAGGGTAAGGCTTCCTACTCGGTGACCGTCACCGCCACCGACGGCGGCGGGCTGTCGGCCAGCATTGGCGTGACCATCACGGTTACGGACGTGGCGGACACCCCGCCGGGCCAACCGGCCGCGCCGGAGATTATCAACGTGAAGGAAACCTCCTTCCGGATCACCTGGACGGCGCCGACGGTCGGTTCTTCCCCCATTACCGGCTACGGTATCCAGTACAAGTTGACCTCGGCGGAAGACTCGGCTTACGCAGACGTGAAGCCGACGCCCACCGGGATCGGGACCGGCTACAATCTGGTGAACCGGAATGGGCAGACGGTAGCGGAGGGGACTTCCTACGATGTGCGGGTGCGTGCCAGCAACGCAGAGGGTTGGGGCCCCTGGTCTGAACCAGCCGTTGCCGCCACAGCCGGCGCGGCGCCGGCCCCGATCAACCAGGCCCCGGCCTTTGCCGCCGCCACCGTGACGGTCAGCGTGGCCGAGAACACCGCCGCCAACACCAACATCGGCAGCCCGGTAACGGCCGCCGACCCCGATGACGGGGATACGCTGACCTACACGCTGGGCACGACGGCGGACGACGGCCACTTCGCCATAGACTCGGCCTCCGGGCAGCTGCAGACCAAGGGCGCGCTGGACTACGAGGGTAAGGCTTCCTACTCGGTGACCGTCACCGCCACCGACGGCGGCGGGCTGTCGGCCAGCATTGGCGTGACCATCACGGTTACGGACGTGGCGGACACCCCGCCGGGCCAACCGGCCGCGCCGGAGATTATCAACGTGAAGGAAACCTCCTTCCGGATCACCTGGACGGCGCCGGCGGAAGGTTCTTCGGCCATTACCGGCTACGGCATCCAGTACAAGCTGGCCTCGGCGGAAGACTCGGCTTACGCAGACGTGAAGCCGACGCCCACCGGGATCGGGACCGGCTACAATCTGGTGAACCGGAATGGGCAGACGGTAGCGGAGGGGACTTCCTACGATGTGCGGGTGCGTGCCAGCAACGCAGAGGGTTGGGGCCCCTGGTCTGAACCAGCCGTTGCCGCCACAGCCGGCGCGGCGGAATCCGATGAAGGAGGATCCGAGTCTGGTGACTACCAGGCAACGGCGTTCTACGTCGAAAGCCAAGGCCGGGTCATACTTCAGTGGGATGAAGTGAGCAAGGCGGACCACTACACCATTGAGAAGAACGGCCAATTGCTGCCTGGAAAATTCCGGGCAACGAGCCACTACGACGACGATGTGGAGAAGAACACCAGGTACGAATACCGGATTACCGCCTACAGCGGCGATGGCGCCGTCCTGGCGGTGATGCGGGCGGCGACGGGCTGACCTACAACGTCAAGATAAATGGGCATCAACTCGGCATCCGTGGTCGGATGGACTAGCCTGAGAAGACCAGCGACGTCATGCCGAGACAGCGCACTCACTACAGGAGAAGGCTCTACGTCTTCCCCGATGACTTTCCCAAGCGGCTGAAGCTGCTCAAGGAGGAGTCCGGCCTGACGTGGGCGGAGATGGCCCCTCGCCTGGGAACCTATCCGCTCACCATCAGGCGGTGGTTGGTGGTGGGGATTACCCGTTGCCGGTAAAAGAGAATCAGCCCGCTTTGTACCAGGACCTTGTGGGAGCATTTCCCCCACTGGAAACTAACAGGGTCAACGGGCCGGTAGTGTCCCCTTGGCAGGCGCGGGAATGGCGGGCTAGAGGGGCAAGTTGATGGTGGGGGTGGATGCCTCGTCCAAGCGGCGTCATGGACGGCTGGAACGGCGTGAGCTGTGGGCCTTAGCTGACCCGGAGGTAAACGAGTATGCCGGTAGCGCCGGGACGATGGGCGATGCCTGGCCTCATCTGCAACAGGTGTGCCGGCTGGAGCGGCGACGGTGAGCTATGCGGTGACCAGTCTCCCCCCGACCGTTGCCAGGGCGGACCGTTTGTTGCAAGTCCTTCGAGAGCACTTATGGGCATCGACTATAACGCTGGAAAATGAAAAGGCCTTGGGGCGCGTCCACGGCGGTTTACCGGCCTTCGCGGGGAGAACCGGACCGGAAACGCAAAAATGGCACGGCGCAGGGAGGGGGAGCATACCCCCGTGAGGCTTGCTATTCTCTGGCTTGGATGACGACGTGACCGCCGTCCTCAACGTCGATGTTCAGGTTGTGCCGGTCCAGCAACCGCATCCCTACGAGAGGAGTAGCGTCGGCAGCGCTGGCCCTGGTATTTCGCAGATGGGTGTCCCAGAGCACAGTAACATCATAGGTATCGAAAAAGGATTCGCTACCGTCGGCCAAGATAGCCCGGCCTCGGTCACGGTAGGCTAGGCCCAACTCCGCCACCAAGGCCGGGGGCAGAGTCAGGAAGCCGTTGTAGCCAGTGTCGATCACGGCTTCGATTTCCCGCGTCTGCCCCTCCGGGCCTTGCAGGGTAAGGGGTACCACGGCTTCGTAGGCGGAGTTCACCACCCCCTGGATCACTGGGCGCTTCGCAGGGACCCGCCCCCAAAGCTATATAGCGCCCGGTAGCCAACTCTCAGGCACCAAACGTCATAAGCGTCAGGTCGCTTAGTCTGCAAACGGTCCGTGGCGACAATCTCGTCTTCGCCGATGGCCCAGCTGCCGCTCGCTACGTCGATGGCAACGACCTCTCCAACGTGATCGGCCTCGACCTTCGATCGGATGTCCCGCTCGTATATCTCGTCGCCAAGGCGGGCCGTCTCCTCAGCGGGACGGCTCGGTGGAGATGTGCGCCTGATGGGCTGCGTAAGTGCCGACGCGTCTGCGTCCTTCATGCGTCCCCCTTTCATAGGCATCTTCCTAAGCCTACGATTCTACCATTTTGCGGAAGCGCGAGACAACGAGAAAGGCTGCACACACAGGGGCGGGACAGGCTGACCAGCTTTGATTATACTACGGGCCTACAGGAGCTTGGGGGCTGTCCAGCCACATCTCGAAGACGGTTCTGTCTATCGTCAAAATAGGCCCCGTGAAGAAGAATCGAACCGTTCATCGGGCCTGGTGATACGTTCGGGTACGCGGGAACGACGTGACACACTCATTGGTGAGTCCGCTTTACCGACCTGGCTTGAATGGACCCAAATCGACCGCCCACGCGTACCTCAGTTTTCCGTGTCGATTGAGTCCGTCAAATGAAGGTTCTTGATTTTGTCAAGTCTGGTGGGCCATCCAGGACTCGAACGCATGCGTCAACATCAGTAGCTTCGCCTCGGTGTTCACACCGGTCCGTTGAGCGCCACACGCCAGCCACGTCCAACCGATCTCGACCGCGTCCGGCAGGTGCTCGCCGCGTTGGTGGGGATTCCCGGCAGGCCAGCTCCAGAACTCGATGTTACCAAACCGAGTCGAACCGACGACCCGACCGCTCAGACGGTCGACGACCGCAAAAAGAACATATCCCCCGAGTCCCTGCCAGACAACGCGGTGTCCACGTATCGCCGCATTCCGGTCGCGTCAGCCGGAACATCCGTCAGGTCGTACGTCGCCCTCGACCCGGCAGCCGCCAGGGCCAGACCCGGAACGTGATCCGACGACAAGGGCTCCAGCAGGACGCATCGGCCTTTGAGGGTCTCCGTGTCCAGCATTTGCTCCTCCTGCATCGTGGCCGGTGCCGAGGCCCTGGTCGAACCGACCGGTTGGGTGACTCGGCTACGAGTACGCCGCTATGCCTCGCAACAGCTCGTCCAACGCCTGCTCCGGTGTCGAGCCCGTCGTATCTATCTCGATCTTTCGTCCGACCAGGGATGCGCCGAGCTGCTCTGCGTAGCGCCGTAGCACGCGCTCCGCGTCGCCGCTCTTCGGCACCGAGTCGACGCGAGGGGCCGCGGCCATCCGCCGTTCGATCTCCTCCGCGGTTGCCTTGACGTGCACCAGGACGGTCTCCGGGGCTATCGCCATCAGCCTCTCGTCCCACTCCCGGGCCCTGCGGTCGCGATCGTCGAAGGCGCCCGGGCCGCCGTAACCGTAGTAGAGCGGCGCGTAGACGGCCTCCGCATAGTAGAAGTCTACCTGAATGGTGTGAGCGAGGAGGCCGAGCTCGCCGACCTCCTCGTGGATGTTGGGGTGAAGGTGCCGCCAGACCATCGCGCGCTGGTGCTGTTCCAGCAGCCAGGGGCTCAGCGCTTTTACGTCGGCGGCGTGCAGGCTGGCCAGCCGGTCCCGTTCGGCGCCGCCGAGACCGCCGTAGCGCGACCGCTCGGGGAGGACGCCGTCCGGGCCGATGACGTAGCAGGTGGCCGGGTCCTGGTCCCAGATGCCCGGAGGGACCCAGTGATCGTGCACGCGGACCGCCGACCCGGAGTCGGCGGAGACCCGGTCCGCGATACGCGGGCGAGGGTCGTCTTGCCGGCGTACCCGCAGCCGATCACTACCAGTCGCATGCTAGAGTCCTGTCACCCTCACCCCAGCCCTCTCCCGTCGATGGAGAGGAGGTTGTCAGCCTATCTCCAATTCGCTCTCCGCATCTGTGAGAGCGCCGTCAATGGCGTCGGCGATCATGTCTATCTCGTCGGCCGTGACGATCAGCGGCGGGGCGATGGGCACTATGTAGGGCTGGGCCCTCAGCCACAGGCCGCGTTCCATGAACCCTCTCGTCAGAAGCGAGTTTATGGTCATGGAAGCAGGGAAGTGCTCCTTCGTCTCCCGGTCTTTGACTATCTCGATGCCCCTCAGCAGCCCGGCGCCGCGGACGTCGCCGACGATGGGGTGCATCTCCTTCATGTTCAGCAGGCGGCCCTCGAGCTGCTCGCCGCGCAGGCGGGCGTTCTCGACTAGATTCTCGCGCTCCAGGATCTCGATGTTGGCGAGCGCGGCCGCGGCGCCGGCGGGATGCGCCGAGTAGGTGTACATGTGGCTGAACGCCTCGTCGTCGAACACCTTGGCCACCCTGGACGAGGCGATGGAGCCTCCGACCGGGAAGTAGCCGCTCGTGACACCTTTGGCGATGCTCATGATGTCCGGCGTCACGCCGACGTAGTCCGCCCCGAACCAGGCGCCCAAGCGGCCGAAGCCCGTGATTATCTCGTCGAAGACGAGCAGCACACCGTACCTGTCGCATATCTCGCGGACGCGCTGCCAGTAGCCGTCTGGCGGCACGACCCCGCCAAGCGGCTGCGACACCGGCTCGCCCAGGAACGCCGACACCGATTCCGGGCCGTGAAACAGGATGGCCTGCTCCACTGCGTCGGCCGTCCGCTCCGCGCACTCGGCGGGAGACCTGCTCCCCAGCTCGCAGCGGTAGAAGTGCGGCTGCGGCACGTGGACCGCGTTCGCCGGCACGGGCTGGTAGTCGGCCCGCGGGAACCCGGGGTGGCCGCCCAGCCACAACGTGCCGTAGGTGCTGCCGTGGTATGAGCCGCGGCGGCTGATGACCTTGTAGCGTCCCGGATCGCCGCGCCGCACGTGGTACGCCTGAGCCATCTTGAGCGACGTCTCGTTGGCCTCGGACCCGCCCTGGGAGAAGAAGGTTCGGCTCAGGTCGCCCGGGGTGATCTGCGCCAGCCTCGCGGCCAGCCGGATGGTGGGCGGCGTGGCTGAGGCGTACACGTGCATGCTCACCTCCGTGAGCTGTTCGTAGACCGCCCTCGCTACCTCCTCGCGACCGTGTCCGATATTCCGGAAGTACATGCCGGAGATGCCGTCGACGTACTCCCGGCCGTCGATGTCGGATACGTATATGCCCCGGCTGGCGGTCGGCACCAGCGGGCCGCCCTCGGCCTCCAAACGGGAACGGCTGTTCATGCCGATGAACAGATGCTCGTTGGCCGCCGCCCGGAGCGCCTTTGCGTCGCGCTCGTCCGGTATGTTTAGCTCCATGCTGACCTCTATCCGGATACGGCTACGCCACCCTGGCCGCCGCTTCCACCTCGACCATGCCGAACGTCGTCTCCAACTCGGGAACGGTTTCCCCAACGTCTGAGAGGCTCACGATATGGTGCGCCATCGCATCACCAATTGACATGCGCGGTTCGGGAACCGGCTCGCGCTGCTCCGTCAGATCTTCGATGTGGAAGGCTATCGCCTCCCGGATCATTCCGCGGATTTCGTCCCAGGTCTTGCCCCTGCTGATGAACCGGGCAAGACTGGGACATATGCGCTGAAGTTGTTGGGAGTCCGCTCAGACACCACCGCCAACTTTAGTCTCATCGGTCCCGTTCCGGAAGGGGTCCGTCCACTCTAGCCGCCGCCTTGCTGTGGCGCAGATCCGCCCACCATCTGCGCGAGTGCGCCGTCGACCAGCCGGTCCAGCCGCCGTAGCTGCTCGTCGAGCCTCGCCGAGAGACTGTCGAACACGTCGTAGGACGCCTGTGTCGGGGCGTAGTCGGCGTTCGACGGCACTCGCTGCAGCTCGGCGAACTTCGTGACGATGCGGGACCGGCGGCCGCGGGCGTCGCCGCCCGCGCCTAGGTCGGTATCCACCAGCTCGTCCTCGATGCCGAACAGCTCGTCCAGGATAGGGCCGGCGGTCTCGGCGGCGCTGCCGCCGTCTCGGCTCGCCTCGACCTGCGCGCGCAGGCCCCGGATGCGGTCGACGGCCTCGTGGCCGGCCGAGATCCGGTCGCGGATCGCGAGCAGCAGGTCGCGCTGCGCCCTGTAGTCCTCGGGGCCGGAGGCGACGCGCGGGTCCGGCACGAGTTCGAAGCCCTGCGTCTCAGAGTAGTCGCCGACGGTCAGCCTGACCTGGTAGGTCCCGGGCGCGGCCAGCGGCCCGATCATGCCGAAGTCGATCGCGCCGGCGCCCTTGAGCAGACGCGCGTGGCGATAGCGCATGTTCCAGACGAAGCGGTTCATGCCCGGCTCGGCCGGCACCGTCTGCTGCTGCACCCATTCGAGCGTCCGCGGCAGCTTCTCCGACTCGTCGCGCCGGCTGGAGAAGGCGTTAACCTGCGCGCCGTTCTCGTCGAGGAACGTGAGCGTGACCTCGTCCTCCGGGCGCTCCTTCAGGTAGTAGGCCACGACGACGCCGTCGGGAGGATTGGACCCCGCGTCCAGGAAGGTCCTGCTCGGCTCGCCGTTGTCGTCCTTGCCGTCGAGGAACGTGGACAGCTTCAGCGACCCGGTCTCGTAGTTCTTGCCCTCGTAGGGCGGGAGGATCAGGCCCATCGGCGGCGATACCCGGTGCGCCTTACCCGGCCCGAGCAGCCATGCCGGACCCTCGGCCGCGCCGTCCATCTGCCGCAGCAGCGGGAGGCCGTCCAGTACCCAGAACGACCTGCCGTTCGTCGACACCGCGATCTCGTCGTCCTTGACACTCATGTCCGTTATAGGCACCACCGGCAGATTGCTCTGCAGGGGGCGCCAGGAGTCGCCGTCGTCGAACGAGACGTAGACCGTCGACTCCGTGCCGGCGTACAGCATTCCCGGCCGCACCCTGTCCTCGCGTATCACCCGCGTGAAGTCGTCCTCGGGGATGCCGTCGGTGATCTTCGCCCACGTCCGGCCGCCGTCGGTCGTCCGGAACAGGTAGGGCCGCCGGTCGTTCAGCTTGTACCTGGTGCCGGACAGGTAGGCCCTCTCAGGGTCGTGGCGTGACAGCTCGATCGTGTCTATGCGAATGGGGTCGGGGAGCACGTCGGGAGTGACGTTCTCCCACGTGGCGCCGCCGTCGGACGAGCGGTGCAGCAGGCCGTCGTCGGAACCGGCCCAGAGCACGCCGGGCTCGTGCGGCGACTCGGCGAACGAGAAGATCGTCCCGTAGTGCTCGTTGTAGGTCGTTTCGTTGGAGATCGGGCCGCCCGACAGATCCATCTTCGACACGTCCGCCCGGGTCAGGTCGGGGCTGATCGTCCGCCACGTCTGGCCCTCGTCGTCGCTGCGGAAGACGACGTTGGCGGCCACGTACAGCACGTTCGGATCGTGGGGCGAGAAGACGATCGGGTAGCTCCACTGGAACCTGTACCTGTGGTCCCTCAGCCCCCAGCCCGACATCAGCTCCGGCCAGACCGACACGATGCGCACCTGTCCCGTGCGGTGGTCGTAGCGAAGCAGCGAGTCGCCCCGGCCCCACGAGCTGCCTATCGCGCCCGAGTAGACGATGTTCGGGTCGTCCGGCTTCACGGCGACGTGTCCGCTCTCGGAAATCCCGACGTCGTACCAGTCGACCTGGGTGATCGCGCCCATGTACGATCGGCTGGCGACGCTGACCGCCGTGCCGTCCTGCTGCGTGCCGTATACCCGGTAGGGGAACTGGTCGTCGGCGGTCATGTAGTAGTACTGGCCGGTTGGCTGGTTGAAGACGGTCGACCACGTCTCCCCGCCGTTGAAGGTCACACAGCCGCCGCCGTCGTTGCCGGCGATCATCCGCGACGTGTCCCGCGGGTCGATCCACAGGTCGTGGGTATCCGTGTGCGGCATCGTGATGTGGGAGAAGGTCCGGCCGCCGTCCGTAGACCTCCAGGCCTTGACGTTGAAGACGTACACGGTGTCGGCGTCCCGCGGGTCGGCGAAGACGTGGCTGTAGTACCACGGCCGCATGCCGAGGTCGTGGCTCTCGCTGATCCGACGCCAGGTCGCGCCGGCGTCGTCGCTGCGAAACAGGCCGCCCTCCCTGCTTTCCACGATCGCCCAGATGCGGTTGGGGCGGGCAGGGGACACGGCGACGCCGATCTTGCCCATCGGCCCCTCGGGCAGGCCCTCGTTGCCGCTCAGCTCCTCCCACGTGTCGCCGCCGTCCGTCGACTTGAACAGACCGCTGTCCGGGCCGCCGCTGGACAGCATCCACGGCACCCGGCGCACCTGCCAGATGGACGCGTAGAGCACGCGGGGGTTGCTCGGGTCCATGCTGATGTCGACAGCTCCGGCGTCTTCGCTGACGAAGAGCACCCGCTCCCAGGTGTCGCCGCCGTCCGTGGACCGGAAGACGCCGCGCTGCTCGTTCGGCCCGAAGGCGTTGCCCAGCGCGGCCACGTAGACCACGTCCGGGTCCTTGGGATGCACCCGCACGGCGCCGATCTGGCAGCTCTCGCGCAGGCCGACGTTGGCCCACGTCTGGCCGCCGTCGGTCGTCTTGTAAACGCCGTCGCCCTGGCCCAGGTTGGCCCGGATGCAACTCTCTCCCGTGCCCACGTAGACAACGTCGGGGTCCGACTGGGAGACGCCGATGGCGCCGATCGACGCCGAGGTGAAGAAGCCGTCGGACACGTTGCGCCAGAACGTCCCGCCGTCGTCGGTCTTCCACACGCCGCCGACGCAGGCGCCGAAGTAGAACACCTGCCGATCGGTCGGATGACCGGCGACCGCCACGGAGCGGCCGCCTCTGAACGGGCCGATGCACCGCCACCTGAGCACGTCGAAATGGTCCGTGTCGACTGCCATCGCCGGTGTTTCCCTTCCCTTTGTCTGTCACATGCGCCGCTTCTTGCCCGACGAAGTCGAGGCGCGGGCCATTGTCCCACGGCAGCCGCGGCGCTTCAATACGGGCCAGGCGTTGGCATAGTCTACCGTGCTCGACGGGCCGCGGTGTGGGCGGCACCCGCCGCGTGGGGGGGGGAGTACTGGCCGGGGCGCTCCCGTTCCTCAATTCGATGTCCTTCCATACGACGCTCCGCAGCATTACCAGAGCGTCCTGTTCTTCAGCTGTCACGTCGTCAGCGAACCAGGGGGTTGCGACCTGTCTCATCAGATTGAGGTCGGAAGGCCGTGTCGGGCAGTACGACAACGTTTGACGGGCCATGTCGAACGGCCTACCATGCCGCGACTGGCCGCGGTGACTATCGGGCCCCAAGTGTATAGGTCGGGCTCTACAGTCCGCACGGAGCAACTTTGGCGTGAAGATCACCCACATCGGTTCGGTACTGCTGTCCCAGGTCGGTTGGGTGCTGGTCAAGGTCGAGACGGACGAGGGCGTCACCGGCATCGGGGAGGCCTACCACGGCGCGGGCGTGCACCAGATCGCCGTCGATCCACGACTGACGAACGCGCTGATCGGCAAGGACCCGCGCAACGTCGACCGGCTATTCCGGGACATGATGAGCTCGATGTCGGCCTCGGGCTACTACCAGGGCGCGGTCATGAGCGCCATCAGCGGCATCGAGTCGGCGCTGTGGGACATCACAGGACAGGCGCTGGGCGTTCCGATCTGGCAGCTTCTGGGCGGCAAGTTCCGGGACCGCATCCGCATCTACAACGACTGCCACGCGGGCGCAGAGGAGACGCCGAAGTCGTACGCGAAGACCGCCAGGGAGGTCGAGGCGCGCGGCTTTACGGCCATCAAGTTCGACATCGACCCGCTGCCGTCCCGCCGCGACCACTACAACCGTGCCATCAGCAACGACGACGTGGCCCACTACGTCGACGTGGTGACGGCCGTGCGCGAGGCCCTCGACCCCAACACGGACCTGGCCATCGACGCCCACTGGTACTACTCGCCGGTCGACATCCTGAAGGTGGCCCACGCCTTCGAGGACCTGGACCTGCTCTGGCTGGAGGACCCGATCCCGCCGGAGAACGTCGAGGCAATGGCCAAGGTGACGCATTCCACGACGACCCCTATATGCACGGGCGAGAACTTCTACACGCGCTACGGCTTTCGCGAGCTGGTGGAGAAGCAGGCGGCGGACATCATCTCGCCCGACCTGGCAAAGGCGGGCGGGCTGCTGGAGGGCCGGCGCATAGCCGACCTCGCGGACATGTACTACATCCCGGTGGCGCCCCACAACATCGGCAGCCCCATCGAGACGGTAGCCACGTGTCACGTGATGGCGGCGGTGCCCAACTTCCTTGCGCTGGAGTTCCACCACCTCGACCTGCCCATCTGGAACGAACTCGTAGACGGCCCGCCCCTCATCCAGGACGGGTACATCGACCTCCCCGAAGGGCCCGGGCTGGGCGTCACGCTGAACGAGGACACGGTCCGCCGGGACACGCGGGAGAACCTGGGCTTCTACCGCGACTGACGGCATTGCGCGAAGCCGTTCCGCCATAGGTGGGTTGACAATGCGTCAGGTTGCCAATATGATCATGTCAAGCTCAGGTGCGTCCTGAGTGCTAGAACGATTGGCGGCAAGCTGCGTGTTTGCCGCCTCTTTTTTTCACCCGGAGAACTATGCCCGACAGAGCATGCATTTCGTTGATGGCGAAAACTTTAGGCATTCCATCGGGAGCCTGTTTTCTGACTTCCAACGTTCAGACTATCTGCCTAAGTCGGCTGACTGGACATCTCTATTTGATCGGATAGTCCAGGAGGCGACTGGCTGTGGGGTCAGGGTCAGGACCTACTGGTACGTCATAGAGTCGGTCGACTTCTACCCTTACCGCTTCCCTCACATCCAGACCAAGCCGGATAGTCTGTTGCGCCTTCTTTCGAATCATCCTCCATTCCGCGAACTCCTCAACTCTGTAGGAGCCGATGATCGCCGCTCTGAGATGGAGAAGCTGGTCGCCGTTCTAGAGGAACGTCGGAGCAAGATGCTGAACAGGTCCAACGGGTGGCGCACCATCCAGAACGGCATCGCCCAGCGTCACGACGCGGTTGAATTCAGGCGGGCGGGCGCAATCACGTACAACCTGTTCGAACAGCAACTCAGGCAGGAGAAGGCGGTTGACGTCAAGCTCGCCTCGGACATGATCATGTTGAGAGACATCTATGATGTCGCGATCATTCTTTCGGGTGATCAGGACTACGTTCCCGCCGTAGAGGTGGTAAAGGACTCAGGCAAGAGGGTAATCACCGTCGCCTTCCTGACCAGGGGAGGCCAACTCCTCCCAGGGGGAGCGCGGCGGCTGAACCAAGTAACCGACTGGAGCATCAATATCAAGTACCAGGATTTGGCCCCCCTCCTGGGGCTATGAGGATCGAGCGCGATCCCTACGGTCCAAAAGCAGTCCCAAGTACGCGAGACGAGGCAAGGCCGATGAGGCTCGAAGACAAGGTCGCCATCGTTACGGGAGGCTCGGCCGGCATAGGACGGGCCATCTGCGAGCGCTTCGGCGAGGAGGGCGCGAGGGTCGCCGTGGCCGACGTCGACGTCGACGGAGGCGAAGAGACCATCCGGCTGATCCGACAGGCCGGCGGCGAGGCGGCCTTCATCAAGACCGACGTGTCGGTAGAGTCCGAGGTCGAGGAGATGGTCGCGGGGGCCGTAGATGCGTTTGGCCCAGTCGACGTGCTGGTCAACGACGCGGCGGTCTTCGTCTTCGGCGCGATAGAGGACGTCACCGGCGACGACTGGCAGCGCGTCATGGGGGTCAACGTGTTTGGCGCAGCGAACACGGTCAAGCATACGATTCCCCATATGAAGGCCGCTGGCGGCGGCGCGATAGTCAACGTCGCGTCCGTCAGCAGCTTCATAGCACAGCCCGCGTTCGTTCCGTACAACTCCTCGAAGGGGGCGCTGCTACAGCTCACCCGATGCCTCGCCCTCGACCTGGCCCCTTACAACATCAGGGTCAACTGCGTCTGCCCCGGCAGCATCCGGACGGCCGCCTCTGAGCGCCACCGCAATTTCGTCGGCGCCAGCGTAGAGGAGTACAACAAGCTGTCGACGGAAGGCTCGTTCCAGAAGCGTGTAGGCCACCCTCGGGAGGTCGCCAACGGCGTACTGTTCCTGGCGTCCGACGAGGCGTCTTTCATCACCGGCACGCCCCTCGTCATAGACGGCGGGGGAGTGGGCTAGCCCGGAACGCCCGGCTCCGACTACACACCCTGCCGCCCGACTACCGAACCAGCCCTGTATTGCGCCACCGCCGCCGCGCCCAGGGGTTGCAGGCCCTGCCGCCCGAAAGTTATGATGTAGTTACGACACGCTGCGCATATGACCACCGGGAGTATACAACGTGACCACCTACAGCGTAAGAGAGTTCAAGACCAGGGTCAGCGAGATACTCAGAGGTCTCGATGATGGCGAGGACGTTATCATCACACGGCGTGGAAAGCCGTGCGGCAGGCTCATGCCCGTCCCTCACCCGAACGAAGGAAAGCCTTCGCTCAGCTCGTTGAGGGGCGCGCTGGCCGACCTTCCCGACGCGAGCTACGAAGACTTCTTGGAAATCAAGTCCGCATGGGACGTTCCGGCCCCGGCGTCGGCCAGACCGAAGGACCATAGTGCTGGATAGACCAGCCCGGTTTGTGGCGGACACTCATGCCTTGTGGTGGTATCTGCGGTCGCCCGAGAGGCTCCCTGCGGCGGCCTCCGCCGTCTTCCGGCTGGCGGAGACTGGCAATGCGACCATCGTCGTTCCGGCCATAGCCGTTGCGGAGTTCTACTTCCTTTCAGTCAAGCTCGGCCAACCCTTTGCTCCTTCGCACCTGCTGGATGCGTTGGCCTCCGTAGGAGGGATCGAGCTGTCGGACCTCGGCCGAGCGCAGCTCGAAAAGCTGGACCTGCTCACGGAGATCCCTGAGATGCACGACCGCCTCATCGCCGCGGAGTCGATGGCCCTCGACGCTCCGGCGCTAACGCGGGATGAGACTCTTGCCGCATCGACACAGATAGAGACCGTCTGGTAGCCGGCCATTTGATCCTGCGCCACGCTTGACGCTCTTGCCGCGCTTCAGTAGCATCGTCCCATCCCCGACGGACTCCGACGGCGCGACAGCCGGTCGCGGCGAGTCCCAGGGCGGGAGGGAAACAGAATGGCACGGGAAGACATCGCACTGATCGCGCACCTGATGCGCCGGGCCGGCTTCGGGGCCGCGCGCCCTGAGCTTGAGCGGTACGCCGAGCAGGGCTACGAGGCCACGGTCGAGGCGCTGCTGCGGGGCAACCCGGGCGGCGGCATCGACCACGACGTAGTCAGCCGCTACCACCCCGACCACTCGGGCGGCCTCGGCATGAGCGGCTTCGAGGCAAACTGGCTGCTCCGCATGGTGACCGGCACCGATCCGCTCGAGGAGAAGGTGGCGCTCTTCTGGCATAACGTGTTCGCAACCGGCTACGCCAAGCTGGCGCAGGGCAGGGCGCTGATGGACCAGATCGAAATGTTCCGCCGGCTGGGCAAGGGCAACCTCCCCGATCTGCTCATCGCCCTGTCCCGCGACCCGTCGATGATCCTGTGGCTGGACAACCACGACAACCACAAGGACGCGATCAACGAGAACTACGGCCGCGAGCTGCTCGAGCTCTTCTCCATGGGCGTCGGCAACTACTCGGAGGACGACATCAAGGAGTGCGCCCGCGCCTTCACCGGCTGGACGGTCGCCAACACCGAGTACATGCTGATGCGGGCCCGCAACGACTCCCTGTGGCCCTACGGGAGGCTCGACCTCTTCTTCGAGTACCGGCCCGACGACCACGACGACGGCGAGAAGACCTTCCTGGGCGAGACCGGCCGCTTCGGCGGCGAGGACATCGTCGCGATCACCTGCCGCCAGGAGGCCACCGCGCGTTTCATCTCCAGGAACATGTACAGCTTCTTCGTGGCCGACGAGCCGCCGGTGACGCAGTGGCCCTACGTGGAGCCACGCGACCCGGCCGCGATAGACACCCTGGCGCAGGCCTACTTCGACAGCGGCTACAACATCGAGTCGATGCTCCGGACCCTGTTCCTGTCCGACTTCTTCAGGTCCGAGGACGCGATGTACCAGAAGGTGAAGAGCCCCACCGAGCTCGTAGTCGGCGTGCTGAAGCTCACCGGAGACAGGCTCCTGCGCAACCCCAAGCTGCAGGCCGACGCCGGGCAGCTCGTCGTCATGGGGCAGGCGCTCAACAACCCGCCCAGCGTAGAGGGCTGGCACGAGGGCATCGAGTGGATCGACTCGGGCAGCCTTGTGGAGCGCGTGAACTACGCTGCGGAGCAGTTCGCCGACACCGATAAGCCGGGTATCAGCGAGATGATCGACGGCGTCATCTCCGGGGGCGGGCCGGCAGGCCCGGAGGACCTGGTGCAGGAAGCACTGGACCAGATGGGCGCGTTAGACGTCTCGGCCGACACGCGCGCCGCGCTCGTCGAGTTCGCCGGACAGACGAACGGAGAGTCGGAGCCGCGCCGGAAGGCCGCAGAGCTGCTGCGACTGGTCGCCGCCGCGCCCGACTTCCAGAAAGAGTAGCCGAAGGACCACGACGATGGCTTCTACGACCGCTCCCGGCCGGACTATATTCATGCGCTACGACCGCACCCTCGGCGTTGCCGCGATGGAGGGTAGGGGCTTCTACTACCCGGTCGACCTCGCCGTCCGCGCCGATGGCCGCCTGTACGGGCTCAGCCGCTCCCACGAGGGCGACCCCCGCGGCGTCCGCGTCTGCATTCTCGACTACGAGGGCGGGTTTCACGGCGTGTTCGGCTCGATCGGAGAAGAGGACGGCCAGTTCATCCACGCGACGGCCATAGCCGTCGACAGCCTGAACCGCGTATACGTCAGCGACGAGCACACCCAGCGCATCAGCGTCTTCGACGAGGCGGGCGACTTTCTCGGCAAGTGGGGCGCCGTCGGCTCCGGGCCGGGCGAGATCGACGGCCCCAGCGGGCTCGTGTTCGGGCCGGACGACGTGCTGTACGTCACCGACCACCAGAACCACCGGGTCCAGACCTACACCGGCGACGGCGCCCATCTGGGCAGCTTCGGCGAGCACGGCGACGGCGACGGCCAGCTCGACCTGCCGTGGGGCATCACGGTCGCGCCGGACGGACACGTGTACGTCGCAGACTGGCGCAACGACAGGATTCAGCGCTTCTCGCCCGACGGCGAGTTCATCGCGTCCTACGGCGAGTCCGGAAGCGGCGACGGCCAGCTTCGCCGTCCCGCCTCAGCGGCGGTCGACGCCGACGGCTACGTGTACGTCGCAGACTGGGGCAACGATAGGGTGCAGGTATTCGATACCGACGGCGGCTTCGTGCAGAAGCTGATGGGCGAGGCCACCGTATCCACCTGGGGCGCCGAGTTCCTGAATGCGAACGCCGACGAGGCCGGCGCCCGGGCCAGGTCAGACCTGGAGCCGGACCCCGCGGCCAGGGGATGGACGCCGGGAGAGGCGCCGCGCTACATCGAGAAGCTGTTCTGGCAACCCACCGCCGTCAAGCTCGACGCCCACGGCAGACTGTACGTCGTGGACCGCAACAGGCACCGCATCCAGGTCTACGAGCGCGCGGCATAGCGGCCCCTCCAGGCCAGCCCGTGAGCCGGAAGACCTCCGAACCCTCCGACGTTCGCCCGCCCCTCAAGGGCGTCCGTATCCTCGCGTTCGAGCAGTTCGGCGCCGGGCCGTGGGCCACGATGCAGCTCGCCGACATGGGCGCCGAGATCGTCAAGATCGAGGACCCTCGGTCGGGCGGGGACGTGGCGCGCTACGTTCCGCCGTACACGTCCGACCGGGACAGCCTCTACTTCCAGAGCTTCAACCGAAACAAGAAGAGTGTCACCCTCGACCTCAGGCGGCCCGGCTCGAAGGACGTCCTGCACCGGCTCGTCAGGGCGAGCGACGCCGTCTTCAACAACATCAGGGGAGACCTCCCCTCCAAGCTCGGACTCGACTACGACGCGCTCAGCCCTGTCAAAGCCTCCATAGTCTGCTGCTCGCTGTCCGCCTTCAACCGACGGGGCTCACGGGCGCACGAACCGGGCTACGACTACATCATGCAGGCGTACGCAGGGTGGATGAGCCTTACCGGGGAGCCCGGCACTCCGCCGCAGAAGGCCGGCCTGTCCATGGTCGACTACAGCGCCGGCGTGCTGGCCGCCCTCGGCATGGTCAGCGCCATCCTGAGCGCGAGGGAGACGGGCAGGGGATGCGACGTTGACGTCAACCTATTCGAAAGCGCCCTGGCCCATCTCGCCTATCTGGGCGCGTGGCATCTGACCGCCGGATACGAGCCGCGCAGATGGCCCGACTCGTCCCATCCGTCGCGGGTCCCATCCCAGGTTCTGCCTACAAGCGACGGTTGGATCGTAGTGATGTGCGCCAAGGAGAAGTTCTACCGCAGCCTGGTCCGCATCATGGGTGCGCCGGAGCTTGCGGAAGACCCCAGATTCGGCACGTTCGAGGCCCGCATGGCGAACCGGGAGGCGCTCAGCGCGGCGCTCAAGGAGCTGTCGCGCACGCGAACCACCGCCGAGTGGCTCCAGGCGCTGCGCGCGGAGGTGCCGTGCGCGCCGGTCAACACAGTCGCGCAGGCCGTGCTCGACGATCAGGTGACCGAGGGCGAAATGGTCATCGAGCTGCAGCACCCGCAGCTCGGCGCGGTGCGGCAGCTCGCAAGCCCGATCAAGGTCTCCGGCGTAACCCCGCCGCGCCGCATCGGACCGGCCCTCGGGGAGCACACCGACCAGGCCCTCCGGGACTACGCCGGGGCCACCGACGACGAGATCGCCGCCTGGCGCGACGACGGCGTCGTGTAGGGCGCCTTAACCCCCGCTGATAAGCTAACCTAAACGTGAAGATCGGCGCTATCCGTATCTGAGGCACAGCGTATTGGTCCTCCGCAGTCTCGCTCTCCCTGCGTCAGCGCCTCTTCACCATTCGCCACTGCACGAGGCCCGTCTCGTAGGTCTCACACCCTGTTGTCTCGAATCTGGCGTGCGCCGCGCCGGGAGCGAATAGCGGAATCCCGTCTCCCAACACCACGGGGAACGAGGTCAGGATCAGGTCGTCGATCAGCCCCGCGTTGAGCATTATCGTATTGATCTGCCCTCCGCCGACCAGCCAGATCGCCCCGCCGGCCTCCTCCTTCAGCGAGCGCACGAAGCCGGCTATGTCGCCCGATACGAACCGCACGTGCTCGGTGTCCGGCGGCGGAGAACTCCGCGTGAAGGCATAGTTCGTCTTGTCCGAGTAGGGAAACTCCGGTACGCTGATAGCGACTCGATAGGTCGCGCTGCCCATCAGCGTCGTATCGATCGACTCGTAGAACTCCGCGTAGCCGTAGTCGAGGTCTCCGGCAACGTCCAGCCAGTCGATCTCCCCGTCCGGGCCGGCGATATAGCCGTCCAGGCTTGCGGCGATGTAAAGCTTCAGTCTTCTCAATGCAGCCGCACCTCCCCCGAGCGGCCATATGTAAGAATACACCACCGCCGAGTCCACACCCGATCGGGGCGGCCTCTTTGGGGTGGGAGCCTGGTGCAGAGCCGCAGCCGCGGGGGAAGCGTAGTATCGCCAACCCGCCCGGGATAGGACGATGGGACGCCGGGATGCTCAGGGATGGTCGACCCCGTGGCGGTCTGGGAGTGATGAATGGACTGGACCGGGCTGGCCGCAGCCAACTGGGACTACTTCAGTACGGACGCCAGTGACCAGGGGTTCTATCTGGACCTGCTGACGCGCCGCGCTGGACGAGCCCTGGACGTTGGATGCGGGACAGGACGGCTCCTGATACCCTGCCTGAAGGCTGGAATCGACGTCGAAGGCGTCGATTCTTCGGACCAAATCCTGCAGATCTGTCGCGAGCGCGCCGCCGAGGACGGTGTGGCGCCGGTCCTATACAGGCAGAGGATGGAGGAGTTGGACCTGCCCCACGAGTACACCGCGATCATCGTGCCGGGAGGCTCGTTCCAACTCGTCACCGACCTGAACGAGGCGGTGGAGACGCTGCGGCGGTTTTGCGCGCATATGGCGCCGGGAGCAGTCCTGGCGATCTCGCTGGACGATCCGGACGGCGAGATGTCGGACCAGTTGCTCGGGCGATGGCGCCCCGCCAAGACGGCGACACGCCAGTCCGACGGCGCGACCCTCGTGCACGATCGGATGCTCCACGCGATCGACCGCGGTGAGAAGACGACGACAACCCTGCTGCGATACAAAGTTGATCTGGACGGGCGGAGAATCTCGGAAGAGGTCCACGTGATGCGGATGCGGATCTATGACGAAGACGAGATTCGTGCGATGCTGAAGAATGTAGGGCTGAGCAGGGTTCTGATGCACGAGGAGCCACGAGCAGTAACGGCCGCAAAGTGAATCCTGGCGCGCCGCTATGCCTGGGGTGACGCGACTATCCGGCCCGCCGGGTCCCCTTCTTGAAGCTTGGGGGCCTAAACAAGCCAGCCCTTGTCACCGAGGATAACGAGCGCCAGGCGTATCTGCCGTTCAGAGAACTGACGCTTATGCGGGCCCCATGCGTAGGTATAGGCGATAACCTCATCCGCAGTCGCCGACGGACGCTCCGCGGCGACCCAGTGGACCGTCGACAGCAGTTCCAGGCCGAACGACGACTCGAACCCCTGAACAAGGTCGGACACCCTGTCGAAGCGTGACCGCGTTCCTGGACAACCTTCCAGGAAGGCGCGGGCATCCTCGACGGCACCAGGCACCAAGTCAAGCTGTTTGTCAGGGGCGTCGCCACCGTCAGAGTAGCCCGATATGAAGTGACCCTCGATCGACTTCAGGACGTGCCGCAGGTTCTCGGCGTACGGGCCGTAGGGCGCTTTCTCGTACCTCAGCTTCAGCGGCTCGCCTGCTTCCTGCATGAAGTACATGAGCTTGTGTATTTCCAGAAGCGTCACGAACGGGTCTAGCAGGCTGACCAGGTACTGGTGCATCAAGCCGACCAGCGCCGCCCGCCCTGCGGTCATCGTCGGGATATCGGTCGAACGGTTGGGCCGCCCGTCGGCCGGTTCGCCTCCCGGCTCGAATACGATCACCTTCAACTCATCGCAACCCTGCAACGCCGCTTCGATGCGTGGGCGCACTTCGGACCACTCCAGTCCACCTAGGCCGCTGCCCAGCGGTGGTATCGCTATCGAGCGGATGTCCCGCGCTCTGATCTCTTCGACGAGGGCTTCGAGACCGGACTCGATATCCTCCAAGCGGCTCTTGCCACGCCAGTGGCGCTTGGTGGGGAAGTTGATGATATAGCGCGGAGTGGTTAGCTGGCCGGTCTCGAAGACGAACATTCGGCCGCGCTGGACATCACCGCGCTTGCAGGCGGCCGCATAGGCCTTGAAGTTCTCCGGGAAGGCGTTCTTGAACTGGAGCGCTATCCCTCGCCCCATGATCCCAACACAGTTGACACTGTTGACCAAGGCTTCGACTTCCTCAGCAAGAATGTCGCCGAGCTTATATTCGATCATGCCGCTCCTCCTGGTCAGTAGTACCAACCCGGCTTGATCTCTACCGTTGGCCGATGGCGCGACCCACGCAGGGCGTCCCGCACCTTACCATATACTTGTTGCGACTCAATGCCAATACGGGAGACCAGCCCCCAAGGGAATGAGCTCTCGAGTAGAAATTCCGCCTGCTTGCCGTCTTTGCGCTGCGCCCAGTCCATGGCTTGTACCGCGTCCCAGTCGATCTTCTCCAACCGCGCTAGGTCCGAGTAGTCTTCGAAGTACATAGAGCCAGCGTTGGATGACGTGAAGGCCCAGCGGCGGTTGTTGGTGTCCGCCCAGGCGATCGTCTGGCGCATATCGGCCTCCAGATGGAGGATTGGCCCTTGGCCGCCGCGGTATGCCAGTTCGGGGTTGTTTGCCTTGTGGATTACATACAGCATGACCGAACGCGGGCAGAAGTAGAAAGGTACACAATCGCCGACATGCAAGTCCGGATGGCTGCTTAGCGCCTTCGTGAGTCGGTACCGCTTGATATTGCTCATGCCGATTGTGGTGCCGGTCTCGTGACGACTCTCCATCATTGCGTCGCACCAGAGCTGGCTGTCCGCAATAATGGAGGCTAGCCGGTTCAAGTGGACGATGTGGTATATCTTCGGTTTCGTCGGTACAAACACGAACCATACCTCACGAGTCCAGGGTCACGCTGCCGTGACTGGATCTACATCATGACCCTTGTTCATCGCCCTGCATGACTTCGATTAGGAAGCGGACGACAGCCCCTTGTATCCGATCTCCTCAGGTATGAGCGCCGCCGGTTTCTTGGTTGAGGCCAGGCCGATACAGATGTTCTAGTCTAGTGACTGCATCCAGCCCGGTCAAGGCAGCATTCGGCTAGTTCGCCGCCTGCATGCGGCCAGTCGATCACCCCATTCGGGCCGGCGATATAGCAGTCCAGGATCGCGGCCGCATATAGCTTCAGTCTCCTCGATGCATCTGCACCTTCGACGAGCGGCGCAAATGTAGAATACACTACCGTCATGTCCACATCCGATGGGGGCGGCCTCTTTCGGGCGGAAAGTGTGCGGCGTTCGCGGGGGCGAGACGGCATACACGTGAAGGAACCATCAGCGTGAGCAACAACACTTATCGCGTCGGCATCGTAGGCCTGAGCGGCATAACGGCCAGGCGGCCGGTGGATGCCCCGCCGCCGTTCCGCAACACGATGTCTATGTCCCACGCGGGCGCACTCGCGTACATGCCGAAGATGGAGGTCGCCGGCTACTGCGACCTCGTGCCCGATCTCATCGCGGACTTCGGCCGCACCTGGGCGGACGTGTGGCCCGGCGCCACGGGCTACACCGACTACAGGCGGATGCTCGCCGAGGAGCGGCTCGACATCCTGGCGGTGGCGACCTCGGACAACCGGCACGCGGACATCGCGGTGGCCGGCGCCGAGGCGGGCATGCGCGGCCTATTCGTCGAGAAGCCGCTGGCGACCAGCCTCGAGGACGCCGACCGCATCATAGCGGCATGCGAGGCTAACGGCGCCGCGCTGATGACGGACCACACCTGGCGCTGGGACCCGCTGTACCACCGCGTCCGCGACGCCATCCACGCGGGCGACATCGGCACGCTGAGCACGATAGTCGCCACGCTCACCGGGCCGCGCGCCATGCTCTTCCGCAACGGCACGCACACGATAGACGGCATCTGCTTCTTCGCCGAGTCGGAGCCGACGCGCGTCTTCGGCCGGCTGGAGGACGGATTCGACCACTGGGACCGGTACCGGGGCGACGGCGGCCATCTGCCGGAGAACGAGCCGTTCGCCAACGGCTACGTCGAGTTCGCCAACGGCGTCCGCGCCCAATACTGCTCCGACAAACGCGGCGTGTCCGACAGCAGCTACGTCCTATACGGCGAGAAGGGGCGCATAGTCCTTACGCCGTGGGGAGGACACCAGGACCGCACCGCCGAGCTGCTCACGACGGACGCCTCGGGGGAGACCGTTCGGCGGACGCTGGTGCCTGGCCAGTACCTGGTACGAAACCTGATGGCGGCCTACGAAGAGCTCGTCGGCCTGATGGAGAACGGCGGCGACGGCACGTCGTCGGGCAGGGAGGCGCGCAAGACGGTGCAGATCATGGTCGGCTTCCTGGAGTCGCACCGTCAGGGCTCGCGCCTGATCGAGGCGCCGAACTAGGCCCGCGAACCTGAGATTCGCCAATGAGGCCCCAGAGCAGCAGTCCCTTTTCTCCCTTGACGGGAGAGGGCTGGGGTGAGGGTGCCTCCTACGAACTTCAGAGTCGGGACACCAGGGCCGGCGGGCTATACGTCCAACACGTCGTAGCCCCGTTCCAGCAGGGGGGCGACCAGCCTCCTCACCCTCGGGTCGGGGCTCTCGACGTTCGTTCTGGTCGGGTGGTACGCAAAATTCATCGAATCGTACGACCGCTGGACGAGCGCCCACTGCTTCTCGGTGCGCGGCACCTGCTGGAACGACATCGCGTGCTGGTGCCTGCCTGGACGGCCGCCCCAAGCGCCGTGGTAGGTGTCTTCCGTGAACACGAGAACGTCGCCCGGCTCGGTCTCGACCACGTAAGCGGGTATCTCAGGCTGGGAGACACCGAAGACCTGCACGTCGGGGTCGTCGATGCGGTGGCTGATCGGCGCGAGCCTTTCGGCGAAGTCGCCGCGGTGCGAGCCGGGAATCAGCCGCAGCGCGCCCGTATCCGCTGTCAACGGTTCCAGATAGAACGCGATCTTGACGTGGGGCAGAATGTGGGACGTGCCGCTGCCGCCATGCCAGGGAGTATCGCCGACGTGCAGGTTGCCCTCGGTGCCGATGAGGAAGTAGTCGGGCCCCAGCAGCCCCTCGGCGATTCCGTGTATGCGGTCGTCGCCGATCAGGCTGCGCAGGAAGGGCCGGCGCTCGCAGAACGGCTGGACGGGCTGCCACTTCCGGCCGTCGAAGGCCGCTCCTCCGCGCGCCTCCGCCATGATCTCCTCCGACTCGCGCTTCATCGTGGCGGCCTCGTCGCGCGTCAGCAGCCCCGGCAGCGCAAGGAACCCGAAGGCGTCAAAGAACCGCTTCTGGTCGTCGGTCAACATCGTTGGCCCTCCATCCTCCGCCGGCGCGTCTCTCCGCCGAGGCTACCACAGCCTCGACCCCAAGTCATTCGGCCCGTCCGCCTGTGATAACCTACCCCGCCTGAAAGGGAGGCGCACGTATGGCCCTCATCGACATCGGATCGCGGAAGCAGCTCTTCGTCGACGACTACCTGATCGAGTCGACGAGCAACACGAAGCCGGTCATGAACCCGGCCCGCAAGGTCGACAACAACCCGGTACTGCGGCCCGAGATGCCGTGGGAGGGCAACGACGTCCGCCCGCGGCACATCTTCTTCGACGACCGGGAGGGCATCTTCAAGATGCTCTACCAGGGCAAGTCCTACTCCGGCCGACGGGAGGACGGCGCGGTCGTCGTCGTAGGTCAGAACGACCCGCCGGTCAACTGCCTGGCCGTCTCCGACGACGGGGTCCACTGGGAGCGGCCCGTTCTGAACCAGATCGAGTTCCGGGGCAGCAAGCGGAACAACATCATTCCGATGGCGGCCCTCTATCCCGACGAGGGGATCCAGCCGAACATCTTCCTCGACCGGCGGGAGACCGACCCGGCGAAGCGCTTCAAGGCGCTCGGCTGGACTAAGGACACCGCGGCCCCGATGCGGGCCTACCTGTACTATTCGTCGGACGGCCTGAGCTGGACGCCCCACCCGGACAACCCGATCATCGACGCGGCGCCCAAGATCGGCCGCTGGGGACCCGCCGAGCTGATGGGCTGGGACCCCATCCGCCAGACGTACGCGATTCACGTGGAGAACAGCCTCCACAGGCGGGCGCCGCTCGGCAAGCGCCTCATCGGACGGGCGGAGAGCCCGGACATGGTCCAGTGGAGCGAGCCTGAGACGATCCTCATACCGGACGAGCGGGACACGCCGGACACCGAGTTCTACTCGATGCCTACCATCGCGTACGAGGGAATCTACGTCGCGACGCCGTGGATATTCCGGACGACCAACACGACCCACCACCCGGAGCTAGCCTTCAGCCGGGACGGCGTCCACTACCGCCGCGACTTCCGCGCGCCCTTCATCGACCGCGGCCACCCGCTCGACTTCGACGGCACGTCGATCTACTCCAGGGTACCCATCATCCACGGGGACCGGATCCTCGTCTTCTACAGCGGCACCAACTGGCGCTCGCCGGAGCAGCTCCTGACGCTCGGCGACCGGGCCACGGCGGCCATCGGACTCGCGACCGTGCGGCTGGACGGCTTCGTGTCCCTCGACGGCGCCAAGGGGACGGCAACTGACGTCCGGCCCATGCGCGGCGCCGCGCCGGAGTACAGCGAGGTCGTCACCAGGTCGTTCAGCTTCTCCGGCTCTCGGCTGCATCTCAACGTGGAGACCGCCCTCCAGCAGTGGGGGGCCGGACCGCCCGAGCTCCGGGTGGAGCTGCTGGAGCCCAACCACGACTACATCGCGGGATACCGGTTTGAGGACGCCGACCCGATGACGTCGTCCGGCCTGGACAACGTCGCCTCTTGGGGCGGCAACGCCGACCTGAGCGCGTTAGCGGGCAGGGCAGTCAAGCTGCGCTTCCACTTCAAGAACTGCAAGCTCTACTCGTTCCGGTTCAGCTAGGTCCCACCATAGACATCGGCTAACGAGGATCAACAACATATAGGCCAGGTACGGGCCTGACGTGGAGATATGGGTTGGCATTGCGCCGATGCGCATCGCGGCAGGAGATTAACCAGCCGCTGTAGATCATGGTCTCGAATTCTGTAGTCAGCCATCACTTTGGCGACCCTGCCGCTAGCCCGGGAATCTTCCGAGTCATCGTCGTCTCGAGTCATGTATCGTGCTTCGCTGTTTTCCATCATGCGAACTATCACCTCCAAGTCGGCAATGTTCGACTGGAAGATGCGCATGGGATCCGATTCCAGGCGGTTGGCATAGCGTCGTTTGAGCCAACTGGCGCCGGCGAACAATCCTATGGCCCAACCAACGAATCCAATGAGATCAAGCAGCTTGATTTCACTCGTGAGTGTGAAGTCCATGTCTATGCCCACTCGGTAGGCGTAGGCGTAAGCTTGTGCCTCTACCTGGCCTTAAGCCAGGGCGAGCTGCGCATCCAATCCAGAGACCCGATGCAACCCCCTTATCTCGACTTCAACCTGCTGGACGACCCCTTCGATAGGTCGCGGTTCCGTGAAGGTATCCGGGTGTGTGCCGACCTGTTCAAGCATGAGGCTTTCGATCGGATAGTCGAGGAGCGGATCGCACCATCGGACGACGTCCTGTGCACCGATGACGCCCTGGATTCCTGGATGAAGCGGGAGGTGATCACCGCGCACCACGTATCGAGCACCTGCAAGATGGGTCCTCCAAGCGACCCGTTGGCCGTGGTGGACCAGTACGGAAGGGTCTACGGCGTCGACGGACTGCGCATCATCGACGCCTCGATCATGCCTGACACGGTCCGGGCTAATCTCAACCTTACGGTAATCGGCATGGCGGAGCGCGCAGCCGACTTCATCAGAGGAAGTTAACCCGGTGTAGGGGCGCCCGCGTGTTCGCAGCTGCCGATGCTGTAGCGGCGTTCTCAGTTGCCTATCGGGTCGGTGACCGATCCGAATTCCGTCCGGAGTCGTTCTATCGCCTCGGCCGACAGGGGCCCCTTGAGCACGGATTCGACGTTCTGTCCCAGGTGCCCAGGGTCGATGGTGCCCGTCATGACCGTGGAGACCCCTTCCGTGTAGGCGGCGTAGCGGTAGGCGGCCTCTACCAGCGACTCGACCTCGCCTGACTCGATCAGCCAGCCAAGCGGCTCCTCGGCGGACGCCACGTCGTCCGATACTACGCCGCGGACCGCCAGATCGGCCAGGACCTCGCGAAGCCGCCGAGGGTCCGACATTACCCTCCGGCTGGTATAGATGTTCATCACGCCGACGTTACGGTCCACGCAGGCGGGGAAGACGTTGCGGCGGGCCGACTGGTTCAGCATGTTATGGCCGACCATCACCACGTCGAAGACGTCTGTCGGCAGCACGTGCCGCAACCAGTCGTGAGCCCCATCCGAGCTGGACGCCTCTGACGACCCGACGTGGCGCACCTTGCCCTGCCGGCGCAGCCGCTCCAGCGCCGGGACCTGCTCCTCCAAGACCACCGCGACGCTTCCGGACGTCAGAAGACCGCCGACCATCACGACGTCGATCTCGGACAGCCGTAGCCGGCTCAAGCTCGCCTCGACCGTATCGATGACCTCGGCGGCGCTCATTATCTGAACGCCCGAGTCGACCGCAAGGACGGCGCCGAACTTGGTGGACACGACCACGTCGGCGCGAGGAATGTCCTCGAGCGCCCTTCCCAAGATCACCTCGCTGTCGAGGTACTCTCGCGCAGTGTCGAACAGGTTGATCCCCAGGTCGAAGGCCCGGTAGAGCAGCGCCTTCATCTCGGACTCGTCACGGCCCAGGCGCTGGCCCAGCACGTTCGGCCCGCCGGTGCCCATGCCGAGGATGGACACCCGCAGTCCGGTCCTCCCAAGTGTCCGGTAGATCATGCGGCTACTCCAGGCCGATCGCGCCGTCGCCTTCGATCATCACCGGCCTGTCGACCGGCTCCCACTCGTAGTCGGCGATGGCGTCCTCGTTGATCTCGATTCCAAGCCCGGGTTTGTCCGGCAGCAACATATGGCCGTCCTCGATCCGTGGCAGCTCGGGGAACACGTCCTTCACCCACGGGGAGTACAGGTCCACCGTGTTGCACTCCTGGATCAGGAAGTTGGGGACGCACGCGTCGATGTGTGCCGCGGCCGTGAGCGAAATGGGACTGATCGACTGATGAGGGGCGATGACGATGTGGTACAGCTCGCACATCGCCGCCCACTTTATGGTCTCCAGGATGCCACCGTTGGCGCACGGATCCGGCTGAAGAATGTGGACCGCCCGCTTCTCGAGGATCTCCCGCAACGTCTCCCTGTGGACGCACCGCTCGCCGCCTGCGATGGGGATGGTGGTCTTCGACTTGACCTCCACCAGCGAGTCGGGCGCCTCCGTCATGGCCGGCTCCTCCAGGAAGAGTGGGGGATCGTCCTCCAGCGCGTGCGCGAGCTTGATGGCCTCCGTTGGGCTGAAGCTGCGGCCGTGGTAGTCGAGCAGTATGTCCACGTCGGGCCCGGCAACCTCCCTCGCCCTCTTGACACGCTTGACGGACTCGGCCAGCACCTGCCGGGGGGTCATCGCCTCGTAGCCATCCGGCTGCGGGCCGAACTTGACGGCCGTGAACCCTTTCTCGACCATCTCCTCGATCCCCGAGAAGTCGGGGCCGGGGGGCATGCTTGCGTAGAGACGGATCCGGTCGCGCACCGGTCCGCCCAGCATCTTGTACACCGGCAGGCCGCAGGCCTTGCCCGAGATGTCCCACAGCGCGATCTCGACGGCGCTCAGGGCCGCCTTCGTCGCGGTCCCGAGCGGATAGCGCGACCCGCGATAGTAGGCCAGCCAGTTGCGCAGGACTTCGGTCGGGTCCTTGCCGACGAGCCACCGCTCGTACTCGCGGACCGCCGCCTCGGTGGTCTTGGCCTTGCCCGAGGCGAAGGCCTCTCCCACCCCGTCGATCCCCGCGTCGGTGTAGACCTTGACGAAGACGAAATTCCAGTACTTGCCTCTGCGGTTCCCCGACTCGTCGGTGCCGGGGTATAGATGAAAGACTTTTACTTCCGTGATCTTCATCGGCGTTCCCTCCGTGATCTGCCAGCGTTCTTGTATCACCTCCGGTGCTGGTGCGACAAGCACCGGAGCAAGGTCGGCAGGCATGAGAACCTCCGGCGCCGACGGCCTGTAGCCGAGCGAGCCGTGAGCCTGAAGCGGTCAATCAGACTGCTTCCGCCCCCTGTTTACCTCGTGGACAGCAACGGCGACTGCGCAACGGGTTGCCTCTTGCACAAGATTCCTAATCAGGAATATAGTGCGGCGATGCTGCGGGAGGTCGAGTACACGGACGAGTTTGAATGAGTGGACGCCATCCGTTCAGCGAGCTTACCAAAGACTTCACACCGGAGCGCCGGCGGCGCATCGACGCCATGAAGCGCGAGCTCCTCACCGAAATGCCGCTGCACGAGCTTCGCCGGGCGCGTGCGCTGACCCAGCGCGACCTGGCAGAGATGCTGAAGGTGAATCAGCCCGCCGTCTCCAAGTTGGAGCAACGGGCCGACGTGTACGTTTCCGGCCTCCGTTCCTACATCGAGGCGGTCGGGGGCCGGCTGAAGATCGTCGCCGAATTTCCCGAGGGCGAGGTAGCTATCACCAACTTCTCCCAACTGGGGGAGTCTGAACAGGCCTCATAGTCTGGTACCATCCGGTCGACCGACGCCTATCCGTGCGTCGGACGCACATGGGATAAGCCCGCACTGGGAGGAGACCATGCAGAGAGAGGACATCGCGGTTCGGCTGCGCAACGGCGACCGGCTGCTGATGGACGGCGGCACCGGGTCGGAGATCCAGCGCCGCGGGATATCCATCGCGCGCGGCTGGGACACCGAGGGCGACATCAACTCGTGGTCCGCCAGAGCGCTAGGCGAGGCCCCGGACGTCGTACGCCAGGTCCACGAGGACTACCTGAAGGCTGGCGCCGACATCATCATCACGAACAGCTTCTGGGCCAACCGCACCAGGATGGGCATGGACGGCATGGAGGACCGGTCGGAGGAGTACACGCGGCTCGCCGGAGAGATAGCCGTGGCCGCGCGCGACGCGGTCAACCCTCACGCCTACGTCGCCGGCGGCATTGCGCCGCCGCAGAACGAGGCCCCGCAAAACGGCCCCGAGCTGGCGGAACAGGCCGCCGTGCTCGCCGCCGCCGGCGTCGACGTCATGCTCGCGGAGTACGTCGGATCCGTGAATGACTGCGTCGTCGCGGTCGACGCCGTGGCGAGCGTCGGACTGCCGGTCTTCCTCGGCGTTAAGCACGTGGACAGGTATCTCGCCGACGCCGTCCGCCTTGTCGAGGCGCTGAAGGGCCGCCGCGTCGACTGCATCCTGGCCATGTGCAGCGCGCCTGAGTCCATCTCCGCCACGCTGCCCGGCCTCAGAGCGGCCTTCGACGGGCCCATTGGCGCCTACGCCAACATCGGCTACCTGTACTACACCACGGCCGAGGACGACCTCTTCGGCGAGCACACGCCGGACCGCTACGCCAAGTACGGACGGCACTGGCTCGACATCGGCGCCCAGATAGTCGGCGGCTGCTGCGCGACCGGCCCCGAGCACATCCGGGCCCTCAGGCCGGTAGTGAAGGGCGCAGTCGGCCAGTAGCCCCCCCGGCTGGCCGGGGGCCCGGTTCGCCTTGAGGCCAGGTCGAGGATGCCGCGGGCGAGTGCCCGGCCAATGGCAGGCCCCCAGGAGGAGAACATGAAGCTCAGGATCGACAAGACTCAGCGTCTGGGCGTCGTCGAAGACCTCTCGTACGCTACGGCCATCAGGGACACGGAGCTGCGCGAGCTCGTCTACGACGCCTGGGCGATGTCCCTATCGTCGAGCGGCTTCGACCGGATCAACGACATGCCGTGCTCTGGCGGTCCCGGTGGGCCGGAGCTGACGGGCAGGGGGCAGGCGGCCCATCTCAACGGCGTCGCCCGGATCGGCGTGTCCATCGCGCAGGGCCTGAAGGACGAGGTCGGGCATTTCCGGGTAGACCTCGACGAGGTCATCGCCGGAGGCCTGTGCCACGACCTGGGCAAGGCGTGGGAGTACGACCCCGACAACCGCGAGAGGTGGGGCGACCATCGCATCACCGGCGCGCCGTCCCTGCGCCACCCGCTGTTCGGGGTCTTCGTCGCCCTTACGGCCGGCTTGCCGGAGCAGATCGCCCACATCGCCGGCACCCACTCGGCCGAGGGCGCGCACGTCACGAGGAGCCTCGCCGGCGAGATCGTATCGATAGCCGACGAGACCTTCTGGCGGGTCCTGGGAAGCGGCGGACTGCTGGACGGCTAGGCCCGGCCCCTCATCTGTTGCACTTTCGGGCCGCGCTGTCGAACGGGTCGAGGCACTTCACCTGCGAGCAGGTAGGCTCGCAGGTGAAGCTCTCCGCCCGCCAGTACGTGCCCGTCCATGGCCCGCAGAAGATCCCACTTCGTCGCGTCGAAGGTCAGCGACAGGTCCGTGTCCAGGGCGTACACGCGGAAGAAGTAGCGGCTGGCTACCTGGATCGGCCCGCCGCCGTGGCCCGGCTGAGAGCTCAGGCCGACCGGCGGGCGACACGGCCCGGACCACCCGATCTCCTCGTCGCTGTTCGTGCCCTGGCGAGCCTTCGGGCCGATGTCGGGGACTTCGTGGGTGTTGGGCACGGCTTCCGTAAGACCCCGCGCGTCCTGGGGGAATGCCCCGTAGCACCCAGTGGCCCCACAGCGGCCCGGGGAATTGGTCGCCGTCCACCATCAGGGCTATTCTCACCGTGCCTTCAGGAACGTCGCCCCACGTGATCGGCGGGGATATGTCGTCCTGCGTGCAGCTGTATATCCTGGGAATGCGCCGTGTGTCGTTGAACTTCGTGCTCGTCACCGCGACGCTCAGGTCGAACTGCTGCTCGACGGCGGCCTCGGAGCCATCCTCCGCGTCCGCGGCGGCCGCTGGTGCCGCGCCATCGTCGCCGCTCGAGCACCCAGACGCCAGCATGATAAGCAGCGCAACGACGCCAAAGCCCGTCTTCGTCGAACGGAGACCTCGCATCTTCCGCCCCCTTCGTTGCCGAACGTCGGGCCGAACATGCTCCTCAGACCGTGATGAAAAATACCAAGATCGGCGCGGTCACACTGGCCTCGGCTGGCGGGATGCCGCCGTGTGGGCTTATACTGCCGCCGTCACGGGCGGGGGCGCGGACCGCGACCCGCGCGCCGTCCGACTACACGCCGAAGAGGTGAAAAAATGGTAGAGCTGCCCACCGTCGTACCGCGGATAGACGACCGCGACTGGTCCAAGCTGACCTTGGGGGAGCGCATCCGCCAGATAGAGATAGAGGGCTACGTGCTCATTCCCGACATGCTGTCGCCGGACCAGATCGAGCGAATCAAGGCGCAGGTCGAGACCCTCAAGACGATGGGAATGGACTACTCCCAACGGCAGCGGACGGCCAGCCAGATCATGTTCATGGGCGGGGAGGTGACCGAGCTGGCCGCGCATCCTGCGACCATCTCGTTCCTGAAGACGCTGCTGGGCGACGACCTGATCTGCTGGCGCGGCGACTACGCCCGCTCTGAGCCGGGGCACCCCGGCATGTCCATCCACACCGACGCAGGCGGAGGGACCGCGCCGCACGTGACGGTGCGCGTCCTCTACTACCTGAACGACCTCACGCCCAAACGCTCGCCGTTCCGCGTGATCCCATCCTCGCACCTGAGCCTCCACGCCGAGGGCAACTACTTCACGCGGTACCACGAGCACCCCGACGAGACGATGGTCACCGCGAGCGCGGGCTCCGCGGTGTTCATCAACCACCGGGTGTTCCACGGCAATTACCCGAACAGGAGCGACAAAGACCGGGAGATGGTCGCCTACGCCTACCGGCCCGGCTGGTGCGGGCCTCCGAACGAGATGCCTCAGTGGGACCCGGACAAGGTGGCCGCGCTGCCGGCGCACGTAAGGGAGCTGTTCCGCGACCCGAACACCCACTACGACGACTTCTCCCGCGGCAACCGGCCCCCCGGAATGGCCCACGACTCCCGCGGCATAAGCCCGGACCGCTGGAAGCTAGTCTAGCCCGGCATTCTCGGGCACGGCCTCGCGCCATTGGGCCGCCGCACCGCGGCTTCAGCGTACCCTATTGCTGGGATGACCGTTGCGTCGATGTCGTTCAACGGTGTAGTGTGTTGATGGTCGCCACTTTGCCAAGGTGAACGCAATGAGTCTCAACATCGACGATCAGGAAACCCGCAAGTTGGCCGGTGATCTCGCGCAGCTCACCGGGGAGACCGTAACCGGAGCGATCACGGTTGCGCTTAGACAACGCTTGGAGCGCGAACGCGAGGTCGAGGCGCGCGCCCAAGAGTTGCACGCCATCGCACAACGATGCGCCAAGCTGATGGGAGAGGGTCCGTCCAGCGTTGACCACGGCGACCTGCTCTACGACGAGCGAGGGCTGCCCAAATGATCGTCGATACCTCGGCGATATTGGCGATCCTGTTTGGCGAGCCGGACGCCGAACGCTACGAGAAAGCGTTAGCTGGAGACGTACCCCGCCGCATGTCGGTCGCCACTCTGCTGGAGGCGGCAATCGTCGTCGAAAGTCGCGGCGGGGAGGCGGCGGGACACGAGCTCGACACCTTCCTGGCAAGAGCCGAGGTAGAGTTGGTTCCTGTCACGCTCGACCACGTCGAGGGCGCGCGCCGGGCTTGGAGACGATTCGGCAAGGGAAACCACCCGGCCGGGCTGAACTTCGGCGATTGCTTCGTCTATGCATTAGCGGACGCCAACCGGGAGCCTCTCCTGTTCAAGGGCGACGACTTCGCGCGAACCGACGTCGATGCGGCCTGAGCGCCGAAACCCTCGACTCTTCGCACACGGGACGAGAGCCCGATCGGCGGCACCATGACCGAACCGGCAACATACGTCGTCACAGGGGCGTCCGGGTACACGGGCAGGTACATCGCCCGCCGACTGCTGGACCGCGGCGCCGCCGTGAGGACGCTGACGGGCCGGCCGGAGCGCCCCGGTCCTTTCGGGAGCAGGGTAGAGGCCCACCCCTACAGCTTCGGCGACCCCGGGGCCCTGACCCGGAGCCTGGAGGGCGTCGACACGCTGTTCAACACGTACTGGATACGGTTCGCCAAGGGCGGCCTCACGCACGACGTGGCGGCCCGCAACTCGGACACGCTCTTTAGAGCCGCGCGGGCGGCCGGCGTACGCCGCGTCGTGCACGTCAGCATTACGAACGCCGCGCTCGATTCCCCGTTGCCGTACTTCCGCGGCAAGGCGCTCGTCGAGCGATCGCTCAAGACGACGGGGCTGTCCCACGCGATCCTCAAGCCGGCGATCATCTTCGGGCGGGAGGACATTCTCCTCAACAACATCGCCTGGCTGCTGAGGAGGTTTCCCGTCCATCCGATAGTCGGCTCGGGCGACTACAGGGTCCAGCCCGTTTTCGTAGAGGACCTGGCCGACCTGGCCGTCCGCGCGGCAGAGTCGGAAGACGACATCGAGCTGGACGCCGTAGGTCCCGAGGTGCTCAGCTACGAGCAGATGGTCCGGCTCATCGCCGACACGATTGGGTCGTCGGCCCGGCTCGTCCACGTTCGCCCATGGGCGGCGATGCTGGGCGCGAGGATGGTCGGCCTGCTGGTCAGGGACGTCGTGCTGACCCAGGAGGAGATAGACGGGTTGACCGCCGACCTGCTGGTGTCCAAGTCGGGGCGGGAGCCGACCGGGACGACCCGGCTGTCCGACTGGCTCGACAACAACGCCGAGCACCTCGGAGCCCGATACGCCTCCGAGCTGCGGCGCCACTACAGGTAACGGTCCCCGAGGTCACCCGCTCCCTAGGTCAGACCTAACCGCCTGAGGTCCGATGCCTGTCGAACTTCAGGCTGGCTGGTACCGCCGGACTCTGATCTCGTCTGCCCTCGCACGCATCTGCGAGGCGTCGTACCAGGCCTGCATCCGCAACAGCATGTCCATGCCAACGTCGAACGCCTTCTCGACGCGCAGCGCCATCTCAGGCGATAGCGCAGACTCTCCGTTCAGCAGGTCCGAAAGCGTCGCCCCGCGGACGCCCAGTATCTCGGCCGCCCTCGTCACGCTCAGGCCGAGCTCCTCGATGATCTCAGTGCGAATGAAGTCGCCCGGATGCGAAGGAGTCATCTTCACTTCGACGTCAGCGTTAGCCATCAGTGGTAGTCCTCCAGGTTCGGGCGGTCAACATAGCCACCCGCTTCTCCAAACGTGAGCCGCCAATTGCCGGATACCGAAACGCTTGTCCTGCCTGCCGCGTCTATGGCGCCGGTCGCAACGTCCAGGACGTCTATGAAGGGCATCTGAATGGTCTGTACCTGCCGAAGTAGGCCACCCGTGCGCCGTCCGCAGACCAGACGGGCGCGCCCATCCGCACCGTGTTCCGACCGGGCGCCGTCTCGACAACCAGCCGATCGATCCGGCCGTCGTCGGCCAGCAGGCCTATGCCGTAGGCGCGTTCGTAGTCCATCACCAGGAATGCGGCCGGCCCGCCGTCTCTGGGAGTGGCCGCCGCCGAGACGACCACATCGTCCGCCAGCAGGTCGACCTCTTGCTTCAGTCGCCGATGCAGGTCGAGAGAGCTCGTCAGCTCACGCTCTTCGCCCGTCTCGAGGTCGACCGACACGAGCCGGTTGTTCACGGGCCCGGACATCTCGTAGCCGGACCCTCTTCGCTCGATCCGCTCAGCGCCGTCCGCCAAGAGGGCCAGTATCTCCGCTCCGTCCCTCGACCAGGCGATGCTCTCGGCATCGCGCCCGTAGATGTCGAACCAGTCCTTCAGGTCGGTAGCGAGATGGCGGGGAACGCCTTCGCCCCCGACGTCCGCGACCCAGAACTCATGGCGGCGCACGGTCTGGGCGTCCGGGTCCCAATCGCCGGCCCGACGAGGTAGGCGATATGGCCGCCGCCCGGAGACCAGACCTCGCAGCAACCGCCGGGCGCCAGCGCGCTCCGCCGCCCGCTGTTCAATCCAATCAGCAGATGGCCATCTACCAGGACGTGCTCATCGTCCGGGGAAACCGCAATATAGCCGGCCCTCAGCACGCGATCTGGGAGCTCAAGGTCCAACGCAAACTCAGCGGTCTTCGTGACCGAAGTCTCGCCGACCTCCAGCCGGACGAGCGAAGAGCCACCATCGTCCGCCCGCCGCAAACCGATCACTTTGCCGTCTCGCGTCAGCGCTCCTGTCCGATAGTCTCCCGTGTGGGTCACTCTACGTTCCCATTGCCCGGCCAACAGTTGCAGGTCGCCGTCCCTCAGGAACAGCACCCATCCGGCGCGAATCGAACCAGCGCACGCGGCGGGGGTGTCCTCCGAGACCGAAGGTTCCTGTGAGTCCCCGAGGCGAGCGGTTCCGCATCCGATGATGACCGCCGCGAGCGGCAATATGGATAGCAGGGCAGCCGCACTCGCCGCCTTCGTCCAGTTTGCCGCCTTCTCCATCCTCAAGACGTTCGTCTCGTGGTCTCGGCCGCCAGGACCGCTATGTCACTCCAGCCGTACGCCGCCTTGGCCAGGTCCGCCCCGCCAATCGTAATGGTCTGGCGGTCGCCTCTTGACCCTCCAAGCGACTCGTAGAAGGTGCACGCCGGACGGTTGTCCTCCAGCACCCACACCAGAATCGAGCGGAAGCCGTCGACCAGCAGGCGCCGGGCCACGGCCGAGACAAGCCGTCGACCGACACCCGCGCGCCGATACTCTTCGAGCAGGTAGATGGCGTAGAGCTCGCCCCGGAAGGTCGGGTTGCCTTCGCGCTCCGGCCCGCCGCCGGCGAAGCCGATGATCTCGCCGCCGGCGGTCGCGGCAACGAAGTTCCTCTCGGCGGGCCGGCCCGCCGAGAGGATGTCGGTCCACTTGGATTCCCTGTCCTCGGTACGAGAGGCCGGCCAGGTACTCGGTCGGCACGATGCCAGCATACGTCGTTCGCCACGCGTCGACTTGGACCCTTGCGGTGGGACCCGTGTCGTCCAGGTTGGCCGCCCTGACGCGTATGCCCATACCTTCCCTCCGTCGCACCGAGGACGGGCCGGTCACGACCGACCTTGGGGAAGAGCGGCCGAGCCTAGGACATCAGACCTGCGGCCCGTCTTCGGCGCAGGTACGTTGCCGCGAGCGCAACGCCACCCAGGGCCCCGAGCGCGACGCATCCGAGAATCAGGTGACCCGCGGACGTGATCCGGAACAGTGCGTTGCTATCGGACAACGGGGCGAACGGCCTCACGTCCGAGTGCACGATGCTGTCCAGGAGGACGTGGCTGTATCCGCCGATCAGCGCTCCCGACAGCGCCGCGGCCAGCGGTATCCGAGGTTCGATCCGAAAGACGCTCTCCCCAGTGGGAGCGAGGAGGCGGTTCCACAGTCCGATCGCCCATTCCAGCAGCGGGCGGCCCGCGGCCACCGTGAGAACCGCGACTAGGGTAGCCCCCAGGTATGTGTGGAATAGCCGGTGGATGGGCCAGTTGCCCCTGAGCAGGTGGAACGCCACCTCGCTGTCGATGGCGACCTGCGTAATGCCGAATATCAGAAAGCTGAAGTGTCTCGGAGCGATGGCCTTGGCCGCCAGCGCGGGCCCTAGGTGAATCGGCGTGATCGGCATTGGAGTTCAAGTGTACCAGACGGCGTGAACGGCCGCCGGTGGCAGCGCGCCGCCCAGGGAACCTCTAGCCGAGGTGGACGATCTCCACGTCACCCCAATGGCGGTCGAGATACTCGGCGACGAGACGGCGGTGGCATCGCTCCGGCTTGTCCTCGCTGCACAGCAGGCAGGAGTCGGCGATGGTACTCCTCGCCACGTTGTCCGCGATTCGCCGCTCGTTCATGAGGTCGATAAACTGCCGCTCGTAAGTATCCCAGTCCCGATGCTCGTTCCGGTAGGCGGCGAGCATCTCCTTGATGGGAGCCAGCTCGGGGAGGTGGACATATTCCATCCGGCAGATCTCGTGCAGAAAGTACTCGAGGTCGTCTCTCTTGGCGAAGCCGGCGAGCTGCGAGACATTGTTGAGCCGTACGTCAACCAGACGCCTGGCGCCCGAGTTCCGGAGCATCCCGAAGAAGTCGGACGCGGACTTCTTAGTGAATCCAATCGTGTACACCCTCAAAATGCGCCCTCCCAGTCTCCGCCGGCGAGCGGCTTCTCACCGACGTACGCCACCTTCTTCGCCTGTCGGGATAGCGCCTCGGCGATCACGTCGTCCCGAGAGCGGAACATGTCACCGTGACGGGGCAGCTTGAAGCCGTCGATCAGTCGATCCATGGCCTCGTCGTGGTCTTCCAGGACGCCGTCGGCGAGAATGTGCCCGACGGCGGCGCCGCGGTCCGCAAGCCCCATGGCGATCAGCAGCGCGCGGTGACAGTCCAGCGGCTCCTTCTCGGAGCACATCAGGGCGACGCGGCGCTCGTCGGCGGCGCGCATCACGCGCCTGATGCCGTCGTCGAAGAGGTCCGTGTCCGCCAGGCGTTCGTACAGGACGCGGCCGGCGGCGTCGTAGCAGGAGCGGTCCGCTGGTCTGCCGCCGAGCTCCGCCCCGAGGAAGGTGTACTCGATCCCGGTTTCGCCGGTGCGGCTCAGGAGCCCCGTCAGGTCCCCCTCATTGAATTGGGGCGTATACCGGCTGTAGGGGGACGAGCGAACGTCGAACACCTCCTCGACGCCGTGCCGGAGCAGCAGACCCGTGAATACGTCGGGCGAATGGTTGGAGTGCCCGATCGTGAACAACGGATGCTGAGGCGCGCTCACTGCTTACCCTCGGTCACGGTTTGATGACGGCGGCGATCAGCTTGTAGCAATAGCTTTCGAACGGCTCGGCGGTGAGGCTGATGGTCAGGAATCTCGCGCCGACGTCGTAGTCTCTGTACGCCATCCCGACGGAGCCGCACTCGCTGGCGGCGTCGGTGATTCGAAGCGAATAGTCAGCCTCATTGTATCGGAAGCTGCCGCGCAGCACTGGACCGGAGCTGCCTTGGGGTTCGGAGACGTTCACCCGCAACGCGTCGACCTTGATAAGCGACAGCGAGCTTTCGAGTGCGTCGGTATCCGAGGGCGGGACCCTGTCATTCTCACCGTTCGCGCTGCTGTGGCCGTTGACCCAGAGCGTCGGGACGGCGTCTGGCCATCGGGTCAGCGCGTGCCCGTCGACGCGGCCAACCTTGACCCAACGGTACCTGGGGTCGACGAGCCAGTTTTCCCGCTGGTATTTCCTGGGCCGGGGCCCCACGACGGGCACGTCGATGATGTCGAGGGTCTGCGGCTCCACGCCGGGTTCGTATTGGCGCTCGCGTTCGGACAGCCCTCCGGTGCTCCATCCGCTTACGGGGCGTACCCAGCCGCCGGGACGTCCGTCGGCGGCAACCTCTTTGCCGGCGATGCATCGGCCGCTCGCCATGCGGGAGTTGGCGAGGCACACGATGCGCTTGACGGGGTAGGCCGTCAAAGTTCTGCTCCAGGGGAGGATTGGGAAGGGTCCGGAGACCCACCCGACGGCAAGGCCAAGGTGGGGCGGAGTCTGGCGTCCCTGACAGGATTCGAACCTGCGACCCGCTGCTTAGAAGGCAGCCGCTCTATCCACTGAGCTACAGGGACGACGACGACACGTAGAAGTCTAGCAATCTTCTGCGAAGCCGGTCAACGTCGATTCGGATGGCGTTGGGACGGACCGCATGACGGACTCCACCGGGGTCATGACGGTCCACTTGACCGGCCTGGGATGGATTGCCGCGTTCGCGGCAATGACGGGGATGGCGAACTTGGGTCAACGCCTGTCGGACGTGCGGACGAAGTTGACGTAATATCTCCCGAGCCGTACCGACCGCACCGACCGGACTTTCAGCCGGCCGACGTCCGCCAGCGTCGTGATCCGTCGCTGGACCTCTTTTCCAATCGGGCCCCGCAGCAGCGCCGCGACAAACATGCCGGCCGCCGCCGCGCGCACGTGGCGCAGCCGGCCGGTCGAGCGTCGCGTCAGCAGCGCGGCGACGGCTCCCGCGATGACGGCGCCGACCACCATGTTCGTCCCGCAGTACGGCGACACCGCGAGATCGGCCTCGCCGCCGCGCAGACGTTCCAGGGCCTCGACCGCCGCGCCCTCGACCAGCGCCGCCGACACCTGCCCAACGACGAAAAACCCCCACGGCGTCGCCAGGCCGCCGAGCGGGGTAGGGGAGCGCCGCCCCAGCAGCAGAGCCACCGACCCGTGTTCGACCGCGTGGTTGCGCCGAATTGCCGTGATCGCCGTAAGTGCCATTCCGTCCATCCTTTCGATTGTCTGCCTCGACATCCATTCGCGCCGGAGGCCGGGCCACCACTTCCGCCGGCTCCCCGGGCATTTCAACCCGGCCTGGCCGAAACGCGTGCCACCAATCCATGATATTCGATCTGAGTCTTCGTCGACCGACACGCCACCCTTTCCGCCCCCCCGGTTGGCTCCGACTTGTCCACATTCCGCTCGTCCTCTCGGGTGAACACCTCCACTTTTCTGAGGGGACTGCGCAGGACTTTCGCCCTGGTCTTTAGATTACCTACACGCCTATTCCGCGTGTAGGTGTCGGTTGCCAGATAGGCTGCCCGGCTCGTCTCTTCGTTGCTCGCAGCCCTGGTGGGCGGTAGCGAGGGTATGCCGAAATGCTTAGAAATATCTTAGAAAAGGACTGAAAAGCCGTTGACGGACTTGAAAAGGGGCGGTACATTGTATGTCACCAAGTTCAGGAGGCTCCGACATGATGAGAAGGAAAACGAAGAAGATGGCAGCCGTGGAAGAGCGGTTTCAGCAGCCCCTGGAGGTGATGCTGCCGCCTCTAGTCACGGAGCGGGGTCTTTCCGCAACGGCCGACGAGATCGGCGTCAGCAAGGCCACCCTCGGCTACTGGCTCCTGAAGCTGGGCATTGATGTCCAGAGGGTAGCGCTGGCGCCGGGCGAGTACCTCGAGGTGAAGAAGGCCCCGCAGTAGGAGTCCAAACCGCAAGCCCCGGCTGACCGCCCGGGGCCCAGGAAGGACCGGAAACCCACGGGCCTGAATTGCGACGGTGGTGTCCGCCAAGGCGGACGGAGCCGCGCAGCTTAGGCCCGTTTCTATGTCCGGGACAAAAGACTCGTCGGGCCCGGAAGTCCCCATAGTATGAAGAACCCCCGCCGCGCGACCTGCCGGCGCCGGGCCGGGTCCGTTACGAATCACCGCCGGGGCAGGTGGCGGCAGGGGGCTAGTAAGACTGCCCGGACTACGCGTGGCGCCTGACCGCTTCCCGGGCCTCACGTTCGCGCTCCTTCTCGATGAGCGCCCTCCGCTTGTCGTGGCTCTGACGGCCCCTGGCCAACCCAAGCTCGACCTTGGCGCGGTGGCGCTTCAGGTACATCCTCAGCGGGACGACCGTCAGCCGCTTCTCCAGTACCTGGCTGGAGAGCTGCGCTATCTCGTCCCTGTGCAGCAGTAGCTTCCGCGGCCTCTCTGGGTCGTGGTTGTTGGCGCCGCCGGCCGAGTACTGGGATATGTGAGCGTTGACGAGCCACAGCTCGCCGCCCTCGGGCCGTGCGTAGGCGTCGCTCAGATTGGCGCGGCCTTCTCTGATCGCCTTGATCTCGGTGCCGAGCAGCACCAAGCCGGCCTCGAACCGGTCCAGTATGTCGTACTCGAACCGCGCCCGCCGGTTGACGGCGACATTGCGGCCGTCGGCGGTCATCCGGCAGCGGTCTTGTGGCCGAGCATCAGCTCCAACTCTTCGATGGCCCTCTCGAGCTGCATGATGTCTGCCTGCTTCGAGTCCCGTTGGGTGACCTCAATGTCCGGGATTATCCCTTCACCATCGATTTGCCGGCCCAGCGGCGTGTACCACTTTCGGATGGTGATCGAGATGCCCCCGCCGTTGCTGAGCTCCCGCGGAATGTTGACGCTTCCCTTGCCGAACGACGTGGCCCCGATGATCGTGGCCCTCCCGTGGTCCTGCAGCGCGCCTGCGATGATCTCGGGAGCGCTCGCCGTGAACTCGTTTATGAGCACGACCATGGGGATATCCCTGGCGATCCCGCCCCGGCGCACCTGGTAGTCGATCCGGTTGCCGTCTCCGTCGAGGCTGTACAACACGAGGCCCTCGTCCAGGAACTGGCTTGCGACGTCTATGGTCGCGTTGAGGGTCCCGCCGGGATTGGTCCGTATGTCGAGGATCAGCCCTTCGGCCCCATCGTCTATGATCTCTTGGAGCTTCAGCTTCAGCTGCTCGGGCGTGTTGGCGTAGAAGTCGGTTATCCGTATGTGCGCGAAGCGGTCGCCATCGTCGCTGCGCAGGCGCACGCTGGTCAGTGGGATGACGCCGCGTCGGACCGGAATCTCTATGGGATCGATCGCGCCGAGGTGCATCACGAGCAGGCGCACGATGGTGCCCCGCGGCCCCCTGATCTTGGCCACCGCCTCCATCAGCGACAGTCCCTCGAGACTCTCTCCGTCGACCTCCAGGACGACGTCGCCCGCACGTATGCCTGCCTCCTCGGCGGGACTTCCGTCGATCGGCGCTACGATGCGCAGCTTGCCGGCCGGGTTCATGTCAACGTGGGCGCCGATCCCCTCGAACTTGCCCTGTATGTCCTGCCGCATCGTCGACGCTACCCGCGGCGGCAGGTAGTAGGTTCCGCTGTCCTCGAGCACGCCGGTCATGCCCCTTATCGCCGCCTCGGTGAACGCCTCCGGGTCGGCGAGCTTATCCTGGTCGACGTACTCGCGGTTCAAGAGCACCCATGCTTCCCAGATCGCCTTGAGGTCCTCGGGCAGTTCCTTCGGCGTCTCGCCCAATTCGCCCACGGGCGTGGCCACCTCTGCCAGCGCGGGCGCGTCGACGGCGGTGGTGTCCGCGACCGCCGTCGCGTCCACGTTGGCGGCCTCGGCGGCCGCCGGGTCGACCGGTACGGCCGTCGGCTCGCCGTCGCCGCCGCACGCGGCCCCCACAAGAAGGATGAGCAGCGCGATCAGTAGGGGAGTCGTAGGGATGGCTCGGAAAAGTTTGTGCAACGCTCTCTCCTGTAAGGGGGTACAAGCCAATTCTAGCACTTGGCCGCGATTTGCTGGACTACCGGTGGTTGGGCGTAGCCGACGCCTGGCCGAAACCCCGCACGCCTGGTTATGTAGAGATACGAGACAGCCGCGCGTTCGGATTTCCCCGACTTCCTCCGGATGCTCCTCGGGCGAGCCGCCTGCCGAACGTCTGGCGTGTCTGATAGGCTATGTATGGCCGTTGGTTTGACACCGTTCTAGGACTAATCTACTATCTGGTATAGACCCCTGAGGAACCGCTCAAGCGATGACCCAAGAGCCCGAAGCCAGCTCGACCGCCAAGAAGCGGACCCGCAAGACCAGGCCCTATCCGGTGCACACACTGGAAGAGGCGCTGACGATCTCCGCCGCGATCTATGACGACAACGCGGCCAGGCCTTACGAGCGCATACGCCTGGCCAAGGCGCTCGGGACGACCCCGGCCAGCAGCGGGTTCACCCAGAAGCTGAATTCGGCCTCAATGTACGGACTCACCGAGGGCGGCTACAAGGACGACATGATCGTCCTGACACCGCTGGGCGAATCGGTACACGGCGCCGACGATCAGGAAGACCACCGCCAGGCGGTCTTGGAGGCGGCGCTGAGGCCCGACGTATTCCGACGCTTCTACGAGCTTCTGGACGGCAAACGCCTTCCCGACGACCCCAACGCCGCCTCGATCCTGTCGCGCGAGCTGGAGGTAGACCCGGACCTGACGGCCGAATGTCTGCGGATCATCAAGCAGAACGGCATCACGGCCGGTCTGCTAGTCGAAATCAGCGGATCGAACTATGTCAGTCTGGGCGTGCCCCGGGGGGCGCCGGACGACGAAGGGGAGGCATCGCCCGTCAACGGCCGCGTCAGAGACGAACCCGTCCCGGTCGACGAGCCCGAGCGCCGGGTCTCGTCCCCTGAGACGCCGTCCGACGGACCCAGGCCTCTCTTTATCGGCCACGCCGGCAGCCCGGACGTCGCGGACTTTGTCGCCGGCATCCTGGCGTCCTTCGACGTGCCGTACCGAGTCGTCGAGAGCGACTACGACGCGGCCCGTCCGATTTCGGACCGTGTGTCCGACCAGCTCCGCGACTGCGGCGGCGCCGTCCTCGTCTTCGCCGCGCCGACGGACCCGCAGTGGATCGGCCGCCGCGAGGAGAAACGCCGGGACAAGCTCATGTACCAGCTGGGCGCGGCCTCCGTCCTTCACCGCGATCGAGTCGTCCCGCTCGAGGAGCACGCGCCGGGCGACGGCGGATGGCCGTCCGGCTTCGCAGCTCTGCGGTTCACGCGCGACAAGCTCGACGAGCTCGCCTTGGCGTTGCTGTCCGAGCTCCACAAGCGCGGCCTCATAACTGTCTCGGCGGGAAGCCGAACGCCGTGATCGACCGGGCCGAGGCCCCCTGAAACACCGCGGCCTTTTCGGCATCGGCAGATTGCCTATTGCCAACTCTGATTTGATTGATGGAGACAGTCAATCAGTGAAGTCAGAATCAGAGGGGGAAGGGGAGTCGAGAGGGGAAGGGGCGACGCAACAGGGCAGCTGGGCCGCCGCGCTCGTTGCCATTGGTCTCGACGGCTACTCGATCACCAACAGGTTCGAGCTGGGCCAACTCGGCGACCTGGACCTCGACGTCGTCGCCAGAATCAAGCGTCGCGTCGCGAAGGGCGAGATCGTCAATCCGGACGGCTATGCAGTCGAGACGCTGCGCCGCGAGCCGGAGCGAGCCGTTGCCACGGCCACGAGAGAGACGCCGGTGCAGAGCCGCCGCGTCTTTGACCCGGCCATGCTCGACGAAGACGCCCAAGTGGTCATCGAGGCTGTCAAAGCCGAGATGCGCGGCAGGGTGACAAAGCCATCGTTCGACACATGGCCGAGCGGCGTGGTCGGCGTGCGGATGGAAGCGGAGACGTTCGTGATTGGCGCGCCGGCCGAGTTTATCGCCCAGATGGTCGAGGAGCGCATGTTCACGTTGTGGCCTGTCCTTACCAGTCGCGGGCTAGGTGGGTGGAGACGAGGGACCGCTGGCCGGAGCTCTTCACCAAGGCCGTCGCGCTCGATGCGGGTCTGAGGCTCGGCCACGTGCGCTATCTGAAGGAGCCGTACCTACACCCTCGGCGCCTCCCTCTGCAAGAGGCCGTCGCGCTGGACGCGGTGGAGATGGACGACCGGGACGGCTTTGGAAACGAGTGCGAGGGTCACTGCGGGGTATGAATGAGCGAGCACTGCAAGGGGGTGTGGGCCAGCCCACACCCCCTTGCACGACGTGCATGGCCTGCGGATGGGCGGACTACAGCGCGGTCGACGCGCTCGAGGAGCATAGGATGAACGACTACATGGAGATGGCGGCCTATCTGCTCGGCGTCGACGCTGAGGACCAGTTCGCCATCGAGGAGGCCCTCGCGGAGCGATGGGACATCTCGTTCGAGGCCGTCGCCGCGGCCCTGCTGCCGCTGACGCCGCCGGTCCCGTCCCCGCTGAGCGGCCAGCCTCAGCACGTGTTCTGGCGTCCGGACGGCGACCACTACTCGGCCCTAGCGGGATGCCGATGCGGAGCGCGGTATTATGACAGCGAGCATAGGACGCCTGGAGAGGGGCACGCTGCCGTGACAGAGCGACGAAAACGAGGCTGGGTAGGGTAGGGGCACCACTCCGGCTCGATTAGGCCCCTCTACGGGGCTCCCCTGGAGCCGATTTTCCCGCGATCCCCCCGGAAACGGGCCTCCGGAGGCCGATCCGCCTGAAACCGTGCAGCTCGTCGGGGAGGGGGTGTGGGCTGGCCACACCCCCTAAACTCGAATCCACCGAAGGAGGGCGTCGGGTCAGTGTCCTGAAGCGGCAAGAGGGTGCTCCTGTGAATCTGGGATAATGGTTTTGAAACACGAAACCCACCCCAGAAGAGGAGCACCCAATAGATGCTACCACGCCACCACCCCGACCGCATCCGTATCGCCTTCGACGATCACCGCCTGGTGGCCAATGCCGGGCTGATCCTTCCGGCCACCCTCGCCCTGCGCCTCGGCCTGCCCCAACTCGTCCAGCAGTGCCTCGACCTGGGCAATGCGCCGGGCCGGGCCAACACGGGCGACAAGATGATGACCCTGGTTGCGTCTGCGCTGGCTGGCGGCGACTGTATTGACGACGCCGATGTGTTGCGCACCGGGGGGACAGCCCGCACCCTGGGCGGCACGGTCAAGGCGCCCTCCACCCTGGGCACCTTCCTGCGCAGTTTCCGGTGGGGCCATGTCCGCCAACTGGACCGGGTGAGCCGGGAGCTGCTGGCCCAGGCCTGGGCGGCTGGGGCCGGACCCAGCGACGCACCGTTCACCATCGACCTTGATTCGACGATCTGCGAGACCTACGGACTGGCCAAGGAGGGCGCCCGCCACCACGGCTATACCGGCAAGCGGGGCTATCACCCGCTGCTGGCCATTGCCGCCGGAACCGGCGACGTGCTGATGGCCCGGCTGCGTGAGGGCCGCGCCAACACCGCCCGCGGCGCCGCCCACTTCCTGCGGGAAACGGTGGGGCGGGTGCGCTACGGCGGGGCCAGGGGACAACTCACGGTGCGGGCCGACAGCGGCTTCTACACCCACGCCCTGGTCGTCGTCTGCCGCAAGCTGGACGTGCGCTTCTCCATCACCATCCGCCAGCACAAAAGCCTGCACAATCTCATCGAGGCGATACCCGAAGATGCCTGGACGCCGGTTCCCTACTGGATGGACGGCGCCGCCGATGTGGCCGAGATCACCTACACCCCCTTCCAGAGTGAGCCCGACGCCGCGCCGGTACGGCTCATCGTGCGGCGGGTGAAGCCCACGCCCGGTTCCCAACTGGCCCTCTTCGCCACCTACAGCTATCACGGCTTCATCACCGACCGGGACGGGGAGACCCTGGAACTGGAGGCCGACCACCGCCGCCACGCCGAGATCGAGAATGCCATCCGAGACCTGAAGTACGGCGTCGGACTCAACCATCTCCCCTCGGGCCGCTTCGCCGCCAACGCCGCCTGGCTGGCGGTCCAGGTGATGGCCCACAACCTGGCCCGCTGGACAGCCCGCATCGGTCTGGGCGAGGGGGTGGTGACCACCAGGACCCTCCGGCGGCGCTTCTTCTCCCTGGCCGGACGGCTCACCCGCTCGGCCCGCCGCCTCACTTTGCATCTGCCACAGGGCTGGCCTTGGGAAACCCAGTTCACTCGCGCCCTGGCTCGATTGCGAGCCATTCCACTCCCGACCTGACGGCGCCCGTTTGCCACTGACCCGCCATCAGGCCAACTGAACGTCCCCGCCAACTCGCGCCACCCTGGTCCGCGAGCGCCTCTTGCCGCGTCCTCTGTCCTCATCTTGTCCCACAGCGCCCATCGCAGACCGCCATTGGCGCCCCCAAAAGCGCCTGCAGACCCCCCGCCAACCTCCCGTCTACCCGAATTCGAGCCCGGATCATCGCCCCTGTAACTCCCTCACTCCTCTTCCACTGTCCTCACGCCGTCCATCCATGTCCATCGGTGGATTCGGGCTAAACCTGCAACCTGTTGCCGATGACGACGACCGTCGCGCCGATCAGCCCGTAGACCATGACTACCCACACGGAGGAGATGCCGATGAAGGGACCCGTGAGCACCGCAAGGGCCACGCCGCCGGCGATGACGGAGACCATGATGTTGCCCGTCGCCTTTTGTGCGGCGACGAGGACGGCGAACGCCGCGCCAAAGCCGATCAGCGTCCAGAGAAAGAGGGACGGGATCGCGGCGGACGCCGAGGCCCGCTCGACGACGAAGCCGACCAGCGGCAGGCCCCCGCCGTCGCTCGGTATCGGGTTGGCGATGGCGGGCGGCGCGCCCACGTCGGGGCCGGTGGGCTGAGTCGAGGCTGCCGGCGCCGTCCACGGCCGCCAGGGGCCGACGTCGGCCGTAACCCCTGCGACGACTAGGTCCATCTCCGGACCGTCGCGCCGGTAGTCGCCCACCGCGACGGTGTCCACCGGCAGCACGTATACCCGCAGCGCCGTCGCCGCTCCGGGTGACAATGGGGAACTCAGCGTGGCGCTCCATCGTCCGGACTGAGCGCCGACCGTCGTGATCGACGGCGGCGTGTACGCGCCGGTGCCGGCACTCGCCACGGTCGCCCGGACTGCATACCTGTCCGCGGTCAGCGGGGCGACCACGCGCGGGGCCATCGGGCGCTCCGTGATTGCGTCCCAGACGACCGTGCCCGTTTTGCGCAGACCCTCGGTGCCGTCATGTGGATTCGGCAAAGCCTCCCAGCCCGTCACCGTGCCGTAGTGCCAATCGAGGACCCACGGGGTTGCCTGCCGCCCCTCCTGCATGGTGACGGACAGCAGCGCGATGGGCGTGGTGCCGAGGAAGTAGACCTGGTCGCCGACGCGGGGCGGGTTGGACCAGGGGGTCGTGCCGATGGCGCACGGGAGGTTATCGAGGGCGCACACGACCACGGTGACGGGGGCCACCGCCGTTGCGGGCTCCCGGTAGTACAGCGGCCGCAGACCGCCGCCCGCCAGCTCCTCGACGACGACGACATTGCCCAGGGCGACGAGGCCGTCCCGGTAGAGCAGCCAGGACAGGCTGCGCCACAGTATGTTCGGTGCGGGCGCCGCGGAGTCCTGCGACGTAACCGTCACGGGGTAGCTGAATCGCGGAGCCAGGACCTGCGACGGCCTTACCCACGTGAAGCCCTCTTCAGCGTAGCGGACTGAGACGGCGCCTGTGCCCGCCGCGCAGGGATAGATGCGCACAGTGGCGGGCGGCGGCGAATACGTGGCGGTCTCGAGCTGGCAGTCCGGCGACAGGCCGAGTGTCTCGTCGCCGGACACGTTCCTCCATACTCCAGGAAAGCCTGGGATTCGGGTCAGAGATCTCCTGGTACTCACTTGCCGGGAGCGTGACGCTCCCGGCAAGTGAGCGTGGGCAGCAGCAGCCACACGATCGCAGTCAGGGCGACGGCAACGGATACCCAATAGCGAGCCATAGAAAAATACCTCAGCGAGGGTTATTCTATCAGTCGTGGACGCGAGCAACCTGCATACTGCTCTAGGTGCTCACGTGATGGCCTTGGCCAGCACGATCGGTGCCTGCCTGTTCCTGGCAGGGGGCTCGGCTGCCATTTGGATTCGGAGGAACCGCTGTGCATGGCTGCCAAAGGTAGGCTTGGGATTGGTGGCGGCGAGCCTCGTCGTACGGGTGGTCTTGGTGTTCGCGATTGGCCCGGATGGCCTCAGCGGCAGCGATCCGTACCCCGCCTATGCCGCCCGCTTGGCGGCAGGCTCGGGGTACGTCGACAGTGCCGGCGAGCCGACCGCGTATTTCCCCCCAGGCTGGCCCTTGGTCCTGAGCGGGGCTTACGTCCTGTTCGGAGTGTCGGATTGGGCCATGCTTATGACCACGACTTTGATGGGCGTCGGTATCGTCCTGGCCGTCTGGCAAACGACGTCGCTGCTGCTCGGTCCACGTTGGGGAGTTATCGCAGCCAATGTCGCAGGATGGTCCCCTTCTGGTGCGCTCAAACCCTTTTCGTTTGAGTCCGATTTGGCGTTTGAGTTTTGCGCCGCCCTGGTTCTGCTGTGTGCTGCTCTGCTGGTGCGCGCCGTCCGCGCAGAGGCCCATGGCGAGGCCCTCGGTTGGGGCCTCGCCATGGGCCTCTGCTCAGGAGCGATGCTCTTAACCCGACCCTATGGGCTCATGTACGCGGCGCTGGTCTGCCTCATCGTCGTCCTCGGCATGAGAAACAGACGGGCCGTCGCGCCGGTCTTGGTCGCGCTACTGCTGGCGGCCTTGGCCCTGGCGGGATGGACGGCCCGCAACATCATCAGCCTTTCCGCGCCGATAGTGGTCTCCTCCAACGGAGGCGTGAACTTGTACATCGGGACACAGAGCCTTCAGTTCAGCGCCCCCAAACTCGACGCCGCCGCGGAGTTGAGTGAGCACGAGAGCGACCTCATGTATCGACGTGCCGCGCTGGAGGCTATCGGAGAGGCGCCGGGGAGGTTCCTCATCAACGGCGGCAAAAAGGCGGTGCTGGTTTACGCCAACGACACAGGCCCAATATCAGGCTTAATGCAGTCGGGATTAAGCCACGTGCAGACGAGCCGCCCGGTCCAGGTTGGTCTGGTAGCGGTCGTAAACGGGTACTACTGGTCCCTATTGGCGCTGGCCGCAGCTGGCTGGATCTGTCTGATTTACCAAAGGCTATGGTTTAGGGCCGCGATGCTTGGGTTGGCACCGGTGATGGTGGCAAGCATCGCGTTTGTGTTCTTTGCGCAGGGGCGGTTTCATTGGTTCGCTATGCCCTCGGTCATGATACTCAGCGTCGTATGGATCCGCTACCTGTATCAGATGCGCCCTCCGGTGAGCGCCCGCCCTACGCCGCCCGCGAGGTTCGACAGCGGCCCGGCGAACAGCTTGACGAGCGCGATGGCCATGCCGAAGTTGGCCATGTGGAACAAGAGCTTGAGCCAACTGCCGTGGCCGTCGAGGTACGAGTAGTCCGAGGTGGCCATCTCGGTCACGAGCTTGCCTATCGCCCCGAACGTCGCCAGCGGCCACGTGATCTTGTCCCACAGGGTGTCGGTCTCCACGACCGCCAGCTTGGTGATCCCCTCCATCGCGGCGGACTTCCGAAGTCCACCGGGGCCGCTGAGTCGGCTTCCGAAGCCCACTTAGATCGACATAACATGTATAGTGCGAACCACTAACAACGGACGTCCCCGCCGAAAGAACCGAGCATCCACGACGGCGGTCGTAGAGGCCGCCGAACGACGCGAGACGGCGCCAGACTACGTCCGGCCGGTCTTAGGCCCCTCTACGGGCGTTCTCGTTGCGCCGATGCGCAACGCGGCAGGCTGAGGCTCCCCTACCCGGCAGCGGCGGCCGTGTGACGCCACCGCCGGGCACGGAAGCTCCCGTGGGCGGTCCGGGTTTCCGTGTGCTTTCCGGCCGCGGCCGGTAGAATTGCCGCGAGATGACCCTGAGCATCGTCCTCGAAGGGCCCCACGCCGTTTCGCTCGAGCAGACGGTACGAAGCCACGGCTGGTATCTCCTGGCGCCCTGGAGCTGGGACGACGCCAGGAACGCGCTGTCTCGCCCGGAGCGGCTGCCGTCCGGATCGCCCGCCGTCGTCGAGGCGACCCAGCACGGCCCGGAATCGGTGCTCGTGACAGTCGAGGGCCGGAGGATCGGGCGCGAAGACGTGGAGGCGGCGCGCGGCCGGGTGGCGCGATGGCTGTCCACCGACTGGGACCCGGCGCCGGCTATCGAGACGGCGGCGCGGATGGACCCAAACGCGGCGGACGCCATCCGCCGAGGTCACGGACGGTTCCTCCGCGGCAGCACCTTCTACGAGGACTTCGCGAAGACCGTGTGCACGATCCAGATATCGTGGTCGGGCACGCTGCGCATGGCCAGAGCGCTCGTCGACTCCTTCGGCGGCGGCACGTTCCCGACGCCGCGTGAGATCATAGACGCCGGCGAGAGCGGATTGAGGGAAGTCGCGCGCCTCGGGTTCCGCGCTCCTCAGCTTCTGGCGTCAACTGAACGGCTGCTGGTTGGCGGTCTGATGGACGAAAACGGAAACGGCGCGGAAGACCGTATCACGTACGACGAGCTGATAGAGCTACCCGGAATAGGCCCCTACGCGGCGAGCCACGTTGCCATGCTGCTGCACGACTACAGCCGCATCCCCGTGGACTCCGCGGTCACCAGCTTCTTCCGAGGCCGCTACGGACTGGGACCGGCGCAAATAGAGCCCTACTTCGACGGCTGGGGCGATTTCCGGTTCCTGGGCTACCGTTTGTCCGCCAGATAGGCCGGCGCCTCAGCGGGTTGCAGCCGACGCGAGTATGGTCGGCTCGTCGCCGCCTTGCAGTAGCGCGTCCATCTCGGCGAGCAGCCCGTCCAGACCCTCGCCGGTCTTCGCCGAGATGGATACCGCGCGGTGCGCCCGCGCTTCGGCGTCCGCGAGTGCGCTCCGTAGCAGCGGGCCGACGTCCTCCGCGAGCAAGTCCGTCTTGTTCAACGCCAGGATCCTGGGCTGCTCCGCAAGCTGCAGGTCCGCCAACACGCGCTCGACTACGTCGGCCTGCGTTCCAGCGTTGGGGTGGGTCACGTCGACCACGTGGACGATCATGGTCGACTCCTGCGCCTCCTCCAAGGTGGCCCTGAAGGCGGCCACTATGGCCGGTGGCAGCTTCTGGATGAACCCCACAGTGTCGGTGACCAGCAACTCCCGGCCGGACGGCAGCCGCACTTGCCGCGTGATCGGGTCCAGGGTCGAGAACAGCCGGTCCTCGGCATCCACGGACGCGCCCGTAAGGCTGTTGAGCAGCGTACTCTTGCCGGCGTTCGTGTAGCCGACCAGGCCGGCCACGGGAAGCCCCTGTCTCCGCCGCCGCGCACGGTGCTGACCCCGGTGTCTCCGCACGGCGTCCAGAGACTTCTTCAGGTTCTGAATCCTTCCCCGCACGAGCCGGCGGTCGGTCTCGATCTGGGTCTCTCCGGGGCCTCTCGTCCCGATCCCGCCGCCGAGACGCTCGAGATGGGACCACTGTCCCGCCAGCCTGGGCAGGAGGTACTCGTGCTGCGCAAGCTCGACCTGCAGCCGCCCCTCGTGTGTCTGCGCCCGGCGGGCGAACACGTCGAGGATCAACGCGGTCCGGTCGATGACCTTCACGCCGTCCAGCGCTTTCTCCAGATTGCGTTGCTGCGTGGGACTAAGCTCGTCGTCGCAGATGACCGCGTCGATGCTGTCGTTCTCGACGTATTCGAGGACCTCCTCGACCTTGCCTTTGCCGAGATAGGTCTGGGTGGGCCGGTTGAGCCGCTGGGTGACGGTGCGTATAGCGCGGGCCCCCGCGCTGCGGGCGAGCTCGGCCAGCTCCTCGACCGAGTCTTCCAGAGACAGCGGCTGCCGCCGGCCCCTAATCTCGACCCCGACGAGCAGCGCTCGCTCCTTCTCGCGCGCCGTGGACAGTTGCTTTCGGGTGATGTCAGACTCCTTAAGGCGCGGCGCCGGGCTCCGGGATCGTCCACGAGGCGAGCCGGTCGACCGCGCGGTCGAGATCGGCGTCCGACAGCGTCAGCGACAGCCTGATGTAGCCTTCGCCGTGGCTGCCGTAGCTGGAACCGGGCGAGACGACGATGTCGCAGCCCTCGAGCACGGCCTCCGCGAACCCGGCCGAGTCGTACCCCTCCGGCACCGGGGCCCAGATGTATAGGCTGGCCATCGGCGGCTCGACCGCCAGGCCAATGGCGTTCAGTGAGGCGCAGACCACGTCGCGGCGCCGCTTGTACACCTCGTTGCGTTCGTCCACCGACTCCGGCGGCTTGGCCATCGCCGCCATGCCCATCTGCTGGATCGCCTGCGGCACCCCGGAGTCCAGGTTCGACTTGACGACCATCAGGCTGTCGATCATCTCGGCGTTGCCGACCGCCATCCCCAGTCGCCAGCCGGTCATGTTGTAGGACTTGGAGAGCGAGTGGAACTCGAGCCCCACCTCCTTCGCGCCCTCAACCTCGAGGAAGCTGATCGGCCTGTAGCCGTCGTAGGCGATCTCGCTGTAGCACGCGTCGTGCAGGAGCGCGATATCGTTTCGCCGCGCGAAGTCGATCGCCTTCAGAAAGTACTCCTCCTCGGCGACGGCTCCGGTCGGATTGTTCGGATAGTTCAGCCACATCACCGTGGCCCTGTCGGCCACGTCCTGCGGAATCGCGTCCAGATCTGGAAGAAAGCCGTTCGCCCGTTCCAGCGGCATGAAGTAGCTCTCGCCCCCGGCGAACATGGCGCCAACCGCGTATACGGGATAGCCGGGGTCCGGTACCAGGGCTATGTCGCCCGGCTCGATGAAGCACAGCGACGCGTGGCCTATCCCCTCCTTCGCGCCTATCAGCGACAGCACCTCGGCGTCCGCGTCGAGCGCGACGCCGAAGCGCCGACTGTACCAGTCCGCGACGGTGCGCTTGAACTCCGGCAGGCCGTCGCTTTCGGGATAGCGGTGGTTCGGCGGGTCCAGGGCGGCCTCCCGGAGCGCGTCCACCACGAAGTCGGGAGTCGGGATGTCGGGGTCGCCTATGCCGAAGCTGATGACGTCGATTCCGTCCGCCTTCCTGGCCGCGATCTTCCGGCTGATCTCGACGAACGGATATGGTGGGACCCTGCCGATCCTGCTCGCGAACTTCATAGCGCCCTCAGATAGCCCTTTACGTTTATGTTAGCTTTCGAACCGCCGTTGCGGACAGGTCTAGTCGGGCCATTCGCCCTCGAACACCGCGGCGACCGGTCCCTCCATGACGACCTCACCGCTGCCCGGCCAGGTGATCGTCAGGTCGCCGCCCGGCAGCGCCACGGCGACCCGGTCGCCGGTCCGCGACTGAATGCGGCCGACCACCGCTACGGCGCAGGCACCGGTGCCGCAGGCCATCGTCAGGCCCGAGCCCCGCTCCCAAACGCGCGCCTCGATCCTGCCGTCGTCCACGACCTGGGCGATCTCGAAGTTGACCTGCTCCGGAAACATCGAGTGGTTCTCGACCACCGGGCCGATCTCGTGCAGCCGCATTTCGGCCACCGGCCCGTCGATGAACGCTACCGCGTGCGGGTTGCCCATCGAGACGCAGCTTACCCGTAAGTCCTGGCCATCCACCCGAAGCGGGTAGTCGAAGACGGTCTCGTGTCCGGGGGCGACGACCGGTACGTCCGCGGCGTTCAGGATGGGCTCGCCCATGCCGACGACTGCCGCGCTGAACCGACCGTTGTCCCACACCGGCTCGACCCACCGCATGCCGGACAGCGTCTCGACGTGGACGCGCTTGCGGTCTTCCGGCACCATGCCGCGGTCCATGGCAAACGCGACGAGGCATCTGATGCCGTTGCCGCACATCCTGCCCTCGGACCCGTCCGCGTTGAACATCGCCATACGCAGGTCGGCGGCGGCGGACGGCATCAGGACGATCAGGCCGTCGGACCCGACGCCGGTGTGTCGATCGCTCATGGCGACCGACAGCGCGGGCCAGTCGCGTTCCTGTCGCCGTCCGTCGACATACAGGTAGTCGTTGCCGGCACCGTGCATCTTGGTGAATCTCATATTGCCCTCCTGACGGCGGCCTACCCTGGCCCGTCTCCGCCGCGAAGACATGGGCGACGCCGGCTTCGCGCTCTCTAAGCCGGGCCGCTCGAACGATGCGCCATTGTATCACGGCGTCTAGACACGACCCCGACAGCGCGCCCCGAGGCCGAACGGCTACGCTCCCAGGGCCTCCACCACATGGTCGACGGCCGCGTCGATTCCGTCGGCCGCCGCCTCGAACCACCGGATGCGCCCGTCGTCGAGTCGGAACCACGCGTACTGCTGTCTGGCGAGTCTGCGGGTCCGGCGCTTGATCTCCTCGGCGGTCTCATCAATCGGCGCCCCGCCGGACAGATGAGCAGCTATCTCCCGGTAGCCGATGCTCGACATCGACGGCAGATCGACGCCGTACCCGCGCGCGACGAGGCCCTTGACCTCCCCTACCCAACCGCCGCGCATCATGTCGTCGACCCGAGCGTCGACTCGGCGATAGAGGCTGTCTCGCTCCAGCGTCATCCCGATCACGACCGCGTCCATTGGTTGCTGATTGACCCGGGAACTCGCCTCCCCTGCGTCGGGCGTCCGCAGCACCTCGAGCCGTCGGATCACCCGGCGGGGGTTCCTTGGGTCCAGACGGGCGGCCGATTCGGGGTCCAACTCGGACAGCTCCCGGTGCAGCGCCTCGGCGCCCTCGCGCTCGACTCGCGCCTCCAGCTCCTCCCGAAGGGCCGCGTCGGGCGGCACCTTGGGGACGCTCCATCCGTCGAGCAGCGCGCGCACGTACTGTCCGGTACCGCCGACCACGATCGGCACGCGGCCCGCCGCCTCGATCTCGCCGATGACGGCGCGCGCCCGCCGCAGGTACAGCGCCAGACTGAACTCTTCATCCGGGTCGACGAGGTCCAGCATGTGGTGGTCGACCCGCGCGCGCTCATCGGCCGAGGGCTTGGCCGTGCCGATGTCCATGTACCGGTAGACCTGCCGCGAGTCGGCGCTCACGACCTCGCCGTTCACCAGCGGCGCCAGCCTCAGCGCGAGGGCGCTCTTCCCCACCGCGGTCGGGCCTACGACGGCGAGCAAGCTGCCGGGGCCTAAGCCGCCGCGGCCGCGTTGCGGACGAGCTGCACGAAGCCGTCGGCGGACAGGCTGGCACCGCCCACGAGCGCGCCGTTCACGTCGTCCTCGCGCACGAAGCCCGCCACGTTGTCCGCGGTGACGCTGCCTCCGTACAGCAGCGGGACGCCCTCCGCGGCAACGGCTCCGAGGACCAACGCCAGCACGCGTCTCATGTGCGCCATCATCGACTGGGCGGCGTCGGGGGTTGCCGCCCTGCCCGTCCCGATGGCCCAGACCGGCTCGTAGGCGACCACGAGACCGTCGGACGACTCCGCAAGCGCCAGCGCCCGCCTGAGCTGGCGCTCCACGACCGCCTCAGCCGACCCGGTCTCCCGCTCCTCGAGCCGCTCGCCGACACATACGATGGGCCGCAGCCCGGCCCGCCGCGCCGCGCCGACCTTCTTCCCGACCACATCGTCGGTCTCGCCGAAGAACAGGCGGCGCTCCGAGTGGCCGACGATCGCGAACTCGCACAGCTCGCGGAGCATCGGCCCCGAGACCTCGCCCGTGAAGGCGCCCGCGTCCTCGTGGTACAGATCCTGGGCTCCCAGGGCGACGCCCGTGCCCAGCAGGAGCCCGTAAACGGCCTCCAGAGCGACGAAAGGCGGGCAGACGACCGTTTCCACGCCCTCGACCTCTTCCAGGCCAGGAAGCATCGTCGCCACGAGCCCGCGCGCCTCGGCGGCGGTCATGTTCATCTTCCAGTTGCCGGCGATGATGGTGCGAGTCATCCGAAGCGCCTCAGGTGTCGGCGTATGGGAATGCGGGGTCAGGCCTGCATTCTACACAATCACGCCAGCCCCGACGAACGCGCGGGACCGGTGGCGGAGGGGACCGCCTTCAGGGTATCCATGCCTCCGGCGACCGTGGACTGGCGGCGCCGGGCTAACGGCTCACGGTCTTCGCCGTTGCAGCGCTCTGCGCAGCAGCGCGGCGACGATGGCGCGCTGGCGGCGTTCGTCGCGCGTTCTCGTCTGGGCAAGCTCCTGGCAGCGACTTCGCAGCTCCGTGCGGTAGTGATCGAATGCGCTGACGGCATCGTCGCATACGTCGTCGGCGGGCAGCCTGACCTGACCGGCGCGATGGCATAGGGACAGCGCCTCTAGGAACCGGGCCCGGGCTACGCTGCCCGCGTCCATGACTTCGCCGTCCCGACCCCCTACCCGGATCGTACCCGCCCTGAGCAGGCCGCCGAAGTCGATGAGGGCGATGCCGACTTCGACCTCCCCCTGCGGCAGATCGAAGACATCGCCCTCGTTGGGCCGGGAGACAAAGTCCTCCGGGAACTGGAGCAGGTCGAGGTCTGACCGATGCTCGGCCCAAAGCTCGTCGGCGGCGTCCTGTGCTGTGAGCTCGCCTCTTCGGCTGGCCTTTACACGGTCGCGCTGCGCTATGATCTCCCGCTTCCTGATGGCCCGCTGCAGATCGGTCACGTCCTTGTAGAGACGGTCCCTCAGCGCCACCCTCTCGTTGGCGTTTTCGAATCCGAGGATCTCGAGCACGGCGTCATCGAGGTCGCGGCGGTCGTCGAGCGCGAACTCCTCGTACAGGAAGCGCTTGGCGTCCCTTCGGGACATCCGCTCGCAGGCGTCGACGGCCCGAGCGGCGGCTTCCTCTGACGCCTGGCGAACGTCGGGGACGAGCGTGATGTTCACGTCCATCACATGGGTGTCCAAATTGCCCTCAATCCCCGCGCCTCTACCAAACTGATGTTTGGATATCATCACAATCGTTGAATTGAGTGTTGCCCACAGGAGCCTTGAGTCGACAGGAGGATTAACCCAGAGGTCGTAGAGCCGATCTTTGCACACGAGCCGACCACTGTTGAGCGGCACAACGTGTCTGTACTGTTGCGCTTTCGGCCAGAAGAGATCAGCGCGCTCCGGCTTTGGACGCAATCTCAGGTCATACCAGGGACGGGTACTGGCGCGGCTGGCGATGGTCGACCCGGCGTGCCAGCCCTGCCCTTCGGCGTATGCGACGTAGTCCGCGAAATGGGTCCCCCGGAGCCGTGCACGCGGTACGGCCGCGTTGACGACCATGCGCCCGACGTCGCTCTCGCGGACGACGGCGCGCTTGACCTCCATCAGCGAGTGCAGCTCCGGCTCCAGGTACCGCCTCTCGACCAGGTGCTCGACGTTCATGCCGTCGCGCACTATGCGGACTCTCCGGGTGTCCTTGCGCGAGATTCCCCAACGATCGAGGAACGCCTGCGGGTCCCGTATATCGTCGAGATGACGCTGCGTGACGTCGCGCACGCAGAAGAACCTGTCCGCGCCGCTGGTGAAGCCGCGGCGGATCTTGGCCAACTCGTGGAGCGGCGCCAGGCGGGTCCGGGCCCGCTCCATGAGCTCGAACCAGGAATTGGGGCCGCGTACGTGCTGTCCCCACTTGCCGCCTGGGTATTCGGGTGGCTCCGTCTCATAACCACCCGCATACCGTTCGAGCACCGTGCCCACGCCACCCGAGGGCGATGGAGTTTGCGGAGAGGACGAGCCGTCTTCCCACAGCTCTCGCTGCGTTCGGACGTGCACGCGCCAGTAGTCGGTCGTCTCGTTGACGTCTATTTCTTCGATCAGGTCGCGCACGGCGTCCATGTCGGCCTGCCGCGCCGCCTCGCCCTCGTCGCTCAGGGGCCTGTCGAGCGCCTGGGTGTATATCTTGGCGAGTGGCTCCCGGAGCTGGATAAAGCGCACCGGGTTGGCCTCCCGCTTGGCGCGGTCCGGCTCGCGCTGGAGGATCGTCACCGCGGTCGTGACCCGCGCGTCCTCAAACCACTTCTCCACCTGGGACTCGATGACCGCGACGATCCTGAAGTTGCGCAGGAAGAACTCCTGCAGCTTGAAGCCGTACTCGGTGTCCAGCCATCCGACGCTGGTGACGAAGCCGAGATATCCGCCCGGCCTGAGCAGGCTGGCGGCGTGGGTGAAGAAGTGGACGTACATGTCCGACCGCCCCGACAGCCTGGTCTGGCCCGGCCACTCTCTGCGGAACAACTCGGCGTAGTTGGACTTGTCGATCCGGCCGATGGCCTCCTGCCGGATGTACGGCGGGTTGCCTACGACGGCGTCCACTTCCTCCAGCGGAATCATCTGCGCCTGGCCGTCTGACAGCGGTCTGGTGTACAAAGGGTTGCCCTGCTGGGCGTCGAAGAAGCTCGCCTTCGCCACCAGCGGGTAGTTCGCCTCGTCGCTCAGGTGGCGGACGGCCAGGTTGATGGTGGAGAGCTGCGCTGGAAACGCGGCGACGTCTATGCCGAAAATCTGGTCGAGGAGCCTCCCGTGCGACAGCGGAAGCCCCCCGGCGGACTGCGCGAGAGCCCGCTTTCGGGCGTAGGCGCGCACCAGGAACGTGCCGCCGCCGCACGCCGGGTCCAGCACCCGGTCTCCGGGATCACGTACGCAGAAGGCGTTGATGAGGTCGACGACGTCCGGCGACGTGTAGAACTGGCCGAATCGGCGGCGCTCGGCGGCGCTTATGAGCCGCTCGTACATCTGGCCTATCACGTCGAAGTCCAGGCTGGAGAAGTCGAACTCCTCGATGCGCCGGATCAGCCGCGCCCAGTCTCCGGGCGCCATCGGCGACAGGAAGGGAATCGAGTAGCCCAGGTCGTCTTCGTCCGGCTTGAAAACCGTCTCGTAGTCGCGGGAGTACCGGACGGCTTCGTCGAACCTGGCGTCGAGGATCTGCTGAAGCTGCTCCGGGGTCTCGGCGTCGTCGACGGTCAGCGCCGCCATCTGCCTGAACCTGCGGCGCAGCACCTGGTAGAAGACGAGCCGGGTCATGAGTATGTAGCACGACAGCCGCGACGCACGTTGGAGGTTTCGCCTGCGCTGCTCCTCGTGGTACGACGGCTCCCATCCCTGTGACAGCATCCACGAGCTCAGTCTGTGGTTCAGCTCAGAGTCCCTTCTCGACGTTCTGTCGAGGGTGTCCTCGGTGTGGGCGATCGGGTCTTCCAACGCGGCCTCGAGCCAGCTTATGAAGCGCTGGTCTATGGGCGACGGCTCGAAGGCGCGGCGTTCGGTGATAAGGTCGGCGAACCGCTCGAGGAAGCGCGTCCAGAAGTCCCTGATGGCGTCCCGCGTTGGTTCCTGGCGCACGTCGTCGCTGACCGACGCCTCGACCACGTCCGCCGGACCCTCGATGCTGCGCTGCGCGAACGGCACCTCCTGTATGTGCGAGTCGAACAGGACGAACTGGCGAACGTTCCAGGTGAAGCAGTACCTGATCCCGTCCTCGAAAGCCTTGCCCAGAGCGTCTTCTACCAACTCGGCGTTGAGAGGATGCTTGCCCAGAGCGGAGTCGGGCATCTTGATCTCGCCGCTCAGGACGAGTTGACCGGTGTGACGCCTGTACAGCCTGAAGTCGTGCCGACGCGCGGTGCCCTGGACGTGTTCCTCGACGGCCGCGCGGCCGAACGGCAGGTCAGGCCTGCCGCTCAGGAACTCGGTAACCCATCCGGCGATTTCAGCAGCGAAGGTGCGCTCGTCTACGGGCATGCGTTATCGCCGGCCTGCGTCTCGCAGCTCTCGGATGGTCTCGTCGTCGACGTCGATATGCCCGATGGCCTTCTGGCGCAACCGTATCTGCTCCAGCAGCGCCGCTGGGTCTACGGGCTCGCTGCCGACAGAGGCCGCTAGTATGTCCTGAGGCGTTCGCCGGGAGTGGTCTGGGAAATCACGTCGGGCTATGTTCGGCACTTCGAACTCCTACAGGCGGCAGGCGATGCCGCCGTCACCCGATAACGATACCACGACCGTGGCGCGGAGACCGAAGGGCCCGTGTTTCGGGTGCCGCCCGCGGCAGTACGTTCTCGGCTATGGGCCGTATTTGCGTAGCTTGCCGGCGTGGGCAAGGGCCAGCATCATCGCGTGAGTCGCGGCCACGCGTCCGATGCTGCCCGCGGCGCACGCCGGCTCGGTGAACGCCTCGACGCCGTCCCCACGCGTCAGCTCAGCGCTGACGAGGAACGGTACGGGATGCCAGCTATGGGCGCCCAGGACCGCCGGCGTAGAGTGGTCGCCGGCGACCACCAGGACGTCGGGGCCCAGGTCGAGGATGCGGGGGACTCTGGCGTCCAGGTCCTCCAGGGCCGCGACCTTCGCGTCGAAGTCTCCGTCCTCTCCGGCGGCGTCCGCGGGCTTGTAGTGCAGGAAGAAGTAGTCGTGCCCAGCCCAGTTGTCGGCGAGCGTGCCCAGCTCGTCGTCGAAGCTGTCGCCCGTGGGGAGCACCCGCATCCCGGTGAGGCTGGCCAGTCCGCGGTACATGGGGTACGCGGCGATGGCGGCCGGGTTCAGGCCGTACACCCGCCCCATGTCCGGAAGGTCAGGTAGCTTCGAAAAACCCCTCAGCGTGACCATGTTGGCCCGATCACGTCCTGACAGCGCCCCTCGGGCCTTCGCGGCGAACTCGTTGACGGCCGCCGCCGTCGCGGCGGATCTCTCCGAGCCCGCGGTGGCCTCCAACGGCGCGAGTCCCTCGGCCTGAGGATCGGTCTCCGACACGTCGGCGCCCAGGCCGGGGCCGCTGAGCGTAAGCACGAACCGGTGGTCCCGCACGGGGTGCGCGGCTATCTCGGCCCCGCTCACCCGTATCACGTCCAGCTTACGGACAAGCGCCGCGCTCTCCGCCGTAGGTATGCGCCCGGCCCGGCGGTCGACCAGCAGCCCGTCCGCGTTGACCGTGCACAGATTGCCCCTCGCCGCAACGTCGTCCGCGCCCAGCTCCACCCCGATGCCGAGCGCCTCCAGCACGCCGCGGCCCGTCAGGTACTTCACGGGATCGTAGCCGAACAGCGCCAGATGTCCCGGCCCGCTGCCCGGGGTCACGCCGGGCGCCACGGGCGTCGTGAGTCCGGCCGCACTCCGCCGAGCCAGGGCGTCCAGATTCGGCAGCGACGCCGTCTCCAGCTCCGACCTGCCGGTCTCGGGATGCGCCGCGCCGCCCAGCCCGTCGACGACGAGCATCACGATCCTGCTGGACGTCGTCCGGCGGATTTCCGCTATGTATGGTAGGTCTATCACTTCTCACCTGCGCGCGGCTTTTGTATCGGAGACTTCCTGTCCTGCAGCGCGGCCACGCCGGGCAGCTCCCTGCCCTCCAGGAACTCCAGCGCCGCGCCGCCGCCGGTCGACACGTGGGTCATGCGGTCGACGAGCCCCAGTGCGCGCACGGCCTCGGCCGTCGAGCCGCCGCCGATCACGGTGTTCGCGTTTTTCAGCCCGGCGATGCGGTTGGCCACCCTCGCCGTCCCGACCGCGAACGGGGGCCACTCGGCGACGCCCATGGTGCCATTCCAGGCCACCGTCCTCGCGGGCGCCAACGCGGCCTCGAACGACGCGGCCGTCTCCGGGCCTATGTCCATTATGCCCCACCCGGACGGTATCGACCCGACCTCAACGACGCGGTGGGCCGCCGTTTCCGAGAAGCCGTCGGCTACGACGACGTCGACGGGCAGCAGAATGTCGAACTGGCCGAGAAGCTCTCTCGCGGCCGGGACCCACTCCTCCTCCACAAGAGACGTACCCACGTCGAGCCCGCGCGCCTCCAGGAACGTCGCCGCCATTCCTCCGCCGACCATCAGCGCGTCGACCTGCGGCGCCATGCGCCGGAGTATCGCGAGCTTGTCCGACACCTTCGCGCCGCCGAACACGGCCGCGAACGGGCGGGCCGGCGACTCCAACGCGGCCCTGAGCATCTGCAGCTCGCGGGCCATCAGCAGCCCCGCGACGGCCGGCAGGTGCTCCGTCACGCCCACGGTGGAGGCGTGCGCCCGGTGCGCCGCACCGAAGGCGTCGTTAACGAACAGGTCCGCAAGCGAAGCCAGCATCCGCGAGAAGTCGACGTCGTTCTTCTCCTCTCCGGGGTGGAACCTCAAGTTCTCCAGCAGCAGCACGCCGCCGGGCCGAGGCTCGCCGACCGCGCGACCCACTTCAGGCCCCACGCAGTCGGGCGCGTACTCGACGGGCCGACCGAGCAGCTCGGCCAGCCGACCGGCTACGGGCTCGAGGCGCAGCTCCTCCACGACCTCGCCGTCCGGGCGGCCGAGGTGCGAGCATAGGACCACCCTGCACCGTCGGTCCAGAAGATAGCGTATGGTCGGCAGCGACGCCGCGATGCGCGAGTCGTCGGATATCTCGGACGTCCCCGGCCGAAACGGGACGTTGTAGTCGACCCTGACCAGCACGGTCTTCCCCGCAACGTCGGCGTCGTGGACTGTCCGCTTGTCGGCGCTCGCCATCGCCGAGACTACGCCCGCGCCAGAGCGGTTTCGACGAACTCGCCGACCGCCGGCGCGCCCTCCGGAAGACGGCGAGACACGGCGTCCATAGCAGCGGAGACGGTGCGCTCGACCAACGATTCGCAGTATTCGCGCGCTCCCATCTCTTCGAGAATAGCCAGGACGGCGGGAACGTCCTGTTGCTCCAGGACACGCTTGAAATAGATATCGCCGAGCCTGCGCTTTGTGCTTATGTTCGCTTTCTCGAAGGTGTAGACGATCGGGATGAGCTTCTTCTTGTTGAGCACATCCGGGGCCGGCATCTCTTCACCGCCCTCGGAGTCCCATACCTGTCGCATCTCTTCCCGTAGCTGAAAGGCGATGCCGAAGGCGCGGCCGCATTCCGCCAGAGCATCGGCGACGGCATCGTCGGCCGCGGCGGCCATGGCTCCGAGCCGCATCGCGCAGCCGAAGAGGGCGCCCGTCTTCTTGTCGGCCATGCTGAGCCAGGCGTCGACGCTCAGATCGATCCGCTCCTGCGCGTCCAGGTCCTCGAATCGGCCCTCGCACACCTCCAGGCTCGCCGCGTCCAGCACGCCGAGCGCCTCGAAGGTGGCCGCCGGCTCAGCGCCTCCGTCCCGCATCCGAAGAACGGCCATGCGCGCCAGGGCGTACAGACCGTCGCCGGCGTTGATCGCCTGCGCCGGCCCCCAGGTCCACCAGACCGAATCGCGGCCGTCGCGTTGAGGGCTGCCCGACTGAACGTCGTCGTGTACCTGAAAGGAGCTCTCGATCAGCTCGACGGCAACGGCAGCGGGCAGACCGGCCTCTATTTCGCCGCCGGCGGCCTCGCAGGCCGCAAGACAGGCCGCACCTCTAAGGCTGAGGCGCGTCCTCGGCCGACGCCCGGAGGGGTTCTCCTGCCGGTCTTCCCAGCCGTGGTGGTATGCCATCATCCGGTAGAGCGGCATCGTCCGAGCGTCGATCAGCGCCCGCATCGCGGCGTCGACCCGCTCGGACAGGCCGTCGATCCTGGCCTCGGCGCTCACGGCCGCGTACCCGCCGATCCCGGGTCTCCCAAGCCGTTCGCGCGGTCGACGCTCTCTGTCTGGTCCCGCAGAGCGGCCTCGATGGCATCCCAAGAGATCGAGCCCGCGCGAATCAGCGCCGGCGGTTCAACCGAGACATCGACCACCGTGGAGCCCACCCCGCCCGGCGCCGGGCCGCCGTCGATGACGTAGTCGACGCTATCTCCCAACTGCTCCCGGACCGCCTCCGCCGTCGTCGCGGGCGGCATTCCACTGCGGTTGGCGCTCGTTCCCGTAATCGCGTGGCCCAGGCGGCGTGCAAGCTCTCTGGGCACCCGGTGATCCGGCACCCGGACTCCCACCGTGGGAAGGCCGCCTGTAAGCGCTCGGGGCAGATTGCCCGCTCCCGGCGCGACCAGGGTCAGCGGACCGGGCAGGAAGGTTCGGGCCAGCGTGCGACCCGCGGCCGTCATCCGGCTCACGTACCGGTCGATGTCGGCGACTTCGGCGACGAGAAGGGGCAGCGGCGCTTCCGGACTGCGGCCCTTGACTCCGAACACCCGCGCGATAGCCGCGGCGTCGAGTGCCGAGGCCATTATCCCGTACAACGTGTCCGTGGGCGCGGCGACGACTCCGCCGCCACGGAGTATCCGGGCCGCCTCCTCGATCGCCATGTCCAACGCTCGCAAGGATAAACCAACGTCCGATGACATCTGTGATGCGCTTTGGAGAAGTCCGGGGAAAAGCGGCCGTACCGGTCGGGCGACGGGGGCTCGCCACGGCCGCGATTATAGCACGTACGCGGCGCCGGACGGCCTCCGGCAGCGGCGCCGTAGCGGCGATCCGAGGGGTTCGCCAAATCGGCCGACTCAGGTTGACCGCGGGGTGTCCGGATGCTAGCCTTGGGGTACCTGAAACGATGACCCGAAACGCCCCTCCCGACAGAGGCACGTCAGCCGTCGCGGACACCCGCCCGAGTGCGGGCGCACACCCTGAATCGACGGCCGCTGAGACCGACCCCGCCGCTCCCCTCCGCGCCTCTTCGACCGCTCACCGCGAGGCGATCCTGGTCGTAGACTTCGGGTCCCAGTACAGCAGGCTTATCGCACGCCGCGTGCGTGAGAGCAAGGTCTACTGCGAGATCGTCCCGCACGAGGCGAGCTGGGAGTCGGTGTCGGCTCTCAATCCCAAGGGCGTGATCCTGTCCGGAGGCCCGGCCAGCGTCTACGATCCCGGCGCGCCGCTGGCTCCCGACTGGGTCTACGACCGCGGCCTCCCCGTGCTCGGCATCTGCTACGGGATGCAGGTGATGGTCCACCAGCTCGGCGGCACGGTCGCGCGGAGCGCGAGGCGCGAGTACGGGCAGGCGGTCCTGGAGCGCACGGCCCCCGACGAACCGCTGTTCGACGGACTGCCCGGATCGATCCCCGTGTGGATGAGCCACGGCGACCGGATCGTGGAGCCTCCGAAGGGATTCGGCGCCCTGGCGCGTAGCGAGAACTCCCCTATCGCGGCCACCAGCAACGGCGGCGGGATGCTGGGGCTCCAGTTCCACCCCGAGGTGGCGCACACCCCCGATGGCGCCGCCATTCTGCGCAACTTCGTCCACGGCATCTGCGGATCCGGGTCGCTGTGGACGCCCGAGAACTTCATCGCCGACGCCGTGAGCCGGTTACGAGAGCGAGTCGGCGCCGGGCGGGCCATCTGCGCGCTGTCCGGCGGAGTCGACTCCGCCGTTGCCGCGAGCCTCGTGCACAAGGCCATCGGAAGCCAGCTGACCTGCATCTTCGTGGACAACGGGCTGATGCGGCGCGAGGAGCCGGAGCGCATCGCCGAGGCGTTCCGACAGTCCTCGTCCGTCGAGCTGGTGCACGTTGATGCCGCGGACAGGTTCGTCGACGCGCTGAGCGAGGTGTTCGACCCGGAGGAGAAGCGGCGCGTAGTCGGCGAGCAGTTCATCAGAGTCTTCGAGGAGGAGGCGGAAAAGCTGGGCCCCGTCGACTTTCTGGTGCAGGGTACGACCTACCCGGACGTGATCGAGAGCAAGACTGCCGAGAGCAAGACGGCGGCGAAAATAAAGACCCACCACAACGTCGGCGGCCTGCCGGAAGACATGATCCTGGAGCTTGTCGAGCCGCTGCGCTACCTGTTCAAGGACGAGGTCCGCCAGGTAGGCCTGGAGCTCGGCGTGCCGAAGGATATCGTCCAGCGCCAACCCTTCCCGGGGCCGGGCCTGGCCATCCGGGTCATGGGCGACGTAACCCGCGAGAAGCTGGACGTGCTCCGGGCAGTCGACTGGATAGTCATGAGCGAGGTCAAGTCGAACGGCATGTACGACGAGCTGTGGCAGAGCTTCGCCGTACTCACCGACACCCGCTCTACCGGCGTGACCGGCGACTACCGCACGTACGGCCACGTGGTAGCCGTACGTGCCGTGACGAGCGACGAGGCGATGACCGCGGACTGGGCCCGGCTGCCACACGAAGTGCTGGCCCGCATCGCGACCCGCATTTCGAACGAGGTCCCGTCGGTCAACCGCGTCGTGTACGACATCACCTCCAAGCCTCCCGCCACCATCGAGTGGGAGTGACGCGCCGCCACCCGGAGTCGGCCCGATGACATTTGCGAAGACGCCCCTATGAAACTTCTGGTCGTAGGTAACGGCGGACGCGAGCACGCGATCGCGTGGAAGCTCGCCCAGAGCCCGCGAGTCGACGAGCTGCTCGCGGCGCCCGGTAACGGCGGTACCGCTGGCATCGCCCGCAACGTCCCGGTCGGCGCCGAGGATGTCGACGGCCTGGCCGCCCTGGCGGAGCGCGAAAAGATCGACCTCACGGTCGTGGGGCCCGAGGTGCCGCTGGCGGCCGGAATCGTCAACAGGTTCGACGATGCCGGCCTGCCCGTTTTCGGCCCGTCCAAGGCGGCCGCGCGCATCGAGTCCAGCAAGAGCTTCGCCAAGGAGCTCATGCTGAGCCACGGCGTCCCGACCGGCGCCGCGGAGGTCTTCGACGACCACGACGACGCCCGCGGATACGTCGAGAGCACCGGCGCGCCTGTCGTGATCAAGGCCGACGGACTCGCCGCCGGCAAAGGCGTCATGGTGTGCCGCACGACCGAAGAGGCGCTGACCGCCCTGTACGAGCAGATGGTTGCCAGGAAATTCGGGGCCGCGGGCGAACGCGTCCTCGTCGAGGAGCTGCTGGAGGGCGCCGAGGTGAGCGCCTTCGGCTTCGTCGACGGCGAAAACGTCACCCCTCTGGCCGCCGCGTGCGACTACAAGCGCGCGGGCGACGGCGATACCGGAGGCAACACCGGCGGAGTGGGGGCCTTCAGCCCGCCCCCCGCCTCGCTATGGAACGACGACGTGGAGCGCCAAGTCCGCGATACGATCATTGGCCCTATGGTCCGAGCCCTGGCGGAGTCCGGCTCCCCCTTCCGGGGAGCGCTCTACACGGGCCTCATGATGACGGCCGACGGGCCTAAGGTGATCGAGTTCAACTGCAGGCTCGGAGACCCGGAGACACAGGTCATGATGCCCAGGCTGAAGACCGACCTGCTCGAGGTCATGCTGGACTGCGCTCGCGGCGACCTCGCGGGCCGAGAGCTGGAATGGGACTCGCGCAGTTGCGTCGGCGTGGTTCTCACGTCGAGCGGCTACCCCGACAGCTACCGGACCGGCTTCCCGATCCATGGCCTCGACTCCCTCGACGCGGACGCGGCCGTATTCCACGCGGGGACGGCGGCGCCCGGGGTCGGCCCGCTGCTGACCGACGGCGGGCGCGTGCTGTGCGTGTCGGCGATGGGCTCGACGCTGGAGGAGGCCCGGTCAGCGGCCTACGACAACGTCGCGAGAGTGGGGTTCGAGAACGCCTTCCACCGCCGCGACATCGCCGCCGTCGCATGACTTGTAAGGCCCCTTGGGAGGGGCGAAAATGGCGGCGCCCACTGGGCGAGCCGCGAACATGGGTGGGACCCTCGTTCACCGGGCGAGACACACGTCAACAAACATTGTCCACGAGGACGATCTAGGAGGTTCAACGAATGCCACTGGTAGGTGTCGTGATGGGTAGCAAGTCGGACGAGGCGGTCGTGGGGGAGGCGTCGGAGGTGCTCGACCAGATGGGCGTCGAGCACGAAATCGTCGTGGCTTCGGCGCACAGGACGCCCGACAAGGTGCGCGACTACGCCCTGTCGGCCCGCGGACGGGGCGTCGAGGTGATCATCGCGGCCGCCGGGGGCTCCGCGGGGCTGCCGGGCGTGCTGGCGTCCTGGACCACCCTGCCGATCATCGGCGTGCCGCTGGCGAGCAGCGACCTGAACGGCGTCGACTCGCTCTATGCCATCGCGCAGATGCCGCCGGGCATCCCGGTGGCGTGCGTGGCGATCGGGTCGTGGGGCGCGCGCAACGCGGCCTTCCTGGCCACCCAGATACTGGGCAACAAGCACGAGGGTATCCGCCAGGCGTACGAGGATTACCGCGAAGGTCTGAAGAACCGATAGAATAGGCCTCGGCCGTGCGCTCCAAGCGCCGCGGCCGACCATCCTGCTGAGAAGTGGCACGCACATGATCGAACGGTACTCCAGGCCGCGAATGAAGCGCGTCTGGTCGGACGAAAGCAAGTACGGCAAGTGGCTGCTGATCGAGCTTGCGGCCTGCGAGGCGTGGGCCGAGGAAGGCGTCATCCCCCAGGGCGACCTGGTCAAGCTGCGGGAGGCGACCCTCGACATAGGCCGCGTCGCCGAGGAGATCGCACGCACGCGCCACGACATGCCCGCGTTCCTGAGGGCCGTGAGCGAGACTCTGGGGCCCGAGGCGCGCTGGCTGCATCTCGGTCTCACCACGAGCGACGTGTGGGACACCACGACCAGCCTGCAGCTCGTCGACGCCGCCGACCTGCTGTCGGAGGAGATGGACAATCTGATCGGCGCCCTACGGGGACGCGCGATCGAGCACAAAGACACGCCGATGATGGGGCGCACCCACGGGGTGCACGCGGAGCCGATCACCTTCGGACTCAAGCTGGCGGTCTGGTTCGACGAGATGCGCCGCCACTCGGACCGCCTCGACAGGGCCCGCGAGGGCGTGGCCTTCGGCAAGCTGTCAGGCCCGGTAGGCACGCACGCCACCGTGCCGCCGTCGGTGGAGGCGCGCGTCTGCCAGCGCCTCGGCCTGAAGCCCGCCCCCGCCTCCAACCAGGTGCTGCAGCGCGACCGTCACGCCGACTTCGTGCTCACCCTGGCGCTGATAGCCGCCTCCCTCGAGAAGTTCGCCACCGAGATCAGAGGGCTCCAACGGACGGAGATAGGCGAGGTGTCCGAGCCCTTCCCTGAGGGCGAGGCCGGATCGTCGTCCATGCCCCATAAGCGCAACCCCGAGCTGTCCGAGAGGGTCTGCGGGCTCGCCCGGCTCATCCGTGGACACGGCGTCACCGCGCTGGAGAACGTCGCGCTGTGGGGCGAGCGCGACATCAGCCACTCGTCCGCCGAGAGAATCATCCTGCCGGACAGCACCCTCGCGCTGGACTACATCCTGAGCCTGATGGTCGACGTGGTCACCGATATGCACGTCTACACCGACCGCATGATGCGGAACATGGAGTCTACGCGAGGCGTCCTGTTCTCCCAGCGAGTGATGCTGGAGCTGGTCGAGACCGGCCTGCCCCGCGAGGAGGCGTACGGGATCTCGCACCGCCTCGCGATGCGGAGCGTCGGCGAAGGCGAGGACTTTCGCGAGCTTGTTCGCGCCGACCCGGCCGTCGACGGACGGCTGTCGTCCGCGAAGCTGGACGAGATTTTCGACTACGGCTTCTACCTGCGCCACGTGGACGAGATTTTCGAGCGCGTAGGTCTCGCCCAGCCCAGTCTGTTGCACGAGAGTTGACACAGTACAGAACGCCGCTGCGAACCTGGAGGTGACAATATGACGACGATACGCGAGTCGGGGCTTCCGAATCTGGTGTACCGGGGCAAGGTGCGAGACACGCACGACCTCGACGACGAGCTGTTCCTGATGGTCGTGACCGACAGGATATCGGCGTTCGACGTCGTGCTGCCCACCGCGATCCCAGACAAGGGCGCCGTGCTCTGCCAGATGTCAAAGTTCTGGTTCGGACAGACCGCGGACTTGGTGCCGAACCACTTCGTAGCCGTCGCGTCCGACCGGACGGACCTCGACGTGCCGGCGAACATCGGGCGGCAGGCCATGATCGTCCGAAAGGCCCAGCGCATCGATGTCGAGTGCGTCGTCCGCGGCTACATAACGGGGTCGGCGTGGTCCGAGTACAAGCGCGCGGGCACGGTGAGCGGCATGCCCATGCCGCCCGGTCTCCGGGAAGGCGACAAGTTTCCCGAGCCGATTTTCACGCCCACCACCAAGGCCGAGGTGGGCCACGACGAGAACATCACGATGGAGCAGGTCGCGGAGCTGGCCGGAGCCGAGACCGCCGAACGCCTCAAGCAGACGACAATCGACCTCTACAACCTCGCCCACGACATCGCCCTGGAGAAGGGCATCATCATCGCCGACACGAAGATGGAGTTCGGCTACATCGACGGCGAGCTGTCACTGATCGACGAGCTGCTGACGCCGGACTCCAGCCGCTTCTGGGACGCCGCTGGATACTCGCCGGGCAAGTCCCAGCCCAACTACGACAAGCAGTTCGTACGAGACTGGCTCGACGCCCAGGACTGGGACCACGAGCCCCCCGCCCCGGCGCTGCCCGACGAAATCGTCGAAAAGACCCGAGAGCGGTACCTCGAGGCGCACCGCCAGTTGACCGGCGAGACCCTCGTCTAGCAGAATAGTACGGATACCACATCGCAAGAGTAGATATGACAACGAGCACACCACGACCCGAGCGACTTACTCCGACGCAGGCGAGAGCGGCCAGGCGGCAGCGCAGGAGCCGGCGCAGGCGACTGTACCGGGGGGCCGGGCTGGCGGCCGTTGCCACTATCGCGGTGGTCTTCATCTTCGCGCTCTTCGCCAGCGGGCTCACGGGCGTAGTCAGGATAGGCGACCGCGGGCCCGGCACCTACGTCCCCGATCCCGAGGGCTACATCAGCCTCGTCACTCCTCACATCGTCGAGGGCGAGCCTCACCCGCCGTACAACTCGAAACCGGCCACGTCCGGATGGCACCAGTTCGACGCGGAGGCTCCCGCCCGGTGGGGGGTCCACGATACCCCGGTGGAAGACGAGATTCTCGTGCACAACCTGGAGCACGCCGGGGTCGGAATCCACTACAACTGCCCGGACGGCTGCGAAGAGCTGGTGGCGCAGCTTGTCGAGATTACCGGTCCATTCGCCAAGACGATCGTCGCGCCCTACCCGGGCATGGACACCCGCATCGCTCTGACCGCCTGGAATTTCATCGACAGGTTCGACGAGTTCGACGCGGAGCGAATTCTGAACTTCATCCGAGGCCACATGAACTCCCAGGACGCGCCCGAGCCGGCTGGCTTCTAGGCGATGTTCCTGGCCAGGGTGTTCATAACCCCCAAGCCCACCATCAACGACCCCGAGGGGCAGACGATACGCAACGCCCTCCGGGACATGGGGTACGACTCGGTTTCGTCCGTCCGCGCCGGCAAGTACATGGAGGTGCGCGTCGACGACGAAGGCGAGAACGACGCGGCCGCCCACGTCGAGAGCATGTGCGATCGGCTGCTGGCCAACCCGGTCATCGAAGAGTACCGCTACGAGTTGACCCGAATCGAGTAGCGCGGCCGGCCGCGTTCATGGGAACCGGCGACCGTCGTAGCAGGGGCTACAATACTACGTTCGGCTCGAAGCTGATCCGCAGCATGGTGCCGGTACTTCGCGCAATCTTCTGCAGCGTCCTGGTAGAGGGGTGAGCGCGCCCGCTCTCCAGGCGTGCGACGACAGACTGAGTCGTCTCCATGCGCTCGGCAAGCTGCGCCTGGGTGAGCCCGGCGCCAACCCGGGCCTCTATCAGCGAGCGGGCCAGCGCGAACTCCGGCCCCAGCTCATCATAAGCCTCCAGATAGTCGGGGTCCCTGCTCCACTTTTCGTGCAGGTCGCTCATCTGGCTCATCCCAGCACCTCCTTGGCACGTCGCAGCGCCACCTCGATCTCGCGGCGTGGCGTCCTCCGCGTCTTCGAAGGGCTTGGGACTCTCGTTGGTGACGGTGCGCAGGAGTTGGCCGCGTTACGCAAGAACGGGGTTAGCGTCCCGTCCCGGATCAGGTCCGCCGAGGCCGCGCTGCCCTACCCGATCGTGCCCTTGGTGCTCGGCACGCCGCCGGACAGCCGGGGCTCGGGAGTCAGCGCGGCGCGCATCGCCCGCGCCAACGCCTTGAAGACGGCCTCGGCCTTGTGGTGGTTGCTATCGCCGGCCAGGAGACGGACGTGCAGATTGAACCGCCCCTCGTGCGCCAGCGTCTCCAGGAAGTGGCGGACCAGGTGCGCGGGGAGGTCTCCCATGTCGCTGTCGCCGATGTCCGCGTCGATCACCGCGTACCCGCGGCCGCCGAAGTCCACGACGACGAGCGCGAGCGCCTCGTCCAACGGGACGTGGAAGCTCGCCATGCGGGTGATGCCGGCTCCGTCGCCGACCGCCTCGTGCAGCGCCCGGCCCAATACGATGCCCGTGTCCTCGACCAGATGGTGCCAGCCGACCTCGACGTCGCCCCGGGCCGTCAGCTTCAGGTCGATCAGCCCGTGTCTAGATAGCTGGGCCAGCATGTGGTCGAACATGGCGTTGCCCGTGTCGACCTCGTATACCCCCGTGCCGTCGATGTCGAGCTCCACCGAGATGCGAGTCTCGCCGGTCTCGCGGTCCAGTTTCGCCTTTCTGCCTGCCAATTCGATCCCCAAGCCCTCAGACCAGCTCGTTCAGCGCGGTGACCACGGCGTCCGATTGCTCCGGCGTCCCGACGGACATCCTGAAGGCGTTGCGCAGGCGCTCCGAGCTGAACTCTCGCACAAAGATTCCCCGGTCCGCGAGGCCTTCGTAGATCTCGTCTTTGCGGCCCTCCTCGAACTCGCAGAGTATGAAGTTGCCGCCGGAAGGCCAGGGCTTCACGCCCGGAATCGCCTCCAGCATCCCGAACAGGCGGCCCCGCTCGGCCACGTTCTCGTCGACCCGTTCCAGCAGCGCTTCTGCGTCCTCGAGGGAAGCGATCAGCGCCGCCTCCGCCGCCGTGCTCATGTTGTACGGCGACTTGATGTCGATGATGTGCGCGACGAGCTTCGGGCTCGCCAGCGCGTAGCCCACGCGCAGCCCGGCGAGGCCGGCCCACTTGCTCATGGTCCTGAGCACGCACAGGTTCTCGTGGTGCGGGATCATGCCGGCGACCGTATCGCCGCAGAACTCGTAGTACGCCTCGTCGATCACCACCAGCGGGCCCAGGTCCAGCAGCGCTCTGACCTGCTCCTCGGAAACCATGTTCCCGGTCGGGTTGTTCGGCGAGCTGACGAATATGATCTTCGTGCTCGAGTCGACCGCCTCTCCGGCGCCGCCGCCGTCGATCTCGAACAGCTCATCCCGCTGGACGAGCTTCGTCTGAGCGCCCGAGACCCGTGCGCCGAACCCGTACATCCCGAAAGTCGGCTCGAAGTCGACGATCGAGTCGCCCGGGGCGATCATCAGCCGGAACAGCAGGTCGATCAGCTCGTCGCTGCCTGCGCCCACGACGATGTGTTCCACGTCCAGCCCCGTGTACTCGGCCAGCGCCCGCCGGGCCCGGCGCTGCTGGGAGTCCGGGTAGACGTGCAGCGGTATCTTCCCCAACGCCTCGGACGCCTTGGGCGAGCCCCCGAACGGGTTCTCGTTCCCGTTGAGCTTGATGATCTGGTCCTCGGAAATGCCGGCCCGCTTGGCCAAGAGCTCCGGCGGGTCCACCGGCTCGTAGGTCTTGATGTTCGCCAGATGCGGCCGGATCAGCTCCGTTATGCTCGTCATTTTCTACCTCGCGTCGGTGCCTATTTCGGGTTAAGCTCGTGCCTTATCTCGGCGGCCTCGGCGTGACCGGTAAGTCCCTCGGCACGCGCGATCACCGCGGCGTGCCGGGAGATCGACATCGCGGTCTCGTCGTCGAGTCCCACCACCGGCATGACCTTCAGGAACGACCTCACGCTGACGCCGGAACTGAATCTGGCCGTGCCCGCGGTGGGCATCACGTGGCTGGGCCCGGCCACGTAGTCGCCCAGCACCTCGTGTGAGAACTCGCCTATGAAGAGCGCCCCCGCGTTCCGCACCCGGCCAACGTGGCGCCACGGCTGGCGCACCATAAGGCAGAGATGCTCGGGCGCAAGGTCGTTGGCCAGGTCGAGCGCCTCGTCGATGTCCTCGACGATGGCGATGACGCCGCGGCCCTCGATCGAGGCCTTCGCCGTCTCTCTCCGCTCCAGCCCGTCGGCTCTCGCGTAGATCTCCCGCTCGACCGCTTCGGCCAGCTCGGAGGAGGTGGTGATGAGAACGGGCGTAGCCAGCGCGTCGTGCTCCGCCTGTGCCAGCAGATCGGCGGCGCACAGCGTGGGATTCGCGGTATCGTCCGCGATCACCGTCGTCTCCGTCGGGCCGTATAGGCCCTCAATGCCGACCACTCCGAACAGCGCCCGCTTGGCCAGCGTCACGAAGACGTTGCCCGGGCCGCACACGAGGTCCACCTTCGGCACCGACTCGGTGCCGTACGCCATCGCCGCAACGGCCTGCGCCCCGCCGATACCGAACACGCGGTTCACGCCTGAAAGGTCGGCCGCGACCAACATGGCGGGGTCGGGCAAGCCGTCCGCGCCGGGCGGCGTGCAGACTATCACTTCATCGACGCCGGCCACACGCGCCGGTATGGCCGTCATCAGCACCGTCGACGCCAGACCGCGGGGAACGTACGCTCCGACGCTGCCGACGGGGACCAGCATCTCGCCGTAGCCCTCGGAGAAATCGATCCATCCCTCCGGCCGGCCAGCCTGGTGGAACTTTGTGCACCGCTTCGCGGCCACTTCAAGGGCTCGCACGAGCTCGTCGGGCACGCCGCCGTAGGCCTCGGCTATGGCAGACTTGGGCACCTCGAACGACTCCGGCTCCACGCCGTCCAGGCTCCGGGCCAGCTCGCGCAGCGCCTCGTCTCCGCCCTCTCGCACGCGGCGCAGTATCTCGTTCACAGCCTCGGAAGGCGACGACGTCCCGCCCACTGCGGCCGCGGTGACCTCCATGACCTCTCTGGGAACGCTGTCCAGGTCCAGCCCGCGCCCGTCCAACAGCACTTTCCTCGCCGGAGCGAAACCCGTGACCGTTCTCATGCCAGGTATACTCCCAAGAAGGTCATCCACGACGCGTCAGACCGCACGCGTACGCGTCTCAACTGACTTCCGTGAGGCGGCGGGCCGCCTCGCACTCAGAGTCGAATACGTAGTCGGGCTGAGACACCGTTACGCTGCTTCCGCCGATCTCGCGGAACCGCTTCACGGCTGCCATGAGCCGGTCCTTCGCCACAACGACGGTGACTGCGTACCAACCGCCTCCGTCCGTAGTGTACACCTCAGCCAGGGTCGGACCGCGAAGGCCCGATATGTCGTCGTGGGCCAGCACGGAGGCGGCCACGTCTTCCGCGGTCTCGCCGCGCATGTTAGCGGTGATCGTGTAGACGCCCCTGGCCCGCAGGTGGGACTCGATCCGCTCGACGATGGCTTCCGCCGTACGCAGCTTGCTCTTGTCCGCGGCAAGGGCTGCCCGGTTGGCGATCAGGCAGGCCTCGGACGACATGATCGTCCCGCCCGCGATCGTCTTGAGTCGGTTCTCCCTCATGGTCACGCCGGTCTCGGTGATGTCCGAGATGATGTCCGCGTACCCCATCGCCGGCGCCGCCTCGAGAGCCCCGCTGGTGGGCACCATGGAGAAGTAGCCGACCCCGCTGCGCAGCAGGAAACGCTCGACCAGCCTCGGGTACTTCGTGGCGACCCTCAGGTCCCGGCCTGCCTCGCGGAACTCCAACGAAAGGTCGGCGAGATCGGCCATCGACACGACGTCCACCCAGGAGTCCGGTACGCCGAGCACCATGTCGGAAAGGGCGAAGCCGAGCCGGTCTATGATGATCGCCGCGTCCCCGCCCTCCTGCCTCGACTCCATGAAGCGGTCCTCGCCAACCATGCCTACGTCGGCGCTGCCCTCCTCGACCTTGAACACGATGTCCGAGCCGCGCTGGAAGTGCACGCGAACGTTGGGGAGCGACGGCATCTCGGCGACGTAGCGCCGCGTGTTCGTCCGGGCCACTCCTATCCCGCATGCGCGGAGAAAGAGCAGCGAGGGCTCGTGCAGGGCTCCGTCACTGGCGACCGCAACGCGTAGCAATTGAGTTCCTTGGCCGCGGATTGTGTGAGTGGCTCGGTACGGGTCAGCCTATACCAAGCTGTCGACAGTGTACGCGAAGCCGAGCGCCGGCGTATTGTTACCGCCCAGAGCCCTGATCAGGCCGTCATACCGGCCGCCGCCGCACAGCGGCGCCTCCGACGGGACGCCGATCTCGAATATGACGCCCGTGTAGTAGGAGAGCTCCCGCACGAGGCCGGGATCGAACACGATCCGGGACTCGTCGATGCCCCGGGCATCCAGAAGGGCGAACAGCGACTCGAGCTCACCGAGTATCGAGCCGCCGCCGATGCGCCGCGCCACGGTCCGGCGCACGGCTTCCAGCGCGGCGCGAGGGCTGTCCTCGTGCTTCACCATGTCCGCGACGAGCGACGCCGCTTCGAGGAAGCTCTCCTCCGAGTCGGCCTCCGCGACCTTGCGCATGAGCCTGTCGACGATCTGCTCGGGGCTCCGGCGTCCCAGCGGGCTTGCCGCCGTGCCCGCCAGCACCCCCCGCACATACTCCCGTGCGGAACGGCGGCCGTCGGACGTCAGGTCGGCGCCCTCCGGGATATCCGGCCTGGCATCCAGTAGTCCGGCGTCCCGCGCCCGCTGTGCCAGCGCCGCGGCATCCATGTCGCCGCGCTTGAGGTCCGGGGCGTTGCGGATGATGAACATCGCGGCCGACTCGGACAGGCCGCAGCCGCGCACGACTTCCAAGAGCAGGCCCACGTGGCCGACCCGCATTCGCCGCCCCTCGATGCCGACGCTGTCGAGCCCTTCCCAGGCCAGCGACAGGACCTCAGCGTCGGCCTCGGGGCCGGACGCGCCGATCAGCTCGGCTCCGACCTGCATCGACTGGCGGTAGCCGCCGTTGACCTCGCGCTCGTACCTGAAGACCGGACCCTGGTACTGCCACCGTACCGGCCCGTCTGCCGCGCCGCACTCCTGGACGAAGTGACGGATCACCGACGACGTGAACTCCGGACGGAGGCTGACCCGGCGCCCGCCCGGGTCGACGAAGGTGTACATCCTGCTCGTGAGCTCGCCGCCCGACTTGCGGACGAACAGCTCGGTGGGCTCCAGCAGAGGCGTGTCCACCGACTCGTAGCCGCTGCGGTGCAGGTGCGCGGCAAGTGTGTCGGCGACGCGCCGCACCCGCGCGTACGCGTCCCCAGTCATATCACGCATACCCGGAAGTCTCTCGACTCTCGTGGTCAACGAACGCTCCCTGCGAAAGTGCGGCCATTCTAGCATCCGCCCAATCTGCCCTTCAATGAGAGCCACGAAGCCACGCCTCGTACCTGTTCGCCCTGAATCCGGAAAATTGGTGCCGAAAAAGAAATCCGATCCGGCCGCTGCTGCGTACAACTTGCAGGTGGCCCACGTCCATCGGTATCGATCGGAGGCTGATTATGAATACCGTAACGACCGGTCTTGAGCCGTATCGTCGAGAGCTCCTCAAGGGCAACACGGAGATATTGATCCTCTCCATGCTCGCCGAGGACCTCAAGTACGGGTACCAACTCGTCAGGGAGATGACCAGCCGGAGCCGCGGTTACTTCCATCTCAAGCAGGGGACGCTGTACCCCGCATTGCACAGGATGGAGCGTCACGGCTATGTCGAGAGCATGTGGATCACCTCGCCCAGCCACCAGACTCGCCGCTACTACCGGATCACCGGGAGGGGTCTCGGACGGCTACGGTCGATGATCCGCGAGTGGGACATTTTCGCCGAGGCGTTCGACACCGTCGCCAGACCCATCAGATCCCTGAACCGCGCCGGTAACCAGTAGCCCCACGGGACCGCGCGAAGACCCGGTCCCGCACTCCGCCGCCGGCCTTCCTCTCCGGAGGCCGGCCTAACCCCCTCGCGCTGTCGGGGCTGTCCGGACGTAGTGTAGACTTCCCCTCCGAGATGTGCCCCAAAAAGCGCGTGGCCGTCGTGGTCGACAGCAGCGCCTCCCTGCCGGCGACCGGAGACGGGCCGCTGCCAGCCCAAGTCGTTCCGATGCAAATCCACGTACGCGGCGCCGCGTACGCCGGCGGTCGTGCCGTGTCGCCCGCAGAGTTCTACCGCGTCCAGCGGGAGGCCGGAGAGCCGCCGACCACCGCCTCCCCGTCGCCATCCGCCTTCGTGGAGGCCTTCAGGACCGCCGCCCGCGAGGCCGAGACGGTGCTGGCCCTGACCGTCTCGCGACGGTTCAGCTCCACCTTCGACTCCGCCAACATGGCGGCCGAGGAGTTCCGCGAGGAGCGTCCGGACGTTCGCGTCGAGGTCGTGGACACCGAGAGCGCCGCGGGCGGCGAGGGTCTCGTCGCTACCGCGGCGTGCCGCGCCGCAGACGCCGGCCACGACATGGACGCCGTTATCGAGTCGATCGGCTCGGTGGTCCCGCGCGTGTACCTGGCCGCCTATCTGGACACGCTCTACTACGCCTGGAAGAGCGGCCGCATCCCCGGGATAGCGTACGCGGGCAGCGCACTCCTCAGTCTGAAGCCGGTCTTCGAGATGCACCGCGGCGAGATCGAGAGCGTCGCCCGGCCCCGAAGCGAGGCTCGCGCCCGGCGCGCGCTGATCGACCGCGTGGCTATGCGCGCAGACGGCGCTCCCGTGCACGCCGCTGTCGTACACGCCGACGCCCTCGCTATGGCCGAGAATCTCCGGCGGGCCCTGCGAGACGAGCTGGACTGCGCGGAGCTCTACGTCAGTGAGCTGGCGCCGGTCGTGGGCGCCCACACAGGGCCCGGCCTCGTCGGCATCGCTTTCTGGACCGGCGCGTAGCTGCCATCGGGTCGGCGCGGAATGGCCGGCCAGCTATAATCGCTTCGACAGCCTGCCGCACCGACGGGACGCTTCTATGGCTGAGATGGCCGCGAACCCAAACACAGTCCTCCGCATCACCGACGACGTGACCGGCCGCCGGTCGACGATGCGCATCGACGCCGATGACGCCGCCCTGCCACTGAGAGCACTGCTCGACCGGTACCTCGAGCGTCCGGACGTGGAGCGTCTCTCCCGCGAAGGCCGGATCACTGAAGCGTCGGCCGAGATGCTCGCCTCGATCCAGGACCTCGTTTACGTCTGCGACGACCAGGGCCGCCTCCGGGGCTTCTACGGCGGAGTCGAGTTCGCCCAGGGGCCGCGCGCGGTGTCGTTGGACTACCCGCTGCGCCCGTCGCGGATACGCGCGGACGGCAAGGACGTGGCCCTGCTCGATCTCAGCATAGACCGCACGAGCGTCGGCTACGACCGCAACTGGGCCGGCTTCTCGAAACGACGCTGGGGCCGCCGCAGTGACTTCTACGCCGCCTTCGTCGCCGATGCCGCCAGCAGCGCCTACGGCCAGCAGCAGGCCGAAGCCATCATGGCGTCTGAAGACGCCGCGGACAGAGTCCGGCTGCTCGAGGCCTTGGCCAGGAGAATCTGGGAGAGCGACTTCGAGAGCTACTCACGGTTCACGGGCCGGAAGCTTGCGTACAAGTGGGGTGACGAGACCGTGGGCAACATCGCGGACGGCGCCGGCGGCATTTGCTCCGAGAAGGTGCAGGCGCTGAAGTTCCTGACCGACCACCTGGGTTTCGACTCCGAGTACGTCATAGCCGGGCCCAACGTACCCGACCCGGCGCCCGAGGACCGGTTGCGCGAGCTGCTCACCATGTTCGACTTCAGGTTCGCCAAGCGCCACATGCGCTACTGGCAGCACACCGCCCTGCTCTATCGAGTCGACGGAGAGTCGGTGCTCGTCGACGACACGAACGGCAACATCCCTTTTCTGTTCCTGAAAGGCGCCGAAGCCGACCGGCTGCTGGGGTACGAGGACAAGCCGGCGGTCCCGGTCAGGATGACCATACAGCGGGAGAACTTCTACTACCACCGCGTGTCCCAGGACATCGTGCACGACCTCCTCTTCGCAATGGAGGGCTGGATTCCCTACATCGACCTCGTGCAGGTGTTCGACAACGAACTGGGTTTGTATATCTCGTCCGACTTCATGGTCACCGCGGTCGTCTTTCGGGACGAGCGCGCCTTCGAAAAGGCGGCGTCAGAGTACCGCGCGGCCTGTACCCGCGCCGGCCGGGCGTGCGACGTGTCTCCCCGCTGGGACCTCGGCTCGCCTCTCGGCGAGGCCTTTGCCGCCGCGCATCCGAGGGTCGCGGAACGCGTCCTGGACGCCCGCGAGCACCTTCTGGCCCGCTACGACGAATGCCACGGCGCCGACCACGAGGCCGGCCTCGTGGTAATCGGCCTGCGGGGAAGCGGGTCCGACACGCGGTCGTGATCTTTCACACCCCGGACAACGTGCTGGAGCTCCTCGACCGCGCGGTCTCCGCCGCGCTGAAGACTCCGTTCTACAGGGAGCTCTTCCCTGCCGATTGTCGAGTAGCCTCGATGGACGACTACCGACGGCTCCCGGTCACGCCCATCTCCGCCTATAGACGGCAGCGGCTCGGACGTGTCGCAGCGGACCCATCCCGGGTCCAGTGGATCGTGGGACCGCACCGGGGCCGGGGCGCCGCCGCCGCGCCCGTCGCGGAGGGCCTGGAGGAGACCGCCTCGAGGTACGGCGTCTTCAGGGACGCGCTCCGGGACGCCCTCCCCAAGCCGGGCCGCGGCCCGGCCGTCGTCGTGTCGGAGCCGCGCCGGCGCTACTTCGCCGCCGAGATCAGCACCATCCTGGGCCACCTCGGCATCCCGGCCCACGTCTTCCCGTCGGGCCCGACTCCGGCCGCGCTCGCGGCTATCGACAAACTGTCGCCGCGTATCCTGGTGGCTCTCTCCGACCGGCTGGACGAGAGTAGCCTGCCGCCGTCGGTGGAGCTGTGCGTCACCTTTCGCCGGGCGCATCTCCTGAAGCGGGTGCCGCAGCTCGACCTGTACGTCGTGGACGAATTCGGCTTCCTCGCGCACTCCACGGATATGCGCGACTGGGTGGTCTATAATGACCAGTACTTTTTCGAGAAGGCCCGAGACGGTGGGCTAGTGGTGACCGCGCTGCGGAACACGACGCTGCCCTTGATCAGGTTGAAAACCATGGACTCGATCGCAAGCCTGGACGCGCACCGCCTGAGGTTCGCCCGCCTCGACCCGTTGGGATGAGCGGTGCCCCTTATGATGTACTCCGTGTCGAGGCTGATCTACCAGATACGCCGGCGCCGAGATCTGGGAGTCGGCGTTCTCGTGGTCGTGTTGGTGATCAGCATCATCGGCAACACGTTGACCTTCTACGCCTTCGACGGGAGAAGCCAGGACCTTTCGATCTGGGACAGTCTCTGGTACAGCATCATCTCGATCACGACGATCGGCTACGGCGACTTATCCGCCGAGAGCCTGGGAGCCCGCGTCGGCACCGCCGTATTCATCATCGTGATCGGGCTGGCGGCCTTCACGTCGACCGTCGGCCTGATGGTCGACTGGTTCTTACAGCTCAAGTACAAGGAGCGCAGAGGCATGGGCAGGTCTAGGGCTAGGGACCACTTACTGATCGTCAACTTCCCGAACGAGTCGCGGATCAGACAGATCATCGACGAGTACACCAGGGAGGACGAGCATCGCAATCGCGAGATCATCCTCGTGACCAATCAGATAGAGGAGCTCCCGTTCGCTATCAAGAACGTGTCGTTCATCCGCGGCTCGCCCCTGGAGCAGGATACCTTCGAGCGCGCCGCGATAGCCGACGCGCGCCAGGCGATCATATTGAGCACCAGCGTGGACGACCCACGCACCGACAGCCTCGTCGCGTCGGTCGCGTTCGTCATGGAGCACATGAACCCGCAGATGTCCATAGTCGCCGAGTGCCAGGACCACAAGCACGCGGTCCTCTTCAACGTCTCGGAGCACGTCTCGCTCGTGTACACGACCCGCGTCGCCAACAATCTGCTCGTGCAGGAGGCGCAGGACCCCGGGGTGACGCTCCTGACCGAGACGATAACGAGTAACATGACCGAGATTGAAGAGACTGTGGTGAGCACCAAGCTCAAGGTCCGTCCCGCCCAGGACATGTCGTACACCGAGGCGGCAAAGCGGCTGCTCGACCACGGCGTCAATCTCGTCGGTGTGATAAGGCAAGGCGCGCTGATCGTCGGGTTCGATAAGATGTCGCTCGCGGAGGACGACTCGCTCGTCTACATCAGCAAGCGGCGCCACACGACGGCCGAGATCAGCGGCTTCATCTCCTGACTCGTCCGACCGGTACCGAAGAAGTGCGAGGCCGAGGGAGCGGGCAGCCATCCGCCGGCGCCAATCCCACGATCGTTCCCCTCGACCGCGTCGACGACGTAGCGCCCGCGCTTCGCGCCGCCCTGCTGCACGCCCTGACATTCAGGGTCTACCGCGAGCACTTCTCCGCGGCCCGTATCGGGGAGCGCGACATCCGCGACGGCGACCCCGTTTCCGTCCTCCGGCGGGCGCCGTTGCTTGAGCCTTCGACCCTCTCTACGCTGGCGGACGAAAGCATCGCGACGCTAGACGGCATAGTCGACATCGAGGTGTCCTCCGGCACCACGGGGACACCCAAGAGGCGGCTCATCACGGAGACGGACGCCTGCGTCGAGACGGAGCTACTCGCGCGCCTGTTCGAGATATGCGGCATAGGCCCGGGAGACCGCGTGGCGTGCGTCGATACAGGGCCGTTGACGCTGATGGCGTCGTTCACGGGCGCGCTGGAGCTCCTCGACGTCGCCGAGGGGTACGCGTACACGGTGTCGCCGGACGCCGAGGCCACGGCGGACGGGCTGACCGCCCTCGACCCCACCGTGATCGTCACGATTCCGTCCATCATCGCGCGGTGCGTCGACGCGTTGGAGGCGCGGATGGCCGCGGGCCGCGCGGCGTCGCTGCGCAGGCTCGTGTATGCCGGGGAGCCGCTCTCCCGGCCAACGCGCCACAGGCTCGAGCAACGGCTCGGCCTGGAGGTGTTCGCCTACTACGGCGCCTCCGAGACATCCGCCCTCGGCGTGGAATGCGCCCGCCACACCGGAGTCCACCTCCTGACCGACCACCACTTCATCGAGCTGGCCTACACGGACCGGGACCGGCGCGACGCCGAGATCGTGGTGACCACGCTGAACCAGGAGGGGCTGCCGCTCGTCCGGTACCCCCTGGGCGACATCGTGCGTCCGATAGGCAGCGCCTGTCCCTGCGGACTGCGCCTCCCCCTGGTCGACGTGATCGGTCGCACGGACGCGACCGTGTCGGTGATGGGTACCAAGCTGTCCTACGCCTCGCTCCTCGATGCGGTCTACAGGGACCACGACGGGCCGCGGCACATGCAGATCGTTCTCGACCGCGGCGCCACCGAGGTGATCACTCTGCGGCTCCCCGCGAGGATGCGCGCTGTCGAGGCGACCGTCAAGAAGGCCGTGCTGCGCCGCGAGCCTGAGCTCGCCTTTCTGGTCGGCGCCGGCTTCCTGACCGTCGACTTGGAGTTCGTCGACGGCGACGCCTTCGAGTCTTCCAGAAAGCGGCCTGAGATCGTAGACCTGAGGAACGCGGACGCCACATAGATACGGCGCGATCGCGCCGCCCGCGAGACTCGTGGAAGCCGAACGGTGCCCCGGCGTTGTACAATCACCACATACCGAGGCATTCAATGGCAGACCGGCTTCACAGACTCGCACGGCACGGGCGTCGCCTCGGCGGGCGGCGGCCGTCCCGTCCTTCGGACGCGGCGCTGCTCACCGAGGTCCGCGGCCGCGACTTCAGCGCGTATTCGGACGCCGACCTCAAGTCGGCTTTGGTCTCTGCGGCCGACGGTGGCGATGCGCTGCCCGCCGTCTACGCGGTAGTCGCCGAGACGATACACAGGCGTATGGGCCTGTGGCGCGCCTTCGACAGCGCCGAGTCGCCGACCGGCATTCAGCAGTGCCGAGACATAGCAGAAGAGGTCCTCGACGAGGCGTCCTACCGAGCCAGGGTCGAGTACTACGCCGACGAGGACTTCGTCGACGGCCCGCTCTTCGCCGCCAGCCTGGAGGCCGCGCTGGACCGGCTTCGGCTGAGTCCTGAGCGACGCGCCGTCGTCTCCGCAGCGGTGTACGTCGCCGAGAAGAGCAGGACGACTCCTCGCTCCCAGATCATGCTGCCCGCCGAATTCTACGGCGCGGTCCAACTGCTGGACGTCGACGGGGAGCTGGAGTTCAGGGCGACCGACGAACAGCTCACGGCCGGGATCATGCTCTACCGCGGCGCCGTGGTCGAGATGAGCGCCGGCGAAGGCAAGACCGTCGCGGCCGCGTTCCCGGCGATACTGCACGCGCTGACCGAACGCCGCGTACACGTTGTGACCGCCAACGACTACCTGGCGGCCCGGGACGCCGATTGGCTGGCCGACGTCTACGAGACGCTCGGCGTCTCCGTGTCGGCGGTGCTGGGCCACATGGGCGACGACGACAGGCGCGCGGCCTACCGATCGCGGATCGTCTACGGCACTGTACGCGAGCTTGGCTTTGACTTCCTTCGGGACAACATGAAGCTCTCGGCCGACGAGACCGTCCAGCGCGAGCGCGACGTCGCCATAGTCGACGAGGCCGACCAGACCCTGATCGACGAGGCCGGAACCCCCCTTATCATCTCCGGGGGCCCACCGGCCAACACGCGAGGGCTGCGACGCGCGGACCACGCCGTCCGCCAGCTAATCAGCCGGCAGGCCGCCGTCGCCGCCGGTATCGCGGCCGAGCTCCGGCGGCCCGATCTCACGGCCGGACGCCGACGTTCCCTGCTGGCGCGTCTGTCTCTGGCCGACCATGAGAACGAGAACGTCGTCCAGGAGTTGTCCGCCGACAGTCGGCTGCTCCGGCAGGTCAGGACAGAGGTCGCCGCCCGCGAGCAGGACAGCGAGCTCGAGCGCGGCCTCTACTACGTCGTCGACGCCCGAAGCCGGACCGTCACCCTGACGGACGCCGGCCACGAGCTCGTCGAGGACAGCCTGGGACCGCTCTTCGACCTGTCCGACCTGGACGCACGTCTGCGCCGTATCGAGAGCGGCCAGAACGACGCGCCCCTGGAGCGGCGGCGCAGCGACGCCGAGGCGCTGCGGCGGCAGATGTCGCGGCGGTGTAATATCGCGAGCCAGGTGCATCAGCTTCTGCACGCCCACCTGCTGCTTCGCCTCGCCGTCGACTACATCGTCGTCGACGGCGAGGTCGTGCTCGTAGACCCGGTAAACGGCAGGCGGCGCCCGGACAGCAGGTACCGGAACGGCCTGCACGCCGCGATAGAGGCAAAGGAGCACCTCCCTCCCCGACCGGAGCCCGAGGTCCAAGCTCAGATATCGGTGCAGGGCTACGTCAGCCGCTACCGGCACGTCTGCGGCATGACCGGGACCGCCGTGGCCGCTGCGGACGAGTTCCGGCGCTTCTACGGCCTCGAGGTCGAGGTGGTGCCGCCCGCGAATAGGTCCGTCAGGACCGACCTCCCGACTCGGATCTTCGACGCCAGGGGCGACAAGCAGAAGGCGTTGGTCCACGAGGTGCGCCACTGGCGCCGGATGGGGCGTCCCGTCCTCGTCGGGACCGCGGCGGTGCGGGAGTCCGAGGAGATCAGCGAGCTGCTCCGGCGTCACGACGTCCCGCACACCCTCCTCAACGCCGTGACGAGCGCCTCGGAGGCTGCCGTAGTCGCGGCGGCGGGGCGCTTCGGCGCGGTAACCGTGGCGACCAACATGGCCGGACGAGGCACCGACATACTCCTCGAGCCCGGCCTCGACCGCCGCGTCGCGGACAGGTGCGCCAGGATGGCAGCCGAGGCGTTGGCGGACGGCGCCCCTGCGGTGACGATGCGATGCTCGACCGCGGAAGAAGCCGCGGCCGCCGAGACCGCCCTGCGCGAGGCCGGCGTCGCCGCGAAGCGGGGAAATCGGCCCCACGACGTGGTCGCCAGGCCCGACGACGCGGAGGCGCGGGCCGGCGCGTCTATTGCGCTGGAGTTCGGCTTGGGGCTTCACGTGATAGGCGCCGACCTGAACGACTCGCGCCGCATCGACGACCAGCTCCGGGGCAGGGTTGGACGGCAGGGCGCCTTCGGATCGACCCGCTTCCTGCTGTCCGCGGAAGACGACTCGCTGCTGGACAAACCGAACGGCGGCCCCTCGTACAGGTCGGAGCGGCGCGCCGGTGTCGACGGCATCGTGCACCAGGAAGGGTTGCGGACCCAACGTACCGTCGACCGACTTCAGCGGCTCGACGAGCGCGAAGAAGAACTGGGACGGATGGCCGCCTGGGAGATCGACAGGGTCGTCGAGCGGCAGACGCTCGCGTACTACGGGCTGCGCAGCCGTGTCCTCGATGCCGGGTTCTCGGACGAGACGCTCTCGGATTTCGCCGCGGCCGCGGGCCGCAGACTCGTCGACCGCCATCTTCCAGAATCCGACGCGGCCGATTACGCGGCACGGTTCGCCGGGCTCGCCGAGGAGGCGGAGCTCGACTACGGGACCGACCTGTCGGCGTCGTTCGGCCTCGGCATACCGTCGCTGCGGACCGCGACCGGCCAGCTTGTCGCGAGGCGGGTGCGGCAGGCCCGATTCGAGTGCAGTCGCGCCAACTTCGATACGCTCGCGCGGCTGCTGATGGTGCAGGCCGCGGACGATCTGTGGCCCGTACACCTGTCCCGCATCCAGGACATGGCGCTGGGCGCCCACCTGTCGGGCCAAACACTGGGGCGAACGGTCGCCGACTACGCCTTCGCCGTAACGGATGAGTACAACCGGTTCCTCACGACCGCGCAGGACGCCTTCCTGATCGAGCTGATCGCCTACCGCGAGGCGGACGTCGAGCCGGAGCCGTCGCTGCCCAGAGAGATCCAGGAGGTGCTGGTGTGATATTGCGGGACAACCCGAGCATCGGACCATTGGCGGCCGCTACCCAAGGAACCACAACAGGGACGGGCCTTGCGCCCCGTGGCAAGAGCGAGCCAGACGCCGGAGGAGACTACTATGGCCACTAGATACGGCAGATTGGGAATCAGGACGTTGGCGGGCACCATGGTAGCCGCCGTGCCCGTGGCTGCCGCCTGCAGCCAGGGCCCGACCTACGACGAATGGGCGGCGACCGACGGCGCCGCCGGACGCATCAACCTCGACGACGTCCAGCAGGCGTTCAAGGACTCGGAGAGCGCCACCGAGTTCGAGCGCAAGGTCAACGAGATCTACGAGGGCGACAGCCTCGTGCTGATCCGGGCCAAGCAGGACGAGCTCGGCCTCACCCTCGAGGGCTGGGAAGACCTGAGCAAGCCGGCCAACCACGAGGTCGACGACGCCGAGGACGACCTGCTCTTCACGATCGTGAAGAAAGACGAAAGCCACGAAATGCGCGGCTACGGCTCCAATGGCTACTACCGCGGCGGATTCGGCGGGGGCGACTTTCTGTTCACCTATCTCCTTATTTCCTCGCTCACGCCCCGCGGTTACTACTACTCCACGCCGCCGGGATACGCTCGCACAACCATGACGCGGCAGCGCGACAGCTACCGACAGGGCAGTCGCTACAGGTCGCAGGTCTCCAGGAACTCTAAGTACTTCGGCAACCAGAAGCAATTCGCCGGGTCCCGGTACGACTCGGCGTCCCGGAACCAGAGCACCGCACGCCGGTCCTATCAGTCCCGCCAGCAGTCTACCGGCGGCTTCAAGACAAGCTCCACCGGCGTCCGCAGCAGCTGGGGCTCCAGGAGCAGCGGCGGCAGCAGCTTCCGCAGCACGCGAGGCGGCTTCCGCGGGGGTGGAGGCGGCCAGCGCCTCATCGGCCCTCACAGCTAGTGCCGGCTGCCGAGCGGGTCTGCGCATGACCGAAAGCGAGCCGCCGGCCTACGCCAAGGGCCGTAGCCCGCAGCCATACACCGCCGACGCGGGTACTGCCTCGTCGTTGGGCCTCCGAATCACGCTCGGCGGCATGCCGTTGTCCGACGCCTTCGAGATCGACCTTCCGGACGTCGACCTCGACGTCAACTTGGGCGACTTGCTCGACCGCGTGTTCGGCCCCGACGGCGCACGCGATGAGACGGTACTCGATCTGCTCGACACGCGGCGCAACCCGGACCTGCCGGAGATGTACGCCGATCTGCTGGACGTGTTCGACGACCGGCGCGACGGACGCTGCTCGCTCCGAATGTACCGTAACCACGGGCCGGAGGTCGCGTCGACCGACGATCTTGCGCAGCATCTGTCTGGCGTCGAGGGGTCTCGGACGCCGCTGCTCGATGTCGTCGTAGAGCATCGGTACACGCCCCTGGAGTACGCCGCCGACCGCTGGTACGGGGGCGACCGCGCGCTCCTGGTGCGTCGTCTTCAGGAGCACGTCATGCTCCACTTCATCGGGCGGATCGGCCACGACCTCGCCGAGCCCGGAGCGACCGCCGAGGCCGGCCTGCTATCGATCGCCGACCGCCTCGTGGAGCAGGGCGTCATAGCTGCGGACGTAGACGGCGGCTACTCGTTGACCGAGGATGCCGAGGACCGGCTGGAGCTGGCCGAGGCCGAGGTCGAAAGCTCGGTCAGCCTCTACGACATCTTCGCGGACGTCGCCCAACACGACGATCCAATCGAGTTTGGCGGCGGCAGCGGCTCCGACCTGCGCGTCGACGTGTACGAGGCGGAGGGGATCGCCGCCGCCGGGGCCGTCCTGCAGCGGCAGCTTCACGACGGGACGTTGGACGACCTGGACGCCGACTGGCGGGAGGCGATTCTCGACGACGAGTTCTTCGGCGAGCTGCTGATCGATCTCGTCGACCGGGAACGCGTCGATCCCGACGCCCTGGAACAGATCATCGAGGCCGGATTCGCCCACCTCGAGGAGGCCCGGGAGCGGGCGGAGCGGGAGGCCCGCCGACAGCGCATCGAATCCCAGGCCCGCAGACGCTAGAGAGCCGAGACGCCGAGGCCGCACTTCCGCGCGTCGTCATGCACAGGAAGTCTCACCCAAGGCCCGCTGACCGCGAAGGAGACCGCTGGGCAACTCCCATTCCGGGCCAACAATGTGGTCGGGAAGCGTAGCAGCTCTGGCGGGGAACCCCCACCCCTGGATTCCCGCCTGCGCGGGAATGACGGTTGTTCAAAGGCCTCCGTTCGCGGGAAGGGCGGTTGTTCAAAGGTCGCCCTGCGCGGGAATGGCGAGTATGCAAAGAAGCCCCTTACCCCGGGAGCTCGATCTCCCCTGTCGCGATTCTCTGAAGCGTCTGGGGGTATAGCTCGTGCTCGCGCCGCAGCACGCGCAGCCGCAGCGACTCCACGGTATCGCCCTCCAGCACCGGCACCTCCGCCTGCGCCACGATCAGCCCTTGGTCGTACTCATCGTCGACCAGATGCACGGTGACGCCGGTGACCCGCTCCCCCGCCGCGAGCACGGCCGCGTGAACGCGCTCGCCGTACATCCCGTGCCCACCGTACGCCGGAAGCAGCGCGGGATGGACGTTCAGCACGCGCCCGCGGTAGCGGCCCAGCACCCTCGGGCCGAGCATCCGCATGTACCCGGCGAGAACGACGAGCTCGACGCCGTGGTCCACGAGCACGCCCTCGATCGCCGCGTCCAGGTCCGCCGGCCTGGGGTGGGTCTTTGAGCTCAGGTGAAAGCCCGGCACGCCTTCTCTGGCGGCCAGACTCAGCACCTCGCTGCCGGAGTTGTTGCTGATTACGACCCGCGGCTCGGCGTGCAGCTTCCCTGCCCTGCACGCGTCGATGATCGCCTGCACGTTGCTGCCCACGTGCGACGCCAGGAAACCCAATCGCAGCTTCGACATATGTCAGCCTCAGGCCGCCCAGCGCGGCGCTGGAGTTGCGATACAATACGCCGCAAGCCTAACCGACGACGGAACGCCCGGCAACACGGACGAGCGGCCCGGAAGGCCGCGCCGACGTCCGACGGGCGCTTACCGACCGCATGGAGACGCCATGACCGGCACGACAATACCGACCGTAGCCGAGGTGCTCGGCTACTTCGACTCCCTCAGTAACTGGGGCCGCTGGGGCGCGGACGACGAGCTCGGAGCGCTCAACTTACTGACGCCTGAGAAGGTGCGTCAGGCCGCGTCGCTGGTGCGCGAAGGCCACCAGGTCTCGTGCGCCCGGACCGTAGAGTTCGAGGCCTCGGCCGACGCCCCGAATCCGCCGGTCCACTTCATGATCGAAAGCGGCGAGGGATGGGCCACCGGCGACAAGGTCACCAAACGTGCCGCGCAGGGCTCGGCCGACTTCTTCGGCATGGCCTATCACGGCGTGACGATCACGCACATAGACAGCCTGTGCCACTTCTTCTGGCAGGGCCGAATGTACAACGACCGACCGGCCCATCTAGTCTCCACCTACCACGGCGCGACGGCCGAGTCGGTCGAGAACGCCGGCGGCGGCATCGTGACGCGCGGCCTGCTGGTGGACGCGCCCATTATCCGGGGAGTCGACTGGATAGAGCGCGGCGAGGGCGTCATGCCGGACGACATTCTGGAAGCGGAGCGCCGCTGCGGCTTCACCGTGGAGGAGGGCGACGTGCTGCTGGTCAGGACAGGCCAGCTAAGGCGCCGAAACGTCGAGGGCCCCGCCGACCCGGCCCAGGTTGGCTCGACCGCGTGCCAGGCCGCCTGCCTGCCGCTGCTGCACGAACGCGGCGTAGCGATGCTGGGCTCGGACACCGGAAACGACGTCTCGCCGGCCCACTACCCGTCCGTGCCCAACCCGATCCACCAGGTCGGCCTTGTCATGATGGGCATGTGGATCCTGGACAACGCCGACCTCGAGGAGCTGGCCCGCCACTGCGCCGAGGTGGGCCGGTGGGAGTTCATGTTCACCATCGCGCCGCTGAAGCTCTCCAACAGCACAGGATCGCCCGTCAACCCGCTCGCCATCTTCTGAGCACCGGCACCCAGCGCCTGGTTCGGTGACCAGCGTCCTCGATTCGGAACCGTCGGCTAGCGGCCGATCACCTCGACGGACTGACGGGAGTGCTTCGGACCCCACGAAGGCCACCAGTCGGCCGCCGGGACGTCCGTGAGTTGCTCCTCTTTGCCTGTCCTCAGCGAGAGCGTGTAGATGTTCGAGTTGCCGTCCCTGGTCGAGACGAACGCGATCGACTCCCCGTCCGGCGACCAGTCGAACGGGCCGATGCCGAGCTCCGGGTTGTTCGTAACACGCATCTGCTCCGATCCGTCGGGGCGCATGGTGTAGATCTCGGCCTGCCCGTCGCGATGTGACCTGAAGGCTATCAGGCTCCCGTCCGGAGACCATTTCGGCTGCGTGTCCACCCCCGGTGCGTCGGTCATGCGCACCTGGCCTTCGCCGTCGGCCTGGACCAGGTAGATGTCGATGTTGGCGCCGGACAGCATCGCGAAGGCTATCCTCTTGCCATCGGGCAACCAACCGGCAGCCCGTTCCTGCAGCTCGTTACCTGTCAGGCGTCTCATGCCCGAGCCGTCCGCGTTCATCAGGTAGATACGCCTGGTGCCCTCCGCTCCCTGGTCTTCCGCCTGGAAGGCACTGCCGGGCGCTCGGCGACCACGACGGATAGCCTTCGTCACGAGCACTGTCCGTGAGCCGGGCCGCGTTCGATCCGTCGGCGTCCATGACGTATATGTCAAAGCTGTCTCGGCGGTTCGAGCTGAACGCTATCCTGGTCCCATCCGGCGAAAGCGCGGGAGACCAGTCGATTGCCCTGCTCCGTGTCAGCTGGCTCTCCTGGGCGCCGTCCGGCTGCATGACGAAGATGTTCCAGTCCGACGGTCGAACGGACAGAAAGACGATTCGTTCCTCGTTTCCTCCGCAGGAACCGACAAGCGTTACCGCTACGAGAAGCCCGAACAGCAGGGTCGAACGCCTTATCATAGTTCCGACTCCGGTTCCTATCGACCGACGAACCCAGCCCGGCGGTCAAACACTACTACGACTCGGGCGTAAAGCGATCAGGCCTGTTCTGGACTGCCGCGGGCCTTTGTGACGGAGACTCTTCGTGCCGTCGCTTCTTGTTAACGGCCGCCCAGCCTATACAAAGCAGTAACAGGAACGCCACGAATGCTCGATACCCCATTGCGGCGCCGAAGAGCCTGCCTACAAGGAGCGACAAGGCGACACCACGAGCAGTCCGACCCCGATCTGCAGCAGCGACACAAACAGCGCGCGGAGTATGCTGCTCAACGTGGGCCTAGAAACTCGGACGGAAACCCCGATTCTTTCCAAGCCATCGTTTGCTTACCGTCGACTAGCGATGTAATAGTGGGTTTATGAAACGCAATTCATATATTGCCATGTCGTATAAGACCGTAATACGTCTGCTTTGGGTAGTGCGAAACTCGGCCAATGACTTTCCGGCCAGACTACCTAGTACTTGCTATCATAAGTCAGAGTAACGTTGTTTGAGACTTCCAGGTTTGACAACGGTCTTGGTCCATTCGAAGGGAGTAGGGTTCTGATTGCGGGCATCAGTAAAGCGGTCGATAGCCTGACAGACCTGCTTGGGGTTCGTGGCACTGAGGTGTCGTAGGACAGCTTGGGTCAGGATGCTGAACCAGACCTCGATCTGGTTCAGCCATGAAGCATGTGTGGGCGTGTAGTGGAAGTGGACTAACGGATGGCGGGCAAGCCAACGGTCATGCTTGGGCTTATGAGTGACGAAGTTGTCCAGCACCACGTGGAGCTCGGTATCGGGATAGTGGGCCACTATACGGTTCATGAAGTCGAGGAACTCCCGTTGATCAGCGACAATTACTTTTGCCGGTAGACGCTGACTATTCTTGCCGGTCGTGGGGGGAGACCATCTGGTACAGGAGGTACCGGATTGGTCACAGATCAGCAGGTAGTGCTACTGAGGCAGAAGCTAATGGAAGGCAAGAGCCAACAAGCGGCGGCGGCGGCATCTGGTATGAGCGTGCGGACGGCGCGGACGTGGCAGCGAGGCAGGCTGTCGTCGGAGAAGAAGGGCAAGCGGAGGTGGCGAACCCGACCGGACCCGTTCGCCGGGGTGTGGGCCGAGGAGGTCGAGCCCCTTCTGCGGAGCGACGTTGAGGGAGCGCTGCAGGCGACGACTATTCTGGAGTGGCTCGACGAGCGGCATCCCGGCCGGTTCAGTAAGTCGCAGTTGCGGACGCTGCAGCGTCGTCTTCGAGACTGGCGTGCGCTGAGTGGGCCGGATCGGGAGGTGTACTTTGAGCAGGCTCATCCCCCTGGTCGCGAGGCGCAGATGGACTTCACACACTGCGGCGAGTTGGGGGTGACGGTCGGAGGCGAGCCGTTCGGCCATCTGCTGTTCCACTTCGTGCTGAGCCATTCGGGATGGCGGTATGTGGACCTTGCCTATGGGGAGACGTTCGCGGCTCTGGTGAAGGGCATGCAGGGGGCTCTGTGGGAGTTGGGCGGTGTGCCGGAGGTGTTACGGACCGACAACCTGTCGGCAGCCACGCACGAGTTGAAGGGGAGCGGAGGTCGTGCGCTGAACGAACGGTATGCGGCGGTGCTGGCGCACTACGGGCTGCGGTCCACGAGGACGAACCCGAGGTCATCCCACGAGAACGGCGTGGCCGAGCAGGGTCACCACAGGCTCAAGGGCGCGCTAGGCCAGGCGCTGGTCCTGCGCGGCAGCCGGGACTTCGGGTCGGTGGAAGCATATCTCTCGTTCGTCCGGCAGGTGGCGGACAAGCGCAACAGGCTGGTCATGGCGAAGGTGGAGCATGAGCGGCGTCACCTCCGGCCACTGCCGCCCGCCCCTGTGCCGGAGTACGTTGTCTACCGGACGAAGGTGCGCAGGTGGAGCACGGTCCGGGTAGCCAACCACAGCTACACTGTGCCGTCCCGGCTGATAGGCGTGGAGGTGGAGATCCGCCAGTACGCCGACCACTTGGAGGTCTACTACAAGGGCAGTCCGGTCGAGCGGATGGATCGAGTGCATGGCGCTGGGGAGGCCGGCATAGACTACCGCCACGTCATCGGCTCCCTGGTGCGCAAGCCCGGTGCGTTCGCGCGTTACCGGTACAGAGAGCAGATGTTCCCCACCGGGACCTTCCGCTTGGCCTACGATGCCCTGCGGGAGTGGAGGGGCGAGCGCGCCGACGTGGACTACGTACGCATCCTGCACCTGGCCGCCACGACCATGGAGTCGGAGGTGGACCGAGCCCTGGGAGTGTTGCTCGAGGCGGGCATACCCTTCGACTACGCGGCGGTGCGGGAGTTGGCGGCCCCGGCCCCGCCACAGATCCCTGAGCTGGCCTCGCCCAGGGTGGTGGACCTGAGGGTCTACGACCGTCTGCTTGCGGCGGGTGTGCGATGAGCATGGGCAGGATCTCCTCGGACGGAGTGAAGGAACGGATCGGCCAGCTGTGCAGCGAGTTCAAGCTGCCCACGGTGGGAGCGGAGGCAGGCCCCCGGTTCACCGCAGCCGGTCACACGGACGCCCTCGTGACCCTTGTGGAGGTGTTGGAGCAGGAAGCCGAGGACCGCCGGCAGAGGCGCATCATCCGCATCAGACGAGCATCCAGGCTGCCCGTCGGCAAGACATGGGACACCTTCGAGCACGACAGGGTGCCGGTGGCGCTCAGACAGCAGCTCGACGAGCTGGCCGATGGGAGCTTCGTCGAACGAGGTGTCAATGTCCTGGCTTTCGGACTGCCCGGCACCGGCAAGACCCACGCCATGTGTGCCATAGGCCACCGCTTGGTCGAGTCGGGACGCTCGGTACTGTTCACCCCTGCCTACCGGCTGGTCCAAGACATGCTGGCGGCCAAGCGGGACCTCGATCTCCCACGCATGCTCCGCAAGCTCGACAACATCGACTTCCTGCTCATCGACGACCTCGGCTACCTACCCCAGGGAGCCGAGGAGTCCGAGGTCTTGTTCACCCTCATAGCCGAGCGGTACGAACGCCGCTCTCTGGGCATCACCTCGAATCTCGTCTTCTCTGAGTGGGACAAAGTCTTCGCGAACCCTATGGCCACAGCCGCGGCCATAGACAGGATCGTCCACCACTCGATCATCCTGGAGTTCGACGTCCCCAGCTATCGGACCGGTGCAGCTCAACAGCGTCTCCAACAGGAGGTCTACCGGCAAAAATAATTGACGCACACCGGCAATAATAGTTGACGCCGATCACCCGTCGCCGCTTGCGGCGATAGTGGGCCACATTAACCTTGCCGGTATGCACCTCAAGGGCAGCGAAGAGGGTCGTAGTCCCGTGTCGCTTGTACTCGTGAGTATGCCCCCGCACCGCCTCTCCGTTAGGAAGGCGCAGCCACCCCTGAGCTCGTTCCAAGGCCTGGATGGAAGGCTTCTCATCGACGCTGATCACCACTGCGTTCTCGGGCGGTTCCAAGTACAGACCCACTATGTCCGCCGCCTTTTGGGCAAACTGCGGATCGGTGCTCACGCACCAACTGCGACGTCGCTGAAGGTGGATGCCGTGCTTGCGCAGGACCCGCCAGACATGTATCGCCGACACGTCGCCAAGGGCTCTGGCCAACAGCTTGCCCGTCCACGTCGTGTACCCGTCCGGCGCAGGCTCGTCCAATTGGGCCAGAATGCGCCGCTCGGTCTCCTCGTCGTATACCCGGGGCTTGCCCGACCGGGGAGCATCTGCCAGTCCCCTCAATCTATGCTTGGCGAACCGGGTGCGCCATTTGCTCACGGTAGCCGCACGCGTTTGCAACTTAGATGCGACATCCTTCGTCGTGCTTCCCGTCGCGGCTTCCAGCACGATACGGGCTCGTTGCACAAAGCGTTGCTCAGTACTCGTTCCGCGCACCCAACTCTCCAGCGTCCCTCGCTCCTCCTCCGTCAATTCGATAACCGTTGCTACTCCTGACATAAACTGAGCATACAACATAACGCTGTATATTGTTAGTAGGTACTAGTACCGCGACCACCTGCCGGTGACCGGATCGTACACCTCTGACGTGGAATGGCCCGAGCCATCGGGCGTATCCGATCCGCCGAAGACGACCACCCTGCCGCCCGGGATCGAGACCATGCTGTGCGAGAGCCTCACAGCATCCATCTCTTCGACCGCCGACCAGGTGCCCGAGCGCGGATCGAAGACCTCTTCGTGCGAGATTCCACTCTCCTCGTCCACGTTCCCCACCTGCCACCAGTACGGTCCCGTCAGCGAGCAGCACTCTCCCGTCCTGCAGCAGCGTAGCGGTCGCGGAAGCACCCTCTCTCCCATATCGCCTGTTCGCGTCCAGCGGTCCGTCGAAGGATCGTATAGCTCGGACGACGCCAACGCGTTCCACCGGTGGCCGAGTCTGTGGTCACCGCCGCCGATCACGAGCACTCGACCGTCACGCAAGAGGACGGCCTTGTGGCCCACTCGCGGGTCGTTCATGGCATCGGCCGATACCCCCTCGCCAGAGGAAAGTTCGAAGGTATCGGCTACCGCCATGGGGTAGTCCGCCGCCCGCCATATCAGTCCGCCGGTGAGCAGCGCTCGACCGTCACGCAGTCGGACGCCTACCGGGCAGTATCTTTCGATTTCGGTGGCTCCGACGGAAGACCACGTATTCGCCGCAGGATCGTAGACTTCCGCCATCCGGAGAGCGCCGCCCGTCCCGCCGCGCTCGAGCAGCGCCGCATTCGTGACCAGAGCGCCACCGGTGACAAGCACCCTGCCGTCTGCGAGCGAAATAGAGCCGGGGCACACGCGGTGCACGCTCATCTCGGCCGCGGCCGAGATGACGCCCGATGCCGGGTCGTAGATCTCAGCCGACGCGGACGGATCGTGGCACTCCGATCCGATCTCACAGCTACCGTATCGAGCCTTGCCGCCGACTACGAGTACCCTGCCGTCTGCGAGCGCCGTAGCCGTATGAAGGACTCTTGCCTCGGCCATCTCGCCGCGGACTACGGCGCCGGGTCGGTCCATCAGCACTACGCCGACGATCAGCCCGACCATCAGCACCGCGGCAACGGCGGCTACAGCGACACCGATGTAGCTCCTGTACGCGACGAGCGCCACCGCGCCACCGCCCCTACCGACCGCCGCGGCGCCTCCGTGCCCGGCGCGTCTCTCCGCACCGGGCCGCGACAGCCTCCTCTCCACGTCCGCCGGCAGACCCCGCACCATCCGTCCCAGCACCTACCAGGCCGCGTCCCCGCTCTGCGTCCCGGAGCTATGGGTATGCTCGTGGTGGTCCGACTTTATCTCGTCCCGACGGCCGCCCCGATCACCGGAAGACAGCCCGGACGTATAGAGCCTCACCCACCAACGCAGCAGTCTCGCTGTAACCCTGTTCACGGACGCGCCATCCCCCGTTTGGCGTCAGGCAGGTCCCCGATGTTCTGTGCGTCGGCATAGACGAGCGCCTGTTGACCGGCCACGGTGACGTGGTACAGTCGCCGCCGAGGCCGTCCGTCCTCTGCGGCAACCATCGGGTCCTCCCACCGGTCCACCAGGAACCCCATCTGCCTGAGCCTGTCCAGCGCCTTGTACAGCGTGCCGTGGCCGGTCAGCCGCCGGCTGCGCTGGCGGTCGACCATCTCCTTGGCGATCATGAAGCCGTGGAACTCCTGAACGCCGTTGGCCCGCAGGCCGACGGCGGTACGAAGAATCGCGAGCTCGACGGACAGCAGGTGTCCGGGTTTTCTTCTCATGAGGAGATTATAGGAAGATATCTGCGGTTAGTCAACAAAGACCCAGATCAAGTTGCGTCCAGCCCGGTCTGGCAATACACTGTCGTTAGACCCTGCTGCGTAAAGGCGGACGCTGAAGGATGAATTTTCTCCGCAAAGGCCCACGAACACGAGCGGACTGGGAGGCGCGCCGGCGCAGGGCGGCCAAGAAGCGCGCGGCCGACGCGAAGCCCAAGTACGCGAAGCCGCTGCACTACGAAGTCGACGTTTCCGACGCCAGCAAACGGCCAGCCACCGCCGCCTTGGCCCTGGTCATCAACTTCGCCCTTCCCGGGGTCGGACTGATCATCTACGGGCAGCGCAAGTGGGGTTTCACCCTCCTCGCGGTCACGTTCCTCACCCTCTACATCGGCTGGCTCGTGACCATGCCGCTGACGACGGGTCTGACCGCAAACCACGCCTTCCGCAGATACGACTAGCCGCCGGCAGGACCGCGAGTACATCCCTCTCGAACACGGTCGTCCTCGGCCGCGGGCTTGGGGCCACGCCGTCCCCTGGTCTACTGTCCCGACTCCTCCACGCGGCTCCACGTTCCGCATGCGATCGTCTCGAATGCGGCGTCGCTCTCGCGTATCATGACGACGATCACCTGGTCCGCGCCGACCTCCGGGCCGAGGCCGGACCCCGACGCGGCCTTCGAGCGGTCTATGAAGGCCTTGACGTTGCTGAACTCGGCCAGGCGCGACCAGTAGCACCGCGAGCTGGGCCCATCAGTCCGGTACGTGCCGGGCTCCACCTCGGGCCCGACGAGCCACGCGCCGTCCCCGAAGGACGTCCGGGCACCCGCCGCGGGCGCGGGGACGTGCGTGAGAGCCGGGGTGACGGTCGGCGCCTCGCCGTCGCTCCTACTCAATAGCCCGCCGAACGCGCCGCTCCTGCCCAGGACCGGAACCAAGGCGATCAACAGCAGCACGAGTCCGACGGCCACAAGGCATCCCACGCTCCTGCGATTGGTCGCGTGGCGGCGGTTGGCCTCGTCCTTCTTCTTCTCTTCCTCGTAGATCCGTCGCCGCTGTTGCTCAGTAAGCTGGTCCATTTTCCTCCAATGGGTGCCTAATATATCACGCGCCCCGTGCTTGACTCGCCCGAGCCTGGCGCAGACACTTCCGGACACGGAGACATGAAATGGCCCATATCGATACGACCGCTATTCTGCGGGACATCTACGGCGCGCGGCTGGACCTCCACCTCGACCTGAACCGGAGATCCAACCCGTAGCAGCTCCTCGAAAGCGGATCTAGCCTCTGGTCGGTAGACCGGACTACCCCGAGTGCCCCCGACGAAGCGTGGGGCCACTCAGGTCAATCGGGTTGCGGGTATAGAGGGTCTAAGAGGATGTGTGATAAGTCTTGGACATGTATTAGAATGGAGGTATGAAACGCAAACCATACCCCAGCGACCTGACCGACGAACAGTGGGATGTTCTGGCTTCCCTACTCCCATCAGCCAAGACCGGGGGAAGGCCACGTACTGTAGACCTACGGGAGGTCGTCAACGGCATTGTGTACGTTCTGCGCAACGGCTGCACGTGGCGAGCCCTGCCGCATGACCTCCCGCCTTGGGGCACCGTGTGGTGGTATTTTCGGGAATGGAGACAGGATGGTACATGGGAACGAGTCCATGAGGCCCTGCGGCCCAAAGTTCGGAAGGCCGAAGGCAGCAACCCAACACCTAGCGCGGCCATCATAGACAGCCAGTCTGTTAAGACGACGGAAAAAGGGGGCCTCGTGGCTATGACGCTGGCAAGAAGGTCAACGGTCGAAAGCGACACATCATTGTAGATACCATGGGGTTGCTGCTGGCGGTGGTAGTGCATCCTGCCAATATCCAGGATAGAGATGGAGCGAAGCTGGTCATCGATAAATTGATAGGGCGGTTTCCCCGCATGAGGTTGATCTGGGCCGATGCTGGCTATGCTGGAAAGCTGATCGAGTGGGTCTGGGCCCTGACAGGCTGGGCGCTCGAGATTGTCAAGCGCCCCAGGGACAGCCACCACTTTCAGGTGCTGCCGCGAAGATGGGTAGTTGAACGAACATTCGCGTGGCTCAGCAGGTGCCGTCGGCTGAGCAAGGACTACGAAGCTCTGTCCGATACAACGGAGGCCTGGATCCACATAGCTATGATTCATCTCATGCTCCGACGCTTAGCACCAACCTGATTTGAACTTCTCACACACCCTCTAAGGAAGTGGGGAGAGTTGTCTCGGCACCGAGGCGGGTCTCCCCCATCGCAGACCTCGCCTAGAAACTCGGACGGAAACCCCGATTCTTCCCAAGCCGTCGTTTGCTTACCGTCGACTATCGATGTAATAGTGGGTTTGTGAAACGCAATTCATATATTGTCATGTCGTATAAGACCGTAATACGTCTGCTTTGGGTAGTGCGGAACCCGGCCAATGACTTTCCGGCCAGACTTCTAGGTGCGCGGCCGTCCCCTGCGCAGCGCGCGCCCGGGCAATGCCCCCGTGTTCTCGCCCCGGTCTATGACCGGCTGCCCGTTGACGATCACGTATTCGATCCCGACCGGGTACCGCTTCGGGTCCTCCAGGGTGGCGTCCGTTCTTACCGCCATCGGGTCGAAGACCACGATGTCAGCCCGGTAGCCGTCCCGCAGCAGTCCCCGGTCGGGCAGGCCCAGCCGCTGTGCCGGGAACCAGGTCATCTTGCGAATCGCCTCCGGGAGCCGCAGGTGTTTTTCGGCGCGGACGAACTCGGCCAGCACCAGCGGAAAGCAGCCATAGGTTCGAGGGTTGGGGTACTCGCCGAACAGGATCGCGTCGCTTGCGATCATGCCGCACGGGTGCGACACGAACGCTGGAAGCGTGTGCGCGTTCGTGCCCAGCCCGACCATCGAGATGCCCAAATTCTCCTCGTCCATCAGGTCGCACAGCGCGTCGGCGGGCTCCTGGCTTCGCATTTCGGCGACGTCGGTCAGCAGCCGGCCGTCGTAGCGTTTGTTCCCCGGCCGGTTGAAGTTGTGCAGCCAGCTGTTCTCCAGCTCCGCTCGCGGCAACTCCCTCACGATTCGGGCGCGGTCGTCCGGGTCCTTCAGGGCAGCCACTAGTCGCTCCGGGCCGCCGTCCTTCGACCACGCCGGGAAGACGATGGCCGGTGTCGTGCCTGAATAGGGGTATGAGTAGCAGTCGAACGTAACGTCCAGTCCTTCGGCCCTCGCGTCTTCGACGAGGCCGAGATAGTCCAGGTGGCTGCCCTGGCCCTGCCTGCCCTGCCGGTAGTGCGTCAGGTGAACGGGGATGCCGCCGCGGCGGCCGATCTCCACCGCCTCCTCCCACGGCGCCAGCCGCCCCTTCGCGCGCAGGTCCGACCGGGTATGCGTGTGGTAGAAGCCGCCCAGGCCGGCGACGGTCTCCGAGAGCGCCACAAGCTCGTCGGTGTCCGCGAAGGCGCCCGGCTCGTAGTCGAGGCCGGTGGACAGCCCCCACGCGCCCTCTTCCATCGCCTCTCTGGCGACCGCCTTCATGTCTTCCAGCTCGGCGTCGGTCGCGGGCCGGCCGTACCAGCCGACCGACCAGATCCGCACCGGGGAGTTGCCCAGGATGTACGCCACGTTCACCGCGACGCCGTTGTCGTACTTGCTCAGCAGCTCGGCGACGGTGAGCCAGTCGGCCGGCATCGGCGGGTAGCCGTTCAGTCCCGAGTCGAGCCAGATGTAGCGGTGCAGCTCGTCGCGGGTCTTGAACGGCGCGTGGGAGATGCCGTCTATGCCCACGAGCTCGGTGGTTACGCCCTGGCGCACCTTGGGATCGTGGTGCGGCTCTCCGAGGATGGTCAGTCCGGCGTGCGAGTGCAGGTCGACGAATCCAGGGCACACGACGAGCCCGGCGGCGTCGATGACGCGCCGCGCGTCAATGCCGGAGGTGTCGCCGCGGTGTACGGCGAGCGTGTCGCCTTCGATGACGACCGCGGCCCTGAATCCGGCCGACCCGCTGCCGTCGACGACGAGACCGTTCTCGATCAGCAGGTCAGCCACGGGACGCTCGGCCAGGCGCCGCGATCGGTCTCCGCCTACTTGCGGTAGTGGCCCGCGACCTTGCGCAGGGCCTGAATGACGTCCCCGACGTCGTCCTCGCTCATCGTGGGCACCATGGAGAAGCCGACGTTGCGGCTCATCAGCGCCTCGCCGTACGGACACTCGACCAGCCGGTAGTCAACGGGCCTGTCGCGGCCGATGTTCAGCGGGAAGTGGCTGTTGCCGTATAGCTGGGACTCGGCGAGGAACCGGTTCCGGTAGAGCGGGCCGTGGTCCGGAGTCCCGATGTAGGGCCCTCCGAACGGCACGCCCTCCGCGCTGACGGCCTCGGCGAACTCGTTTGCGTCGCAGCCTAGCCGGTCGGTGTCAATCGTGAAGCCCAGCGACCAGTAGGTGTGCCGGTCTCCGGGGCGGACCTTCTGCGGGGTGATCTCGTCGAGGTCGGAGACGCCTTCGATGATGTTGTTGGCGTCGCGTATCTTGTTCTCGATGTAGCCGTCGACCTTGTCGAGCTGGTTCAGCAGCAGCGCGCCGATGATGTCGTTGATCTTGTAGTTCGGGGCCAGGAAGTAGTTCGCGTACGGCCGGCCCTCGTACGGGCCGTTCGCCCGCGGCAGCGCGGCGTCGCGGAACAGGATCGCGCGCTCCCACAGCGACCGGTTGTTGGTGAGCACGATGCCGCCCATGCCGGCCGACAGGTGCTTGCCGCCGAAGCTGAATCCCGCGATGTCGCCGATCGAACCCACGGTCTGGCCCTGATACTCGGCGAAGTGCGACTGGCAGCAGTCCTCGATCAGGAACAGGTTGTGACGCCGGGCGATGTCCTGCAGCGGGCCCATCTCAGCCGGGTTGCCGCCCAGATGGACCGGCATGATGGCGCGCGTGCGCGGCGTTATCTTGCTCTCGACGTCCGCCGGGTCCAGACAGTACGTGTCGTCGATGTCCGCGAAGATCGGCACGCAGTTGTGCAGCAACGTTCCGATCAGCGTCCCGCCCGACGTCCACGGCGTCGTGATGATCTCCGAGCCCGGATCGGGGTTGACCGCGCCGACGCACGTGTGCATCGCGGCCGTCCCGGAGCTGACGGTGACGGCGTACTTGACGCCGTGCCTCTCCGCGAACCGCCGCTCGAACTCGTCGATCTTGGGCCCCTTGCTGATGTTGCCGGTCTTGATCACCTCGGCTATGGCCGCCACATCGTCGTCGCCGAAGTCGTGGCTCGGGCCAAAGGGCTTCGTCCGGATCGGCGTCCCGCCGTGTATCGCCAGCTGGTCTGTCATGTCACGCTCCTGTTTCTCGACGGATCTGGGACCTGGGGTGTCACGTATGTCGCGTGGCGCAGGCGGCTACAGCTCCAGGCCCAGCAGCCGCATCGTGTTCAAGCCGAGCACCTTTCGCTTCGCCTCTTCCGAGATGTCGGCCGTCACGATCCTGCCGATCTGAAGCCGCGCGTCCATCAGCGGCATGTCCGAGCCGTAAATGACCCGGTCTTCGCCGGCCCCGTTCACCAGCCGCTCGATGGTGCCATGCTCACCCCACGACGTGCAGGTCTCCAAGACGACCTTGTCGCACCGTTGCGCGGCCTCAACCGCGCCGATCTGGCCTTCGGTATCGTTGCCCGCATGGGCGATCACCCACGTCACATTGGGGAAGCGCTCGTGAAGTCCCAGGAACCGGGCCGGTATGTCGAGGTGCGGCGGGTCGAAGAGGAAGGTCGCGTGGCCCATGATCGCGGCGCCCCGGTCGTTCGCCCACTCGTAAATCGGGAAATAATCGGGGTCGTCATTGGCCTTGCCGTAGTAGTCCGGGTATATCTTGATGAACTTCATCCCGAGCTCGTCGAAGCAGCGGTCGAGCTCCGCGACGCACTCCTCCGGGTAGTGCGGCGTCACAAACGCGGCGCCGACGAATCTGTCCGGCCTCTCGTCGACGAATCTGGCGACGGCGTCGTTGCCCCTCCTGGCGTCGCCGAGGAAGACGCAGTTGACGCAGCCGATGTCCACGCCCGCGGCGTCGAGGATCCTCAGATAGCGTTCGGGCTCGTCGTCCACGCCGATCTTGCCCTGGCGACCGACGTGGCAGTGGAAGTCGACTACGGGAGTGTCCATGCTAGTCCGTCCCCAGCAGCCGGTCCAAGTTGCCGGCGCAGACGTCCGCGAGGCCCTGATCGCTCAGCCCGCAGCGGTGCAGGTAGTAGAGGTTCGGGGCCATCGGCGCGTCGGGGAAGCGCGAGCCGTACATCACCCTCTGCTCCCCGACCGCCGCAAGAAACTTGGGTATGCCGTCGGTGGTGACGAGCCTGGAGACCTCGATCATCAGGTTGGGAAGACTCTTGAGCATCGGCAGCGCCCACATAGTCTGCCTGTAGTGGACCTCGGCCAGCACCGCGGTGACGCCGGGGTTGGCCGCCATCGTGTCGTAGACCTCGGACGGGTCCACCGCGCCGTCGTGGCTGAGGAAGTCGTAGGCGACCGGGATCCACAGCGGGATATTCTCCTTGGCCAACCACTCCATCCACGGCTTGACGATCCAGTCGCGGAACGGGTAGTTGTGGATGCCCGGGACGACGCGGATGGAACGCGCGCCCGCGGCCCGGAACGCGGCCTCGAAGTCTTCCAGGTCGTCTACCGATGGGTTGGCCGCGAACTGCGGCACTAACCGCGGCTGGCCGGCGATCGTCGCCATCAGGAGCTCGTTGCCCTCGGTAGTGTCGTACCCCGCGGCGTGGGGGGCGTACACGTGGGCACGGTCGACGCCCGCCTTGTCCATCGCCTCCAGCGTGCCCTCGACGCTGTCGACGGCTACGCGGCGGTCGTGCCTACGCCCCAACGCGACGTCTGCGTCGAATACCGGTACCGCGGGCTTGAAATCCAGGTCTACCTGACCCATGTGGGTTTTCCTCGCTCTGTCCCCGCCTCTCAGCGCGGGGTCGATTTTGGCGCGCTGAGTGTAGCAGCGGCCTATACCCCAGTCAACGCCGCGGCGATGCGCGGGCGTGGCGTATCTGCAGGCCGACCCGGACGCTTCAGATCGCGAAATACAGGATCAGCGAGGAGCTGATCACCACGGCGCTGATGATGAAGGCGACCCCGAGGTTGCGGTCCGCGGACAGCTCCTTCTGGAGCTTTGCGCCGGGCAGCAGCACGACGTCGGCGATCTGCCGCACCACGAACAGCAGCGCGAAGCCCAGGACGGCGAATACCAGGAAGCCGGCCAGGCTCTCGGCCCAGCCCACGAACTCCCCAAAGACCGCCTTGAACGTCACCAGCCCGATGGCGATCAGGTTCCCGGCGAGGGCGACGCCGACCGCGGTGTTGCCCTGCTCTATCTCCTCGTGGAGGTCGTACGACGTGGTGAGCTGGTAGAACAGGCTGTACAGGATCAGCACGGCCATACCCAGGCCGAGGAACACCAGCGACCGCAGCGCGGAGTTCAGGGCGCTCACATCGGTCCCGGCAGCTTCGGTAGAGCCGGTGCCGGCGATCGACCCGGCGATGACCAGCCCCGTGGCCAGGTACACGCCGAACTCGACCGCTCCAGCGCCGATGTTGCGCTTCTCTACGATCTCCTTCTCGGTCTGGAATGTATGGAGCACCAGGCGGTCGACCACTATTCGCGCCACGTTCAGCACGACGATGCCGACCAGGGCGTAGATGAGCACCTCGAGCACCTCGCCCCAATATCCGGCGCTCGTCGGCTTCCAGTCGTCGTCACGTATCACCGAGAGGGGCTGGTACAGGGCGCCGACGAACACGAAGACGACGCCGAGGTAGTACCCCGCCAGGCTCAGGCCCAACGCGGCGTTGTTCTCGCCCGTCACCTGCTGGTTGATGCTGTACCGCGTCACCAGGTCCTGGACGACCTTCGCGAGGAACAGAACGGCCAGGCCTACGGCAACGTAGATCAGCCCTTTCGGGAAAAACTCCAGCGTATCTACCAGGGCATCCAGAAAACCTTCCATTGGGACCTCCTGCCTGCGACCGTCGACTACTGCCGATACACCGCAATGCTCTCCGGAGAGACCGACTCGCTCAGATACGCCTCAAAGGGAGTGCTTTCCCACTTGGAGATGGACGCGAACCGTATCTGGTCGTAGTCCGCGAACTCCCAGTTGTAGAACCCGTGGCCCTCACCGGCGCCGTCCTCGAAGAAGAACGACTCTCCGCTGTTTCCGTAGTGGTAACGCGTGCCGTCGTACTCGAAGCCGTTGTCCAGCGAGTGCTCCTCGTCCATCCGTTGCAGGTCGGCCTCCGTGAGCCCCAGCCGTTCTATGCTCATCGGCCGTTCCTCCGGTCGGACCGCTATGGAGAGGGTGCTGCCGAGGCCCGACCACTCTACCCACAGTCGCGTGTCGCCGTCGACGCCCAGCAGCTCGTGAGCCTCGCCGGCTTGGCTTTCGTACCGGTTGACCTTCTCCACGATGAAGTAGGCGTCGGCATGCGTCACCGATGCGCTCGAAATCGTGAACACGTCCCCTAGCCGCGCGTCCGAGATCGTCTCCGTCGTCTCTGTGGACGCGGGACGCTTCTTCTTCCTGCCGAACAAAGACCGCAGCAAAACAAGCCTCCCGACCGGGGCTACCAGACGTTCCAGGCGGACTACGCGACGATACGACGCCTATCCTAGTCGACCAGCTCGCCCGAGTCGAGGTTGTACAGGTACGTCTCGCCCTCGCCGACGCCCTCGGTTATCACGACTTCGTGGACGTACACGTCGTGCGAATCCACCAGCGTCGTCGAGCCGGTGGTCTCAACCATGATCCCGCTGACCGTTTTGAACTTCAGCCCTGCCTCTACCGAGTCCATCTCCGCGTACTTCAACGTCTAACCCCTCGCCGTGTTCGTTCTGTTGTTGGCCGCGCCTGCCGGCGCGGCACGGCCGGTTCGTGTAGATTCTATCAGCCCGCGCACCCGTTGCGCATCGCGCGCCCAGCCGAAGCACACCCCCAACATACACCTATCGGGGTGTGGCTCGTTGCGCATCGCGCGCCCAGCCGAAGCCCTCCGCCCGAGCCGCTTGGCGATTCCTTGATGGCTCAAAGTCCCTATGTTAGCCTGAACCGCATGAGCAAGGGGCGCGTGATCGTTGCAATGAGCGGGGGCGTCGACTCCTCGGTGGCTGCATTGCTGCTGTCGCGGGAGGGTTACGACGTCGTGGGCGTGACCATGCGTCTTTGGACCGTGGAGCGCGAGGACGCGCCGCGACAGAACAGGCGATGTTGCTCCGTCGAGGACATCGACGACGCGCGCCGGGTCTGCCAGACGATCGGCGTCCCCCACTACGTGATGAACTTCGAGCGCGAATTCCAGTCCCACGTCGTCGACTACTTCTGCCGGGAGTACGACCGGGGCCGCACCCCTCATCCGTGCCTGGCCTGCAACGACAAGATCAAGTTCGACTTCCTGCTGCGCCGGGCGATGTTCCTGGACGCCGACTACGTCGCCACCGGCCACTACGCGCGCATCGAGGCCGACGAGGCGGGCAAAAGACTGCTGAAGGGCGTCGACGGCCGCAAGGACCAGTCGTACGTGCTGTTCACCCTCGGCCAGCGCGAGCTCGAACGCCTGATGCTGCCTGTCGGTGTATACGCGAAGGACCGTATTCGCGCCATAGCGGCGGAGGCCGGGCTTCCCGTCGCCGACAAGCCCGACAGCCAGGATATATGCTTCATACCCGACGGCGACTACCGCAAGTTCATCGCCGACCGGGGCCGGCCCACACCAGGAGAGATCGTCGACTCCGGCGGCTCCGTCATCGGCCAGCATCCCGGCGTGCAGTTCTTCACCGTCGGCCAGCGCAGGGGCCTGCGACTGCCCGCGAACCCCGGCGTCCCGATGTACGTCCTCGAGATCGACGCCGCGGGCAACCGGGTGGTCGTCGGCTGCGAGAGCGAGCTATACCGCTCCTCGCTATTTGCGTCGCGGCTCAACTTTCCGTCCGGCAAGACGCCCACGACGCCCCTCGATGTGACCGCGAAGATCCGGTACAAGGCGTCCGAGGCGCCGGCCTCACTGCTGCCCGGAGACGGTTGGGCCGAGGTCCGCTTCGAGGAGCCGCAGCGCGCCGTCACTCCCGGACAGCCGGTGGTCTTCTATCAGGGCGACGAGCTCGTCGCCGGCGGAATCATCGAGCTTCAGCCGCCATCGTTGAGCTGAATTGGACTTCAAGGACATCGTCCGCATGGCCCTGGAAGAGTACCTGGGCGACCTGCGCAAGGCGCTCGACGGGCTGACCGCCGAGGAACGGCGGTTCCAGCCGACGCCGGAGTCGCACCATATCGACTTCGCCGTCTGGCACATGGGCCGAGTCGAGGACGACTGGATCCAGCGATTCGCCCGCGGTTCCGGCACGGTGTGGCAGATCGAAGGTTGGGACGCCCGGTGCGGCCTGCCGCCTCGCGAGAGCGGCGTCCGGTACACCGCGGAGCAGGTCGCGGCCCTCCCCGAGTTCGACATCGGCGAGATGATGGCCTACTACGACTCCGTCCGGCGATCGACGCTCGCCTACCTGGACGCTCTTTCCGAGTCCGACCTGGAGACGTGCCCTCAGCCCGAGCGGCGGCCCGGATATACGGTCGCCAGGATGCTGGCTCACGTGGTCGTGGAAGAGGCGCAGCACACCGGACAGGTGGCATACATTCGCGGGATGCAGCGGGGCCTGGGTCAGTAGCGGCCGGACGGGCAGGCCGGCGGCGTCGTTCCGGTTACCGCCGTCGGAAAAGATCGGGCTGATGATCCAGGAGTCTTCGATTGTCCGCTGAGCGGCAGATGGTGCAAAAGCGCCGGACGGTCCGGAAGAGGCGACCGAGCTATCGGGAGGAGTCCGCCCTCCTCGAAGGCGGCTACACGTTGGTCGCGGGCCTGGACGAGGTGGGGCGCGGCCCGCTCGCCGGCCCGGTCGTCGCCGGAGCCGTCATGCTGCCCGCCAACCCGCGCGGCAGATGGCTGCACCGCATCCGCGACAGCAAGCAGCTCACACCCGCGCAGCGCCGGGAAGGGGCCGACATACTGGCCGACAAGGCGCTGAGTATGGCCACCGGAGTCGCCTCCCACGAGGAGATAGACCGCGTCGGCATCGTAGCCGCTACAAGACTGGCGATGGCGCGCGCGATCAACGCCCTGCCACTTCAGCCCCAGTTCCTGCTGCTCGACGCGTTCCCCCTGCCGGACGTCGACATCCCGCAGAAGGCGATCGTGCACGGCGACGCCCTCTGCCTGTCGATAGCCGCCGCGTCCATCATAGCCAAGGTCTACCGCGACCGCGTGATGATCGAGAACGACGATCGCTATCCGGGCTACGGGTTCGCGAGCCACAAGGGCTACGCAAGCAGCTACCACCTCGAGGCGCTGCGCGACCGCGGCCCCTCGCCCATCCACAGGCATTCATTCGCGCCCGTGCGGCTGGCCGCCGGATGACCGACCGCAGGAAGTCGATCGGAAGGCGTGCGGAGGCCATCGCGCAGGTCAGGCTGCGCGAGATGGGCTACCGAGTGCTGGAAGCCAACTACCGGTGCCCATACGGAGAGATCGATCTGGTGACCCGCGACTCCGGCGAGTATGTATTCGTCGAGGTGCGCTCGAAGTCGGCAAAGTCAGCCGGCCAGCCTGAGGAGTCGATCACCCCGCGCAAGCGCGACCACCTGATCGCGGCGGCCCAGGAGTACCTCCAGGCCCACGACGCCGACGGCGCCGACTGGCGTATCGACCTCGTCGCGATCGAGTTCGGCGCGAACGGCACGATCGCCCGATTCGACGTCCTCCGCAACAGCGTAGAGTTTTAGCCCCGATGCGTGCTGCTACAATCCGCACGAGGAGTCTCGGAACGGACTTGGCTAAGCTAACCAACACACAAAGTCCTATTGGCGGAGGACATTTTGACCTCTTTTTCCTGATCGAACGAGGCCGAGCCGACGGTGACGCCCGCGACGCCGTCCCGTACATCCCTCAGCCTGGAGCCGTAGCTTGAAACACGACCCGCAAGACGTCCGCGCGCATCTCTCCGAGGTCGCAGATCTCGCGCAGCGGCGATTCACCGAGACCCACGGCGCCCGAGAGCGGGCTCTGCGGCTGTCGCGCGAGATGGTCCGCGGCTCCGCCAACTCGATCAGGGCCTCGCATCGCGGCGACTTCGACCGGGCCCGCGAGCTCCTCGAGCAGGTCGCTGCCGCCGCGCGAGAGGTCGCCGCGCTGCGCGAGAGTCAGCCCGCCGTCTACTACGGGGGCTACGTCGAGGACGCGCAGAAGGAGTACGTCGAGGCCAGCGTGGTTCTGGCGATCATTCGGGGCGCCGCGCCGCCGGGGCCCGACGATCTCGGCGTCGGTCCGGCCCCCTATCTCAATGGCCTCGGCGACGTCGCCGGCGAGCTGCGGAGGTACATCCTCGACGCCCTGCGCCGCGGCGACTTCAGCCGCAGCGAAGAGCTACTGGGCGTGATGGACGAGATATACACCGTCCTGGGCTCGATGGACTTCCCGGATGCCGTGACGAGGGGGCTGCGGCGCAGCGCCGACATGGTGCGCGGCACGCTCGAGCGCACCCGCGGCGACCTTACCGTCGCACTGCGACAACACCGGCTCGAGGAGCGAATGGCCGCGTTCCAGAGCGCCGTCGAGGGCCTGCAGACCTCTCTGGATGACCTACGGCAGGTCATTACCGAGAGCGAACGCGGTGGATGACGCCTTGGCGGCGTTCCTCGCCCCACTGCCCTCCTTGACCACGGAGGCCGTCATCTGGGCCCCCGCACTGGTTCGACCTGACGGACTACCTTGCCGAACAGCAACCTCCCCTCCCCTACGTGACCTCTTCCAAGGCGGTATTGGTCGACGGCGAAGACGTGCTGGTCGTCCGCGACCCGGGTGGGAATCACGTCGTGCCGGGTGGCAGGCTCGAAGCCGGCGAGTCTACGGAAGACGCGTTGCGACGCGAGCTACTGGAGGAAACCGGATGGACCATCGCCCGGCTGCAACTGATCGGATTCCGGCACTTCCACCATCTGACGCCTGAGGCCCCCGGCTGGGCCTACCCGTATCCGGACTTCATACAGGTCGTCTACGCCTGCGCTCCCGGCGAATATCGCCCGGAGGCAATGGAAATAGACGAATACGTGCTGGGGGCCGAGTTTGTGCCGATTGTCGAGGCCAGGCGTCTGTACCTGGACGCGGGCCAGCCTGGTTTCCTGGACGCCGCGGTCACGGCACTCTCCGTCTGACGGCCTCAGTTTCCTTGAGGTCCTGTGTGCGTCCCTCGATGCGCGCCGATAAAACATGCGCGCTACTCGGGATGGATGGGCTGGGGTAGACACAGGCCGGTACGGCCTACCGTCGGGCGGCGGGAGACCCAGCCGAATGGCCGGTAACCGGGTCGGGCGGCGCAGGTCAGTTCGGAGCCGCGGGCCCTACGCGCCGCTGATTTTGGTCCCGGCCATGTCCTCGATGAAGTTGGCTATGGCCGAGTGGTCCAAGTCGGCCTTGCCGTCGTTGACGAGGGCGCCGAGCATCTGCTGAATGAGGCTGGTGACCGGCAGCGGCACTCCGAGGTCTTTTCCTGTGAGCAGCGCGTTGTGCAGATCCTTCTGGTGCAGGCGGATGCGGAAGCCCGGCTTGAAGTCGCCGGCAATCATCATCGGCGCCTTGGCGTTGAGCACCGTGCTGCCCGCCAGGCCGCCCTTGATGGCGTCGTAGACCACGTTGGGGTCGAGGCCGGCCTTGCGGGCCAGGGTCAGCGCCTCGGCCACAGCCTCGATATTGGCGGCCACCACGATCTGGTTCGCCAGCTTGGTGGTGTTTCCGGCGCCGTAGTCGCCGCACAGCACGATGCTGGCGCCCATGACGCCGAGCATATCGATGTACTTGTCGAACACGTCGCGCTTGCCGCCGACCATGATGGCCAGCGTGCCGTCGATGGCCTTGGGCTCGCCGCCGCTTACCGGGGCGTCCAGGAAGGCGACGCCGGCGGCCTCGCAGGCCGCCGCGATCTTCTGCGACGTTCCCGGCGCTATGGAGCTCATGTCTAATACCGTGGAGCCGGCGGACGCGCCTTCCAGCACGCCGTCCGGACCGAGAATCGCCGCTTCCGAATCGGCGGAGTCGGGCACCATCGTTATCACGACGGGGTTGTTGGCGGCGACCTCCCTGGCCGAGGAAGCCACGGCGGCGCCATCGGTCGCCATTTCCTCCATCGCGGTCGCGACTACGTCGTAGACGGTCAGAGAGTAGCCTGCTCCCATGAGGTTCCGGACCATGGGCCTGCCCATGATGCCCAGCCCGACGAATCCGACATTCTTGTCAGCCATAATTTGTCCTTTTCCTTCGGTTGATATGAGGATGCTCGGACAACCTCGAGGATACGTGCCAATAGGCGGAGGCGCCCGATTGCGGAACACGGTGAATTATAACCCCGGTGCGTACACCGTCAAGGCGTGGTTGGACTATACGGAATGATCCGCCGAACCTAATACACACTACATCACATGTCTGAACGTCTATGTGCCTTGGTTTATGTTGACTGAGCAACGCGGCCACGGCTAACATGCCCGTTGCCCAAGGGGTGGCAGTTGCGGCGTTCGATGCCGTAGCGAATGTATTCGTGGTATACGTTTTCGGCGCTTTAACTTGCGCCAGAACCATAGGGGGAGGGAACGATGGTGGAGTTAACCAAGGAGTTGCTGGATGAGCTGGGGCAGCTGCAGTCGTGCGCGGTCGCGAACGCGATCGAGACGTTCGACGTGCGGCCGCGGAACGAGGGTTTCATGTCGCCCCAGGTGCGGTGCATGTTCCCCGAGCTCGGTGGGATGATCGGGTACGCGGTCACAGGCGTCATCCGTGCCGGCCGGGCCCCAACGGCCCGGATGCAGGTGTCCCGCCTCGACTGGGTCGACGAGGTGTTGAAGGTCCCCGAGCCGCGTGTGATAGTGCTGCAGGACCTGGACGCGCCCAACCCCGTTGGCTCCTTCTGGGGCGAGGTGCAGAGCAACGTCCACCGTGCGCTCGGATGCGTGGGCACGGTGACGGATGGCGGCGTCCGCGATCTGGACGAGATGCGCGCGTTGAACTTCCGCGCCTTCGCCAGCCAGCCTCTGGTCTCGCACGCGTACGTCCACTTGGTCGACGCCAACGTGCCGGTCACGGTCGGCGGTCTGACGGTGAAAACGGGCGACCTGATCCTCGGCGACCAGCACGGGGTGACGAATATCCCCATGGATATCGCGGCTGAAATCCCAGCCGAGGTGAGGCGGCTCGAGGCGAGCGAGCGGGAGATGATCGACGTCTGCCAGGCGCCGGACTTCACGGTCGACAAGCTGAAGGCGATGATCCGCAGCAGGTACTACGCCGGCTCCGAGCCGCAGAAGGATACCGTCGACATCCTGAGAGAGATAAGAGACAGCCTGAACCGGACGCTGCGCAGGAACGCCCCGCCTCGAAGCGGGCGCAGGGCAGCCGCGCCGGCGCGGCCGGCCCCGAATCGACGGGCGCGGAGGATGGTCACCGACGCGGAAGGACGGCAGGTCGCCCGCGTCGACTACATCCGCGAGCTTGCCGGGCAGGGACTCACGCGAGGGCAGATCGCCAGGCAGCTCGAAGTCCCCTACCAGACAGTCTACGCGGCAACCAGGCGAATGACGGTCACGTCGGCCGCCGAGGCGCGCGCCGGGGCGAGGGCGCAGGCCGCCGAACCGGACGATACCGCCGAAGAGTAGCAGCAGTCGCACCGGTTAGAGTCCGGCGACACGGAGGCGTAGATGGCGGAAGCCAAGGTCGTTTTTCTGCAGCAGCTCCCGAAGAGGATCGTGGACGTCGTGCTGGCCCACAATCCCGACGGGTTCACGACGGGCGTACTGGACGGCGGTCGGTCGGTAGAGGAGCAGAAGGCGGCGATCAGGGACGCCGACTTCATCCTTCACTTCGATACGCCGCTGTGCGACGAGGTGCTGCGCGCGGCCGGGAAGTCGAAGCTCGTGCAACTCATGTCGGCCGGCTACGACAGCATGAACCTGGAGCTGATGTCGGAGCTGGGCATCCCGTGCGCGAACAACGGCGGGGCCAACTCGTGGGCGGTGTCCGACCACACGCTGATGCTGATGTTGGCGCTGAACAAGAAGCTGGCGCTGGGAGACCGGTCTGTTCGCGACGGTAGCTGGAACGCGTCGGTCGGCGGTCTGAACACCTACGAGATGGCGGGCAAGCTGGTCGGCCTGTTGGGCATCGGGAACATCGGGCGTCAGGTCGCGCGGCGGCTTCACGGCTTCGACGCGCGGGTGCAGTACTACGACCCGTACCCGCTGACCGCGGAGCGTGAGCGGGAGTTGGACGTCACCGGCGTGGAGCTGGACGAGCTGTTCCGCACGTCGGACATCGTCAGCCTGCACACTCCGCTCACCCCGGAGACGCGCGGCCTGGTCAGCCGGGAGCGGCTCGCGATGATGAAGCCGACGGCTCTGCTGATCAACACGGCGCGCGGCCCGGTGGTGGACGAGGCCGCGCTGATCGAGGCGCTGCAGACGGGCGGCATCGCCGGCGCAGGGCTGGACGTGTTCGAGCAGGAGCCCATCGACGCGGGGAACCCACTGCTCGCGATGGAGAACGTGGCGCTCACGCCGCACATCGCCGGGATCACGTGGGACACGTGGTCGCGGCGCGCGCGGTTCGCCTACGCGAACATGCAGCGGGTGTGGCGCGGCGAAGCGCCCGAAGCCGTCGCCCGATAGCGCGGCTCCAGGCCATCGACTGCGGATTCACGCTGAACGCGTGACGCTCCTGCCGGCCCCGCGCGCCCTTCGATACACCCGACAGGGGCGTCGGGGCGCCCAGGGCGAGCGGGTTGTGCGGGCGCTCCTCCGTCCCCTGCCCGCCCCTCTGTCGGTTGGAGTCAGCGAAAGCGGATCGAGTAGAGGTCGGCGTCCTTCATGGCAACGTGGAGCCGGACGGGCCTGCCCGCGAGCGCGCTCAGGTCTGAGCCATTGTCCCAGCAGACGACACGCTCTATCTCGTCGCCGAATATCTCCGCGCTCTGCGGCAGCATGAAGCCGTCTATCGCCTTGCCGTCGGCCTCCCGCATCTCGAACCTGAGACTCCCGGCGACAGAGGTCGCGTAGTTGACCACCAGCTCGCCGCCGTCGAAGGTCAGGGGCTTCGTGGTCATGGCGCCGCCGGCGTAGGGCGCGTTCACCGAGGCGAAGCCGTCGGTCCGCAGCGTCGCACGGCGAAGGCGGTCGGTCGGATGCTGGTAGTTCTCGACGTAGTAGATCGATATCTCGGCGTCTCCGGTCGGGACGACGCCAGGGCCGACGATCATGTTGCGGTCCGTCCAGTTGAGCGGGTCGGGCCCCGGCCGGATGAACGCCTCCATGAAGCGCCGGTCGAAGTGGAACCCGTCGCGGCTGGACATGAAGACCGCCTCCGACAGTCCCCCGTGCTCCCAGTCGGCGTGAAACTTCCGGTCGGGCACGAACCGCTTCGGGAACATCAGGTAGACGTGGGGCGCCCTGAAGTACTGCGTGCACGCGTTCGTGTACAGGTGCTCGTAGGGCGTGTCGCCGGGGTCAATCGGCTCAAGCGGCGTCCAGTTGAGGAAGTCCTTGGAAACGGTCCTGCGGATCCAGCGGACCCCGCCCTTGAAGCTGCCCTGCCCGGCCACGCCACGGGTGTACGCGACGTACTCGCCGCGGTTGGTGTCCCAGAATGCGACGTTGGGCGAGTCGAACGGGTACTCGGTCATGACCGGCTCGTCTTGCATCAGGCTCCAGTGGATGCCGTCCGGCGAGGCGACGGCGTGGATGACCCTGGAGCGCACGATGCCCTTGTAGCGCTGGTCGGGCGACGCGTCGGGATTGCCGTCGACGAACGGGCACATGTTGCCGCCGGGCCCGGTCCAGATCAGGTTGTTGTCGGTGCTTCCCTCGAAGTCGACGATGCCAAGGCTGGGACGCTCCCAGCGGACGCCGTCGGCGCTCTCGGCGTAGGCCTGCCGGGCCATGCCGTCCTTCGGCCAGGCACGGTACCAGAGCCGGTAGAGGTCGCCCTCCTTGATTACGACGGGCGCCCAGCTCGTGCTCCCCTCCCAGGGCCTGTCGAAGTCGAGCGCCGTCTCCTGCGGTACCGGGTGATGGAGTTTCAGCGCCGTGCCGCTCATCGAGTCGACGAGCCAGTCGTCCACGAACAGCTCCAGTCGGGAACCTATGTCACAAACGTTGGTCACTTTGAGTCCTCCACGCGCTGTCGCGCTGTCTGTCGCGGCGCCCTCGGGCCGCCGCCTGCTCACGGATCGTTTCGGCGAAACTGAATCGAGTAGAGTTCGGCCTCCTTCATGGCGAACCGGAGGCGGACCGGGCGTCCGGCCAGCGAGCCGAGATCGGCGCCGCGGTCCCAGGCGACGGTCCGCTCGATCTCGTCGCCGAAGACCTCGGCGCACTGCTCGAGGGCGTAGCCGTCTACCGGGCGGCCGTCCGGCTCCTGGACTTCGACGCGCAGGCCTCCGGCGACGGACGAGGCGTAGTTCAGGACGAGCCGGTCGCCGTCGAACACGAGCGGCCGCGTGACGAGCTCGCCGCCGCCGAACGGCGCGTTTACGGAGACGAAGCCGTCGAGTCGCAGCGTTGCCCGCCGCGTCCGGCAGGTCGGCGAGCGATAATGCTCGCTGTAGTAGATCGACAGCTCGGCCTGGCCAGTCTGGACGATCCCCCTGGACATCATGTTGCTGCGGTCGCCCCAGTTGAGGGGGTCCGGCCCCGGCCGGATGAAGGCCTCCATGAAGCGCCGGTCGAATCGAACGCCGTCTCGGCTGGTCATGAACACCGTCTCGGAGATGCCGTGGTCGGGCCACGCCGGGTCGAATCTGCGCCCGGGCACGAAGCGCCATGGGAACATCAGATAGACGTGCGGCGCGCGGAAGTAGGGCTCGCACGTGTGCTTGTAGAGGTGCTCCTGAGGCGAGTCCCCCATGTCGATGAAGCGGAGTTCCGACCACTCCCTGAAGTCCGGGGAGGTGCTCCGCCTGATGGACCTGACGCCGCCGCGCAGATCGGAGTAGACGCCGCCGCGGGCGGGCTCCCAGCCCCGGAAGTAGCCGACGTACTGCTCCTGCAGGGTGTCCCAGAACACGGCCGCCTCGCCGTCGAATATCGGCCATTCGTCGCGCGGAGCGACCAGCAGCGGGTCCCGGTCGACGACATTCCAGCTAAGCCCGTCCGCGGAGATAAACCCCCGTATGTAGTGGCTGCGGTCCTCCAGCCGGCGCACGGTCACGGCCTTGTACGCCTCGTCGGCCGGGACGCCGGGGTTGCCGTCCCGGTCGATGCCGCCGATATGCGTGTCGTCGGTGTCATAGGCGATCACGTTGTTGGCCCGCGAGCCGTCGATCTCGGTCAGGCCCAGGTTTGGCCGTTCCCAGTGGATGCCGTCCGGGCTCTCGGCGTACGCGGTGTGAGAGCCGGCGCCCTGTCCGGAGGCGCCGCCGACGGAGCGCGCCGCGTACCACATCCTGTACCGGCCGCCGTCATGGATGACCGAGCCGGGAAGGCTGACCGGGCCCTCCCACGGCCTGTCGAACTCCAGCACCACCTCGCGCGGCTGCGGCGGATGCAGCTTCAACGTCGTGCCGCTCATCCGGTCTATGAGCCAGTCGTCGACAAACAGCTCCAGCCTGGAGCCGATATGCCGCGCGTCGTCAGCGTTCAACGTCGCCTCCATCTTTCAGGAGAGCCTGGGATGGGCGCTCTCGGTCATGCGGAACTCAACCGCCGTCCTCGCCGGACTGCCGTCCGTCCGGATCGTCGGAATCCGACTCGTCGAGCATGGTGAGTGCGTCCTCGGATACCAGATGGTCGACGTACAGGACTCCGTCGAGGTGGTCTATCTCGTGCTCCAGCGCCTGCGCCAGCAGGTCGTCGGCGGCCTTGATCCGTATCTCCTTGCCATCGAGGTCGGTCGCCCTGACGCGGACCTTGCGCGACCGCGTAACGACTCCCTCGTAGCCCTCGAGGCTCAGGCATCCCTCCCCTATCTCGCGCTCCCCTTGACGGCGGACGACCTTCGGGTTGACGAGTACGGTGGGAGCCTCGTCCTCGGGCATCTTGACGATGGCGACCTGGAGCGAGACGCCGATCTGCGGCGCGGCCAGGCCGACCCCGTTCGGCGGCAGGCTGTCGATCAGGTCCTGCGCCAGAGCGCGGACCTGGGCGTCGACGGCTCTGACTCGCCTGGCCTTGCGTCTGAGCACCGCCTCGGGCGCCTGAACGATTCTTCGGGCCGTCACCTCGGGACCTCGTTCCACCAATGGGATGCCGCGTACGGGCCGCCGCCAAGGATAGCAGCCGCCCCGCCGCATTGGAACACGTCGCCGTTCGCGTCGGTGAGATGGGCGCCGCCTGTACCGGGAGGCCGAATTGCGCTGTGCCGCGGTCGAAGCCGACTGCTACCCGGTGAGCCGCCTATTCCGCTGACTTGGCGAGACGGGCAAGCAGTGGCGTGACCCCTTGGCCGAAGGTCCGAAGGAGCCCGATCATCCGGCGGTGGCGCAGGGCCTTCAGGATCATGCGGCTATGCCAGTCGAAGGCGAACTCGTTGGACGACACCACGTCACGGTGGACGCCGCGCGAGACCAGCGTATCCAACAGGGCGTCTATCTGTCCGTCGTCCAGGTACTCGAAGGCCTTTCTCGCCAAATAGCCGACGTCGAGCTCGGCGCCGAAGACGCCCTTCCAGCGACCCTCATACGCTGCGAGGGTTTCGGCCGACAGATCGTCGACGGCTATCGCGTCATTCATGACGTCCGCCGCTATCTCGCCGGAAAGGAGCGAGTAGTAGATCCCGCCCCCGGTCGTAGGCTTGGCAAGGCCGGCCGCGTCGCCCGCGACCACGACTCGGTCCCCGAACGTCTTCGGCAGCGGCTCGATGGGAATGCCCCAGCGTCGCGGCTGGTCAGCCACCGAGTCGATTCGGCCGCCGTCGCGCAGCATATCGAGGAAGCGGTCCATGTGACCCCCGCCGCGCTCCTGCGACACCATACCGGCCAGCGCCGTCGATCCACGCAGCGGCACGAGCCACGCGAAGGAGCCGGGTGCGAGCGCGCTCCCCAGGTAGACTTCGGTCTCCGCCAGACCTCGGGCCGACACCTTCGCCTGGCAGCCGATCATGTATTGGAGCGAGGCGCCGTCACCGAGACCGACCATCTTCAGCAGCGGCGTGCCGAACCCGCTGGCGATCACGAGCGCCCTGGCCGAGTACGTAGCACTCCCCTGCGGGCCGACCGTTTCGACGGCCACTCCGCGGCCGTTCTCGGATATCCCGACGACCTTTTCGCCGAGGACATATGAGGCGCCGGCGTCCTCCGCGCGGCGGGACAGCGACGCCACGTACGCCACTCGATCGATCACGTACGCCTCGGGACGGTCCCGCTGGAACCTGTAGCTCGCGCCGGACGGGGAGAAGACGCGTGCGGAGCGCGCCTCGTGGAATACCGTTTCAGGGTCGGGTTGGAACCGCTCGAAGCACTCCCTGCCTATGATGCCGGTGCACAGCTTGTCGCCGATATTGTGCCGCCAGTCCAATACGAGGACGTCGCGGCCCGCCTCGGCCAGGCGCAACGCCGCCATGTTGCCCGCGGGACCTGCTCCCGCCACGATCACGTCATGCATACAAGAGTCCTCAGACTGGGCCGAACGTACTTCGAGGTCCACGGGCCGCTGATTTCCCGAAACTTCCGGCCCTCGCCGATTCGCTCCCGCGCGGGATTCTAACATGCGCCGGGGCCCGGACTACCCTCGTCCCGGCGCCATCCGGAGCCGTGCCGAATGCGTTGACACTCAGGGGGCGCGCTCCTACACTACTGCGAGCTTGAGGCTAGGGGCGAGGAGACTTGCGCAGCAAGATTGTACAGACGATGGACGAGGCCGTGGCCGACATCCCCGACGGGGCCACGATCATGTTCCCCGGCTTCGGCCGCACCGGCTACCCTCGCAACCTCATAGCGGCGCTGCTTCGCCAGGGGGCGAAGGACCTGACCGGCATCTCCAACCGTCCCGGCAACCCGGGCGCGGTGATGGACGTGGGGCACCTGATCGAGGCCGGCCGCATGAAGAAGATGATCTGCGCGTTCACGGCGTCCCCCTACCCCTCCAGGAAGAGCAGCTTGGAGATCAAGGAGGAGGCCGGCGAGATCGTGTCGGAGCTCGTCCCCCAGGGCACCTTCGTCGAGCGGATCAGGGCCGCCGGCGCCGGCTTAGGGGGCTTCTATACGGCCACGGGCGTCGGGACCGAGATCGCCGAGGGGAAGGAACTCCGCACCATCGACGGCCTCGACTACATCCTCGAATTCCCGTTGCCGGCCGACTACGCCTTCATACGCGCCTACCGGGCCGACGCCATCGGCAATCTGCAGTTCAGGCTGACGCAGCGCAACTTCAACCCGATCATGGCGATGGCCGCGAAGGCGACCATCGTGGAGGTCGAGCAGCACATAGTCGAGCCCGGCGAAATAGACCCGGACGCGGTGCACACGCCGGGACTCGTCGTCGACCGCATCGTCAAGATTCCGCCAGCGCCGGATGGCATCTGGGACGCCGCGACCGATGGATGAGATGCGGGGGCACGGTCTGCGGCTGGACCGGACGGCCCGATCTTCCAGCGCCCCATCACACTGGACGCCATGACAGGACAACGCCCCAAGCAGATCGGCCTCTCGCGGCAGGCCAGGTGCGACCGGCTCGCGATGGAGTTCCAGGACGGCTGGGTAGTCAATCTCGGCTTCGGTATGCCCACGCTCTGCGCCAACTACGACCTCAGCGACAGGGAGGTCGTCTTTCAGGCCGAAAACGGGGTGATCGGCTACGGCCCGCTTGCCGCCGAGGGCGAGGAGGACCTGCACCTCAACAACGCCAGCGGAGAGTACACTACCCTGCTTCCCGGCGCCGCGATCACCGACCAGAGCGACTCGTTCGCGATGATCCGTGCTGGCTACATCGACGTCGTAGTCCTCGGCGCGTACGAGGTCTCGGAGAACGGCGACTTCGCCAACTGGAAGACGGCAGGCAGGACCGGCGGCGGCATAGGCGGCGCGATGGACCTGGCCGTCGGGGCCAAACTAGTGTTCATCGTCATGGACCACACTACGCGTGACGGCCGGCCCCGCCTGCTGACCCGCTGCAGCCTGCCGATCACCACGCCCGGCGTGGTCAGCCTGGTCTCCACCAACCTGGGCCTGTTCGAGGTCACTCAGGACGGCTTCCTGCTGCGGGAGATCGCCCCCGGCTGCACGCCCGAATACGTCCAATCGCAGACGGCAGCGAAGCTGATAGTCCCCGACGACCTCCGGGAGGTCGTCGTCTAGCACCGTCCCACCTCCTACCGGATGCCCACTCCAAAGAGAATCGCCATCGTAGGGGTCGCGGAGTCGGACGAGATCGGTGTCGTCCCTAACAAGTCCTCGCTGCAGCACCATGCCGAGGCCGCGTACAACGCCCTCGACGACTGCGGGCTGAACAAAGACGACGTCGACGGCCTGTTCACCGCCGGGCTCTCCACGATGATCACGGCAGAGTACATGGGAATCCGGCCGTCCTTCGCCGACAGCACCTACGTCGGCGGGTCGTCCTTCGTCGTCCACGTGGCACACGCGGTCGCCGCGATCAACGCCGGCTACTGCGAGGTCGCCATGATTACGCACGGGCAGGCGGGCCGCAGCGGGAGAACGCGGCCGGCCGAGGACCGCGCACGGCCCTACGTTCAGTACGAGGTCCCGTACGGGATCACCCACCCGCCGATGTACTACTCGATGATGTGCAGACGGTACATGCACGACTACGGCGAGGACCGCACCCGGGAGGCGATGGCCGAGATCGCGGTCGCGACCCGGAAATGGGCCCGGCTCAACCCGCGGGCGTTGATGCACGACCGCCCGATGGAGCTACAGGACTACCACGACTCGCCGTGGATATCGTGGCCCTTTCACCTTGTGGACTGCTGTCTCGTCACGGACGCCGGCGCCGCGGTGGTGATCACGACCGAGGAGCGCGCCCGCAACCTGCGAGCGAAACCCGTCTGGGTACTGGGCGCGGCGGAGGGGCACGACCACGATATGGTCAGCCAGATGCCTGACCTCACCACGTCCGTCGCCGCTGAGACGGGCCGCAAGGCGATGGCGATGGCCGGCGTCTCCCACTCGGACGTCGATCTGGCGGTGGTCTACGACTCGTTCACCTACACCGCGCTCGTCAGCCTGGAGGCGCTGGGCTTCTGCGGCCGCGGCGAGGGCCCCGATTTCGTCCGGGGCCAGCGCACGGCGCCGGGCGGCGATTTCCCGCTGAACACCAACGGCGGCGGCCTCTCGTACACCCACCCGGGGATGTACGGGGTCTTCACCGTCGTCGAGGCGGTCCGACAGCTTCGCGGCGAGTGCGGCGCCAGGCAGGTCGGCGACTGCGGGACGGCTATCGCGCACGGCACCGGAGGCGCGATGTCGTCCACGGGCACAGTCGTCCTGGCTGGCGACTAACGGTACTACCAATGAGTCAGCCCTACAAGAATCCCCTGCCGACGCCGCAGCCGGAGTCCGACTTCTACTGGGAAAAAGCCCGCGAGCACGAGCTCTGGCTCCGGCGCTGCGACGACTGCCGGAAGGCCTATTTCTACCCGCGGGACATCTGCCCGACGTGCTTCTCCCGCAATACGTCGTGGACCAGGTCGAGCGGCCGCGGCCGGCTTCACACCTTCGGGATCGTCCACCGCTCCCCTCATCCCGGCTTCCGCGGCGACGTCCCGTACGTCGTGGCGATAGTCGAGCTCGAGGACGGCGTCCGCTTCCCTACCAACCTCGTCGGCATCGAGCCGGACCCCGAGGCTATCTGCATCGGCATGGCGGTCGCGGTGACCTTCGACGACGTAACCAACGAGGTCACCCTGCCCAAGTTCGAGCCCGCTTCTGACTGATGGCGGCCACGCTGATCACGGGCGGCACCGGCTTCCTCGGCTCCGAGGTCGCCCGCGTCCTGCTGTCCCAAGGCGAGACGAACATCACGCTGTTCGACCTCGACCCGTCGGCCGCGCGGCTGGGCGGCCTGTCTGACAAGACAACCGTCATACGCGGCGACCTTGGGGATGCGTCCGAGGTCGACGCGGCCGTGGCGAGTAGCCGTCCGGACGCGATCTACCATCTCGGCGGGATGCTGTCCGCGCCCTCGGAGGCCGATCACGCCGCCGCCTTTCGTGCCAACGCGGTCGGCACATTCAACGTGCTCGAGGCCGCCCGCGCCCACGGCGTCTCGCAGGTGCTCTTCGCCAGCACGATCAACACCTACGGACACGATCTGCCCGAGGACGGCGTCGACGACTACACGCTGCAGCGGCCGGCGATGTTCTACGGGACGACCAAGCTGTTCGGCGAGCACATGGGCCGCTTCTACAGGCGCAAGTTCGGCCTCGACTTCCGCGGGATCAGGTACCCCTCGATCGTCGGGCCCGGCGTGACGACGCCCGGAATATCGCAGTACACGTCCCGCGCGATCGAGGCCAGCGCGAGAAACGAGCCCTACACCATATTCGTGAAGCCCCGCACCAGGGTGCCCATCATCTACATCCGGGAGGCCGCCGAGGCGATCGTCAGGCTCGCGGCCGCGCCCGCCGACCGCATCGAGACGGTCGTATACCTGCTCGCCGGGACTACGCCCACACCGAGCGCTCAGGAGCTGGCCGACGCCATATTGGCCCGACTGCCCGGCGCCAGGCTCGATTTTCGGCCCGACCCCGCGGTGCAGGCCGTCCACGACGAGCGCCGCGCTCTCGGCTCCATCTACGACGGCAACGCCCGCCGCGAATGGGGCTGGCGCCCGGAGTACGACCTCCCCCGCATCGTCGACGAAATGGTGAACGAGCTCCGCGGCTGGGGATAGTCCTACAGCCAGTCTGGAACGGCAAGCCGGTCGAACTCGTGGTCGTCCTGCGGGATTTCGAGAAGCAGCTCACCTAGAGTCGGAGCGACGGCCTTCTCCAAGCGGCAAAGTCGCTCGTACTCCTCCGTCGCCAGCACAACCACCGCGGGCCGTCCCCGACGGGTAACTCGCTGGGGTTCGCCGGCCAGCGCGGCGTTCACCAGCGCGCTGAAATTGTTCTTCGCGTCCTGTAGAGACCACTCCGTCATGAGGCTCTCCGGCCGATCCGAACTTGAGGCCTGCTGACTACGGGGTAGCCGTTCCCGGGAGCCAGATCAGCTGCCATTGGGTCAAGCACCTTACACACTTCCCCGTACAACTCTTCCACTGAGTAGTGTACCGGCCGCTTGGCCGAGCCCGGCCCGCGGGCCGGGAAGCGTCCTGCCAATGCCTTCGCGAGCGGTACGTAGTTTCCGTTCTTCGTGAGCTCAGACCGGTGCGAGGGAGACAGTTCACCGAACCAGTGAGCGAGGGCTTCGCGCAAATTCTTTGAGTTGATTGCGCTCCGGCGGTGAATTTCTCGCGCGTTAGCCAGACTGGCGCCGAAAGATGCCATCGCCGGTTCGATCTCTTGTTCCTGAAGCCACCTACCCATCGCAAAGACATCGCGCTCGATCCTTTCGGGATCGGATTCTCGATTTGGGATTAGTTCTCGCCAACTTTCCTCCTGGCGACAGTCTGATCGAACACCAAGCCTGCACTTCCGGGCTATCGCCAGCCACAGCCATCTCTGTTCTTCCGTCTCCAAGTACTCTGAGTCCGCGAGACTCGATTCAACCAAGGCCCTACCGACAGCCCAACGCTTGACGAAAGGCTGTTGTTTGGGTCCTATCGCTGGAACACACGCCGATAGCGCTACGGCCTGATCCAGCATCCGGTCGATCTCCTCATCCAATGTTTCGGCATCGGCACGATACCGCTCACCTCTGTAGCTATGACTGCGGGAGGTCTCCACCCTGCTGGTCAACGCGCCGTCGCTCGTGCGGTCCCATATTTTGACCGGCATCACCCGCGCTCCTCGAACAGACTCAAGGACAGGGCGGCGCACTCCCTGACCAGATGCCCGTACTTGTCAACCTGCTCTCGGGTACGGCGCAGACTGGCTAGCTCCCCCATCTTCTCGCAATAGTCCTCCCATAGGTCCGGGTCCACACCAGCCGGAGCGCCGCCCAACAATTCATCCAATCGTGATGAGTTGCCAACATCCAGCGGCTCCACCGCCCATTCGATTATTCCCTCCGCACAGACGTCGATTACGAACGCCGAGACGCCTGATAGCCGACTCCCACTACGGCTAGGACTTCCCTCCAGGGCCCGGTATAGGGGATAGGAGGGTGGGTACTGCAATACCCAGTCATCCTGACTTCTTCTATGAAACTGCCAGCGGGGGTGGTATCCCTCACCGGATACTTGCTGGATCCTAAACGGGGGCCAGTCGTCCGGCTGCACGGGGTCAACGTCGATATAGACAGTGCGGCTAGCGTGTGCAACGACTTCTCCATCAAGGTAGAGGTCGGCGCGCAGATCGTGTTTGCCCGGCGGCAGTTTGATGGACTGCTGCGAACCGGGCACGGCTGGGTTAACCACGATCCGGGTGTGGATGCCCGCCACTCGGACTGGCGTCGCGCCGGGAGGGGTCCCATCCGCTGGCACGGGCAGCATATCATCTAGCAGGAGTTCCCCTAGGCTTGCTGTGAGTGCGAAGGTCTGAGACTGTGAAGTACGATTTGTCACGCTTATCTGCACGCCTATGGTGTCGCCGCTGTTGATACGGCGCTGCGGGGTCGTGTGGTTCTCTACGGAAATCGAGGTCGCATATGGATTGGGGCCGTGAGGTGGCGGATCCTCTTTCACGTAGAAGTTGCGGGACGACCGGGCAACTTGAGCTCCATTGGACTCGACCCGTGCGGTGAGTCTGTACTTCCCGCTCCGCGCGCACTGCAGCTTCTTAGGTGCAATCCTCCCGGTGATAACTTGGAACTCGCCGAAGCGAGCGACCCCGATCCCGTCCTGCAGCCCTATTTCTCGGCTCTCAACAGGCACGACGCTGGCCTTGTCGGCAGCGTAGGCTAACTCCAGCGACACAGCGGCGTGCTCTAAGCGCCGAGGTTCCAGCCTGACCTCGACCTCAACGTTTCGGAGGTACTGTCCCCAGTCGACGCGCGCGGACTCTTGATCAGGAAAATCCAGTCGTAGGTCGCACTCCCATCGGTCTGCCCCTGGCAAGTCCATTTCCGGCTGGGCTGAGCTGGAGGAAACCCTTCCATTGATGGAATTTCGTCGTGCGTTTGGGGACAAGAAGCGCAGGAACTCCAACCCTGGGCCCTCTAGCGGTGTGCTCTGCCCCGGGCGCCTTTGTTCTCTACGGCTGAGAGGAGCGTCTTCACACCAGATACTCGGCGATCAAAACTCTCGTGCTGGGTAGTTTCGGCTCGCCGAAGCTCACGTTCGGTGCGACGATCGAACTCCACGAATCCACGGAATCCCGGACGTTTTTCCCGTGGAATGTAGTCTGACAACTCCAGCCCTAATGTCTCTATCCACTGCTGACCTCGCAGCAATTGAACCCCATGGAACTGGTGCGTGAAGCCCTCGATGTCAGGTTCGCGTAGAGACTCATCATAGAGAAGAACGATGCGCTTGATCCTCAGATCACCGGCAACGTCAATATTGTTGTATACCTGTACGCCGTGACTCGGCTTCTTCCACGGTTCGGCCTGCCACCACGCGGGAACGGTCACAGGCTTCGTCTTGCCCTGCTCGTCAACTATGTCAATGTTCAAGCCTGTCTGCACGGCGCGCCACCAGCAGCACTGGAGCCACTGGGCCAACTCACCAGAATGGATGGCCTCCACCGCCTCCGGCGATAGGTGTGGTACTGTGATGCGGGTTCCCACGGAGGCCAGTGGAGCCAAACCCAGGTCAATCTCAGTACCATCGTCTGAGGTATAACGAGAAGAGACGGTCGAGCGAGCTCGATCTCCGGCGGATGGCGGGGACTGCACTGTGTCAAATGGGTTGGCGTACCTCACGCCTAACCGATACGTACCATCGGCTAGTAGGGTGTCGTAGAGCATCATCATACGGTCTTGACCGGATGATGCGGCTTGGGGCAGACGCGAGTGATACAGGAAGGCTGCTTTGCCTTGGCCGCGGGAACCGAGGGCGCTCTCGTCTTCCTTCGTATAGCCCATCCCCTCAAATGCAGCCCAGTTATCGTCTTTGCCAAGTACATTGCCTCTCATCTGGATGTCTTCGAACGAAAGAACCGGACCATCCAAGCCCGAGGTGTTGCAATCGGTGACGGTGAGCATGTAGCTACCCGTTCCATCTGCAGCACGCCGTTTGTGAAGGCGATATTCGATGTGGACCTGGCCACGGGCTGCGTCTTTGGAGTTTTGCACCGGCTCCTGTGCAAGCGCCCGGATGGGACCCATGCGATACCCCTCGATAATGTTGCGGACGATGGTCACCATGTTGGTGACAGTCGGGACAAACTGGGACGTCATTGCGCTACCTCTCGGGGATGACTCCACTCGACCTAGCCTCTACTACGCCGCCTCCGGCTGCCGTTCAGCCTGGCTCCCACGTTCCGCGCGGTTGGATAGTCCCTGCGAAGGGCATAGAAGCCCTTGGCTGTGGGACGGACGAACCGTATGTCCTGGACCATCCTAGCGGTCAAACTGGCCCAAGGAGTCGCGCCGTTGAGAATGCCGCCGCGCCTCACGACCTCCTGCGCCAATTCCTTGTAATACATAGGTTTACCGTCGCGCTCGTTGAGTATCTCCACAGCGATATCGCAGACGTTACGAGATGTATCGTCCTCGTGTCGGGCCGATAGTGGAGAATCCTCTCCGCGACTCTCCGCCACTCGCTCCTCACCCAACAGCGCCTGTACATGCTCTAGGCGACCTTTCACGAGCGCAAGTTGATCGGCGCCTTGCCGGACCTGCTCTTGAAGGTTCGTATGCTGCGTCTCCAACCGCTGACGCTCAGCTTCCAACAGGATATTGAGATCGGTCATGGATTTCGTCTCCTTGAAGTCGCAGATCTCGTAACAATCGGAGTATATATGATATCTACACGCTTAATACACGATACACTGCGTAGCACAAGGTGTCAACCCGAATGGGCTTGAAAATCTCCACTACCATGAGTTGTGGGTGCCAGAGCTGGCGTGATGGCCGTCGACAACATCCGAGCCGTCCTATGCGAGGAGCGGAGCGAAGTCAGGACCGGCGGCGGGAGCTACCACTCAAGAATCTGAGCGGTTATGCGGTGACACTAACAGTAACTGCGTATCGTCATGTCCAGCTCGGCAAGGGGTCAACGGCGGCCCGCCTCGAACTCCAGGCACCGCGCGCTACTACGGGTCTAGCTCGAGTGGCTCGCCTACCGGCACCGAGTATAGGCCTGCGCCGCGGCGGCGGGCCGTGGGGACGGCGCTGGTTCTGGCGCCGGAGGGGCCGACCGCCATGTGTTCGAGCTTCTCCAGGTCGAACTCCAAGCCTAGGCCGGGCGCGTCTCCGAGGACGAGGTAGCCGTCCTCGATGTGATTGTCGACGTTGAGGACGGCCTCGAAGCCGGCGTCGATGACCTCCATCATGATGTGGTTCGGCAGCGCCGCGGCCAGGTGGGCCATGTGGTTGCCGGGAGAGTTCATCACGGACACTGGCAGCTCGAACCCGTACGCCATGTCGGCCACCTGCAGCGCCCCGGTGATGCCGGAAGTGCCGCTGCCGACCTGCACTACGTCCACGGCCTCGTTCGCCATGAGCGCCATGTAGTCGCCTATGTGGTTCAGGTTCTCACCGGTGGCGACCGCCGCCTTGACACTCTGGGACACCTTCCGCAGTCCTCGGTAGTCCCATCGCCGCGCGGGCTCCTCGCACCAGACCAGGTCGAACTGCTCCTCGAACGCGGAGATGTTGCGGATAGCCTGCTTCGGCGACCAGTACTCGTTGGAGTCGACCAGCAGCTCCGCCCGCTTCCCGGAGGTCTCGAGCGCCTCCTTCATGACGCCGATCCTGCGGAGGTCGGCTTCCAGATCGATGCCCACCTTGAGCTTGCCGCCGGACACGCCCGCGGCTGCCTTGCGCCCGTAGAACGCGGCCATGTCCTCGTCGTTCAGGCACATCTCGATGCCGCTGGCGTATGCGCGCACCCGCCTGGACGACGCGCCCAGTGTCTTCCACAGCGGCTCGCCGTTCAGCTTGGCCTTCAGGTCCCAGAGCGCCACGTCGAGGCTGGATATCGCCCCGTTGGCCGCGCCTTCGTTGCCGCCCTTGAACGACGCGTTCACCATTTTCTGCCACAGTCCCCTGACGCCCCTCGGGTCCCTGCCGACTATCAGGGTCGACAGCGCCGCGATGGCCGCGTCAGATCCGGGCGCGCCCGGGGCAACGCCGGTGACACCCTCGTCGGAGTCGACGAAGACGGCCAGACCGGCACTGGAATCGAAGCCATGCGGCGTGTTGGCGTCGCCGAGCGGCCTCGCGAGGTCGATCATGTACGGTCGCGTTCGGACGGCGGTGATCTTCATAGGTCTACTCCAATAAAAGGTTGCCATCGAGGCAGTCGGGATTGTACCAAACAGCGCATCTGTCTAAGCTCGAATCCACCGAAGGAGGGCGTCGGGTCAGTGTCCTGAAGCGGCAAGAGGGTGCTCCTGTGAATCTGGGATAATGGTTTTGAAACACGAAACCCACCCCAGAAAAGGAGCACCCAATAGATGCTACCACGCCACCACCCCGACCGCATCCGTATCGCCTTCGACGATCACCGCCTGGTGGCCAATGCCGGGCTGATCCTTCCGGCCACCCTCGCCCTGCGCCTCGGCCTGCCCCAACTCGTCCAGCAGTGCCTCGACCTGGGCAATGCGCCGGGCCGGGCCAACACGGGCGACAAGATGATGACCCTGGTTGCGTCTGCGCTGGCTGGCGGCGACTGTATTGACGACGCCGATGTGTTGCGCACCGGGGGGACAGCCCGCACCCTGGGCGGCACGGTCAAGGCCCCTCCACCCTGGGCACCTTCCTGCGCAGTTTCCGGTGGGGCCATGTCCGCCAACTGGACCGGGTGAGCCGGGAGCTGCTGGCCCAGGCCTGGGCGGCTGGGGCCGGACCCAGCGACGCACCGTTCACCATCGACCTTGATTCGACGATCTGCGAGACCTACGGACTGGCCAAGGAGGGCGCCCGCCACCACGGCTATACCGGCAAGCGGGGCTATCACCCGCTGCTGGCCATTGCCGCCGGAACCGGCGACGTGCTGATGGCCCGGCTGCGTGAGGGCCGCGCCAACACCGCCCGCGGCGCCGCCCACTTCCTGCGGGAAACGGTGGGGCGGGTGCGCTACGGCGGGGCCAGGGGACAACTCACGGTGCGGGCCGACAGCGGCTTCTACACCCAGGCCCTGGTCGTCGTCTGCCGCAAGCTGGACGTGCGCTTCTCCATCACCATCCGCCAGCACAAAAGCCTGCACAATCTCATCGAGGCGATACCCGAAGATGCCTGGACGCCGGTTCCCTACTGGATGGACGGCGCCGCCGATGTGGCCGAGATCACCTACACCCCCTTCCAGAGTGAGCCCGACGCCGCGCCGGTACGGCTCATCGTGCGGCGGGTGAAGCCCACGCCCGGTTCCCAACTGGCCCTCTTCGCCACCTACAGCTATCACGGCTTCATCACCGACCGGGACGGGGAGACCCTGGAACTGGAGGCCGACCACCGCCGCCACGCCGAGATCGAGAATGCCATCCGAGACCTGAAGTACGGCGTCGGACTCAACCATCTCCCCTCGGGCCGCTTCGCCGCCAACGCCGCCTGGCTGGCGGTCCAGGTGATGGCCCACAACCTGGCCCGCTGGACAGCCCGCATCGGTCTGGGCGAGGGGGTGGTGACCACCAGGACCCTCCGGCGGCGCTTCTTCTCCCTGGCCGGACGGCTCACCCGCTCGGCCCGCCGCCTCACTTTGCATCTGCCACAGGGCTGGCCTTGGGAAACCCAGTTCACTCGCGCCCTGGCTCGATTGCGAGCCATTCCACTCCCGACCTGACGGCGCCCGTTTGCCACTGACCCGCCATCAGGCCAACTGAACGTCCCCGCCAACTCGCGCCACCCTGGTCCGCGAGCGCCTCTTGCCGCGTCCTCTGTCCTCATCTTGTCCCACAGCGCCCATCGCAGACCGCCATTGGCGCCCCCAAAAGCGCCTGCAGACCCCCCGCCAACCTCCCGTCTACCCGAATTCGAGCCCGGATCATCGCCCCTGTAACTCCCTCACTCCTCTTCCACTGTCCTCACGCCGTCCATCCATGTCCATCGGTGGATTCGGGCTAAGGCCCGCGCGGTCGGCCCGGGCCGGACTCAGAGCCAGCGGCGAAAGTGAAACAGCACCAGGAGGGCGACAGACGCGGCCCCACTGAGAACCATGACCGCGGCGAACGACCAGCTAGTGTCGTCGAAGGGCAGGTCGATATTCATCCCGTAGACGCTGGATACGACCACGAAAGGCAGGATCACGGTGGCGGCCACGGTCAGGATTCGCACGATGTCGTTGGTGCGGATCATGGCCAACGAGCCGTGGGCGTCGTACAGCCCCTCGACGACCTCCTTCAGGTCCTCCAGCTCACTCCATATCCGCCGCATGTGGTCGGCCAAGTCTCCGAAGTATATCTCGCCGTCGACCTTGAGCAGGTCGAAGTCGCGCTCCTCCATCTCCTCGAGCACCGCGATCTGCGGCCGGACGACGCGGCGATAGGACAGGACGTCGCGTCGCACGAGCGCGAGCTCGCGCACCACGTCCTGCCCGAAGGTCTCGAACACCCTCCGCTCCAGGTCGTCGACGTTGGCCATGATGCTCCGCAGGATGGGGAAGCTGTAGTCGACCATCGAGTCGAGAATTCGGTACAGCAGGTAGCCGGGGCCCCGGCCCATGAGGTCTTCGCGTACCTCGTCGCTCGTCCGGCAGTCGGTGAAGAGCTTGACCAGCGGACGGAGGTCACCCGAGTGCACGGTCACGATGTAGCCCGCGCCGGCGAAGACGTCGACCTCGCTGGGCTGGGTGATCCTGGACTGCTTGTCGAACCGGGGAAAGTGCATGACCATGAAGAGATGGTCGTCGAACTCGTCCAGCTTGGGCATCTGGACGACGCTGAGGCAGTCTTCGAGGCTGAGCTGGTGAAACCCGTAACGCTCGCGGAGGACCGCCATCTCGGCGGTCCCGGGGCGTTCGATGTTCACCCAGGACAACGGGCCGTTCTCCACGACCTCTACGTTGAGCTGCTGCGCGGACGCGATGACGGAGTCCATTGCCTGCCCAGGAAGTATGAAGGTCTCGGACAGTCTATCAAAGACGAATCCGCGCACGGGCCGGGGGACTCGCCCGGCGGCGAATCAGCCCCCGCGGGGCCGCCTGCGCCCGGGCGGCTCTCGTCCTCCCTACTGTGACAACGCGCCCGCCGAGGCGGCATCTCCGGAGTGGTCGAGTACCCGATAGATGGTGACGTAGTCGTTCACTTCGATTCTGTATAGGTCCTGGCTGAGCTCACTGTCGAACTTCTTGAGGCCGCCGCCCGCGTACGAAATGCGCTCCAGCTCTCCGACGTAGATGTACCCGACGTCGTACTTGCGCAGCAGCGAGAGCGCCTCCTCTGGGTCGGTGGTTTCGTAGATGCGGTCGATGTCCCGGATGCGCTGGCGGATCGCCCACTGGTAGTCCCAGCGCTGCTGCTCCTGGTGCCACTGCCAGCCGGCGATGGTCGGCAACCCGGTGTACACGGATACGCGGCCGTTCCACCGGTAGCGGTACTGCGAGGGCGTCGAAGCCTCCAGGACGACCGGCGAGCCGGCGGCGTTCTCGCGCAGCCACCGGATTCCCTCCAGATCGGCGGACAGATCGATATCGCCTCTTTGGTCGCGGTACACGGTGCTGGCCATGTAGGCCGTCCCGTCGAGCGTCAGCGGGCCGTCCTCGAACCTCACGTCGTTGCGGGCTTCCGTCCCGAGGACGGTGTATACGGAGCCGCTGAGGACGAGCGCGGCCAGCCCCGCCATCCATAGCTTCCTGCCGCGGGACGCGCCGGCGAGAGAGACGCCGAAGCGGTCGGCCAACCGCCAGAGGAGGTACGCGGCTGCCAGCGCCAACAGGACCCACACCTGAATGTAGAACTTGAACACGCTGTTCATGCGGTCTATGTCGCCCTCGACCCTGTAGAAGTCGAGGCCGACGACGAGGGCCAAGGCCGCCCCGGACATCAGCAACGCGAAGGTCAGGTGCGGGGCGTCGGCCTCCGCAGAGCCGATGCGCCGGAGGCCCACGACCATCAGCATGAGCCCGAGAGCGAGCGCGAACGGAACAGTGCTGCCGACCAATCCGGCGACGAACACGGACACGACGAAGCCTACGACCACGACGGCCATGCTCAGCGCGAACGCCCGCAGCGCGGCGATCCGGCGTCGGTCCGCCTCCGACAGGTCGTTCTCGACGGCGACCGTGTTCGCCGCCCACCGCCGCACCACCTCCAGACGCGGCCCCCACGTTGGCGCCAGCTCTACGACCGCGTAGGAGCCGATGACGAAGACGAACAGGCCCGCGATCGCCAGGAACTGCCAGAGAACGGTCTGGTTGGTCGTCGCCTCGACGCTGAAAAAGAAAGTCTCGTAGCTCAGATGGTATGGGAGCAAGACGACATATCCGACCAGGAACACGGCGCCGGACTTCACTGCGGTCTCGATCAGGACCTTGAGGCTCGGACCTCCGTTGCGTAAGTACGCGGCCAGGAAGACCGCGCCGCCGCCGATCAGCAGATACGTCGGGAAGTCCCACGCGTTGATCGTCCTGAGCGCCCCGACGGCCACGCCCAGCATGGCGAGCAACGCGGCCTCGTCGATGGTCACGCCGAGTCTGGAGGCGCCCCGGCCGCCGCGCGCGCCGAGCACGAGCGCCAGGGCCAGGCCGAGGGCCAGCAGCGTGAACGGGATGGCCATCAGGTGGGCGTGCAGGTCCGCGAACAGGAACGTGAAGAACGGGAACTCCGTGATCTCGTGCCCGGGCGGGTCAGGCGCCATCATCCGGCTGCTGCGCCAGAAGTCAAAGGAGCCGAACGACGCGTTCTCGACCAACACCCTCCAGACCCCCTGCCCGACCTGGATCGCGCCGTCGAGATTGCCTATGACGGCCACGAAGAACGCGCCGGCCATTCCCGCCAGCACGGGGGAGATGCTGCCTGTCATGCGTCCGGCGGCGCCCCCAAGGCGAACTCGACCCTGGCGGGTGCCCTCGGCGAGGTTGTAGACGATGCTGAACGCGCCGGCGGCGGTCAGGGCGAAGAAGAGCGCGACCGCGAGGTTGAACGCGACGCCTGGGTCGATTCCCGTCGCGTGAATCAGTGTCGCCACGAAGAACTGGCCCATGTAGTAGTAGTTGATGTAGCCGTCGCTGAACCACGGGTCGTAGGGCGGCATGTAGCTCGACTTGAGCACGGCGCTCAGGTAAGCCAGGTCCATGGGCTTCTCGCCGCCCAGGTGCGAATGCCACAGGTCCGGGTTCGCCATCCTCATGAGAACGAACGCGAGGAATGCGACCACGAAAACGGCCTCGCCGACCACGAATATCCCCCACCGTCGGCGTATTGCGTCGAACAGCTCCTTACGACGGACCGCGAGCAGCGCGACGGATACCGCGGCGACCAACAGCACGGCGACGCCGACCGACTCGCGTCCGAACGCCATCCAGCGCAGGCTCGCCAGGAGCCACACGATGAGACCGACGACCAGAATCCCCAGCGGCTTGGCGAGCAGGTAGCCGCGGTCCGACAGCGGTCCGAAGAGCAGCATCGCCGCGGGGAGGGTGACGAGCGCGATGCCCTGCACGGCGAGCAGCCATGCCAGCGTCGGAACGTCGTTGGTCCAGCTATCGGCACGGACTATGCCGGTCCACGTTCCGCCCTCGCGCTGGCTGCGGGCCTCTTCGGGCGACATGAGCAGCCCCAACGGCCTCGCCTCCGGCGGGCCGCGATCCAGAGCGTCGGCCGGCGCCGCCTCCATGATCGCGACCCGGATGGCTTCGGCGTCGAGCCGGGCGACGTTCTCGAACACGAGGCCCAGCGGGTGGTCGTATACTGAAAAACTCTCGTCCGCCCAGCCGAGGTCCAGGACGATGGGCGCTTCTCGCGCCGACTCTATCGCCGCCGGCGTCGCGAGATCCGTCCTGGCCAGAGAATCGTCGACGAAGCTCACGCCGGCGAGCCGGGGGTAGGAAGACATGGCCTCGGCGAGCTCGTACCCGAGGCCGCCGTCGAACAGGAGCCGGTAGTACTCGGTCGAGACCGGGTAGCGTTCGGGAAGCCTGGGAATGGTCCCGTACAGCCGGTTGCTGAACAGGACAAGATAGTCCGCCTCGGCCAGGTCCGTCGACAGGTTGTACAGCTTGTCTTCGGTATCCGACTCGTACAGCGGCAGCCGCTTGAATCGGAAGTCCGCGACGTCCGGGAGGCCCTCCTCCCAATGCTCCATCAGCACCAGCGAGCCGGGCTGCGCGTTCTCGTTCAGCCATCCCGACAGCCGGACCCCCGGGTGCTCGTCCCTGTAGACCGCGGTGTAGGCGAAGGCGTAGAAGGCGGTGCCCGCGACAACGACCGCCGCCGCGGCCGCGACCGCTATCCGGGCCGGGCGCGTTCCCCTGCCCCTGCCGAGCCGGTCCCAGCCAGCAATCAGCATCCTCGAGCCGAACAGCACGAGGAACGGCGTGATCGGGAGCAGGTACCGGAGGAACTTCACGTCGAACGCGCCGGTGATCAGCAAGTATGGCACCACCCACGCCAGCACTATGACCGCGGGCCACGAGACGTGGGACCGGAACGCCAGCGTGGCCAACAGCGCGGTGGAGCCGACGGCCGTGGCGAGCACGATGGCGGGCAGGCCGCTGGACAGCATCAGTATGGCTGCCGGGACGGCGGCGCCGGCCAAGAGATAGCCGGCGCCCACGCGCGGCCGCACTCCGCGCAGCGCCGCGTACGCCAGGCCCGCCAACGCGAGCAGTCCCAGGGGCCATCCCAGGCCCCACGTTGAGAGTTGCCGGAAATGGTACCAGTACGGGATCGTATCGACGTACTGTCGCGTGTAGGGGTAGTCCCTGATCCGGCGCACCATCTCGGACTGCTCTGAGACGGACTCGGAGAACTGCGACCAGTCGAGAAACATGTACGGCTGCGCGACGAACAGCACGGCCAGCGACGCCGCGGTAGCCGCGGCCAGCCCCGCTATGGCCGCGAACGCCGCGCCTTCGACCGGAGCGCGACCTCTGCCGGACCTGAGCGCGCCCAGGACATAGACGCCGTGCGCCGTGGCGAGCGCGAGGAAGATCGGCAGAAGGCTGATCTTCGTCGCTAGCCCGAGGCCGACGAAGACGCCGGCGAGTATCGAGTCCCGAAGCCGGCCGCCCGAGCCAACCCGCAGCATGAAGTAGACGGCCAGGACGGCGCAGAGGGTCGCTATCGTGTCGACGGCGAAGAAGTGACTGAGCTGGATGTGGATGACCGCGAGCGCGACCAGCAGAGACGCCAGAATCGCCTCGCGGCGGCCGTACATCCGCCGGGCCAGCAGGTACAAGACGGCGACCGTCCCCACGTCCGCGAGGGCGGAGATCACCCTGCCCAGCGCGCGCAGGTCGTGCCCGCCGCCGCCGCACGGCGAGTACAGCGGAAGGCTCGGCACGGTCTCGTAGGCCGCGGCGGCGGTGCTCAGCAGGTAGAGCGGAAAGCTGCCGTACGGGAACCAGCGGGGGTTCCAGGGGCTTTCGTCGGCGTCGAGCAGGACGCCAACGTTTGTGACGGACGGCAGCGAGAGCTCCGCGACATGGGACAGGATGGCCCGCTCGTCCGGATGCGGCGTGTAGCAGTACCCGCGGTCCCAGTCGACCCCGTAGAGCCTCAGCACCATCGCGACCAGGACGATCGCGGCAAGGGCGACGAGGTCGAGCCGGTCGAACCGCCGGTCGCTTCCCAGGGGATTCAGCTTGCTGGCTAGCTGCATGGGCTTCGCCTTAGTCTAGCCTGAGACCGTGCGTCGTGGACAGAGCCGGCCGCATGCCAGTGTACTCGGGCTCCCTGCGGGGCGGACTCCGCAAGGACTAGGGCCTGTTCACACAAAACAACCTGAATTTGATACATACAGGTATGGAAATTACAGAAGCTCAGTACGAACGCATAGCTTCAGTCTTCCCTGTTCAGCGTGGCAACGTGAGGCTGTCCAACCTGCAAGTGCTGAACGCCATGCTGTATGTCGCCGAGCACGGGTGCAAGTGGCGGGGGTTGCCCAGCCGGTTTGGCAACTGGCACACTGTATACACTCGAATGAACCGGTGGTCGAAGAACGGGGTGCTCGACAGGGTGTTCGAATACCTGCAACGAGAACAGATAGTGCGAATCAAACTGGAGGCGGTCTCGATGGACAGCACCATTGTCAAGGTGCATCCTGATGGCACTGGTGCGTTAAAAAAAATGGAACGCAGTCCATCGGCAAGTCCCGGGGCGGCTGGACCACCAAGATTCATATGGTTGCCTCGGATGCTCGAACAGCCATAACCTTTTCCCTCTCTCCGGGCCAAGCCCACGATGCGCCGGAGGGGCGCAAGTTGCTCAACAGGCTGGGATCGCAGGTTCAGAGCCCGTACCTGTTAATGGACCGAGCATACGAGGGCAATGAGACCCGCCAGCTTGCATTGGCCTTGGGGTTCACTCCCGTTGTTCCGCCCCTCAGCACCAGGGTTCATCCGTGGGAGTACGACCGGGAGATGTACAAGAGACGCAACGAAATAGAGAGGCTGTTCCGGCGGTTGAAGGGGTTTCGTCGCATCTTCTCACGTTTTGAGGAGCTCGATGATCTTCCTTGGGTTCATCTCATTTGCACTCATCTTCGATGCACTCCGCTTTGTGTGAACACGCCCTAGCCCGCCGACGCGAACGAGCCCGCCTTGCCGACTCGCCTGAGGTCCGGGGAGAGTGCGTAGGCCAGGACGTAGAAGAAGGCCGTCACCGCGGCGCCGAGTATCATCGTGGCCCGCGGACCGATGAGCTCCGAGCCGACGCCGCCTACCAGCCATGCCAGCGTGAGCATCTGCACGTTCAGGGCCAACAGCCCCATGACTCGTCCCCGCATCTCGTCGGCCGCGGTGATCTGAAAGGCGGTGCGAACGGCGGTGGACCACCACACGATCAGGACGCCAAATCCGAAGGAGACGGCCGCGGACAGCGGCAGCGTCGTCGAGAAGGCGAAGACGACCATCAGTACGAGGAAGAGCACGGCCGAGCCTGCGAGCACCAACGCCAGCGACCGAACGTTGCCCGCGGCGATCAGCGTCGCGGAGCCGACGAGGCCACCCGCCCCCATTGCCGCGAGCAGCGTGCCGTAGACTCCGGGCCCCGCGCCAAGCACGTCTCGGGCGTATCGCGGGACCAGCGGCATGTACATTCCAGCGAAGACCAGCAGGAACCCCAACAGGAGCAGCCAGCGCAGGGCCGGCGTAGCCATCGCATAGCGGAGCCCTTCCCTGAGGTCGTACATCACGGAGGTATCGCCGGCCCGCGGCGCCGGTCTCTCCACCCGCACCAGCGACGCGAAGGCCGCCGCCACCGCGAGAAGCACGGCGACGGCGTAGAACGCGGCGTCCACCCCAAACCGCGCGATCAGTACGCCGCCGAGTGCCGGGCCTACCACGGCCGCCGCGGTCATGGCCATGCCGAAGAACGCGTTCGCGCTGAACAGCCGATCTCTACCGACGACGTCGACTACCAGCGTCTGGCTGACGGTAACCCCGAAGGACGTGGCGGCCGCGACCACGAATGCGAGAACGATGATGTACGGCAGCTCTATGACGCCGGCGGAGATGAGCGCGGCGGTAGCGACGCCGCATACGGCGAAGCTCAACCTCGTCCAAACGAGAAGAGTGCGCCGGTCTGCGCGGTCCGCCAGAACGCCGCCGAAGAGGGCGAGGATGGCGACGGGTATTGCGGGCAGCCCGTTGGCGAGCCCGACCCAGGCGTCCGAGTCGGTCATCTTCAGCACGAGCCACGCCTGCGCCATCGTGCGAAGGTGGAAGCCCACCATGGCGAACGCGTTGTCGAGCAGCAGGTACGGAAAGCTGGGGGTGCGCAGCGTCGCGACGGAGCCGAGCTTCGTCCACGACGGCGCCGCGGGCAGTCTACGCGCCATCGGCTGCCAACCGCTTTCCGGGACCCGCTTCTACTTGGCGGCGCGCCGGACCGCCTGGTCGACTATGTCCACGCCGACAGCCTCGCTCCACGCGGCCAGTAGCTGCTGCGTGATCGGGCCGGGCCTGCCGTCGCCGATCTGGCGGTGGTCCACGACCGTCAGGGGCAGAACGCAGGGGCTCGTGCTCGTGAAGAAGGCCTCGTCGGCGGTGTAGAGGTCGTAGGGCTGCAGGTCTTCCTCGACGACGGGGATGTCGAGCTGCCGGGCGACGTCGAATACCATGCCGCGGGAGACGCCCTGAAGGATTGCGCGGTCGCTGGGCGAGCGTATTACGCCGTCGGTCACGAGGAGCACGTTGTATCCGATGCCCTCGGTGAGATTCCCCTCGTTGTCGGTCAGGATGGCCCAGGCGCCCGGATCGACGTCGTTGGCCTCCAGCTCCGCCAGGTTGAAATTCATACGGCTGTAGTGCTTCACCTTCGGGTCCAGGGACTCGGGCGAGTAGCTCCGGGTGCGGGTGATGACCCCGTGCATACCGGTCTCGTACTTGTCCGCGTACCGGCTGGAGTCGAGGTCGTATATCCTGACGCAGACAGTCGGGGGCCCGGCGTCGTAGGCCCGGCCCTTGCCGCGGGTCACGAACTGGCTGATTGTGAAGTCGCCGCCCTCCGCGCGAAGGTGCTCGTTGCGCCGTATCGCCTCCTCACTGACGTCCATCATCTCCTCGGGGGACAGACCGGGATCGATGCGGACGTACTTGAGCGACCGGTACAGCCGGTCGACGTGCTCCTTCATACGAAAGCTCTTGCCGTCGAAGGTCCGCGCCACGTCGAAGACGACGTCGGCCACCGAGAAGCCGCGGTCCATCGGATCTATCTTGACCTGGCTATAGGGCACCCATTCGCCGTTGAAGTAGGCGGTAAAGTCAGTCATGCCAGTCCTCCCTAGGCTACGTCGTACGTCGTGCGAAATGCGCCGCGAATTATACCCGATCGGAGCATCGGCGGGGAGCCGGGAAGACCTAGATTCCCAACCTGATTGGGCCGGCCGGCGTGACGGACTGCTTCCGGTGTCATAGTGGCGCACCTTGTCGGGGATGGATTCCCGCGTTCCGAGACCTTTAAACAACCGCCATTCCCGCTAAACAACCGCCATTCCCGCGAACAACCGTCATTCCCGCGAAGGCGGGAATCCAGGGTTGGGGGTTCCCTGCTAGAAATACTCGGCATCTCCGCCACCGCTGTCTCCCGCAACGGGAGTTATGCAAAGGTCTCCGTTCGCAGGTATGACGGAGGTGGGGGATTTGGGAAGACCCGATTCCTTGACCCGTCTATGTCCGTCTGGTAGCTTTTCCGGCGATGCGGCCCGGCCTGCGGAAGCCGTCAATCCAAACCAGGTCTTCCCCACCGGGCGGTACCTTATTGCGGAGTTAAACATTGGCAATCATCTACATCGCACTGGCAGCGGCCGTAGTAGGCCTCGGATTCGCCTTCGTCCTGACGCTCTGGATCCTCAGACAGGACCAGGGCAGCGAGCGCGTCCAGTACATCGGACGGGCTATACAGGAAGGGGCAATGGCGTTCCTGTCGCGTGAATACCGGCTGCTCGCCGTGTTCGTCGTCGTCATAGCCGTAGTCCTGGCCCTCTTCATCGACTACGACCTCACCGGCCGCGTCGCCGCCAATACGACGGACGGCGGAGGAGGCGGCCTGCCGTCGACCGCAATCGCGTACCTGATCGGCGCGGTAGGCTCCGCGCTGGCTGGTCTCATTGGCATGAACATCGCCGTGCGCGCCAACACCCGCACCGTCGTGAAGGCCCAGACCAGCCTGAACTCCGCGTTGAGGGTGGCGTTCAACAGCGGCACCGTTATGGGCATCTCGGTGGTGTCGATCGGCCTGCTGGGCGTCACGCTCGTGTACTGGGTCTTCCAGGACATCAGCGTCATCGCGGGCTTCGGCTTCGGCGCGTCGTCCATTGCGCTGTTCGCCAGAGTAGGCGGCGGCATCTACACGAAGGCCGCGGACGTCGGCGCGGACCTGGTCGGCAAGATCGAGGCGGGCATCCCGGAGGATGACCCGCGCAATCCGGCGACCATCGCCGACAACGTGGGCGACAACGTGGGCGACGTGGCCGGCATGGGCGCCGACCTGTTCGAGTCCTACGTGGGCTCGATCATCGCGGCCGTCGCCCTCACCATCGTGGGCGCCGGATACCTGATCTCGTCGGACGTCGTCAGCGACGGCGCCCTGCCCAAGTTCGTGGAAGTTGGCGGCATGTCCGGCCAGTCCGACATCGGCGCAGTGTTCCAGGCCAATATCTTCATGCTGCCGATTCTCGTCGCTTCAATCGGCATCGTGGCCTCGATACTCGGCTCCTTCCTGGTCCGCACCGGCGAGGGCGCCACAATGGGCCGCCTGCTCTGGTCGCTCCGAACCGGCATCCTGGGCGCCGGAGCGCTGATACTCATTGGCTCCGGCATAGCGATAGTCCTCCTCGATCTGCCCTTCGAGCTGTTCTGGGTGATCCTCACGGGACTGATTGCCGGGCAGATAATCGGTACGTCTTCGGAGGTCTACACCTCGTACGAGTTCAGGTTCACCCGGTCGTTGGCGGCGCAGTCGGAGACCGGCCACGCCACGGTGATCATCGGCGGCATCGGCCTGGGCATGGTGAGCACCGTCATCCCGGCACTGGTGATCGTTGCCACCATGTGGATCACGAACGAGTTGGCCGGCACCTACGGGGTGGCCCTCGCGGCCGTGGGGATGCTGTCGACGCTGGGCATCACCCTCGCGACCGACGCCTACGGCCCGGTCGCCGACAACGCCGGCGGCATCGCGGAGCAGGCCCACATGGGCCCAGAGGTGCGCGAGCGCACGGACGCGCTGGACTCCCTCGGCAACACGACCGCGGCCACCGGCAAGGGGTTCGCGATAGGCTCGGCAGTCCTGACCGCGCTGGCGCTGATGGCCGCCTACGCGCAGGTCACCGGGCTCGAGGCCGCGGACTTCAACCTGCTGAATGTCGAGCTCCTGATGGGGTTGATCATAGGCAGCCTGATGCCGTTCCTGTTCTCGGCGCTGACCATGCAGGCCGTCGGCAGGGCCGCCAACGCGATGGTGACGGAGGTCCGGCGGCAGTTCCGTGAGATCGACGGGCTGATGGAGGGCAAAGCCGAAGCCGACTACGCCCGCGCCGTGGACATCAGCACCCGCGGCGCCATGCGCGAGATGGTCCTCCCCGGCCTGCTGGCTGTCATCGTCCCGGTCGTCGTCGGCATTGTGCTGGGGCCAGGGGCCCTGGGCGGGCTGCTCATAGGCTCCATCGCGACGGGCTTCCTGCTGGCGATCATGATGGCCAACGCGGGCGGCGCGTGGGACAACGCCAAGAAGTACATCGAGGCGGGCCACCTTGGCGGCAAGGGTTCCAGCCAGCACGCCGCCGCAGTCACCGGCGACACCGTCGGCGACCCCTTCAAGGATACGTCCGGCCCGTCGCTCAACATCCTGATCAAGCTCATGTCGATAGTCGCCCTGGTCTTCGCGCCCCTGTTCCTATGAGGCGCGGGAAGCCGTCACGCCGGCCGTCATAGTGAGCGGAGCGGAGGAGCCTTCCGCATGAGCGACTTCGTGATCCAGACCGATGGACTGACGAAACGGTACGGTGAGGTCGTCGCGGTCGACGGGCTCTCTATGGAGGTGCGCCGGGGCCACGTCTACGGGCTTCTCGGGCCGAACGGCTCGGGCAAGACGACCACTATGGGGATGCTGCTCGGCCTCGTGAGGCCGACTTCCGGCAGCTCCAGCCTCTTCGGCGGAACGGACGGGCACCGGCAGGCCCTGCACCGCGTCGGAGCGATCGTGGAGACGCCATCCTTCTACCCGTACCTGTCCGGCCGCCGGAACCTCGCCTACTTCCAGGGCATCTCGGGCCGCGGCTCGCCAGGGGAGATAGATGAGCTGCTCGACAGGGTCGGCCTTCTGGCCCGCGCGGACAGCCGATTTCAGACCTACTCGCTCGGTATGAAGCAACGCCTCGGTCTGGCCTACGCCATGCTCGGCGACCCGGAGCTGCTGTTCCTGGACGAGCCGACCAACGGCATGGATCCGGAGGGCATGATCGAGGTCCGAGATCTGATACGCAGCCTCGGCACGGACGGTCGAACGGTGCTGCTCTCCAGCCACCTGCTCCACGACGTCGAGCAGGTCTGCGACAGCGTCACCATCATCTCCAAGGGCAAGCTGATCGCCCAGGGTGAGGTCGCCCAGATGCTGCGCTCCAGGGGACGAGAGCAGGTCCGCCTGAGAACCACGGACAACGCCAAAGCAAGCGAAATCCTATCGGGGCTGGAGTGGGTCGGCGACGTGACTACCTCGGACGACTCCCTGATCGCGTCGGCGCCGCACGAGCGGTCGGCGGACCTGACGGCCGCCCTGAGCCGGTCCGAAGTCTACGTGGCGGAGATGGGGCCCGTCGGAACGTCCCTGGAGGAGTTCTTCCTCGAAGTCACCGGCGACGACGAACGAGATGAGAGATAGAAACGAAGCTCCTTGCACTTGAAGCCAACTACCGCCGGGACGAGGTGACACCCAGGAACGAGGCTTCCATTCGATTGCATGTCGAGCCTCTCGAGGAGAACGGGTTCGTCGCGACGAGCCCCGATGTCCCGGGACTGGTAGCGGAAGGACGCAGCATCACCGAAACCGTCGAGATCCGCAGGGTCTCGTCCGCAAGATCGCGGAGTCGTGCATCGACCACGGCGACCCTCTCCCTCCCACATTGACGTCGCTCTCAGAGAGGACCGTCGCAGTTGATCTGCTGATCCCCGTTAGTGTGCCGTAGTGGGGCGACTCTCGGGGTTCAAGTACCGAGAAGTTACCGTGCCTCGCCACTCCAGGGATGTGCCGTAAGGAACACTTCGCGCCATCCTACGCGAAGCACAGATCAACGTCGATGAATTCCTCACGGTTGATTCTGGCCTTCCTGTGCTGGAACGTCGCCGGCGCAAAGGGGCACAAAGAGGGGTTGGGCGACCATCGCCAGGGGCGAGGTAACCAAGTAAGGAGAGAGCGAATGATCGTCGACGTGGCTCGGCTCGCGGTCTGGGAGTGGTACAAGCTGCAGCGCCGCTGGATGCCGTGGGTACTTTAGCTCGAATCCACCGATGGACATGGATGGACGGCGTGAGGACAGTGGAAGAGGAGTGAGGGAGTTACAGGGGCGATGATCCGGGCTCGAATTCGGGTAGACGGGAGGTTGGCGGGGGGTCTGCAGGCGCTTTTGGGGGCGCCAATGGCGGTCTGCGATGGGCGCTGTGGGACAAGATGAGGACAGAGGACGCGGCAAGAGGCGCTCGCGGACCAGGGTGGCGCGAGTTTGCGGGGACCTTCGGTTGGCCTGATGGCGGGTCAGTGGCAAACGGGCGCCGTCAGGTCGGGAGTGGAATGGCTCGCAATCGAGCCAGGGCGCGAGTGAACTGGGTTTCCCAAGGCCAGCCCTGTGGCAGATGCAAAGTGAGGCGGCGGGCCGAGCGGGTGAGCCGTCCGGCCAGGGAGAAGAAGCGCCGCCGGAGGGTCCTGGTGGTCACCACCCCCTCGCCCAGACCGATGCGGGCTGTCCAGCGGGCCAGGTTGTGGGCCATCACCTGGACCGCCAGCCAGGCGGCGTTGGCGGCGAAGCGGCCCGAGGGGAGATGGTTGAGTCCGACGCCGTACTTCAGGTCTCGGATGGCATTCTCGATCTCGGCGTGGCGGCGGTGGTCGGCCTCCAGTTCCAGGGTCTCCCCGTCCCGGTCGGTGATGAAGCCGTGATAGCTGTAGGTGGCGAAGAGGGCCATTTGGGAACCGGGCGTGGGCTTCACCCGCCGCACGATGAGCCGTACCGGCGCGGCGTCGGGCTCACTCTGGAAGGGAGTGTAGGTGATCTCGGCCACATCGGCGGCGCCGTCCATCCAGTAGGGAACCGGCGTCCAGGCATCTTCGGGTATCGCCTCGATGAGATTGTGCAGGCTTTTGTGCTGGCGGATGGTGATGGAGAAGCGCACGTCCAGCTTGCGGCAGACGACGACCAGGGCGTGGGTGTAGAAGCCGCTGTCGGCCCGCACCGTGAGTTGTCCCCTGGCCCCGCCGTAGCGCACCCGCCCCACCGTTTCCCGCAGGAAGTGGGCGGCGCCGCGGGCGGTGTTGGCGCGGCCCTCGCGCAGCCGGGCCATCAGCACGTCGCCGGTTCCGGCGGCAATGGCCAGCAGCGGGTGATAGCCCCGCTTGCCGGTATAGCCGTGGTGGCGGGCGCCCTCCTTGGCCAGTCCGTAGGTCTCGCAGATCGTCGAATCAAGGTCGATGGTGAACGGTGCGTCGCTGGGTCCGGCCCCAGCCGCCCAGGCCTGGGCCAGCAGCTCCCGGCTCACCCGGTCCAGTTGGCGGACATGGCCCCACCGGAAACTGCGCAGGAAGGTGCCCAGGGTGGAGGGCGCCTTGACCGTGCCGCCCAGGGTGCGGGCTGTCCCCCCGGTGCGCAACACATCGGCGTCGTCAATACAGTCGCCGCCAGCCAGCGCAGACGCAACCAGGGTCAGTATCTTGTCCCCCGCGTTGGCCCGCCCCGGCGCGACGCCCAGGTTGAGGTGATGGTCGACGAGTTCCCGCAGGCCCAGGTGCTGGGCGAGGGTGGCCGGAAGGAGCAGCCCGGCATTGGCCACCAGGCGGTGGTCGTCGAAAGAGACACGGATGCGGTCGGGGTGGTTGCGTGGTAGCATCTATTGGGTGCTCCTTGTTCTGGGGTCGGTTTGCTGTTTCAAAACCATTATCCCAGATTCACAGGAGCACCCTCTTGCCGCTTCAGGACACTGACCCGACGCCCTCCTTCGGTGGATTCGAGTTTAGGCGTCGCCGTACTGTTGACCCAGCTGATGCTGTGGCTCGGCTACAGCGCGTACCACAATGAGACGCTGCAGCAGGTCTTCTCCGGCGGCTCCTCCTCCGTTGGGCAGTCCACGGAGGTCGATGGCGAGTCGTGGAGGTGTCGGTGTCGTGTATTGATCTCGTGAACGGCCGCATGCCCGCAGATATCGACCAGCTTCCGGAAGATGAACGGCAGAACTTCCTGGCGGACATGGAGAGGTTCCGGGCCGAGAGCTGCGCCGGGACGGAGGCGAGAGAGACCTTTCGCGCCGTGTTCGTGATGCCGGACGCCATCACCGGCACCGTCCAGGCCGCCATGTTTGTCGCCCCAATCCTGATCATGATCCTGGCGGTGTCTTCGATAGGGTCGGAGTACGGTCTGGGCACGCTGAGGACGACTTTGACCAGGGGCACGGGCCGCTGGCAGCTTATGTCCTCTCGGTTGATCCTGTTTGTGCTGGTCGCGGCCGTGGGCCTGCTGGCCGTGGCAGCCGCGGCGGTCGCCGCGAGCGTGATCGCGGCCATCGTCCCGCCCGGCGAGGACGGCGGGATTGCCGACTCGGGCAAGTGGGTAGACGCGGCAATCATGTTCGGCAAGGCGGTTTACGGGCTCGCCCCGTACATCGCGCTGGGCGTCTTCCTGGCCGTGCTGACCCAGTCTACGGGCACGGGCTTGGCCGCCTCCCTGGGATACTACATGGTGGAGCTGATCGTCGTTCCCATTACCGGAAACTACGAGCGGGTCGCCAGGCGGACCCCTTGCAGGCATTCCTGGTGATCCTGGCGTACACTATCGTCTTGGCCGGCGCCGCCTACTGGCCCTTCCAACGCAGGGACGTCGCCGGCGCAAAGGGCGGCTGACCGGAGAATACGCAAGTAGATCGAAAGGGAGTTGAGCATGACCGCAATCGAGCCCGAGATGGTACGAATACCCGCCGGCGTCCTGGCGATCGGAGTACCCGCATTTGCGGGCGAGTTCTTCGAGGACCTGCGCCCCTGGCACACCGGCAAGACCGTGGAGATGGCCGCCTTCAGCATCAGCAAGTATGCGGTCACGAACCGCGAATACCGCGACTACGTCGAGAAGGCCGGCGCCGACGTCCCGATGCGCTTCGACGATCCGGCCTTCAACGCCGACAAACAGCCGGTGGTCGGCATCTCGTGGCTGGACGGCGCCGCGTACTGCGACTGGCTGCGGGCCGAGACCGGCAAGGCGTACCACCTGCCCACGGACGCGCAGTACGAGTACGCCGCGCGGGGCGGCAACGAGGGCGCCAAGTACCCGTGGGGCGACGACCTGGACCCGTCGCGCGCGAGCTACGGAGGCCAACCGGCGCCGGAACCCGTCGACAAGTACCCGCCGAACGGCTACGGTGTCCACGACATGGTCGGCGGCGTCTGGGAGTGGTGCGAGGACCTGTACCTGGACGTGAGCGAGCGGGAGCAGCCCTCCAACGGGCGCAACCCGGCCGACAACCCGGTGCTGCGCGGCAGCTCGTACGTCAACAGTGACCCGATGAGCCTCTACGTGGCGTACCGGCACGAGGACCCGCGCGACCTCCGTCACCCCATCGTCGGCTTCCGTGTTGCCATATAGGGCCTCCATTTCCTATATCAACCCTGCAAGGTGTGCCGTAATCAATAACATCTGCACCAGATGTAGCCGCATGGTATCGTGCCGGGAGTCGGGACTGCGCCCGGCGTGTGGTGGCCAACGTGGAGTGGCATCAGGGAAAGTTGTTCCCTCCAATGCGGGTTCACCCGACTGGCAGGGAACACAAAGACGATGAGGACGGACAAGAAGGGTTGTCTACGACTGCAACCGCATCCCTATATTGGATCGACCGGCGATTGAGATGCTTCGCAGGACCTGGACATAATGCTATCATCTCGTTCCGATTGCCCTTTGAGCCTGAAGACTGCCAATATGGGAAATCCCGGTCGACATTCGATCAAGAGATGTTGTCATGTCAAGGAATGTACTAGTCGCATTGATTGCGGCGGCGGCGGCCGCCATTTTGGCCACCAATCTCACCACGGACCATCGGGCCGAAGCCCAAGAGGCCGGAAACGTCCTGCTCACCGTCCGTAACGTGACTGCGGGCCAACCTCTGACCCCGCCCGTGGTCGTCGTTCACGACGCGACGGGGTACTGCTGCCCGAAAGCGCGGACGACCTGGCCGGGCTTGAGACTCTCGCCGAGTCGGGCAACGGAGCGGAGCTTGCGGCCTCGCTCAGAGGCGTGGCGGGTGTGAAGGACACCATCAGCATGGACCCGCCGCCCCTGCCACCGGGCCAGGAGGCGACCGTAACCACCTCCGCCTCGCCTGGAGACCACGTCAGCGTCATCGCCATGCTGGCGTGCACAAACGACGCCATAACCATCGGGACTCTGATCGTACCCGAGTCCGGGTCGCTGCCCGCCATGTCCTCGGGGCGGGTCTACGACGCGGGGACGGAGGAGAACTCGGAGACCGCAGCGACCATTCCCTGCCAGGGCGAGAGGGTGTATCCAACGGGGATGCCCCCGACGGCGAAGGCTCGACGTGCACCATCCTGGGATACGCGGTGACGCCGATCTCAGCGCCGAGCAGCACGGCTGGGACGGCCCGGCGATGCAGCTCTTCCTGACCAGCGTGGACGGCACGGCTCCGGCTGAGCTGGAGCTTGGGCTGAGCCTGAAGAACCTGACGATAACGCCGCCGGTCGCGGTCGTGCACGATCCTAACGTAAACGTAATCAGCTACATGGAGCCGTCTGAGCTGGACGGCATAGACGACCTGTCCGAGGGCGGTGTCCAGGACGACCTCATAGCTACCCTTCGGGCCAGGCCTGGCGTCGTGTCCGTGTACGGACTGGACAGCGGCGGGCCGATCGTGCCGGGAGGCTCGTTCACGGCTGACATAGCTGGAATCGAGGGAGCTTCGGTGTCGGTCGTGGGCATGTTCGCGTGCGCGAACGACGCGAACATCCTGGCGACCGCGCCGTTTGAGGAGGGCGGCTTTGCGGTGGCCTTAGTCTTCGACTCGGGGGCCGAGAACAAGGACGAGACGGCGTCCACGGTGCCCTGTCTGGGCGGCGGAGAGGCGGCGCTATCCGAGGGTGTGGGCGAGGGGATTAGGGGGATGCACGCGGGCATATCCGGCGGCGCAGACCTCGACCCTGAAGTCCACGGCTGGACCGAGGAGACCACGGCCGAGCTGACTCTGCACGAGCCGGGCGGCAGCGCGGCTGTCGCTCCCATAACGCCCGTTGCCCCGCCCAGGCTGCCCTCCACAAGGGGGTATGCTCCTTCCGCCATCTGGCTCCTGGTCGCGGGAATCGCGAGCGCGGCCGCAGCAGCGCCCACCGCTAACTATAACGAGATGGATGAAGTAACCGCGCCGCCTCTGGGCGACGACCCATAGGGAGTGTCCGGAGCAACGGGAGGACATCGAGTGAGCACCGAATCGAGCGTGATCGGCGACACGGTATTGGAGGCCCGATTCGACCGCGGAATCGTCCCGTACTTACGTTGGACGGGGTCAGGATACCTGGTTATCATGGTGGTGGGCATTCTTCTCATCCCGTTCTGGCTGCTGTTCAGCCTGTGGTACGGCCCGGAGTCCCTGCGGCGCATGTCGGCGCGGCTGACGACGCGCGCATTGGAGATTCGCAAGGGAGTGTTCTTCCGCAGCGAGTCGACCATCCCGCTGAACCGCATCACCGACCTGCGCATGCACGACGGGCCGCTCATGCGCCGCTACAAGCTGCGCGGCGTGAAGGTGGAGACGGCGGGACAGTCCGGCGCCACCGGAAGCGAGGGGAGCCTGCTGGGCGTGTTCGACGCCGCCGAGTTCCGCGACGCCGTCCTGCGCCAGCGGCAGAAGGTGCTGGACGAAGAACAGGGCTCGGACTCCGCCGCGCCCGACGGCGGCGAGGTCGCCGACATCCTGATCGAGATTCGGGACATCCTGGAGCGCATCGAGTCGAAGGGATAGTCGCCTACGACGGAGGACGATCACGTCATGGAAACTCCACGGGGAAGCTGGTCGGGAGCAACGAGCGGCGCACGGACCGCCGCCGAGCAGGACCTGCGCTTCGGCCACGGCCTGCTGAGACGCGAGAGCGCCGGCTGGCCCCCCTACTTCGTCGTCACCACGCCGTCCGCGTACGCGGTGGCCGAGGAGTACCTGGCGCGGGAGCCGGAAGCGGTCGAGAGAGCGCGGCTGCTCGACTGGACGCACCTGCAGAGCCTCTCGGACGCCGCGCCGGACTCCTCCGATCTGGTCGTCGGGGTCGGCGGCGGCATAGCCCTCGACGCGTCCAAGTACGTCGCCCTGAAGCGCGGTCTGCCGCTGGTGCTGGTGCCGACCATCGTATCGACGGGCGCGATCATCCACAGCGGCTTCGCCAAGTGGGAGGGCCACACGACCATCGGCCCAAGCGCCGAGTGGCCGTGGTTCAACTACGACCGCGCCGTCGTCGACTACGACGTCGTGCTGGAGGCGCCGCCTCGCCTGAACTCGGCCGGGCTCGGCGACGTGCTCTGCGGCTACGCACCTATCGCCGAGTGGCGCAGAAACTCCAGGCTGGGCGTCGGCCCGCCGTTCGACGAGGACGCAGCCGCCGTCGCCATCGGACACTTCGACCATATACGCACCCGCTTCCCCAAGACGCTGGGCCCCGGCGGCGAATTGACGCCCGAAAGCATCCGATTCATCGTCACGGCCATTCAGGAGCGCGACGACAAGATGCTGACGCATCCCGCGGCGACGGCGGCGGACCACACTCTCTGGCTTGCCGCCGAGGAGATCAACCAGAAGGGCTGGGTACATGGGGAGCTCGTCGCGTTCTGCGCGCTCATCATCGCCTGGCACTGCGACGAGGACCCCGACGTTCTCGCCGACGCGCTGGACGTCTGCCAGGTATGGCGGCGCCCGGCGGCGGTTGGAATCTCCCGCGAGGAGCTGGCCCGGGCGCTCGACTACGCGCCCGAGTACATGTCCGACGCCGCCAACGGCCGCGACATCCGCTCCATCCTCCGCTCCGAACCGATCACCGGAGCGCCCTTCGACGACCTCTGGCGCTACCTCGCGACCGGCTGACCGCCTCCGACCACGGCCCATCGTCAGCCCTGCACGCACACGACCCGTTCACCCCGAGCGGGCCAACGCCCCGGCAGCCCGGCCGGCCGACGACGGCACCCCTCCCCAACTCTGGCACGCACACAACCCGTTCACCCCGAGTAGGCCCGACGCAACGCCCCCTACCCCATCTTCGGAGCCGGGACTCCCGCTTACGCCGCCGGGCGGCTACAATCAGGCCAACACCCCGCGAGGCACTAGTGTGAAGATCACCGACGTCAAGGCGTACCTCACGGCCCCGCACGGCGCTCCGTTCCTCTTCGTAGAGGTGCTCACCGACGAGGGAGTCACCGGCGTCGGCGAGGCCTCGCTCCCGCAGGCCAACCAACTGCTCTTCCGGGGCGTCGACGCCATTCGCCCGCTCGTCGTGGGTCTCGACCCGGCGAACATCGAGGAGATATGGCAGCGCATCTTCCGCCGCTTCCTGCGAATCGGCCCACGGGGCGTCGTGACCTGCCTCCTCAGCGCGGTCGACATCGCCCTCTGGGACATCAAGGGCAAGGTGCTCGGCGTACCCGTGTACCAGCTCCTCGGCGGGCCGGTCAGGGAGTGCGTGCCCCTGTACACCCACGTGCAGGACGCCACGTCCGGCATATCGCTGGACGAGGTGCACGGACAGGCCCTGCGCGCCAGGGCCGACGGCTACGAAGCCCTCAAGACCGACCCCTTCGCCGGGGCGCGCAACCGCGCCGGCCCGTTCCAGGGCGCGTCGCTGCTCGAATGGCTGACGCCCGGAATGATCGCCCGCGCCGTCGAGTGGATCGAGGCCATCCGCGACGCCGTCGGCCCAGACTACGAGCTGATGGTCGACGCCCACGCTAGGTTCGACGTGGGCAGCGCCGTCAGGGCCGCCCGGGCGCTGGAGCCGTACGGCCTATTCTGGTTCGAGGAGCCGGTGCCGCCCGAGAGCTACGCCGCCCTCGCGCAGTTCAGGCAGGAGGCGAACGTGCCGGTGTCGGTGGGCGAAACGCTCTTCTCCCGCTACGACTTCGCGCCCGTATTTGAGGGCCGGCTCGCCGACTACGTAATGCCCGACGTCGCGTGGACCGGCGGCATCAGCGAGCTGCGGCGCATCGCGGCCATGGCCGAGACGTACTACGTGCCCTTCTCGCCCCACGACGCCATCGGCCCCGTCGCTCTCATGGCGGCCTTCCACGTCTGCATGGCCACCCCCAACCTGTACCGCCAAGAGTGCATACACACCCGGTTCGACGACTTCAGCGCCTACGTCACGCCGATGTTCGAGCACCACGACGGCGCGTTGTGGCCATCCGACCGGCCCGGCCTGGGCATCGAGCTGGTGCACGACGTGATTGAGGAGTACGCGCTCGACCCGGACGACCCGAGGGCCAGCCCCTACATGAACGACCCGCCCTCGCGCTCACCGCTGGGCCCCGAATGACCGCCGGCCATCCCGCGCAACCGCTCATGCCGAGCCTCGCCGTTCGTCCCAAGTGCCCCGACGCCCCGGTCGGGGTGTATCGAAGGGTGAACGCGAGGGCTCCGGTAGAATAGGGGCATGGCCCGCATACGTCTGATCCACTGGAGGCCCGAAGAGGCGCGGCCCCGGGTCGAGCAGCTCGCCGACGCGGGGTACGAAGTCGCGTACGAGCCCCTCGATCCCAACACGCTGCGCGGCCTCGCCAATGACCCGCCCGACGCGTTCGTGATCGACCTGACGCGGCTGCCGTCCCACGGCCGCGACGTCGGCATCTACGTCCGCGAACGCAAGGCCACCCGACGCGTTCCTCTCGTGTTCGTCGGCGGCGCCGCGGACAAGGTCGCCCGTGCACGGGAGCGGCTGCCCGACGCCGTCTACGCCGCGTGGGAGGACGCCGCCGCCGCGATCGAAGACGCCATCGCCAACCCGCCGGCGGACCCGGTCGTCCCGGCGTCCACCCTCGCGGGCTACTCGGGCACCCCCCTGCCCAAGAAGCTCGGCATCAAGCAGGGCGCGACCGTCGCGCTGGTCGACGCGCCGCCGGACTTCGAGCAGACCCTCGGGAAACTGCCGGAGGGCGTGAAGCTGCGCCGGGGCGTCGCCGACAGGCCGGAAGTCATCATCCTGTTCACGATGGCGCGCGCCCACCTGGAGACGGGCGTCCCCGATATGAGAGATGCCATGCCCGACGGCGGGCGGCTCTGGCTCGCGTGGCCCAAGAAGGCGTCGGGCGTCGTCACGGACGTGAGCGAGCCGGTCGTGCGGGAGATCGGCCTCGCGGCCGGCCTGGTCGACTACAAGATCTGCGCCATCGACTCCACCTGGTCCGGCCTGCTCTTCGCCCGTCGGAAATAGTGGATAGTGGACGGTGGATAGTTGGGGAACCCGAGACGGCCACGCTTTTGACTAACGGCCGCGCGGGTTGCTACCTTTGAGTCGCCCCGACGTCCCGGCCCGAAGGGACGCTCCGGCGGCATGAGTGAGGCACCAGTGTCAGAAAACTCCGAACGGATCGATCTCCAGACCATCACGTCTCTGTGCAAGCGCAGGGGCTTTCTTTTCCAGAGCAGCGAGATCTACGGCGGGCTCGCCAGCACGTGGGACTATGGTCCCCTCGGCGTCGAGCTCAAGAACAACGTCAAGCGGTCGTGGTGGCAGACCTTCGTGTGGGGCCGCCGCGACATGGTCGGCCTCGACGCCGCCATACTGATGCACCCGTCGGTCTGGGTCGCCAGCGGCCACGTCGGGCGCTTCACCGACCCCCTGGTCGACTGCACGAGCTGCCGACGCCGCTATCGCGAGGACCAGCTAGAGGGCGACGCCTGCCCCGAATGCGGCGAGAGGGGCACCTTCACCGACGCGCGCGACTTCAACCTGATGTTCGAGACCCACGTGGGGCCCGTCCAGTCGGACGACAGCCGGGTGCACCTGCGCCCCGAGACGGCCCAGGGCATCTTCGTCAACTTCGACAACATCGTCACGTCGACGCGCCGCAGGCCGCCCTTCGGCGTCGCGCAGATCGGCAAGGCCTTCCGCAACGAGATCACCACCGGCAACTTCATCTTCCGCACCCGCGAGTTCGAGATGATGGAGATCGAGTTCTTCGTCAAGCCCGGAGAGGACGAGGAGTGGCACCGACGGTGGCTCGACGACTGCATGGCCTGGTACACGGGCCTGGGCGTCGACCCGGACGCGCTGCGCCTGCGGGCCCACGAGCCGGACGAGCTCGCCCACTACGCCAAGGCGACCTACGACGTCGAGTACCGCTATCCCTGGGGCTGGGGCGAGATACAGGGCATCTGCAACCGGACCGACTACGACCTGAAAGCGCACTCGGAGGCGAGCGGCGAGTCGCTCACCTACTTCGACGAGCAGACCAGGGAGCGCTACACACCCTACGTCATCGAACCGTCCGCCGGCGTCGACCGCTCTGTGATGACCTTCCTCGTCGACGCCTACTCCGAGGAGGAGGCGGTGAGCGCGAAGGGCAAGCCCGAGAAGCGCGTCGTGCTCAAGCTGCACCCTACCCTGGCCCCCGTCAAGGTCGCCGTGCTGCCGCTGAGCCGCAACGAACGCCTGGCGCCGACGGCCCGCGAGATCCACGACCTCGTCCGGGGCTCGGGCGCCGTCGAGGGCCTCGTGCAGTACGACGACGCCCAGAGCATCGGGCGCCGCTACCGACGGCAGGACGAGGTGGGCACGCCGCTGTGCGTCACCGTCGACTTCGACACGCTCGACGACCAGAAGGTCACCATCCGCGACCGCGACACGATGGCCCAGGACCGCGTCCCGATCGCCAACCTGATCGATGAGCTGCGCCGCCGCTTTGCCCAATGAGCTGGGAGCGCCTGAAGGAGACCATCCGAACGAGCGGCGTCGTGCTGTCGCTCCACGCCCAGCAAGAGGCGGCCGTCGAGGCGAGGCTACGACGAAATCGTGCAAGCCCTGCTGAATGGTATAATCGTCGAGGACTATCCGGCGCACAGGCGCGGCCCCTGCTGCTTGGTCTACGGGCAGACTGATGCGAAACGCGACCTGCACGTTGTGATAACGACGACGCTGTCGCCCGCGCTGGTCATTACTGCGTACGAACCGATGGCGCCGTACTGGACCACAGCCGTGACGCGAGGGACATAGATGACGAAATGCACCGCGTGCCACACCGGAACCTATAAGGACAAGCCTGTCCTGTTCAGCGCCCGCCGCGGCGACCGGCTGCTGGTGGTGGAAGACGTACCGGCCCTGGTGTGCGACGTCTGTGGCGATCAGATCTTCACCGAGAAGGCCTCCAAAGGCATTGAGCGCGCCCTGGAGGGCGAGCCTGCCTACTCGTCGCCCATCTACCGCTTCCCCAAGGAGGTGGCGTGAGCGCGGCGAGCTGTGAAGTGTGATCTGTGTCCCGGGCAGTATGTCGACAAGCTGGCCGTCGTGCCGCCCAAACGGGAGGGCGGACGGTGGTTGTCGAAGACGTCCCGGCTCGCGTCTGCGACATCTGCGGAGACAGGCTGTGCTCGGAATCGACGTTCAGCCGGCTCTTCGCGCTGATCGAGCAGGACCCGCGAGGCGTCGCGCCCGTGTACCGCTTTCCGGCCGGCACCGCCGTCAGTCACAGGGTAAGGCGTCGGCCAGCGCGACGATGAAGAACGCCGACCAGTTGATGACATCCGTGCGCGCACTCTCGACTGGTGTAGAGGTCACGTTCGCCGATGGAGGCTCCGGCGTCATACCGTTCAGCGATGCCCGCGGCATGGAGGGCAAGCGGCTCGCCGGCCTCGAGCTGCCCAGCCCGCAGGAGCTGATCCTCCGAACTGCGACGGGCGAGGCAGTCGACATCCCCTGGGACTTCGCCCGCCACTACTGCGACCCCGGTATCGGGCCCGTGCGGAAGCCACGACGCCGCACGGCAGGGACGCCACGGGCCGCCGCATTCGATCGCTCCGCAAGCGGGCGGGCATGACGCAGCAGCATCTGACCCGCAAGGCCAGAATAGGCCGCGTCACCCTCGTGCGAATCGAGAACGGGGAACACCTCCCGCGCTTCGAGACGCTCACCGCCCTGGCCGACGCCCTGCAACGATCTACAGCGCAGCTGCTCATGGACGACGCGGAGTGAGCGGGCGAGCGAACCGGACCCTCACCGTACCCTCCACCGGGCCTTGACTGACCGGGGGTCGGCTGAGGCCGGCAGGTCCTCCCTTTTCCGCCAAGGTCCGCTAGAATGCCCGGTCCCCAGATCGGATGGAGGTGACATATGGGACTGGACATTGGCGTCGTGAGAATCTCGTATCTGGACAGGCCGAAGGAGACAGCGCTCGAGTTTGCCCGCCATCTGATCACGTACAGTTGCGAGGCTGATTGGCAGGTGTCAGACGGGGCGAACGTATTCGCGGAGTACGAGCGCGACCACCTACTAGCCTTGGTGGAAAGCTACGTTACCGCAAAGAGTCTCGGCCCGGAAGCCGAAACACAAGTGCGGTCTTGGGTGAACAGCCTACCCTGGAACAGCGATGTGGTGATGCTGCACTTCAGTTGGTGAGCCCACGTCCCAGTCAAAGGTACCCGCTAAGCGACAGCCAGGCCTTTACCGGACGTAGGCCATCGTTCCTGTATCAGCCTGTCGTGACGCCTCATGAAATCGTCATAGTTGTCTGCTGACCGAAACAGTTGCCTTAGCTGCACCTGTATCCCCGACAGTTTGGCACTGTCCTGTTTGACTTCCACAACGTATGTGATGGTTTCGACGGCGACCTTGTGATGATCTGGAAACCACTCGTCCAAGGTTTCCGTCAGCCGGTTCACCCTTGCAATAGGCACATCCCGGTACGCGGACGCGCCTTGCAGCTGGACAATGCTCCTTCCAATGAGCCACAAGACGTGCAACCTGCCGTGTGCTCGCTCATCAGTGCGCTTGCCGGTCCTGTCGCTGTAACTCTTCCATTCATCTTGGACTCTTTCGTAAACCAACCATGGGAGCCTGAGGCGTTCGGCCTGAATCTCTGGAAAGAACACCTGCCTGTAAGCGCCGTGAAGATTCGATCTTGAACGTGGAATCTCCCGCAGTCTGTCCTTCGCCTCGCCCGGTGCCCCGACGAAGGCCCACATAGTCTGGGCGATGTCCTTGACCGTCGCCCTTACGGCGTCGGGACGGCCAGCCATGTACTTGTACTGCCCACGTCTCAATTCATAGAACACCGGCGGATCAAGGTTCAAGAATTCCGTATGGAGCCGGTCCTGATCAGGCTGGTCGAACAGAAAGTCCCAATCCTTCATTTGAGACTGCTTGTTGCTGGCTGCGCTAATCTCATGCCTCAAGTTGGATGATGGGTCTTCGACCAATTTCAGCGTTACCGTGGCACCACCCAGTTCACCTCCCCTCCGCCAGTGATCGTACACGCTATAGGTCGTCTGGCAGCCATTGACTATCTGAAAGTCGCGTACATTGACTCTCGCGGCACGGGCATCGTTCAGTTCCGCTACAGCGAAGGATGTACAAACGGCCGAAAGGCCGTTGTTCATGAGCTGGAACCGATCCCTCCGAGACCGATCTTCTAGAGTGTCCTTGATCTCTTTGTTTACAGCGACCGCCCCTAGAGGCCCTCTCGGGTTGTACCGGAATATCGCGTATCCGTGTTCATCAAATGTCGCGGCCAACTCCTTGAGACCCAAGGAGGCGATCAGACATCTGAATCCGCCTGACCTCAATTGATGGTAGCCTGACGGATCTATCTCCAACGTCAGCTCAATCTCCCTGACTTCATTCAGGGAATCGATCACTCTGGTCAGATAGTCGATGTCCATAAGGGTCACGAAGTGAGGAACGTCGATGCTCTCCCCACCGATGGAAAGCGTCAGGGGGTTGCCTGCCCACGCACTTGCGCGAGCCTGTAACTGCTTGGTTGTACGCAACGTCGTGAGGTAGACAAGGTGGAGTTCGTACCCCCCGAGGAGCACGCGACGGAACGTGGGAGCGAACTCCAATATCTGTTCGTTTGAAATCTCTGCAAGGACCTGCGGTGTCGCCAGTTTACTCGGCACTTCAACGAAGCTAGCGAGGTCGGCCATCCTGAGGTTGCCGGGCTTGGAGCGATACTTTGACTGGAAGAGGTAGACAATCATAGCGTCATCGTCAACGTAGTACGCATCCAACTCCAAGTCGTCCTTGCCATCCGTGATGTTGGATAGTAGGTCGTCGACCGTTGGCTCGTTCGGAGTCTGATCTAAGTGAAGGTTCGCCGCCCAATACAGGAATCCTTTCGCCAGATCACCGTCGAACAGTCGATTGGCAGGGGACTTCACCCTGTTTGTGATTCTCTCGATTTCCCGGGCTCTTTGCTCTTCGCGCTGTTGACGGGTAGGCATGGAAGTTCCTCGTTGGGGGAGTCGACGACCGGCATCTAGTCCAACCCATTATATGGGGCAAGCGCCACACGGTCCATCAGCGAAAGTGACAATTGGAACGCCTAGCGGAGTTACCGCTTGCCGCGCATGCCTGTGTTGACGGGCAAACCTGAAGCTATACTTTAATATTACATGATATGTTAAACCGCCGCTTTAGTATTGCATGGTACAATGAGGTGCCATGCTCACGAAGCGGCTCCTCAAACTGCCCCTACCGGGAACCGAGACGTTCTTCCTGTGGGGGCCCCGCCAGGCGGGGAAGACGACCCTGCTCAGGCAGTCCTACCCGGACGCCCGCTGGGTCGACCTGCTCAAGAGCGACGAGTTCCGGCGGTACTCGGTCAACCCCGAGCTTCTGCGCCAGGAGATAGAGGCGGATGGGCCGGACCCGACGCGCCAGGTCGTCATCGACGAGGTGCAGAAGGTACCCGCCCTGCTCGACGAGGTCCACTGGCTGATGGAGAACCGGGGCCTCAGCTTCGGGCTATGCGGCTCCAGCGCCCGCAAGGTACGGCGCGGGGCCGCGAACCTGCTCGGAGGCCGCGCCGTCCGGCTGGAGCTGCGCGGCCTGACCGCCGGCGAGCTCGGCGACGACTTCGACCTGCCCAGGATGCTCAACCACGGCTACCTGCCCAGGATATACGAGGCTAGCCGGCCCACGCGGCTGCTCGACGCCTACGTGGCCGACTATCTCAGGGAGGAGGTCGCCGCTGAGGGCCTCGTCCGCAACCTGCCGGCATTCTCCGGCTTCCTCGACACCGCGGCCCTCAGCGACGGCGAGGCTGTCAACGTGTCGAACGTCGCCCGCGAGTGCGGCGTGTCGAGCCCCACGGCCAAGAGCTACTTCGGCATCCTGGAAGACACACTGCTGGGACGCTGGCTGCCCGCATACCGCAGGCGGCGCAAGCGCAGGCTCACCGCCGCTCCCAAGTTCTACTTCGCGGACGTCGGCGTGGTGAACCGGCTGGCCCGCCGGGGAGAGGTCGTGCCCGGGTCCGAGCTCTACGGAAAGGCCTTCGAGAACTGGGTCCATCACGAGTTGTCCGCGTTCGTCGGCTACCGCGAGGTCGACGACGAGCTGTCGTACTGGCGCCTCCCAAGCGGCATCGAGGTCGACTTCGTGCTCGGCGACGTGCGGCTTGCGGTCGAGGCGAAGGCGAGCGCCAAGGTCGACCGCAACCATCTGAAGGGCCTGCGCTCCATCGCCCAGGAGTATCCCGAGACCGGCCGCCGCGTCGTCGTGTGCCTCGAGCCCCGGGCCCGGCGGACGGACGACGGGATCGACATTCTGCCCGCGGAGACATTCGTACGCCGCCTCTGGAGCGGCGACCTGCTCGACGGCGACCCGCTGCGATAGGCGCCAGGGGCGCCGGTTAAGGGTCGGCCCATGAGACGTTGGCCGCCCCCTGCCCTGTTCCGCGTGGCGGTGCCTGCGGGCTCTGCCGCGGTGTTACACTGGCGGCAGCTCCAACAGCGGTCCTCCAGCGTGGTCGAGCATTCATGCGCATAGTCCACTTCTCCGACGTGCACATCGGCGTGGAGAACTACGGTCGGCCCGACCCTGAGACGGGGCTGTCGACGCGGCTCGGCGACTTTCTCGCGTCGCTGGACGAGGTCGTCGACTACGCGATCGACGAGGGCGCCGACCTGGCGCTGTTCTGCGGCGACGCCTACAAGAGCCGCGACCCGTCCCAGACCCACCAGCGCGAGTTCGCCAGGCGCGTCGCGCGCCTCTCGACGGCCGGCGTGCCGGTCTTCCTGCTGCTGGGCAACCACGACATGCCCCACGTCGCGAGCAGGGCGACCGCGCTGGAGATCTTCCGCACCCTCGACGTGCCCAACGTCTACAACGGAGACCGCGCCGGCACGTACGTCGTCGAGACCCGGGACGGCCCGCTGCAGATCGTCGCCCTGCCTTGGATCCGGCGCAGCGGCTTTCTCGCCCGCGAAAATATGCGCGGCCTGACGCCCGACAAGGTTAACGAAGCAATACAGCGCTCGTTGGCGGACAACATTCGGCTGCAGGCGTCCGAGTTGGACGAAAGCGTCCCGGCGGTGTTCGCTGGACACGTGTCCGTCAGCGAGGCCGCGGCCGGGTCGGAGCAGTCGATGATGCTGGGCACGGACCACGTCCTGCTGAAGAGCGACCTGTCGCTGCCGCAGCTCGACTACGTGGCGCTCGGACACGTCCACCGGCACCAGGTGCTCGGCCACAACCCGCTCATGGTCTATTCGGGGAGCCTGCAGCGGGTCGACTTCGGCGAGGAGAAGGACGACAAAGGCTTCTGCGTGATCGACCTGGACCCGTCACAGCCGGCCGGGCAGCGGGTGAAGGCGGAGGACTTCCAGTTCCGCCACGTCGACGCCAGACGCTTCCTCACCGTCGAGGTCGACGTCCGCCGGGGCGATGCGGACCCGACGGCCAGCGTCGTGCAGGCCATCCGGAGCCGACATATCGAAGGCGCCATAGTCAGGGTATCGATCAGGCTGCAGGCGGAGCAGAACGCGTACCTGAGGCAGGAGGAGATCAGACAGGCACTGGAGGGCGCCCACTTCGTCGCGTCGATATCGCGCGAGGTCGCCGAGCAGCCACGGAACCGCCTCGGCCACCGGGCGTCCGACGGGCTCGAACCGCGCGAGGCGCTGCGGCTCTACCTCGAATCCAGGCAGGTGCCGAACGACCGCGCGAAGGTCCTGATGCGGCACGCGGCGGAGCTGATGCAGGAGCCGGATACGGACTGACCGGCGCCTCCGCATCCCCCGCGCCCGTACCTAGCATCGAATAGAATGAAAGCACGGCGAAACGAGCTAGGGGAGAGATGAGCATGATCTACACGCTGAAAACGGCCCTTGGATGGACTCTCAGACGCCCGGCCGGCTCCCGGCCGCGTCTCCTATGGGCGGCTGCGGCCGTAGTCGCGGTGCTGGCGGCGTCCTGCTCCGGCGGCATCCCGGCGGGCCAACCGGCGCCGGAGCTGGACGTGGTGCTGTTCGGCAACGCCAACAACACGGCCGGCGAGGCGGCAAAGCTGTCCGACTTCGCAGGCCAGCCGACCGTCGTGAATTTCTGGTACCCATCGTGCGGGCCGTGCAGGGTCGAAATGCCCGACTTCGAGGAGGCGTCCCAGAAGCACAAGGACGACGACTTCAAGCTGCTGGCCGTGCAGGTCCCCGGCTTCGACTCGGCCGAGGACGGGCAGGCGTTCGTCGACGAGCTGGGCCTGACGTTCTCCCTCGGCTACACCGAGAACCCGCAGATCGTCGCCGACTACAAGCTGATCGGCTGGCCGAGCACCGTGTTCCTCAACGGCAACCACGAGATCGTGCGGACGTGGAGCGGGGCGCTCGACGCGGCGAAGCTGGAGGAGCTGATCCAGGAGCTGCTGCAGTAGGGCCCGCGGCAGTCCCGTGAGCGGCTCCGGCAAACCGGCGAGGGCAGATCGTAACGTCGGCCGGCCGCGGCCAGGACGGCGCCAGCTCCAATGAATGCCGGCGACGTCTTTCTTCTCGTCGTCAGATGGCTGCACCTGGTGTCGGGCGCCGCGTGGGTCGGCGGCAGCCTGTTCTACCTGCTGGTGCTCCGTCCAGCGGCCCGCCGCGGCGGGGAGTCCTCCGGCCTGCTGAAGGGCGCCGCGGACGAGTTTCGCGTCCTCGTCAACACCTGCATCGCCATACTCGTGACGACCGGGATCATCATGTCCTTCAACCGGCTGACCGACAGCGTCGTCGGCGCACCGTACGTCGCGGTGCTGGCCCTCAAGGCGGGCCTGTCGGTGTGGATGATCGTGCTGGTGCACGCTGAGCGGCGACGGCGACGAGCGCGGGCGGTGGTCGGAGCCGCCGAGCGGCAGGAGCCCGTCTCCATGCCGCGGCGTATCGTGCGGGCGGCGTCCGGCTTCAACGCGCTGGTCGCCCTTGGGATCGCGGTCTTCCTGCTGTCGGACCTGCTCAAGGTCCTCTACGAGATCGCGCTCGCAGGCAACTGAGATATCGTGGTGCGGGAGTTAACGCCATGAAGCGCGATCTGACGGACATTCTCGCCTGCCCGGTGTGCAAGGGCGCCCTGGAACTGCGCGTCGATACAGAGGAAGCCGGCGAGATCGTGGCGGGTAGCCTGCGCTGCGCGTCCTGCGACGAGACCTACCCTGTCGCCGACGGCATCCCCAACCTGCTGCCGCCCGACCTGCGCGACGCCGTGGCCGCCGACAGCCAGGACGCCTAGGCGCCCTGACGCGTCCGCAGCGCGGCGAGCAGCTCGGCGACGGTGGCGCCGAGCACGGGGTGGACCGCCCCGGGCGCTATCTCCGCCAGCGGCGCCAGCACGAAGTCGCGCAGCGCCATCCTCGGATGCGGGACCTGGATGCTGGGCGTGTCGACGACCAGCCGGCCGAACAGCAACACGTCGACGTCGATTGCGCGCGGGCCGTTGGGGATAGCCGGCCTCGGGCCGAACCGGGCCTGCACCGCGGTCACTGCCGCCATCAGCTCGAACACGTCCAAGGCAGTCCACAGCCGACACGCCGCGTTCACGAACGCCGGCTGCGCCGCGAAGCCTGCCGGCGCGGTCTCGAACAGGCTCGAAACGGTTACGCCGGAGCCGTCGGATACGAGCTCGGTCATCGACGCCACCGCCCTCTCGATGTTCCCGTACCTGTCGCCGACATTGGACCCGAGGCCGAGAAATACCTCCGTCGCCATCAGCCGCGGCTCCAGCCGCGAACGATCGCGTCGCTCATCCGGGCCACCCTGGCCATCTCCTTGACGTCGTGAACCCTGACGACGTCGGCGCCGGCCGCCACCGAGAACGCCACCGTGGCCGCCGTCCCCTCGACACGTTCCTCCACGGGCAGGTCGAGCACGTAGCCGATAGTCGACTTGCGGGACATTCCGACCAGCACCGGCCTGCCCAGAACGTCGAGCTCGTCCAACCGCCGCAGCAGCTCCAGGTTGTCCTCGGCCGTCTTGCCGAAGCCCATGCCGGGGTCGACGATGATGTCCTCGAAGGCGATACCGGCCGCCTGCGCGCGGTCGATGGCCCGTTGCAGAGCGCCGATGACGTCGGGCACGAGATCGCGGTAAGCGGTCCCCTCCCGGTTGTGCATCAGCACGACGGGCACCCCGGCCTCGGCGGCGACGTGCCCTATCTCAGGGTCGCGGGCGAGCGCCCACTGGTCGTTTACCATCGCGGCGCCGGCGTCGATGGCGCGCCGGGCGACCTCGGCCTTGTGAGTGTCCACGCTGACCGGTATGTCAAGCGCGGCGGCGAGCGCCTCGATCACCGGCAGCACGCGGGCGAGCTCCTCGGACGCGGTGATCGGCGCCGCACCGGGATAGATCGACGGCGGCCGCGTCGACTCGCCGCCCACGTCAATCACGTCGGCCCCGGCCTCCTGGAAGCCAAGCGCCCTGCGCATCGCCACGTCGACGTCGTTTCCGACGCCGTCCCCGGAGAAGGAGTCGGGCGTGACGTTCAGCACGCCCATCACGTACGTGCGGGCGCCCCACTCGAACGTCCTGTTCCCCACGACCGTCGCGCCGCGTCTGGGTGTGTTGTATCTCATAGCATGGGGAGTCCTCGGCAGAGGCGACGGGCGGGTTGCGCACGCCCGCGTTCCTTGCTGCCTATCTGAATATCTGTTAACTTCTCTGCGATTATTTCACGGTTTCGGGAACGAATTCAAACATGGTCGTGCGCCGCAAGGTCTCCGAAAAACAGGACGAGCTAAACTCGCTGCGCGAGCGTTCCCGGCTGGGCGGAGGCGCTCCCCGGATCGAGCAGCAGCACGCGAAAGGCAAGCTGACCGCCCGGGAGCGCATCGTCCTGCTGCTGGACGAGGGCAGCTTCGAGGAGCTGGACCCGTTCGTGCTGCACCAGTCCACCGAGTTCGGGCTGGACAGCCAGCGGTACCTTGGGGACTCGGTCGTAACCGGCTACGGCCGGATCGACGGCCGCCTCGTGTTCCTGTACGCGCAGGACTTCACCGTGATCGGCGGCTCCCTCTCTGAGGCGGCGGCCAACAAGATCTGCAAGGCGATGGACCTGGCGACGAACAGTGGAGCGCCGATGGTCGGCCTTATCGACTCGGGCGGCGCCCGGATCCAAGAGGGCATCAGCAGCCTCGCCGGCTACAGTTCCATCTTCCTGCGGAACGTGCGCAGCTCCGGCGTGATTCCACAGATCTCGGCCGTCTTCGGGCCGGCCGCCGGCGGCGCCACCTACTCCCCCGCCCTGACCGACTTCATATTCATGGTGAAGGGCACAGGGCAGCTCTACATCACCGGCCCGGACGTGATAAAGGCGGTGACCGGCGAGGAGGTCACGCACGAGGAGCTCGGTGGGGCGGACAGCCACTCGTCGAAGAGCGGCGTTGTCCACTTCGCCGCCGAGTCGGAGCAGCACTGCATCGAGGAGATACGCCGCCTGCTCGGATTCCTGCCCGGAAACAACTCGGAAGACCCGCCCGCCCAAGAGAGCGCGGACGACCCTGAGCGGCGGGACGACGGGCTGATCGACCTGATCCCGGACCTCGCCGACCAGCCCTACGACATGACGGAGGTACTGGCGCGCGTCGTGGACGACGGCGAGCTGATGCAGGTGCACGAGCGGTTCGCGCCCAACATCATAGTCGGCTTCGCCAGGATGGCCGGCCGGCCGGTCGGCATCGTGGCCCAGCAGCCCAACGCGCTGGCCGGCGTTCTCGACATTCAGGCCTCGACGAAGGCGGCCCGATTCGTGCGGTTCTGCGACGCCTTCAACATACCGCTCGTCACCTTCATCGACGTTCCCGGCTTCCTGCCCGGCACGTCGCAGGAGCACGGCGGGATAATCAGACACGGCGCCAAGCTTATCTACGCCTACGCGGAGGCGACGGTGCCGAAGGTGAGCGTGTTGACCCGCAAGGCCTACGGCGGCGCGTATATCGTGATGAGCAGCAAGAACCTCAAGGGCGACGTCAACTACGCTTGGCCCACGGGCGAGGTGGCCGTCATGGGAGCGGCCGGCGCGGTCAACATCGTGCATCGCAAGGCGTTGCAGGAGTCGGCGGACAGGGATGCCCTTCGCGCCGAGCTGATCGAGGAGTACCGCGACCGCCTCATGAACCCGTACGTCGCCGCCTCGGCGGGCATGATCGACGACGTGATCAATCCCGCCGAGACGAGGCCCAAGATCATCCGAGCCCTCGAGATGCTTCGGAACAAGCGCGAGGTGCTGCCGCCGAAGAAGCACGGAAGCATCCCGCTGTGAACGACCACAGGCCGACCGCGAAGCCGGGCGACGCCAAGACCCTGGCGGCCGTGATCGCGGCCGTGGAAGCCTATCTCGAGGCCGAGACCCGCGAGCGCGCGGCGCCGGAGCCGTCGGGACGGAGTCGGTGGAAGACCGCGCCGTGGGAGGTCATGAGGGGCTCCGCGGTTCGCGCCCTATCGCCATGGCGCCGGCTTTGATGGTCCGACTTCAAGCCCGCGCGCCCACATGCCGGTGTCGATGAACCCGATCAAGATTACCGATACGACCTTTCGCGACGGCCACCAGAGCCTGATCGCTACCCGTCTCCGCATCGAGGACATGGAGCCGATCGCGGCCGACATGGGCACCATCGGTTTTCACTCCATGGAGGTATGGGGCGGCGCCACTTTCGACACGACCACGCGCTTCCTGGCCGAGGACCCCTGGGAGCGGCTCCGAACGTTCAAACGGCTGATCCCCGACACGCCCCTGACGATGCTCCTTCGCGGCCAGTCGCTCGTCGGCTACCGCAACTACGCCGACGACGTGGTCGAGGCGTTCGTGCGGCGGGCCGCCGACACCGGCATCGACGTGTTCAGAGTCTTCGACGCCCTGAACGACGAGCGCAACGTGGCGACGTCCGCGCGTGCGGTCAGGAAGGCAGGCAAGCACCTCCAGGCGACCATATGCTACTCGGTCACCGAGGAGGGCAAGCTCGGCGGGCCGATCTACAATCTCGACTACTACGTCGAGCGGGCACGGACCTTCGTCGGCCTCGGCGCCGACAGCCTGTGCGTAAAGGACATGGCCGGTCTGCTCGCGCCCTACGACGCCTACGAGCTGTTCGGCGCGCTGAAGAAGGCGGTCGACGTCCCACTGCAGCTACACACTCACTACACCAGCGGAATGGCTTCGATGACGTGCATCAAGGCCGTCGAGGCGGGAGTGGACGTGCTAGACGCCGCTCTGGCCCCGCTGGCCCTCCGCACCTCCCAACCGGCCGTCGAGCCCCTGGTCACCACGTTCCGCGGCACCGACAGGGACCCGGGCCTCGACCTGAACAAGCTGTTGGAGATGGGCGACCACCTCGAATCCGTATTGCCCAAGTACCGGGAGCACTTGGAGAGCCCCAAGACGGCCGTCATCGACGCTAGGGTGCTGAGCCACCAGATACCGGGCGGCATGGCGAGCAACCTGACCTCGCAGCTCCGCCAGGCCGGGGCCATCGACAGGCTCGACGAGGTGCTGGAGGAGATCCCACGCACAAGAAGGGAGCTCGGGTACCCGCCGCTGGTCACCCCCTTGAGCCAGATGGTCGGCACGCAGGCCGTGATGAACGTGCTCTTCGGCCGGTACAAGATGGTCAGCGACGAGATAAGGGACTACGTCTACGGACTCTACGGCAGACCCCCGGCGCCGATGGACGAAGAAGTCGTATCGAAGGCGCTGGCGGGATACAAGAACGGCCAGACTCCCACTACCGTCCGTCCCGGCGACCTGCTCGAGCCGGAGCTGGAAGCCGCGGCCAGATCGGTGAAGGAGATATCCGACGATCCGGACGACGTGCTGACATACGCCCTGTACCCGACCACCGGGATGCGGTTCCTCCGGATCAAACATGGACTGGACCCAGTCCCGGACGAGATGCGGCCGCAACCTGCGGCGCAAAAGGGCGAATGGGCGATCGGGACGCCGCGGCGACTCGACTGGCCTCCTCCTCCGAAGAGCAGCAAGGCCCGGGCGTTCAACATCCGTCTCAACGGCGAGGTGTACCAGGTAGAGGTCGACCCGGTACGCCCGGCTCGCGCGGCGGCTCCACCTGCGGATCGGGCCCGGACCGCCGCCGGGCGCAGCGCCGTCGACGGTCGCGCTTCTGGCCTCACCGCCATCGAGGCCCCTATGCCGGGTATCGTCGCCCGATACGAAGTCGAAGAGGGACAGCGCGTAGAGGCCGGCGACACGATCGTCGTGCTCGAGGCGATGAAGATGGAGAACTCGCTAACATCCCCGGCGGCGGGCAGCGTGAAGTCGCTCCCGGTCTCGCCGGGCGCGAGCGTGGCCAAGGGCGATGTATTGGCGGTCGTAGCCCCGTAGTGCACGGCCGCATTCGACCTTGACGATAGGCCGCCTGCAAAGACCCTGGCCCGCGCGCTGCGTAAGCGACATGAAATCTGGAAAGGACAGCCATTTGGTGTACACACAGGCGATAGAGAACGCGAAAGACCACTTCGGCACCCTGCTTGCGGAGCAGCTCGACCGCGTCGAGCGACTACTGCAGGAAGGGGACTGGATCGACTACTCGAAGGTCGAACCCATCGTGATCGGGATGATCGGCGGAGATGGGATAGGCCCGTCGATCAGCGAAGCCACGCAGCGCGTTCTCGAGTATCTGCTGCAGGACGCGGTGGACGGCGGCAAGGTCCGGTTCAGGACGATTGAAGGGCTGACCATCGAGAACCGCGCCGCCAGGATGAAGTCTATTCCCGACGACGTTCTGGCGGAGATCAGGGATTGCCACGTGACCCTCAAGGGCCCGACGCATACCCCCGAGAAGGGCGACGGCTGGCCCAACATCGAGTCCGCGAACGTCAGCATGCGCAAAGCGCTAGACCTGTTCGCCAACGTCAGGCCTGTGCGTCTCCCGGCGGAGGGCATCGACTGGACCTTCTTTCGCGAGAACACCGAGGACCTGTACGCCGTCGGCAGCCAGGGCATCAACGTCACCGACGACCTAGCCATCGACTTCCGGGTGACCACGACCCCAGGCTCCGAGCGCGTCATCGACGCCGCGTTCGCCCACGCCCGCCGCACCGGCAAATCACGCGTGACGGTCATCACCAAGGCCAACGTGGTCAAGACGACGGACGGCAAGTTCCTGGACGTGGCGCGCCGCGTCGGCGAGCGGTACCCGGAGATCGAGTGGGACGGCTGGTACATAGACATCATGACGGCCAAGCTGCTCGACGTCCAGAGACGGTCGGACTTCCAGGTGATGGTGCTCCCGAACCTCTACGGCGATATCCTGACGGACGAGGCCGCGGAGATACAGGGCGGCGTCGGCACCGCGGGCAGCGCCAACATAGGCAAGTCCGCCTCCATGTTCGAGGCCATCCACGGCAGCGCCCCCCGCATGGTGGATGAGGGCCGCACGATGTACGCAGACCCGAGCTCCCTCCTCCGGGCCGGCGCCATGCTCCTGGAGCACGTCGGCTTTGCCGACAAGGCGGCCAAGCTGCACAAGGCAATCGACGTCTGCGGCATGTACGAACGCAAGGTGAAGATGACGGGCCGCAATACCGGCGCGACCAACGTGGAGTTCGGAGACTACGTCATGGCAACGGTCGAGGACTCCACGCTGGACTCCCGCTGGGAGGAGTACGCCGGGCCGTAGCGCGGATGTCCGGCCTGTAAGCGAGTCATGGAAATCGTAAAGAGCCACGGAATGACCCCGCAGCAGGCGCGGGAAACCATCGACGGGCTCCTCCCGAAGATGATGCGGATGTACGGGGGCAGCGTAGCCGATCCCGCGGCCGAGTGGCGCGGCGACGCGCTGCTCTTCTCCGGTAGGGTGATGGGGTTCGACATACGGGGCGCCGTCCGCATCACCGATGAAGACCTGCTCCTCAGGCTGGACGGCATCCCGTTCTTCGCCGGGGGGACCGTACGGAAGCGACTGGACCGGTGGTTCGACGAAAACTGGCCGAGAATGAGATCAGGAGAGGACAACGCATGAGAAGCAAGGTAACGATAGTCGGCGCGGGCAACGTCGGAGCAACCACGGCGCAACGCGTCTTCGACAAGGGCTACGCCGACGTCGTGCTGGTCGACATCGTAGAGGGGCTGCCCCAGGGCAAGGCGTTGGACATGCTTCAGGCCGGGCCTCCCTTGGGATCGGACGCGAGCGTCGTCGGGACCAACGGCTACGAGGAGACGGCGGGATCGGACATCGTCGTCGTCACGTCGGGAATCGCGAGAAAGCCGGGAATGTCGCGGGACGACCTGCTGCTGACCAACATGAAGATCGTTACGAGCGTGGTGCGGGAGGTCGCGAAGCATTCGCCGGACTGCATTCTCATGCCGGTGACCAACCCGCTGGACGCCATGGCGCAGCGCGCGTTTCAGGTCAGCGGCTTTCCCAAGCACCGCGTCGTCGGCATGGCCGGCATACTCGACACATCGCGATTCAGGACGTTCCTTGCCCTCGAGCTGGGCGTGTCCGTCGAGTCGATCACGGCCTACGTGCTCGGCGGCCACGGCGACACGATGGTCCCCATCGTGGGAAGCACGACGGTCGGGGGGCGGCCGGTCGCGGACCTGCTGTCGCCGGAACGCCTGGGCGAGATCGTGAAGCGCACCCAGGACGGCGGCGCGGAGATCGTTGGCCTGCTCAAGACGGGCAGCGCCTACTACGCCCCCTCAGCAGCCATCGCCCAGATGGTCGAGTCGGTACTGCTCGACAAGAAGCAGATACTCCCCTGCACCGCCTATCTCGAAGGCGAGTACGGCATCGACGGCCTGTTCGTCGGCGTGCCCGTGAAGCTGGGATCGGCCGGCGTCGAGCAGGTTGTCGAGTTCGACCTCACCGACGAGGAGGCTGCGGCCCTTAGGCATTCGGCGGACGCGGTCCAAGAGCTTGTCGAGGTGATGGCCAACGCCGGCGACTAGCGGCCGCCGACCGGGGCGCGGCCGGCTACGATGCAGATCGTGAAAGGCTTCCACGCCACATTCGCGCCCATAGCCAGGAAGGAGAACGCCTTGCCCAATCCGGTGGTCCATTTCGAAGTCCAGTCCAGCGGCGCAGAGGAACTCCACAAGTTCTACGCAGACCTGTTCGAGTGGCACATCGACGCCTCGAATCCGATGGGATACGGCGTCGTCGATACCCATACCGAGAAGGGGATCAATGGCGGCATCTCAGGGACGGACGGTAGGCCGAACCTCGTCACCTTCTACGTCGAGGTCGAGGACATAGACGCGAAGCTCAAGGAGGCAGTGGAGCGCGGCGCGAAGGTCGTGATGCCGGTAACCGCCATTCCGGACATGGTCACGTTCGCGACGTTCTCGGATTCCGAGGGCAACTGTGTTGGTCTGGTTAGCAGCGAGGTCCCCGGCTAACATTCGCCCACGGGAGCCGGCTACGGTGACCGAATCGGCGCCCGGCGCATCATATAGATGTGAAGACGCCTTGGGCCAATACGATCCTGCTCGCCCTCATAGCCGTAGAACTGGTGACCGGCTTCTTCGGACTCGTGTCGGGATCGTCCGGCGACGCCCTGTTCATAGCAGTCCACAGGATCGGCGGATTCGCCATCGTGGTCGTGCTCGTCTGGAAGACGGCGATCGTCGTATCGTCCGTCCGCAGGCGCCGACGCCGGCCGAGGCAGTACGCCTCCCTGGTGCTGTCGGCGCTGCTCGTCGTCACGCTGGCGCTCGGTTTCGCCTGGTCCTACGCCGGGCCGTTTACGGCGGGATGGTTCAGCGGCGTTAGCTGGCACATCTATGTCGGCGCGGCCATAGTTCCGGTGCTCGCCTGGCACGCCGTCGTCTACACGAAGAGGCTGCCACTGTCGTTCTGGGTCGAGCGCAGATGGGCCCTCAGGCTCGCCGGCATCACAATCGCCGGCATCGCGTTCACGCAGGCGGCCGAAGCCGCGTCCGCGTTCGTACGGCCCGCGGGCTCGACCCGCCGCTTCACCGGCTCCTACGACACGGCGCGCCGCTACGGCTTGTGGTTTCCCGTCGTATCGTGGCTCGCCGACAGGGCGCCCGACGTCGATCCGGCCGCGTGGCGGCTCTCGGTCACCGGAGCGGTCGAGCGGCCGCTGTCGCTGGGTTACTCCGACCTCCCGGCGTTGCGCGACGTGACCGCCGTCATAGATTGCACTGGCGGCTGGTACTCGGAGCAGATATGGAGCGGCGTCGGGCTCGACGAGCTGCTCGCCCTGGCCGGGCCGACCCCCGACGCCTCCAGCGTTACCGTTCGCTCGGCGACCGGCTATTACCGCAGGTTCTCGATGTCAGAGGCCCGGTCCTACATCCTGGCGACCCACGTCGGGGACGCTCCCCTGTCGCGCGGACATGGCTTTCCGGCAAGGCTCGTCGCACCGGACAAGCGGGGCTTCGAGTGGGTGAAGTGGGTGGAGGAGATCGAGGTCAACGACACCTCAAAGTGGCTGCAGCCTCCGCTGCCGCTCCAGTAGCGCTGACGCCACTCCGGCGACTAGGGGGCCAGAGCGAGCTCCGACAGCAACGCCTTGGTCGACACGATGTGCCGGTTCAGCCGCATGGCTGCCGGCTCGATGCCCAGCGCGAGGCCGAGCATCTGCGGCAGGTGCAGGATAGGCAGATCGATCGGCTGCCTCGCGGCCGCGGCGGCCTGGGGCTGGTAGCCGTCGAGGTTGAGATGGCACAGCGGGCACGGCGTGACCATCGCCGCCGCTCCCTGATCCTTGGCGTCGACCGTATGGTTGGCCACCATCTTGACCGAGTTCGTCTGGTTGATGGTCAGAATCGGGAACCCGCAGCACTGGGTCTTGCCCGCGAAGTCTACGACCTCGGCGCCCACGGCCTCGATCACCTTCTCCAGCGAGTCCTGGCGCTCCGGCCTTTCGTCGAAGCCCAACGCGGCGCTTGGACGGACGATGTAGCATCCGTAGAACGGGGCGACCTTGAAGCCGGTGAGCGGCCGGGTGACCAGGCTCCTGAGTCTGCCCAGCCCGTAGTCCTCGACCAGCACCCAGAGAAGGTGCTTCGGTTCCGCGCGGCCAGTGTACCGCAGGCCCTCTTCGGCGAGGTCCTCGTTGACCTGGGCCAGATACTCCGGATCGCTCTTGAGGCGGCTGTTGGCCTGCGACATCACGCCCTGGCAGGTGCTGCAGATCGTCAGCAGCGGAAGCCCCGAGCGCTCGGCCATGGCGAACGTGCGGGCGTTCAGCGTGTCGCCGAGCCGCTGGTTCTTCTCCTGCAGGACGCCCGACCCGGTGCACGACGCGCCCTCCATCGGCTTGTAGTCCAACTCGATGCCGAGCCTGGCGCACACCTCCACGGTCGCGGAGTACAGCTCCGGGCATGCCCCTCGGGACACGCAACCGGGATAGAAGGCGAACTTCATCGTTTGTCCCCCACTCTGTCGAAGAGTCGGCGCACGTTCTGCACTCCCGGTATGGAGCGGTGGAAGATCGGGGGCCTCTTGCCCTTGAGCTGAGCTCGAACGCCCACCGGCAGCAGCTTCAGCATCTCCTTGATGTTGAACATGCCGAAGGTCTTGATGGGCAGCCGCAGCTCGTCGACCCGACCGCTGTGCCTGATCGAGTCGGTGAAGACCTCGGCGTGCCTGGCGCCATACGTTCCGGTGTAGCCGGCCTCCATCGCTCGGTCCCTCAGGGCCATGATGCGGCCCATCGGATCTACGCCCTTGGGGCACACCTCGACGCACTGCATGCATCGGGTGCAGTCCCAGATGCCGCCGTACTCGTTCAGCTCTCCCAGCCTGGCCGCGTCCACGTCGTCGCGCGGGTCTGCGACGAACCGGTACGCCTTGGCCAGCGCTGCCGGACCCAGGAAGTTGGAGTCGACCGCCAGCACCGTGCAGTCCGAGACGCAGGCGCCGCACATGATGCAGGCCATCACGTCCGCCAGGTCCAGCATTGACTCGTTGGAGGCGATGTATTCCTTGTCGGGCTCCGGGTCCGGGCCCTGAGGCTGCAGCCACGGGTTCACGTCCCTGACCTTGTCCCAGAACATGTCGAAGTCGACGACCAGGTCCTTGACCACGTTCATGTTGCCCGCCGGCTCGACCGCGACGTTGCCGTCGGCGTCCGCGACCTTGGAGACCATCGTGTTGCACGCCAGCCCGGCGCGCCCGTTGATCCTCATGGCGCAGGAGCCGCAGATGGCGCTACGGCACGAGCACCGGAGGGCGAGCGTGCCGTCGACCTCTTCGCGGATCTTGATCAGCCCGTCGAGCACGGTCGCCGATTCCCCGAGCTCGATCTGGTACTCCTGCGTGTACGACGCGGGTTGATCGGAATCGGGGTCGAAACGTCTGACGTTGAGGGTTACTTCCATGCTCTATCGCCTAGTATTTCCGGGCCTCGGGTTGCCACTGCGTGATGACCACCGGCAGATACTCGATGGCCGGCGCCTCCTCGCCCCTGGTGACGAGAACGTGCTTGAGCCAGCTCTCGTCGTCGCGGTCTCCCATGTCCGTCCGGAAGTGCGCTCCCCTGCTCTCCTGCCGCTCCAGGGCGCTGAAGACAACCGCCTCGGCGCAGTCGAACATGAAGCCAAGCTCCAGGGTGAACACGAGGTTGGTGTTGAATGTCTTGCCCTTGTCGGCCACGTAGACGTTCGTGAACCGCTCCCTGAGCTCGCCCAGCTTGCCGCGGGCTTGCTCCATGCCGTCCGCGTCCCTGAAGACGGCCAGGTGTTCGTTCATCGTCTGGCCGAGCTCCATCCTCAGACGGCCGAACAGCCCACCGCCGTCGGAGTTGCTCATCAGGTCCTGGATGTGGTTCCGGTCTCCGTCCGCGGCCGAGTCGTCGATGGAAGGGCGCGGCCGCCGGCCCTTGACCGCGTCGGAGGCGTGCTCGCCGCTTCTGCGGCCGAACACCAGCGTGTCGAGCAGCGAGTTCGCGCCAAGCCGGTTGCCACCGTGGACGCTGACGCAGGCCGTCTCACCGGCCGCGTACAGGCCCGGCACCGGCGTCTGCCCATCCACGTCCGTCTTGATTCCGCCCATCTGGTAGTGCATCCCGGGGCGGATGGGGACCGGCTCCCGTGCCATGTCCACGCCCGCGAAATCGCGGGCCAGATCGCGTATCTGCGACAGCTTCTCGTCTATCAGCTTCTGACTGAGGTGTCTGCAGTCGAGGAAGACGCAGCCGTTAACTCCCCTTCCCTCGTTGATCTCGGTCTGCTCCGACCGGGAGACGACGTCGCGGGAGGCGAGCTCCATCATGTTCGGCGCGTACCGCTCCATGAACCGGTCGCCGTCGGCGTTTATCAGATAGGCTCCCTCGCCCCTGGCGCCCTCCGACATGAGCGCGCCGTTGCTCTTGAGGGTCGTCGGATGGTACTGCACCATCTCCATGTCCATCAGAGGGGCGCCGACACGGTAGGCCGCGGCCATACCGTCGCCGGTGCATATCAGGGCGTTGGTGCTCGGCTCGAACACCCTGCCCAGACCGCCCGACGCGACGATCACGGCGTTGGCGCGTATGACGTGCATCTCTCCCGAGCTGATCTCCATCACGACGGCGCCGGCGCACCGGCCGTCGTCCATTAACAGCGAGAGGACGAACCACTCCTCGTAGACCCTGACGCCGGCCTTGAGAACCTGCTCGTAGAGGACGTGGAGGAGGGCCTGGCCTGTGAAGTCGGCGACGAAGAAGGTGCGCTCGCGCCGCTGGCCCCCGAAGGCACGCGTGCCAAGCCGGCCCTCGTCGTCCCGACTGAACGCGACGCCCATGTGCTCCATGGCGATGACTTCGCGTCCCGCCTCGCGGCACATCACCTCGATGGCGTCCTGGTCGCCCAGGTAGTCGCTGCCCTTCACCGTGTCGAAGGCGTGGTCTTCCCAGGCGTCTCCCCGATCGGTCAGCGCGGCGTTGATGCCGCCCTGCGCCGCGTTCGAGTGGCTGCGAACGGGATGGACCTTGCTGACGACGGCGACGTCTACGCCATTTTCTCGCGCGGACAGCGCCGCCCGCATCCCCGCGAGACCGCCGCCGATCACCAGCACGTCGTGATCGAGCATTCTTAGCTACGCCTCGTTACCTAAGCCAACCTGTGAGACTATAGCAAACGGCCCAATTCCGAAACAAGGCCGCGGCGCCCCCCGCAACTCCGGGCCTGAGCCATTCCTCCCAAAGGCTGGATTCCGTCCCTGGGGGTGCGTATGCATGACCTGAGTGCGGACGGCAGCCACCGTACATGGTTGGCCCTGCCGGGCTGCGCATTCGTCGGGAGCAGTCTAGGGAATCCGTGTGATACATTGAATGCGCAGACTGCAACGGAGAAGCACGACATGGCTACATCGATCCGGCTTTCACCCGAAACGGAGCGGCGGCTCGCTGTCCTGGCCGCGCAGACCGGGCGCACCAAAGCCTTCTATCTGCGTGAGATTATCGACCGCGGACTTGAGGACATCGAAGACTACTACTTGGCCGCGGATGTTCTCGAACGTATCCGCAAAGGACAGGAGCAAGTGCATGATGCCGCAGACGTGAGGAAAGAGCTTGGTTTGGAGGATTGACTATACCGCCACAGCCCGGACTGAGCTGCGAAAGCTCGACAGAAACACAGCACGGCGCATCATGGACTACATGGACGAGCGCATTGCACCACTGGCCGATCCGCGGAGCGTCGGCCACATGCTGACCGGTCCACTAGGCCGGTTGTGGCGCTACCGGGTGGGAGGTTGCCGCGTTATCTGCGACATTCAGGACGACGCTCTGCGCGTCTTGGTGGTGAGGATCGGGAGACGGAACGAGGTATACCGCTGAGGGTGATGACAACGTGTAGGAAACGAGTCCTTGCGCATGACCGGGCCCAACCCTTCTTGAGCCAGACGCGTCGGCTACTCCGGTGAGTGAGCCGCCACCATACTCAGCCGCTGGGATAGACCGTCCTCGGTGACCTCCAGGTCGTACTGGCTTTTGCAGGCCCATCCAGAACTCCGCGGAGTTTCCGAAGAAGCGGGAAAGCAATAGGGCCGTCTCGGCCGTTATTGACCGCTCTCCGTGAACGATGGCATGAATGCGACGCGCATCCACGCCGATGGCCTTAGCCAGCCGGTACTGGGTGACGTTCATCGGTCGGAGGAACTCTTCGTCGAGTACCTCTCCCGGATGAATTGGAGGCAGTGTTTCCTGACTGCGCGCCGTCTGACTGGTCATGGTCATCTCTTCCTGATCTCCGTACTCAATGGTAGTCCACTATCTCCACTTGATGCGCATCCCGGGCTCTACAGGTTGCCTATGGGCAATCCCGGCTGACAGGTGCGGCAGTAGCTTGTTATGCGACGGTTGGCGGTGACCTCGCTGATCCTGGCGCCGCACCGTGGACAGGGCTCGCCGCCCCGGTTGTGCACCTTGAGGAAGTCGCGCGGCTTGAGGTGTATGTCGTCGCCGATGCGCTCTTGCACCTGGTCGACGGCCTCCTCTACGACGGCGCGCGCCTGCTCGCAGACGCGGCGCAGCTCCTCCTCGGACATCGCGGTACGCTTGCGGAAGGGATAGATGCCGGCCGCGAAGAGAATCTCGTCCGCGTACGCGTTGCCGATGCCGGACACGACGCGGCCCCGGGTCAGCACGCCCTTGATCTCCCCCCGAAACGGTGCGATCCGCTGCCGGAATTCCTCGAACGTCAGCGGCGCGAGAACGTCGGGCCCCTGCTCACCGAGCTGCGGCACCTCCGAGAGCTGTTCCGGGCTGACGTAGTAAACGCGCCCATCTGTTTCTGGTCGACGTACCGCAGCTCGCTGCCGTCCTCCATCGTCAGCACGAAGAAGGTTCGCTTGAATCTGCGGCGGGACGGCGCGCAGTGCTGCACCCCCCCAGCGAGCAGCCGCCCGCCCGAGAACTGGAGCATGAGGAACTTGCCGCTGCGTTCGACATCTTCCAGCCTGCGCCCGGCGAGATCCGACAGGTCCGCGGCCAGCGCGCGCACGACGCCCGGCCTGGTCTCTGCGGCAGAAAGCACGCGCTGCCCAACGATACGGTCGCGCAGAAGGCCCTTGACCACTTCCAACTCTGGAGCTTCAGGCATTTTCCTACCTACGGGATCGAGACGGCCACCAACTCCGACACGATTGTAACCGAGCCCCGGTGCGCTGGACGCAGCAGCCCGCCGGTGGAACGGAGCCGCGTGGGATATAATCGCTTCGTTCCGAGGACAGTCGCACGCCAGCGCGGGAGGAGACACATGGGCAGTACCGTCAGGACAGGCAGCGGCAGCTTCACCTACGAGTTCGTGGACGGGTTTGAAAAACTCCCGCCGGGCTACGCCTGGACGGACGCCGCCGCCGTCGCCGTCGACTCGCAGGACAACGTGTACATCTTCAACCGCGGCGACCACCCGATGACCGTCTTCGACCGGGACGGCAACTTTCTCCGTTCGTGGGGCGAGGGGATATTCAGCCGGGCCCACGGCCTCACGATGGGACCGGACGGCACCCTGTTCTGCACGGACGACGGAGACCATACCGTACGCCAGTGCACGCCGGACGGCCGCGTGTTGATGACTATCGGAAGCCCTGGCACACCGTCCGCGTACCAGTGCGGCGACCCGTTCAACCGCTGCACAGACGTGGCCCTGGACCCAACGACCGGCGACCTGTACGTCTCCGACGGCTACGGCAACTCCCGCGTCCACAAGTACTCGCCGGACGGCAGGCTGCTATTCTCGTGGGGGCAGCCCGGGACCGACCCGGGCGAGTTCAACATCGTGCACAACATCGCGACCGACAAGGACGGCTACGTGTACGTGGCCGACAGGGAGAACCACCGGGTCCAGATCTTCGACTCCCGGGGACGGTTCGAGACCCAGTGGGTCAACATGCACCGCCCGTGCACGGTCTACATCTCCGACGAGCAGGACGTCTACGTGGGAGAGTTGGGCGCCGGGATGAACGTGAATCGAGACATGCCCAACATCGGGCCCAGGATTTCCGTGTTCGACACGGCTGGCGAGAGGCGGGCCAGGATCGGCGACCTTGGCTACGGGACGGCGCAGGGGCAGTTCTGCGCCCCGCACGGCATCTGCGTCGACTCGCGCGGAGACATTTACGTCGGCGAGGTAGCCTGGACCAACGCCAAGAACTGGGGCGACGAGGCGGACGGCATCCGCAGCTTCCAGAAGCTGGTTAAGACTGGCTGAGGTTGCGGCCCCTGGTCAGAGTTGACAGGACGAATGCCTCTCGAGCCGCCTGGATACCCGCTTTCGCGGGCATTACGGTAGGCTGTGTCCGCCTCCCGCGCAGAGGGTAGACGTCATTCCGGCCCCCGAGCCGGAATCCAGGGGTGGGGAGGTCGAGCTCAATGGCACCCCCTGCTGTCGACATCTGGCCCACGTCTGGAGCTCTGCCAAGGTCTCCAAAGGCGAGCGCCGCCGCCGTACGGGTTGCCCCTCTCACCAAGAGTGAACAGCTTACGAGCCGTCGGCCCTAGCTCTGCTCTTCGCGGCAGCGCGCACAGACGAAGCTGTCGCCCTGCTCCACGGCGACGCCGCGAGGCACGTTGCGCTTGCGTCCGCACACGCTGCACGTGACCGCCTCGAGCGGCGCGTTTCCGGGCTTGGACGGCTCGCTGCCGTGGCCGCGGAATCCCCGGTAGTCCGGGTCCAGCCGCTTCATCGCCTCGTAGCGCTCGCGGTTCTTGCGGCGACTCATGGACGCACCGCCGGAACGTGAGGAGGACGCGTCTGCCGAAGTTTACTCGACCCCGACTACGGCTCCCGCCTCTTCCAGCGTGGTCTTGGCCTGGTCGGCGTCGCCCTTGCCTACGCCCTCTTTGACGGTCGCGGGAGCGCTCTCGACCAACTCCTTGGCCTCCTTGAGGCCGAGCGTCGTCATGGAGCGGACCGCCTTGATCACGTTGATCTTGTTGGGCCCGATCTCCTTGAGCACGATGTTGAACTCGGTCTGCTCCTCTTCCTCGGGGGCGTCGGCTACGGCGGTTGCCGGGCCGGCCGCCATCGCGACGGGCGCGGCGGCGCTCACGCCAAACGTCTCCTCGAGGGCCTTGACCAGCTCGGACAGGTCGATGGCCGACATGCCCTTGACTGCTTCTACGATCTCTTGGTTCGTCAATGTTCGCTCCTTCGGCTTCTCCACGTTGTCGGATACGGTATCGCTATGCTTCTGCCGGCGTTTCGGACGCGGACTCGGATGCCCGGTGAAGCACGGTCACCAGGCCGGCGAGCGGCGCGTTGAGCGCGCTGGCCAGCCGCGTGATCGGGGACTGCAGCTGCGCCATGAGACGCGCGATCAGCTCATCACGGGAGGGCAGCAGGGCGAGCGCGGACACCTCCTCGGGAGTAAGCTGACGGTCGCCCACCACGGCGCCCCTGATCTTCAGCGGAGAGCGGTTCGCCCGAATGTACTCCAACATCGCCTTCGCGGGCGCCACCGGGTCGTCGAAGCCGAACGCGATCCCCGTCGGCCCCTCCACGATCCCCTTCACGAGCGGCTTGCCGGCCTGGTCGGCGGCCAGGTAGGTGAGGCGGTTCTTGACTACGTGGAACTCGACATTCGTTTCGCGGAGCGCCCGCCTGAGGCCCGTCATGGCCGGAACGGACATGCCGGTGTAGTCGGCCGAAATGGCAACCGTGGAGCCCTCGAGGAGCTTCCGGATCTCCGCAACCAGCTCTCGTTTCTTATCGGTTGGCAACAGCTCACCTCGTTATAACAAAAGACCCTGAGCCGCAGGCCCAGGGTTCGAACGCCACATGAAGCGGCGCCGTCTCCGTTAGCCTCGGCGGGCCGGAAGTTTAACCCCTGCGAAGGGGGACCCACTGTCTGCGGCTGTGTTGTTCTATTCTACCGTCAGGGACGACATACTGGCAACGTCCATGCGTATGCTGGGCCCCATGGTGCTCGTCAGAAAAGCCGTCCTGATGAACTGACCTTTGACTCCGCTCGGCCTCGCCCGGATGATGTCTTCAACGAGTGCCGACAGATTGGTGACGAGCTGCTCGTCCGTGAAGCTTGCCTTGCCTATCGGCACATGCACCAGCCCCTCTCGGTCCAAGCGGTACTCCACCCTGCCCATCTTCGCCTCTCTGACCGCAGCGGCGACGCCGTCGGGCGGCACCACCGTGCCCGTCCTCGGACTCGGCATCAGCCCGCGGCGTCCGAGGATCCGGCCCAGGCGCCCTACCCGGCTCATCATGTCCGGCGTCGCGATCGACACGTCGAAGTCGGTCCAGCCGCCCTCGATCTGCTTGACGAGATCGTCCGAGCCGACGAAGTCCGCCCCCGCCCCCTCGGCCGCGAGCTGAGCCTCACCCTCGGTGAACACCAGCACTCTTACGACCTTACCGACGCCGTGGGGGAGAATGGTGACGCCCCTCACCTGCTGGTCCGCGTGACGCGGATCCGCGCCGGTGCGTAGGTGAAGCTCCACCGTCTCGTCGAAGTTGGCCGTGGCGGCCTCCCTGACAATGGCGATGGCTTCCTCAGGCCGGTACTCTCTCTCCGCCTCGACGAGCGTCTCGCTCTCGAGGTATCGTTTTCCTCTAGGCATCCACTATCTCCGTCTATATATTCGCGTTCGCGGCGGGCCTGCCGTACGGGCGAGCGGTCGGCCAGCCGTTGGCGGGGTTACTCGACCGTGATTCCCATGCTGCGGGCCGTGCCCGCCACGATCTTCATGGCGCCCTCGATGTCGGCCGCGTTCAGGTCGCGCATCTTCTGCTCCGCGATCTCCCTGATGGCCGATTCCGGGACGGCGGCGATCTTCTCGGCCTTGGGGCTTCCGCTCGCCTTCTCTATGCCTGCGGCCCGCTTCAGCAGCGCCGAAGTCGGGGGAGTCTTGATCTCGAACGAGAACGAGCGGTCTGCGTACACCGTCAGCAAGACCGGCACTATCAGTCCCATCTGGGACGACGTGCGCTCGTTGTACTCCTTTACGAACGCCATGATGTTGACGCCGTACTGACCCAGAGCGGGACCGACGGGCGGTGCCGGGGTGGCCTTGCCCGCCTCAATCTGGAGCTTGATTATCCTACTTACTTTCTTAGCCACGCTGCCCTCCGACTAGGCCTTCTCGACCTGTAGAAAATCGAGCTCCACGGGTGTCTCTCTTCCGAAGAACGACACCAGCACCTTGACCTTCGCGCGGTCGGGATGCACTTCGTCCACGGCCCCCATGAAGTCCACGAAAGGACCGTCCTTGATGCGTACTGTCTCTCCTATCTCGAAGCCCACTCTGACGCGCGGCTTGGAGGACTGCATCTGGTTCATGATCGCCTGAACTTCGGCCTCCTCCAGCGGGACCGGCTTGGGGCGGCCCTCGTTCTCGTCCTCGGCCGACACGAATCCCGTGACTCCCGGGGTGTTGCGGACGACGTACCAGCCTTCGTCGTCCATCTTCATCTGGATGATCAGGTAGCCGGGGAACACCCTCCGCGCGACGCTCTTGCGCCGTCCGTCCTTGATCTCTACCTCGTCTTCCGTGGGCACTACGACCTGGAAGATGCGGTCCTTGACGTCCATAGTCTCGATACGAAGCTCGAGGTTTTTCTTAACGCGCTCCTCCTGGCTGGAGTAGGTGTGGACGATGTACCAACGCGTTTCGGTGTCGCTGTTCTGTGTCATCGCAGCTACGTGCCCAGGATCAGGTCCATGAGTCTGGAGAAGCCGAGGTCGATTACGCCCAGTATGATGCCGACGGCCATCGCGACCGCGATGACCATGATCGACAGGCGCACCGTCTCCTGGCGCGACGGCCACGTGACGCGACGCAACTCGGCGAACGCCTCGGAGAAGTACCGGAGAGTGAGGGCCCGGCGCGCCGCCTCAGGGTTGATGCGGCTGGTCGGGCTTGAGATTCTGGCCATCGACGCTACCGTACCTCTCGGTGCATCTTATGCGACCGGCACCTGGGGCAGAACTTCTTCAACTCTAGGCGGTCGGGATCGTTTCGCCGGTTCTTGCTGGACGAGTACGTGCGCTCCCGACAGTCCGTGCAGCCGAGCGTGATGAGTGAGCGAGCGTCGCCTTTGCGTGCCATTGCCTAGTTTATCACCTCGATGATCACCCCTGAGCCGACGGTCCTGCCGCCCTCGCGCACGGCGAATCGCAACTGCTCGGCCATCGCGACCGGGGTCATCAGCTTGAGCTTCATCTTGATGTTGTCGCCGGGCATGACCATCTCGACGCCCTCGGGCAGCTCGATCTCGCCCGTGACGTCGGTCGTGCGGATGTAGAACTGCGGCTTGTAGCCGCTGAAGAACGGCTTGTGACGGCCTCCCTCCTCTTTCGTCAGGACGTAGACCTGCGCCTCGGCCTCGTTGTGCGGCTTGATGCTGCCGGGGTCCGCGATGACCTGCCCGCGCTCGACGTCGCCGCGCTCGATGCCCCTCAGCAGCACGCCGACGGCGTCTCCCGGCTCGCCCTCGTCGAGGGTTTTGTGAAACATCTCTACGCCGGTGACCACGGTCGACACGGTATCCTTGATGCCGATGATCTCGATCGTCTGGCCGGTCCTCACCATGCCCTGCTCGACGCGGCCGGTCACGACTGTGCCACGGCCCTTGATGCTGAACACGTCCTCGACAGGCATGATGAGCGGCATGTTTTTCGGGCGCTCCGGAACCGGGATGTAGGAGTCTACCGCGTCCATGAGCTCCCAGATGCCCTTACCCCACTCGGACTCTCTAGACGTGTCCTCGGCCTCGAGGGCATTGAGTGCGCTGACCCGAACGATCGGAATATCCTCGCCGGGGAAGTCGTACTCGGTCAGCAGCTCGCGGAGCTCCATCTCGACAAGCTCAAGCAACTCTTCGTCGTCCATCGCGTCGATCTTGTTCAGCGCGACGACGATGTTCGGTACCTGGACCTGGCGTGCCAGCAGGATGTGCTCCCGCGTCTGCGGCATCGGGCCGTCGGGCGCACTGACGACCAGAATTGCGCCGTCCATCTGCGCGGCCCCGGTGATCATGTTCTTGATGTAGTCGGCGTGCCCAGGGCAGTCGACGTGGGCGTAGTGCCGGGCGTCGGTCTGGTATTCGACGTGCTGGATCGCGATCGTGACGCCGCGTTCCCGCTCCTCAGGCGCGTTGTCGATCGAATCGAACGGGCGGTAGTCCGCCAAGCCCTCGGTTGCCAGCGTCTTCGTGATCGCCGCCGTCAGAGTGGTCTTGCCGTGGTCGACGTGACCGATCGTGCCGACGTTTACGTGTGGTTTGTCCCTGATGAACTTTTGTCTCGCCATTGGTCCCCTCGCTATTGATCTAAGCCCACAAGCAGAGTCGAACTGCTGACCTCGTTCTTACCAAGAACGCGCTCTACCGCCTGAGCTATGTGGGCCCGGTTTGTTCGGTGCCTTTTCCGTTTGCCTGGTGGAGGGGGTAGGATTCGAACCTACGTAGCCCTTCCGGGCGCCAGATTTACAGTCTGGTGGTATTAACCACTCACCCACCCCTCCAGAAATGGGCGCAAGCCAGTTTAGCACAGCGGTTTTGCCGAATCCAAGGCCGAATCGCTTAGCCCGCCCGGCCCTGGGAGGACGAGCAGCCCCAGAGGGGACTCGAACCCACTAACCTGCCGATTACAAATCGGCTGCGCTGCCATTGCGCCACTGGGGCCGGCAAGCCTACGCGAGAATGGCGGTCGCTCCCGCAGAACACAAAGGCGGCTAGCAGCCGGCTGGCCGGCACTAGCCTCGTGTCAACGATTCTAACGAACGCCGCGTTCGAGGTCAACACGAATCCGGGTATCGCGGCGTCGAGTCAAAGCCCGGTCAAACGAGCCCTGTCGCCCAGGCCGTTCCCGCGTTCCCGTATGATGGGCCCAACGACTGCCCCGAACAGGGAACGCTACCGGCTCGCGGGAGGCGACAAGATGGACAAGCTGAGGGTTGCGATAGCGGGTTGCCACAGGATGCTGGACACGGCCAACCGAGGGCACAACTGGGCCAACGGCTTCGCAAGGGCGCCCGACACGACCGTCGTCGCCGTGTTCGACAAAGACCAGGCGACTCGAGAGCGGTTCCGCGCCGTCTGGCGCGACACGTGGGGCGAGATGCCGGCCTACGGCGACTACGACCGCATGCTCGCCGAGACGGCGCCCGACATAGTGTGCATCGCGACACGCCAGACCATGCACGCGGACCAGATCGAGACCGCCGCAAACACCGGCGTGAGAGGCATAGCCTGCGAGAAGCCTCTCGCGACCAGTCTGGAGGAGACCGACCGGATAGTCTCAGCATGCACAGAGAGGCAGGTCGCCTTGGCGTTTCTACTGGACCGGCGGTGGTTCGCCTCCTACCGGGCCATCCGAGACTACCTGCGCGACGGCATCGTCGGCGAGGTCACCGCCGTCACCGCCTACGGCGCCCCGAACCTCATCAACCACGCCTGCCACTGGTACGATACCGCCCTGACGCTGGCCGGCGATCACGAGCCCGTGTGGACCAGCGGCCACGTCGAGGACGTGAGCGGCGACGGCCCTGACTCGAGGCGGCGCCAGGACCCGCCCGGCAGGTCCTGGACACGTCTGGACAACGGAGTCCACGTCGCCACCATGCCGGAAGGCCTGTCGGGGATGTCGTACACGGTGTCGGGAACTGAAGGCAGCCTGGTCGCCTTCGCAATTGGCAACGACGAGTACGAGAACGTCGAGGCGTACTACACGCTGAACGATTCGCGAAGCCGGAGCACCAAGCTCCCGCTGCCTGAGGAGAACGAGGGATGGTTGGCCGGCCGCGCCGCCGTACAGGATCTAGCGGACGCCGTCAGGAGCGGCGGGTCGACGTCATGCGACGTCGACGAGGCGCGCAGGTCGACCGAGATGGGGTTCGCCATCCACGTCTCGGATCGAGCCGGGGGCGCACGCGTCGGCTATCCCGTTTCCGACCGCACGCAGCGCATCGAGTCCTTTCCATGGGGCAACGAGTAGACGCCGCGCCCCGGCGGGATTACACCGACATCGACCCTGCGCGGTCATGAGGAGGAGGACGTCATGAGCTCCGTCCAAGAAGCTATCGCGAAAGTCCCCGGTGTGGTAGGAGTCGCCGCGCGGCACTTCGATACCCGTGCGCAGATACGACGCAACGCGGATGCGGCGTTCTTCACCGCCAGCACCCTAAAGATACCCCTGCTGCTGGAGCTCTTCCGACAGATCGACCGCGGGGGGATCGACCTGTCGGAGCGTGTAGAGCTCACGGACGCGATGAGGGTGTCTGGGTCCGGCGTGCTGAAGGAGCTGGAGGCCGGCCTGCGTCCCACCGTACGCGACCTGGCTATGCTGATGATCATCGTCAGCGACAACGCCGCGACCGACTTCCTCTACGAGATGGTCGGCCGAGACAGCCTGAGCGCGACAATCCGAGAGCTGGGCCTGACCAGGACCCGCATACCGATGTCGACCCGCGAGCTCCTCTACAGCATCGTGGGCCTCGACCCGCGGGACCCGAGCCACACGTACGCCATGGTCGCTGACAGGATGCGCAAGCGGGAGTTCGACCTCGATGCCGACGCCCTCGACGAGGAGAAGTCCGACGTCTCGTCGCCGGACGACATGTGCGAACTGCTGGAGACCGCGCACCGCGGCGACGTGCTGTCGCCGTCGTCGAGAGAGACCTTCTTCGACATCCTGAAACGCCAGCAGCTCAACACGATCATCCCGCTGCTGCTGCCGCCCGGCACCGCGGTGGCGAACAAGACCGGCGGCTACCACTCGGTGCGGTGCGACGTCGGTGTCGTCTACTCGCCGTCAGGACCTTACGCCACAGCGATCATGGCGAAGCAGGTCGACGGCGAGCAGCTCCACGTCGACCTTGCCATGGCCGCCGTCTCCGGAGCGGTCTACGACGCGTTCAACCCGTAGCCCGACGGCTATCCGGCCGCGCGAGACAACCGGCTCACGACGCCCATCCCCGCACCTTTTGGTGGCACACGGGTCGGGTGATACGATGTGACAAGGGCGGTCGCCACGCCTATCGCAATGGGGCCGGAACTGATGGCGATCGGCGGCGGCAGTCAGTCTAAGGGGGCGGCGGGTGGCTTGGACGGGGGGCAAATTCGCAGCGAACGTCAAGCTCACGCCTCGGGCGGTCTCGATCACGCTGGCCCTGCTATTCACCCTGATAGCCACGACACCCACGGCCGCGCAGACGGGCTCGCCCTCCAGCTATCGAGACGCCCTGATCGCGCTCTACAACGCCACCGATGGCCCTAACCGGATCAACAACGCCAACTGGCTCAGCGACGAGCCGCTCGGCACCTGGTACGGCGTCGCTACGGACGACATCGGACTCGTCAGCGAGCTGAGCCTTTCTGAGAACCGCCTGAGCAGGCAGATTCCTATGGCGCTCGGTACCCTGTCCAACCTGGCATTGCTGCACCTTGACGGTAACCGGCTTACTGGACAGGTACCGACGGAGCTCGGCAGGCTATCCAACCTGGCAGTGCTACGTCTCTACGGCAACCAGTTGAGCGGGGCGCTTTGTCACGTTCTAACCGAGCTTTCGGCTTTGACGGAGCTCTACTTCGATGACAACGCCGGCCTCTGCGCCTCCGCCGACGACGCCTTCCGACAGTGGATGAATGGCTTCGGGTCAACGTCGGTGACGTCTGTCCGTTCGACTCGACCCCGATCGGCTCTCCCACCAGCACGCTGACCGTCATCCCACCCCCGACGCCAACGAACACGCCCACGCCCACGCCGCCGGCCGAAGACTCGGACATTCGGGACTCCGGCGGCGGCGGCACCGCGATAAAGGGCGGCTTGGCCTTCGGCGGTGCGGGCGACGCGGCCCTGATGGCGCTACCCCTGCTCGGACTCGCGGCATCGCGGGCCGGCGACGGTGGAGACGGCCCTCCCGCAGGATGGGGAAGCGGCACGGATAACGGCTGCCCGCGCCCTTGGAGACGTTTGCACAACCGTCATTCCGGGCTTGAGCCGGAATCCAGAAATCGAGAGCCCAGGTTAGATGACACCGCCTGGACCCGCGACGCTGCCGCGCTTGGGAGTTACGCATAGGTCTCCCCTTGCGGGAATGGCGATAACGGGAACAGAGCAGCGCGCCGGACCGCGGCCCGTGGTGCTAGAAGAATTCGTCCAGCAGCTTGTAGTATTCGATCTTGTCGGCGTCAGGACTCGAAAGCCCGTACGCGTCGAAGAACATCGTACGGAGGTCCCGACCGGTGTTGTACTCCAGACTCCTGACGGCCAACGCAATGTCCTTGTAACGGTCGGCGATGCCCGCCCGGCCCCAGTCGACGAACCCGGCGATCTCCTCGCCGTCGATCAACACGTTTGGCAGGCAGTAGTCGCCGTGGGTGAACACGAGGTCCTCTACGGCCGGCTTCCGGGACAGCAACTCCTCGAACATCTCCGCGGCTGAGCGCCCGAGGCGTTCGTGGTCGAAATCGGCTTCGTCGACGAGCCCGCGCGCAACATTGCGGCCAGCCGCCTCGATCATTCGGTCCAGGGACATGTCGAACGGATACTCGTCGATCGGGACGGCGTGAATCGAGCGCAGCCCGTTGGCCAACAGCCGCACGAGGTTGTAGTCCGGTCTGTCGCCGGTCAGGGTGGCCGCGTCCAGCCCCGGCAGGGCCGACAGGAGCAGGTACTCCACGCGGCAGTCTGTCTCGTAGGCAAGCACCTCGGGGACCGGCAGCCGGCCGCGCAGCCACTCGATCCGCTCCATCTCTCGCAGCAAGTCCCTCCGGTGCCGCACCGGAGACACCTTGAGGTACCGCGGCGGTCGGTCGCTATGGTCGAGGCTAAAGGTCTCCGCCGGCGACTCGCCCATCGTGATTTGGGTCCACGTGCGGCCTTCGGCCAGCGGCCGCAGCGGTCCCGGCAGCGGCTTCAGTCGGCCGACGGGGTGACCTGCAGGCCGCGCGGGATCTTCGCCGGTACCATGTCGACCGTGCGCATGCGGCGGTTGACCTCATCGACGACGTCCCGCGGCAGCGGGCCGCGTTCCGCAGTGCGCACGTTCTCCCTGAGCTCCTCGAGACTGACCGTCCCGTTGACGACGGTGTCGACGCCGGGGTGCGACAGACAGTAGCGCAGGATGAACGCGATCCGGCTCTCGCCCGGACCGCGCAGGGAGTCGAGATCGAGAGCCTCGAAGTAGCGCCAGCGGGTCTCAGGACTGAGCAAGACGCCCTGCAGATAGGCCACCGAGCCTTCGTGGTCCGGCTCGCCCTTGGCGGCCCCGCTTCTGATGATCGTGCCGAGCCCGAGGCCCGCCAGCTTCGTGATCCACTCCTCATGCTCCCGCTGAAAGACCGAGTACGGGAGCATGTAGGCGTCGAACACGCCCCAGTTGAAGAAGTGGGCCAGGTGGGGCAGATTGGTCGATACCCCGATCCAGCGAAACTTGCCCAGCGCGCGCATGTGCTCAAGCGTCGCTATGATCTCTTCCCGCTCTGTGTGCCCCAGCACGGGCCGATTACCCCGCTTGACGACCGGAGTGTGAATCTGCAGCAGGTCGATGTGGTCTGTCCTGAGCCGCCGCAGGCTGCGCTCTACGTTGTAGACCAGCCCCTCGCGGGTGAGGTCCTTGGTCCCGCCGCTGGGAGGCGCGTCCCTGTGGCAGCCGGCCTTCGTCGCGAGAACGTACTCGGACCGCCGGTTCGACAGGTGTCTCCCGATCGTCTCCTCCGAGATGCCGTAGCAGTCCGCGGTGTCGATCATGGTGATGCCGCTGTCCAGTACGGCGTCGAGCACCTCAGCGGCCTCGCCGTGCGTGAGGTCTCGGCCGTCGACGGCCGGGCCCTTCAGCTCCAGGCCGCCGTATCCCAGGCGAGTCACCTCGAGTCCGGTGCGTCCCAGTGTCGCAGTGGGTAGTCGGTCTGCCATGTGGTGGTCTGCCCGGCGCTCAGGCGGTCTCGGCCAGGCTGACAGTCAGCCTCCGTGGGCCTCGCGCATTTGGAACGCCAGCGACTCCAGCTCCGCAACCTTCTTGGCTACCATCGCGGGATTGAGCCTCGCCGCGTGGTCGGGATAGCCGGCGCGCTCGAGCATCGGCGCCAGCTTGCCGCCCTTGAGCAGGTCGAGGCCCCACCTCAGCGAGTCGGGGTGGACGGTCATGTCCAGGAAGAAGAGCTGGTTCTTGCCACGCGGCCCGTAGTGGTAGTGGGCGTCCGTCGCGTAGCAATCTATGGCCAGAAGGTCCACCTCTTGTCCGTTCACGTCGCCGAGAACGTAGATGCCGACGCCGCGGGCCTTCTGGTTGTACTCCAGCCCGAACCGGACCGCGCCGACGTCCAGGAAGACTTCGATCTCCGGCATGTATTTCACCGTGGCGCGGTCGTCGCGGGCCATCGTCCGGGCGGCTGCGCCAAGCTCGACGAGATCGGGCCCCAGAGCGTCCACGTCGAGGTTCGCCGCGAGCTCCGGGTAGCCGGCTCGGTCGAGCATGGCGGGCAGCCGGTTCGACAGGTGGAACAGCGTCCACTCGACCGGGTCGCCCTCCGTGGTCCAGTCGAGATAGAGCCGCTCGTCCTTCTTCTGGGGGCCGTAGTGGTAGTGCGGCTGGTGCTCAAAGCAGTCGAACCGCAGCAGCTCCGCTTCTTCGCCGGCGACTTCGGCATAGACGGAGATCGATACTCCCTGGTCCGAAATGGCGTCCCGGTACCCCAGCTTGAACCGGACTGTCCCCTTCCCCACCATGACGTCCTTGCCGCCTGCCATAGCCAATCCCTCCGGGATGCCGACATCCGTAACCGTTGGACTGAACGGGCCTGACCCTGTCGATTGTATCGCGCCCCATGGTATCGGGAGACGCGTCCGGCGTCGAGAGGCACCGGGGCACTGCCGCACCGTCCCCACGCCGAGACCGGGCGAGATTCTGTACAATAGCCCGTTGTACGGACCACCCCGGCGGCCATAGACCGGGGCCGCGTGGAGCGACGCCATGGCAGACTACAGAGCGGGCATCATCGGGCTCGGATTCATCGGCGCCGGCGACCAGGTCTCCGGCAACGCGTTGGGCCAGCGGGTCGAGGACCTCGACGGCACTCACGCGTCCTCGCTCGTCGGCCACCCGCAGATCGAGCTTGTGGCCGGGTCGAGCCGCGACCAGGGTCGGCGCGATCGGTTCGCCCAGCGCACCGGGGCGAGGACCTACGCCGACTGGCGCGAGCTTCTGGAGCGCGAAGAGCTGGACATCGTCAGCGTGGCCACGTACGCGAACGTCCATGCCGAGCCGACCGTCGCCTGCGCAGAGGCCGGCGTACGAGCCGTCCTCTGCGAGAAGCCGATAGCGCAGTCGGTGCCGGACGCCGAGCGGATGGTCGCCGCCTGCGCCGATGCTGGCGCGCTTCTGGTCATCAACCACCAGCGCCGCTTCACCTCCAGCTTCCGCAAAGCCCGCGCCCACCTGGCGAACGGCGGTCTGGGCGAGCTCACCTCGATCAACGCCCAGTGGCCGACCGGCCGACTCGGCGGTGTCGGCTCGCACGTGTTCGACGCGATATACCATGTCACCGGCCGCCGCATCGAAGCCGTCTCGGCCACTCTGGACCTCGCCGGCAAGCCGGACGCCCGGGGACCCCAGTTCGCCGATCCGGGCTGCTGGGGTACGATGCGACTCGAGGGCGGGCTGATGGCGACGGTCGACGCGACGGACTACAGCAAGGCGCCGTGGGACGTGCGTGTCAACGGCGCCGAGGGCCGGGCCTTCGTCGGCAGCGGCGACGTCCGGCTCGAATACTGGGACGGCCGGACCGAGCATTGGACCAACGACGACCAGGTGGGGACGGGGATGGACGTGGCGGTGCGCGAGATCGTCGACTGGCTCGACGGCGAGTCCGACTTCGACTACGACCCAACTGAGACGGTACAGGTGCTGGAGGCTATCGCCGCCTTCCACGCCTCGCACGCGAAGAGCTCCGCGTGGGTGGAGCTACCGCTCACGGGCGCCGACCGGGAGATCGTGGTCAACAGCGGCTGACGCCTCGGGCGATTTCGGCGGCTTGACTATCCCAAGCCGCCCGTTTCACACTGGGGCAAGTCCGGTCGCAGGGGAACGGCGATGGCCGACAACGACCTCCGGTTGATGGCCCACCTGATGCGTCGCGCCGGCTTCGGCGCAACTCGCGACGAGCTCGAACGGCTCGTCGAACAGGGCTACGACGCGACCGTCGAGACGCTCCTGGACCCCGAGTCTCAGCCCGAACTCGACATGGACGAGCTGTACCGCTACCTCCCTCAGGCGGAGAGCTCGTTCGTCGGCCTGCACGTCCAGACCGACTGGATATACCGGATGCTCAACACCCGGCGCCCCCTGCAGGAGAAGATGGCGCTGTTCTGGCACTACGTCTTTGCCACCGCCGTCTCGAAGGTCGAGCAGAGCAGCCAGATGGCCAACCAGGTGGCGCTGTTCCGAAAGCACGGCATGGGCAGCTACCGGCGGCTTCTCGTCGAAACAGCCAAAGACCCCGCCATGATCTTCTGGCTCGACAACCAGGACAACCACAAGCGGGCGCCCAACGAGAACTGGGGGCGCGAGCTCCTGGAGCTCTTCTCCATGGGAGTGAACAACTACACCGAAAACGACGTCTACGAGTGCTCCCGGGCGTTCACGGGATGGAGCTTCGAGCCGAGCATTCCCTCTCAGCCGTGGGGACAGTTCCCCTGGGTCTTCAGGTACCGCGCCGAGGACCACGACGGCGGCGTCAAGACCTTCCTCGGGCAGAAAGGCCGATTCAACGGCGAGGACATCATCGACATCGTAGTCCGCCAGCCAGCGTGCGCAGCCTTCATCTGCAGGCACCTCTACAACTTCTTCGTCGCAGAGGAGCCGCAGGTACCGGCCTGGAACATCGAGCCCCCGGGTGACCCGGACGCGGTCGGGCTGCTCGCGCGGACATTCGTAGAGTCCGACTACGAGATCGAGCCCGTGCTGCGCGTCCTGTTCAACTCCGACTTCTTCAAGGAGGCCGCGTTCCGAAAGGTCAAGAGCCCGACCGAGGTCGTCGTCGGCGCCCTCAAGCTGACGGGCGGCCTGAGCGCCCCCGACCCGGGGTGGGGCACGATCGGGCTGGAACCGCAGAGGATGGGACAGGACCTGATCAACCCCCCCAGCGTCGAGGGCTGGCACACCGGCAAGGAGTGGATCAACAGCGGCTCGCTCATGAACCGCGTCAACTTCGTCGCCGACTACGTCAGGCGGCCAGACCTGCCGGGCAACCGCCACAACCTCGACTGGATCGTCAGCCAGTCTACCAACGGAAGCTCCTTGTCCCCGGAGGACCTGGTAGACCGATGTCTCGACCTGATGGGCCCGCTCGAGGTCTCCCCTACCATCCGGGACAACCTCGTCGCCGAGGCCGCGGCCGACGGCGAGATATCCTACAGAACGACCCGGGACAGAGACGACCTGTCGCGCCGCGTCGGAAACGTGATGGCGCTCATCGCCGGCGCGCGGGAGTACCAGCTCGGATAGAGGTCTCGCTCATGAAGACCATCACGCTCGCCGGCCGCGCCTGGCACTTCTCGCACGCGGTGGGGCGCGACAACATCAACGCGGGGTTCCGATACCCCTGCTCGATGGCCTTCGCCGGAGACGGCGCGATGTGGGTACTGAGCCGCGGAATGCCGATCTGGCCTCTCGACCACGACTTCACCGTCACCTACCAGCCGAAGATCGGCAAGTGGTCGGTCGAGGACGGCGTGCAGATCGGAGACTTCGCCCGCAACGAGTTCACGTGGCCGACCGCGCTCGCCACAGACAGCGACGGCTACCTCTACTGCTGCGACGAGTACGGCAGCTTCGTCGCCGTATTTGGGCCCGATGGCCCCTACTACGAGATACCACAGTATGACCCGGCAGGAGAGGCCCTACGCAAGTGGGGCGAGAAGGGCCCGGAGCCGGGCCAGCTCGACCGCCCGTCCGGCATGGAGTTCGACAGTGACGACAACCTCTACATCGTCGACAGCGGCAACAGCCGCGTGCAGAAGTTCACCAAAGACGGGCGGCACCTAGACGCGTGGGGCTGCCACGGCGACAGCGAGGGCCGGCTCGACCGGCCGTGGGGCATCACGTTGGACGCCGAAGGGTACGTGTACGTGGCCGACTGGGGAAACAGCCGCGTGCAGAAGTTCGCGCCGGACGGCCGGTTCGTCATGAGCTACGGCGCGTCGCCTGACGACGGCGCGTCGCTGCGCCATCCGTCGGATGTCGCGGTCGACAGCGATGGGGACGTGTACGTGGCCGATTGGGGTAACAAGCGTGTGTGTATCTTCGAGCCGGACGGCGGCGTCATCGGATCCATCTATGGCGACGCGACCGAGTTCTTCGGCCCGGTCAAAGAGGCCATAGAAGCATCCCCTATCTACTCCAAGGCGTACAGCAGGACAGACGATCTCACGCAGATGGGCAGATTCGACCGACCGGTTAGCATCAGGGTGGACGATCAGGACCGGCTCTTCGTCGTCGACTCTCGCAGAGGCAGAGTCCAGATCTACATCAAAGACCCGGCCTATGATGACGTGCGCCTGAACTTATAGTCGAGGACCATCGAATAGCTAGTGTGACGGCTAGTCGAGCCATTCAAGACGCACCTTCAAGTGGTTGAGATGGGTCCAGGAAAGCTTCCCTTCGTACTGGAGCCTTCCGACAACGATACCGGGCGCTATCCCCTGGTCTTCAGCGAAACGAACGACGGAGCGTTCGCTCAGGCGCGATGTCGTCGTAAAGTCCTCCCAGGCTCTGGGCGACACGAGAAAGTTGGACGCCCAAGTGTCCGCCTGCGCGTCTTCATCCGTTATCTTGCCCTTGGCTTCATGGACGAAAATGACCTTCTTGCTGTGCAGCAAGAGGTGCGCGGCCTCGTGGAAGAAACTGAACCATAGGTGATCGTCACTCATGCCGCGGACACTCAGTTGTATCAGCGCTCTACGCGGTGTCAGCCAGCGCGCCGCCCCGCTGAGAGACGTCCTGGGAAGCGGCTTGACGATCGTCAGGACGACGCCCGAACCCAGGCATATCTTGTATGCATCTGTGACCGCAGCTGAACTCCGGGACGCTGTCGATTCTCTTATGTGAGCCAACGCCCTTTTGAACTTGGCTGCGCTGTAGTCGGTCGCTTGGGCCTGTTCAGCTTCAATCTCTCCGAGCCGCAACCATGTGGTCAGAGCCGGCTCGTCGCTGCTGAAGCTAGGCGAGTGGCGGTAGGCGACTTGAGCGCTCGTATACTTAGCCCGCCAAGCCTCTACCGATGCGACGCCGAAGAAGGACAGCAGCTTTTCCACCTTGTCCGCGCCCGACGATGGCTTTGCCATAACTCCTCGCCTCACCAGCTCGGCGCCCGGGAAGCCCTTCGCCCACTCTACTGATTCCTCGGCCTTTCGGGCCTCAAACTCACGCTCTTGGCGCAGCCGATAGTCGGACTCGATTCCGAGCCATATTCCCGCATCCACTCCTAAGACTCTCTCAAACTGCACTGCCGTCTTCGGCTCAATGGGTGCCTTTCCCGCAACTATTTCGCTGATCAGCTTAGGAGACCTACCGCACCGCCGGGCAAACTCGGCGTGCGAGATTTCATGAGCCTCCAAACGCTCCTCCAAGACCCACCCCGGCGGAACGGCGTAGTCCGGCTCGTAACGATAGCTGGGACGAACCATAGGTCAAACTCCCAATCAGTGATAGTCCAATACGCCGACGAGCGTAATCGCGGTGATCTCACATAATTTGACACCTCCGTCATCCCTACGTGGCAGCGGATCATGTTCTGGTTCAAAAATCAACCGATACGGCTGTACGAGGTCGACTGCGTACTGTCCGAGACGATCGCCTGCGAGCGGGTGACACCGGTCTGGTGGCGTCCTCGGTACCTGAGACAAACTCCGGGCGTTCTTCAGAACCGCAAGGCGCACCTTGATCCGTTGTGCCATCCGGCTACCATACTCCCTATTGAGATTCTTCTCACTGTTGAAAATCTTCTGGAGTTTTCGGGTCCTGAAGTGTATTTCCATGCAGCCACAGTCCTGTAATCGTATGTCGCCCGTTACCTATTAGGTAACGAGTCTACTGCAACAGGATGCGCATGTCAACAGCGACAGACTTGCTGAGATAGGTTTGTCTCCCCAAGACGATCCCGGATCCCCGGCATAGCTTGACTACCCGGCCTGCGCGTATGAAACTGGGGCTATTCCGGTCGCAGGGGGAGACGACTATGGCCGACAACGACCTCCGGTTGATGGCCCACCTGATGCGGCGCGCCGGCTTCGGCGCGACTCGCGACGAGCTTGAGCGACTCGCCGAGCGGGGCTACGACGCGACCGTGGAGACGCTGCTCGACCCCGAGTCTCAGCCTGACGTTGACATGTATCCCCTCTACCGCCGTCTGCCGCAGGCCGAAAACTCGTGGAGCGTCCTGCACGCGCAGACCGACTGGATTTACCGGATGCTCAACACCCAGCGGCCTTTGCAGGAGAAGGTCGCGCTGTTCTGGCACTATGTATTCGCCACCGCCGCCTCGAAGGTCGAGCACAGCGGCCAAATGGCCAACCAGGTGGCGCTGTTCCGAAAGCACGGCATGGGCAGCTACCGGCGGCTTCTCGTCGAAATAGCCAAGGACCCGGCCATGATCTTCTGGCTCGACAACCAGGACAACCACAAGCGGGCGCCCAACGAGAACTGGGGGCGCGAGCTCCTGGAGCTCTTCTCCATGGGAGTGAACAACTACACCGAAACCGACGTCTACGAGTGCTCCCGGGCGTTCACGGGATGGAGCTTCGAGCCAACCGCCCCGTCCACACCCTGGGGTAACTTCCCCTGGGTCTTCAGGTACCGCGCCGAGGACCATGACGGCGGCGTCAAGACGTTCCTCGGACAGACCGGCCGGTTCAACGGCGAGGACATCATCGACATCGTCGTAAGCCAACCCGCGTGCGCGGCCTTCATTTGCAGGCACTTGTACAACTTCTTCGTCGCAGAGGAGCCGCAGGTACCGGCCTGGAACATCGAGCCCCCGGGTGACCCTGAAGCGGTAGGGACGCTCGCGCGGACATTCGTAGAGTCCAACTACGAGATCAAGCCCGTGCTGCGCGTCCTGTTCAACTCCGCCTTCTTCAAGGAGGCCGCGTTCCGAAAGGTGAAGAGCCCGACGGAGGTCGTCATCGGCGCTCTCAAGCTCACCGGGGCGCTCGGCAAGCCCGCCCCCGAGTGGGGAATGATCGGGCTGGAGACTGAGAAGATGGGCCAAGCCCTGATGAATCCGCCCAGCGTCGAGGGCTGGCACACCGGCAAGGAGTGGATCAACAGCGGCTCGCTCATGAACCGCGTCAACTTCGTCGCAGACTACGTACGGCGGCCGGACCTGCCGGGCAACCGCCGCAACCTCGACTGGATCGTCAGCCGGTCTGCCAACGGAGGCTCCATGCCCGCGGAGGACCTGGTAGACCGATGCCTCGACCTGATGGGCCCGCTCGAGGTCTCCCCTACCATCCGGGACAACCTCGTCGCCGAGGCCGCGGCGGACGGTGAGCTATCGTACAGAACGGCCCAGGACAGGGAAGACCTGTCGCGCCGCGCCGGAAACGTGATGGCGCTCATCGCCGGCACACGCGAGTACCAGTTCGGATAGAGGCAAGGAGACGCCGCCATGACCGTCGAGAACAAAGACCCGGTCGTCGTCGTTGTCGAGCTGAACGGAGGCAACGATTACCTCAACACCGTCGTGCCCTACACCGACCCGAACTACCACGACAACCGCGTCAAGCTGCGTCTCGGCGAAGACGAGGTGCACAAGATCGACGACCGCCTGGGCTTCCACCCGGCCATGGGCCCGTTGAAGGAGGTCTACGACCGCGGCGACATGGCCATCGTGCACGGCGTCGGCTACGAGAACCCGTCGCGCTCACACTTCCGCTCGATGGACATCTGGCACACCTGCGAGCCGGTCAAGGTGGGTGACGAAGGCTGGATCGGACGCGCATCCCGGCAGATCGACCCGAAGGGCGAGAACCCGATCGGCACCGTGAACATCGGCCACGGCCTTCCCAGAGCCCTCGTTGCGCCCGGCGTTTCGGTGGCGTCGGTCGCCGATCTCTCCAGCTACGGGCTGTTCACGGGCGTCGAGCGCGAGTCGGAGCGCGAGAGGATGCTGGCGCGGTTCGCGGCGATGTACGCGCCCGGCATGGGATCTGGCCCCGTATCCGACATAATGGACTACCTCAGCCTCACCGGAAAGGACGCCATGAAGGGCGCGGACATCCTGAAAGCGGTCCCCTCCCGCTACGAGTCGACCATAGAGTACGGCGCCGACTCGATCTCCCAGAGCCTGCGCTCGGTGGCGATGATCCACACGGCCGATGTCGGCTCGCGGTTCTTCTACACCACTCTGGGGAGCTTCGACACCCACGGCTCCCAGGAGTACATGCACGGCAAGCTCTGGACGGAGGCCTCCCGGGCCATCGTCGATTTCTGGGACGACCTCAGACAGCACGACGCGGACGAGAACGTAGTCATGCTGCTGTTCTCGGAGTTCGGCCGCCGTGTGAAGGAGAACGGCGAGGGCACCGACCACGGATCGGGCGGCGTCGCCTTCGCCATCGGCCCCGGCGTAGCGGGCGGCATGTACTCGGAGTACCCGGACACCAGGGTCGAGGCGCTCGTGGACGGCGACCTGGAGCCCAACCTGGACTTCCGCGGACTCTACTCCACGGTCCTCGAAGACTGGCTCGGACTGGACGCCGAGCCCATAGTCAACGGGCGTTTCGCGAAGCCCGATTTCATAGCCGGCTGACCGATGCGTACGATCTCCTTCGGCGTACGTGTCTGGCACTTCTCACACGCCATAGGTCAGGACAGCGTCGTCCGCGGTGTGCGGTACCCCTGCTCGGTCGCCGTCGGCGGCGGCGATACGCTATGGGTGCTGAGCCGCGGGATGCCGGTCCGACCCCTGGCCGAGGAAATCAACATCGCCCACCAGCCGAAGATCGGCAGGTGGTCTGTCGACGACGGCGTCAGGATCGGCGATTTCGCCCGCAACGAGTTCGTCTGGCCCACGGCGCTCGCGGCTGACAGCGGCGACAACCTCTACTGCTGCGACGAGTACGGCAACTTCGTCGCCGTGTTCGGGCCGGACGGCCCGTACTACCCGTTCCCCGAATACGACCCCGCCGGCGAGGCGCTGGGCAGGTGGGGTGAGCACGGCTCGCAGCCCGGCCAGCTCGACGGCCCGTCGGGCATGGCGTTCGACCGCGACGACAACCTCTACTTGGTCGACAGCGGCAATGACCGGGTGCAGAAGTTCACCAAGGACGGGCGATTCCTGGACGCCTGGGGTAGCAGGGGCAGCGGTGACGGCGAGCTCGACAGCCCGTGGGGCATCGCCCTGGACGCCCACGGCGACGTATACGTCGCCGACTGGGGCAACGACCGGGTGCAGAAGTTCACGCCGGACGGCCGTTTCATCGTGTCCTACGGGGCTTCGCCTGACGACGACAACCCGCTCGATCACCCGTCGGACGTCGCCGTGGACAGCGACGGCGACGTCTACGTGGCCGACTGGGGGAACAAGCGGGTACAGATATTCGAACCGGACGGCGAAGTCATCGGCGCCATCTACGGAGACGCCACCGAGCTATCCGGCCCTGTCAAAGAGAACGTCGAGGCAGTCGAGGACAACGCCAAAGCCTACCGGCGAACCGGCGACCGAACACAGTTGGGCAGGTTCGAACGGCCGGTCGCCGTGGCCGTCGACGCCAAGGGCCGCCTCTTCGTCGTGGACACACGCAGAGGCAGGGTCCAGGTCTACGTCAAAGACCCGGCCTACGAGGACGTTCGGCTGAACGTCTAGCAGGCTGCCGAAGAACTGTCGTCCTGAGCAACGCGAAGAACCTAGGGCGCGCCGCACCTTCCCAGCAGCCCGCAAGAACCCATACGCGTTGTGTCTGGCCGCTATTTGAATATGCGCTTGTTGACGTACTCGCCTTTGAGCTCGCCCGCGGACAGGATGTGACCGTCCATCGCCTTCAGCAGCTCGTTCTTGGTGGCGCCGGCCGGCAGGTCCAGCTCCGCGTCCAGCGCGTAGATCCTGAACATGTAGCCGTGGGGAGTCTGCACCCTGAGCCCTCCACCCTCGCCATCGTAGTTTCCGGACTGTGAGCCAAAAATGGCAGTCAGGTTCGGCGGCGGACACGGCCCACCGTACCCCACACCGCCGAAATCGTTCGTGCCTTGCCGGGTGTCAGGGCCGATCGTGGCAACCTCGGTCGTGGTGGGCACGCTCTCGTCCAGCTCCGTGACCTGGGCGGGTATGTTCCAGATCAGCCAGTGGACGTACGGGACCACCTCCTCGGAGGGGTCGCGCTCCTCGTCAACGGCCACGTCGGGGTCGTCCGCGACGATCGCAACGCTGACCGTTTCCGCAGGGGCGCCTGTCCAGGCCAGCGGAGGCGACTTGTCCTCGCCGTACTTGATTTCCGCCCCGGTCACGGGATAGTACTCGTTGTCAGTGCACGTGTACTTGATCGGTATTCGCCTGATCCTGTTGAACGCCGTGCTGGTAAGCTCGATTTCCAGTGGGAACGTCTGCTGGACTTTGTAGTCTCCTGGCTCCGTTGCCGGTGCTGCACTGTCGGCCGCCGCCGCCGGAGCGGCGACATCCGTCTCCTCTACAGCGTCACTGGAGCAGCCAAAGGCAATAAGCGTACAGGCCAGGACGCCGGCCAATGTGGACGCGATCTTGAGATGTGTCACCCAATCACCTCGCGGCGCCGACTCGAACCGGTTCGGCGTGATAGGCTCGATTGTATCAGGCGGAACACAGACCGCAAAAGTACTGTGCTCGTCCTCATGGCGTGTGAGTCCATCCAAGACAAGAACGTCCGCCTCGACACGATGCCGCAGGGTCCCTCACAGAGCTACTCGGTTCTGCTCTACCCTACGGGGGCGCTGGACCGGCAGCGCCCGCTTGGGATGCCCGGACTAGCCGGTGCTATAATCCCCAGACTCATGGACACAGGAGCACCAGTACCGTGGAGCGGCTCCTAAGAGGCGCCGGGAAGTTGGGCATCGAGCTCGATGCCTCTCAGCTAGACCGGTTCGAAAGCTTCTACCAAGAGATGGTAGATTGGAATCGCAGGATCAATCTGACTTCCGTCACGGAGTACGAGGAAGTACAGACTCGCCACTTCCTCGACAGCCTTTCCGTCTCCGCAGCCATCCCCGGGGACATGCCGCGCGGGGCGAGACTCCTTGATGTCGGCAGCGGCGCCGGACTGCCGGGCGTCCCGTTGGCCATCGCTCACTCCGGGCTGAGCGTCACGCTATTGGAAGCGACCGAGAAGAAAGCCGCGTTCCTGGAACACCTCGTCGGCAGTCTGGGATTGGTCGGCGTCGGCGTGTTGACGGGCCGCGCGGAGACGCTGGCCCACGACGTCAAGCTGCGGGAGCAGTTCGACTTCGTGGCCTCACGCGCGGTCGCCAAGCTCCCCGTCCTGGTCGAGTTGACGCTGCCCTTCTGCCGCCTGGGCGGGCTTGTAGTCGCACAGAAAGCGCTCGGCGCCCAGCAGGAGATAGAGGACGCCGAGTCCGCCATCGCCCTGCTGGGAGGGAAGCTACGCTCCGTGACGCCGATCACCGTGCCCGAATCCGACGTTATGCGGCTCCTCGTGACGATCGACAAGAGGACTCCGACGCCCTCCCGGTACCCGAGACGGCCGGGGATTCCGTTGAAGCGCCCCTTATGATGCTCGCAACGGACGGCGGGTGAGCGTAACCAAGGGGTCGTCGACGCCTTCGCTTCGACGCCACATTTTCTCCCTCCGAACGCTCGCCTCGTTCGCGATCGCAATCGGCTTCGTGGCCCTTCTCGCCGCGACGTTCAGGGTCGACTGGTCCAGGACGTGGCACAACGTACAGGCGATGGACTTCCGACTCTACGCTGCGGCCGTCGCGGTCTACTACCTCACCTTCATCGTCCGCGGCCTGCGATGGAAGATCCTAGCGTACAACGCCGGCATGGGCAACGCGCTGGCAACCAGTCAGCCGTCGGTGCTCCAGTTCTCCCAGCTCATTCTGATCGGCTGGTTCGTCAACGGGATCGCGCCCCTGCGCCTGGGCGACGCCTACCGCGCTTACGCGCTCGCGGCGAGATCGGGCGGAGGGTTCTCGTGGAGCCTCGGAACGATCCTGGCCGAGCGGTTCGTGGACATGATCTCCGTGCTGGTGCTCGTGGTCATCGCCGTGCTCTGGTACTCGGCCGTTAGCGACATCGGCATCATCGCCTATGTCGCGATAGCCGCTACGGTGATGGCCGCCGGGCTCGCCGCCCTGCTTCTGCTCATGAGGGGGTACGGCACCCGTGCGGCGCAGTACCTCCCGGCAAGACTGCAGGGAGCGTACGGCCGCTTTCAGGAGGGGACTCTCGGCAGCCTGAGGCACCGGCGCCGTCGGTCCGTCCTGGCTCTCGGATTGATCGGATGGCTGCTCGAGGTCGGCCGTATCCACCTCGTAGTGGAGGCCATGGACCTGGACATCTCTCTTCCGCTCGTCGTTCTGGCCGCGTTGGGACACGCCATCCTGAGCACAGTGCCTTCCCCGGGCGGAGTCGGCGCCGTCGAGGCGGGCCTCGTCGGTCTGCTCGTGTTGGGGCTGCCGCGAGCCGACGCCGTGTCCGTCACGCTCATCGACCGCACGATCACCTACGTCAGCGTGGTCTTATTCGGCGGTCTCGCTCTGCTCATATCGGAGGTCGTGCGCCGCCGCAGGCGTCCGATGTCCGACGCGGTCGGCTCGGGTGGCGGCCCCCCCTGACGGGACGAATACCGACATGCCATCCGCGCGGCAGTGACGTGAGAAAACGAGATCAGGCGCCGCCAGCCACTTGATTGCGGCGGGCTACATCGCTAGACTCGGCGGATGAGCGCACAGGAGGGAACGATGCCCAAGGCAGTGAGCCACGTAGTTCGGCGGCCCGGCAGACGGTTGGGAGACCCGGACGTAGCCATCCCGGTGGCCGAGGACCTGGTCACCGTTCCCGGCGCGCCTATCCGCGAGAAGGACCTCTCCTTCTTCAGCAGGACCGAGCCGCTGGAGACCCAGAATATCGAGAAAGGCGCCGACCGAGATTGGGCGTGGTCCGTGTACACGGACGAGATAACCGAGTACCGCAAGGGCCACGACGAGCGCATGGCGCCCCACATAGAGCTCGCGGCGCGGTCGGCCGAGGTCGAGCCCATCGGCGAGCCCGATCCCACGGTCGACGTCACCGGCGCGATCCGTGAGAGGGCCCGCGAGCTGGAGTTCGGCGAGGTCGGCTTCACCCGGCTGGACCGCCGGTTCGTCTACGCCAGTCGGAAGAGCTGGGCGAAGTTCAGCCACGCCATCTGCCTGGCGATGGAGCAGGACTACGACCAGACCCAGAGCATACCGAGCCTGGAGGCCGAGCACGCCCACTTCGGTACCTACGAGATCGAGAGCATTGCCGCCGAGAAGCTCGCCGACTACATCCGCGAGCTGGGCCACCACGCACAGATCCACAGTCCCAGCGACTCCAGCGGGGCGTATATCCCGATGTTCGTCGCCGCCGGCCTGGGCCAGCTCGGCGCCAACGGACAGCTTCTGTCGCCGCACTTCGGGTCCCGGTCACGCCTGATGATTATCTCCACCGACGCGCCGGTCCGCTACGACGCGCCGATAGACTACGGTTTCCAAAAGTTCTGCCAGAAGTGCCAGGTCTGCGTCGCCCGCTGCCCGGGCCGCGCCCTGGTCAAAGAGCAGGTCTGGTACCGCGGCGTCCAGAAGAACAAGTTGATCTACGACCGCTGCCGCCCCGTCATGGTGGACTACGAAGGCTGCGCCGTCTGCATGAAGGTCTGCCCGGTGCAGAAGTTCGGCATGCAGCCGGTCATGGAGCACTACGTCGAGACGGGCGAGGTGCTGGGCAAGGGGACGGCAGAGCTCGAGACCTACGAGCTACGAGACAAGGGCAGCTTCGGACCGGGCGAGCTACCGCACTTCGACCGCCAGTTCTTCGAGTTTCCCCACGGCCGCAAGGAGGACTGGCTCTTCCAACAGCTCAAGGACAGGCTCGACGAAGAAGGCGTGCCCCCGGCCGAGGACCTCGAGAAGTTCGCCGGCAAGGTCAAAGACGTCATAGAACGCCAGCGCAACTCCCGCGGCGACGAGTGACGCACAGCGGGCCGTAGACGGCGGTCTCAGCCGTCGCGGCCAGCCAGCCGGCGGGACGCCCGGCGCAGGCCGCCGAACCGCAGCCGCGCCAGTCCCTTCAGATCGCCGTAGGCTGTGCTGACGATCCTTACCCGGCTGTCGGGATCGTCGGTCCACGTCACCGGAACCTCCTCGATCCCGTACCCCGTGTGCAGCGCCAGCAGCAGCAGCTCGGTGTCGAAGAACCAGCCGTTGTCCTGCACGAGGGGCAGCAGGTCGTCGACGGTCCGGCGGCTCACGACCTTGCAGCCGCACTGGTAGTCGCGGATGCGCGACCAGAACAGCGTCCGCACGATGAGGCTGTACGATCGTGAGACCACCTCGCGCAGCGGCGGCCTGCCGATCACCCGGGCTCCGCGCCTGAGTCGAGACGCTACTGCGATCTCGCACTCACCGTCCCGGACGGCCCGCACCAAATCTGGCAGCGCCTCGAGCTCGGTCGACAGATCCACGTCCATGTAGGCGGAGACGTCGGCGCCGGCGCGCTGCCAGGCGGTGCGCAGCGCAAGGCCTCGTCCGCGTCGTTCGAGCCGAAGGTACTCGACACGGTCGTGAGCCCGCGCCAGCCCCTTCCCGACCTCAGGGGTCGAGTCGGTCGAGCCGTTGTCCGCTATGACGAGTCGCCAATCGTACACGGAGAGATTGGCTAATAGAAACTCGACCGACCGCTCCGTGCTGGGGGGCAGGTCCTTCTCCTCGTTCAGGACGGGTATTACGACAGCCAGAGAGGTGGACACCGGGAGACTGACGCCTCAGTGCTTGAAGTGGCGGACGCCGGTGAACACCATCGCCATGCCCAGTCGGTCCGCCGCCCTTATGACTTCGTCGTCCCTGATCGACCCGCCCGGCTGCGCGATGGCCGCGACTCCGCCTTCGGCGGCCAGCTCCACGTTGTCGGCGAAGGGCATGAACGCGTCCGAGGCGAGCGAGCTCCCCCTGGCCTTCTCGCCCGCTATCCGCAGCGCCAGATGGACGCTCGTCACCCGGTTCGGCTGCCCGGCGCCCATGCCGACCATCGTGTTGTCCTTTGCTAGCACGATGGTGTTGGACTTGATGTGCTTGCCCACCCTCCAGGCGAAGGCCAGGTCCTCCATCTCGCTCACCGTGGGCTGACGCTCGGTCACCACTTTCCACGTAGCGGGGTCTTCCGCCAGCACGTCCGCGCTCTGCACCAGCGCACCGCCGGAAACCCTTCGCACGTCCGTCGCGGCCAGCGGCCCCGCGGCGGGCTCGACTTTGAGAATTCGCAGCTGCTTGCGCTTCCTGAGAATGTCCAGCGCCTCCGGCTCGTAGTCGGGCGCGACGATGATGTGGTACAGCACGCCGCGCATCGCCTCGGCGGTCGCCGCAGTCACCTTGCGGTTGAACCCGACTATCCCGCCGTACGCCGACACGGAGTCGCCTTCGAAGGCCCGCGTGTACGCGGTGGGCTGGTCCTCGTGCACGGCCAGGCCGCAGGGGTTGGTGTGCTTGATCACGGCCGCCGCCGGGGCGGCGAAGTCGCAGACGACCTCCCAAGCCGCGTCGGCATCGAGGAAGTTGGTGAACGACATGGCGCCGCCGTGAAGCTGCTCCGCCCTCACGATGCCGCCCGCCGAGAGGACGTCGCCGTAGACGGCGGCTTCCTGGTGCGGGTTCTCGCCGTACCGCAGCCCGGCCAGCTTCGTGTAACCGAGCGTGATCTCATCTCCCGACGGTCGGGCGCCTTCGCCCAGATAGCCGGCCACCGCGGTGTCGTACCAGGCCACGTGCTGGAACGCCTTACGGGCCAGCCCCCTACGCTCGTCCTGCGATAGCTCGACCGTACCGCCGGCCGCCGCGACCAAGCGCTCGGCAAGCCAGCCGTAGTCCGATGGGTCGACGACCACCGCCACGTCGGGGAACGTCTTGGCGGCGGCGCGGATGAGCGTCGCGCCGCCTATGTCGATCCTCTCCAAAGCGTCCTGCAGGGTCACGCCATCCCGGCTCACCGTCTCCACGAACGGGTACAGGTTGACGACGACAAAGTCTATCGGGGCTATCTCGTGTAGAGCGAGCTGGTCACGGTGGTCGGCCAGGTCGCGGCGAGCCAGGATGCCGCCGTGTATCTTGGGGTGGAGCGTCTTGACCCGGCCGTCCAGTATCTCGGGGAATCCGGTCACGTCCGAGACCTGGGTCACCGGCAGCCCGGCGTCCGCCAGGTGCCTCCCCGTGCCGCCGGTGCTCAGCAGCTCAAAGCCGGCCCGGTGGAGCGCACGCGCGAAATCGACGATTCCCTCAAGATTGGACGCGCTGAACAGGGCTCTCATGAGTCTCCTCGATGGCGGCTGCGGAGCGGCGGGATGCCCATGGGCGACGTTCTCTCGAAGCCGATCTCGCACACGGCACCACGGCGAGGGCGGCGCTGAGGCCGGCCTGAGGCGGCAGCGACTGCACCATTGCGCTCAGACGCGGGCGACCGGCCGGTGACGGGTCCCCGGGGTCCTACCCGGCCTCTATCATCGCCTTGACCATCCTGCCCAGAAACGCGCCGGAGACCATGAACAGGAAGCCGAACACGCCCAGGATCGCCTCTACCGAGATGAAGGCCGCCAGCCCGGCCAGGCCGAACGTGGCGCCGGCGGCAAAAGCCATATCCCCCGACGGCAGCTTCACTGCCGTCCACACCTTGCCGAATCCTTTGACGATTGAGGCCACCCAGCCGTACCCGCCGGTCACCGTCTCCGACAGCGGTTTGGTGACCCCGTAGGCCAGGTTAAGTATCACCGGGACCACGACGCCGATGAGGAGCAGCAGAGCCACGCCGACGTTGCTGCCGACGCCTGTACTCCAGATCAGAGCGGCTATGATCACCCATCCCAGCGCACAGACGACGCCCCAGGCGACCGCCCACGCCAGAGGCGACCGCTTCAGCCTGCCGATGGCGGCGCAGTAGCCCCGAACCGGCCCACGCCCACCTAGACTGGCGAGGGCGCCAGCAAACCCGCCGCCGGTCAATGCCAAGACGATCCAGATCACGGCAGCCAGGCCAAAGATCACGACAAGTCCGCCGACGAACCCCAAGAGGGCGCCCCACGGGAGATCGAAGAAGAACTCACCCTTCTCGGCCTCCCCGAGGCCCATCAAGACTCCCAGGATGACTCCAGCCAAGATGGAGACCAGTATCTGCCACGCGAGTATCTTGCTATCGTTTGCTGCCATCTAGTCCACTCCCTTAGTCTCGGAGCACCGACCGACAAAGCCGGCCCCCGTATGGCCACCCTCCGAATCCGCGCCAAAGGATATCACAACGCCGCCCTCTCATGTGGATCACGTCCAGACACGGGGCAGACCGCATTGGCCGTCACAACCTCACTCTGGGCTGGCCAGAGGCGGCGGTGACCTCGCCGACGATTTTCGCGCCGGGAAGCTCGGCAGCCAAGGCCGCCGCCTTGGCGCTGTCGCAGACGAGCACCATGCCCAGGCCCATGTTGAACACACGGAACATCTCGTCGTCGGCTATCTCGCCTGCGGACTGGATCACGAAGAATATCGCGGGCACGTCCCACGCCCTCCTGTCGAGAGAGGCCGCCGCGCCGTCCGGCAGGGCGCGCGGGAGATTCTCGATCAGCCCGCCGCCGGTGACGTGGGCGATGCTCTTCACGTCGGCCCGCACGCTTCGGACGGTCGACACGTAGGAGAGGTGCGGCTCCAGCAGCTCCTCTCCCAGCGTGCGGCCCAGCTCTGGCCGGTGCCGGCGCAACGGCGACGGGTCGTCGTCCAGGCCGAAGACGCGGCGCACGAGGGAGTAGCCGTTCGTATGGAGCCCGCTCGACGGCAGCCCCACGAGCACGTCGCCTATCTCTACGTCGGCCGGGTCGAGAATCTCGTCCCTCTCCACGACGCCCACGGCGAAGCCGACGAGGTCGAAATCGCCGCCCGCGTAGACGCCGGGCATCTGGGCCGTTTCGCCGCCGATCAGCGCGCAGCCCGCGGTCTCGCAGGCGCGGACCATTCCCGATAGCAGGTCCTCTACGACCGCGGCGTCCAGCTCCCCTACCCCTATGTAGTCAAGGAAGTAGGCCGGCGTTGCGCCGCACACGATCACGTCGTTGACGCACGCGTTCACGACGTCCTCGCCGAGCCCATCGTAGCGGCCCATGGCGGCGGCGACCTTCGACTTCGTCCCGACGCCGTCCGTGCTGGACACGAGCACGGGGTCCCTGAACCCGGACAGCGCGTAGAGGGCGCCGAACCCGCCGACGCCGCCCAGCACCTGAGGCCCGTGCGTCCTGGCAACGAGATCGGCGATCCGGCTCTTCACGTCCGCCGCGGCGTCGACGTCGACGCCGGAATCTCTGTATGAGGGAGCCGAGAGGCCCCCGTGCGACGGGGCCGAAGACTCGCCCGAGGCCGACGCCATCAGGTCTCCAGCGCCAGCTTGTCCATCTCGAGCTGCACCGGAATCGGGTGGTCACCGGTGAAGCAGGCCATGCACATTTCGTTTCTCGCCACCCCGACGGCCCTCAGCAGGCCTTCGTGGCTCAGGTATCCCAGCGAGTCGGCCCCGACCGCCTGTCGGACCTCCTCGACGGTGCTGTTGGCAGCTATCAGCTCGCGGCGGGTCGGAAAATCGACCCCGAGGTGACAGGGGTGAATTATGGGAGGAGCGCAGATCCTCAGGTGAATTTTGGCGGCTCCGCCTTTCCTCAGCAGTTCGACCACCGGCCGGCTGGTCGTGCCGCGGACGATGCTGTCCTCCACCACGACCAGCCGCTTGCCTGCGATCAGCTCGGGAAGCGCGTTCAACTTCATCTGCACCCCGAGGGAGCGCAGGCGCTGGTCGGGAAGGATGAATGTACGGCCCACGTAGCGGTTCTTCACCAGCCCCTCGCCGTAAGGGGTCCCGGACTCGCGCGAGTATCCCACTGCGGCCGCCGTGGCCGAGTCCGGCACGCCGATGACCATGTCGGCTTCGGCCGGGTACTCGCGGGCCAGCTCGGCGCCCATCGCCATGCGGCTGCTGTAGACCAGCCTGTCGTCGATCACCGAGTCCGGTCGGGCGAAATAGATGTGCTCGAAGATACACGAAGCGCGATGGTCAACCTCTCGCTGGTAGATCGTTCGCAGCCCCGATGCGTCCACCATCACCGCCTCCCCGGGTCGTACCTCTCGCACGAAGGTGGCGCCGATGTGGTCCAGCGCACAGGACTCCGAGGCGATCACCCAGCCGCTGTCCAGCTTCCCGATGCACAGCGGCCGCACGCCCAGGGCGTCCCGTACGCCGAACAGCGCGTCTTTCGTCATCAACACGAGCGAGTACGCGCCCCTGAGCCTGCCCATGGCGTAGGCGAAACGTTCCGCCCACGACTGAACGGGGGCGTAAGAGATCAGGTGAGCCACGACCTCGGAGTCGCTGGTGGTGGTGAAGTCGCAGCCCCAATCGGTGAGCTCGATCTTGAGCTCGACGGCGTTGACGACGTTGCCGTTGTGCGCCAGCGCAAGCTCGAACGTTGGGCCGTCGGACAGAATGGGCTGGGCGTTAGCCAGATAGCTGCTGCCGGTGGTCGAATAGCGTGTGTGGCCGATAGCGACATGGCCGGTCAGGCGGGCGAGATCGTCTTCCTTGAATATCTGCGCCACCAGGCCCATGGCCGTATGGGACCGGATGTTCGCCCCATCTGCGGTCGCTATTCCGACGCTCTCCTGCCCACGATGCTGAAGGGCGGACAGGCCGAAGAATGCGGCGCGGGATACGTCTTCGCCGGGCGCATAGACGCCCACGATCCCGCAAGCCTCCTGCACGTGGTCGTCCAGAAATGGCATTCTGCCTCGCTTAGGGGGTCATGGGTGGTCAGGCCAGCTTGAGTCCCGTCCGGAAGGTAGGCGCGGCCGGCTTCGCGGCGACTCGAAACGGCCGGCTTGCTTGGTACAACTCTTGAGTCGCTCCCCCAGAGCCGCATTATATGTCGTCGCGAAATCGCGGGTCAACGGCAGACCGAGCCGCAACCGACCGGTTTCGAGGCGCCCCGCAGGGCCCGATCACCTGCTCCTCTCCGACGCAGTGCCACGTCTGAACGTACGCCTCCGGTCGGTTTTGGATGAACGGGGCCGATCCGTTCGGGTACCATGTACCCAATAGCCGATGCTAAAGGACCGCGAACGGAACCTAAGAGTCGCAGGCGGCGCCGCGCTGGCCGTGGCGACATTCGCTCTATATCTGGCGACAATGCCGCCCACCCTGGCCCTGGGGTGGCGTGAGGGAGGCGCCAGTGGCGGGGAGTTTCTCGCCGCGGCCGAGACGCTCGGCATTCCCCATTCGCCGGGCTATCCAACCTATACGCTCCTGCTCAAGGGCTTCGCAGCGGTCGCGCCGGTAGGCGACTTCGCCTTCCGCGGCAACCTGCTCTCCGCAGTCCTGGCGGCCGCCAGCGTGGTCGCGGTCTACTGGGTGACCCTGCGTGTCTGCCGGACGCTCACGCCGCGGGCGCCCGAGTGGTTCTCGCTGGTGCCGGCGGCGCTGGCAGGAACCGTCTTCGCAGCCGCGCCGGTGGTGTGGTCTCAGGCGGTCGTCACCGGCGTCCATGCGCTGAACGCCGCTCTCGTGGGGTTCCTGCTGTTGATCGCCGTCGCACTGGCGCTGCCTCCGCCATTCGTGGGAACACGCGGGCGGTGGCGACAGCGGCTACTGCTGGCGGCGTTTGGCGTCCTGACCGGGATGGGCTTGGGCAACCACCCTACCCTGCTCGCGGCGGCCGTGCCTCTACTCGTCTGGATCGGTGTGGCGGCCGGGTGGAGGACTGTGTTGTCGCCCTGGCTCGTGGTCCCGTTTCTGGCGGGCGTCTCCGTGTACGCATACCTTCCCATCCGGGCGGCAGCGGGCCCGCCGGTCAACTGGGGTGGCGCAGACACCGTCGACGGCTTCCTCTGGATGTTGACGGCGCCGCCGTACCGGGAGCACGTTTTCGGCATTGCGGCAGACGGCATTGCCGACAGAGTGACCGATTGGATGCGGTTGATATTCGATCAGCTCAACCCGCTGGGCCTATTCTTCGGACTGATGGGAGCCGTGCCGCTGCTGGCGCTCGCGCGGCCGCTGCTCGTCTCCACTCTGGCGTCTATCCTGATCATGACCGCCTACGCGACGCTCTACGACTCGGTCGACTCCGAGGCGCTGATCATCCCGGCGCTGCTGATGTTCTCGGTCTGGCTGGGCGTCGGGCTGTTCTGGATCATGGCGTCGTGGATGCGGGACTTCGACGGCGAATGGAACGTCCTCGGGCGCTGGCGGGTCCAGGTGAACGTCGCCCACCAGGCGGTGCTGCTAAGCGTGCTCGCAATCATATTCTTGCCGGTCGTGACGGTGGCGCTCGGCTACAGCGACCAGGACCTCAGAGGGGAACGCGCCGCGCTGGAGCGGGCCCGCGCTATGCTGGACGCCGCACCGGACGGATCGGTGCTGGTCAGCTCCAGGGAGCGAAACGTGGCATCGCTGTTGTACGCTAGGTACGTGGACCGGCCGGATCGAGACGTGACGGTGATCGCGGCGCCGCTGCTCCGGTTCGGATGGTACCTGGATGACCTCCACGAGCTGTTCCCGGAGCGCGTCCCACGAATCTACACGACCGACGTACGCAGGGCGATCCGGCAGATCGTGGAGCACAACGTGGAACGGCCCGGAGTCTACTTCACCTACGCGAGCGGCGGTCTGCTCCAGGACTTCCAGTTCACGCCGTCGGGCCCGCTCTACTCGGCAGCCCCCAGGGGCCCCTGAACGGCGACTCCGCCTATCTGCTTCTCGTGATCTCGACCCCGGCGTACCCCAGGACGGCGCCCGCGATCGGCGGCTCCGGCTTCTTCACCCCCACCGTGACCGCATTCACGTCGTGGGCGTCCAGCACTGCCGCGGCAATCGCGCCGGCAAGGCTCTCCAGAAGATTGTGAGGGGGCCCCTCCACGATGCCCTTGACCAACCGAAAGAGCTCCGAGTAGCTGACCGTGTCGCGAAGGTCGTCCGACCCGGCGGCGGCGGTCAGGTCCCGGATGACTTCCAGGTCCACCACAAACCGCTGGCCGGTCTTCCTCTCAGCCGGCCGAACGCCGTGGTAGCCGTAGAAGACCATGCCGGCCAGACGAATCGTGTCAGCGGCCATCTGGGGCTCCACCTCCGGCTTGGGCGTCGGCGTCGGCGCGCCGGAGCAGGTTGCGGGCCCGCTTCACCACCGGAATGTCGACTACCTCGCCGTCAAGCGACGTGGAGCCGCGCCCGGCGCGCTCGGCCTCCTCGAACGACTCGACGACTCTCCGTGCGTGGTCGATCTCAGCCTGGGACGGCGAGAAGACATCGCTGAGGACATCTATCTGTGCCGGATGGATCGCGAACTTGCCTCGATAGCCGAGCATACGGGCCTCGAGGGCGTCTTTTCTCAGTCCGGCGGAATCGCGGAAGCGGAAGAAGGGCGTATCCAGCGCCAGGACACCGGCGGCTCGGGCCGCCACCGACACGGCGCTCCGGGCGTAGGCGATCTCGGCATCGTCGTCCCTACGCTGGATTTCCATGTCGTTGGTGAAGTCCTCAGCCCCGAAGGCGGCGGCGACGGTCCGGGCGGACGCGGCGCAGACCGCGTACGCGTTCACGACAGCGAGCGCCGACTCCAGCCATAGCACCAGCCGGGTCGAGCCCGGCTCCACGCCTTTGTCCCGCTCGACCCTCTCCACCATTTGGGACACCGCGTCCACCTCGGCGGCGGTGCCCACCTTGCCGACCGAGACGCCGAAGGTGTGGGGGCCGATCACGGCACGGAGGTCCGCTTCCAGCAGCCCGGACTCCATCGCGTTCACCCTGGGAACGACGAGCGGGCCCGCCTGCGCCAGCTCAGGCAGCAGACCGGCCACTATCGACCTTGCGGTGTCTTTCTCGGCGTCCGGCACCGAGTCCTCCAGGTCCGGGACGTAGGCGTCCGGAGCCAGATCCAGGGCCTTTCGGAGCATACGCACCTGGTTGCCGGGGACGAAGAGGAGGCTTCTAAGGCTGAGGAGCGCGGGAACGGCGCCGTGCGTCAACTTTGACCTCCGGCCGGAAACGCCGGCCCGGTCGTTCCCGCCTCCACACCCGGCATCGGTCCGGTCCGCGCGTCCTGCGCGGTGGACAAATCCGGTGGCCGCGGAAGCGAGTCTCGGGGCGAGATACCGGATTCTAGCAGACGCATCGGCGCGCCTGCCATCGAGTATGCCCGGGGGCAAACGTCCGGCGTTGATGTCGACACAGCCTCGACTCAGAACAGTTGCAGGGCGACGCGTTCGTTGACCGGCATTTTGGGCCGTGCTATAACCGGCGCGTCATGGGCACCAACGAGGCGAAGCTACCAAGAATCGAGGTCATCGGGATTACCGGCATCCCGGAGGTGCGACCCGGCGACGAGCTGGGGTCGATGATCGTCGCTGCGGCCTCCGATGGCGGCGCCCCCATCGAATCCGGCGACGTGGTCGTCGTCACCCAGAAGATCGTGTCGAAGGCCGAGGGACAGCTCGTGAACCTCGAGGACGTGTCGCCCTCCCCTTTCGCCGTCCAGCTCTCGGCGGAATCCGGCCGGGACCCGCGGCTCGTCGAGCTCGTGCTGCGCGAGAGCCGCTCCATCGTGCGCGTCGACCCGGCCCGCGGCATCCTGATCACCGAGACGAAGCACGGCCTCGTGTGCGCCAACGCCGGAATCGACTCGTCCAACGTGCCGGGCGACAGGACCGTCAGCCTGCTCCCCGAAGACCCGGACAGCTCCGCCCGGGAGATCAGGGCCGCGATCGCCGCGGTGGCGGGAGTGGACGTGGCAGTGATCGTGTCGGACACGTTCGGGCGTCCGTGGCGCGAGGGGCACGTCGACTTCGCCATCGGGGTGGACGGCATGGACCCGTTCGTCGACTACAGGGGGACCGAAGACGCTCAGGGTAACGTGCTGCACGTTACCAGGATCGCGTTGGCGGACGAGCTGAGCGCGGCCGCCGAAGTCGTCATGGGCAAGGCGCTGGGCATACCGGCGGCGATAGTGCGGGGCGTATCGTACCGCCCCGGCGAAGGCGGCTCCGCGGAGCTGCTCCGAGACCGGTCGGCAGACCTGTTCCGGTAGAGCAAGCCCACGCCCGTGTCGGCCTCGGGCGCGGCTGGTGTCCGTCTGTTGCCGCCGTCACTACCGGCCAGTATAATCGCCAACCCAAGAGCGGTAGCATCGCGGGAGGACGTGCATGGGTAAGTTGGACTTCGTCGACACGCACATCCACTTCTGGGACCTGGGCCACCCCGATCTGGCCTACACGTGGCTGGAGCCCGACTTCCTGCATCCGCAGATCGGCCCGCAGCTCGACAAGCTCAAGGGCAAGAACTTCGTCGCCGAGGACCTGATCGCCGAGACCCGCGCCTCCAATGTCACCAAGATCGTCCACGTTCAGGCCGCCCTGGGCATAGAGGACCCCGTGAAGGAGTCGGAGTGGTTGGCGCAGGCCGCCGAGCGCACCGGTTGGCCGAACGGCATCGTGGCGCACAGCAAGCTGAAGTCGCCGTCCGTCGAGGAGGAGCTGGCGCGACACTGCGCGTTCCCCAACGTCGTCGGGATTCGCGACTTCTCGGAAGGCGACTACCTGGTCAAGTCGGACTTCCACAGGGGTTACGCGCTGCTGGAGAAGTACAACCTTGTCGCCAGCCTCGACGTCGAGTGGCACGACATGGTCAAAATGCGAGACCTGGCCTCCAAGTTCTCCAACACGATCGCGGTCCTCGACCACTGCGGCTTTCCGAAGGAACGGACGGACGAGTACTTCGAGGGCTGGAAGAAGGGCATGACCGCGCTGGCCGAGGCCGACAACGTGGTGTGTAAGATCTCAGGCTTGGGCATGTGCGACTGGAGCTGGACGGTCGACAGCATCCGGCCGTGGGTGACGCACTGCATCGAGGCGTTCGGGCCCGAGCGCTGCATCTTCGCGTCGAACTGGCCCGTCGACAGACTGTTCAGCACGTACGACGACCTGATCGACGCGTACACCGGCATCATCTCCGAGTTCAGCCACGACGAGCAGGTGGCGATGTTCTCCGGCAACGCAGAAAAACTCTACAAGATATAGCGTTCGACGCCATCCGCCGATCTGAGGCCCTCCGGACAGACAGACCGGCACCAGTTCAGGACCGGGAGGACTTTCTACATGACGACAGGAAGCGACATCGCGTTTCAGTCCGCGTCCGAGCTCCGGGACCTGATTCGGGAAAAGCAGGTCTCCCCAGTCGAGCTCGTTCGGCTCTACTTCGAGCGCATCGACAGTCTGAATCCGCAACTCAACGCGTACCTGACCCTCGCCCGAGACGAGGCTGAGGCCGCCGCGCAGGACGCCGAGGACGCCGTGATGCGGGGCGACGACCTGGGCTCACTGCACGGCGTGCCCATCGGCGTTAAGGACCTGGAGTCGACCGCGGGCATTCGCTCCACCGGCGGCTCGCTCGTCTTCGAGGACCGGGTGCCGACCGCCGACTCCATCGTCGTGGAGCGCGTGCGTGCGTCGGGCGCAATAATCCTCGGCAAGACGAACACGCCCGAGCTCGGCCTCTTGGGGAGCACGGAGAGTCGCCTGGGCGACTGCCGCAACCCCTGGGACACGAGCCGCTCGACGGGCGGCTCCAGCGGTGGCTCCGGGGCCGCGTTGACCGCCGGCCTGTGTGCGCTGGCGACGGGCGGCGACGGCGGAGGCTCCATCCGAATTCCGGCCAGCTTCTGCGGCGTCTACGGGATCAAACCGACGCAAGGCAGGGTCCCCAAGTTCGGCGGCGTGGCGGGGCCGCCCATGGCCAACCAGTTCAGCCAGCAGGGCCCCATGAGCCGTACCGTCAAGGACTCGGCAGTCCTGCTGCAGGTCGTGGCCGGCCACGACCCCAGAGACCCCGGCTCGCTCCGGGAAGCGCCCGAAGACTACGTCGCGGCGACGGAGCGCGGCGTCGAAGGCCTCCGCATCGGTTGGAGCCTCGACCTCGGCTACGCGCCGGTCGAGGCTGAGGTCGCCGAGATGACGGCGTCCGCCGCCAGGGCGTTCGAAGAGCTGGGCTGCACCGTGGAGGACGCGGACTTTGCGGTCGAGTCCCCCTTCGACACGTTCTGGGCCCTGTTCACCGCCAACCTGTACGCGGGCTACGGCAATCTGCTGCGCGAGCACCCGGACAAGATCACGTGGTATACGAGGCGATGTCTCGAAAACGGCGCGACGGTAACGGGAGGGCAGTACTCCGCCGAGTTGGGCCGGATGGAAGAGCTCAAGTCGCGCTTCGCGACGCTCTTCGAGACATACGACCTGTTGCTTACGCCGACGATGCCGAGCACGGCTTTCCCCTTGGGGGAGCCGCCGGCGCAGATCGACGGCCTCGACGCATACCGTGAGATCGCGGTTCCCGCCTTCACCTACCCGATCAATATGATCGGCCACCCGGCCGCAAGTATCCCCTGCGGGATAGCGTCGGACGGCCTGCCCGTGGGACTGCACGTCATCGGACGCCGGGGCGGCGAGGCGACGATCCTCGCGGCATCCGCCGCATTCGAGCGCGCCCGCCCGTGGGACAACCGCCGCCCTCCCGTCTCCTAGTACCTACATGGTCTGACAAAAACCGATTTGGAGGACGTCATGAAAGTAGACCGCGCTCAGTTCATCGACCAGGGCTATTTGATACTCAGGGACTTCGTCCTCGCCGACAAGATGGAGGCTATGCGGGCGAGCTGCGACACGATCCTGGAGCGGCAGAAGGTCGTCTGGGCTCGCGAGCGAGGGCCCGGCGACCCTCCCGGCGGCGTGTACGAGGCCCACAGACAGCCTCGCGTCTTCTTCGAGTGGCCAGGGCTCATCGACGAGGAGACTGCCAACGTAATCGAGGACTTCTGGGTCGCCGACGGGACCCTCGACACCGCCAGCCGGCTGCTGTGCAACCCGGAGCCCAACATCACCCAGATGATGATGATGTGCAATCCGGTGCGGGACCACCCGGGCGGAACGGGATGGCACCGCGACGTTCACCCGGTGGACATGGCCCCCATGGACGCGCTGGCGGCGGACTTCACTGAGAACGGTCCCCGGTACACGCAGTGGAATGTACCCCTGTACGACGACAACGTCCTCTGGGTCGTTCCCGGCAGCCACCGGCGCCGCAACACCGAGGGGGAGAACGCCGAGCTCCACGCCAACCCGAAATCGCCGGTCTCCACCGGTGTCGCAGTCGAGCTGAGAGCCGGCGACGCCGTGGTCTACAGCAACTTCCTCATCCACACCGGCAGCAACTACACGACCAGGACGCGGCGCACCCTGCACGGCGGTCACGCGATATACGGCGCCTACCCGGACCTCGGCTTCACGGAAAGCCTGTCGGCCGAGGCCCGTGGGAAGTTCGAGTCGTTCGCGGCCCGGAGCCTGAGCATGCAGGACGTCACCGAGTCGACGCTGAGAGCGGCCATCCGACGCGACGTCGACGCATACCGGGCCGGTGTCGAGGCGCTGCAGCCGGGCGCCGGCCCGAGCGGCAAGACGGTGCTCACCATCTACCTGTCCAAGGCCGCGCTGCACGTCCGAGCGCTCCGTGACCCGGAATTCAAGGTGACCGAGGCCACGCTCAACCGGGCCAAGAGCAACCATCCCATAACCCTGAACTGGGGTGCGGCGTTCGCGGAGCGCTTCAGCGTCGAGGAGTCTCGGGCGCTCTGGAGCCGCTTCGAGGGTCTCGACGCGTCGCTTCAGGACGACGTGGAGATGTTCGAGCCCGCGTTCCAGTCGGGCCCGATGCACTACTACTTCAACGAGCTACCGGAGGGCGTCGACGCCGAGTCGTTCATCGCAAGCTGGGCCGACGCGGCGTAGGCCAACGCATCGACCGATGGCGCAGCAACTGGACACCCTCGACTTCTCGCTGGCTTCGTACGCCGATAGCGAGCGGACACTCACCTTCCATGCCTCCGGCCGGGCGGAAGCCGAGGCATGGCAGCGGGAGCTGCGAAGCAGTCTGGTCGATCTGATCGGTGGTTTCCCGGCGAAGCCGTGCCCGCTATCGCCCAGGTTGACGGAGAAGGTCGAGTTCCGGACCTACACCCGTGAGACTGTCCACTTTCAGAGCCGCCCCGATAGTACGGTGGTCGGCTACTTGCTCACCCCCAAGCCGCTTCGCGCTCCGGCCCCTGCAGTGCTGTGCCTCCACGGCCACGGCCGCGGCGTCGACGATATCGTCGGAATCCGTGAAGACGGGACGATGAGGTTGCGCCGGGGCGGCTATCAGAAGGACTTCGCCCTTCAATGCGTCAGGCGAGGTTACGTGGTGCTGGCCATCGAACAGATCGGCTTCGGCCATCGCCGGGACGCGGCGGCCCGCGCCTCCGGTCCAGGCTCGTCATCGTGCCAGCCGGTCGCCGGAGCCGCTCTATTGCTGGGTCAGACGATGATTGGCTGGCGCGTGTGGGACGCCATACGGTCCATCGACTACCTCGCGACGCGGCCGGAGGTCGAAGCCGATCGCCTGGCTGTAATGGGCATTTCGGGCGGCGGCGCCACGTCGTTCTTCACGGCGGCTCTGGACCATAGGGTCAAGGCGGCGGTCGTCAGCGGCTACTTCTGCACCTTCCGCGACAGCATTTTCAGCATCCAACATTGCATCGACAACTACATCCCGGGAATCCTCCGCTACGCTGAGATGTACGACGTGGCGGGGCTCATCGCGCCGCGTTCGCTGTTCGTCGAGACCGGCACGGACGATCGGATATTCCCCGTCGAGGCGACGCGCTACGCCGTCGGCGAAGCGCGAGAGATGTACCGCGCCATGGACGCGGAGGACCGGCTTGGTTTCGAGGTGTTCGAAGGGACGCACCAGTTCCACGGCGTCGGCGCGTTCGGGCACCTCGCAAAGACGCTCTAGGCCCCGTTGCGCGGGGTCCTAGTACTTGCTATCATAAGTCAGAGTAACGTTGTTTGAGACTTCCAGGTTTGACAACGGTCTTGGTCCATTCGAAGGGAGTAGGGTTCTGATTGCGGGCATCAGTAAAGCGGTCGATAGCCTGACAGACCTGCTTGGGGTTCGTGGCACTGAGGTGTCGTAGGACAGCTTGGGTCAGGATGCTGAACCAGACCTCGATCTGGTTCAGCCATGAAGCATGTGTGGGCGTGTAGTGGAAGTGGACTAACGGATGGCGGGCAAGCCAACGGTCATGCTTGGGCTTATGAGTGACGAAGTTGTCCAGCACCACGTGGAGCTCGGTATCGGGATAGTGGGCCACTATACGGTTCATGAAGTCGAGGAACTCCCGTCGCCGCTTGCGGCGATAGTGGGCCACATTAACCTTGCCGGTATGCACCTCAAGGGCAGCGAAGAGGGTCGTAGTCCCGTGTCGCTTGTACTCGTGAGTATGCCCCCGCACCGCCTCTCCGTTAGGAAGGCGCAGCCACCCCTGAGCTCGTTCCAAGGCCTGGATGGAAGGCTTCTCATCGACGCTGATCACCACTGCGTTCTCGGGCGGTTCCAAGTACAGACCCACTATGTCCGCCGCCTTTTGGGCAAACTGCGGATCGGTGCTCACGCACCAACTGCGACGTCGCTGAAGGTGGATGCCGTGCTTGCGCAGGACCCGCCAGACATGTATCGCCGACACGTCGCCAAGGGCTCTGGCCAACAGCTTGCCCGTCCACGTCGTGTACCCGTCCGGCGCAGGCTCGTCCAATTGGGCCAGAATGCGCCGCTCGGTCTCCTCGTCGTATACCCGGGGCTTGCCCGACCGGGGAGCATCTGCCAGTCCCCTCAATCTATGCTTGGCGAACCGGGTGCGCCATTTGCTCACGGTAGCCGCACGCGTTTGCAACTTAGATGCGACATCCTTCGTCGTGCTTCCCGTCGCGGCTTCCAGCACGATACGGGCTCGTTGCACAAAGCGTTGCTCAGTACTCGTTCCGCGCACCCAACTCTCCAGCGTCCCTCGCTCCTCCTCCGTCAATTCGATAACCGTTGCTACTCCTGACATAAACTGAGCATACAATATAACGCTGTATATTGTTAGTAGGTACTAGGACTCGCGGTACGCGGCGTGATATCCAGCGATGTCGAGGTCGTCGGGGCCGCCGGTGTGTATCAGCAGTCTGAAGCGCAGACTGAGCTCGTCGCCTGCCTTCAGAACGTAGGGCCGGCGCAGCGTGAAGTTGCTGCACATCGTCCCGTAGTCCCGAACGAAGTAGGGTGACGGCGGGTTGTCAGGATGATGCATCAGGGTGATGCCCACCTGGCGGCCTGCGACGACGCCGCTGTAGTCGACCCAGTCGGCGTACTTGTCCATCGTACCGGCCTCGTTCTCTTCACTGTTGGAGTTGACCACACTGCCGCCGTCCTCGACGTCGATGGTGTCCGCCATCCTGACGCCTATGTACGAGTGAGTGTCCTTGTCGAACGTGACGTCGCCCGATGCCGAGACCAACGCGGAGGTTACGTCGAGCACGTGGACCTGGTCTCCGGGCGTCCAGGTGATGTCGCGCCTCTCCAATAACTTGCGCACGCCCTTCTTGGTCACCCAGCCGTTGGAGGTCCGAATCGTCACCGAGTCGCCCGACTCCTCGACTTTGCCGCCCTCGAAGATGATGTCGCCGAGATCGGGGCGTGTGGGGTTGTTGTCATGGTAGAAGTTAGCCCCGTCGACGTCTGCGTGACCGAAGAAGATGGACTTGTGGTGGGTGCGAAAGTAAGACGAGCTGGTAGTCACTTCCCTGCCGCATGGCGTGTACACGGGATAGAAGTTGGGCCGCGACAGGTAGAAGTCGCCCCACTCGAGACAGCCCTTGTTGTAGGCCAGCGCCAGTCGTCCTTGGTACAGAAACTTGTACCGCAGCTCCTCTTCGACAATGCCTGCTTTAGTCATGCCTTCACCTCATATGCATGCGACTCGGAATCGGAACGGCCATCCGCCATTTCATCCCCTCTCTACGTGGCCGTCGCGAGGTGATGGTGATCCGGGAGGAGGAGACCGGTCCAGGGTGGTCACGCGGCTGCCATGAGGACTGGGCCACTCGATTCGATCGCCAGTTTGCGACGCGACCACAGTATAGCAGCGGGACGCCTCGCTCCAAGGTCGCATCGTACCAGGGCTTGTTGCCGCGCGCGTATCTGGCTGGCTATACTGCTTCCGCCCGTTCTCGCCTCGCATTCACAGTGCGGGACCGCGGCAGGAGGTCGCCCTATTGCCCCAGTCTCAGGAGTTCGAGGACTTCATCGCGAAGCGCCCGGCGCTGATGGCCATCGGCAATACGCCGACGATCAAGCTCGACCTCCCTCTCGACATAGGCGGCGCCGAGATTCACGCCAAGGCCGAACAGCTCAACCCGGGAGGCTCGATCAAGGACCGGCCCGTCCTCAGAATGCTGGTCGAGGCGATCCTGACCGGCGACCTCACTAAGGACAAGACGATCATCGACGCCACGTCCGGCAACGCCGGGATCGCCTACGCGATGATCGGCGCTACGCTGGGCTACCGAGTCCAGCTCGTGATGCCGTCCAACGCGAGCGAGGAGCGGAAGCGGCGGCTGATGGCCCACGGCGCCGAAATCGTCTTCACCGACCCTATGATGGGCTACGACGAGACGCTGAGGGAGGTCAAACGCCGCTACGAGAGCGAACCCGACCGTTACTTCTACTGCGACCAGTACAGCAACGTCAACAATCCGCAGGCGCACTACGACACGACTGCCGAGGAGATCCTGGGCCAGACGCCGGGGATCACCCACTTCGTCGCCGGCGTCGGCACCGGCGGCACCATAACAGGCGTCGGCCGCCGGCTGAAGGAATCCAGACCCGGCGTGCGGATCGTGCTGATCAATTTCGACGAATGGCCCGGCGTGGAGGGGCTCAAGCCGCTCGGGCAGGGCCATATCGTCCCCGACACCTTCGACGAGAGCGTGGTAGACGAGACGGTCATGGTCGACGTGGACGAAGCCCGCGAGATGTCTCGGCTGCTCGCGAGCAACGGCATCTTCGCGGGGCAGTCCACCGGCGCGTACATCCAGGCCGCTTATCAGGTTGCCAGGCGAATCCGCGGCGGCGTAATAGTGACCGTCATCAACGACATCGGGGAGCGGTACTTCAGCACCGGGTTGTGGGACTGAAGTAAGGACCCTTGGGGCCGGGACACAATGCCTGCGTCCCAGCTACGGCCGGTGCCCGCGTCCTCTGCTCAACCGCACGGGCGCGTTAGATGTCGATATTCTCGACTTCCAGCGCGTGCGCCTGGATGAAGTTGCGTCTGGGCTCGACAACGTCGCCCATGAGCAGGGCGAAGATGTGGTCCGCCTCGCCCACATCGTGCTGATCAACCCGTCGAAGGGTCCGCTGCTCCGGGTCCATGGTCGTCTCCCAGAGCTGCGTGGCGTTCATCTCGCCCAGGCCCTTGTAGCGCTGCACGTTGACATTCTTCCTGGCGCTGAGCTTCTGCAGGACCGCCTCGCGCTCTTCCTCGTCGGCGACCCAGTAGCTCGACCTGCCGCTCGTGATCCCGTACAGCGGCGGCTGGGCGATGTACAGGTGACCGTTGGTGATCAACGGATTCATGTTCCTGAAGAAGAATGTCAGCAGCAGTGTACGGATATGCGAGCCGTCCACGTCCGCGTCCGTCATTATCACGATGCGGTGATAGCGGAGCTTTTCGAGGTTGAAGTCCTCGCCAATTCCGGCGCCGAGGGCGATGATCAGCGCACGGATCTCCGGGTTGCCGATCATCTTGTCTTCGCGCGCCTTCTCGACGTTGAGGATCTTCCCCTTCAGCGGCAGCACCGCCTGAAACGCCCGGTTCCGGCCCATCTTCGCGGTACCGCCCGCCGAGGGGCCCTCCACTATGTAAAGCTCGCAGTTCTCCGGGTTGCGGTCAGAGCAGTCCGCAAGCAGGCCGGGCAGAGAGCCGCCGTCCATCGCGTTCTTGCGTATGATCAGCTCACGGGCTTTCCGAGCGGCGTCGCGGGCCCGCTGGGCGGTCGTGCACTTGTCGATGATCCGGCGACCATCCTGCGGGTGGTCTTCGAGGTATACCTGGAGCACGTCGGCGACGACCGTCTCCACGTGGTTACGCACCTCGGGGTTGCCGAGCTTCTCCTTCGTCTGGCCCTCGAACTGCGGGTCGGTCAGCTTAACGCTGACGGCGGCCGCCATACCCTCTCGGGTCGCCTCGCCGGACAGGTTGGGGTCCCCGGCCTTGATCAGCCCCTGCTTGCGCCCGTAGTCGTTGATCACCCGAGTCACGGCGGCCCTGAACCCCGTCAGATGGCTGCCGCCCTCGGCCGTATTGACGCAGTTGGCGAAGGAGTACACCAGCTCGTTGAAGGTGTCGTTGTACTGCATCGCCGCCTCGACCCTGGTCCCTTCCACCTGCCGCTCCGCGTAGATCGGGGGCTTGTGCAGCGCGATCCGGTCCGTATTCAGGTCGGTGACGAACTCGGAGATGCCGCCATCCGAGCGGTACGTCTTCTCATACTTGCTCTCGTCGTCTTCAGGCCGTCGGCTGGCGTGCCAGTCGCTTCGGAAATGTATCTCCAGCCCCTTGTTCAGGTAGGCCATCTCTTTGAAACGCTGAGACAGCACGGCGAAGTCGTAGACGATCTCCGGGAAGATCTCCGTGTCCGGCATGTAGGAGACCGTCGTGCCCGTCCGTCCGTTGAGCGAGGGGTCCATGTCCAGGGTGAGGAGCTCGGTGGTGCTCTTGCCCGCGGCGAACTCCTGGTGGTGGAACTTGCCGTCGCGATAGATCTCTACCCTCAAGCGCGACGACAGCGCGTTAACCGCCGATACGCCCACGCCGTGCAGTCCGCTCGACACGGCATAGGCCTTTCCGCCGAACTTGCCGCCCGCGTGCAGCGTCGTCATAACCGTTTCGACCGCCGAGAAACCGGTGGCGCTGTGGATGTCCGTCGGGATGCCGCCGCCGTCGTCCTCGACCGTGGCTTCGCCCTCCGGCCCGATCCACACACTCACCTTCGTCGCGCGGCTGGCCATGTACTCGTCGACGGCGTTGTCGACGACCTCGTAGATGAGCTGGTGGAGTCCGCGCTGGTCCGTGCTGCCGATGTACATGCCGGGCCGGCGGCGGACCGCCTCCATGCCTTCCAGCACCTGAATGTCGCTGGCGGTGTAGGACTGGGAATCTTTGTTGATTTGCGTTGTCGCCATCAGTCTCTCCGCATGGTCAGACTACCGGCGCGGGCCGGGCGTGTGGGACAGAAATCTTGGGGTCCCGATGGGCCGAAACGGCCGTCGAAAGGACACCTGCGAGGACCTTCATAACCGCTGCTACCTTTGTAGCTGTACAGCTACGATACTTCAAGGCTCCCAAGGTGCCATAATTTTACCATTTTCTAAGACTCTTTTCAAACCGGTGTTCTCCAACTTCGCCCGTCGCATCCCCCTGTAGAGGCTGCCGGAAATCGATCGCCCGCAGACGCCTCTCGAAGGCGCCGAAACGAACCGTATCGGCCCGGGCGCAGCGGCCCTCAGACGGAACGGAGGACCAAGTCGCTTGACAGCCCACAGGCCCCGGCTAGAATGTGGCGGATGCCATCCACCAAGCCCGTTCGCAAGCGGTCGGAGCGTATCGACGGTCGCGGCCATGCCTTCATCCCGAGCGATCCCGTACGCGTACGGTCTCCATGAGCGTATAGGAGGGTCTGAGTGTGTCCTACAGCTAGGCTGACCGGAGGTCAGCTCGTCGGCGCGGCGCTTCGGCGAGCGGGCGTCGACACCGTGTTCACCCTCGCCGGCGACCACGTCCTGCCGCTGCTCGACGTCATGGACGACATGGGCTTCCGGTTCATCGACACCCGCCACGAGCAGGGCGCGGTGCACATGGCCGACGCGTGGGGCCGAATTACCGGCGGCCCAGGCGTTGCGATGTACACCACCCCGGGCTTCGCCAACGCTATCCCCGGACTCAGCAACGCCCTACACACGGAGAGCCCGCTGCTGTCTATCAGCGGCTCCGCTCCCCTGCCGGAGCTGGGACGCGGAGCGATGCAGGAGATCGACCAGATCGGAATGGCGCTTCCCACCACCAAAGAGGCGTGGATGGTGTCGGACATACGGCGCATTCCGCAGATGGTCGCCCAGGCGCTTCGGGTCGCCTACGCCGGGAGACGCGGCCCCGTGCACCTCACGATTCCCATCGACGTGCAGGAGCAGACCGTCGCCGAGGACGAGGTCTCATTTCACGACCCAGGACGGCCCGTCGCGCAGCCGACTCAGGGTGACCCGAGTCTCGTCGAGGACGCGGTGGCCCTGCTTCGAAAGGCCGCGAGGCCGCTGATCATCGCGGGCACCGCAGCGGCATACTCGGACTCGGGGGAGTCTCTCCGCCGTCTGGCCGAGACGACGCGGATTCCGGTGATGACCGAGGGCGGCGCACGGGGACTTCTGCCCGACGACCACCCGAACAGCGCGGGCTTCTTCGACAACGGGCTCAACCGCGCCGCGCGGCTGTCGGGCTCCGCCGACGCTGTGCTGCTGCTCGGCAAGAAGCAGGACATCATCCTCGGCTACGCAATGCCGCCGACCATCGCCCATAGCGCCGCGCTGGTCCAGGTGGACCCGGCGGCGGAGGAGATCGGCCGCAACCGCCCGCCCGCTATCGGAATAGTAGGAGACGTCGCCTCAGTGGTCGACCAGATGTCGGCGGAGGCATCCCGGCACACCTGGCCGCGGCTCGCCTGGATGGAAGAGCTGCAGGCCGAGCGGAGCGCCCAGCGAGCGTGGCTCGAGACATTGGCTGTGGACGAAGTCCCGATGCACGCGATGAAGGTGCACAAGGTGCTCGAGTCGTTCCTGCGGCCCGACGATTTTCTCGTGTTCGACGGAGGCGACTACTGCCACTTCGGCCGGGCCTTCCATCCGGCGAGGTGGCCGCGAAGCTGGCTCTACGTGTCGTCGCTGGGGATGCTGGGCGTCGGCGTGCCGACTGCGCTGGCGGCCAGGGCCGCGCATCCGGACAGGCGGGTCTTCCTGCTCACCGGCGACGGCGGCTTCGGGTTCAACGCAATGGAGTACGATACCGCCGTCAGACACGGCCTGAACATCGTCGGTATCCTGGGAAACGACGCCGCGTGGGGCATAGACCGGCAGATCCAACTCGGCGTCTACGGCAAGCCCGTCGCCACCGACCTGCTGCCGGCGAGGTACGATCGGATGGTCGCGGGCCTCGGCGGGTACGGCGAGCACGTCGAACGGCCGGAAGAGCTCTCGGGCGCGATCGAGAGGGCGCTGTCGTCCGGCTTGCCCGCCCTGATCGACGTGACCGTGCAGAGGGCGATCAGCCCGCGGGCCGAGGCAGCGGTCGCGCGCTGGAAGAGCGGCACGATCCAGCCGTTCTAGGCGGCCAGGCGGCACCGACGAGCAAGAGACCGGCAGAGTCCGGCTCATAGGAGGACGACATGACAGAAGCGGTTGCCGGGCGGCTGTTCCCGACCTTGGTCGTGGGCAGTCTGCCCAGGCACGAGTGGGTCCGAGAGCTGATAGAAGACCGAAAGGCGGGCCGCATCTCCGACGAGGAGGCCGACAGGCTGCTCGACAGCGCCATCCCGTTCGCGGTCCGGTTGCAGGAGCGCGCCGGGCTCGACTACGTATCCGATGGCGAGTGGCGGCGCGAGAGTTACGTCAAGGTCTTCTCCGAGGCCGTCGACGGCTTCGAGGACGATTTGATCTCCACCAGGGCGTCTACGGTGTCGCGGATGCCGTACCCCGCCGTCGTGCGGAAGCTGGAGCAGCGGCGTCCGATCGCGGTGGCCGAAGCGTCGTTCCTGCGTGCGCACACAGCCGCCAAGACCATCGTCGCGATCCCATCCCCGTACACCGTCGCCAGGCGTATGTGGAGCCCCGAGCACTCGACCTCCGCGTACCCGACGCGCCGGGAGTTCATGGAGGACTGCATCCCGATAGTACGCGGCGAGCTGCGGGCGCTGGCCGAGGCCGGCGTCGACGCCGTGCAGCTCGACGATCCGTGGCTGGCCCTGCTGGTCGACCCCGCATATAGAGAGGGTCAGGGCATCGTGGACGTCGACGGCGAGATCGAGATGTCTGTATCCTCGGTCAACGGCGCCGTTGAGGGCGTCGACGACCTGTCCGTCAGCGTCCACATGTGCCACGCCCACTTCAACCGCAAGCACGCCACCACCGGGCCCTACGACCTGATTCTGGACGCCCTCGCGCAGATGAACGTCGACAGGTTCGCGATGGAGTTCGCCACCCCGGACGCCGGCGGAATCGAGGTATTGAAGCGGTTCCCCGAGGACAAGGTCCTCGGCCTCGGCGTGATCGACCACACCGATCCGCACGTGGAGTCGCCCCGGGACGTGGTAGCCAGGACGGAGGCCGCGATGGAGTACGTTCCGAAAGAGCGCCTTACTCTAAACCCCGACTGCGGCTTTTCCCCCTCCAGCGCCAACCCGGCGGACCTTGACGAGGCGTACCTGAAGCTCAAGGCCCTCTGCGACGGCGCTGACATACTCAGAGACAAGCACGGCTGAACCGGCGGCCGACCGCAGTACGAAATCGGCCCATAGCGCGGAGACAAGGCGTACGGGAGCCAGCGCCGAGGACACCTGCGGAACTACGAGCGGCCGACCGCCGCGCCGGAGCGGTGGTCTCTCCCCGACCCGGCGTCGGCATGGAGATTGGAGGAGCGAACATTGGCCACCGCGGAGATAGTAGCCATAGGATCGGAGCTGCTGCTCGGCCAGATCGTCGATACAAACTCAGCGTGGATGGCGGAGCGCCTGACCGCGCTGGGCGTCGACATGTACTACAAGACCGTCGTCGGCGACAACCCCGGCCGCATGAAAGAGGTGATCGGCCGGGCGCTCGACCGGTCCGACATCGTGGTCACCAGCGGCGGACTCGGCCCCACTCAGGACGATCTGACGCGCGAGGTCGTGGCCGAAGTCACCGGCCTGGAGTTGGTCCTCGACCCGGATCTACTGGAGCAGATCGAGAAGCGGTTCCGCAGCCGCGGGTTCGTGATGACCAGGAACAACGAGCGGCAGGCCTACATCCCCGAGGGGGCCATACCCGTCGAGAACCCCAATGGCACCGCGCCATCCTTTATCGTCGAGGACTCTCGCGGCATCGTCTTCTCGCTGCCCGGCGTGCCAGTCGAGATGAAGTGGCTGTTCGACAACAGGGTCGCGCCGTACCTGCGGGAAAAGTTCGACCTCTCCGAGCTCATCACACACCGCATCCTCAAGGTCGCGGGGATGGGCGAGAGCGCCGTCGACGACCTGGTAGGCCATCTGATCGCCAACTCCAGGAATCCAACCGTTGGTGTGCTGGCGCACCCGGGCCAGGTCGACGTGCGGATCACCGCGAAGGCCCACAGTCTCGAAGCAGCGGCCGAGATGATCGAGCCCGTCGAGGCGGAGGTCAGGAGCCTGCTCGGGCGGCACGTCTTCGCCTCGGACGACGACTCGATGGAGGACGCGGTCGCGACGCTGCTGGGCGAGGGCCGCAAGACCGTTTCCGTCTACGAAGACGTCACCGGGGGGATGCTGGCTGAGCGGATCCAGCGGGCCAGCCCGGACCGGTTCGTGGAGGCCGTGATCGGCGGGGGACCCGCGTCCATACTACGCCTCATCGCCGGCTCGTCAACAGCCGCAGGCACGATAGACGAGCTGATGGGCGACCCCGCCAGCCTCACCGACGAGCTGGCGCGGTCAATGAGAGAGCGCACGGGGGCCGACATCGGGCTCGCGCTGCACGGCGTGCCGGACGAGTCTGACAGCGCCGAGAACCTGGCGCGGGGCCGGACTTGCATATCGGTCACCGATGGCGGGACTGTCAGAACGCTGTCCTACAACTCGGCCGGACGCAGCGTTCCGGACCGCACCCGCCTCAGCCTGAACGCGATGGAGTTGGTGCGCGAAGCGCTGCTGGAGGGGATGGCGTAGTGGCCCTCCGCGCTCGCGCCGCGGCGAAAATAGATAGGCCCCGCCGAGGCGGGGCCTATCAGAGAGGCGTTCCGGAGAACACCTATCCGGAACACCTCCGACTACTACTGTCCAACGCAGCACCTCCTTTCTCAAGACCCCACCACCCAAGCTGTCGTCCCCACCACGAGTCTCTGTATAGCATTATACTCCCGATCCCGCCGGGCACAAGGCGCGGGCGCTCGCCGATCCAACGGTTCCGTTGTCGACGGGCCGCTCCGGAGTGCGGCGCATGATCGAGGGACTCGCCGGCGTCATCGTCTGGACCGACGACCTGGAGCGCCTGCTCCGGTTCTACCGGGACGTCCTGGGATTGACGCCGCACTCGGTCAGGCCGGATTTCGTCTCCTTCAGATGGGGAGACGTGCGGCTGGGACTCGGCACGCACACCCACGTCGCAGGCAGGACGGCCGAGCCGCATAGGATAATGATCAACCTGGGCGTAGACGATATACACGCCCAGTGCGAGCTGCTCAGGGAGAGAGGCGTTGTCCTGGAGCGCGAGCCGGAGCGGGAGCATTGGGGCGGATGGGTTGCGACCTTCTCGGACCCCGACGGCAACACCCTACAGCTGCTTCAGCAGCCGTAGGGGCCTATCGAACGGCAAGCAGGGGCCTTTATGCCCCGCAGGTCGCCTAGCGCTTCGAGTACTGCTCTGCCTTCCTCGCGCGCTTGAGGCCGTACTTCTTCCGCTCTTTCATCCGGGAGTCTCGAGTGAGCAGGCCGGCCCGCTTGAGCCTGGTCCTGAGCTCGGGGTCGGCCACGATCATCGCCCGGGCGATGCCGTGCCTGAGGGCGCCAGCCTGGCTGACGACCCCGCCTCCGGAGATCTTCGCCACCACGCTGAACCTGCCCTCGGTCTCCGTTGCCTGGAACGGCTCCATGACGATGTCACGCCACGGCATCCAGCCGAACACCTCTTCCATCGGCTTGCCGTTGATGACTATCGGCCCGCTCTCCATGAAGAGCCGGACTCGGGCCACGGACGTCTTACGCCGGCCCGTCCCGTAGTAGTAGGTACGTTCGTTCAACTACGCCTCCTCCGACTCGGTTTCCTTTGCGGCGCCATCCGTACTCATGCGGCGACTGGCGCCGTAGTTGATCTGCGCGGCGTGGGGATGAGAGTCTCCCGAATACAGCTTTAGGCGCGACAACATCCGGCGGCCGACGCTGTTCTTGGGCAGCATCCCCTTGACGGCATGCTTCATTGCATGCGTGGGATCCGTACGCAGAACGTCCGACAGCTTCCGCTCGGTCAGTCCGCCGTGGTAGCCGCTATGCCTGTAGTACTTCTTGTCTTCCAGTTTTTTGCCCGTGACCCGAACCTTTTCGGCGTTGATGACTACGACGAAGTCCCCGGTGTTCATATACGGCACGTAGGACGGCCTATGCTTGCCCTGAAGCAGCACGGCTATCTCGCTCGACACCCTGCCAAGAGTCTTTCCCTCGGCGTCCACGACGTGCCACTCAGCCTCGACCCGGGACGGCTTCGAACGCGTCCGTCCTCTAGTTGTTACCATTTCCGAAATCCTCTTCCATTGACAGGTTCCCGTATTCTACGCTCAGGAGGCACAGGCCCTGCGGCGGCAGCGCGCCGGCGACCGCGCCGACTTCGTTTCCGTCCAGCATCCCCTTCACCTGTGCCGGTGCCAGCCTTCCATGTCCCACATCGACCAGCGCTCCGGCCATCCTCCTGACCTGATGCGGCAAGAACGAGCTACCCTCCACGTCCAGCATCACCATGCGGCCGCTCCGCCGCACTGTTAGCTCGGCGATCTGCCTGACGGTACTGGCGTCCTCCCTGTCCGGCCGGCCCGCGAAGCGGGCGAAGTCGTGGCGGCCGAGAAAGTGGCGCGCCGCTCTTCGCATCCTGCCGACGTCGAGAGGGGTTGGGACGTGGTGGCTCGTGCGCCTCGTCAGAGGCGACCGTACCGGTCCGTTGTCGATCGTGAATGAGTATCTTCGACTTGTTGCCATCCGTCGAGGATCGAAGCTGCCGGGAACGGAGCACACCTTCCGCACGACGATGTCGCACGGCAAATAGTGATTGAGCGCCCTCAGGAAGACTTCTTTCGGATGTTCGGAGCAGGTGTCGAAGGCCACAACCTGACCTTTTGCATGTACTCCGGCATCCGTTCGGCCGGCCCCCTTGACCCGGACTCGCTCGCCTGTGAATCGATGAATGGCTTTCTCCAACTCCTCCTGTATCGAGCGGGCGTTGGCCTGATACTGGAACCCGTGGTAGTCAGTGCCATCGTACTCCACCATCAGGGCAAGCCGCATGGCGCCGCACCCTATTCGGCCGTATCGGCCCGACCGCTCGCACTCCTACGATACCAACTCCACTATGGCCATCGGCGCGGCGTCTCCGTTCCGGTTGCCCAGCTTGATCATCCGCGTGTACCCGCCCGGCCTGTCCTCGTACCGTGCGGCCAGCTCGTCGAAGAGCTTGCGCACGATGTCCTCGTCGGTCAGCACCGCCGCAACCTGACGCCGGTCGTGCAGCGTTCCTCGCTTGCCCTTGGTGATGATCCTTTCGGCCATCCGCCGGATCTCTCTTGCTTTGGCGTCGGTAGTCTGAAGCGTCTCGTGGCGCAACAGGTCCGTCACGGCCGTGCGGAGCATGGCCATGCGGGGCGCTGTATGACGCGACAGCTTCCGACCGGCTATCTTGTGTCTCACCGTTAATCCACCTGCTCTACGGAATCGGCGCCGTCGGCCACGACCTCGACCAGGCCTTCGTCACCGCTCTCGTCTTCGTTTTCGACGTCCTGCTGCAGGTCAGGGTCGAGCTCCGCGGGCAGCAGGTCCATTTCCCGGAGTTGGCCATACAACTCCGTCAGCGACTTCTCGCCGAAGTTTCTGATCTGCAGCAGGTCCGGCTTCTTCATCTCCAGCACCTGCCCCACCTTGTCGATGCTGGCTCGCTTCAGGCAGTTCAACGTCCGCGACGACAGCTCGAGCCGCTCCACCGGAATGTTGTAGTGCTCCGGCGAGATCCACTGCGTTATCGCCGGCGCCATCACGCCGTCCTCGTCCGCCTTCTGCGCCTTGGAGAATAGGAAGAAGCGCTCGACCAGGATACTCCCCGCCCGCCTCAGCGCTTCCATCGGATCGACGGAGCCGTCGGTCCAGACCTCCATGGTAAGTCGCTCGAAGTCGGTGCGCTGCCCGACTCTGACGTCGTCCACGGAGTAGTTGACCTTCCTGATCGGAGTGAATATCGCGTCCACCGGAAGGACGCCGATGGGAAGGCCTTCTCCGCGGGAAGCCTCCGCGTAGCCGGTCCCGCTCTCGATGTTCAGCTCGAGCGAGAGGTTCGCGTCTTCCTTGTCCAGCGTAGCCAGATGCAACTCAGGGTTGACCACCTCGTAGTCGGACGACGACATGATGTCGCCGGCGCTCACCTCTCCCTGTCCGGCCACCTCCAGCCGAAGCTTGCCCGGGGTATCCACCTCCGTGCGAAGGCGGATACCCTTGATGTTCATCAGCAGCTCCGACACCTCTTCCTTGACGCTGGGGATCGTGGCGTACTCGTGGAGTATTCCCTCGATCTTGACCCACGTAACAGCCGTACCGGACAGAGAGCCGTACAGAACGCGCCGCAACGGGTTGCCCAAGGTCATTCCGAAGCCCTGAGGAAGCGGCTCGACGGCTATCTTCCCATAGGTGTCGTCCGCCTCTATCACCGTGATCTCAGGAGACGGAATCGGCTCCAGGACGTCCTCGGCCATGTCCTGTGGAACGAATGTCTCGAAATTCAACATTGGGTGGAATACTCCTGCAGAGTCGTCCTCTTTTGTAACTATTGAGATTGACGCGGCGCCAGCTATTTCGAGTAGAACTCCACGATTAGCCGTACGTCTATCGCCGATTCAATCTCGGAGATGTCCGGCATCGACAGCACCTCTCCGGTCATCTGGTCGACGTTCAGCTTCAACCAGAGTGGGACCTGGCGCTTCGGGGCGCCGTCCGTGAGAACCTCGGCGAACACCGGCAACGACCCGTTCGCGCCGCTCCAGGTGATCTCGTCGCTGGGTTTGACCTGATAGGATGGGATGTCGAGCCTCCGGCCGTTGACCCGAAAGTGGCCGTGATTCACCATCTGTCTGCCCTGCTTACGGGAGTCGACGAACGACAGCCGGTAGACCACATTGTCCAGCCGCCGCTCAAGCTGCTGCAGGAGCAGGTCGCCCGTAACTCCGGGCTGCGACCGGGCAGCATCGAAGTACTTGCGGAACTGCCGCTCCAAGACGCCGTAGGTCCAGCGCGCCTTTTGTTTCTCGCGCAGTTGCAGGGCCCACTCCGACGCTCGACGGCGTCTCGGGATATGCTCCCCAGGCGGCCGCTTTCGTCTCTCGACGGCGCAACGCGGCGTGTAGCAGCGCTCGCCCTTCAGATACAGCTTTTCGCCAATGCGCCTGCACTGGCGGCAAACGGGGTCTATGTAACGTGCCATGGGTTCGGTCTCAAGGCCTCCTCAGGCCATAAACGGGATAGATGGACTCCCGGTCATCCGCTTAGAGCCGTATTCACGAGGCAGCCAGCCCCATCTCGCGGCGCAGAACCGTGAGATCGAACTGCTCCTTCCTGATTCTTACGTCGTAGTAGACCAATGTACCGGCTATGAAGAGCACCGGCAGAACGAATATGCCTACCACCACTCCGCCGAGCGACACTATTCGGTGCCCCGCGTCGGATGTCTGCTCCACACCAAACGCCGCTGCAATCAACATGACAGGGACTATAGCTACTACCCTAAGTCCAGTAGCTATCAGTCCCACGATCGCCGTAAATCCGCAGATTCGCCACCAACTGCCCCTGATCAAGGAAGTGCTGCGACGCAGGGCGTCCACCGGTCGATAGCTTTCGATGACTACGACCTGCACAGCAAGCGACCAGTAGATCACGAGCACGAAAGCCCCGATCAGAACGGGGATGGCGGCCCCGACAATAGACGGCTTGTCTTGCACTAAGGTGGCTACCGGCGGCAACAGCGCGAAGAGTGCAGCAACCGTTGCGATCACCGCCAGGGACATTACCTTCCACCACGCTCTCCGGTAGCAGCTCCGGAGTCCGATGTTGCCGGTCATATAGTGTTGACCGACCGCCGTGACCGCCACACCGTACAGAAAAACGGCGGCGAACGTACCCACGGCGGCGTCCAGCACGAGCGCCGGCGCGTCTGCAAACTGCGGCTCGCGGAGCAATTCCAGCAACAGGATCGAAACGACCCCGGCCGGCAGGTGAATCAACGCGGCCAGCTTGGCAAACCGCCAGAAGTGGCGAAAGTAGATTGTGACGGTCTCGTCGAGGAGACCGCCCACGCTACGCGCCGACAACGCGGGGGAACTCTGTTCTTGGGCGGTAGTCGACACCGGACTAAACTCGCCTCCGCTTCGAGGGCCTGCACCCGTTGTGAGGGATTGGGGTAACGTCTCGAATGCTTGTGACCATGATTCCTGACGCCTGCAGGGCGCGGATCGCCGCCTCACGACCGGCCCCGGGGCCCCGGACGAGAACGTCGACCTGCCTCAGGCCGTGCTCAGCCCCCTTGCGGGCGGCCTCCTCGCCGGCGCGCTGTGCGGCAAACGCGGTCGACTTGCGGGACCCTTTGAATCCCACCGTTCCCGCGCTGCCCCATGCGAGCACGTTGCCCTGAGCATCGGTCAGGGTGATCAGAGTGTTGTTGAATGTCGATTGGACGTACGCACGCCCAACGGCGACGTTCTTCCGCTCACGCCGCCTTGTTCTGGGTCTGTCCGCCATGGATGACCTCCCCGTCCTATACTCGTCCTGTCTTTACTTCCGCGCCGCCGAGTGCCTGCGGCCCGCCACCGGTATCCTGCGGCCCCGCTTGGCTCTGGCGTTCGTTCGCGTCCGCTGGCCTCTCACCGGCAGACCGCGCCGATGACGAAGTCCCCGATATGTGCCGATATCGACGAGCCTGCGGATGTTCATATTCGTTTCCTGCCGCAGGTCGCCTTCGACGATCTTCTCGCGATCGATAATCTCTCTTATTCGCCCCAACTGCGTCTCGCTAAGGTCCTGGACTCGAGGGTTGCCGTCAATCCCGGCCTTGTCCACTACGTCCGCGGCCTGGGCGGGGCCGATGCCGTAGATGCTCCTCAGCGATATCTCAACTCGCTTATTGTCTGGAATGTTCACACCGGAAATCAAGGCCATGCTGCACCTCCCGCCAGCGGGCGGCTATCCCTGTCGCTGCTTATGCCGCAGGTTGACGCACGTCACGAAGACTTTGCCGTGACGCCGGACTATGCGGCAACTCGCGCATCTTTTCTTGACCGAAGCTGAGACTTTCATTGTGCGTCCTGTACAACCCTTATCTGAACCTGTAGGTAATCCTGCCGCGCGTCAGGTCGTACGGCGAAAGCTCGACGAGAACCCTATCGCCCGGCAGAACCCGTATGTAGTTCATGCGTATCTTGCCCGACAGGTGGGCCAACACCATGTGGCTGTTGGCTAACTCCACCCTAAAGGTGGCGTTGCGCAAAGACTCCGTCACCTTGCCTTCGACCTCGATACCTTCTTTATTGGGCATATCGGTGTCGGCCGCGGTCAGACGGCCGTAAGTACCTCCGAGCCGTTCTGCGTTATCGCTATCGTGTCCTCGAAGTGGGCCGACAACTCGCCGTCCGCGGTCGCCACCGTCCACCCGTCGTCCAGCTGGACCGTCTCCCACGTGCCGAGATTCAGCATAGGCTCTATGGCCAGCGTCATGCCCGAGCGGAGCGCTGGGCCCCGTCCGGCTGTGCCGTAATTTGGCACCTGCGGATCCTCGTGCAGGGCGCGCCCGATCCCATGTCCCACGTACTGCCGCACGACTCCGTAGCCGCGAGACTCAGCATACTGCTGCACCGCTGCCGATATGTCGCCGACTCGCCCGCCGGCTCTCGCCCGCGAAATACCCGTTGCGAGCGACTCCCTCGTCGTATCCACAAGACGCTCTGCTTCGTCGGATATGGCGCCGACGCCTACCGTAAACGCGCTGTCGGCGTGGAACCCGTTCACCGTCGCGCCGACGTCCACGCTGACTACGTCTCCTTCTCTCAGCACCCGGCCGCCCGGAATACCGTGGACGATCTCTTCATTGATCGACACGCAGATCGTTGCCGGGAACGGCGTCGGTCCGCCGGCCGTGTAGCCTTTGAACGAAGGCGTGGCGCCCATGTCCCGAATCTGTTTCTCCGCCAGTCGGTCGAGCTCTGCCGTCGTCACTCCAGAACGAATAGCGTCCATGAGCTTGAGCTTTGTCTGCGCGACCACGCTGCCGGCCTCACGCATGTGCGCCAACTCTCGGTTCGACTTGATTGTGATGCCGTTGTGGCTGCCTGGGTTCAGGTTCGTATTCAACTTGCCCTTCTTGCGACGTTCACCCATCCACGGCTTGGGCGGAAGCCCGACCATGATAGCACAGCCGTGTCACCATCTATCCACGACTTATCCGGGCCGCGTCGATCCGTGCGGCCAGGCCCCGTTGCACTTCCTCGACCGACCCCTCACCGTCGACCTCTTCGAGTATACCGAGGTCACGGTAGTGGCCTATCAGCGGCGCCGTCTCTTCCACATAGACCTCAATCCGTTTTCTCACTGCGTCCGGCTTGTCGTCCTCGCGCTGGTACAGCCTACCGCCGCAGCGAGTGCAAGCTTTCGCCTCGTCGGGGCCGTGGGCGCTATGAGGCGCCTGACAGTCCGCGCACAGGAGGCGGTTCGAGAGCCTCTTTATCAGCTCTTCCTGCGACACTCTGATATATATCGCCCTGTCTATCCCGCCCCTGGCCTCCATCGCGCGGTCCAGCGCCGCCGCCTGTCCCCGCGTACGCGGGAAGCCGTCCAGCAGGAAGCCGCCCGAACCGGCCTCGCGGTCGATCCAGTCCATCACCATCTCGATCGTGACATCGTCTGGGACCAGGACGCCACGCTCCATGTAGGAGCGGGCCAACTGTCCCAGCTCGGTATTCCGTTGCTGGTGGTCTCTGAACAGATCGCCTGAAGACACCTTCGGCATGCCGAAGGTGTCCGACATGAGGCTCGCCTGCGTCCCTTTGCCGGCACCGGGAAGCCCCAGCAAAATCACCTTCAAGAAAGTCTCTTTCCCGTTCCCCGGCACCTTGCGTCCACTAGCGGATGAAGCCCTGATAGTTCCGCATCAGGAGCTGCGCTTCGAGCTGGCGCATCGTGTCCAGCGCAACGCCCACCATGATCAGCAGGCTGAAGCTGCTGATCGTCAGCGCTCGAACGTCGGTCGCCTGCGTGATGAAGAATGGCAGAATCGACACGGCGCCTAAGAACAGCGCCCCGCCCCAGGTGATCCGCATGATGACCCGGTTCAGGTACTCCTGCGTCGGTCGCCCCGGACGTATGCCCGGTATGAATCCCCCGTTCCTCTGCAGGTTCTCCGACAGGTTCTGCTGCTGAAACACGATCATCGTGTAGAAGAACGTGAACAAGACAACCAGCAGGAACACGGCCGCGTGGTACGGGAAGCGCACCGGGTCCAACCCGTCCGCCAGCCACTGGGACGTCCTGACGAAGATGTTGTCGCTCAGCGGATTCCTGAAGTAGCTGGCTATCGTGATGGGCAGGATTATGACCGAGGACGCGAAGATCAGCGGGATCATTCCCGCCGAGTTGACTCTCAACGGGAGGAACGTGGCGCCTGTCTGACGCTGCATCCGTCCGCCGCGGTAGACGCTGCGCCCGTACTGCACCGGGATCCGCCTCTGTGCCTCGGTGAACAGCACTATGAAGTAGATGATCCCGAAGCCGAAAAGCGCCAGCAGGAGTAGGCCGCCGGCCGCGTCGCGCTCGAGGAATCCCTGGCCCAGCAGGCTCGGGAACCCGGCCACGATCCCCCCGAATATGATCAGCGATATCCCGTTGCCCAGGCCGCGTTCCGTGATCAGTTCCCCGAGCCAGACCAGGAACATCGTCCCCGCGACCATCGACAGCACCATGGCGACGGTCGGCAGGTTCAGACCGAAGTCGCTCTGAGGCAGCACTCCCGACTGCCTCAGCAGCGAGAGCTGCCCCACCGACTGGAAGAAGGCGATCGGGACCGTCAGCCAGTGCGTGATCTGATTGATCCGTTGGCGCCCGTACTCACCCTCCTGACTCAACGCCTTGAGATTCGGAATCACCGGGACGAGTATCTGCATCACGATCGACGCGGTGATATAGGGATAGACCCCGAGAGCTGCGACGCTCATCCTCGACAGCGCTCCGCCGCTGAACAGGTCGAGGAAACCGAGCAGCGCCTGCTGCTGGAAGGCCTGGTTCAGCGCCTGGATGTCGACTCCCGGCACCGGCACGTGCGCAACGAACCGAAACACCGTGAGCATCGCGAGGGTGAACAGTATCTTCGCGCGCAGGTCCGGCACGCGCATCGCGTCGATCATCGACTGGATGAGCTGGGGTCGAGATAGTTCGGACGAAGACCCCTGCGCCGGGCGGACCACTAGCCGATCTCCCTGACGGAGCCGCCGGCAGCCTCAATCTTGCGTCGGGCCGAGCCGGAGAATCGGTGCGCCTCGACGACCAGCGCGCGCTCGATGTCACCCACACCCAGTATCTTGACCGGCTTGCGCAAGTCGCGTACCGCCCCGCTCTCGACCAGCGTCTGAGGCGTCACCTCGCTGTTGGCGGGAAACGCGGCGAGCCGGCCGACGTTGATGACGCTGAACTCTCTGCGAAATATGTTCGTGAATCCCGGCAGCTTGTCCAGCCTGGTAATGAGTGGCTGCTGGCCGCCTTCGAACCCTGGGCGGACTCCGCCGCCGCTTCTCGAGTTCTGCCCCTTCATGCCCCTACCGGAATAGTTGCCGCGACCGCTGCCGTCGCCGCGACCCACTCTCTTGCGGGACTTCCTGGCTCCCTTGGGCGGCCTCATATCGTGTTGTGCCATCTTTTCCTACTTCTCGTCTTCCACAGCCGATACCTCGACGAGGTGTCGGACCTTGTTGACCATTCCCCGAATAGCGGGAGTGTCATCGTGCTCGACGGTGTGATGCAGTCTCCTCAGCCCGAGGCCGGCGATGGTCCGTCTCTGATCTTGAGGACAGCCTATCGTGCTCTTCTTCCAGGTCACCGTGATCTTGGCCATCGTACTATTGCGCTACCCTGTTTCCCGCGTGGCGCCGGCGCCGCCCGGGGAATCGCCCTGCGCGACTCGCCTTCGTCTCATCAGCGCCCGTTCCGGGTCTTGAAGCGTGGCCAGCCCCTTCAGAGCCGCCTTGGCGGAGTTGACGGGATTGGTGCTGCGCCGGATCTTTGTGACGATATCCTTGATCCCGGCCAACTCCACGACGGCCCTGACCGCTCCTCCGGCGATTACCCCGGTCCCTTGGGGAGCCGGCCGCATCATCACGAGCGAGGCCCCGTAGACCGAGGTCACTTCGTGTGGAATCGTCGTCTGGCTCAACGGGACCGTGATCATGTTCTTGCGGGCGTTGGTAGCGCCTTTTCGGACCGCGTCCGGTACGGCATCAGCCTTGCCCATGCCAACGCCCACGTGTCCGTCGCCATCACCCACCACGACCACCGCGTTAAAGCTCAAATGGCGACCGCCCTTGACGACCTTTGACACGCGGGAGATCCTAACCACTCGCTCGTCGAGCATGTATTCGTCCGGCCTGGAATTAGAGCGGCCCGAGTAGTCTCGCCTATTCCCCTGCAGCGTCATTACAGTTCCAGCCCTCCCTCGCGAGCGGCCTCTGCCAGAGTCTTGGCACGGCCGTGGTACTTATAGCCGCCTCGATCGAACACCACCTTCGACACCCCGCGCGCCAAGGCGCGCCGTGCTACCAGAGCGCCTACGAGCTTCGACACCTCGGCCTTCGGCTTCCCGTCCCGTTCCTTGCGGACCTCGCCATCCTGACTCGAAGCGGCCGCAACCGTGATTCCGGTCGTGTCGTCGATCACCTGGGCGTAGATATGGCGCAGGCTGCGGAACACCGCGAGCCTAGGCCTCGCGGACGTGCCGCGCACCCGCACGCGCAATCTCTGATGGCGTATCCGCCGTTGAGCCCAGCCGTTTTTACCTCGTGCCATCGCTAGAGCACTCTCCTCGCACTCTTCCCCGGCTTCAGCCGGACCTGCTCGCCCGCGTATCGAACCCCTTTGCCCGTGTAGGCGTTCGGCCGACGCACCGACCTGATCTCGGCCGCCGTTTGGCCAACCATCTGCTTGTCGATGCCGCGGACGTGGATGCGGTTGTTTCCCTCAACGTCCAACGTGATGCCGTCCCGGGGCTGCACGTCTACCGTATGACTGAACATCACGCTCAGCGTGATCCCTTTGCCGCTCTGCTGGACCCGGTAACCCACTCCGACCAGTTCGAGGGCCTTCGTGTATCCCTCGGTTACGCCCTGCACCATATTGGCCAACAGGCTCCTCGTCAGACCGTGTAGCGCCCGGTGCCCCCGCTCGTCCGACGGTCGTGTCACGGTCACCGTCCCGCTATCCGCCGCGACACGCATGCCACTCGGAATAGCCTGTATCAAAGACCCCTTGGGCCCCTTGATCGTGACCGCTCCGTCGTCAATCTCGATGCTGGTGCCCGACGGCAATGTTATCGGTTGACTTCCTACTCTCGACATTCTAACCGCCTACCAGACGTAGCATAGGAGTTCTCCGCCGACGCCCGACCGCCACGCCTGCCTTCCCGTCATCACACCCTTGGAGGTGGACAGGATCGACACCCCAAGACCGCCATAGTAGCGCGGGATCTCGCCCTTCCGAACGTAGACACGCAGCCCGGGGCGGCTCACTCGCTTGAGACCCGCTATACCCGGCTCCCCGTTTCCGCTGTAGTGCAGGCGAACCCGGATCGTACCCTGCGGGTCCGACTCGTTCGCGAGCTCGTAGTCATCGATGAAGCCTTCGTCTTTCAGGATCTGCACAATGCCCACCTTCATCCTGGACGTAGGCACTTCCACGGTCCCGTGACGGACCGTGATCGCATTGCGAACCCTCGTCAGTAGATCGGCTATAGGATCGGTAACCGCCATTCGTTCCCCCGAAGTCGGCGCGCCGTGGCCGGCGCCCGACAGCTTTTTACCAGCTAGCTTTTCGCACGCCCGGCAGCATGCCGGTCAGGGCAAGCTCCCTGAAGCAGATGCGACACAGTCCGAAGTGCCGGATGTAGGCCCTGGGACGGCCGCAACGATTGCAGCGATTGTAGGCCCGTACCGGGTACCTCTGCGGCCTCTTCCAGCGTGCTATCTTTGATGTCTTCGCCAAGTTGTCTCCGTCCTCGATTCTACGTTTACGCCGCCACTTCCCTCGCGGTGCGAGAGAACGGCATCCCCATGAGCTCCAACAGCCTGAATCCCTCGCGGTCGCTCAACGCCGACGTGACGATGGCCACCTGCAGACCTCGTATCCGATCGATGGAATTGTAGTCAATCTCCGGGAAGATGACCTGCTCCCTAATCCCGATCGAATAGTTGCCGCGCCCGTCGAACGATTCTCTCGGAAGCCCTCGAAAGTCCCGTATGCGCGGCAGCGTGGAGCTGACGAGGCGGTCGTAGAACTGGTACATCCGGCGACCTCGGAGCGTCACCGACATGCCTACGACCATGCCCTCTCTCACCTTGAAGCCCGCCACGGACTTCCGCGCCTTGGTCGTCACCGGACGCTGTCCCGCGATCGACTCCAAGTCTCTGGTCGCGTTTTCGATGGCCCTCGCATTCGTCTGAGCTTCGCCAAGGCCGATGTTCAACGTGATCTTCGTAAGTCTCGGCACCTGCATCGCACTGGCGTAGCCGAACTCGGTAGCGAGCGCCGGGGCGATTTCCTCTCTATAGCGCACTAACAGGCGCGGCACCGCCTTCGTCTCGACGGCAGTGGGCTCGGCCTGGGGCTCGTCCGCGGCTTTCCGTGAGGCCGCTCGCCGACCTGTCCCGCCGCTGGTCGAAGCCGCGTCGCCGGTCTTCTTACGCGCCGAAGAACTGCGGCTCTTCGGCACCTTGTCTCCCGACGCGGCAGCTTTCGTCCCGGCCCGCCGGCGCGGCGCGGCCTTGGGCTTGGCGCCCCCGGCGCCACCCCCGTCCTGTTGCTGGGTCTCTTCGGTCGTCACTCTATGACTTCCTCGCAGCTTCTGCACAACCTCGCCTTCGTCCCGTCCGGCAGTCTGCTGCGCTTCACTCGAGTCGGCTTCAGGCAGCTCGTGCAGATCAACATTACGTTCGCCGCACTGAGGGGCATCTCCTTTTGTACTATACCGGCCTGGCGAACGTTCGCCGCGGCCTTGGTATGTCGCATCACGACGTTGACGCCCTCTACCAGCACCTTGTTCTCCGTCAGGAAAACACGCTGAACCTGGCCCTGCTTGCCGCGGTCCCGCCCCTTGATAACGAGCACGTTGTCATTAGTCCTGAGGTTCACTTCAGAGGACCTCAGGCGCCAGCGACACGATGCGCATGAAGTTCCGGTCTCTGAGCTCCCGCGCCACAGGTCCGAAAATCCTGGTGCCGCGAGGCATTTTTTCCTCGTTGATGATAACAGCCGCGTTGTCATCGAACCGTATGTGGGAGCCGTCCGTCCTGCGATACGTCTTCACGGTCCGGACCACCACGGCCCTGACGACCTCGCCCTTTCCGACCGCAGAGCCGGGCGCGGCTTCTTTGACTGAGGCGACGATCACGTCACCCAGTCCGGCATATCGCCTGCCGCTGCCTCCAGGGACGCCCACGCAACTGATGATGCGCGCACCGGAATTGTCGGCAACCTTGAGTCTCGAATATATCTGGATCACTCGGACCGCTTCCCTTCGTCGGGTTCGGCATCGGCGTCGCCCGAGGCCTCCGTCTGTTCGCCCTCCGTCTGTTCGCCCTCCGCCTGTTCGGCCTCCCCTGGCTCGGCCTCGACTGGTTCGGCCTCCACCGGCCCGGCCTCCGACTGCTCGGACACCGCCTGTTCGGCCTCGGGCTGTTCGGCCTCCGCCTGTTCGGCTTCCACCGGCCCGGCCTCCGACTGCTCTGGCACCAACTGCTCGGACACCGACTCGACGGCCTCGGGCTCCTGTCCGCCGCCGGCGGTAGCAACCGCCTCGTCGATCGTGATCTCGTCAGGCTGGAGCTCCGCTATCTCCTGTCTCGAAAGTATCTCGGCTAGACGCCACCGCTTGCTCTTGGAGATCGGACGCGACTCGATAACCCTGACCATATCGCCGATCCGGCAACTGTTATCCGCGTCGTGAACCACCAGCTTGCTCCGGCGCCTGATCGACTTGCGGTAGAGAGGATGAGTCCGCCGCCATTCGACAAGCACGACCACGCTCTTGTCCATCTTGTCGCTGATGACCCTACCGACCCGCGCTTTCCGCCGCTCGAAGCTCATCGCGCCGCTCCGGCGAGCTGCCGCTCGCGAATCAGCGTGTTGATCCGCGCTATGCGGACGCGTGTCTTCTTGACCTCGCGTACGTTCGCCAGTTGCATGGTGGCGTCGCGGAATCGCAGGTTCATCAACCCGCGATGCGACCCCTCCAGCTCCTCCACGAGCTCCGCGTCGCTCAATGCTCTCAGATCGTCGATTTCCATACCTGTTAAGGCCCTCTCAGCGGTCCGCTATCAGACTTCCTGTCTGGCTACTATCTTTGTCGCTACCGGCAGCTTGGCCGAGGCCAGATGAAGCGCCTCCCTGGCCTCGCTCTCGGTCACTCCGGCCATCTCGAAGAGCACACGTCCTGGCTTGACCACCGCAACCCAGTGGTCGACCGGGCCCTTGCCGCTGCCCATCCTCGTCTCCGCAGCACGAGCCGTCACCGACTTATCCGGGAAGACCCGAATCCAGAGCTTCCCGCCTCGTCTCGTATACCTGGTGATCACACGGCGGGCGGCCTCAATCTGACGTGAAGTTACCCACGCCGGGCCGACGGCCTTCAAGCCGTATTCGCCGAAGTTGACCGTGCTTCCGGCGACGGCGATCCCCTTACGGCGACCGCGCTGCTTGTTACGGTACTTAACTCTCTTTGGCTGGAGCATCCTCGCCCGCCTCTTCCGGTTTCACCGTGACCTCTATGGGCGCCATCTCTTCCTCTTCTTCCTTGGCCTGAGGAAGGATCTCGCCTTTGAATATCCAGACCTTGACGCCGATCGTCCCGAAGTCGGTAATCGCCTCGGCGTAGCTGTAGTCTATATCGGCCCTCAACGTATGGAGCGGCACGCGGCCGTCCATCGCCTTTTCCTTGCGGGCGATCTCCGCCCCGCCAAGCCGTCCTGAGCACAATATTTTGATGCCCTGGGCCCCCGCCTGCATCGTCCTCGTCACCGCCTGCCTGATCGCCCTGCGGTAGGCGATCTTGCGTATGAGCTGGTCCGCGACGTTGCGGGCGACAAGCTGAGCGTCCATCTCCGGCTGACGTATCTCCTGCACGTTGAGGCGCGCCCGTCGCTCGGTCATTTCTTCGAGTACCTTCCGGGTCTCCTCCACCTTCTGGCCACCCCGGCCGATCACGATGCCGGGCCTCGCGGTGTGGACTGTGATCACCACGTCGGCAGACCCGCGCTCGATTTCGACTCGCGACACACCCGCGTCGGGGTAGGCGTCCATGACCGTCTTGCGGATCGAGAGGTCCTCAATCACAAGACCGCGGTACTCCTTCTGCTTGGCGGCGAACCAGCTCGCCTGCCAGTCCTTGATCACCCCCAGCCGGAAGCCGACAGGATGAGTCTTATTGCCCAAGATTCTGCTCCTGTTCGTCCACCACGACCGTGATGTGGCTGTTGCGCCGCCTGATCTTCGCCACCCGACCGCGTGCTCGTGCCCTGAAACGGTTCAGGCGGGTGCCCTCGTTGGCATATATCTCGATTATCTTCAGGTCCGACGTCCGCGCCGCAAGTTCGTTTTCGGCGTTCGCCATCGCCGACCTGACCAGCTTCGAAACTCGCGCGGCAACGGGGCCAGGGCGGAACTGGAGAATCGCCAATGCATCATCTACGTTCTTGCCGCGAACGAGATCAATGATCGGCTTGACCTTCTTTACCGAGATCCCCGTGTCTTTTGCGGTCGCTGTTACGGCCAATTCGGCGGCTCCGTTTTGTTCCCTACTCAATAGTTGTCGTGCGTTCCGATTTCGTGGAGTGGCCGCGGAACGTCCGCGTGGGCGCGAACTCCCCGAGCCGATGCCCGACCATGTTCTCCGTGACGAACACTGGCACGTGTCTCCGCCCGTCGTGAACGGCGATGGTCAAGCCTAACATGTCCGGCATGATCATCGACGCCCTCGACCAGGTACGGATGACGACCCGGCTGCTGCTGCGCCGCGCGGTCTCCACTTTTTTGGCCAGCTTGGCCTCGACGTAGGGCCCCTTCTTGACCGATCTGGACATTGCGATGGTCTCCAGTAGCTATCGGTCGTACCGACGGGTCGAAATGAACCTGTCGGTCGACTTGTTTCGGCGAGTCCTGTGACCCAGTGCGGGCTTGCCCCAAGGCGTTTTCGGCCCCGGCATCCCTATCGGCGACTTGCTCTCCCCGCCGCCGTGGGGGTGGTCCCGCGGCGACATCACTACGCCCCTGACCCCGGGCCTGCGCCCTCTTCGGCGGTTGGCGCCGGCCTTGCCTAACTTGATGTTCTTGTGGTCGACGGCGCCGACCTGGCCCACCGTCGCCATGCACTCGCTGAACACCTGCCGGACCTCGCCCGACGGAAGCCTGATCAGAGTGTAGTCGCCTTCTTTGGCGAGAACCTGAGCCGAGTTGCCCGCGCTGCGAACGATCTGCCCGCCGCGGCCAACTTTCAACTCTATGTTGTGCACCATTGTACCGGTCGGGATGGCCCGCAGGGGCAGCGCGTTGCCCGGCGCAATTCGAGCGCCCGCTCCCGCTTCGATCCGAGCGCCGACCATGACCCCGTTCGGAGCAATGATATACCGCCAGTCCCCGTCCCTGTACTTGATCAGCGCGATCCTGGCCGACCTGTTAGGGTCGTACTCAATGGTAGCCACCTCTCCGGGCACCCCATGTTTGTCGCGCTTGAAGTCGATCACGCGAAAGCGCCGCTTGTGTCCGCCGCCTCTATGACGTACGGTCACGCGTCCATTGCGCGCTCGCCCTGCCCTCTTCTTCAGGGGCTTGAGCAGCGACTTCTTCGGCTTGGTGCTCGTGATGTCGTCGTTCGTCTGAAAGACGGCGCCGCGGCGACCCGGACTCGTCGGTTTGACGGCCTTTAGTGGCATCTATACGCCCTCGAATATCGTGATGGACTGACCCGCGGCGATCGTTACCACTGCCTTCTTCCGGGGCTGCTGGGCGACCATCCTCGGGCCGAAGCGCTTTCGCTTGCCCTTGACGTTCATTGTGTTCACCTTGACTACGTCCACCCCAAACGCCGCCTCGACCGCCCGCTTCACGTCTAGCTTCGTGGCGGACCGGACTACCTCAAACGTGTAGCGGCCGCCTTCCTGCATCTCCGTCGTCTTCTCCGTGAGGACCGGCCTGAGCAGCACCTGGAACGCGTTCATCTCTGTCCCACCTGCTCTTGCGCAGTCGTCCGACGGCCCCTGGAGGGCTCCTTCGCCACGCCGCTCCAGAGCGCTTCCGCTCTTCTGACGGCATCCAGCGTCATGACGACTTTCCTATGACTCACGAGGTCGAGCGCGTTCAGTAGAGAGGCCGGCAGCATCCGCAGGCCTGGGATATTCCGCGCCGACTTGATGACGCCTTCCTCCGAGCCGTCCGCTACCAGAATCGCGTTCGGGCCGGCTTCGAGAGCTTCCAGCACCGCCGCCATGTGGGACGTCTTCGGCGCCCCGAAGATGATCTCGTCTACCACAATCAGCTCGTCGTTCCTCACCTTGTCGGACAGCGTTGCCACGAGAGCCTGGCGCCGCATTCTACGCGGTGTACTCTGGCGATAGCTACGCGGCTCTGGTCCGAAGACAACGCCCCCACCTTTGTAGTGGGGAGAACGGATTGAACCCTGCCTGGCGGCGCCCATGCCCTTCTGGGGCCTCGGCTTCCGGCCGCCGCCCGACACCTTGGATCGGTTCTTCGTGGCCGCCGTGCCCACGCGCTTGTTGGCAAGTTGACCCACGACCACCTGATGGACTAGTGCTTGGTTCGACGGCGCATAAAACACATCGTCGCGGACGTCCACGCGTCCCCTCGCCTCGCCCTTCTGGCTTCTGAGTGACAGTTCCATGAACTAGTTTGCCCGCCTTCCCGTCTTGCGAATGGCAAGTAGCGCGTTTCGCGCGCCCGGGACGGTTCCCCTGACCAGCACCAGATTCTTTCCGGGATCGGTGCCTACAACTTCCAGATTCCGGGCGGTCACTTGGCTGTCGCCCATGTGGCCGGCCATCCGGAGGCCCTTGATCACACGGCCCGGCGTAGTGCCTGCGCCGATGGAACCGGGGCCGCGGTGCCGGTCCGACTGTCCGTGGGTCTTGGGACCGCCTCGAAAGCCGTGCCGCTTCACGCCGCCGGCGAACCCGCGGCCCTTCGACAGCCCGGTCACCGACACTAGTTCTCCCGGCTCGAAGAGAGCCGCGTCGATCTCCTCGCCAACCTGAACCTCGGAGATGTCGCCCGCTTCGAACTCCCGGAGGTGACGAAAGAGCTTTCCCGAGGATCTGAGATGCTCTCGGCGCGGCCTGTTCGATAGGCGGCTCATCTCCTCGAAGCCGATTTGGACCGCCTCATATCCGTCTCGTTCCTCAGTCTTGACCTGGGTAACCGTACACGGGCCGACGCGGACCGCCGTGACGCACACCGCCTCGCCGTCTTCCCGGAAGACCTGCGAAGTGCCTATCTTCTTTCCCAACAGACCCTGAATGGTCATCGCTCGATACTCTTATAGCTTGATCGAAATATGGACGCCGGCCGGAACGTTAAGCCTCGTCAGGGAGTCGATCGTCTTCGACGTCGGCTCGAGGATGTCGATCAGCCGGTTGTGCGTGCGGATCTCGAAGTGTTCTCGCCCCTTCTTGTGGACGTGCGGCCCCCTGATGACGCAAAAGCGCTTGATGCTGGTCGGCAGGGGCACCGGCCCGGACACCTGGGCGCCCGTGCGCTCCGCAGCCTCCACAATCTGTACCGCGGACAGGTCCAGGATACGATGGTCAAAGGCCTTCAGGATTATTCTGATCTTCTGACTGGTCGCTGTTGTCATTGCTGCATGTGCGGCGCCCGCCTAGCTGGCTGCCTTCCCGTAGCTTTCGAATTCCAAAGTATAGCCCGCCCGTCCCTGCGTTATGGACCGCAGCGCCGTCGCGTAGCCGAAGCTCTCGCTCAGCGGCATCCGAGCCTTCACGACCTGAATGTCCCCACTGCCCTCGATCCCTCGAATGACGGCGTGCCGCCCCCCGAGCTCGGACAGTATCTCTCCGAGAAACTCTCCGGGCGAGACCACTTCCAGGGCCATGAGCGGTTCTAGAAGTATCGGCCTGGCTTTGCGCATCGCCTCTTTGGTGGCCATCGACGCGGCGATTCGAAAAGCCATCTCCGACGAGTCGACGTCGTGATAGCTCCCGTCCACAGCGGTGACCTTCATGTCGACGACCGGGAAACCGGAAATGGGGCCGACGGCCGCAGCGTCTTGTACGCCCTTCTCCACGGCCGGCATGAACTCCCTCGGTATCGCGCCTCCCCTGATCTTGTCTTCGAAAACAAGGCCAGAACCGCGCTCGATTGGCTCGACCTCGACCCAAACGTGGCCGTACTGTCCATGTCCACCCGTCTGCCGGACAAGACGCCCCTCAGCCCGGCTCAGTCGCGTAACCGCCTCTCGGTAGGCGACTCGCGGCCTGCCGACGCTGGACTCGACCTTGTATTCGCGCTTCATCCGGTCTACGACGATCTCCAGATGCAACTCACCCATTCCCGACATGACCGTCTGGCCGACCTCGTCGTCCTGGCTGATCCGCAACGTCGGGTCCTCGTCGGCCAGCTTCGACAACGCGTCGGCGAGGCGGTCCTGGTCGGCCCTCGTCTTCGGCTCGATGGCGACCGACATGACCGGATCCGGGAAGATGATCGTCTCGAGCACCACCGGGTTGCGCTCTTCACACAGGGTGTCGCCAGTCGACGTCCGCTTCAGACCGACCGACGCGACGATGTCGCCAACCTTGACCTCTTCCATGTCCTCGCGGTGCTGGGCGTGCAGCCGCACCACCCTACCCAGCCGCTCGCGCCTGCCCTTCGTCGAGTTGAAGACCATCGCCCCGGAGCTCGCCTTGCCGGAGTAGACCCGAAAGTACACCAACCGGCCAATGAAGGGATCGGCAACGGCCTTGAACGCCAGAGCGGCGAACGGCTCGCTCTCCATCGGCTCGCGCGTCACGACACTGTCGCCGTTGTACTCGGCGCCGGTAACCGCCGCCACGTCCAAGGGCGACGGCAGGTAGTCGCCTATCGCATCAATCAGCGGCTGCACGCCCGTGTTGCGCAGGGCGCTTCCGCACGTGACCGGCACCAGCCGGTAGTCGATCGTGGCCTTCCGCAGCGCACTCTTGATCTCGTCCTTCGATATCTCGTCGCCGTCGATATACTTGACAAGGAGGTCGTCGTCCGTCTCGGCGATCCTTTCGACCATCCTTTCGCGGTAGGCCCGATACTCCTCGATCATCTCCTCCGGCACGGGACCTTCTATGGGCGGTATGGGAGAGCCGTCTTCGTAGAGCCAGGACCTGCCCTCCACCAGGTCGACGACGCCGCGGAACGACTCTTCGCTGCCCATCGGAATCTGGATCGGTACGGGCCTCGCGTCCAGCCGGCGGGCGATGCTGTCGATCGTGCCCTGAAAGCTGGCGCCTACGCGGTCCATTTTGTTGACAAAGCAGATGCGCGGCACCTGGTAACGGTCTGCTTGGCGCCAGACCGTCTCCGACTGCGGCTGGACTCCTGCGACCGCGTCGAATATGACGACGCCGCCGTCTAGTATCCTGAGACTGCGCTCGACTTCGGCCGTGAAGTCGACGTGTCCAGGCGTGTCGATAATGTTGATCGTGAATTCCTTCCACTGACACGTCGTGGCGGCCGAGGTGATCGTTATCCCGCGTTCTTTCTCTTGGGCCATCCAGTCCATCGCCGTGGTGCCCTCGTCGACCCCGCCGATCTTGTAGATTCGGCCCGCGAAAAACAGCACGCGCTCGGTCACCGTCGTCTTCCCGGCGTCGATGTGCGCGATAAACCCTATATTGCGCGTTGAACGGATTCCGGCTTCGGTTGACATGGCGTATCGAGGACTAGGTAGTCAGGAAAGGTCGGGTATCACCAGCGGTAGTGAACGAAAGCGCGGTTCGCCTCCGCCATCCGGTGAAGGTCGTCTTTGCGCCTAACGGCCGCCCCTTGGCCTCGCGAGGCCTCGATTAACTCCTGGGCCACGCACTCCGCCATCGGGCGCCCCGACCGCGCGCGCGCCGCAGTCACCAGCCAGCGCACTGAGAGGGAAAGCTGGCGTTCGGAGCGAATCTCCCGAGGCACCTGATAGGTGGCGCCGCCAACTCGACGAGACCTCACCTCAACTGCGGGCGCGGCGTTCCTCAAAGCCTGCCTGAACACGTCGAGGCCCATCTGTCTCGTCTGCTCTTCAACCTGCCTCAGCGCCTTGTAGACGATCCTCTGGGCGGTCGTCCGCTTGCCGTCGCGCATGACTCGGTTGATGAAGCGCGCCAAGTCCAAGTCCCCGTAGTTAGGGTCCGGCTTGATTCGCCGCTTCTCCGCTCGTCTTCGTCTTGCCATCTAGATGTTTTCCAAACCCCGCTACGACTTCTTGCTACCGTACTTGCTGCGGCCTCGCTTGCGGCCGTCCACGCCGGCCGTGTCGAGCGCACCCCTCACCACGTGATATCTCACTCCCGGCAGGTCCTTGACCGGTCCGCCCCTGATCAGCACTACCGAGTGCTCCTGCAGGTTGTGGCCCTCGCCCGGGATGTAAGCCGTAACTTCCATCCCGTTCGTCAAGCGCACTCGGGCGACCTTGCGAAGCGCCGAGTTAGGCTTTCTCGGCGTCTGAGTACGTACGAGGATGCACACGCCGCGCTTTTGCGGCGAGCCCCTGTTCCGACTCCCTCTGTTCTTGAGAGAGTTGAACGAATACCTCAAGGCGGGCGCCTTGTCCTTGCGCCGCTTCGAGCGCCTGCCTTTTCGCACAAGTTGATTAACAGTTGGCATTTAGATGATTCCGATCCGAAGAGCCGGGCTTTGGGAGGCATACTCCCAGTAAGCACCCTATCCGGGCGCGAAGCCAAATTATACTAACGGCCTCGCTGCGGTGTCAACCATTCGACGCCCCAATCGACCCGAATACAATACATTGTTCAATAGGCCGAGCCGATCCGGCAGGCGTCTCGACCCGAGGAGGCGTCCGGCAAAGATCCGTTGCCGCGGGGAAGCGAACGCTTCGCCCGCTGGCGCGGCGATACTCAAACGGTCAGGCCGACATCTTTCGTTGAACGACGACGCGCCCTTGTCCCCGACAACGACATGGCGTGTTGTCCGCCCTCCCGCACCGTACCCTTGGCAACGCCGATGAACTCCCTGAACAACGGGTGCGGACGGTCGGGCCTTGACAGGAACTCCGGATGGAACTGCACCCCCACCATGAACGGGTGGTCCTCGAGCTCCATCATCTCGACCAGCCGGCCATCGGGCGACAGTCCTGTCGGCCAAAAGCCGGCCGACTCGAACGACTCGCGATAGCTGTTGTTGACCTCGAAACGATGGCGGTGACGCTCCTGTACCTCGTCCTGCCGATAGGCTTCCGCACCCCAGGAGCCTTCGACGATTCGACATGGATAGACGCCAAGACGCATTGTGCCGCCCAGCTCGTCGACCTCCAGCTGGTCGGGCATGAGGTCGATCACGGGGTCCGGCGTGTCGCCGTCGAACTCGGTGGAGTTCGCCCGGTCGTGGCCCAGGACATGCCTTGCGACCTCAATGACCATCACCTGCATGCCAAGGCACAGGCCCAGGTAAGGCACCATGTTCTCTCGCGCGTACCTTACGGTCTCCACCATGCCCTCGATGCCACGAGCGCCGAAGCCCCCCGGCACGACTATGCCACGCGCCTCCCTCAGGAACTCCTCGGCTCCCCGCTCCTCGACGTCCTCCGCGTGAATCCAGTCCAGCTCTATGTCGCGCCCGTGGGCCAGGCCGGCGTGGTGCAGGGCCTCTTTGACCGAGATGTACGAGTCCCGGAGGTCCACGTACTTGCCGACGACCGCGATTCTCAACGTCCCTTTGGGAGCCCGGATCGCCTCGACCATCTTCCGCCACTCGGACATGTCCTGCCGCATAGCGTTCAGGCCCAGGCTGTCGACTATCAGGTCGGCGAGCCCTTCCTCTTCGAGCAGCAGGGGCACCTCGTAGACCGTCGGGACCGTCGGCAGCGCGACAACCCCTCGACGGTCGACATCGCAGTACACCGCGATCTTGTCTTTGATCTCCTCCTCTACCGGCTCGTCGCTGCGGCAGAGGATGGCGTCCGGCTGGATTCCGATGCCTCGCAGCTCTCTGACGCTATGCTGCGTCGGCTTGGTCTTGAGCTCTCCCGTGGTCTTGATGTACGGCAGGAGCGTGACGTGGATGTAAAAGACGTTGTCCCTTCCAACCTCGTTCCGCATCTGCCGGATCGCCTCTAGGAAAGGCAGCCCCTCAATGTCCCCCACCGTGCCGCCTACCTCGACGACGATCACGTCCGCCCGGCTCTCCTCCGCGAGGCCCGTTATCCGGGCCTTGATGGCGTCCGTAACGTGAGGCACCGACTGGATCGTGCCGCCGAGAAACTCGCCCTTTCTCTCTCGGGCGATGACATCGCTGTATATCTGTCCCGCCGTGACGTTCGAAGAGCTGCTCAGCGCAAGGTCGGTGAACCGCTCGTAGTGCCCCAGATCCAGGTCCGTCTCGGAGCCGTCGCCTGTGACGAAGACCTCGCCGTGCTGGTAGGGCGACATCGTGCCCGGGTCGACGTTCAGGTACGGGTCCAGCTTCAAGACCGACAGGGGCACGCCGCGGCTCTTCAGCATCCGCCCGATCGACGCCACCGTGATCCCCTTGCCGACCGAGCTGACGACCCCGCCGGTTACGAAGATGAACTTGGTCATGCGAGTCCCCCGTACGTCCCAGACCTGGGACGTACGGGGGAGGCCGTCCCACAGGCGGGCGGAGCGCCCCGAGAGACAGCGGACGAGCAGAGGTACGGCGCCAAGTCAGAGGGATGGATCGAGTAGGAGATGCTGAAACGGTGGATAACCGGCCCACCCACTAAAGGGCGCTCACGCCGGCCTGAGACTGGTTACGCTTGGACAATACCAGAGGAACACCACCGTTGGAGCTTGCCAGAGTATAGGCCCCCGTCAAACCGAATGTCAACGGCGTAACCGTTGGCAGTCGATGCCCTCAGCGCCGGGTTCCGGGGCCTCATCAGACGTGAAACAGTAACCGAAGGCGGCCGTGATGAGACCCAGGCTCCGACGCCCTGACCTGGATCCCGTGGCGGGCCGACGGCCGCCGATGGCGCGTATCCGGGCGCACGGATATAATCGGCCTCCAGACTATTAGCCACCCGAGGGCGGGAGGCGCACAATGACCGGTATCGGAGACATCACGTGGGAGATGGGGCCGCCCATGCCCTACCCCACCAAAGGACAGGCCCAGGGCGTAATCGGCGACTCGATCGTCGCCGCGGCCGGAGTCGGTCACGTCGGGTGGGACCTGTCAGACCGTCGCGGCCGCTGCAGCGGCGCCAGGCTGCTCGACACGAAGACGCAACGGTGGGAGTCGCTTCCGGACGCGCCCGTCGGGGCCCGATGGCCGGAAGGCGTTGCCGTGGGCGACGCCTTCTACATGGTCACCGGCTGGATCACCAGCGAGCCGCCCGACACGACGACGCGGAGGATGTTCCGGCTGTCGCGGAACGGCGGCGACTGGCGATGGGACGAGATGCCGTCGATGCGCACCGGGCGGTTCATTCCCGGCGTCGCGGCCTGCGGGACCCTCATCGTCGTCGTGGGCGGACAGGCGTCCTTCGGCGTCGACCCGGTCCACCCCGACCAGCCGGGGCCGTACGTCAACTCCGTGGAGGCCTTCGACACTGCCGACCCCGACCGCGGCTGGTACGACCTGCCCCCGATTCCAGGGCCGCCGCGCGACGGCGTGGCCATCGCCACCATCGAGGACCGCGTCTACGTCTTCGGCGGCAACTACGTCAAGTACGAGCAGATGGCGGGCGGCAACTTCCACGACGAACGCCGCGGCTGCGGCGACGCCTACGTGCTCGATCTCGCCGAAGTCCGGTGGAAGAAGCTGCCCGACGTGCCGTTCCCGACTCAGGGATGGAAGGCCGTCCCCTACGGCAGCCGTTACGTCGTCATCGCCGGCGGCGTCAGGAACTACCCAGTCGAGCACGTCTACGAGTACAGCGTGCCGGACGTGCTCGCGCCCAACTTCGACGTGCTCGTCTTCGACACGGTCGAGGAGACGTACACGGCGCTGCCAACCCAGATACCGCCGTACGTGACGCGGGAGCCGGAGCTGAAAGCGCGGCTGCGAAGCGAGGAGGGCTTTGATTTCTCGAAAGGCGTATACAGGGTTGGCCCCGAGCTGGACATCGTCGGCGACAAGATCTACATCTGCGGCGCCGAGGTGGTCAGTAACTGCAACGTCACCGACGAGGTGGTCGTCGGAACGATCATCCCCTGCCCTTCGGACGGAGGCCGCCAAGGTTGAACGACGCGCTTTCTGAACTAGCCCCGAGCACCATAACGACCGTCGCCGGAGCAGGGCTCCACGACAGCATACCGGCCAGGGACGCGGACGCGGGGTGGCCGCTCGGCGTCGTCCGTCGGCCGGATGGCGACCTGATCGTCGCGGACTACCATGCCCACATCCTGTGGCGCATAGACGGCGACGGCATCCTCCACAGGTTCGCCGGAGACGGAGTACCCGGCAGCTCCGGCGACTGCGGGCCCGCCATAGACGCCCGCTTCAACTGTCCCCACGATCTCGCACAGGACAAGGAAGGCAACCTCTACCTGTCCGACCTGTGTAATCAGACATACCGCCGCATCGACTACAAGACTGGGATCATCACACGCGTCGCCGGCTCCGGCAGGACCGGCCGCGGCGGCGACGGCGGGCCGGCCGTCGAGGCGGAGATGGACACCCACTGCGGCATCGCCGTCGACGACGACGGCAACCTGTACCTGTCCAGCGAGTGGGCGAACAACATCCGCAGGGTCGACGCCGCCACCGGCGTGGTCGAGCTGTTCGCCGGCCAGGACGCCCGCCACCATCCCTCCGAGAGCGGTGGCAGCCGCCCGTACGCAGGCCCCGCCCTCAGCCTCGGCGGCTACTCAGGCGACGGCGGCCCGAAGGAAGCCGCCGCGTTCCACCACCCGGAGCACCTGGCGTTCGACTCCAGGGGCGACCTCTACGTCTGCGACAACTCCAACCACCGGATCCGCAAGATCGACATGAAGACCGGCATCGTCTCCACCGTGCTGGGCACCGGTAAGGCGGCCTCCAACGGCGACGGGGGGCCGGCCTCCGAGGCCAGCACCCTGATGCCCGACGCGCTATGCTTCGACGCCCACGACAACATGTACGTCGGCGAGAAGTACGGCTTCCGAGTGCGGCGCGTCGACGCCCAGACCGGGATCGTGACGACCATCGCCGGGACCGGCGTCCCCGGCATGGGCTCTGAAGGCGTCCCCGGTACGGAGACCGCCTGCAACTCGATAGAGGTCGGGCTCTGGGCGGACCCGGACGGCACCGTCTTCTACTCGGACTGCGGCGGCAGGCTTCGCAGGATCGACGGCGACACCGGCATCGTCACCACGGTGCTCGGAGGGACATCCCTGCACGACGGCGGCCCCGCGTCCGAAGCCTTCGTCGGCACTCCCGGCGGTATCGCGGCGGGACCCGACGGCCAGGTCTACTTCGCGGACAGCGGAAACCAGCGCATCCGCGGCATCGACCCCGAGACCGGCGTGATCCGGACTGTCGCGGGCAACGGAGCGCGCGCCTACGGCGGCGACGGAGGCCCGGCCGTCGATGCCTACCTGGGCAACCCCGCCGACGTATCGGTTGATTCCCGCGGACGCGTAGTGATCGCAGACACGCGCCACGGCCACGTGCGACGCGTCGAGGCCGACGGGACGATCCGCGGAATCGCCGGCGCCGCGTTCCAGTGGGACAAGGGAGACGGGGGCCCGGCGGTCGGCGCAAACCTGTCCCATGTGATCTCGGTCGCCCACGACGCGGACGACAACGTCTACGTCGGCGACGCCGTCGGACGCATACGGCGCATCGACGCCCGTACCGGGCTGATCGACACGGTCGCCGGCATCGGTCTCAGCGGCTCCACGGGCGACGGCGGCCCTGCAACGGAGGCGCGGATCGGCTCGCCGTCGGCCATCGACTTCGACGCCCAAGGCAGAATGTACTTTTCCGACTCCGCCAACCACGTCGTGCGCCGGGTGGACGCCGACGGCGTCATCCGCACCGTCGTAGGCACGGGCGAGGCCGGATTTTCTCCCGACGGCGCGCCGGCCGGCCGGGCCCGGCTAGACAGCCCGGGAGGCCTCGCGGTCCACGCCGACGGTGCCGTCTACGTCTCGGACACCGGGAACAACCGCGTGCGCGTCGTCGCGCCCGACGGAACGCTGCGCACCGTGGCGGGCTCGGCGGCTCCGGGCTTCGCGGGGGACGGCGGTCCGGCTACCAACGCCAATCTGAACAGGCCGACCGGCCTCTGTCTTCTCGACGACGGCATCATCCTGATCGGCGACCACTTCAACCACAGGATCAGAGCGGTCAGGCTCACGTCATGACCGCCATTCCCCTGAGGAGGCACGCCATGGCCTGCAATATCTTGAGACTGGGAGCCGTCGCCCTTCTGGCGGCGGTGTTGGCGGTGGGTTGCTCGAGTGGCGACGACGCGGCCGACATTGCGGACGAGGCGCCCGCGGCGGCCGCGCAAGTCAGCCCCACCGTTGAACCCGCCACGGAAGAGGACCGGGTGGTCGAGCAGACGATCGAGCTGAGCAGCACCGTATTCAGCCGGATACGGCGAATCCCGCTCAGGCATGCCTGCACCGAGATGAAGGATATCGTGCGCCCGACAACCGATACGACGGTCAAGAAGTCCGAAAACTGGTCGCCGCCGCTGTCGTGGGCCGGCCTGCCGGAGAATACGAAGAGCGTGGCGTTGATCGTCGTCGGCACGGACAACGTGGTCGACCCCAAGGCCCCGGACGAGCCCCTCGCCGTCCATTGGCTCATATGGAACATCCCTCCGAGTGTGACGGAGCTGGCCGAGGCTGCCGCCACGACGACGCAGCTTGTCGACGTAGACCAGAACGTCACCCAGGGGATCAACGCCGACGGCTTCCACGGCTACACGGGACCGTGTCCGCCGCTGCAGGCCGCGTATTCTATTGGAGCCCAGGGCTACTACGGCCAGAGGGCCCGGCCCGTAGACCAGTTCTACTTCAAAATATACGCCTTGGATATCGAGTTAGACCTGGGCCCCGACGCGACTCGCGAGGACCTCCTGAAGGCGATGGAGGGCCACGTGATCGCGACCGGGGGGCTCAAGGGCGAGTTCATCCAGAAGCCCCAGTACAGTGGTTGACGCGGCGTGACGGAGGACGACATGGTGTCGCGAGACGAGATAGCTGACCTAGACGCGATGGGTCAGGCCGCCTTGGTGCGCAACGGCGACGTGACCGCCGCCGAGCTCGTCGAGGCGGCCATCGAGCGCGTAGAACGCCACAACCCATCGGTCAACGCGGTCGTCACCAAGATGTACGACCTCGCCCTGGAGCGAGCCTCGCAGCCGCTGCCGGACGGTCCGCTGGCCGGCGTCCCGTTCCTGCTCAAGGACTTCCTGGCCGAATACGAGGGAGTACGGTTCACCGAGGCGAGCGCGTCTCTGCGGCACAACGTCTCGACCGCGGACTCCGAGCTGGTGCGCAGGTACAAGGCCGCCGGGCTGATCACCGTGGCCAAGACCAATCTACCCGAGCTCGCCATCGGGGTCACGACCGAGCCGCGGCTATTCGGGCCGACGCGGAACCCGTGGTCGCTCGATCGGCTCCCCGGGGGCTCCAGCGGCGGCGCCGGTGCTGCCGTCGCCGTCGGAATGACACCGATGGCGCACGGCAACGACGCGGGCGGCTCGATAAGGATACCCGCGTCGTGCTGTGGCGTGTTCGGCCTGAAGCCGACCCGAGGCCGCAACCCGCTGGGACCGGAGTTCGGCGACCTCCTCAGCGGTCTCGTCGCCGAGCACGCGCTCACGCGTACCGTCCGGGACAGCGCGGCCCTGCTCGACGCGACAGCCGGACCCGACGTCGGCGACCCGTACCCGGCACCCTCGCAGTCGGGCTCCTTCCTGTCCAGCGTCGTCTCCGACCCCGGCCGGCTCCGCGTCGCGTTTTCGGAAAACACGCCGCTGGGCGACCCGCTGCACGACGACTGCGTTACGGCCGTCCGAGAAGCGGCGGCGCTGTGCGAGGAGCTGGGTCACGAGGTCGTCGAGGCGATGCCGGAGCTCGACGCCGAAACATTCTGGACGTCGATCACGAAGCTCATCGCCGTCGGCGTCGCGTGGACGATCGCGTACTGGGACCGCGAGCTGGGCCGGAACGGAGAGCACTCCGAGGACGACTTCGAGCCCTTCATCCTGTCGATGGCGGAGCGCGGCCGGGCGGTCTCCGCGGCCGAGTATCTGCTGATCGTGCAGGATGCTCAGCGGGCCTCGCGCGACCTGGCCCGCTTCTTCCAGCGCTTCGATCTGTGGCTGACCCCTACCCTCGGCACACCGCCTCCCCCGCTCGGCACGTTCGCCTATTCGCCGGGCGGAGACCCGTTCGAGCTGCGGCGGAAGATGGCTGGGTTCTCGCCGTTCACCTACATCTTTAACATCACCGGACAGCCCGCCGCGTCGGTCCCGCTGCACTGGAACGACGACGGCCTCCCGATCGGCATCCATCTCGCCGCCCGCTACGGCGGCGAGGCGACCATATTCGCCCTGGCCGCCCAGATGGAGGAGGCACGGCCCTGGGCTCCCCGCCTCAGTGCGCTGCAGCGCTCCGGACCGCGCGGCGGCTAGCCGCAACGTCTCGGGAGAGGCAATGACCGTCAGGGACCAACACGAACTACACGGGATGTTGCGCGTGGGACGCGTCGTGAAGCTCGCCTTGGGCGCAACCAAGGCCGAGGTTAGTGCCGGCGCGAGCACGCAGTACCTGGATCATGTCTGCGAGGAGGTACTCAGGAGCCACAGCGCGAGGTCCGCGCCTCGGCTCGTGTACGGCTTTCCAGGATCGGCATGCATCAGCGTTAACGACGAAGCCGTGCACGGTATTCCCAGCGCTGTTGAGCGTGTGGCTGTATGGCTTCATGACGGGCATGCGCTCGTGCCGGAAGCTGAGGGCGCTCAAGGACTACGCCAAGGCCATCACGTATTGTCCAATCCGGGGACTTGGTCAAGATCGACGTCACCGCGGAACTGGACGGATACTTCGCAGACGCGGCTACGACGATAGCAGTCGGGAAAGCGTCGCCCCTCGGATGTGAGGCTGACCAGGTGCGCCAAGTCGGCTTTGGGCGCTGCACTTCGAGTCGCCCGCGCCGACAGGCCGTTAACCGGGATAGGTAGGGCAATTCAGACGGAGGTAGAGCGCTGGGGCTTCAACGTGATGCCTGAGCTCGGCGGTCACGGTGTCGGGCGGACCATCCACGAAGACCCGCACGTCCACAACTACCACGTCCCATGGGACAACCGTCGCCTCCACGCCGGTCTAGTACTGGCCGTGGAGCCTGTCATCTCGAGCGGATCGGGACGGTCGACAACGAGAGCCGACGGCTGGACGATCGGGACAGCGGACGGTGCGCGGTCGGCCCACTTCGAGCACACGATTGTCGTCACTCAGGGGGCTCCAATAGTCGTCACCGCCTGAATGATCCCTCGGCCCGGCCGACTCTAGAAAATACCGCCGGCCCGCTCGGTCAGGATGTCGGAGCCCTCGCCCAGCGTCCAGTAGAAGATCAAATAGCCGCCCGCGGCAACCATCGCGACCTTGCCGATGTCCTCAATGTAGCGGAATACGACGCGCATCCACCGCGACACCGCGTCCTTGAAGAACACGATGCCCACGGTCGCCGCGACTATCACCGCGCCCATGCCCAGACCGTACGTGATCGTGCTGATCGCGGTCGTGTATATGTCGCCCGTGTTGGACGCCGAACCCACTGAGATGCCCACGGCGACCAGGAACAGCGGCAGCGCGCAGCTCAGGGACGCCAGCGCGTAGGCTATTCCGAACAGGAAGACGTGCCTCAGCCCCCGGCCCTGCCCGAGGTTCACGCGGCTGGCGGCCATGATCCCGATGTGCTGCCTCGATATGAGCAGCCACAGCCCGGTGCCCGCGATCAATATCCCGATCCCAAGGCCGACGAAGGGAAGCACGTCGCGTATGACTCGGCCTCCGGCGGCCAGCACTACGCCCACAATGCCAAACACCACGACGAAGCCCGCCGTGGCCGCAAGGCCCATCAGGACGCCCCTCAACGCGGTCGTGATCGGCTTCTCGTACGCCTCGACGGTCCCGAGCTGATAGCCGACGTACGCCGGAAACATCGCCGCCCCGCACGGGTTGAACGCAGCGAACATTCCAACGGTGAAAACGTAGACGAACGCTATGTCAAACATGGCTACCCTAATTCTATCCGTCAGCGCGCTCTCCGTCAGCGCGTTCACTGGTCAATCTCGGCCGCCCCGAGTAGCAGTTCAGACTCGATGAGGCGAATGGCCGCGAGAGCGCGTCAATCCCTCTCCTGGTGAGACCGTCGGTCGTTTCATCCGCTCAAACCGTCTCATTCTGTCTCGTTCTGTCTCGTTTCTATCTGGCGGGTGAGACACCTGGCCGGGAAATGAGACACCCGGTATACCGCTCGCCCTATCCGAGTCAGACACCGCAGCATAGACCGGGATGATGGGCAGCACGACGTGAGAGGGACGGGCGTGATCCACGTACACCATGTTGTGCGCCACGACGGTATGGGTGTGTCTCCCCATAGGCTCGCCGGTGTTCGGGTTCACGTCGAAGTGTGGGAAGGCGCTGCTGGAGATGTCAACCCGGATGCGGTGGCCTTCGGTAAACAGGTTGCCTATAGGATACAGCGTGAACTCGAACTCGTAGACCTCTCCCGGGGTCATCAACTCCCCTCTGTCCCAGCCGTTCCGGTAACGCGCCCGGATAATGCTGTCGGTTAGGTTCATGTCGTAGCCCTGAGGATAGTCCTCGTTGGGGGGTGTACGTCGATAAGCTTAGCGGTAAAGTCGGTGTCCACAGCCGAGGAGGAGGCCCAAAGCTTGACAACGATCGGGCCTGTCACCTCCACGCTCCGTTCCAAGGGAGGCGTCTGGAAGACGAGTACGTCCGGCCGAGTCGATAGGGGCAGGTAGGGCGGCTTGCAGGCGAAGATGTGAGGCTCTTCCTTCTGGTGACTCGCTCCGTTCGCGAGCACCGTACGGAAGCGGTCCCATAGGGAACCCTCTTCAGGGGGCGTCCCTTCAGATGGCGACAGTTCGTAGAAGCCGGAGACGTTGGCGCTGATGCTCGGAACCGGGTTCTGGGGGTCGAAGTCGTAGCTACAAGGGGGACCGTCCGAGGCGGGCCGGTCTGGGCTCAAGCTCCCATCGTGATGGATATAGAAGGGGGTATACCGAGCCCTGGCCAGAGGCCACTCCTTCTCCGTGCGCCACCGGCCACCGTGGTTGAGCCGCCCATCCTCGTTCTTGCGGCCATCCCCACCTCCCATCACGAAGATCTTCACCGGCGGCTCGCGCTCGATGCCGTTGTCGCGACCCTTTAACCACCTGTCGAACCATCTCAGCGCCAGCCCATAGTAGTCTACAGGGGCATCGGAGCCGAAGTCGGCGTCGCCGGAGTAGGTGTGGCTCCAGCCGCCGTGGACCCAGCTGCCGACGAGTAGCTTTAGGGGCCCTCTCTTCATATTCGACAGCGCAACGTAGTTGTCCGTAACGGCCCGCGGCCAAGAGTCGTACCAGCCGGTCTCGTAGTAGGTGGGCACGTCGGCGTACTCGCCGTAGTGCTCTTCCCAGTTGATCTGGCGATGCTTCCAGAAGTCGTCGTAGTCTCCGCGCGTGTAGACATCGAGAAACACCTTCTCCATGGTGGGAATCGCGGAGTAGGGTGATGCCGCCTTCTTCCAGGGAAGAAGACTCAACCAGTCCCGAAACCGCGTCATGTTCTCCACGATTGCCCGCTTTGCGAGGGGGTCTGCGTCGGTCTCTTGGCTTATAACAGAGTGGAGCATGATGTGGCCGGCGTAGCGCAGCTCGAGGGCACCGTTCTGCCTCACGCCGCTGTGGTACGGGTTCGAAGAGGACTCACTGACGAACATGGCGCTCAGATGGGGAGGCCGCTCAAGGGCCATCGCGCTTTGGACGATGCCGCCGTGCGATGCGCCTATAGTAGCGACCTTGCCGTTTGACCAGGACTGCTGCGCGATCCACTCGACGGCGTCGTAGCCGTCCCTGCCCTCGTTGACGTTGAAGATGTGCCGGTACTGGCCGGTACCGCCGGACCTGCCGCGGCCCCTGATATCCTGTACGAAGGCCACGTAACCTCTCTTGCAGAAGTAGCGCGCCGGCTCTGCGAAGTTGACGCGGGACTTGTCGTAAGAGGTACGCCACAGGATCGTGGGGAACCTGCCCGGGGCCGTCTCGCCGTCCTGGCCCGGCCGGTAGACGTCGGCCAGCAGGGGGATACCATCGCGGGTCGTCATGGGGACGTCGTGCGCGACCACTATTCCGTATTCCGGCTTTGAATCTGTGATTACGGCTGACCTCCTCTAGAGTCTCCAGCTACGCGTTGCGCAGGTGAGACCGTGGATCGAGGATATCCCGCAGCCAGTCCCCGACCGTGTTGAAGCCGAGCACGGTGATCATGATGGCCAGTCCATAGATGGAAGGGGGGGGGGGTCTCGCGCGCCGTGGTCGGAGGCGCGCCGCCTGCTCGGGAGGCGTGATGAGCCTGAGTCTGTTCCATGCGGGCAGAATAGCACAAGAGTGCTGTTTCTCGCAACCCGGCCCATGGGGCCGTAAGAGGACTGTTCAGAGTGTAGGGGACGAATGTCCGTTCGGACTCCTGGATGCCCGCGTTCGCGGGGCATGACGGTGGGGGGTTGCGTGCGCCCTTCGATACGCGCCGGTGAGGTACCGGCGCTACTCGAGGGGCGCGCACAGTCTCACCAGACACGGGCAGGTACGCCTGCAACCGCACGCCCACGCCCTGTCAGCGTGTCCGGCTACTGGCTGTAGCCGGACGAACCGGACGGGCCCGCCTTATGCCCCACCGCTTCGGGTGATGCGCGCGAGCAGGAACGCGAAGTCCTGGAACGCCTGCAGCTCGCCCAGCTCCGAGCGGAGAGGCTCCAACCGGTCTGAGAGGGTGAGCATTCCGGCGTAAGCTGCGCCGGAATAGCCGCGGTCCTCGGAGAACGGGAGCCCGCCGTACAGGTCGGCCGCAAGCGCGACTATCGCGCCAAGTTGGAACAGCGCGTCGCCACGGTCGAACACGTCGGCGTCCCACACCGATGCCCCCTGACTCCGGGACTGCTTCGTCTCCGGGACGACCCACCGCAGCTCGACGTCGCCAAGCAGCGCGTGCCCAGCGCCGGAACGCCGCGCCCGGTCGTGCAGCTCGAGCTCGTAGAAGACCGTCGTCGCCGCCCCGGAGTGTATCTCGGCGAACTCTTTTCTGTCCTCGATGAACGACTCGTCCGACGTCACTCTGTTCTCGTATCCGATGATCCGCCACGACTTCACCATCGCGGCGTCCCAGGTCACCTGGGCGCGGGTCTGGTCAGCGAAGGGGCTCGCCAGCGCGACCCAGTTCTCCCGCCTGAACGTCGCCCACGCCTGGTCGACGTTGCTCAGGTACCGGTACCAGCCGTTGCCGTGCTGGGCGAGCTGCTCCAGCAGGTAGTCGTTGTAGTTCTGTATCCCGACTCCGATGGTGATCAGCCGCAGCGGGTTTCCGCTGTCCGCATCGTGCGCGGACTCCAGTATCTCGAACGGGTTCGTGACGTTGACGTTGGCCACGCCGTCCGACATCAGGACGATGTAGCTGTAGGCGTCCGGACGCTGTCTGCGGGCCTGGTTCGCAAGCCTGACCCCCAAGTTCAATCCGGCTTGCACGTTGGTGCTGCCGTGCGGGGCGAGACGGTCGATCGAGCTCTTGACCCCAGAGTCGTCCGGGGCGCTGTGTTCGACCGTGTATTCGCTGATCACGTCGTCGGTGAAATGGACGACGGCGATGCGGTCCTGAGAACCGAGGCTCTGCCTGATAGCCTCCGCTGCGGCGCGGGCGATGTCCACCCGGTTGCCCTCCATCGATCCCGACGCGTCGAGGACCAAGGTCACGTTGAGCGGTCTGTCGTCCTGTACGTGAGCCGCCTGGAACGAGATGCGCGCGAGGTGCTTTTCGCTGTCCAATGGGTGAGGGGCTATTTCGCTGGAGATCGCGAACCCCCGGCCGTCCGCCGGCGGGTCGTAACGGTAGTCGAAGGCGTTGATCCACTCCTCGGCCCTCACGGAATCGGGCTCCACCTCGTATCCCTCACGGGCCCAGTTGAGCGCCAGGTGGTACGACGTGCGGTCCGTATCCAGGCTGAACGTCGATACCGCGTCTTCCGACGTGGCCACAGCCGGCTGCCGCCCGTAGTCCTGAAACGTCGTAGCACCGGGCGCTGAGCCGCGGCTGCTGGCAGCGCCGCCGCTCAGACCCTCGGCGCGGGCGGACGCCGGTGCCGCCGTGGGCGTAGGATATCCGCCCGGAATGGAACTCTGGGCAGTCGGCGCCGCGGGCGCCCTTGTGGGCATAGCCATGGCCGCGGCCGGCGCAACTGTGGGTATAGCCATGGCCGCCGTGGGCGCGGCCGACGCAGTTGTGGGCATAGCCATAGCCGCTACCGGCGCAATGTCTTCCGTTGATCCTGTACGGTCCCCCAATTCGCCGTCGGACACGATCAGGATTGCGGACACGGCGACCACGGCCACGACGGCCACCGAGGTGACGGCCGCCAGGACCGGACGCCAACCCCGACGACTCCAATCGAGCCAGTACCGGCGTGGCTCGGCGAGACGGCCCTCCAACCGCTGCCACGTGTCCTCCGGAGCGCGAAGGCGGTCGGATTCCGCGGCGAAGTGGTCTCGAAGCATCCGCTCCATTCCTCGATCGATCGAATCGTCACGGGCCATCACGACTCCTCCTTCACCAACTGCCCCAGCTCCTCCCGTAGACCGCCGAGCGCCCGGTGAAGCCGGGACTTGGCCGTCCCCTCCCTGATTCCAGCGGACAGGGCCACCTGCGGCACCGTCAGGTCGGCGAAGTAACGCAGGACGATCACCTCTCTGTGTTGGGGGTCCAGGCTGCCGAGGGCCTGTCGCACCTTCTGGCGCTTTCTACTGGCCTCCACGGACTCGACGACGTCGACGGAGTCGTCGATCCGGTCCGCTTCGCCGATGGGTTCGGTCGAAACGGTCCGTCGCCTCCGTTGGGTCAGAACCCCGTTCACGAGAATTCGCACCAGCCACGGTTTGAAGGGGCTGCCCCGCCTGAAGTTCCCAATTCCCCGCCAGGCCGACAGAAACGCCTCCTGCACCTGGTCGTCGGCCGAGCTCCTGTTCCCCGTCATCAGGACTGCCGTCCCGTACAGGGTGTCCTTGTACTGATCCACCAGATGATGGAACGCGTCGCGGTCGCCGTTTTGACACATGCGAATGGCCTCTTCGTCTGTCATATACCGCTCTCGCTTCCCGCAAGCCTTCAAATAACACCCTTCTTTTTGATACGAGAGAACACCCCTCTCCGGTTTTCGGCCGACGGGTCACGCCTCGCTTGAGCGCATCGGCGCTCTAGTCTGGTTCCCGTCAGGCCGCTCCCGGCAGCCTCGCCGACGGGGCGGATTCGGAGCCTCCGTTTTCGTTGACACCCCTATATGCCACTGCTAAACTCTGCCTTAACGTGAATCGACACTCCGATTCGAATCCGGTCTGCGCGTGTACCTTCGCCCCATAGGGGTCGCGTTCTCCCATGCGCCGAGAGAGTCCAGCCCCGCTCCGATACGTGACCCGAGTGGGGCTTTTTGCTGGTACCGCACATCGACAATCGACATCTACGGAGGCATCACACCGATGACTCAAACTGACTGGAAGCCGGGCACACAGGGCGTCATCGATGTCCGGCAGGAAGAGATCGACGACTTCGAGCTTCAGGTCAAGCGGTTCAGGGCCGGCGAGTGGGACGAAACGGAATTTCAGGCGTTTCGGCTGAAGCAGGGCATCTACGGGCAGCGCCAGGCCGACGCCCAGATGGTGCGCGTCAAGGTCCCCTTCGGCGGACTCAACGCGGACCAGCTGGACGCTCTCGGCGTAGCGGCCGAGAAGTACGCTCCTCTGAACAAGGGCCACGCAACGACGCGCGAGAACTTTCAGTTCCACCACGTGAGGATCCAGGACGCGCCCGATTTCATGCGCGTCATCGGCGCCGCCGGGCTGACCACCCGGGAGGCGTGCGGCAACACCGTCCGCAACGTCACGGGTTGCCCGATGGCGGGCGTCTGCGCCGACGAGCCGTTCGACGTTACTCCCTACGCCGCCGCCTACGCCCGATACTTCGTGCGCCACCCGTACACGCAGGGGCTGCCGCGGAAGTTCAAGACCGCCTTCTCCGGGTGCGAGCGCGACTGCGCCATCACCGCCATCCACGACATGGGGTTCATTCCGAAGGTCGTAGACGGCAAGCGCGGCTTCCAGCTGCTCACCGGCGGCGGCACCTCGATCATGCCAAAGATCGCTCCGACGCTGTACGATTTCGTGCCCGTGGAGGAGTACATCAAGGTCACGGAGGCCGTGATCCGGGTGTTCCACCACACGGACGAGCTGCGCAAGAACCGGATGAAGGCGCGAATCAAGTTCCTCATCGCCCGCATTGGCATCGACGAGTTCCGCAAGCTGGTCGAGGAGGAGTTGAAGCAGCCGTGGGCGCAGAAGTCGTTCGACCCTACCCCCCTGCTGTTCATCGAGGACGAGTCGGCCGACGCCCCGGAAGCCCCGGCCGGCACCCCCGAAACGAACGGCCACCTGCCCGAGTTCGAGGGGTGGCTGTCCTCCAACGTCCAGGACCAGAGGCAGGGAGGATACAAGGTCGCCACCGTCAATCTGCCCCTGGGCGACATATCGGCGCGCCAGTTCCACCAGCTCGCCGACCTCTCCCGCAAGTACGCCGGGGGACGCTGCCGGATCACCGTCGAGCAGAACCTCGCCTTCAGGTGGGTGCCCGAGGCGGCTCTGTTCGCCCTGTGGCAGGAGCTGAAGGAGATCGGGCTTGGCGAGTCAGGCGTCCACGAGATAACGGACGTCGTGGCGTGCCCGGGCACCGATAGCTGCAAGCTGGGCATCACGTCCTCCATGGGGCTTGCCAGGGCCATCGGAAGCGAAATCTCCGGCATCGCCGACGAAGACCCCCTGGTCAAGAAGATGCACATCAAGATGAGCGGCTGCCCCAACGGCTGCGGCCAGCACCACATCGCGGACATCGGCTTCCACGGCGCCGTGATGAAGGCCCCCGGCGGGCAGGTCCCCGCCTACGAGCTCTTCCTCGGCGGCAGCTACGACGAGGGCGACGCCCGATTCGGACAGCGGATCAGGGCTCGCGTGCCCGCAAAGCGGGTGCCCGAGGCCGTCGGAGCCGTCATCGGCTACTACAAGGACAACCGGACCGACGGCGAGGAGTTCAAGGACTTCGTGCTCAGAATGGGCACGAAGAACTTCGAGCCGATCTTCCAGGCGTTCAAAGAGACCCGGGAGCTCGACCGCGAGAGCCTGCCCAGCTACATGGACTGGGACAAGACCGCCAAGTACATGCTGGAGCGAGGCGAGGGCGAGTGCGCCATCTAGCCCCTGGACCGGGCCGTTAAACAAAGACCCCGGCGGAGCGAATCCGCCGGGGTCTTTTCTCTCAGCCTCTTGTCACGATCGATCGGTCAGCCGAGTCTCTTGCGCAATCGCGACCACCACGAGTCTCCGTATTCGATCGGCTGTCCGCGCCAACGCTTCTCAGACTTAGGCGGCTTGATGAAAAACATCGCGTAGCCCACGATGAACAGCAGCAGGCCCGCGAATCCGAGCAGCGGCGCGACCCCGGAGGTCATCGAGCCCGCAACCAGCGCCAGAAACAGCACGGCGACTGCCGCCAGCATGACGCGTCCGGGAGTAATGCCCCACGCGTTGCCGCTCGGCGCCTGCCCTAAGTAGCGCCAGACCAATGCCAGCAAGCCCCGGCGGCGCCGGCCCGAACGCGGGCCAGGCTCCAGATCGCCGGCCTGCTGCAGGATGTCCTCGATCTCTCTCTGGTAACGATCCGGCATGGCCGCCTCATCCGCAAAGCGCTCTGTTCACGTGGGCGCTCTGCTTCGAATCGTAGCCCCGCCGTTCCACCGGTGTCAAGCTGCTTCAGGTCATCGCCGGAAGCCGGGTGTCAATGCACCCGTGCTATAATGCCGCGCGTCTTTTCGGGGCGCGGAAGGGACGTCGGCAAAGGTCCCGCAAGGGCCGCCAATGACCCCGAAAGAGCCGCCCGGAGACTCGTCGAACGCGCCGCCGGCGCGCGCGTTCGACTTCAGATCAAGGGCCGCTCGCCAACAAGGAGCACACATATGGACGGCGACACGATCATCGCGAAGATATTGAAGGCCGAGGGCGTCGAGTGGATGACCTGCTATCCGTACCAGACGCTGATCGAAGCGGGCGCTAAGGAGGGCATCAGGCCCATCGTCTGCCGGCAGGAGCGCGCCGGCGTCAACATGGCCGACGGCTTCAGCAGGATATCCAACGGCAAGCGGGTCGGTGTCTTCACCATGCAGCGGGGCCCAGGCGCGGAGAACGCGTTCGGCGGCGTCGCCCAGGCTTTCGCCGACTCGGTCCCCATCCTGCTGTTCCCCGGCGGCGAGCCGGCCGGACGTCAGGGAGTGCCGCCGACGTTCGGCGCGACTCGCAACTACGAGGGCATCACCAAGTGGTCCGCGCACGTCAATATGGTCGAGCGGATTCCCGAAATGTTGTCCCGCGCGTTCACCAACCTCAGGCACGGGCGCAGGGGCCCGGTGCTCCTTGAAGTGCCGCAGGACGTCGCCTCGGCCGAATTTCCGGGCCACGCGTTCCACTACAGCCCCGTCACGGAGCGCAAGTCCGCCGCCGATCCCGACGACGTCCGAGACCTCGTCAAGGCGCTGCTGGCCGCCTCCGATCCGGTGATCAACGCCGGCCAGGGAGTACTCTACGCCGAGGCTACCGACGACCTGGTAGAGTTCGCCGAGTTGACCGGCATACCCGTCATGACCACGCTGGCCGGCAAGAGCGCTTACCCGGAGAACCATCCGCTGTCGCTAGGCACCGGGTCACATTCGGCAACCCTGATGGTCGACCACTTCCTCAAGAAGACCGACTTCGTGCTGGGAATGGGCACCAGCTTCACCATCTCCAACTTCAACGCGCCCATGCCTTCCGGGGTCACGCTGGCGCATTCGACGAACTGCCCGGAGGACCTGAACAAGGACTACCGGGTGGCCTACGGGGCCATCGGCGACGCCAAACTCGTGCTGAGGCAGATGATCGAGGAGGCCAAACGGCAGACGGACGGGAAAGGCGGGAGCGCCGCGGGAGTGGCCGACGAGATACGCAAGGTACGGGAAACCTTCATGGCAGAGTGGGGGCCGAACTTCACGTCGGACGAGGTGCCCATCAGCCCGTACCGCGTCTTCCACGAAATCGCGAAGGAGCTGGGATCGTCGAACGTCATCATCACCCACGACTCCGGCTATCCGCGAGAGCAGCTCGTACCGTTCTGGCAGTCGACGCAGCCTAGAGGATATCTGGGCTGGGGCAAGTCGACCCAGCTCGGCTACGGCCTGGGACTATCGATGGGCGCCAAGCTGGCCGCGCCCGACAAGCACGTCGTCAACGTGATGGGCGACGCGGCCTTCGGGATGGCCGGGATGGACATCGAGACCGCCGCACGGGCGGAAATCGGCACCCTGACCGTCATCCTGAACAACAGCGTCATGACCTATTACTCCAACCACATGCCCTACGCCTCCGAGCAGTGGGGCGCGAACCGGTTCTCCGGCGAGTACGCGAAGGTGGCCGAGGGCCTGGGCGCCTACGCCGAGAAGGTCGACACTCCCGACCGGATCGCCCCCGCGCTCCGGAACGGCGTCGAGGCCACGAAGAAGGGCCAGCCCGCCGTGCTGGAGATTATCACCAAAGAGGAGACCAACGTCCCCAAGTTCTGGTAGGCGGAAGTGGTCGCCAGGGACCAGCTCCCGGTTACACCCGGGCGGCCATCCTCGCCAACGACGTGATGGCGACAACGCGGTCGGCAGCGTGCCGGCGGCCCGCTGCCCTACCCGGCGTCCTGTAGCATCGCCACGCTGAATACGACCGAGAACGGGACGCAGTAGATCACGACGCTCTGCTGGATGCCGATGTCGATGCCGGCCGGTATCGGGTAGTTCTGGTTCCCGCGGTTGCCCTTCAGCTCTCCCAGATCGACGTAACCCCTGGCCCTCACCTGTGTGCCCCCGTCAGGGTCGGGGTGCGGCGACAGATAGACGTGCAGGTCGGGGCCGTTGGTTACGCTGAAGTTCTCCAGCCTGAGCAGCAGCGAGCCGTCCGGTCCGCGGTGGATGATCGCCGTGCCGCTGCCCCTGTGGATGCTGTCCTGGTCCATGAACTCCCCTACTTTCAGCTTCACGGCAACTCCAGAGGGCGGCGTGGGCGTCGGAGTCGGCGTGGCGCTGGGAGTCGGTGAAGCGGTGGCCGTGGGGACTGCGGTAGCGGTCGGGACCGGGGACGGCGTAGGCGTAGCCGAGGCAGTCGCGGTAGGGCTGGGCGAGGGGACGGCCGCGGGGACGGCCGTCGCGGAGGGTGACTGAGCCGCCGTGTCACGGGATGCCGCAGCGGTTGGGGTCGGAGACGCCGTCGGCTGCGGCGCGGGAGTCGCCGTCGAGCCCGCACCAGGGACGGACGTCGGCGCTGCCGCAACGGCTGGTCGCGGAGCTGTTGTGGGCATGGACGCGGCGGCAACGATAGGCATCGGCGTGTCCGTCCGCGTCGGCGCCTGCATCGCCCCGGAGTCACGTGAAGGAGAGGGAGTGGGCGCCGCTGCAGAGGTGCTCTGAGGTTCCGTGGGTGCTGCAGCAGCCACGGTCGACTCCGGCGTCTGGCCCACGGGCGGCGGTGGAGACGTCAGGGCGGTAGATGCTGGAACGGCCATCGTCGCACCGGTGCCGCTCGGCGTTGGAGGAGCCTCGCCGCTCCCGTCCGCGTTGTCCGGAATCGCCAGAGCGAACGGCAACTCCTCGTCCACGGTCACGTTGGTGAACAGCGGCGACCCGAGGCTGTACGCCAGGAACGCTGCGACCACCACCAGCGGCGTCCCGACGGCGGCCACCGGCAGCCTGTGCCGCCACACCCACTGATGCCAGCCGCCGCGGTAACCGTAGGCGCCCATCGCCGCAAGCCCAACGACGACGGCGCCGATGACGTACCACCGATACGGGTACAGGTCGGCCGCTAATCGCTCCAACTCCCCGAAGAACTCGCCCATCTCCGTCCCCTCGAGTCCCTGACTGACTCTTGGCAGCCGAAGGTGTCGTCCTACGAAACCGCCTATGTCGGTTGGATGAATTCAAGAGCCGCGCGGTTCGGCCCGGAGCTTGGCGTCCCCCGTGGTCCGGTTGCGAGACTGGCGTACTCGTTGCGATTCAAGCCGTGAATGATAGTCCTTCACGGCTTGAATCGATCGACGCTCCTACGCCTCGTTGCGCCGAGCATCGAAAACCAGCTCGGCGTCATGACGCCGGTTCACCGCGAGTAGCGCGATGCTTAATCGGCGGGTATCGACGGGCGCGACGCGAGGCCTGCCCAAACATGAACAGCTTCTGTGGGCCGCGCTAGCCGCAGTCGGCCGCGGCTAAGTTCCGCGCCTCAGCACCCGGCCCGGAGTGGCGCCCGTGTGCTGGCCGTCCAGGACTATCGGCTCGCCGGCGACGAAGACGTGCGGGATGCCCGTCGGGAACCGGTGCGGGTCCTCGAAGGTGGCGTTGTCGATGACGGTGTCCGGATCGAATACGACGATGTCCGCCGCAAGGCCCTCCCCGATCAGGCCGCGGTCCTTCAGCCCGAGACGCTTGGCCGGGAAGCCGGTCATCTTGTAGACCGCCTCCTCCAACGTCAACACCGACGGCTGCTCCCGTACGTAGCGGCCGAGGATGCGTGGATACGTCCCGTAGAACCTCGGGTGCGGCTTGAAATCGCGGTAGGGCCCGTCGGGCGAGACCGCGTTGCCGTCCGAGCCGATCATCGCCTGCGGATGGCCCATGAAGAAGCGAATGTCGCTCTCGACGCGGTTGTGGACGACGGCCATCACCGCGTCGTCCTCCTCCTCGATGAGCTGCAGCGCGGCCTCCGCGGGTTCGACGCCCCTGGCCTCGGCGATCTCCGTCAGCGAGAGACCGATCACGCCGCGGTTGGCTTCCGATTCGACATTGCTGATGACCCAGGTCTCCCACAGCGGCGGAATGCCGCCCTCGCGGCCCGACCTCATCTCGTCCAGCACCCGCTCCCGCACCGCGCCGTCGCGCAGACGGTCCATGTACCGGGGTACGCCGCCCTCCTGCGCCCACAGCGGCACGAGCTGGTTCACGCCCGCGCCCGCCGCGGTGTAGGGGTACATGTCGTACGTGATGTCGATGCCCTCTTCCCTGGCCTTCTCGATCACCCTGACGATCTCCGGGCCGGCCCCGTAGTAGCGCCGGTCGACGATCGCCATGTGCGAGAACTGCACCGGAATGTCGGCGCGGCGACCGATCTCGACGGCCTCCTCCACCATCTTGACGTGCCATCCGGGCAGCACCCGCGCGTGGGTAGCGTAGAAGGCGCCCTCGTAGCGGGCGGCCGCCTTCGCGAGGGCCACGACCTCGTCGGTCGAGGCGTACGCCGACGGCGCGACCGACAGTCCCGTGCTCAGGCTGAAGGCCCCCTGCTCTATCGCCTCGGCGACGAGCCGCTCCATCTCGCGTATCTCGTCGGCGGACGCGGGACGGTCCTCCAACGCACCCACCGCGGCGCGAAGGGGCGCGTTGCCCACCTGCGGAGCGACGTTGACGCTCATGCCGCTCGACTCCAGGACTTCCGCCCACTCGTCCAGCGTGCTCCACGTCCACGGCCGCTGGTACTCGAAAACCCCTGTCAGCACCCGCCGAACGGCGTCCGGCCCGGCACGCCCCGCCGGGAACGGCGAGTAGCTGCAGTTGCCGGTGACCTGCGTGGTCACCCCCTGGTGGGCCATGCTCTCGCCGCCGGGATCGTCGAGCAGCGTTAGGTCCGAGTGCGTGTGCATGTCGATGAAGCCCGGCGCGACGACGTGGCCCGATACGTCGACGGTCCGGGCCGCCTCGACCTCGGCAAGGTCACCAATAACCTCTAACTCGCCCCCGACGATGCCGACATCGGCCGAGTATCGCGGCCGTCCGGCCCCGTCGACTATGACCCCGTTCAGCAAGACCGTGTCGAATGCCATCTCGAATCACCCCCCAGAAAGAGGACGCAGCATAACAGCAAGCCAGCGAGGGAAGCCAGCGCAAGCCGGCGCGCGCTGTGGCCGCTGGATCTGAGGCTCCTACAACCCGCGACTCCCTAGCCGCCATCCGGCAGGGCGAGGTTCGTCGACGTCGTTCCACTCCACGTGCAGCCCGTGGCATCGTAGAGCGCGACGAGCAACCTTTGGGTCCGCGGATTGACGCTGGGAAGCCGGCGCGCCCGCGCTGCGAATGAGGAGTTTAGGCACAGATGGCCAGCATTCAGTACAGCATTCCGTCCAGTAGAGACCGCGCCAACGCCATCTACACCGACGCCATGGCCCGCATGTACGGGCTCGTCGCGCTCGGAATCGTTACGACCGGCGCCGCTATCTGGGTCGGCGACGCGGCGGGTGTGGGAGACGTCATATTCGCGCTCGGCTGGATCGGAATGCTCCTGTTCTTCGGGATCACATTCGGGACGCTCTACGCCGCCGGGGCCGTCGTCCGGAAGAGGGAACATCGCGCTCGGCATTGCCCTGTAGCTGGTCTTCACCGGCATGTGGGGCCTGCTCCTGTCGCCGATTCTGACCAGGTACACGAGCGAAACGATCGGGGTCGCCTTCCTGCTGACCGCCGGCCTGTTCGTCGCCATGAGCGTCGTCGGGATGACTACGAAGAAAGACCTGTCGAAGCTCGGCCCGATGCTGATGATGGGTCTCATAGGCGTCATCGTCGTCAGTCTCGTCAACATCTTGCTGATCCGGTCGGACGGCCTGTTCCTGCTGATCAACATCGTCCTCCTGCCCCTGTTCCTCGCGCTCACCGTCTGGGAGACGAAGCACACGAAGGAGCTGGCCCAGGAGGCCGCGACGGACGGGGACGAGAAAACCGCGACGCAGGTCGCGGTGATGGGCAGCATCGGCCTCTACCTCAACGCCATGAACCTCTTCATCATCATCCTCAACCTGCTCGGCTTCGCGTCGGACGACTAGGTGCCCCGACGGACTCAGCCGAGATCTACCAAGGCGGGACTACGGCCTCGTCCACCTCACTCAACGGCGTCTTCGGAGCCGGTCTCGCCGGCCCATAGGCGGCGCATCTCGTCCGACGTCTCGCGCAGAAAACTCAGCGTTCCCTGGGAATCGACGCGTCCGTCCTTGAGCAGGACCACGTGGTCGGCCCGTTCGAGGGCCATCCGCCGATTGGAGGCGACCAGCGTCGTCATGTCGCTGCGCTCGGACAGCCGGTCCCAGAAGACGCGCTCGGTTTCGACGTCCAGGCCGTTGGAGACGTCGTCCAGCACGAGGAGCTCTGGCTCTCGCACGAATATTCTCGCCGCGCCCGAGCGCCGCCGCTGCCCCCCTGAGAGCCTCACTCCCCGCGGGCCGACCAGCGTCTCGAGGCCGTCTTCCAACGCGTCGACGTCCCGCTCCAGGACCGCGAGCCTGACGGCGCCCGATAGATCGACCCGGTCTTCGGGAAGGCCCATCAGGATGTTGGCGCGCAGGGACTCGCTGAAGAGCCTCGGCACCTGCGGCAGGTAGGCGCAGCGGGGCGGTGTCAGAAAACCGCCCTCGCGGCCGACATCGCTGCCGTTCCAGCGCACGCTGCCGCCCTGGGACGGCAGCCAGCCGACCAGCGTCCTCAACAGTGTCGTCTTGCCGGACCCGACGCGGCCCGCGACGACGACGAAGTCGCCGCGCTCCAGCCTGAAACTCACGCCGTGCACGCCTGCGCCTGTGCCGGGAGAGACGTGGGTCAGCCCCTCTACTTCGAGCACTTCGAGCCGGTCTTCGGCAGACCTCTCCGGCACAGCGACCTCCGGCAGACTGCCGAACAGGTAGCCATCATTCGGCTCGACCAACGTCTCCGGCGGCGCCCCGGGCATGAGCTCCAGGAGTCGGCCGGTGGACACGCCTGCGCGCCTGTACCCCGTCAGCAGCTTGCCGATCTCACGGCTGAAGGACCGGGTATTCGCCAGGTAGAAGACAAATAGCGAGAGGTCGCCAACGGTCAGCTCGCCCTGGACCATCGATCTCGCGAGCAGCGCGAGCAGGAGGCCGGTCGCGACGTGGTGGGCGTTCGAAGCGAAGGCTTCCATCGTCTGTCCGAGGACCTCGTCCTTCAACGAGGTGCGCCCCCTCTCGCTGTTGACGCGCTCGAACTCGTCGATGACGCGGCCCTCCGCGTTGGAGACCTTGACGGTCTCGACCATTCCGAAGATCTCGCCGATGATGCCGGTGACGCCTCCCGCCGCCTCACGGGAGTCCTCCCGGTACTGTCGTATTCGTCCGCGCGCCGCGTGGACGATCACCATGGTCGCGAACAGGGGCAGGAAGACCGCGAAGGCCGTCAACGCGCTGATCCGGGCCATGATCGCCATGGCGATTACGAAGAACAGGAAGTTGGCGACGAGCAGATCCACGTCCATCATCGGCATGACGGCCTGCCTGACGTCGCCGCGGAATCGGCTGACGGCCTCGCCCGGGGACGCCGGGAGAGAGCTGCCTCCTCCGAGCCGGAGGACGTGGTCGAACGCGTTCCCCTGGAGCAGCGTCGACATCGTGAACCGGTTGAACCGGAACAGCATCTCGTCGCCGACGAACGCGATCGAGTGTCCCAGGCCGAGACCCACGAGCATCGCGCATATCGCCCAGACGCCCAGAGAGGTTGCGGCGTCACCGGTAAGAGTGTCGAAGACCTCTCGCTGCGCCAGGCCCACCGCATGCTCGATCGCCACCATGGAGACGATCGCGCTCCCAGTCTGAAGCATGAACGTCCACTTCTTGAAGAGGAACATCCGCCAGAAGAACCACCAGGTCTTCAAGGCGTCTCCCCCTCCAGCCCGGTCCGGAGGAGTTGGTGGAAGCGGCTGCCGGGGTCGTCCGCGAGCTTCTCGCGCTCGCCGATCTCTACGACGCGGCCGTCCTCGAGGACCAGTATGTCGTCGCACCGCTCCACGGTCGCCAGGTGGTGCGCGATAATCACGACGGTGCGTCCCGCCGCGAGCTCGTCGAGCGCACCCTCGATCAGCGCCTCCGTCGCGCGGTCCAGTCTGGAGGTCGGCTCGTCCAGTACGACCACGTCCGGGTCCTTGAGAAAGACACGACTCAACGCGAGGAGCTGCGCCTCGCCCGCAGACAGACCGCCCCCGCCGGACCTGAGCCGCGTGTCGAGACCGTCGGGCTGCGTGCGGTACCAGCTCATGAACCCGAGCCGGTCGAATATGCCCAGCAGCCTCTCGTCTTCGACGCTCCTGTCGTAGAGCGTCAGGTTGTCTCGGATCGTGCCGTCGAACAGGCCCACGTCCTGCGTCACCGTGGCGACGTGCTCGCGCACGTCCGTCACGCGGTAGCCGCGGAGGTCCTGGCCGCCCAGCAGCACGCGGCCCTCGTCGGGGTCGTACAGGCGCACGAGGAGCCGCGCGAGCGTCGTCTTGCCGCTGCCTGTACGCCCTGCCACGCCCAACACGCGACCGGGCCGAAGGTCGAACGTCACGTCCCGCAGAACCGGCTCTCTGGTCTCGTAGCCGAACGACACGCCCTCGAATCGCACGGACGGCTCGCTGAGGGCGGGCGTCGCCGTCCCGTCCAGGACCGTCTTCCGCTGTTCGAACAGCTCGGAGATTCTGAACAGGCTGGCCGTCGCTCTCTGCAGCGCCGTGAGCTGCCGCGTCATGCTCTGGACGGGCGCTCCGAGCAGGCTGGTGTAGTGAAAGATCAGGTAGACGGCGCCGATGGTGGCCAGATCGTTCAAGAACAGGTATGCGCCGACAGCCAGCGCGATGGCGCTTCCCGTCCTGAACATGACGGTGTTCGTGTTGAACACGATGGCGGTCATCAGTCCCACCTTGAGCTCCGTTCGGAACCACCCGCGCAGCAACTCCCGGAAACGCCGGTCCACGTACGGCTTCCCGCCGCTCGACCATATGTCCTCTCTGCCCGACAGCCGCTCTTCGATGAAGCCGAACGTCTCGGTGCTCGCGTCACGCTCGGCCTTGGAGTGGGCCACGGACAGGTGGCGCATCCGGGCCAGGACAGTCAGCATCACGGCGCTGAACGCGGTCAGGGCCAGCCCCGCTCTCCAGTCCTCTAGGAATAGCAGGACCAGTATTCCGACCAGCAGCAGGACGTTGCCGAGAAGGCTGATGACGAAGGTCGAAAAGAATCCGCCCAGCTCGTTGGCGTCGCCGTCGATTCGCTCGATCATCTCGCCCGGCGTATGCTCGTTGTGGAAGGACATGTCGAGCGACAGGCAGTGCCTCGCGAGATCGGCCCTGAGCGCGTTTGTGGCGGCCCAGCCGACGCGGCCGCTCGTGTACGCGGCCAACACGTCGACGAGCTGCTGTGCTATCGCGATGACCGTGAAGAGCGCGGCGGCGCCCACCAGCCGGCGGACCGGGCTTCCGGCGAGTGCCTCGTCGATGAAGTAGCGGATTATCTGCGGGCTGAGGAGCTGAAGACCGATGCCGACGAACAGAAGCGCTGCCACGGCGGTCACCAGACCCGCCTGCGGGCGCAGGTAGCGTGCCAGCAGGTCTACGTACTGCCGGAAACGTATGCTGGTGCCAGGCGCGGACAGCGCCTTAAGACCCTTGGTTGCCACAGCTCTTGTCCGGGTGCCTGCCTTGACTTCGTACGCGGAGCGACGTCGTAGATACGCTGATCAGCATCGACAACACGCCGTATCCTATGGGCACAGTAGTCCCTGTAGAGGATGGCGGCCGGCGAGGCGACTGAGGCGTAAACCAAAATGGAAGCCTCGCTTCCGCAAGACTTCCAGATGGGCCCGGGCATAGCCCGGAGCCCCAATATACACCGGCCCCCAGTCTCGAAGCAACACCCACCTGGCCCCCAGGTCGCCCCGCAGGGTTCTCTCGTCCCCCTCCGGTCTACGAGTCCTTGGGGGCGCGAAAGGGCCGGGGCGCGCCTCGCCTTACGTCCCCGGCATTGCCGGGCCTGATCCGCCACTCGGTACTCTCCGCGTGCGGCAATAGCGGAGCGGGGCGATTTTCGATCGGATAGCGGGTTGCGGTACCTCTATGGCCGTATTACCATATCGCGCGGCCGCAAACTGCGACCATGTCGCAGAAGACGCGGACACCTGGCGATGGGGTAGGAACAATCGTGAACACACTGACGAACCTACTTGCGTCCCGCAGCCGCGCCACCGTGACCGCTGGAGTCGCGGTCCTGACCCTCGGCCTCTTCCTGGCTCGCCCTGCCGTCGCGCACGCGGCGGGGATCAGTGACGAGGAGACCCAGTTTGTCTTCAACACGTTCGCGTTCCTGATCTGGGGCGCGCTCGTGATGTGGATGTGCGCCGGCTTCACGATGCTCGAGTCCGGCTCGGTGCGCACCAAGAACGCGTCCATGATCTGCCTGAAGAACGTCGGGCTCTATGCAATTGCCGGCCTCGCCTACTTCTTCATCGGCTACAACCTGATGTACGTAGGCGTCGGGAGAGAGCTGAGCATCCTGGGCGTCGACCTTGGGAGCTTGGTCGGCTCGTTCAAGCTTCTCTATGGGCCGTCGGCGGACGAGATCGCCCTGGTAGGCGGCGAAGCGGGCAAGGCGGCCGCCGTGGTCGAGGCCAGCGGCCATTCGACCATGTCGGACTGGTTCTTCCAGATGGTCTTCGTGGCAACCGCGGCCTCCATAGTCTCCGGCGCGATGGCCGAGCGGGTGAAGATGTGGTCGTTCCTCCTTTTCACGCTGGTGCTGACCGCGATACTCTACCCGCTCGTAGGCGCGTGGACGTGGGGAGGCGGGTGGCTGGCCGAGCTGGGTTTCAAAGACTTCGCGGGCTCGACCATCGTGCACGGCGTCGGCGGCTGGGCGGCTCTCGCGGGGGTGCTGATCGTCGGGCCCAGGTTGGGCAAGTTCAAGCGCGCCGATGGACAAGCCAGGCCCACGCCTCCCTCCAACGTTCTGGTGGTGACTCTGGGCGTCTTCATACTGTGGTTCGGTTGGTTCGGCTTCAACGGCGGGTCGCAGCTCGCGTTGGGCAGCGCGGCCGACGTGGTGGCGATGAGCCATGTGCTGGTCAACACCAACCTGGCGGCGGCCGCCGGCGTCATGGCCGCTCTCGCCGTCTCGCGGCCCATACTCGGGCGCATAGACCTGTTCGCCGGGTTGAACGGCGCGATCGCGGGGCTCGTGTCGATAACGGCCGCCCCTGACATCGTCGAACACTATTGGGCGATCGTCATCGGCGCCATCGGCGGCGTCATATGCACGGCTGGGCTTAGGGCGCTGGAGAAGTTGAGGCTGGACGACGTGGTCGGGGCCGTGCCCGCCCACCTGTTCGCCGGAATCTGGGGCACGCTGGCCGTCTGCATCGCCGCCGGAGGCAAATTCCACATCCAGCTACTTGGCGTCGTGGCGGTCGGGGTGTTCGCGTTCACAACGTCGTGGCTACTCTGGAAGGCGATCGACCTTACACTTGGCGTCCGCGTGGACTACAACGTCGAGCGCCTGGGCCAGGACAGCGGCGAGCTCGGAATCGAGGCCTACCCAGAGTTCGTGCTCATGCCGGAAGAAGACTACGTCGACTGACGGACGCGCCGGCCCAGGAGAGACCTTTGGCCGGCGTGCCTGTTCACGCTTGGTGAAGTCCTAAGTCGTCTGGGCCTAGGCCTCGAACAATCACCGACCGGCGGGGTCGGGCGCGTCCATGTCGCCCGACCACAGCCGCCGCATCTCTTCTGAGGTGCGCAGCAGGTCGTCGAGTTTGCCTTCCGCGGTCACCTCGCCGTTCTCCAACAGGACGATGTGGTCCGCGCGGCGGTAGGCCGCGCGGCGATGCGACACGACCAGGCTGGTCACGCCCTCGAGCTCGGAGACGCGCTTCCACAACCGCTGCTCGGTCTCGACGTCCAGCGCGCTGGACACGTCGTCGAACACCAGCAGCTCGGGCGCTCTGACGAACATCCGGGCGGACGCCGTTCGTTGCATCTGGCCGCCGGACAGCCGTACGCCCCGTGGGCCGACGACGGTCTCCATCCCGTCCTCCAGCTCCTCCAGGTCGCGCTCCATCACCGCGGTCCTGATGGCGCCATCGAGGTCGACCTTCGATTCGGGCAGACCGAGGAGGATGTTGCCGCGCAGCTCCTCGCTGAACAGACGCGGCGTCTGCGACACGTAGGCGCACCGGGGCGGGACGAGGAAGTCGCCGGGCTCGTCGACGGCGGTCCCGTTCCACCTGATCTCGCCGGACTGCCTGGGAAGCGAGCCCACGAGGGCCCGCAGCAGCGTACTCTTGCCCGAGCCGATCCGCCCCGTGACGACGGTGAAGCCGCCGCGCCGCAGGCTCAAGTCGACGCCGCGCACCCCGCGGCCCGAGCCGGGATGCACGTACGTCAGCCCGACGACATCCAGGGAGTCGAACCGGTCCGCGTCCCTCTTGGGCACGAACGGCGTGTCCGGCATCCGCCCGAACAGGTAGCTCGGCCGCCTGTGCACGAGCTCCGCCGGCCGCGCTCCCGGCATCAGCTCGCGCAGCCGGTCCAGCGACACGCCGATCTGCCGGTACTGCGTCAACGTGCGACCGACCTCGTGGGCCATCCACTGCGTCCATCCGAGGTAGAAGACGAACAGTGACAGGTCACCGACCGAGAAGCTGTCCGAGCCCAGCGACCGGGCCGCCGCGATGAGCACGAACCCGGTGCCGATGTTCTGGACGTTGGAGAAGACGGCCCCGAGTGTCTCGCTCAGAAGGGTGTCCCTGAGCGTCGTCCGTTTCCGCTCGGCGTTGAGCGCGTCGAAGCGATTCAGCACCCGCTCCTCGGCGTGCGCCACCTTGATCGCCTCGGCCGCGCCGAACATCTCGCCTAAGAACCCCGTGACGCCTCCGGTCGCCTCCCGACTCTCCTTCCTATATCTCTGAATTCGCCCCCGTGCCGCGTTGACTATGGCAACGACGAAGGCTATGGGGACGAAGACGCCGAACGTCATCACGATGTCGATGCGCGCCATGATGAAGAGCGCCGTGGGCAGGAACAGGGCGAAGGCAACGAAGAACTTGAACTGCGACACGTAGGTCGCGACGACTGTCGCGTCGTCCCGGAAGCGGCTGACGGCCTCGCCCGTCGAGCTGGGCAGTGAGCGATGTACCGGCATGGCTAACACGTAGGCGAAGGCGTTGCGCTGCAGCATCGCTGCGACGTTGAAGAAGCTGTAGTCATGCAGCACCACCCCTCCGATGAACATCGTGAAGGTCAGCGCCCCGATCGCGACCATGACGGCGCACAGCTCCCAGATGCCCAAGGCGACGCTGGCCTCGCCGGTAAGCTGGTCGAACACCTCCCTCTGGATGAGTCCGCCGGCGGTCTCCAGCACTACCATCCAGAACACGACCATGAGGAGCTCGCTCAATAGCGGCCACTTCAGGGCCCAGAATACATGCAGCAGAGAGCGCCAGGCGCTCATACGAGCACCTCTCCCGTGTCGGTCTGCAGCAGCCGGTGGAACCGGGAGTCTGGGTCCGTGGCCAACCGCGCGCGCTCCCCGTGCTCGACGATACTCCCCTGCTCCAGGAGCAGGATGTCGTCGCAGCGGTCCAGGGTCGCCAGCCGGTGTGCGATGACGATCATGGTGCGTCCAGCCGCCAGCCGGTCGACGGCCCGCTCGATCAGTCGCTCGGTGCCGGGGTCGATCCGGGACGACGCCTCGTCGAGCACGACTACTCGCGGGTCTCGCAGGAAGACGCGGGCGAAAGCGAGAAGCTGGGCCTCGCCCGCCGACATGCCGCCGCCCTCGGAGCGCAGGACGCTGTCGAGGCCATCCGGCAGACCCCGGTACCAGTCGCTCAGGCCCAGCTCTGCGATCACGGCGACCAGGCGGTCGTCAGGGATGGACGGGTCCAGCAGGGTCAGGTTGTCGCGCACCGTCCCCGCCAGCAGCCGCACGTCCTGGGTGACGACGGCGACGTGCGCCCGCAGCTCGGCGAGCCGTGCGTCCCGGACGTCCCGGCCGCCCAGAAGCACGCGGCCTCGATCGGGGTCGTAGAGACGGAACAGGAGCCTGGTTATCGTCGTCTTGCCGCTGCCCGTGCGCCCGACAAGGCCGAGGGTCCGGCCCGGCGCAAGCTCGAAAGAGACGTCGTGCAGCACCGACTCGCCGGAGCCGTACGAGAAGGTCACGCCTTCGAACCGCACGGGCAGCGCGCCGTCGGGAAAGCGCACGCCGGGTCCGTCGAGCACCCGGCGCTCGATCTGCAGGAGGTCCAGTATGCGGATCACGCTGGCCGTCGCGCGCTGCAGTTTGTTCAGCTCCTGGGTGAATTGCTCGATGGGAATGAGAAGCATCCTAGTGTAGTGGACGATCAGGTACACCGTGCCGATGGTGACGTGTCCGTTCAGGAACAGCCACGCTCCTACGGCGAGCGCGACGGCGTTTCCGACCGAGAAGGAGAACCAGGTCGTGTTGAGCACCAGGCTGATCATCAACGAGGCGACGAGGTTCTTGCGGAACCAGTCCCTGATCCTGCGGTGGAAGCCCAGCATCGCGTGCGAGCGCGAGCCGCTGGCGCGGATGTCTTCCCTGCCGGCGAGCCGTTCCTCGACGAACCCGAACGTTTGGGCACTGGCCTCCCGGACCTCCCGGAACCGGTCAACCGTGAGGTTGCGCAGGCTGTAAAGCGCGACCAGGACGATCAGCGAGAAGGAGGTGAGCGCCAGGCCGGCCCGCCACTCCTCGCGGAAGAGCAAAACCAGGATGCCCGCAAGCAGAATGACGCTGCCCAGTATCTGCACAACGAACGTCGAGAAGAAGCTGCCGAGCTCCTCGGCGTCGCCGTCCACGCGCTCGATCATCTCCCCCGGCGTGTGCTCGTTGTGGAACGACATGTCCAGGCGGAGGCAGTGTCTGGCTAGATCGCCGCGAAGGGCGTTCGTCGCCGTCCAGCCGACCCGGCCGCTGGTGTAGGTCGCGATGACGTTGACCGCCTGCTGCACGATCGCCACGGCCGTGAACAGCACGGCGATCCAGACCAGGCGGCCGAGGGCGCTCCCCTCCAGCGCTTCGTCTATGAAGTAGCGCAGGATCTGCGGGCTGATGAGCTGCAGGACGATGTTTCCCAGCAGCGAGACGACGACCACCGCCACCAGCGCCTTCTGAGGGCGCAGATAAGCCCAGAGCAGACTCGCGTAACGCCTGAACGGTACGCGGGTACGCGGCGGGGATACGGTCTTCACGGGTACGGTTGCCATGACCTGCCTGTCGATAGGCCCTCTGGGAGCCTCAGCGTAGCTCGTATACCGAGACTTGGTTGGTGCTGGATGCCGTGAACGGCGTGCGCCGCCAGTCGCTCCACCTGTGTCGAAGCTCCATCCCGGCCAGCTTCGCCATCAGGTCCAGCTCCGACGGCCAAGCGTAGCGCAGCTTGACCGGGTAGAGGTGTACTCCTTTCTCGGTGATGTACAGATGCGACGACGCCACGGTCTGTCCCACGGGATCGTGGCGGGACACGTCGATGGATACGCGGTCGGTCTCCAAGACGCCCGTCCGAACGCTCTGACCCCGGACAAACAGAGTCGGATCCGGCACGAACGCCTCGATCAGGAAGACGCCGCCGTCGACCAGACGGCGCGCGACGTTCGCGAAGCACCTGACCTGGGCTTCCTGGGTCAATAGACCGAAGAAGGTGTTGAATACGACGTAGACGAGCGAAAAGCGACCATCGGCGTCCACTTCCGCGAAGTCGCCCAGGGTGACGGGTATATCGGCTCCCCCCGGCTTACGCCGCATCTTCGCGACAATGGACTCCGAGGCGTCGATGCCGTGGACATCGATCCCGCGGGCCGCCAGCGGCAGCGCTATTCGCCCGGTGCCTATCCCAAGCTCCAGCGCTCGGTGACCGGCCGCCAGCTCCTCCAGCACGTCCACCATCGGGTCGACTTGCTCCGGGCCACTCAGGCTGCCATGTATCTCGTCGTACACCTCCGCGATCCGGTCTCCGTAGGTCGACTCCCGGAAGTCTTTCATTGGTTCACACCTCTTTGCGTTCTCATCGGACCCTCCACTGGGCACTCTGCGCCCAATGCTCGCCGCTCAGCGGCAAAAATCGGGTAAACAAAAAAGCCTCCCCGGCGCGGGGAGGCTCCTGGACGAACGGGGCGAGAGTTAGAGTCCTAGGTCCTTCCCAACGCAAAATGCCCAAAGCCGAAGGCCATGGGGGCATTCCTAGCCGCGCCGTTTACGAAGATAACCATCGAACTCTCGCCACCATCTCAAAGTGGGCCGCATGCTAGCACACGCCGATTGGACCCGACAACTGCGGAAACCCTTGCCGGCGCTCCACCGTAGTTGCGGAGGAGACCCGGCGAAGTCGGCGGCGCCGAGCATCGCGTGGGCCGTTGCCTGGCTGTGGGATCCGCAGCTTGCCGCCGAGTTACGCTAGTCGCGCCAGTCGAAAAATATCCCCATCCAGCCCTGTGGGCCGGCGACGATATCGTGGTACAGGCTGTCGGCCTCCTCCGGCTTGGCGACGTGGCTAATGAGGTGGTCGACCTTCAGGTCGCCGGCGGCGATCATCCTCATCACGGCGTCCCGGTCCCGGTTGGTGGTCCACGGGTAGTACTTGTGCGGCCGATCTTCCTGCCAGTGTGAGCCGCGAATGTCGATCTCTCGTCTGAGCAGATTGCGCAGCCGCATCTGCAGCTTGCCGTCCGTCGCTCCCACCAGGATCACCTTGCCGGCGTAACGGGCTGAGTCCACACAGTCGGACAGCACCTGTGCCACGCGGTTGGCGTGGAACACGGTCTGCGCCCCTCCGTCGGTCATCTCGACGATCGCATCGACCGGGTTGACGTAAGATGCGTTGACCGTATCGCTCACGCCGCTGACCCTGGACAACGCCAGTCTCTCCGTTTCCAGATCGACGCCGATGATCGGATGGGCGCCGGCGATCCGGCAGATCGACGCGATGAGCTGGCCGACGACTCCCTGGCCGAAGATGGCGACCGACTCGTCCGGCTGGAGCGCCGCCCTCCGGACGCTGTGCAGCGCCACGTCGCCAAGGCGGCTGAAGCACGCCTGCTCGTCGGTTATGTCGAAGTCGATCGTCTGGACCGGGCTCCGGAACGTGCCGTTCCATTGTTCTTCGGTGTTGACGATGAGATGCGACGTGTGTCTGCCGAGCGCGAACACCCTGTCGCCCTCGCGGAACCGGGTGACTCCGGGCCCGACGGCCTGGATTCGCCCAACCGCCGTGTACCCCGGGGCGTCCCGCGGACTGACGGGACGCGGCGGCGTGTCGCTCGAGGCAGCCGCGGCGAGGCTTGTTGAACGAACCATCTCCACGCTGGCGTGGTCCGGCGTGAGGGGCAGAAGGTACCCCTTTTCGCTGCCGGCGCTGACCTGCGTACGGCTGACCCGGACCAGCACCTGGCCGGGACCGGGGTCACCCACCTCGAAGGCCTCCACGTCCACGCGCTTACGGTCGACAACCTTGAGCCTTCTACCGATCACCATTTGCACCTCTCCTACGGACACTTGCGTCGAACGGCTAGTGCTCTAGGCGCCGGGCGACGCAAGGCCCCGAACGTCGGCCGCCAGCTCTGCCGCGTGCTTGTACAAGGTGATCCAGTCGCCGTCTACCCCCATCCAGCTCGGGCCGAACTCCATCCAGCGCCGCGTTATCTCGGGGTCGTAGCCCGTGGAGTGGCCGAACGGCATCCCCTTGCGCTTGGCCGCCCTGAAGATCGCCTCGACCGCAGCGACGACGTCGGGATGGTTCGGACGCCCGAGCAGGCCCATGGACCCGGAGATGTCGCCCTGACCGGGCACTATGCTGTCCACTCCCGGCACGTCGAGGATGGCGTCTATCTCGGCCACCGCGTCGACGTGCTCGATCTGCAGGATCACCATCGTCTCGGCGGCCGACTTTTCGAGATAGTCGACCATGTCCCGGCCTCCGAAGCGCACGCCGCGAGCCGGCCCGATACCGCGGACCCCCGCGGGCGGGTAACGGCATGCCTTCACGGCGGCCTCGGCGTCCACGGCGCTCTCGATCCTGGGAACTATGACGGCGGCGGGATGCAGCTCCAGAATCGGCTTTACGAGCACAGGATCGCGCGACGGGACGCGGATGAATGCCGCGATGTCCACGCCGCGCGCGGCCCGTACGTGGCCCAGCGCGTCCGACAGGCTCATCGCCGAGTGCTCCAGGTCGATCCAAACGAAGTCGAAGCCTGCCTCCCCATACAGCTCGGTCACCGCAGGGTCCAGAAACTGGACTACGGTGCCGACGCACAGCTCGCCGCGCGACCACTTTTCCTTGATCTTGTCCGCGTTGTTCATCTTTCCTCCCTGTTTAGGAAACAGGCTGCCGACCGCCGCTCAGCGTGGTCATCAGCTCCCGGATCGGGCCCCGCTCGGCGGGCACCCCACTCGCCATCATCTCGATTATCAGCGCCTCGAACAACTCCTTGTCGGCCCCTTCAGCCATCGCGATCCCCTGCGCGTCGGCCCTGAGGCGACGCTGCTCCATCAGGGTCGACTCCGACTGCCACGAGCGCGGAGACGAGGCCGGCTGGCAGCGCACGTCTATCGACAGGCGTATCACGTCCGATGTGTTTGGCAGGGCCCAGTGCAGCATCTGGCTGTGAAAGACGATGACGTCCCCGGGCGCGTAGGTCGTCGTCAGCCAGGGCTCGGATATGGTCTCCTGTACGACACCCTTTTGCTTGCGGCCCTTGAGAACGTACGAATAGACGTCGAGCTCGGCGTGCTCCCGCAGGCCCCGCTTGTGCGACCCCTCGGCGACCGCCAGCCCGCCGACAGGCCTGTCTACGTCCATCAGCGGTATCCACAGGGTGCGGAAGTCCGGCGTGTGCCTGATGTAGAAGTGGTCCTGGTGCGGGGGAGAGCCGTGCTTCGCGTCGTCCGGCATCGTGTAGCGGATCGTGCAGGACCTGAACATGAAGACCGGGCCGCCGAATACGCTTTCGGTGAAGGTCCGGGTCGTGTCTGTGTCCAGCAGCTTGGGATAGTAGTCGAGCGCGTACAGCCGATCGTCGTCCAGCTCCTCCAGGTCCCTGCCCGTCCAGACCGGCCGCGATGCTCCCGGAGCGACGAAGCCCTGCCGAACCAGCTCGGCCATGAAGTCGGACCGGACGGCGCCGATCTCGTCCGCGTCCAGCACACCGCGAAAGAAGAGGTAGCCCTGGCGGTCGAAGGCCTCGTTCAGGCCCTCCGGGTCGCCCAGACAGCCGTTCGCAACCTCGAGCTCGCCGTACTCTGTCATGAATTGCCTCATCCCGCCGCGCTCGCCGCGTGTCCGAGAAGACCCTTATGCTCGTTCTGACTATACCGCGCCATGCGGCGCCCCGGCGTACGCCGTCCGGACGTCGACGGCGCGCCCGGTGCGCGCCGACTCGTAGGCCGCCTCGATCAGCCGATGCGTCACCACCGCGTCTCCCCAGTCGGGCCGGTAGGCGCTCCCCGACACCAGCGCCTCGAGGAAGCCGCGCAGCTGTACCTCGAACGGGTCTTCGGGCTGCAGCGGCACCCTTTCCCACCCCTCATCGAAGCCGCGCTGCACGCGGGTCGGGTCGTAGCTGAAGTCGGCGGTGCGCGCCGCATCCTGGAACAGCAGCTCGTTGAAGCTGCACGCCACGCTCCCCTTCTCGCCGTCCACCTCGAAGAACGGCACCTCCTCGTGCTTGCGCCGCACCCAGCTCGCGAAGACATCGGCAATCGCGCCTGAGGCCAACCGGACCGTGACCGCCGCCGCGTCCTCGACCTCGACCCGGAACCGGCCACCGTCGGCGTCTGACCGCTCCGGAAACATGGTGGCGGTCTCGCAGAAGACGCGCTCGATCGGCCCGAGCATATGTGAAAGCAGGTCGAAGAAGTGGGCCATCATGTCGTGGACGATGCCGCCGCCGGCCTCCTCTTTCCGGTAGAACCACGCCGGCCGGTTGGAGGTCTCCGGGCCGACGAAGTAGCCGAAGACGACCCGGGCGTGGAATATGCGGCCCAGGTCGCCCTGCTCGATCATCTCCCGGAGCTTGGCCGGCCCGGCCTGGAAGCGCATGTTCTGCACGATGCCATGTCGGACGCCGGCATCGCGGGCGGCCGCCAGAAGCGACTCCGCCTCCGCCGCGTCCATGGCGAGCGGCTTGTCGGTGAAGCAGTGCTTGCCTCTGCCTATGGCACTGCTCAACGGGCCATAGTGCAAGGAGTTTACGAGACAGTTGTCCACGACGTCGCTGCGGTCTATCAGCTCGTCCATGTCGAGCACCGCGAAGTCGGGCGCGTAGTCTCTAACGCACTCGTCAACCTTGGCGGCGTTTCGGCCGTAGACGCCGAACCTGACGGGCCACGCCGCGCCGTCCACGACGACGCCCCTCTTCCGAATGTTGGCGAGCGCGTTGAGATGGAGCCGTCCCATGCGGCCCGTACCCAGCACGCCTACGGTCAATCCTTTGGATGCGTCCAATGCCATCGCCCTCGTCGCCTGAGACCGTCGCGCGATAGTATACGACGGATCGTCGCCGATTCGGTATCCGATGAGGCCGCGGTCCGCGTGAGTGTCGAGACAGGTCTCGATGCGCGTCGGCGCCACAGATGCCCCCAGTGCCAGACCGCTCCGACGGCTGTGCTAAGATACCGCGCATCCCAGAGCAGGCAGCTGAGACGATGGTCCTCCTCCGATTGTCTACGCATTTCTCCAACGCTGTGGCGTCCCGCCACAACCCGACGGCGTACGGGAGGACCTAGCACCCAGTTCTTTTTCTCGTTTTTGGAAGGGCCTCCCATCGCGGGAGGCCCTTTTCGTTTCCGGGGAATAATCAATAACGGCGTTTGACGATGCTGACATCCCTGAAGCCCTACCTAGACCTGCTGAGCGAATACCTGAGGCCGCACCGGTTCAGGGTGGCGCTGCTCGCCCTCGTGATCGTGGGCGCGACGGGGCTGCAGCTCGCCGCGCCTCTGTTTATTCGGCAGTTCTTCGACCTGGCGCAGGAGCGCGGCGAGCTGTCGCCGTTGTACGTAGCGGCGGCGCTGTACATGGGCGTAGGTCTGCTTGGGCGCGGCATGACTGCCGTGAACTACTACCTGGGCGCGGACATCGGATGGCGGACTACCAACCGGCTGCGCTCGGACGTGACCCGTCACGTCCTCAAGCTCGACATGTCGTTCCACAATGCCCATCCGCCGGGCGAACTGATCGAGCGGATCGACGGCGACATAGAACGGCTCGCCAACTTCTTCTCGCAGATGTCGATCGTCGTGGATCGGCGGCGCGCTGATGGTCGTCGGCGTCCTGGCGGTCGCCTGGCTCGAGGACTGGCGGTACGGTCTGATCATGCTGGGCGGGGCGCTCCTAGACGTGACGTTACGCCCGTGGCTGTTTCGCATAAGCGTCCCCTGGTGGCGCAAGGAGAGCCAGGCCAGGGCCGGGATGTACGGCTTCCTGGAGGAGAGGCTGTCGGGCATCGAGGACATCCAGTCCAACGGCGCGGCCGGCTACACGATGCGCCGGTTTCGCGAGGTGATGCGCAAGAGGTTCTGGACGAACGTCCAGGCTCTCGGGGTGGCCAACGTCGTCGCGGGGGCCGGCTACACGTCGAGCCTGGTCTTCTACACCGGGATACTGGCGGCCGGCATATACCTGGTGCAGTCCGACGCCATCACTCTAGGGACGGCCTATCTGATGTACCACTACTGGGAGCTGATGCACAGCCCCATCAGGCGCATCATGAGGCAGATCGAAGACCTGCAGCGCGCCCGCGTGAGCATCGAGCGCGTCAAGGAGCTGCTAGAGACAGAGTCCGCGATAACGGACGGCCCTCTCGCCCTCGCGGCTTCGAACAGGCCGGCCGTGGCGTTCGACCGCGTCTCGTTCAGCTACCACTCGGAGGCCAACGCGCTCGACGACGTATCGTTCAGGCTCGAACCCGGTACGACTCTGGGCCTTCTCGGCCGGACCGGCAGCGGCAAGACGACGATGGCGCGGCTACTGCTGCGGCTCTACGACCCGACCGAGGGCGCGGTGCGCCTGGACGACTTCGACATAAGGCAGGCTCCCGTAGCCGAGCTCCGCGCCCGCGTCGGACTGGTAACGCAGGAGGTGCAGCTGTACCAGGCCTCCGTCCGCGACAACCTGAACCTGTTCGGCGACCGAGCGGGCGACGACCGCATCGTCGACACCCTCGGGCTGCTGGGACTCGACGCCTGGTACCGCTCCTTGCCCGACGGGCTGGACACGGAGCTCGCGCACGGCGAAGGCCAGCTCTCCGCCGGGGAGGCGCAAATGCTCGCCTTCTGTCGGGTCTTCCTGAAGGACCCGGACGTGGTCGTGCTCGACGAGGCATCGTCCCGTCTCGACCCGGCCACGGAGCGGATGGTGGATCGCGGAGTTCAAACGCTGCTGAATGACCGCACAGCGGTCGTCATCGCCCACCGTCTGTCCACGGTAGACCGAGTAGACCGGATCATGATCCTGGACGGCGGCCGCATACAGGAGCACGGCGCCCGCGACGCGCTCGCGGCAGACCCGTCGTCGCGCTTTTCCCATCTGCTGCGGACCGGCATGGAGGAGGTGCTCGTGTGAGCGTGTGGCCTTACTTCTGGCGGCTGGCCAAGGCCAACCTGGGCCTGTATGCGTTAAGTGCGCTCACCTTCGTCGGCGCGTTGGGGCTGCCGCTGATTGCGGCGCTGCTGCTGAGGGAGCTGTTCGACTCGCTGACCGGCGAAGCCACCCTTGAGTTCAGCGTCTGGACGATTCTCGCCCTGAAGATCGGCGTCGACGCGTTCCATCTCTCCGTCATGCAGACCGCCTCCGGGGTCTCCGAGGACGTCCTCCGCTCCATGCTGGAGACGAGACTTCAGACGAACCTCTTCAAGGCCGTCATCGAAGGCCGGCCGCGCCGGGGCGCGCCCGGCGCAGGCGACGCGATCAACCGATTTCGGGACGACGTGAGCGCCATCGTTGAGCCGCTGACCGTGCCGCCGATTCTTGTAGGCTACGTCGTCGTTATGGCCGCCACGTTCTTCGTCATGTTCCAGGTCAGTCCCCTGGTCGCGTCGGTCGTCTTCCTGCCCAGCGTCGTCGTGGTGGTCGTCACGAGAATCCTGGGCGCGTGGATTCGGTCGTACCGCGAGGCGGCCCGCCGGGCGACCGGCAGGGTGTCCGGATCGCTCGGCGAGCTGCTCGGCGCCGTTCAGGCCATACAGGTGGCGGGCGCCGAGCAGGACGCCGTGGACCACTTCGACCGGCTCGGCGAGCGGCGGCGCCGGGCGTCGCTGAAGGAGGCCGTGCTGGACGCCGGCATCGATTCGGTCGGCCAGAGCACGCTGACGCTGACCATCGGCGTCGTGTTGCTCACCGCCGCCCATCTGATGACCGGAGGGTCGTTCACACTAGGGGACTTCGCCCTGCTGGTGGGAGTGGTGCAGGCCGGATACATCGCCTACTTCCCGACCATGCTCGGCGAGCAGATCGCGAACCTGCAGAGGGCCAGGATTTCCTTCAGGAGGCTCGCGGAGCTCATGGACGAGGACACGCCGCAGGACCTCGTGCGAAACGAGCCGCTCCGACTGCGGGGACCGCTCGACGAAGTGCCTCGCGTCGCGAAGACGGACGCCCATCGCCTGGACAGCCTCCGCGTCGACAGGCTGACCTGCGCGCACCCCGAGACAGGCCGCGGCGTATCGGAGATCAGCCTGCACATCCGGCGCGGATCGTTCACCGTGATCACCGGCCGCATCGGGTCCGGCAAGACCACCCTGCTCAGGGCGATGCTTGGACTCGTCCCGGCAGATTCGGGCGACGTGCTCTGGAACGGCGAGCGGGTCGAGGAGCCGAGGACGTTCCTCGTGCCTCCGCGCTGCGCCTACACGCCGCAGGTCCCCAGGCTCTTCAGCGACACCCTGAGAGACAACATCCTCATGGGCCTGCCGGAGAGCGAGGTCGATCTGGACGCCGCGGTCCGCCTCGGAGTCATGGAGCAGGACATCGAGCAGCTCGAGAACGGCCTGGACACGATCGTCGGGCCGAGAGGCGTCCGGCTCTCCGGAGGGCAGGTGCAGCGCACCGCCGCCGCCCGCATGTTCGTCAGGCAGCCGGAGCTGCTCGTCTTCGACGACCTGTCCAGCGCGCTCGACGTCGAGACGGAGCGGCAGCTCTGGGACAGGATGTTCGAGCTGCCCGACGCGAACGCCCTGGTCGTGTCCCACCGGCGCGCCGCCTTCCGCCGCGCCGACCACATCGTCGTGCTCAAAGAAGGCAGGGTCGAAGCACAAGGCAAGCTGGACGACCTGCTGCGAACCTCCGAGGAGATGCAACGCCTCTGGACCGGCGACGTGGGAGACCCGAGTCAGGAGGGTGCCGATGGGTAGCAACGAGGGCGGCAATATGGAGAGCATGACATGACCGAGCCCACCGAGCTCAGGACGGATCGGCTGCTTCTGAGACCGTTCAGCCTGTCCGACGTGGACGACGTGCTCGAGTACGGCAGCGACCCGGACTGGGCCGCGTTCTTCGACCAATACGACAGGCGCGGGACCGAGGACATGGTCGCACGCGCGGTGCTGACCTCCTGGGACGAGCACCCGTGGTTTGCGCTGGAGCTCGATGGTAAGGTGATTGGCATGGCCATCCTGTGGTTTGAAGGACGCGACATTGCCGAGCTCAGTTACGAGATCGCCAAGCCGCACTGGGGCAAGGGGCTTGCCCCAGAGGCCGCGCACGCAGTCGTGGACTGGGGGTTCCGGAAGTCGGGGCTGAGCAAGGTGAGGGCGTTCGCCGACGCCCGAAACCGGCAGTCGTGGCGCGTGATGGAGAAGCTGGGTATGACACGAGAGGGCCTGATGCGACGCGGACAGGGAGGGGAAAGCGTCGCCTACGGCGTGATCCGTGAAGACTGGCACAGCGACGACGACCCCCTGCCTCCGGCTCCCACGCGGCCGGCCGATCCGCAGGCTGCGGCGGTACCCGACCTGCGCACGAAGAGACTCGTCCTGCGGCGCTTCGGCCCGGGCGACGTCGACGACGTCTTCGCCTACGCCAGGGACCCCGAGTGGGCAGAGTATCTGCTCCCCGCCGTCCCACAGCCATATACGCGGCGGAACGCCGAGGAGTTCATTGCGCGCCAGATGCGGGCCTCCCCGGAACGGGAGCCTACCTGGGCAATGCGCTCGACGGGACGGTCGTTGGCGGCATCGGTCTCAGCGTCGACGCGCGCCGTGACACGGGCGAGTTGCACTACAGCCTCGGTCGGTCGTATTGGGGCCGCGGTATGATGCCGGAGGCCGTCGGCGCCGTCGGCGATTGGGGATTCAGTGAACGGTCTCTCGCGAAAATCTCCGCCCACGCCGACCTCCGCAACCGGCGGTCGTGGCGCGTGATGGAGAAGCTGGGGATGACGCGAGAGGGAGTGCGGCGGAGCCAGGGCAAGACGTCCGTCCCGGCTACCCGAGAACAGACGACGTCTACTACGGGCTGCTGCGCGAGGAGTGGGCGGCGGCGGCCGGCGGCCCGCCCGAGCCGGGCATCGAAGGCGGACACCCGGCGGAAGATCGAGTCAGCGCCGAAACAGGCTCGGCCGGCCGTTCTCGCTTGCAGGCCTCGGACTGATGATATAGACCTGGTCTGACATCAATCCGTCTGACACAGCGTTTTCGAAGCCCCTTCTCCCCTGACGGGAGAAGGTTAGGATGAGGGGGAGTCGTGCCAACACCTTCACCCTCACCTCAATCCTCTCCCGTCAAGGGAGAGGAGGCCATAGGGAATCACCTTTGGAAACCCTCTAGGTTGGACGAAAGGAGGAGACATGGAAGGACATACGGATCCGTCCAACGGAAACCGACCTCTGGTAGTCGATAACCACAGCCACATCAGCCAGGTCGAGGTCCAGGACATCGGAAACGAGTACGACAAGAAGTTCAAGTACGGAATGTCTCATCGAGACAACCTGTTCCTGATGGACGCGATAGGCGTTGACATGCAGGTTCTCCACTGCTCCGGATACCTGCACTCATACCACCGTCGGGTGCTCCGGGAGTACCCTGACCGCTTTGCGGCCATTGCCAAGATAGACGAGAGGAAGCTGCCGGGCGACGAGGGCCTCGAGCTCATACGGACGTACGTGGAAGACTGGGGGTTCAAAGGATGGTACTACGACCCATGGCCTCCGGAAACCCGCGCGGCCACAGGCTACGATCCGAATGATTGGGGATCACCCGATCCCTTCTACCACTTCGACGACGAGCGATACAATCCGCAGTGGGAGCTGGTCCAGTCGCTGGGGGCACCCGCCTGCATAACCTGCTATCCTGAGAACTTCGACGCCGTGAGCCCCACGCTGCTGAACGTGTTCGAGAAATTCCCGGACCTCACCGTTGTGCTGATCCACGGCATCGATCCTCCCAGCTGTCTCAGGGATGACGGCACAGTCTCTATCCCCGAGAGTGCCGTAAAGCTCATTACAGAGCACGATGTCTACCTAGACCTTCTCACGGGCCTCGACGGGCTGCGAGGCAAGCCCAACCGCTACGGCCCTGACGACGAGGTGATCAAGGCCTTCTACGATACCTTCGGGCCGTCCAAGCTGATGTGGGGATCGGAATTCACCGACATAGAGCTGCCCACTGTGGACCAGTACCGCTACCAGTTCGACTACATCAAGGAGCGGTGCAGCTACATGACGGAGGACGACCTCGCCCTCATCCGCGGCGAAAACGCGCGGAAGGTCTACGGCCTGTAGTTTGGGCGATTGGCATTCCCGTGCGCGTATTGCCAGACCCTGAGTAAACCCGCCTAACCATGATTCAGGCCAAAGACATACGGCGGAAGATCGCCGCGGAGCTCAAGGGGAAGTCCGAGGCCGAGCAGATCCGCATCATCGAGGGTTACATCCGGAACTGGCCGCCGAACGTGCGCGGGGAGTACGTCGAGATGCGGCGCCACCTCGCCCGCCGGGTGGACAAGCTGCGGACCAGCAGCCGCGTAACCGCCTCGAGCGGCGCTCCCCCGGACGACCCGTTCGCAATCGCCAAGACCGGCCATCTGACTGCGATCCTGGTCGGCCTGCCGAACGTCGGCAAGTCGTACGTATTTCACAGACTCGGCGGCTCGCCGGCAAACATCGCCGACTACCCGTTCTCCACGACGATACCGGCAGTCCGCGTGGCCCCGTTGGACAACCTGAGGGTCCAGATCGTCGATATGCCGCCGCTTGCCGAGGGCGCGGTCGACGGCCTGCCTTACGGCGAGAAGCTGCGGCCGATCGCCGGTCTGGCGGACGTCGCGTGTGTCGTGCTGGACGCGTCGGGCGACGTAGAGTCGCAGGAGCTGGTCCTCGCCGAAGAGCTCGACTCCATCGGCGTCCGGCCTCAAGCCGCGTCGGTCCTGCTCGACAACCGGGCGTCCGAGCAAGCTGACTCCGACAACGCGGCGTCTGGAGGCATTCTGACCGGTGCGCGGGTGCGCTTGCGCTCCGATCCCGACTTCGACGACGTGCTCCCACACGTCGCGAGGGCCGGCGGATACGTTCTCACACTCGCCAAGCCGCCGGGCCGGCCGACGGAGGAAGCGGGTCGGCTGTGGGTGAGGCGAGGAGCGACCGTCGACGACATGGCGGGCACCGTCCACGGGGAGCTTGCGCGGCGGCTGACCGGCGCCCGCGTGTGGGGCGAGTCCGTCAGGCAGCCGGGCCAGACCGTGTCCACGGACCACGTGCTCGCCGACGGCGACCTGGTCGAGCTACTGACCCGCTGATCCGCCCACCCGCGACATCGAAGGTCGCGGCGATACTTAGGAAGTATCACGTGCGGCGCGAGGTCGCCGCGCGTTCAGGGCTACAAACAGTCCACCGTTCGCCGTCGTCGTTCGCTTGTAATCCGCCGGATCCCCGAGACCCTGAGACTTCCTGGCCTCGCTCATGCCGCCGTCTGTCCATTCATTACCGCTGCCAGGAAGCCTGCGAAGCTGGGGCTGCGCTGAGCTATCGTAGCCGCGTCCAGCGTCCTCGCGATCTCCTCGGAGAGGCTAGCGGTATAGACTCGATCGCCGAGAACGTTCTTCAAATGCACCTTCGGGTTCTGAATCTCGTCTGGCGTGGAGCTGTCGACGCTTCCTACCGCGCCGCCGAGAAAGCGTCTGAGGTTCGCGGCATCGCCGAAGTACCATGCTTCGAGATGCCACTGGGCGTAGGCGCAGAGGACGCTCGCCGGAATCTCGACGCCCAGACGTCCGGGGAGTTGCTGGAACGGAGCGAGCACGTCATCCGGGGCTTTGCCGTCCGTATCTACGAGGACGACGAACTTGTCCGGGCGGTCGGCGGTGGATTCGTACCAAGCGGACTTTAGGAGCCTCTCGGCCATGCGAACGTCGAGTGCCCGGTTCCGCCGAGGAATGAGGATGTCGACTATGGAGACGCCCTCGTCCTCCAGATGCGACAGCAGGCGCGGACGAGCCCGGCGCTCGGTCTCCCCGGAGGCTATGACGACGATCCGCTTGGCCACCCTGGGCTAGCTCCCGAAGCCCTTGGTTTCGTAGAACTCCCCGAGGCCGAACCCCGATGCAACCAGGGCCTCGCGTACGCCGTCGGGGTTGTCCTGTTTTAAGACAATCGTGCCCTCGGCGTCGCCCCGCCGCACCAGCGACACGACCGACGGCTCGTCGATGCAGTCGAGCAGCAGCGGCGAGTGCGTGGTCACGACAAACTGAAACCCCCGGTCGCGGCAGTGCCTCAGATGCTCGACGAAGGCCGACAGGGCCGTAGGGTGGACGTAGTTCTCGGGCTCCTCCATGCCGATCAGGTTGGCCTCCGGCCGGCCGTATAGCGCCGTCATGAGAGCCAGCATCCGAAGCGTCCCGCTGGAAACGCCCATCTGGTGCACTCGGTACTGTAGACCGGGCTCGTTCTGAACGAAGTAGTAGCCACCTTCGGACTCGCGCGGTTCGATCTCCTGAGGCAGGCCTACCACAGAACGGGTTGCATCGACGATGCGCTCTAGGACATCGGGCGACGACTTCGAGAGGCGGTACAGCCTTTCGGCTAGGTTTCGCCCGTAAGGGTCGAACCTGTCCGATTCCGCGCCCGCCCAGTCCTTTCGCAGCAAGAACGGGTTCGGGTCGAAGAAGCCCCACCGGCTCACGAACTCCGCGACATCCCGGGCCGGGAATGACGCGTTTGCCGATGCTGCGGTAAGCGCGCACGCTGTCGGGGACTGTCTCAGCAGGTTGAACTGCTTGCTTTCTTCCGACCACCACCGACCTTCGCCCCTGTCGGAGTGGAGCAGGATGGATGGAGGAGCGCCGGGCGCCGACGCTTCGAGACGCTCCTCGGCGTAGGTATCGTGTCCGTCCCTGATCAGCGAGACCGACCACTCGTAGGTCCTGTCGTCATCCTCTACCACAGCTACCAGGCTGACGCGCCGCGCCTCCTCACCCTTCCACGCAAGGTGAAGGAGGCCGCCGCGCGAGGACAGCGGCGCCTGGAAGTCGCGGGCCTGAACGCTCTCGTGGAGAAAGCGCAGCGCGTCGAGAATGGCGCTCTTGCCGGAGCCGTTCGCGCCGATGAACACGTCACCGCCGCCAAGTTCGACGCTAACGTCGCGCAGGCTGCGGTAGTTCCTGGCTTCGAATCTCGTGAGCTTCATCGTGGGACTCCTCCTTGACTATGGTACGAGGCCGACGCGTACGGGGCAAACGGCAGCCCGGCCGGTTCGTGCGCCGGTGGCGGATTTGGGGGTGACGTGAGATGATGCGGGGGCATCTTTGGCGGGAGGCTATCATGAAGACCCAGCGACCGCTCTCAGACGATCAGATGGAGCAGTTCAGGACGTTCGGATTCCTGGCGTTTCCGGGGCTGCTGGCAGACTGCGTCGACCGCATAGTCGACGAGTTCGAGGCGGTCTGGGCGGACCACGGCGGCGGACACGACGGCCGCGAGCACGACGGCACCGCCCGGTCGGCGATACTCCCCTTCCCGGACAAGAGCGAGTACCTGAGCTCGCTCCTGGACGACCCGCGCATTCACGACATCGCGTCGAGCATCTGCGGCGAGGACTTCAACTACACCAGCGGCGACGGCAACCTGTACGTCGGCGATACCCGTTGGCACTCCGACGGCTACGCCGCCCGGCCCGTGCTCAGCATCAAGATGGCCTTCTACCTCGACCCTACGACGAAGGACACCGGCGCACTGCGGGTGATCCCCGGCAGCCACCGCGTCGGCGAGCCGTATGCCGACGCCCTGGAGCGCCACCTGCGCAACGGCGGGTTCGGCATCGATCCCGCCAGCGTCCCCGGCTGCGTGCTCGAGACGGAGCCCGGCGACCTGCTGGTGTTCAACCATAGCATCAAGCACTCCTCGTTCGGCGGGTCCGGGAGGAGGCGCATGTACACGATGAACTTCTCCGAGCGCTATCCCGAGGACAAGCTGCCCGAGCTGCGCGCGGTCCTCGGCAGGGAGGCCCGGTTCTGGATCGACCGCATCCACGGAGAGACGATGGTCAGGACAGCCGGCCCCGAGCGCATGGTCCACCTGCAGCAGATCAGGGAGAACGACACCCATCTCGGCGAATTGGCCCGCGAGCTGAAGAAGACCATGAAGGAGCCCTCCCGCGGCTAGCGTCCAACCGGGCGCGCACAGGAGGACGGAATCCAAAGAGGCAGCTTCGTGAAGACGTACAGGGCGGCCGTCATAGGCTGCAGCAGGATTGGTGGGTTCATCGACAACGAGATCGCCCCGGGCGACCTCGCCAGCCCGCTTCCCTACTCTCACGCCGCGTGCTACGAGGCGTGCGAGCGGACCGAGCTGGTCGCCTGCGCCGACCTGCGCGAGGACGTCATAGAGGAGTTCGGCAAGCGGTACGGCATTTCGAAGGAGCGCCAGTACACCGACTACCGAGAGCTGATCGACCGGGAGAAGCCCGACATCGTCAGCGCCGCGACGCAGCCCGAGGAGCGGGCGGAGATCATCATCTACGCGGTCGAGAACGGAGTGAAGGCGATCTGGGCGGAGAAGGCGCTCTGCGCCAGCCTCCAGGACGCCGACGCCATCGTCGAGGCCGTCGAGCGCAACGGCGCTGTGCTCAACATGGGCACGCAGAAGAGGTTCCACCCGGGCTTCGACGCGGCAAAGCGCGTGATCGACAGCGGCGACCTAGGCGCCCTGCGGGCGATGGTCATCTACAACAACTACGCCCTGTGGGACGGCTCCAGCCACTACTTCGACGTGGTGAAGCGCCTCAACGACGACGACCCCGTCGCGTGGATCCAGGGCCACCTGCCCGGCGGTCTCCGGGGCTTCACCCACGGCACCGACTACGACGAATTCGACGGCGACGTCATCCCGGGCGACCCGTCGTCCCACGGGATCATCCAGTTCCGGAACGGCGTCGTCGCGTACGCGCTGCTCACGGGGCGGGGTGCGGACTACGACATAGTCTGCGAGCGAGGCACGATGTCGTACATCGACCACGGCCGCCTGTGGCACATGCGCAGGCAGACTCACGACGCCCACGGGACTGAGGTCTCGGAGTTCGTGCCGTTCCCCGAGTTCGAGCACGCGAGCCCTTCGCTTCGGCTGGTGGAGGACCTGGTCCGCTCCCTCGATACCGGCGAGCCGCCCCGCGGCGGCGTGCGGCTGGCCCGCGACATCACCGAGATGATCCTGGCCTTTTTCGTATCCCACCAGCGCGGCGGCGCCAGGGTCGAGCTGCCCCTGAAGGACGTGACGCTGCGCCACCGGCGGCTGAGAGCCCCCAAGCAGCCGTCGTACGCGCTCAGACACGCCCGGGAGCAGGCAGCCTCACCCCGCTCAGTTACCAGGAAGGAGAACTAGTGGACAACGAGCCACCGTACAGATTCAAGGTCGGCATATGCCTACAGCCGAGCATGCCGTTCACGCACGCGGTCTCGCTCGCCTGCGAGCTGGGGGCGAAGTACGGATGGTTCGACATCGACTTCGCCGTCGAAGGCGTGGGCGAAGGCGGCGTCGACGCCGTCGGCGAGCTACTCGCCCGCAACGGCATCGAGCCGTTTCTGATCGGCAACGATGTCTTCTCCCGACTCTGCCTTGCCGACCTGGACGTCGACAGGCCGCTGGACCACCCCGGGCTCCGGCGCGACTTCGACCGGCTGGTCGAGGCGATGGAAGGCGCCTCCCGTTTGGGTGCCGGCGCCGTCATCACCCACGCGTTCCTGTGGCCCGGCAACTGGTCGGTGTGGCCCATGCGTTGGCTGAGCCGCGGCGGCGTCATCGCCGAGATCGACATGAAGAGGCTGGTCAGGGTCTACGAGATCGCCCTCGAGCGCGCGGAGAAGTACAACGTGGACGTCGTCGTCGGCAACCTGCCGTGGGGCTACACGGCGTCGACCGAGAACTTCCGCCTGCTCGCCGAGCGGATCGGCTCGCGCAGGCTCAAGTTCATGTGGCACCCTTCGGACAACCTGACCTGCGGCGAGTGGGACTCGGCGACCGCCGGCTTCCGCAACATCAGGCCCTACCTGCACTCGCTGCACGTCAAGGACCTGCACGTCCGGCCCACCGACGGCATCCACCGGCAGGACAAGGACACCGACTACCGGCCCCTGGGAGAGGGCGACGTCGACTACCCGACGATACTGCGCTCGATGCGCGACACGCGGTCCGACGCTGTGCTGGCCGTCTACGGGCACTTCGTCCCGGAGGGCGGCACCCACGAGGACGCCATGCGCATCAACGTCGCGAACATGATGCGCATGGCGGCGGAGATAGAAGCCGAGTAGCGGCGCAAGCCTTGGCCCTTCGATACGGCCCGACGAGGCGTCGGGCCTGCTAGCTAGGGGTGTACGGGTCGCGTCTCTGCCGCCGCGCGGCGAGTCGCCGGATCGCTGATGGCCGACTGATGCATTGGACCTCGGATGGAGGCGGCCAGACGGGAGAGGCGGGAATGAACGACTCCGGGATAGACGCAGGCGACATTACAGACGAACCATCCTATCGTATTCGGCATGACTACCGATCCATACCCAGACGAAATCTTCTCCGTCTTCAACCGCGAGGGCCCGATAGGAAAGCCCGACCCGGACTGACCAGAATCTGCCGGCTTTCTTGAAACGTAGGAGGAGTGTCTAGGGTAACTGTTCAGTCTTGGTGAGAGGGGCTACCCAGGCGCACCGGCAGCCCCCCGCCTTGGGAGACCTAGGCAGAGCTCCAGACGTGGACTGGTTCTCGGCATTGGCGGGGCGCTGTTGAGCTCGACCTCGCCACCCCTGGATTCCGGCTGGGGGCCGGAATGACGACTACACTCCACTCCGGGACGCAGACACACCCTACCGTCATGCCCGCGAAGAGCCTGTCCTCGCGGAGGCGGGGGCGGGTAGGGGTCTGGAGGGGCACTTGTCCCTCCAACTCTGAAATGTTGCTGTCTCGGATTTTCCTTGAGAAGGTCGAAGTTGCGCTTCGCGATCACCTGAGCCGTTTCGGGAAGCCGTTCAAAGCGCGACCAGAAGCCAGGTGTCGTTCGATGCACTACAGACGTTCCAGAGTGCTCTGTCGCCTGGCCTCCGCGGTTTCAGCCAGCAGGAAGTCCAAACCTTCCTTCATCAAAATCCGCTTCAATCTGCCTGTCCCACTGCTCCCAGTCGTATTCATCGACCCAGCGCTTCAGGCGAGCGTAGTCGGCCCTGGGAAGGCTCATGATGGCTTGCTGAATCTCCGCGATGGTCGCCATCATTCATCCCCCTCCTCTGTGGAATTAAGGGCGCCCCGTTTGCCGTTCTATCAGCCTTATCCGCCGACATCCGGGTCGCGGGCCAGGCCGGGGTTACCTTGGGATGATCGGCAGGATGAGGTGGGACCGACGGACCGCGTCGTGGTAGATCGTCTGATCAGCCTTCCGCATCTCGGCGTCGAAGCCGGGCCGGTTGCCGGTGTTCAGGTTGCGCTCGAACCGCGGGAAGTTGCTGCTGGACACCTCCAGCCGGATGCGGTGCCCTGCCTTGAAGACGTTGCTGGTCTCCCACATGTCAACCTTCAGCTCGTACACCTCGCCAGGCGTGATCAAGCTCGTCTCCTCGATCGAGTCCCTGTAGCGCACTCCGAGCAGTCCCTCGGTGATGTTGATGGCCCTGCCGTCGGGATGGACGTCGACCAGCGTACCGGTGAAGTCGGTGTCCGGCGCGCTGGAGGATGCGAAGAGGGTCAGCCAGACGGGCCCGGTGACCTCGACGTCCCGTTCCAGCGGCTCGGTCGTGTAGACGAGCACGTCGGCCCGCTGCTCGGGCGCGCGCCTGTCCTGCGGGCCGCCCAGAGTCTGGTCGATAGCCATGATCTGCCCGCCGAACGTCCAGACGGGATCGTCCGGGTCGTAGGTAAACCCGTCGGCGGGCTCGCCGGCCGGCGGCTCGGTCGACAGCGCGCCGTCACCGTTCAGCGTGTTGGCGCCGCCGCCGCTGCGGAGGTAGTAGTCCGTGTACTGCGTGCGGGCGAGCGGCCACTCGTTCTCCGACCGCCACGCGTTCTCTCCCATCACGAAGATGCGGACCGGCGGCTCGTCGTCGATGCCGTTGTCGATGCCCTTCAGCCTGCGGTCGTTCCAGCGTAGCTGCTCCCCGTGGAAGTCCATCGCGGCGTCGGGTCCGAAGTCGACGGCGCCCGGAGCGGCCACACCGACGGGCCCGTGGAGCCACGGCCCGACCAGCAACTTGCTCAGCCGGCGCGCGTCGCCGGTTCGCGCCTCCTGCGACCATCCCCTGTACAGCTTGAAGCCCTCGTGTAGCAGGTTGTCGTACCACCCGGTGACGACGTAGGCGGGCGTCTCGATCTCCCCGTACTTGAACCGCAGGCTGTAGCCCTTCCAGAAGTCGTCGAACGTGTCGTGCTCTATAACCGACCGGTAGAACGGGACGTCGGCCAGGTCATCGAGCGCCGAGATCAGCGGCAGCCGCCGGTAGAACGCCTCGGAGTCCACGAGGCTCCTGGGGCCCCGCTGCATCGTGCGGCCCGCCATGTTGATGAAGTTGAGCGCTACGTGAAGCTGCAGCGGGCCGTCGACGCGCCAGTGTCCGAAGTTGTCCTGCTGCGAGACGGTGGGCACCATCGCCTTCAGGTACTTGCTCCGCAGGGGCGCCGTCAGCGACTGCGTGTATCCGACGTAGGAGGTGCCGAACATGCCGATGTTGCCGTCGCACCACGGCTGGGCGCCGACCCACTCCTGCGTGTCGTAGCCGTCCTCCGCCTCCTGGTAGTAGGGGTCGAACTCGCCGTAGGAGTCGAAGCGGCCGCGGCAGTCCTGCATCACCACGGCGTACCCTTCCTCCAGAAAGCGCTTGCACGACGCCATGTTGTTTTCGCTCTGGTTGTCGTAGATCGTGCGCACGAGCAGGGTCGGAAACGGCCCGCCCTCCGCGGGCAGATAGACGTCGGTGGACATCTCGACGCCGTCCCGCATCTTGACCCTGACGTCGATCATGATCCGGTAGGGCTGAGAGAACGTGAACCGTGAGTTGCTCATCTTGTTCGGCCTCCTGAGAAGAAAGAGAAGAAAGCGGGGGCTGGCTGACTGCGTACTCTACCGCAAACGATGCCAAGAGTCAGGGGTAGGCGGCCACGAATCGACTCCTTTCCCTGCTCACGACCGGGTTTGAGCAATACGTAGATGCGGGTTTGAAACCCGCCCGTTACACGTCGCGGGGTGCGCGAGCTACGAATCGAGGCCCAATAGCCTGATCGCGTTGAGCCCGAGTATCTTGCGCTTGTCCTGCTCCGATATGTCGGCGGTGGCGATCCGCCCCACCTGGTGCCGGGCGTCGAAGACAGGCATGTCGGACCCGTAGAGCACGCGGTCGGCGCCTACCGCTGCGACCACCCTTTCGATCGAGCCTGCGGGCGCGGCGCGAGCCGCCGTCTCCAGGTATACGTTGGGCACTTCGCGCACCGTCTCGACGGCGTCCCACCTGTTGCCCGCTCCCGCGTGGGCCAGCACCCACACGACGTTCGGAAAGCGCTCGTGCAGCGCCCTGTACCTGTCCGGCAAGTGGAGCGTCTTCGGGTCGAACGGGTAGCTGGCGTGATGCAACACGGCCAAGCCGCGGTCGTCGCAGAACTCGAACGTCGGGAAGTAGACCGGATCGTCGTGGGGCCGGCCGAGGAAGTCGGCATATATCTTCAGGAACTTCGCGCCCAGCTCGTCGAAGCAGCGCTCCAGCTCGCCGACCGCCTCGTCGCCGTAGTGAGGGCTGACGAACGCGACGGGTATGAAGCGGTCCGGGTGCCGGTCGACGAAGCTGGCCACCAGGTCGTTGCCGCGCTTCGCGTCGCCGTGTATCGCGCCGTTGATGCAGGCGCGGTCGACCCCGGCGGCGTCCATCACCCGCAGGTACAGATCGGGCTTCGCCGGCAGTCCGGCGCGGCCCATGCTTCCGACGTGGTAGTGGAAGTCGACCACCGGGGTGTTCATCGCTGCTCCATACCGAGGAGTCGCTCCAGATTTCCGCCGCAGATTTTCCTCAGCGCCGAATCGCTCAACCCGTAGTGGTGGAGGTGGTAGAGGTGCGGCGACATCGGGGCGTCCGGGAAGCGCGAGCCGAACAGGATGCGTTCCTCGCCGATGGCGTCCATAGCCATCGCTATTCCGTCGGGCACTACGTAGCCCGACAGCTCCAGATAGAGATTCGGCAGACTCTTAAGCAGCAGGAACAGCCACGGGAAGTCCTCGTCGCGGAAGTCGCACAGCACCGCGTGGAGGTCCGGGTGTGCCGAGAGCGTGTCGTACACCTCCGTCGGGTCGAGGTTCCTGGCCCGACCGTAGTTCTCGTCCACATGGGTCGGGTACTGTACGGGCAGCCACAGCGGTATGCGCTCGGACGCCATCCAGTCGAGCCACGGCTTGACGGCCCAGTCCCGGAACGCGTACTTGTACAGCGACGGCAGCATACGCACGGCCCGGATGCCGTTGTCCTCCACCGAGCGGGCGAACCTGTCGAGGTCGTCGAACGCGCTCGCGACGAACTGCGGCACCAGGCTTGCACGGCCGGCGACCGTCTCCAGGAGTATCTCGTTGCCCTCCTCCGGGTCCCAGTAGGCCGCGTGAGGCGAGTAGACGAGCGCGCGGCCGATGCCGGCGCGCTGCATCTCTTTCAGGGTACCGTCCACGGTGTCGACCGCGACGCGCTTGTCGTGCCGCCTGCCGATGCTGACGTTTGCGTCGAACACCGGCACGCTCGGCTTGAAGTTCAGGTCGACCTGTCCCACGCTGTAAGTACCTCCGGGCGCAGCCCGCTAGCCGGAGCCGCTACGACGCGGCCCCGTACCGCTCCGCGAAGCTCCGCGGAAACGCCGCCGTCCTGGCCAGCACGTAATCGGGGTCGAGCGTTCGCGCCGTGTCCCTCCACGCCGACTCGAACATGAACATCCCCGCGTAGTCGATGTCGCGGAACGCCTCGAATATCTCGCCCCACTCTATGTCGCCGTCCATCGGCGCCAGGTGGTCCGTCTCCCTGAAGTCGTGGAGGTGCAGGTGAATCAGCCTGTCGCCGCACTGGGCCATCGTCCGCCGCGCCGCCTCGGGCTTGGTGAACGGGTTCACGCCGTCGGCGTCCCGCGTGTGGCCGATGTCCACGATCATCCCGAACCGGTCCGAGCCCACCCTGTCGACGATGTCTGCGAAGTCCCGCAGGTCTTTGCCGTTCTCGACCGCCAGACGCAGCGTCGAGTCGCCCGTCTGCTCGAGCACGTCGGTGACCGACTGCTCGGAGCGCTCGTCGGTGCCGAAGTGACACACCATGACGCCGGCGCCCAGCTCCTCGGCGACCCGGGCGGCGTTCACGGCGTCGCCCACGGCCTGCCGCCGCTCGCCCTCGTCTTCGGAGGCGTAGCCGCGGTTCGGCCCGTGCACCGAGACGACGGAGACGCCCTCGTTCCGGCACGCGGCTTTGACCTCCGAGAGCTGACCGCGATCCGTGAAGTCGAACCCGTGTGGCGACCTGATGCCGGTGACCTCGATGCGCGTGAGCCCGGCCTCCCGCATCGCCGCGATCTCCCTCGCGCCGATCGGGCGCGGGTACGGCGGGTGCCGGAACGCGACCGTCGACGCCCCCAGCCGAGCCTCGATCTCCTCCACGGTCCAGGCGGCGCGCTCTCCGTCCTGCGATTTCTGCGTCAAGCGATCCTCCCGCGTCGTGGGCTGCGGGCATGATACTGGCCCCAACCGCCACGGGCAACAGCACGCCGTCCCTTACCCTACGCTACCGTTCACGTCGAATGGTACTGGAAGGTCAGGAGACCTTGCCCCATAATGGTGCATCCATGGCCGCCGATTCGACGTGTGCTGCCTGGAAGGAACGCCGTGACAAACCAAGACGCCGCCAGCGCCATTCGCGCATACCTGAGGTCGATAGAGGAAACCCGTTCCACCGGCCTGGCGACCGAGCACAGCTACCGCCCCGCCTTGAAGACGCTCGTCGAGGCACTCGGCGGCGAGGGGACGACGGCGCTCAACGAGCCTGCGCACGTGGAGTGCGGCGCGCCGGACTTCATCGTTGAGCATAACGGCGTACCGATAGGCCACATCGAATGCAAAGACATCGGAGCGAGCCTGGCACACGCGGAGTCTACCGATCAGCTTGGGCGCTACCGCGCGGGTTTACCGAACCTGATCCTCACGGACTATCTGGAATTCCGCTGGTACGCCGACGGTGAACTGCGCGGGTCGGAGCGAATCGGGAGTTTGGGCGGACACGGCGGGGTCATATTCGATAGTGCCGGAGCCCGGCAGGTCGACGCCTTGGTGGACGCATTCTTCACCGCCACCACGCCGTCCGTCGGAACCCCCCGCAACCTCGCCAAACGGACGGCGGCTAAGGCCAGGCTCCTGCGTGACGGCGTAAACCGCATACTCGCTCAGGAGGGCGAATCGGGTCCCCTGCACGATCTGCTGAACGCCTACCGGGAAGTCCTGATCAGCGACCTCTCGCCATTCGATTTTGCGGATATGCAGGCTCAGACCGCGGCCTACGGGCTGTTCGCGGCGCGGTGCCGCCATGAGCCGGGCTCCGGGCCGTTCACGCGCCAGTCCGCCGTCTTCGCCGAGACGACGCCGTTCCTGCGGGATGTTTTCGGACGGATCGCCGGGCCGGGTATCGACCAGCGCATCGCTTGGATCGTGGACGATCTGGCGACGCTGCTCGACCGGGCGGACATGGAGGCAATTCTCACCGATTTCGGCAGCCGGACCGTGGAAGAGGACCCCGTAGTGCACTTCTACGAAGACTTCCTGGCCGCGTATGACCCTGAACTGCGCGAGATGCGAGGCGTCTACTACACGCCAGAGCCGGTCGTGTCCTACATCGTCCGCAGCGTCGATCTGCTGCTACGCGACCGGTTCGATCTCGCGGACGGCCTTGCCAATACGGATGTGGTCGACTTCGAGGCGGCTGACGGGACGCTGGCAGAGAGCCCTCGCGTGTTGATTCTCGACCCCGCAGCCGGCACCGGCACCTTCCTCAGAGAGGTCGTCACGTCGATCCGGGCGGCCATCGAGGGCAAGGGGCTCGCGGGAGCGTGGCCAGACTACGTGCGAGACCATCTGCTGCCGCGGCTGTTCGGTTTCGAGCTGCTGATGGCGCCCTACGCGATATGCCACCTGAAGCTCGCCCTGGAGATCGCCGGCGCCGAAGCCGGATTCGCGATACCCGGCGGGGAGCGCCTCAACGTCTTCCTAACCAACACTCTCGAAGAGGCGCACGAAGCCACTGGAGGCCCGCTCTTCGCCCATGAGATCGCGCGGGAGGCCACGAGCGCGGACGCTGTGAAGCGCGACCGGCCTGTGATGGTCGTCCTGGGGAACCCTCCCTACTCCGGACACTCCGCCAACAAGGGGCCATGGATAAGGGACCTGCTGCGGGGTACGGATGGAGTGGAAGCGACGGGCAGTTACTTTCATGCCGACGGAGAGCCGCTGCGCGAGCGGAACCCGAAGTGGCTGAACGACGACTACGTGAAGTTCATTCGCTTCGCGCAGTGGCGGATAGAGCGCACCGGCGAGGGCGTGCTGGGATTCGTCACCAACCACAGCTATCTGGACAACCCGACCTTTCGCGGCATGCGCCAGAGCCTGATGGAAACCTTCGACGAAATATACCTACTCGACCTGCACGGGAACTCGAAGAAGAAGGAGCGCGCTCCGGACGGTGGCAACGACGAGAACGTCTTCGACATACAGCAGGGCGTCGCAATAGGGCTGTTCGTGAAGCGAGGGGAAGACGACCAGGGCTTGCTGCCGTTCTTGTTCGAGGAGGAAGATTCGACGGGTGTGACGAAGGACCCCGCCCGCGTGTTCCACGCGGACGTATGGGGCGAACGGGACAAGGGACCGGACGGCGGCAAGTACGGGTGGCTTGCCGCGAACGATGTCGAGTCGACTCAGTGGGCAGAGCTTACCCCGAAATCGCCTCGCTATCTGTTCATTCCCAGGGACGAGACCCTTGCCGAGGAGTACGAGGCGGGATGGGGGATGACGGACGTGTTCCCTACCAACTCGGTGGGCATAGTGACTGCCCGCGACAAGCTGGCGATCCGGTGGACGCGCGACGAAATGAGGCAAGTGGCGTCCACTTTCGCGGGGCTCTCTGAAGAAGACGCAAGGGTCCGCTTCAACCTGGGGAGAGACGTGCAGGACTGGGAAGTGGGATGGGCACAGGCAGATGTCCGTTCGCACCCGGATGCGGACGCGCATGTAACGCAGGTCTTGTATCGGCCATTCGATGAGCGTTGGACATACTATACCGGGCAATCACGCGGCTTCGTTTGTAGGCCGCGGTCGGGAGTCATGCGTCACATGCTGGCTGGGCCTAATGTGGGACTGTGCATTGGCCGCGCCGGTCAGGTGATTGGCTCAAGGATATGGGACTTAGGCTTCGTGTCCGAATCACCGCCAGACTTCAACCTATTCAGACGTGGAGGCAATTGCCTTTTCCCTCTGTACACCTATCCCACAGAAGAGCAGGAGCGGTTGGGCTTGGAGCGCGAACCGAACCTCGACCAGGGATTTGTAGAGGCGGTTGGATCCTCGCTCGGCCTCGACTTCGAACCGGACGGCCCCTGCAACCTGCGGGAGTCCTTCGGGCCGGAGGACGTCTTCCACTACATATACGCCGTGCTGCACAGCCCGGAGTACCGTCGCCGCTACGCGGACTTCCTGAAGTCGGACTTCCCGCGGGTGCCGTTCACAGGGGACCGCACTCTGTTCGCGGCCCTCGTCGAGCTTGGCGAACGCCTGACCTCCCTGCACCTGATGGAGTCTGAGGGCGAGGATGCACCGGCCTTTCCGGTGACGGGAGACAACCGTGTCGAAAAGGTGCGCTATGCACCGCCGCTCGATACGCCGCCTCTCGACGGCACGCCGGGCCGGGTGTTCATCAACGCCAGCCAGTACTTCGAAGGCGTCACGCCCGAGACCTGGGAATTCACCATTGGCGGCTACCGCCCGGCCGAGAAGTGGCTCAAGGACCGCCGGCGCCGTACCCTAGCCTACGAAGACATCGTCCACTACCGTCGCATCTGCGCGGCTCTGGCCGAAACACCCGGGATAATGGCCCGCGTCGACGAGACGATCGAATCCCACGGGGGATGGCCCATCGGCTGAGGCTGGCTCGCGTGGCCCCGAACGCAACTCGGTCTTTGGGCGGGGCAGACACCACCAATGGCAAAAGGGTTGCGTGCGCCCTTCGATACGCGCCGGTGAAGCACCGGCGCTACTCAGGATGATCGGGTCGTGTGGGCTTCTCGACTATGGACAGTTATCCGCTACCCTACGCCGCGATTCTGGCTCGTATGGTCTGCGGGGCGAAGACGGGCCGGGGACTGCCGCGGCGCCTTGTGCGCTATACTCGATCCATGACGGGTTAGGACGTCCCGGCGCGCGGGGAAGCTCAGGGCCGCAGGAGGACCTTATGGGCAAGGACAATTTCGTCGTCTCGGCGTTGGTCGATTTCGCCGACGACTACATCGACATCACCTTCACGCCGGAGCTGGTCGACGACCTGATCGACCGCCTCCAGTGGATGGGCGCGACCCGCGTCTACTGGAACTTCTACCAACGCGGCGTCGTCGACTATCTCAGCTTCGGCACTCACGGGGCCGAGACTCACGCGAACCTGGGCGAGCCGATCGCCGCCGGCGCGCGGTCGGCCCACGAGCGGGGCATGGAGTTCTTCGCGACGATCAAGCCCTACGAGACGGGCGCGACCCACGCCAACCCCGCCAACATCCCGCGCATCCTGGCGCACCCGGGGCTGCCGGGCATCGGCGGCGTCTACATCGTCGACGACTGGGTACTCGCCCGACCGGAGCTGCGTGTCAAGGCCCGCACCGCCGATCTGCCCGTGGGAATCAACGACGTCTCGGTGCGGCGGATCCAGCTCCGTCAGAAGGACATGGCGCCGGTCCGCGTCGGACGCGAGCACCTCGAGATCTGGACCAGCGCCGACAACGTCGGGTACCGCAAGAAGGACGTGTCGTTCGACCTGAACGAGTCGGTCGCCAGGTGCCCGGATGACGTCCGCTCGATGCAGGGCGATCACGTTAGCTCAAAGGGCGATTCCGTGCGCGTGCTGGACCTGACCGGGCTCGACCTGCGAGACCCGTTCATAGCGGTCACGACGACCTTCGACGACGACGAGGGCACGTTCGCCAACACCGCCTTCGAGATGGTCAGAGCCTACGGGCCCGGCGACCGGCCGGTACCGATCGTCGTCGCAAGCCACAAGGCCGTGTGGAGGCCGAACCGGGACTTCCGCACCGGCGACCTGGAGTACGACGCGGGCGTCGGCGACGAGGTCGTCCGGCTGGACGTCTCCAACTCGTGCCCCGGGTCGTCCGGCTCCGACGGCGTGATCGCGTTCGCGCGGGGACGGAACGAATATCTCTCGGGCTCGGTCTGCGAGGCCTACCCCGAGGTCAGGGAGTACTGGCTCGACTGGGTGGGCCAGTGCATCGCCGCCGGAGTGGACGGCGTCGACGTGCGCATATCGTGCCACAGCAGTTGGACGAACACCCCGGAGATATACGGCTTCAACGAGCCGGTCGCGCGGGAGTACGAGCGCCGGTACGGCGCTAACCCCGACACGGAGCCGTACGACCCCGATCTGCTCGGCAAGCTGAGGGGCGAGTTCTTCGACATGTTCCTGCGGTCCGCCAAGACGCGCCTGTCGGCCGCCGGAAAGCGACTGTCCGTACACGCAGAGATGGAGTCGTTCCGCCCCGACGCGTGCCAGGGCAGGACGCGCAGCCGGCCAGGCAACATCGAGTTCGACTGGCGCGGCTGGCTGAGCTCCGGGCTGGCCGACGAGGCGACGCTGTTCAGCAGGGCGTGGGACCCGGACGTCACCCTCACGGACGGCCTCGTGCTGGAGATGCTGGGCGGAGCCAAAGCCGCCGGCGTTCCGGTCCACCTGAGCCGCCAGGTCGGACACGGCGCCATGTCCCGGCCAGACAAGCTCGAGTACGCCTACAAGAGCGGAAAGCTGGCCGGGTACTGCTTCTACGAAACGCAGTCGATGTACGACCGGGAGAGACCCCTGGACAGGAGGGGGCGGCTGAAGTTCAAGCCCGGTCTGCTGGAGGAGATACGGGAACGCATGATAGCGCTAGGCCTGCGCGAACCCGACCCAGAGATCAGCTAAACGACTCAACCCGCGTCCCAAGGGTTGATGACATCGATCCCACACCCTTCGAAGTCGCGTACGTTCCTGGTCGCCACCGACGCACCAACAGCGCGGGCAATAGCCGCGATCTGACAGTCGGCATAGTGGATAGGACGTCCGGCGGCGCGGCGTGTAGAGGCTATCTCGGCGTACGCCCGGGCCGCTTGTCTGTCAAAGGGAATAACGCGCCCCGCAAAGTCTTCCCGAAGCATCCCTTCGACCGCGGCAAGCAGTTGCTCTCGGCGCCTGCCTATCGGCAGAATCGCAACGCCGTAACGCAGCTCGGCTTCGCTGATGGTCGTGAAGTACAACGTGTGGGCTTCTTGGGCGGATGCCCACTCAATGACCGCGTCGGCCGGACTTGGGAGCATTAGCTCCGAGACAACGTTCGTGTCAACGACGATCATCGCCGCCACCGCCGTCGAACCGGGGCGGTTCCCGTATAGGGCCGCGGGCCGGTAGGTCTAGCTCAACGCCGCCCAGCGGCTCGAACCGGGCACGAATGGCACTTGCGAGGTCCTTGACGGTTGAGGATTCATCATCAAGCGCGGCTCTCAAGATATCCCTGGCCTCTTGCTCCATGGACCTGCCGTTTTGCGCCGCACGAATGCGCAGTTTCCGCTTCAATCCATCTTCCAGGTTGCGCACTGTGATACTGGCCACTGCCGGACCTCCACTGCGTTGTAGCGGAATTGTACCATGATCGCGTTGCAGTCAAAAGCCTCATCGCCTACCGTAACTGTTCAGCGTTGAGGGGACGAATGCTTGTCCCGGCCCCTGGATACCCGCTTTCGCGGGTATGACGGGAGGGTGTGTCTGCGTCCCGGAGTGGAGAGTAGTCGTCATTCCGGCCCCCGAGCCGGAATCCAGGGGTGGGGGTGGTCAAGCTCAACAGCGCAGTTGCTGCCGAGAGCTAACACCACTCCTGAATTTCTGCCAAGGTCCCCAAAGGTGGGCGTGGCGGGCGCGCCAGGGTAGTCTTGCTCACCAAGTCTGAACAGTTAACTGACGTTTGACGACCATGTTGGCCTCTGCTACTATACCGATTGAATTCGCCCCTTGGTAGTACGCCCAGTTCCCGGACTGTCCGGCAATTATGAGCGAGGCTGATCCCTTGGGGCTTTTTATTTTGTTTTCAGCGGGAAGAGCCTATGACGGAGAAGACAGCGATTCTAATTGACGGCGGGTACTTCCTGAAGCGCTTGCCGCATGTCCGGCATGTATAGATAGTTCGAACCCTGAAGATGTCGTAAAGGCGATTGAACAGCTGGTCCGTGGTCACCTAGACCAGCTGAATCAAGTCCATAACTCTCCAAACTTCTTCCAACTCTTGTACCGGTGTTTCTATTACGACGCCCTGCCATACGCCAATAAGGGCCACGAACCGGTAAGCAAGCACGCGATTGACTACGCCAAATCAGACGTCGCGATCTTTCGAAAGAGCCTCTTCAAGTCTCTGCGTCAACGGCCTAACTTCGCGTTGAGGCTGGGTCAAGTTACAAAGCCACGCGATAGATCCTGGATTCTGAAGCCAAAGCCGCAGGACCGCCTCCTGAACGGAGAGATCGGAGTGTCCGATCTCCAAGATTCAGACTTCTCTCTTCATCTGCGCCAGAAGGGAGTCGATATGCGAATTGGACTCGACATCGCCACGATCACACTGAAGAAACAAGCCAATACCATCGTCTTGATCTCCGGTGACAGTGACTTTGTGCCTGCAGCCAAACTGGCCCGGCGCGAAGGTGTCACATTCATCCTGGATCCGCTCTGGCAGGATGTATCTCCCGATCTTGCCGAACACATAGACAGGTTGACGAGCGGCTTTCGCAGACCACATCTGGCGTTCCAGTCGCCAGTGGTACACATTCCAAAGCGGGTCGGTCTATGGGCCATGGCAGGCGATTTGGCGATTGGGAGTCCTCAGCACCCAGGCGCCTGCTGCATCCAGAGTTACCAGAGGCCTGGCTACGGGTAGCTCGTGTTGTCCTGCTTGCTCGACACCTGCTCGCCCAACAACTCGCCGCCGGCGAGGATATGGCCGTCGATCGCCCGCAGGAAGTCCCACTTCGTGGCCTCGGGCCCCAGGTCGAGATCGACGTCCAGGGCGTAGAGCCGGAAGTAGTAGCTGTTCGCCGCCTTTATGGGGCCGCCGCCGTGGCCCGGCTGGAAGCTGAGCTTCAGCGTCCCGGGACAGGGCCCAGACCAGCCGATTCTGTTGTCGTCGTTGGTGCCCTGGGCCGCCTTGGGGCCGATGGCGGGGGCGGCGTGGGCGTTGGGTATCTCCTCCGGCAGCCCACGGGCGTCTGCGGGAATGCCCCACAGCACCCAGTGCCCCCATAGCGACCCGGGGTGCTGGTCGCTGTCGACCATCAGGGCCAGGCTGACCGTGCCGTCCGGCACGTCGCCCCACGTGATCGGCGGCGACACGTCCTCCTCGGTGCAGCTGTACTTCCTCGGGATGCGCCGCGTCTCGTTGAACTTCGTGCTGGTGACGGTGATGCTGAGCTCGAACTGCTGCGTCAGCGCGTACTCCCCGTCGGCGCCGGTCTCGGGCGCAGCCTCCGTGTCACCGGCTGCCGCCGCGGGAGCGCCTGCCTCCGTTCCTCCGTCGCCGCTGGAGCAGGCGGCGGCGACGAAGAGCAGAAGAGCGAGGCCTATCAGGAGCGGCTTAGTCGAGCCAAGCAGGGTCATGCTGTCCTACCTCCCTATCCGCGCGACCCGCGCGGATACGCTGCGGCACCGGACGACGTTACAGCCGACATGGTACACGATGCCCGGAGCGCGGCAAGCAACCGCCGGGCAGGCGGCCCAGGTCGGTCCAGTCAAACGTCGTGCCGCGGCGCCTGCCGGGGAAGACGGACTCCCGCCCGCAGCCTGCTAGTACTGGCTGAAGTCGTGCTTGTTGGATACGTGCTCTCCGACGAGCTCGCCGCCGGCCAGAATGTGTCCGTCGATAGCCCGAAGGAAGTCGTCCTCGGTCGTCCCGGGCTCCAGATCCAGGTCGATGTCCAGGGCGTAGAGCCTGAAAAAGTACTGACTGGCCGCCCTTCGCGGCCCGCCTCCGTGACCGGGCACGTAGTTCAGGACGAGCGTGGGGGGACAGGGACCTGACCACCCCACGACCTTGTCGTCGTTGGTACCCTGGGCGGCGTTCGGGCCCACCGCCGGCGCATCACCGGCGCGGGCGATGCCCTCCGAAAGCTCTCTCGCGTCTGGTGGAATCCCCCAGAGCAGCCAGTGCACCCAGAGCGGCCCAGGGTGCTGGTTGCTCTCCATGAGCAGCGCCAGGCTGACCGTGCCGTCGGGCACGTCGCCCCACGTGATGGGCGTCGAGACGTCCGCGTTGGTGCAGCTGTACTTCCTGGGAATGCGCCGCGTCTCGTTGAACTCCGTGCTGGCGACGGTGATGCTGAGCTCGAACTGCTGCGCCAGTTCGTGCCCCGTCTCCGCGCCGGCCTCGGGCGCGGCTTCCGTATCGCCGGCCGCCGCCGCGGGAGCGCCGGCCTCCGAGCCGCCGTCTCCGCTGGTGCAAGCGGCGGCGGCGAATATCAGGAGAGCGAGCACGACCAGGGCCGGTTTCGTCGATCCGAGCTGGTTCATTCTGTCTCCCATCCCTACCCGCGCACGAACACGCCGCGGCGCCGGACGACGTTACAGCCGACTGGTATACACGATACCGGGAGGCGGCAAGAATTGCCAAGCTGCTCGCGGAGTTGGAGTATATCCGGTAGTGTCAGGTAGGATTTGACCATGGTCGTGACCATGGTACAATCGTGGTCACATCATTAGTAGGGAGCGTGAGATGTCTACCTACGGTCGCAGGGCGGCAGCGCCAAGGACCATCAAGGCGTCGGAGTTCAAGGCGAAGTGCCTCAGTCTCATGGACGAGGTGGCCGATACGGGCGAGGAGATTGTCATCACCAAGCACGGGCGCCCCGTCTCGAAGCTTGCCCCGTACCGAGAGATGCCAAAGACGCTCTTTGGCAGGGGCGGACCCATCGTCACCCACGGCGACATCAGCGAGCCGATCGACGTGGTGTGGGAAGCCGAGCAAGGCCTGTTGGACGGCAAATAGTTGCTTCTACTGGACACAAACGTCTTGGTCTGGTTCTGGCATGGCGACGCCCAACTGGGCCACAGTGCTCGGCGGACCGTTGAACGCGCGTGGCAGGCTGGGGAAGCAGCCGCATCCGCGATCTCATTCTGGGAAGTCGCTATGCTCCACCAGAAACGCAGGCTCGAACTGACGAGCGATCCATCTGCGTGGCGGCGTTCCATTCTCGAACACGGCCTGAACGAGATACCCGTCGACGGGGAGATTGGAATCCGGGCCACCGCTCTCGCCGATCTCCACGCTGACCCCGCCGACCGCATTGTGGTGGCCACGGCGCTCGAAGGCCACCGCCTTGTAACGTCGGACGAGCGGATACTCGACTGGCGCGGGAGTATGAGCAGGCTGGACGCCAGAGAGTAGCGGGAACCCACGAAGCTGGAGTACGCCGTGGTCTCCCAGCGAGCCGATCTTCACACACTTCCATTGGTCTGTCGGCTGCAGGTCATGGTGTGCAGACGCTGGCGTCTAAACCCGGCTGTCGACTCGGCTCCCGAGAGCTAGCCGGCACGCTGCGGTTACGCTCCGGTTGTTCTACAATCGAAGTGCCCCTGATATGGAGCCGAGGAGGTGGTCCTGCCTTCCTGAGGACAAACGGGCATCATGGGACAGTTGACGCTGGAATACACCAAGCACGCCCTTCATGTCATGGAGTAGCGGTCCATTCCGGCGGAGTGGGTCGAGTTGGCAGTCGCTGGACCGGCGTTGCGCACCCCGGACCCGAGCGGATCGCGAAGTGGAGCGGTTCTTTCGCCCAATTCCGGAACAGGGTGATCGCGCGCTGCGCGTAGCCGTCAACACCCGCGTTGTGCCCTGGCGCGTGGTGAGCGTCTTCTTCGATCGACGCAAGAGAGGAGAGCTATGATGCTGAACGTGGACAAGGAAGCCGACGCCCTCTATCTGCGCCTCGACGACTCCCCCATCGTCGAGGCCGAGGAGGTTTCGCCGGGAGTCGTGCTCGACTACAACGAATCGAACGAAGTGGTCGGGGTGGAGATGCTACATCTCTCCAAACGCTCGTCCACACTGAACCTCTCCGCGCTGCAGTTCGAGACGGTATAGGCTGTGGTGCGGACTGATGGGCTGCGGCCCATCAGGATGCCGGCCATGTTGCTACCCGCCGGGGAACGATTCGGAGCGGCGCATGGCCGGTTGTGCTATGCGGCCGTCGAAACGCCTCAGCTCATAAGCAGGGCGGGAAGAATACCTGGACGCGGTGGCGGTTGGCCTCGGTGACGTAGAGCCGCCCTTCGCGGTCGAGCTTCACCGACACGGGGCCCCAGAAGTAGCGCTCGATGCGGGCCGACTCCTCGTACGGCGTGTCGACGTCGGACGCCAGAGGCGGGTGCAGGTCGGAGGCCGCTCGGGCCACGGCCTGGTCGCGGTTCGCCTCCATGAACTGCTCGGCCCACTTCGACAGCGTCGCCTCCCCCCGGATGCTCTGGAGCAGGCCGCCGTCCGCGTCGAAGATGCGCACGCGCTCGTTTCCCCAGTCGGCGACGTAGACGTGGCCGTGGTCGTCCACCGCGACGCTGGAGGGCCGGCTGAGCCGTCCCTCGCCGGAGTCTCCGAACGAGGCGAGAAACTGCCCGTCCGGCGTGAACTTCTGCACGCGGTCGTTGCGCCAATCGGCGACGTAGACGTTGCCGTCCGGGCCCACGGCGACGCCCCAGGGCAGATCGAGCTCGCCCTCCGCGTCTCCGTGACTACCCCAGCCCAGCAGCCACTCGCCGTCGGCGGTGAACTTCTGGACGCGGTGGTTCAGGTGGTCGACGACGTAGAGGCCGTCCTCGGAGTCGAACGCGAGGCCCGAAGGCCCATTGATCTCGCCGTCCGCGGTGCCCTCGACGCCCCAGCTCTCCAGGTACGCGCCCGACCTGTCGAACACGGTGATGCGCTGATTTTGCTCGTCGGCGAGAAAGAGGCGGTCGCGGCTGTCAAACGCGATGGCGGTCGGCCAGAAGAACTGCCCCTCGCCGGAGCCGTAGGAGCCGAAGTCGCCGAAGTAGTCGCTGTCCAGGTCGAGCACGCCGACGCGGATGCCCTCGGGCTGCAGGGGGTTGGTGCGACTGAGCACATAGATCCGGTCGTCTGACGAGATCGCCAGGTCAACGGGGTTGCTGAACCCGCGGCCCTCCATCGCCGTGATCCCGAGGGTGAGGCCGTACCTGAGCGAGAACGCCGCGCCGTTGTTGGACATCGGAGCGCCGCCTTAGCCGGAGCCGCCGACCATGCGCCGCAGCCGGGCGCCGACGGGCTCGGAAGCCGACCTGAGGGCGAGCTCCGAGAGCGTAATCCTCGGGTGCAGCTCCGGGCGCTCGCGGACGAACGACTCGGCGTAGCGGGTACCGCCCTGCCAGCCTGTCGGGCCCAGTGCGTTCTGCATCCGGACGCGGGACCATTCGGGCGTGTGACCCTGGCTGACGTAGACGGCCTCCGCCTGGACGCGCTGCTCGAACCAGTCGGTCACATCGACCATGAAGTCGTAATCGTCGCGCTCGAAGTAGACGCCGGGGAACAGGGTCGAGGCGATCGAGTGCGGCATGATGCCGGGCTGAGGCTGTCCCGCCTCGCCGCGGGCCTCCAGCGTCGCCCTGGCCGTCTCGATGTGGTCGTCCGCCGTCACGCCGGAGCGCCCGTGGTGGGCGCTGCTGTACGGGCTCTGCATGATCAGCACGTCCGGCCGCACGTCGAGGATGACGTCCCGGATCATGAGGGCGGCCTCCGGGTAGAGCTCGTGCCGGAACGGCTGCGGGAAGCCGAGCACGCGCACGTCCGTCACGCCGAACACGGCGCAGGCCTCCCGGAGCTCGACCGCCTTGATCTCGGCGAGCTCGCCGTCGGTCTGGTTCACGATGGCGGGGTCCTGCTCCTCCACCGGCTTCATCAGCTCGTCGTGGAGCGCCTCGTTGTGCGTCTTGGCGCCCGTGGTCACGGACACGACGGTCGCTGTGTCACCCTCGGACGTGTGTACGCCGAGCGTGCCGGCCGTGTGGGTGAAGTCGTGAGGGTGGGCGTTGACGCTCAGTATGCGAAGACTCGGTCTGTCCATGGGTATCTCCTTGCGCGGCGCCGGCGCCGCCTGAGGTGCGTAGAGTCTATTCGCCGGACGACCGCAGGTCAACCGCGCCGGGTTCGCTCAGGCGCCCCGCTCCGTCATCCTCGCGAACGGAGACTCTTGCGTAACTCCCTCTCCCTCGACGGGAGAGGGCTGGGGTGGGTACAGACCGGGGAGATAGGTTACACCTAAACCGGGCACATGGGTAACACATTGTGGGATTGTAAAGGCAATCCCACAGGAGTGAGGATGTGTTTCCCTGCCCTCCTCTCCCTCGATGAGAGAGGATTGAGGTGAGGGTGTTTCTTCCGACCCCCTCATCCGAGCCTTCTCCCACAGGGGGAAGGGGCCGGGACCACCCTCTTACGCCAGCACCTCCCGCAGGCGGTTCACGATGATCTCGTCTTCGCCGTCGTTCAGCGTGTACACCCATACCCACATCGTGTCGTCCGCCGGCGCCCGCATCAGGATCGACGGCTCCCCGTGGAGCAGCTCGTTGGATATGTCGCCGGCGGTCTTGCCGAGCGCGCCGGTGTCCAGCTTCAGGGTGACGTAGGAGCCGTAGTACGTGTCGCTGCGCCACGTGAGCTGCGGGTCCAGGCCGGGGATGCCCTCCAGGCCCTTCGCGATGGTGTGCGCGCGGGTGTCGTATAGCTGGATGCGCTCTTCGTGGTTCCTGTTGAACCAGGCGTCCAGCGCGACAACGGTCGCGACGATCTGTTGACGGTCGGATTTCATCGACCGCCCCACGCCGAGCCCGCCAACGGTTGGAATGAAGCTCTGGGCCGCGACAGCCTCGACCAGGTCCTTGCGGCCGAAGACGATGCCGCTGGCGTTCGGACCGCCGTAGTACTTGCCGCCGAACGCGGCGAGATCGGCCACGCTGGCCACCTTCCTGAACAGCTCCAGCGGGTAGATCTTGTCGGCGCCGTCAACGAACACCGGGACGCCGTGCGCCTTGCCTATGCCGGCCACGTCGTCCAGCGAGACCAGGTTTGGGTCGCCCGGAGGCGGAGCCAGGTCGCCGAGCAGGCTCTCGTTGCCGTAGGCCGGGGCCGGGAAGTATATCGCGGCCGTGTTCGGGCCTATCGCGGCCTCGATCTGGGGGATGGTGCAGCTCTCGTCGTCGCCAACCTCGACCAGCTTGGCCCCCGCCGCCCTTATGCACCGGTCGTAGGAGCCCATGCGCTTCTTCTGTACGATCACCTCGTCCTTGATGCCGGTGGTGTCGGGAAGCTGGGAGATCTTCTCCGGGTCGGTGCCGGCCATGCACGCGGCGGCGCTCATCGTCAGGCCGGCTGCGCCGCCCGACGTGATGAACGCGCCCTCGACCCCGAGAAGACCGGCCACAAACTCGCCGGACTTCTGCAGCAGCAGCCCCATGTCGACGAAGCCGCGGCTCGCCTCCTCGATCTTCTCCCGCACAAAGTCCGGCGGCCCGGAGCCGCCGACGGCTGTGCCCGTGCCGACCGCGTTGATCGATCGCGGCACACCGAGGAACTCGTACACTCCCACGTTATCGAAGGTGCCCATAGTCTTATGCCTCCAGTGAGGATTCGGGACCGGTTACAGCCAGGACTCTACCGGCGCTCCTCGTGCATTACGGACCAGATCAGCGCCAGGATCCAGCCGATGACCGTCCAGCCGAAAAACAGGTTGACCAGGAAGATGGCGAGCCAGTTCCGCTTGCGGTTGAGCACGGCGATGATGGTGGGTGCGAAGTAGATGACCGTCGGTAGCGCAAGGAGCGGCCAAGGCAGAAAATCCATCCAAGTCTCCACTCGGTCTACGTCTCCACTCGGTCTACGTTGGGGCCGCATTATACTCGAATCGGAAGCCGCGGGAACCTGCGATGGGAATCGCGCGCCGGACATCCATACCTGCAGCGGGCGAGCGAGGTCCAAATGACAGTTGCTCGGCATCCCCTGCCGTGGGTCCACGGGCGCCCGTGCGGGGTCCCAATCTCTTTTCTCGTGGCCGCAGCTTGCCTATCGCCGCTAGCAGGGTTTCCCTTACTTGCCGTCTGCCGCTCTGCTGTGCCTTATGCGGGTGGCAAGCCGCGCGGACTGCGTTGACGGCCGAACCGCTCGCCGCGCCGATCCCAGGCACGACGAGCACCGGGAGGGTCTACAAAGACGAACAGGCCGAGCACAAGGACCGGCATGGCGACCAGTCGGCCTACGGCGCGCGCAACGGCGAGCCAATCGCTGTCCCACGGAATGCCCCACGGATTACCGGGGAACCTCTGAAACGAATTCTCGCTGATCAACCGGTTGACGTCGAGGCTTAGCACCTCCAGATTCTCGAGGTCGCCAAGCTCAGGAGGTCGCCAAGCTCAGAGGGTATCGGCCCGCTCAACTCGTTGTGCTTGAGGGACAGGTTTTGCAGATTGGATAAGCCGCCCAGTTGAGGCGGTATATACCCGATCAACTCATTCTCGCTGAGGAACAGACGTGTCAGATTGGATAGGCTGCCCAGTCCGGGCGGTATCTGCCCGATCAGATGGTTGTTACTGAGGAACAGGTGTGTCAGATTGGATAGGTTGCCCAGTTCTGGCGGTATCTGCCCGATCAGCTTGTTGCCACCGAGGTGCAGTCCGGTGACCCGCCCGCTGTGGTCAGTCGTGACACCGTACCAGGCGTCTAGCAGCCTGTCCGAGAAACACGGTTGGCGAGTGTTTGGGGGTATGATGGGTCCAGTCCAGTAGCCCAAATCCACCGGCCAAATGAGTGGGAGACCTCGTTGGAGCCCGCCGCGAAGGGGGCTAAGATGGTTGTTGAAAGGACAAAGCCATCATCAACGAGGTGCACCCATTATGCGGCAAGGAGTTCTGCCGTTCCAGTACGTCGAGGAGAGAAGTTCGACAGGTATGACGGCCATGGCGGGTCTGGGAGTCTACCTGGACCTGTTCGAGGCAGTTGGCCTGAGAGAGTCGGTGGACCGTCACGTGGGCGTGAGGAGTGAGGCGCAGGGCTGGACGGACAGCCAGGTGGTGACCTCGTTGATAGTGCTGAACCTGGTGGGCGGGGAGTCGGTGGGCGACCTTCGGATACTGGAGAAGGATGCTGGGTTGGGTAGGATGTTGAGTATGGCCGAGCGTCACGGGATGCCCGGTAGAGAGCGAAGGGCGCTTCGGAGGAGGTGGCGCACCGAGCGTCGTCGGAATGTCCCGCCGCCTTCGTCAGTGTTCCGCTACCTGTCTAGCTTCCATGACGAACAGGAGGAGGCCAAGCGTGAGCCCCACAAGGCGTTCATACCCGCTGCGACCGATGCTCTGGTTGGTCTGAGGAGGGTGAATGCGGAGACGATAGGCTTCGTTCAGAGCCATGCTGGGCATAAGCAAGCAACGTTGGATATGGACGCGACGCTGATCGAGACCCACAAGAGGCAGGCGAGCTATTGCTACGACAAGTACAGGGCGTATCAGCCTCTGACGACGTACTGGGCCGAAGCCGACCAGATTGTGCACTCGGAGTTTCGAGACGGCAACGTACCTGCGGGCCACCAGCAGCTTCGGGTGCTGCGGGAGTCATTGGAGTATCTGCCCAGAGGAGTCGAAGAGGTGCTGCTGAGGTCGGACACGGCGGGTTACCAGCGGGAGTTGCTGCGGTACTGCGCCGAGGGCAGAGACGAACGCTTCGGGGTGATCGAGTTCGCCGTCGGCGCCGATGTTACGCCGGAGTTGAAGCGGGCGATCGACTCTGTGCCGGAGGGCGATTGGCATGAGCTCAAACAGAGTGTGGTGGCCCATGAGTTGGAAACGGGACAACAGTGGGCGGAGGTGAACTTCGTACCCAACTGGATAGGTCACAAAAAGAGTAGTCCTGAGTACCGTTTCATAGCGATCAGAAAGTTGCTGCGCAAGCCGCCTATGCCAGGGATGGAGGCTCACCTGCAGTTGTCGCTCCCCGTCATGGAGATGTCGAGGCGAGGGTGGTACAAGGTCACAGCATTGGTGACCAACCGTGCTCTCCCAGGGGACAAGCTGATCGGGTGGTACAGGCAGAGGTGTGGGAAGGGTGAGGAGGTGCACGGGGTGCTCAAGGAAGACCTCGCTGGCGGTCGGCTGCCGTCGGGTCTGTTCGGGGCCAATGCCGCGTGGTGGGCGATAGCGGTACTGGCGTTCAACCCCGTATGGGGCTACGGGGCAGGCTCTCAACTCGGCGCTGAAGCGCTTGGCGTTGGGCGCCGAGTGGCTAAGAAGACGGCTCAAGGCCGTGCGATTCGGCCTGATCGGCCCTGCCGGACGAGTCGTGCATCATGCCAGGAGGATGATTCATCCGCCTGCCCAGAGGACACCCTTCATACAACCTGCTACTCAAAGCTCGCGCCAAGATGCTGGCACTACCAGCCCCACCGTAGTTCGACCTTCCCACAACCAAATCATCTCGACCCGAAGCGGCCGGATCCCGTCCGGTGGATGCGCCTCGCCATCCTTCTACCGCACAAGGGCCGCAGACGCCCTCAACATCCCCAAACGGCCTTCCCAGACCACCTCGACACGCATCTCCGAACGCCCAGACGGTCCCCTAACCGCCCCGACATCCGTCAAAGTGCCACCAACAACCGCACACATCAATCTGCCGGTGGATTTGGGAGCTATCGAAGTCCCCACCTCCGTCGTTGCCGCGAAAGCGGCAAGCCATCCCCGGCAAAGGTGCCCCGCCAACACACCGCAAGCAGCCGGTCATCCGGTGGGGAACCTACGGCTATCGAAGTCCCCCACCCCCGTCGTTGCCGCGAAAGCGGCAATCCATCCCCGGCAAAGGTGCCCCGCCAACACACCGCAAGCAGCCGGTCATCCGGTGGGGGAATCCGGGAGTTCCGCGGAAGAAGTATCCGTTGAGAGTTGAGGTCTCCACAACCGTTCACCCCATGGCGCCTTCGACATACCACGACCAATCGTCGGAGCACTCCGATCGATTCGGTCTCGATGCTCCATCCCAAACGGCCCATTCAACCCGAGTAGCGCCGCTGCTTCAGCGGTGCGTATCGAGGGGCGCGCCCGGTGCCTCACCAAACGCGAACGTTGCGGGGCTTTGACAAGTGCCGGACGGCGCACCATACTCCAAGTGCGGGGGGCAGCGATGAGCCTTCGTCCATATCCGGCTGCTATCCACACCTCGGCGACGGGCACACTGATCGTCCTGTGCCTGCTGGCTGTCGTCGCAGTGGCATGCGGGCAGGGCGATACCTAGACTCCGCCTCTGGCCCCGCGTCCTTCAGCCACGGCCCTGCCGGACCCGACTCCAGCGCCTCGGGCGGCGTCTCTGCCGACTGTGCCGCCAACCCTGCTGGTCCCAACACCCACTCCTGAGATTCACTCCTCGACCGACCCAGCCTACAGCGTCTCGCCATCGCTGGAGGAGCAGGTTTTCTTCTCCGACGCGATCGTGCGCGCGTCGCTGCTGTCCGCACGCGCCGGCACCGAGACTGTTCCCAGCGACCCGGGGGTCGCGCCCACGTACCGAGCGGTGCACGAGCTCCGTTTCACGGTTCACGAGTACCTCAAGGGCAGCGGTCCCTCCGAGGTCGTCGTCGTGGTACGCGACGAGGACACCTTCGTGGCGGAGACGGATGCGCTGAGCTGGGCGCAGGAGCAGCTGCTGGAGCGCAAGACGACCTGGGACGACCGGGAGGGCGTTCTCTTCCTGTGGACAGCCGAGCCGTATCAGCCCGGGGGAGCGTCCGGCTCGCAGCGCAGCACGGAGCAGGGCGACACGGCGCAACGCTCACCCGTGCCGGCATTGGAGTTCACCCTGTCCAACTATGTCGTTCAGACCCCGTGGGACTACTCGATCAACACCCTGAGCCGTGCGTGGTTGCCGACCAGGGACGCCGGGTCCCCGGCGACCCGGTCGTCGGAGTCGTCAAACGCGGCCAGGCAGGCGCAGGTGTACATTACCGACGGCTCGCAGTCTCCTCCGCCGGTGGTCTCGCTCTTGGACCTCCGCTCCCAGATAGCGGAGCTCGAGACGACGCTGGCGTCGGGAGCGGGCATCGAGGGGTTCCGTGAGTGCATCTGGTACAAGATCTACCGTGAGAGAACGTACCGCGCCGGTTCGCCGTGGACGCCTGCCCAATTCGAAGCAACGTCGGTGTCCGGTTCCGCCGCCGGGACCGACGTTCACAGAAAATACAACCCTAAAACCGAATCCACCGATGGACGGCGTGAGGACAGCGGAAGGGGGTGAGGGAGCTGCGGGCGAGATGGCCTGGGCTCCATTGGGGTAGATGGGAGGGCGGCGGACGGTCTTCAGTTGCCGCACAGGGTCCCTATGGCCGTCTGCGGGGACTGCGATGCGCGGGATGGTGAGAGAATACACAGCAGGGAACTCTCGCGGACCAGGGTGGCGCGAGTTTGCGGGGACCTTCGGTTGTGCGGTGGGTAGCTCGGTCGCCGACGGCGCCGTACCACCGGTTCTGGCTTTCCGCTGGCGCGTCCGTCGCCCGCAGGCGAGTATCGCGTCAACTACAACAAGCAGCACTATGCCTATTTCCCATGCAACTTCGTTCCGGATACTTACTCGAAGCGGACGGTGACGGTAGCGGCTCCCGCGGACACGGTGCACGAGGCGTTCTTCGATCCGGTGGTCATCGGCGCCGCGGTCGGGGCCGACGGCACGAACGGCGTTCTGAAGCCGGCTGCCTTCACGGTGGGCGGCGCGAGCGCAACGATCACGAGCCTGAAGTGGGAGAACGGCGTCGGCACGATGGAGCTGAACCCCACCGCGTCCCTGGCGGGACACGCCATCGACTTCATCGCCCTCGACGGCTCCGTGACCAGCACCCTGTCGTTCGACGCCGCCACCCTGGGTGGCGGCGCGTTGACGTGGAGCGTGGCGGCCCAGCCGGGGCAGGCTGGCGACCTGCGTGAGCCACCGCAGCAGGTCCTTCCCCTCTGTATGCTGCCAGTAGTCGCCACGCATGGCGCTCGCTCACTCCCATCAGCCCAGACGCCTCCGCCACCGTCACCTTGCCCTCGATCACTCCGTTCAACACCTGGATCCTCGTCTGCTCTTTGGTCGTCAATGTCAATCCTCTCATGGACTGACATTTTCATTGAACAGTTACACCCTGACATAATCATTGAACATCTACACGCCGTCGATTGTCTGTTGACATCGAATTGCTCATGCGCTACGGTTGCTGTTGCAACCAGTTGCAGTAACAAGATGAGCTGCCAGGACCACTCCATACAGACGCTCCGCGAGTCCGGACACCGTTTGACGCCTCAGCGGGTGCTCATTCTCTCCACGCTCCGCGGCGCGGACGGGCACGTGACGGCGTCCGAGGTGCTCGAGCGCGTGAGGGAGTCGTACTCCTACATCGACGCGTCTACCGTCTACCGGACGCTGGGGGTGCTCAAGAACCTGCGCCTGATAGCCGAGACCAACATCAGCGGCGGCGAGTCGGTCTACGAGTGGCTGCACCAGAACCGGCACCACCACCTGATCTGCCGGACCTGCTCAAGCCTGACACGGCTCGACCACAGCTATCTGGCCAGCCTGGGCACCGACATTCTCGAAGACTACGGCTTCAAGGCCGACATAGACCACTTCGCCATATTCGGCCTGTGCCCCGACTGCCAGCAGGGCCAGGACGGGAGTCAGAGCAATGGCGCCGCTTAGCACCGTCGTTCAGATACTCGCCCTGCCCGATTCGCCTCCGCCCCTGCACGCGCCGGACGGTTTTTTCTCCGTGCCGGTCGCCCTCGGCGGATACGCCGTTGCCGCACTGGTAGTCGGGTTCGCCGTCTACAGGGTCAACCGCAAGCTGAACGAGCGCATGGTGCCGATGATGGGTGTCATGGCTGCGTTCATCTTCGCCGCGCAGATGCTCAACTTTCCGGTCGTCGGCGGGACCTCCGGGCACCTGGTCGGCGGCGCTCTCGCCGCGATCATCCTCGGGCCGTGGGCCGCGGTGCTGGTGATGACGTCGGTGGTCGGCCTGCAGGCCCTGTTGTTCCAGGACGGCGGCCTGCTCGCCCTCGGCCTGAACATCGTCAACATAGCCGTCCTGAGCTGCCTGACGGGGTACGCCTTCTACTGGATCGGACGGCGATTTGGCGACTCGTTCGCGGTCATGGCCACCGCCGCGTTCGCGGCCGCGTGGATATCCGTCGAGGTCGGCGCCGTCGGAGTCGTCCTGCAGCTCGCCGTATCGGGCACGACCGAGCTCTCCGTCGCGCTTACGGCAATGGTCGCGGCCCACGCGCTGATCGGCATCGGCGAGGGCCTGATAACCGTCGGCGCCCTTTCGTTGATTCGCACGGCGCGGAAGGACCTGCTCCAGCTCCGGGCCGAAGCCGCCTAGGGACCGCCCCGATGAAGCTGCGCTGGTGGATCGTCGGATACCTCATCGCCCTGGCCGCGGCCGCTCTCTCGCCCTTCGCGTCCGGAGCGCCCGACGGCCTCGAGCGGGTGGCGCAAGACAAGGGGTTCGACGAGGCCGCGAGCGGCCCCATATACGAGACCATCCCAGACTACCTTCTGCCCGGCGTGGAGGACGAGCGGCTGGCGACGGTGCTCGCTGGATGGATCGGCGTCACGGCGCTGTTCCTGGTCGTCGGCGGGCTGGCCTATCTGGTGAGCCGCCGCAGGCCGCACGACTCCCCGTCCAGCGGTAGCAGGGCGTGAGCGCCGGCACGCTTCTGGACCGCTACCTGCCCGGCGAGAGCATCGTCCACCGGGCCGACCCGCGGCTCAAGCTGGCTCTGACTCTGGCCTTTATCCTGGCCACGGCGACGCTGCCCCCGGGCGCGTGGCTCGCCTTCGCTCCGATGATCGGCATCGTCTGGGGCGCCGTGCTGCTGTCGCGACTCAGCGTCCCGCGCGTGGCGTTCCGATCGACGATCGCGCTGCCGTTCGCCATGGTCGCCCTGCCCACGATCTTCAACCGCCCTGGCGACGTCCTGTTCGAGATAGACGTCGGCCTGACTGTGCTGGAGGCGACCGCGCTCGGCCTCACGTTCTTCGCCACCGTGCTGCTCAAGTCGTGGACGTCCGTGACGGCCGCCGTCCTGCTGACCGCCACGACGCCCCAGATCGAGCTGCTGCGGGCGCTCCGAGCCTTCAGGGTGCCGTCGATCATCATCATGATCGTGTCGATGACCTATCGCTATCTGTTCGTCCTCACCGACGAGGCCCAGCGGATGCTCCGTGCCCGTCAGTCCCGCAGCGCGTCCGCGGGCGCGCGGTCGGGCGGCTCGGTCGCGTGGCGCGCCCGCGTGACGGGCAATATGGCCGGGTCGCTGTTCTTACGCAGCCTGGACCGCAGCGAACGCATCTACCAGGCGATGTTGGCCAGGGGCTACGACGGCACCATGCGGCGAATCGGCGACGCCCCCGGGGCCGGTCGGCTCTCCGTCGCCGCCGGGGCCTTCGGCTTCGTGCTGCTCGCGGCCATAGCGGTAGCCGCCCGGATGCCGTACTGACACGATGGAACCAACCGAGAATACCGCCGTTGTCGAGGCTCGCGGCCTCACGTACGCCTACCCGGACGGCAGGGAGGCGCTCAGCGGCGTCGATCTGACGGTGTACAGGGGCGAGAAGGTCGCCATCATCGGCCCCAACGGCGCCGGCAAGTCGACCTTCCTGCTGCACCTCAACGGCATCCTCCGAGGCGAGGGGCATCTCTCGGTGATGAGCCACCGCGTGGACGGAAGCAACGGCAGATCGGTCAAGGAGCTTCGCGCGATGGTCGGCCTCGTCTTCCAGGACCCGGACGACCAGCTCTTCTCCCCCACGATCTACGAGGACGTGGCGTTCGGGCCTCTGTACATGGGCCTGCCGCCCGACGACATCGACCGCCGGGTCAAGCTCGCCCTGGAGAGCGTGGGGCTGAGCGGCTACGAGGATCGGCTGCCCTTCAACCTGAGCGGCGGCGAGAAAAAGCGCGCCGCCATCGCGACCGTGCTCTCCATGAGCCCGGAGATTCTCGTCCTGGACGAGCCGTCCGCCGGCCTAGACCCCCGCTCGCGCCGGGGCCTGATCCGGCTGCTGGACGGCCTGGACAAGACCGTGCTCATCACCACGCACGACATGCACATGGTCAAAGAGGTCTTCCCGCGTCTGTTCATCATGGACGGCGGGAGGGTCGTAGCAAGCGGCCACACGGCGGACATCCTCGCCGACCGGGAGCTCCTGGAGCGGCACGGCCTGGAGCTGCCGTAGGCCGTCCCCTGACGGGCCGCGCACGGGCTTTACAGGCTCAGGGCAAAGGCCGCCGCCGACTCACGGGCGGTTGGCGGCTAGCGAAAGAACACCTCGGAGGCCGTGCGGCCCATAACCCACTCCCGGTCCTCGTCGTTCCGAAGGGCTGGGTGCTCCGCTATTCCGCGAAGAGCGTTGCGGTAGCCCTCGCGGCCGCCCACGGGCGGATAGTCGCTTCCCCACATCATGCGCCGGGGGCCGAAGGCGTCGTATGCCATCTCGACCAGAGGCGGGACGTTCTCGAACCAGGGCTCGTTCCGGAGCGTCGCCGGCCGCGCGGCGAACTCGCCGAGGCCGCCGACCTTGACATAGGTGTTGGGCACGTTTGCCAGAGCCAGCGCCTTCTCGAACGCGGTGTAGGGCGGCTCGTCCTCTGGAGTGGCCCCCGCCAGGTGCTCGATGACGATCGGCAGGTCCGGCAGCGCCGAGACGAGCGCCGCGAACTCCTCGGAGGCGAACTCGTCGAGGGCGCCGAGGCTGCTGACGGTCAGCCCGAGCTCGGCGGCCTTGCGCCATATCGCCAGCGGGTCCGGCCCGGGCGAACGGGCGGTGGGAGCCAGGCGAACACCCACGGCGCCGCGGCTCGCCCATCTCTCCAGCGCCGCGGGCGCGTCGGGCGCGACCGTGTCGACTATCGCGACGACCGAGAATCTGCCGGGGAAGCGCTCCGCCGACTCCAGCAGGTAGTCGTTGTCGTACATGCCCCGATGCTGGATCAGCACGCCCCTGTCGACGTCGTTCGAGTCCATCTGGGAGACGAGCAGCTCGATCGGCTCGAACCAGCTCGTCCCGGCATGGCAATGGCTGTCTACGATCATCATATGGATGTTCCTCCGAAGGGTTCTCCGCCGCTGGCGGTCGCAGTGGGCCCTCCGTCTACGGCAATGGCAGAACCCTGAGTATGCCAAGCTGGTCGGGCGGCCAGAGGGAGAGCCACGCCCGCCCAACGATGTTTTCGCCAGGCACGACGCCGAAGCTACGGGAGTCGTTGCTGGCCTGCCGGTTGTCACCAAGGACGAAGTAGGCGCCGGCCGGCACGGAGAGCGGCGGCATGTCCCACCGGTCCCGCCCTATGACGTATGGCTCGTCCAGCTCCACGCCGTCTACGAAGACGACCCCTCGCTTTATTTCGACCGTCTCACCGGGCACCGCGATGACCCGTTTCACCAGGTCCCGGTCGTCTTCGTAGAGAGACCGGAAGACGACGACGTCCCCCCTCTCCGGCTGCTCGAACGCGTACAACCGCTCCTCGTCCCCGGCGTCGACGAAGGGCAGCCGGCCGACAGGACCGTCCGAGCTGAAGCTCAGGTAGCTGAGCTTGTTGACCATGACGCGTTGTCCGTGCACGAGCGTCGGGTTCATGCTGGGGCCGTCGACACGCCGATTCCCGATGCTCACGTGGAGCAGCAGAAATATCAGCAGCGCCAGCAGTGTTGTCTCGAACAGCTCGCGGATGAGGGCTCTCATCGGATCGACGACTGCCTCCGGTCGCTCGTGCGCACACTACCAATTATAGAACGATACGCCGCCGGCCGACCCGCGTACGGGACCGGTGCGGTGTTGTAGACTAGCCGCCGGTACGGAGATTCCGCCATCGAGATGGAAATAGAAGACGCCACGCTGGTCGAGCGCAGCAGGGACGGTGACCTGGAAGCGTTCAACCAGATCGTCCGGCGCTACCAGCTCCGGGTATACAACCTCGCGGCGCGCATCCTCGGCGACAGGACGGCGGCCGAGGACGTCGCGCAGGACACGTTCGTCTCCGCGTACAAGGCGTTGGCCCGATTCAGGGGCGGCGGCCTGCGTGCATGGCTGCTCCGCATCGCCTCCAACCAGTGCTACGACCGGCTCCGCTCGGCAAAGAGACGGCCGGAGCAGTCTCTCGACGAGGCGATGGAGAGCCCGGGCTTTCACGTCCCATCCCAGGACCCGTCACCCGAGCAGCAGGCGATCAGCCGCGAGCTTCACGACCACGTCCAGCGGGCGATTCTCGGGCTGCCGTTCGATCAGCGGAACACGATCATGCTGGTCGACGTCCAGGGTCTCAGCTACGAGGAGGCCGCCGAGGCGATGGACGTCTCGATGGGGACCGTGAAGTCGCGGTTGAGCCGCGCCAGGGCCGCGGTGCGGGACGCCTTGATGGAGCACAGGGAACTATTGCCCGACAAATTCCGTCAAGAGAGACAAGAAGAGTGACGGTCTGATGGAATTTCCCTTTCGCATAGGACACTGGAGGATCAGGGCGCTTCTGTCGTCCTACGTCGACGGCGAGGTGAGCGCCGCGGACGCGAGGCGAGTGGAGGAGCACGCCGCGGCGTGCCCGGAGTGCCGAGACGAGCTCGACTCGCTCACCGCGACCGGCGAGCTGGTCCGCGCGCTGCCCGAGCTGGAGCTTCCTCGGTCGTTCGAGCTGACCAGGCTGCCCGAGGAGGAGCCGCGTGCCAGCCTCGGCGTCTGGGCGCCTCGGCTCGCGACATCCGTCGCGGGCCTGCTGCTCGTGGTGCTGCTCGCCGGCGACTTCACGGGCACGCTGATTCAGTCCGGAGGATCGGACGAGGCGGAGACTGGGGTGCAGTTCGACGCTCCGTCGGCACGTGCGGCCATGGACGCTGCGACGCCCGCCCCGGAAGCCGCGCAAGCGGCAGCACCACGCCAGGCAGCCCAACTCAGAATGGCCGACGCAGCGGCCGCGACCCCAACGTCAGTGGTCGCCGGCCCGGCCGCGCCCGCGGCGGCGGCGCAATCAAGGAGCACCGAGACAGAGGCCGCGACTCCGGAGCCTCCGTCCGCTCCTGCCGCCGTCGCCAAGTCGGGGCCGGCCGGGATGCCGGTCCCAGAGTCGACGACTCCGGCTGCGGCGGACGCGCCCGCCGGGGCCATGAAGGCCAGCTTCCTGGCAGCCGCTCAGCCGTCGCCCGAGCCCGAGACCGCTCTCCAAGCTGCGGGGGCCCAGGAGCAGGCCGAAGCCCCGGACGAATCGGCGACCACGCCGGCACCGATACCGACGTGGGACGACAGCGACGGTGACGGTGACGATGACGATGGCGGAATCGGCGTCCCGCTCCTGGAGCTCCAGATCGTGGCGGCGGTCTGCTTCCTGGCGCTGTGTGCGGCCACCGTCTGGCGCGCTCGCCGGCGGCGCAGACGCGTCTAGTCGCAGGGACCGTCCCTAAGCCTGGTTACTCATGGGAAGTCTATCGCAACCACTCGGATACGAATTGGAGGCAATGAAATGAACAGCGTAGGCAGGATTCTTCTATTGGTGCTCGTCCTGACCGCGGCCGCGACTCTCGCCTGCCGCGACTCGGACGACGCAGCGCCCGCGCCATCGCCCACCACGGCGGTAGTCGACTCCACGAGCCCGGCTACGGACACCCCCAGCCCAGCGGCGCCGGCCGCGCAGTCCGCCGCTTCCCCGACCGGGATCTGGGTCGCCGGCGAGGGGACCATCGACCTCGAACCCGACCTGGCCCTGCTGAACGTCGGCGTGGAAGTCCAGGCGGAGACGGTGTCCGAGGCGCGCAACGAGGCCGCCGCCGCGATGGACACCGTGATAGCGGCCGTCAAACGCCGCGGCCTCACCGACGCCGATATCCAGACCGCCTCGTTCAACATCTGGCCCCGGTACGACTACGTCGAGGGCGTTCAGACTCTCGCCGGCTACCGGGTTTCCAATTCGGCGACGATCAAGATGCGGGACCTGGACAACGTGGGCGACATCATCGACGACGTCGCGGAAGCCGGCGGGGACGCGACGCGGATCGACGGAATAAACTTCACGGTGGAGGACCCGACGCCGTTCATGGCGGACCTGCGCGAGGCGGCCGTCAAGAACGCGACGGACAAGGCCCAGCACTACGCCGATCTGATCGGCGCGAGCCTCGGCGACCTGTTCTACCTGACGGAGACCGGCGGCGCGTCCCCGCCCCCCCTGGTGGCCCGCGCCGAGCTCGCGTTCGCCGAAGCGGCGCGGGCCACGACCTCGGTCAGCGGCGGAGAGCTCACGCTGCGGATGACCATACAGGCGGCGTTCGCCGTCGAATAGCCTGCGTAGCCCGGCCGTGAGCCGGCTGACGGCCGCTCCCGGCCGGGCTACGCAGCGCGGCGGACTCACGCAGCGAGAGGGATTGCGCGACGCCAGAATGACCAGATACCACGAGCTCGACGCGCTCCGCGCCGTCGCGATGCTGCTGGGAATCGTCCTACACGCATTCCTGTTCCTGATTCCCATCGGCTGGGTCGGACAGGACCCATGGGCGAAGTCCGTGCCGATCGAGCAAAACCCCTACGTCTACCTGCTCGCGTTGATCCACGGCTTCCGCATGCCGGTTTTCTTCCTGCTCAGCGGATTCTTCACCGCCATGCTCTGGCAGCGGCGGGGACTGCGCGAGCTGGCCAATCACCGCCTGAAGCGCATCGGACTGCCGCTTGCCATCGGCGCATTCACGATCGTCCCACTGAACGCCTTGATCTGGTCCGGGGACAAGTTCCAGCCGATCTGGTGGCTGTTCGCGTGGCTGGGAGGGTTCAGCCACCTGTGGTTCCTGTGGATGCTGTTGTGGCTGCTGGCGGCGTTCATCGGCGCGGCCAAGTTGGGCCTGAAGTTCGACCACCCCGTAGTCTGGTGGCTGGCCGTCCCGCTCTCCCTGCTGCCGCAGCTCCTCATGCGTGAGCCGACCTTCGGCCCCGACACCTCCGCCGACCTGATTCCCCACCCGGTCGTGCTGGTCTACTACGCGCTGTTCTTCATCGTCGGGGCGTTCCTCTACCAGCGGGGCATTCTGATGCGCCGGCGATGGTCGTTCGCGCTCTTGCCGGCGCTGCTACTGGCCTTCCCCGTGGGGCTGACGACCGTGGGCGAGAACTTGCCGGACTCCGCGCGGGCCGTTTCGGCCGTGATGCAGGCCGCCTACGCGTGGCTGATGTGCTTCGGAACGATCGGGCTGTTCAAGCTGGTCGCCTCCAAGGAGCGCTACTGGGTGCGATACATGTCGGACGCGTCCTACTGGGTATACCTGTGGCACCTGCCGCTCGTGGCCGCGTCCCAGCTCCTCGTACGCGGATGGCCGATCAACGTTCACCTGAAGTTTCTCCTCATCTTCGCCGCGGCCGTCGCGATACTCCTGGTCGTCTACCAGCTCGGCGTGCGCTACACGTGGATCGGAACGATGCTGAACGGCCCGCGCGCCCGCCCCCCGGAGGCGCCGGCGTAGGACCGCATTCCGCCGCAGCCGCTCACGCTTGTGGGAGCGTGGGCGCGCCCCTCGATACGCGCCGATGAAGCATCGACGCTACTCGGGGTGAACGGGTTGCTTGAGCATCAACCCTGAACAGCCGCCGAGTCGCGCCGTTTTCGTTGCGTCCGAAAACGGGCCGCTGCTACAATCCGGCCATGTTCGCAGGGCAGCCAGTCCGCTATCCAGAGCGTCGCGCATGGTCCTGAGCGACCGTAGCATCAGAGAATCGCTGGCCTCGGGCCACATCGTTGTCGACCCTCTTGGCGAGGGATGCATACAGCCGGCGAGCGTCGACATCCGCATCGACCGCCATATCAGGGTGTTCCTCGCCCCGGAAGAGTACTCCGTCGTCGACGTCCGCACGAACCTGGACGGAATAACGAAGCCCGACGAGATCCCCGACCCCGCCCCGTACGTTCTGGAGCCGGGGGAGTTCATCCTCGCCAACACCATCGAGAACGTGGAGCTCCCAGCCGATGTGGTCGCCCGGCTCGAAGGCAAGAGCTCGCTGGGACGACTCGGTCTGATGGTCCACGCGACGGCGGGGTACGTCGATCCGGGCTTCAAGGGCCAGCTCACGTTGGAGATAAGCAACGTGGCGCGGGCCAGGATATCCATCTTCTACGGGATGAAGATCGGGCAGATCTCATTCCTCCGCCTGACCACGCCCGCGGAGAACCCGTATGGCAGCGGAGTCCTGGGCAGCAAGTACCAGGGGCAGCTCGGGCCGACCCCGAGCCGGATCCATCTCGACTACGAGTCGAGCGGCCGTCAGGGCCGGTCGTACGCCGCCGGGACGACCGAGCTCCGCAGGTGGCTGGAAGAGAGCGAGTACGCGGGCAGCGTAGCCAAGCTGGCCCGTGTGGTAGGAGTGGAGCGGAAGACGGTGGAAGACTGGGTATACGGCAGAAACGAGCCCAACGCCGCGAACGCCGCCAAGCTGTACGCGATAACCGGGCTGTCCAAGTACGCGGATCCGGCGCAGTTGCGGCTGTTCGAGGAAGTCCGGCCGCCGTCCGGCCCCGCTCTGCTGCCCCCGGAAGACTAGGCGCCATGTCCTCAATTCGCCGCGCGCTGTCCCTTGCCAGGCGCTCCCTGGGCGGCGTGAGCCCGAACCCCGCGGTCGGCGCCGTCGTGTCGAACGGCGGCGTGGTCGTCGGCGAGGGCCGCAGCGAGCCTCCCGGAGGACGCCACGCCGAGGTCGTCGCTTTGGACCAGGCGGGCGACGCGGCCAGGGGCGGCGTCATGTACGTGTCACTGGAGCCGTGCAACCACCACGGCCGCACGCCGCCGTGCGTCGACGCCATCCTGGACGCGGGCATAGCGGAGGTGCACGCCGCCATCGCCGACCCGAACCCCTCCGTCGCCGGGGGCGGCGCCGCCGCGCTCCGGGAAGCGGGCGTGAGGGTCGTCGTCGGGGAGCGCGCCGCAGAGGCTTCGACGCTCCTCGAGGCGTACCTGAAGTGGGTGACGACCGGGCGGCCCTTCGTGACGGTCAAGTTCGCGATGAGCCTCGACGGCAAGATCGCGACCCGGTCGGGACACTCGCAGTGGATCACCGGCGCGCGCGCCAGGCAGCACGTCCACGAGCTCAGGGCCGCGTCCGACGCCGTGATGGTCGGCGTGGGCACCGTCCTGGCGGACGACCCGCTGCTGACGGCCCGCGACAGGCGGGGCGCACCGATGGCGCGTCAGCCCCTCCGCGTCGTGGTCGACAGCGCGGCGCGGACGCCCACCGGCGCCAGGCTGTTCAGCCAGCCGGGGCCGGTCATCGTCGCCGCGACGGAGAGCCGCACGGTCGCCGGCGCCGAAACGGTCGCCCTGCCGTCGTCCGAAGGCGCAGTCGACCTCGAGCGGCTCCTCGATTACCTGGGCGCGGAGCGGGAGGTTACCAGCGTTCTCGTCGAGGGGGGCAAGACGCTGCTCGGGTCGCTGTTCGACCTGGGCCTCGTCGACAAGGTGGTGGCGTTCGTCGCGCCGACGATCGTCGGCGGAGACGAGGCCGAGACGGCCGTCGGCGGACGCGGTGCCGAGACGATGTCCGACGCCCTCAGGCTGGAGCAGACGAGGGTGCGCCGCTTCGGCCGCGACACGGCCATCATCGGCTACTGCTAGACTGGAGGCGCAATGTTCACGGGCATCGTGGAAGAGGTAGGCGCCGTGAGGGAAGGGGGCGGCGGCCGGCTGACGGTCGCCGCGTCCACCGTCACGGATGACCTGAAGATCGGCGGCAGCATCAGCGTGAACGGCGCCTGCCTCACGGTGACGTCGCTCGACGAGACGAGCTTCTCGGTCGACGTCGTCCCGGAGACGCTTCGGCGCACGAACCTCGGCGGCCTTCGCGCCGGCGACCGCGTCAACCTGGAGCGGCCCGTGCCCGCGGGCGGCCGCCTAGACGGTCACGTCGTGCAGGGCCACGTGGACGGCACCGGCGGCGTCGAGTCGGTCGAACGCGACGGGGCCGCCCTGCTGGTGCGGTTCGCGGCGGCGCCGGAGGTGATGCGCTACGTCGTGCCCAAGGGGTTCGTGGCGGTGGACGGTACGAGTCTCACGGTTGTAGACTGTGACGGCTCCGGTTTCACGGTCACCGTCATCCCGTTTACGAGGGACAACACCGTGCTCGGCGCCCGCGCGGTCGGCGACGCCGTGAACCTGGAGGTCGACGTGCTGGCCAAGTACGTCGAGCGATTGACCGCCCCCCGCGTCTAGCCGAAACGAGCGAGAGGATAGCCGACAATGCCTATCGTATCGGTCGAGCAGGCCATAGACGACTTCAAGGCCGGGAAGATGGTCATCATCGTCGACGATGAGGACCGCGAGAACGAGGGCGACCTCGCCGTGGCGGCCGAGAAGGTCACGCCCGACGCGATCAACTTCATGGCCACCAACGGACGCGGCCTGATCTGCATGCCGATGATGGCCTCGCGCCTGATGGAGCTGAGACTGCCCGTCATGGTGCAGGACAACACGGAGAGTCACGGCACGGCCTTCACGGTGTCGGTCGACGCGCTGAAGGACACGACGACGGGAATCTCCGCACAGGACAGGACGACTACGGTCAGGGCGCTCATCGATCCGGCGACCAAGCCGGAAGACCTGGGCCGTCCCGGCCACCTGTTTCCACTGAAGTACACCGAGGGCGGCGTGCTGGTGAGGGCCGGGCAGACCGAGGCCGTCGTCGACCTCGCCCGGATGGCGGGCCTGTACCCCGCGGGCGTCATCTGCGAGGTCATGGACGACGACGGGACGATGGCACGGATGCCGGAGCTGCAGTACTTCTCCGAGCAGCACGGCGTCAACATCGTCACCGTCGCCGACATCATCGCCTACCGACGCGGCCACGAGAAGATGATCGAGCGTGTGGCCGAGGCGCAGATGCCGACCGCCCACGGCGAGTTCACCGCCGTCTCGTACCGCAGCATGGTCGACAAGGACGACCACGTTGCGCTGGTGATGGGCGAGGTGAGTCCGGACTCCCCCACTCTCGTCCGGGTCCACAGCGAGTGTCTGACCGGCGACGTGTTCGACAGCCTCAGATGCGATTGCGGAGAGCAGACCGACCTTGCGCTGCGGGCGATCGCCAACGAGGGCAAGGGCGTCTTCCTGTACATGCGGCAGGAGGGTCGCGGCATCGGCATCCACAACAAGATCAAGACCTACTATCTCCAGGACCACGGCTTCGACACGGTCGACGCGAACGTCCATCTCGGCTTCGCGCCGGACATCCGCTACTTCGGCATCGGCGCGCAGATCCTGGAAGACCTCGGCGTCGGCAAGATGCGCGTCCTCACCAACAATCCGCGCAAGCTGGCCGGACTGAGCGGCTTCGGCAGCCTCGAGATCGTCGAGAGAGTGCCCATCATCGGACACCCGAACAAGGAGAACAGCCGCTACCTGGAGACCAAGCGCACCAGGATGGGGCATCTCCTCAGCGCTGCCGATACCGGGGCCGCAGAGTGACCGCACCGGTTGAGGGCGAGCTCGACGGAGACGGTCTGCGGGTAGGCGTGGTCGTCGCCCGCTTCAATTCTTTCGTCACGTCCCGGCTGCTGGCCGGCGCCAGGGCGGCGCTGGCCGAGTGCGGCGTGCGAGAGTCCGACGTAACTGTGGCCTGGGTGCCCGGGTCCTTCGAGCTGCCGCTCGTCGCCAGGAGGATGGCGGCATCTGGGCGTTTCGACGCGGTCGTCTGCCTGGGCGCGGTCATACGCGGGGAGACGGACCACTACCAGCACATATCGGAGGCCGCTGCCCGTGGCGTGTCGAGGGCGGCGCTCGACACCGGTGTGCCGGTCCTCTTCGGCGTGCTCACCACCGACACGGCGGAGCAGGCCATAGCGCGGTCCGGCGGCGAAACGGGCGAGGGTGTCGCGGCCACCAGGCCCGAGGCCAAGGGCCTGCCCGGGTCGGACAGCGCGGCCGGCGACACCGGCAACGCCGGCTATGACGCCGGCAAAGCCGCGGTCGAGATGGCCAACCTGCTACGCCGCCTCGACGCCTGATCCCCGCATAGCGCGTACGGCAGGGGGGTTCCCATCAGAGCGGCCACGTACAACGTCCTCGAGGGGACCTCCAGCAGCCGGGTAGGCCGAGTCGTGTCCTTCATCCTGGCTTCCGTCATAGTTCTGAACGTCGGTGCCCTGACGGTCGAGACCGTCGATCGGATTTACCAGGTTTCGCCCCGGGCGTTTTGGACGGTTGAGGTCGTATCCGTTGCCATATTCACGATAGAGTACGTACTGCGGGTGTGGTCTTGCACGGCCGACCCAAGATACTCTCACCCTGTATATGGCCGGGCGCGGTTCGCCATTACACCAATCGCACTGCTCGACCTGCTGGCCATCCTCCCGTTCTACGGGCAACTTCTCGGACTACGCGGCCTGTATCTGCGAGTGCTGCGATCCATCCGGTTGGTTGCCAGAATCGCCAGGTTGACACGTCTGTCATCGGGCTTCAATACGCTGATGCGGGTCGTACGCGCGAAGCGCGGCGAGTTATCCACAGTGATCGTCGTGCTCCTAGTGCTGCTGCTGTTGGCATCGTCTCTGATGTACTTCGCCGAGCATGAAGCTCAGCCGGATGTCTTCTCTTCCATCCCCGAGACGATGTGGTGGTCCATCATCACCCTGACGACGGTGGGCTACGGCGATATGACCCCGGTCACCTTCGCGGGACGCATACTGGCCGGACTGATGGCCGTTCTGGGTATCGGGCTGTTCGCGCTGCCGGCGGGTATCCTAGGGTCCGGATTCGTCGACGAACTGGACCGGAATCGAGTGTGTCCTCATTGCGGCCGACTGCCCAGGGGTTGACCTGACCTCGACCCCGGGCAGGCGTAGAACCCGCCCCACCGCCGCCCGATTGCCCAAGCGGTGTCCCCAAATCCCCCACCTGACATGGTTGGGAGCTGCTTGGTGTGCTTTCAGGGGGTGTCCGGGTGTCGACTTGGGGTGACGCATGACATGATCGGCATCGGACAGGGTCTCGGGTGCCGTCTTTGAGGGTATCGGCAGCGGTTCGCTGCCAATTGTGGCTGTTGTCAGGCCGAAGAAGGCATGGCCCGGCCTGGCAACTCGGCAGAGTCGCCTACAAACCGATGCTCCAGGCAGGGTCGCCTATGCTCGATACGGCTCGGCAGCCAGCGCCAATATCCTCTGCCGCGCGCTGAGCAGCAACTCGTATGAGGGATGGCCACGGGCAAGACGGATGATCAACCTCCTGGCGTGACGCACCACACGGCCCGGTAGGGCGATCAGGGCGAAGCGCACCGCCTTGAGACGCTTGCCCACCCACTGTCCGCCCAACACCAGCCGCTTCATGGCAGAGTTCAAGTTGAAGGCCAACACTGCTATCGCCCACCATGCTGCGTTGGCTCCGAACAGCCCCGACGGAAGCCTGCCCCCGGCAAGGTCACTCTTGAGGACGCCGTGGACCTCCTCGCCCTTGCCACATCTCTGCCTCGACCACCAGATCAACTCATCTCCCGCAATGCTCCGGTTGGTCACCACTCCGAAGACCTTGTACCAGCCTCTGTTGGACAGCTCCATCGCGGGGAACGGAAGCTCCATCTGCCCCTCCATCCCCGGCAGAGGCTGTTCGATCAACCGCTCCCTGGTAGCTATGAACCGATACTCAGGGCTGTTTTTGGAGTGCCCTATCCAGTTGGGCACGAAGTTCACATCAGCCCACTGCTGACCCGTGTCCACACGATGCTCCCCAACCTTGCGGTACAGCGTCTGCCAGTCTTGCTCGGCGACCTCGGACACCGCACGGCGGAACTCCGTCGTCACGTCGACCCCAACCGCGAACTCAATCACCCCGAACCGCTCGTCTCTACCCTCCGCGCAGTACCGCAGCAACTCCCGCTGGTACCCCGCCGTGTCAGACCTCAGCATCACCTTCTCCACCCCCGCAGGCAGATGCTCCAGTGCTTCGGTCAACACTCGTAACTGCTGATGGCCCGCAGGTACGTTGCCGTCCCGAAACTCCGAATGCACAATCAACTCGGCCTCTGCCCAGTAGGTGGTCAGCGGCTGGTAGGCCCTGTACTTGTTGTAGCTGGGGAGCGCCTCCTGCTTGTGTGTCTCCACCAGACAGGCGTCCATGTCCAGAGTGGCCTCTCTCTGAGGCGAACGGCTCTGCACGAAGCCCGCCAGGTCGGCGTTCACCTTCCCCAGACCCTCCATAGCTCCGTTGGGAGCAGGTATGAATGCTCTGTGAGCTTCCCGCATCGCCTCCTCGCCCGCGTCATGGAACCTCTCCAGATACCGGAACACCGCAGACTCCGACGGCACGCTCCGAAGACGCTCGACTCGCCATCTCGCCTTCAGCGCCCTGCGCTCCCTACTACCCATCCCCCAGGTCTCGGCATGGCGAAGTACCCTGCACAAACCTGCGTCCTTCTCAAGGAGATCAAGGTCGGACACCGACTCGCCGCCTGCCAAGTTCAGCAGTATCAGCGACGTGATTATCTGGCTGTCCGTCCAGCCCTGACCTCTCTCCCGCAGTCTCACGTGGCGTTCCACCGACGACCTCAAACCCGCTGCTTGCATCAACTCCAGGTACGTCATCAGCCCGGACAGTCCCGTCATACCTGTCGAGCCCTTCTCCTGCTCGTACTGGAACCCCAGTAAGCCTTGCTTCATAATAGATGCACCTCGTTGGTGATCGGTTCGTTTGCTCAACAACCATCTTAGCCCGCATCGCGTCGGGCTCCAACGAGGTCTTCCTCTTATCTAGGTGGGGAATCTGGGTGTCTCGGCTCGTTGGACGGCCTCGGCGGCAGGTGCTAACCTTTGGGCTCAGCCACTCATCCGGAGGCAGTAGATGGGCAATCGAGCCGGCCGCGTGGGAGTCGCCATCGTAGGCTGCGGGTTCGCGGCCGACTTTCACGCCGACGCGTACAGGAAAGTCCACGGCATCGACGTCGAGGTCGTCGGGGTGTACGGCCGCCGACCCGAAGCCGCGAGAGACTTCGCCGAGAGACACGGCATCGACGAGACCTACCCCGACCTCGACGCGCTGCTGGCCGATCCCCGGGTCGACCTCGTCGACACCTGCGTGCCCAACCGGTTCCACGAAGAATTCGCGGTATCGGTGCTCGGGGCCAGCAAGCACGTCGTCATCGAAAAGCCGTTCACCGGCTCGTTCCGGCCGGGAAAGAGCGCCGACGAATGGCGCGAGACGCTCGACGACGCGATGGCGAGCGCCGACCGCATGATCGCCGCGGAGAAGCGGTCCGGCCGCCGGATCATGTACGCCGAGAACCTCGTCTACGCGCCTGGCATTCAGAAGGCAAAGGCGCTGCTCGACGCCGCCGATACGCCGATACTGCGGATCGTCGGCGAGGAGTCCCACAGCGGCACCCACTCACCCTACGCGATGAGCTGGGAGACCAGCGGGGGCGGCAGCCTGGTCAACAAGGGCTGCCACTCGCTCGGCGCCGCCCTCTACCTGAAGTACGAGGAAGGGCTGCGCCGCAGGGGCGGCCGCATACGGCCCTCCTGGGTCACGGCCACCGTCGCCAACCTCACCCACGGCGAGGCTTTCCAAAGCGAGCGCGACCACGTCATCCGCACCGGCTGGACCGACTGCGAGGACTGGGGCACGATGGTCGTCGGCTTCGACGACGGCAGCGTCGCGCAGATCAGCGCCGCCGACACTGTCGTGGGCGGCATCCAGAACCTGCTCACCGTCTACGCCGGCAAGGCGACCCTCCACATCAACGTCAACCCAAACGACTCGGTGCTCGCCTACGGGACGGACGCCTCCGTCTTCGCCGACGAGTACATACGCGAGAAGGTCGAGACGAAGGCCGGCTGGCAGTTCACAAACCCGGACGAGGACTGGATGAACGGCTTCCCCAACGAGGCGCAGGACTTCTGCGAGGCCGTCGCCGAGGACCGGCCGCCGGTCTCCGACAGCTTTCTCGGCCGCGACGTGGTTGCCGTCAGCTACGCCGCCTACCTGTCAGCCGCCACAGGCGCCCGAGTTCAGGTACCAACATAGACCACCGGGAGAGGGGCCGATGAGGAAGACCACAGGTGTTTCGATGAGATCGACCGTCGTGGCGACGATCATGCTGCTCGTCCTGGCGAGCGCCGCCTGCTCGGGGGACGGCGAAGCCGACACTGCCGCGCCCGCCGGCGGCGGCTCCACTCCGACGCCGTGGCCCACCCGGGTCGAGCGGGAGCGCGTGGTTTCGCACAGGGGCGGGGACAAGGGCTGCGAGGCCTTCCATGAACTCGAGAAGGGCATTGCGGCCGGAGCCTTCGCGGACGCCGGCGCCCACGCCCGCATCAGGCTGATGATCATTCAGATGTCGCTGTTCGTAAACAACGCCGAGCCGCCCATCACCGAGACCGTGGACGCCCTGCTGAGGGCTACCGATCAGCCGGCTACGCTGGAGGAGCTGGCGCAGCCTCTCGCCGACCTAGCCAAGGCCTGCGCCGACGCGGGCTACTAGGTCGACAATGCCCGTGGTGCCGGGTGTGGAGACACGGAAGGGCCCGCGTCGACGGCGACAGCGGCGGCGAACATGCTTCTGATCATGGCGCCATTGGGGCTGACCGCCGGGATGGGAACGATGCGACAGCGACGTGGTAGCCGGTGAGATGCGGTAACTCAACCATCACGTCGGGGACGAGCCGCCCACTACCCCGGTTCCTCCACCTTGTGGGTGAGGCCGAGTTCGCCGCCTACAGAAGCGGAGACTCGGACGGCGAGGCCATTCTGCGATCGAACGTCAAGGTCTCCAACCCGGCCCGCGAATAGTCGTCGGCTATCAGTCTGTCGAACAGGCCGGGCCCGCCGACTGCCGCAAGCGCCTCAATGACGGACCGCCCGTTTAGAGGAGCAACCAGACCGCTGGTCAGCGCGTCGGTCAGCGTGGACCGGGCGTCCGCGGCGGATACGCCATAGTGGTGCCGCACGGCAACGTAGGCCTCCCCGACCACCTGATTCGACGCGAAAACCTCACTGCCCTGCCCTTCGATCAAAGCGCGAAGCTCGCCAACACAGCGGTCGAACTCGTCCTCAGGATCCTTGGTAATCAACCTCACCAGGACTGAGGTGTCAATCCCGTAGCGCCGGATCATATCCCTGCTCTCGGAAATTCCCGACATCCAGCGGTGGATATCCCGGTGGTATCTTATCGCGCAATGTTCCCAGCCGCGCATAGTCGATCCGGCGTGGGCGCAGGATGAATCCGTTAGGAGCCTGTTGCAACTCGAGCTGGTCGCCGGGGCCTACGCCCAGCGCCTCCAAGACGCGTGCTGGAAACGTGACCTGGCGTTTCGACGTAATCTTGACGAACATGGCGTTCTCCTTACCCAACCGCTACTTTGTTAAGGCGGCTGTCGTCAAGAGCATATTCGGGATCAGGCCACTTCCCCCAATACGGATAGGAACTTTGGGGCGTTGACGATTGTAGCGCCGCCGTATTCATCCGCGGGAAGGAGATGACGCCGGTCGCCGGTGACGAGGTAGTCTGCGGAGGCCTCCGCGGCGCACTCCAGGATGCGATTGTCCGCATGGCCGCCCTCGATGACTTCCGGCAACCCACGGGGCCCAACGAGGGTGGCGGCATCCCGGAGCATTCGAATCGCCTCGGACGAACGTCCCTCGTCCCAACCGAACTTGCGCGTCAGGACGTCGAAGGCCTCCTGCAGGATGAAGTCGGACAAGTACAACTCGAAGCGGCCCCTCCGAGCAAGATCGAGCACAAGGCGCTCGTTTCCGGGGAAGTCCAGTCCGGAGACGAAGACGTTCGTATCGAGGACTACCCTCACGCGCCCGCTGGCCCGACCTCGGCCCGGTACTCCTCGACGAGCGGGGCCACGTCCTCCGCGCCAATGCCCTGCTTCCTGGCGGTTCGCTCCCCATATTGGAGCAGATCTTGCCACTCGCACTCTTCGAGGTAGCGCACCGTCGCCTCACAGATGAGACTGCTCCTCGACTGCCCGCGCTTCTCAGTCATTTCGTCCATCCTGTCCGCCAATTCCGGCGGCAAGGAGAACGTCACCGTCTTGGTGGCTCGCGGCATCACCACCCCTTGTTGCCGAGTGTTACCAAGTATAACTTGGCCTCATCGCGCCCCGGTTTTCAACCGTGTTTTATTCTGGTACTTGTTCACGTTTATGGGACCGGCGTGCGCCCTTCGATACGCGCCGGAGAAGCACCGACGCTCCTCAGGGTGAACGGGTTGCGTGGGCCACTCAAGTCTGAACAGTCACCCGGAACCGCTGCGCCCCAACGCGCCGCTCCGACGGCCGCATCTGGGCCAACCGCAACCCGGCCGCTGGTCGCACAGGGCGCGCTATTTTTCCTGCATCGCCTTCAGGACCGAGGCGGGGGTCATGGGCAGGCGGCGCATGCGGACGCCGACGGCGTCGTGGACGGCGTTGGCTATCGCCGCGAGCGGCGGGATGATGCTGGCCTCGCCGACGCCCCGTATGCCGAACGGGTGGCCCTCGTTGCGCACCTCCAGGACCACGGCTTCTATGGTAGGGAGATCGAGCGCGGTGGGCATCCGATAGTCGAGCAGGCTGGTGTTGAGCATCACGCCAGAATCGCTCATGAAGTACTCTTCGTTGAGCGCCCAGCCGACGCCCTGCGCCGCCCCGCCCTGGATCTGGCCCTCGACGTAGCTGGGGTGAATCGCGACGCCGGCGTCCTGGAACGCCGTGAGGCGCGTTATGCCAACCCTCCCGGTCTCCGGATCGACCTCGACGTCGACGATGTTGGCCGATATCCCCGGCGCCTGCCCCCGAGCCGTCACGTTGGCCCGGCCCACGACGGGACCGCCGGTGTCCGAGAGCATCGACGCGGCTTCCTTGAAGGTCAGCCGCTGCTCCGGCTGGCCGCGGCGCAGCAAAACGCCGTCCCGGTACTCCACCTCGTCCTGCGTCACGTCCCAGATGCGCGCCGCGCGTTCCACGAGCTGCCGCCGCACGTCGAGTCCGGCCTCGTAGGCCGCGTAACCCAACTTGAAGGCGGTGCTGCTGCCGCTCGTACTGGACGTGTAGCCGATCGCGTCCGTGTCGCCGATATGCGGGTTGACGTCCTCGACCGGGATGCCGAGCGTGTCGGCGAGCTGCTGGGCCGTCACCGTCCTCAGCCCGCCGATGTCGACGGCGCCTATCAGCAGGTGGACCGTCCCGTCGGCGACCACGCTGGCGACGGCCGCGGCCGGTCCCGCGCCGTTGCCCCAGAAGCCGATGGCCACGCCCCTGCCCGCGTTCTCACCGGCCATCGGCGCCGAGTAGTGCTGGTGCGCCCGGACGGCCTCCAGCGTCTCCCGCAGGCCCATGTGCCCGTAGGGCGTGCCATTGGTCTTGCGGCTGTACGTCGAGGCGGCGTTGATCATTCGGAGCTCGACCGGGTCGATCCGCAGCTCGCGGCCGATCTCGTCGATCACCGTCTCGGCCGCTAGCGCGACCATCGGCGCGCCGGGCGCCCGGTACGCCTCGGTGGTGGGCTTGTTGTCGACGACGTCGAAGCCCTCGCCGCGCTGGTTCGGGATGTCGTAGGGCGTGAAGACGACCCCGGACTGGGCGGCTCCTTCGCGGGTGGGGTACGCGCCCGACTCGTATACCAGGTGCGCCTGCGCCGCCGTCAGCCGTCCGTCGGCCGTCGCGCCCATCTTGACGCGGACGTACGAACCGCACGTGGGCCCGGTGGCCTGGAATACCTCCGCGCGCGTCATCGTCAGCTTCACCGGCCTGCCCGCCTTGCGCGACAGCAGCGCGGCGATCGGCTCAACGTACGCCCGCAGCTTGCCGCCGAAGCCGCCGCCGATCTCCATCGGCACAACCGTGACGCGGGACACGGGCATGGCGAGCACGCGGGCGACCTCGTCGCGCATGCGGAAATGGCCCTGGCTGCTGCACCACACCGTGAGCCGGCCGTCGGCGCTCCACGCCGCCGTCGCCGTCTGAGGCTCGATGTAGCCCTGGTGGACGGTCGACGTCCGGAACTCCCGCTCGACTATCAGGTCCGCCTCCGCGAACCCGGCCTCCACGTCGCCGAGACTGTGGACGTCGTGGGCGCACAGGTTCGGACCCGGAGCCACGTCGACGCCGAGTCCTTCGTGGAGGGCGGGCGCGTCGGGGCTCATGGCGTCTTCGACGTTCGTGACCGCCGGCAGCACCTCGTACTCCACGTTTATGAGACGAAGCGCCTCCTCCGCGGCGTGGGGAGTCGCTGCCGCCACGGCCGCGATACCGTGGCCGGCGAACAGCACCTTGTCCCGCGCCAGGGCCGTATCGCGCATGTGGCCGAGCTGAACATCGGCCGCCGCGTCGGAGTCCTGCGCCGGCAGATCGACCGCCGCAACCACCGCCCTCACGTCGGGGTGGGCCTCGGCACGGCTCGTGTCGACGGACAGCAGCCGCGCGTGGGCGTTCGGGCTTCGCAGCACCTTGGCGTGCAGCATCCCGGGCAGCCTGACGTCCGCCCCATACAGTGCGTGGCCGGTCACCTTCTCCACCCCGTCGTGCCGGACGGGCCGGCGGCCGACCTGCCTGTGGCGCTTTGAGGAGGTCACTGTCGATTCCGTCTCATCTCTCCACCTAGGGGATATCCCACCCCGGAAGTCCCACGGAGTATACTTGAGGGCGATCCGAATTGGCACCACCGAGAGCAGCACGCCAGAACAGGAGTTACTCATGCCCAGCCGTAACATTCGCCTTCTACTCGTCGCCACCCACCCCGCCGACAGCTTCGACCAGGCCGGCGGCACGCTCGCGCACCACGTCGCCCGCGGCGACTCGGTGACGGCGGTCATCGCCACCACGGGAGTTCGGTCGCACCACTGGAAGCTGGCCGACCAGAAGCGGGAGGCCGGCGCCGACGTCGACGTGGAGGAGCTGGTCCAGCAGGCGGTCGAGGAGAAGCTGGAGGAGGTCCGCAAGGCCTGCCGAATCCTCGGCTTCGAAGACCTGCGGGACCTGGGATTCGAGGACGACGACGTACTCGTGACGCAGGACAAGATCGAGGCCATCGCGGACGTGATCCGCGAGGTAAAGCCGGACATCCTCATCTCGCACCACCCTTACGAGACGGGCGGGCTGAAGATGCACGCGACGATCGGTCAGTGCACCGTCTTCGCGTCGCAGGTCGCCGGCGGGTCCGGGCGCGGGCGCCAGGAGCGGCACAGCGTTCCGGTGATCTACTTCATGAACCCGCAGTCCTACATGGGCAACAACAGCCTCGAGTACGCCGGCACGGGCCGCACCGACCTCTACGTCGACATCACGGACGTCATAGACAAGAAGGTCGAGGCACTGGACGAGATCTCGACGCAGTTCTACGGCGGCCCCTACGCCCGCAAGCGCGCCGAGACGTCGGACGGGAGCTGGGGGCAGAAGGCGTCGACCGCGTATGCCGAGCAGTTCCAGCGGTACCAGCCCATGGTGCTGTACACACTGCCGATCACCGACGCCGAGCTCGACCACGTCACGATGGCGTCGGCGGACATGATGACCCGGCGCGGCGAGGTGGTCGGCGGCCTCATGCCGCTCCCCGAGGGCATGGCGTACTCGGCGGCGCAGCGCGTCCCACCCGAAAAGTACCAGATCTAGCGGCGGCGGGCACGAAACGGGGCCGGCGGGCGTCGTGGGCCGGGCCTCCGGGCCTCCCACCCTGCCCGCCGCGGCCAACAGAGCAGAACCTGAACGGCTTGTCAGCGCAAGGGAGAAAGCATGACGCAGCACGACCCGATACACCCGGAGCGCCACAAGCAGCTCTTTCTCGACGACCACGCGGTGGAGAGCGCGGCCGGGGTGACGCGAACGCTTCACCAGCCCGAGAAGCAGGGAGCCGTGCTGCGCGGTGACGTCTCCGGGGGGCAGACCGGCGTGCAGAGCCGCAGCGCCCCGCAGTGGAACTCCGACAGGCAGGTCTGGGAGTGGTGGTACTGGGCCTTCTACGACGCGCCCAACGCCACGGGCGACAGACTGGACTACTACGCCGTTTCCAAAGACGGGATAGAGTGGGAGAAGCCGTCCCTCGGGCTGTACGAAGGCCGGGGCCCCGGAGACCGCAACGTCGCCTGGGACCCCACGGCGAGAAGCATCTACCACGTCATCCGGGACGAGGGCGCCGCCGACCCGCAACGCCGCTACAAGGGCCTCTTCGACCTGCTGGACCGCCGGATCGGCTTCTCGCCCGACGGCTTCGACTGGACGCTGCCGGACATCTCCCCGGTGCCGAGCCAGGACGAGTCGCACTGCGTCTACGACGAGTCGACCGGGCGGAACCTGGCGACCGTGAAGCAGTCCACCGAGTGGGGCCGGTCGGTCTTTCTCTCCACCAGCGAGGACTTCACCGATTGGAGCTTTCCCAGGCTCGTGTTCCACACCGACGAGCAGGACAACGAGAACCGAAAGCGGCGCATCAGGCAGGCCACGGAAGACCCGGACTACCTGACCCCGCCGGTCATCGGCGAACCGCCTGAGGACTACATTGCCCAGTGCTACCAGATGGCGGTGATGCCATACGAGGGGCTCTACGTCGGCTTCCCGGCGTTGTACAACCCGGCAGGCCCGGATGGCGCCGGGAACAACACGGGCCTCAACCAGATCGAGCTAACCGTGTCTCGGGACCTGCAAACGTGGGGCCGCGTAGCGGACCGTGAGCTGTTCATCGGCATCGACCCGTGGGACGGGGTCAACTACGGGACTGCGCAGAACCTGATGAGCGGCTGCCCGCACGTTCGCGGCGACGAGATCTGGGTCTACTACAACGCCCTGCGGTTCAGAGCGTACAGCGACCAGCACCCGGAGCTGGACCCGGCATTCTTCAAGGACGGCAGCGCCCTCTGCCTGGCCAAGCTGCGGCTGGACGGTTTCGTTTCCCTGGACGCTGCCGGCGGGGGATCAGTCGTCACGAAGCCGTTTCTCTTCACCGGGGCGGGCCTCTCGGTCAACGTCGAGGCCCGCGGCGAGCTTCGCGCCGAGCTGCTCGACCCGCGGACGGGGGAGCCGATGCCCGGCTTCACAGCCGGCGAGTGCAGCCCGCTGGCCGGCGACGTTCTCAGCGGCCCGATTCGCTGGGGTGAGCGCGCCAGGCCCACGACCGACGCACAGGCGCAGGTCAGATTTCACCTCAGAGACGCAAGCCTGTACGCGTTCTGGACGCCTGCCTAAGACACGCCCCCTGACGGCGTCAAACAGTCAGAGTGAACGCCGGCCGGGCGCAGCAATATCGGACCAAGAGCAGCTGTTGACTGCTACGTCAGTCACGAAGCCTCCATGTCTGAGAGCGCTCGGAGACTGTCAAGATTCCGGCGAAAGTCCTGGACCGAACACCGGAGGTACAGGGCGGCCGTGTCTTCGGATATAAGCCTCCGCTCATGGCAGGCTGTCACGAGGCCCGAGAATCTGCCTCGGCGCTGATCCGGCGTGTCGGAAAGAGGAAAGAAGTCGATCGTGAAATTTTCGGCCGCGGTCTGTTCGTCGGAGGGTTCAGCGTCGATTGCCCCCAGCGGGACCTCGTATTGGCGGTAGTGAGAGTTGGCAATATGGTACCGTGCCGCCGTGTGACTTATCCCAAACCCATGCATCACCTTGGAAACAGATTCCTCTGACACCGGCGGTGACGCAAGTTTCCGAACGGCGTCGTTCGGGGCAAGAAATGCGATTGCGAATGCGTTAGCCCTCTGCTCTACGAAGTCCGCTTCCAGCGTCTCAGGGTCCCTCTGGCTGTCGAGGTACGAGTCAACACGGACGTTTTCGAGGCTTGCATCCGGGTCGTAGAGCAGGTGCCCGAGCTCGTGGGCCAGCGTCGCCCGGCGAATCCAGACATTCTCATTCCCTCCGACCGTATTCAGAACGACGCCGCGTGCCTCTCTGCCGTCTTCGTCCATCGTCATGACGGTCGCCCCTGCGATCTGTCCAGGAAGTTGGGCCTGGATGACAGGGATCCCCATCCGATTCTCCACCAGTTCTCGCATAGAGCTAATCGGTGATTGGCCTACCCGCAAGGTCTCCCTGGCATCTCTCGCGAGGTTGTACCCTATGTTCCAAGCAGGATTCATCGCCGACCCATAGTCGCCGTGCGAACGGAATTCATGGCTCTCCATCCGAAGCCCAAGCCATTTCTGAAGCCTCAGCTGCACACGCATGATCGATGCCGCCTCTGCGAAGAGAAGCGCTGTTCCAGACGAGATCGTGCCCGATGCGTTAGAGCGATCACCTACAAGCGTCCTCAAACGATACGCCAGCTTGGTATCCCCACCGGAATCGCGCCGGAACGCAAGTAGCCGCTCGTCTAACCCGAGCGTGAAGGCGATCCGCTCTAACTCCACGAGATGAACTTGAGACGGAGACGATTCCGCCATCTTGACTATCGATTCCTGGACGCGCGCCGCTCTTCCGACGGATTGACAGGTTACACCGAGGTCTTCTCTACGACGCTTCAGTGCGACTCTCGTGGAGTCATTCGTTCGCCTCAGGATCGCAGAGCCATATTCCACTGCTTCTTGGAGAACGTCCAAGCCAAAGCTGGTGAAAGCCTCCCATGCGGTCAATACATGCCCTGTGGGGTTTCGCGACGCCTCGTATACCCCCAGTTCTCCTTCGCTGCGAACGAAGCTTCTCGCGGAAAGCTTTGCGGCGTCATCGACCGAACTTCCCGCGACGCCTTGACCGAAGATAGCGGTCAGCCTATCCATCACGCAGCATCCATCACACGTCTAGCACGTCCAGTGAGATCATTCCAGCCCAGCGAAGTCACCCCGTAGCCAAACGCCTGAAAGAGTCGAGCTGCCTCTTCAAGCTGATGTCCGTCTGCCGGCGGGTATCGTCCTGAACCGCCGGATATATAGAGGGCGGTGCTGGAATTGAACCACATCTCTCCGCCTAGATATGCCTCCATGCCACCGGTCAAGTTTGTGTGTTTCGGCAACTTGTGACCAACTGCCTGGGCAGGAGCGTCTATGATATATGGAATTCCCCGCGTGTCTATAACCCAGAGATACCGGTTGGTTGTCTCGTTCGATGACGAGGGCGGAGTTCCAGGTAGCACATTGGCAGCAGGAGCGGGCCCAAGCAGACGAAGTCCGTCTTGCTGTTGAAGCGCCATCGTCTCCCATTGACTACCGATGAACACTGGGAGACGGAGACTGTGGCGACATCGAAAGTCATCGAACTCTTTCGTAAACCCGTTCACTACATTGCGTCCCAGCGAATTCTAACACGAGGCAAGCCGTCCCAATCTGATTTTTCCTCAGCTGTCAGCGTCTCTTCTCAGAGCCAACTCGGCGAGTGCACATTGCGCCATATGTGGGCGTCGCCACAGGAGACGCAGGTCCCGAGAGGGCGACCGGCCGCCCTCGGCCACCTCGTAGCCAGGCACTGCCCCACCCTCGGCGACACGCAGCCTCGCGAAGCCAAGACCCTAGGGATAGTTGGGATGGTGAGAGAAATGCGTGTGTAAGCGCTATCTGGCAGATGAGCCTTAGCCCGAATCCACCGAAGGAGGGCGTCGGGTCAGTGTCCTGAAGCGGCAAGAGGGTGCTCCTGTGAATCTGGGATAATGGTTTTGAAACACGAAACCCACCCCAGAAAAAGGAGCACCCAATAGATGCTACCACGCCACCACCCCGACCGCATCCGTATCGCCTTCGACGATCACCGCCTGGTGGCCAATGCCGGGCTGATCCTTCCGGCCACCCTCGCCCTGCGCCTCGGCCTGCCCCAACTCGTCCAGCAGTGCCTCGACCTGGGCAATGCGCCGGGGCGGGCCAACACGGGCGACAAGATGATGACCCTGGTTGCGTCTGCGCTGGCGGGCGGCGACTGCATCGACGACGCCGATGCGCTGCGCGCCGGTGGGACGGCCCGCATCCTGGGCGGCACGATCAAGGCGCCATCCACCCTGGGCACCTTCCTGCGCAGTTTTCGCTGGGGCCACGTCCGTCAACTGGACCGGGTGAGCCGGGAGTTGCTGCCACGCGCTTGGCAGACCAGCGCCGGACCCGGCGACTCGCCCCTGACCATCGAGCTGGACTCAACCATCTGCGAGACCTACGGACTGGCCAAGGAAGGGGCACGCCACCACGGCTATACCGGCAAGCGGGGCTATCACCCGCTGCTGGCTGTCGCCGCCGGAACCGGCGACGTGCTGATGTGCCGGCTGCGCGAGGGCCGGGCCAACACCGCTCGTGGCGCCGCCCACTTCCTGCGTGAAACGGTGGGGCGGGTGCGCTACGGAGGGGCCAGCGGGCAACTCACGGTGCGGGCCGACAGCGGCTTCTACACCCACGCCCTGGTCGTCGTCTGCCGCAAGCTGGACGTGCGCTTCTCCATCACCATCCGGCAGCACAAAAGCCTGCGGAACCTGATCGAGGCCATACCCGAGGCGGACTGGACGCCCATCCCATACTGGATGGACGGCGCCGCCGATGTGGCCGAGACCACCTGCACCCCCTTCCAGGGTGAGCCCGAAGCCGCCCCAGTGCGGCTCATCGTGCGGCGGGTGAAGCCCACGCCCGGTTCCCAACTGGCCCTCTTCGCCACCTACAGCTATCACGGCTTCATCACCGACCGGGACGGGGAGACCCTGGAACTGGAGGCCGACCACCGCCGCCACGCCGAGATCGAGAATGCCATCCGAGACCTGAAGTACGGCGTCGGACTCAACCATCTCCCCTCGGGCCGCTTCGCCGCCAACGCCGCCTGGCTGGCGGTCCAGGTGATGGCCCACAACCTGGCCCGCTGGACAGCCCGCATCGGTCTGGGCGAGGGGGTGGTGACCACCAGGACCCTCCGGCGGCGCTTCTTCTCCCTGGCCGGACGGCTCACCCGCTCGGCCCGCCGCCTCACTTTGCATCTGCCACAGGGCTGGCCTTGGGAAACCCAGTTCACTCGCGCCCTGGCTCGATTGCGAGCCATTCCACTCCCGACCTGACGGCGCCCGTTTGCCACTGACCCGCCATCAGGCCAACTGAACGTCCCCGCCAACTCGCGCCACCCTGGTCCGCGAGCGCCTCTTGCCGCGTCCTCTGTCCTCATCTTGTCCCACAGCGCCCATCGCAGACCGCCATTGGCGCCCCCAAAAGCGCCTGCAGACCCCCGCCAACCTCCCGTCTACCCGAATTCGAGCCCGGATCATCGCCCCTGTAACTCCCTCACTCCTCTTCCACTGTCCTCACGCCGTCCATCCATGTCCATCGGTGGATTCGGGCTAAGGCGGCGCCCTCTGGCAGGGGGCACCGGCACCGGACCGGCAGGCCACACTTGTGGAGGCGGCAAAAGGCCTCGTCGCAGCACTGATCTTTCGCAGCACTGCCACATGCACAGCCCCTCGACAAGCTTGGATGGAGACCTACGGTGCATCTTTGGCTCAGTAGCGCGTCGTGCATCTTCTACGTGTCGTAGGTTGCCTCGGCCGTAGTCAATCCTCCGCCTCCAATCGGTTACCTGGATTCCAAGACTCAACATCGTCCTTGACCGGACTAATAATCAAGCCTACTACACTTCACAAACCGGTTGATCGGCGTCAACCATTCTTGCCGGTCGCGCGTCAACCATTTTTGCCGGTCTGACTTCTGCTCTAAGTGACGATTCTGGGCCTCGTTTGTCCTATAGCTTGGCAGGTCGAACTCCAGGATCACGGAGTGGTGAACGATCCTGTCTATCGCCGCCGCGGTCGCCATAGGGTTTGCGAACACCTTCTCCCACTCACTGAACACCAGGTTCGAGGTGATCCCCAGAGATCGGCGTTCGTAACGCTCAGCTATCAGCGTGAACAGCACCTCGGACTCCTCGGCTCCCTGCGGCAGATAGCCGAGGTCGTCGATCACCAGCAGGTCGAAGTTGTCCAGCTTCCTGAGCATCCGTGGCAACTCAAGATCCCTCTTGGCGGCCAGCATATCCTGCACCAGCCGGTATGCCGGGATGAAGGGCACCGAGTGACTGGACTCCACGAGCCTGTGTCCTATGGCACACATGGCGTGGGTCTTGCCCGTGCCCGGCATCCCGAACGCCAGAACATTGACACCGCGATCTGCGAAGTCCCCCTCACCGAGTCTCTCGAGCTGCTGTCTCAGTTGCACCGGAGTCCTGTCGTGCTCGAAGGTCTCCCAGGTCTTGCCGGCCGGCAGCTTCGACGTTCTCCTCAGACGGTCCACCCGCCTGATCCGCCTGTCCTCCGCCTCCTGTTCCATCACCTCCAGAAGGGTCTCGAGGGCATCGGCGTGTCCGGCCTCGCTGAACCTGCCAACGGTCTCCGCCGCCAGTGTGGGCAGCTTGAACTGCCTGCACAGCTCCCTGACACGTTCCGCCACCGCGCTCGGTGCACCTGTGTCTGCGATCATCGTGCACCTCCCACCAGCAGCCGGTCGTACAGGCCGAGGTCCACCGTCCCCGGCAGCTTCAGTTCAGGTACCGTTGGGGGCGCCGGAGCAGACAGTCTGCGCACCATCGCGTAGTCGAAGCTCAGTCCCGACTCAAGCAGTCTCTCGAGCGCCCTGTCCACCTTGGACTCCATGGTTGTCGCGGCCAGGTGCAGGATGCGAACGTACTCCACGTCGGCACGTTCGCCCCTCCAACCACACAGTGCGTCGTACGCCAGCCTGAACGTCTGCGTGGGGAACATCTGCTCCCTGAAGCGGTAGCGTGCGAACGCTCCCGGCTTGCGCACTAGCGACCCTATGATGTCTCGGTAGTCGATGTGAGCCTCGCCGGCGCCGTGTATCCGCTCCATGCTCTCGACGAGGTGGCACTTGTAGTACACCTCGATGTGGTCTGCGTACACCCGGACGTCCACCTCCATGCCGATCAGCCGTGATGGCACCGAGTATGTCCTGTTAGCCACCCTGATCGTGCTCCACCTGCGCACCCTGCAACGGTAGTTGGCGTACTCCGGGACCGGAGCCGGCGGAAGCGGCCTCAGGTGACGACGCTCCGCCTTGAGCTTCGAGTCCACCAGCCTGTTTCGCCGATCGACGACTCCTCTGACGAACTGTCTGTACTCGTCCTCGGACTCGAAGTCGCGGCTGCCCCTGAGGATCAGCGCCTGGTCCAAGGCGTTCTTCAGACGTCTGTGTCCCTGCTCTACAACGCCGTTCTCGTGCGAGCAGCGTGGGTTGATCCTGGTGGACTCCACCCCGTAGTGGGTCAGGACAGCCTCGTACCTGGCGTTCACGGCACGGCCACTGCTGTTCTTCAGGTCGTGTGTGGCCGCCGACAGGTTGTCGGTGCGCACCACCCTGGGTACGCCTCCCAGCTCCCACAGCGCTCCCTGCAGTCCCTGCACCAGCGCCCCGAACGTCTCTCCGAAGCATACCTCCGCGTAGCGCCAGCCGGAGTGGCTCAGCACCAGGTGGAACAGCAGGTGTCTGAAGGGCTCGCCACCTATGGTGACTCCCAGTTCCGTGCAGTGGGTGAAGTCCACCTGCGCCTCGCGGACAGGTGGATGGTCCTGCTGAAACTACACCTCACGATCCGGGCCATCAAGGACTCTATAGTCTCTGGTCCGGTGTTGGAGCGTCCTCAGCTGGGACCTGCCGAACCTGCCCGGGTATCGTTCGTCAAGCCACTCCAAGATGGTTGTCGCACTCAGCTCACCGTCGGGATCGGTCCGCAGCAGCGGCACGACACCGCTCTCCCACACGTCCGCGAACGGGTCCGGTCTGCTTCTCCATCTCCGCCTGGCCTTCTTGCTGTCCGACGGCAGCGATCCCCGCTGCCACTTCCTTGCCGATCTCTCGCTCATGGCCGCTGACGCCGCCGCTGCCTGCTGTGTCTTGCCTTCCATCAACTTCTGCCTCAGTACAACTACCTGTTGATCCGTGACCAATCTGGCACCTCCCGGGTACCAGACCATCCTTATCTACGGACCGGCAAAAATCGTTGTCGTCACCGGCAAAAATGATTGTCGTTGTTCACCCAACTGGATAGGTCACAAAAAGAGTAGTCCTGAGTACCGTTTCATAGCGATCAGAAAGTTGCTGCGCAAGCCGCCTATGCCAGGGATGGAGGCTCACCTGCAGTTGTCGGTCCCCGTCATGGAGATGTCGGGGCGAGGGTGGTACAAGGTCACAGCATTGGTGACCAACCGTGCTCTCCCAGGGGACAAGCTGATCGGGTGGTACAGGCAGAGGTGTGGGAAGGGTGAGGAGGTGCACGGGGTGCTCAAGGAAGACCTCGCTGGCGGTCGGCTGCCGTCGGGTCTGTTCGGGGCCAATGCCGCGTGGTGGGCGATAGCGGTACTGGCGTTCAACCCCGTATGGGGCTACGGGGCAGGCTCTCAACTCGGCGCTGAAGCGCTTGGCGTTGGGCGCCGAGTGGCTTAGCAGACGGCTCAAGGCCGTGCGATTCGGCCTGATCGGGCCTGCCAGACGAGTCGTGCATCATGCCAGGAGGATGATCATCCGCCTGCCCAGAGGACACCCTTCATACAACCTGCTACTCAAAGCTCGCGCCATGCTGGCACTACCAGCCCCACCGTAGTTCGACCTTCCCACAACCAAATCATCTCGACCCGAAGCGGCCGGATCCCGTCCGGTGGATGCGCCTCGCCATCCTTCTACCGCACAAGGGCCGCAGACGCCCTCAACATCCCCAAACGGCCTTCCCAGACCACCTCGACACGCATCTCCGAACGCCCAGACGGTCCCTAACCGGCCCGACATCCGTCGAAGTGCCACCACCAACCGCACACATCAATCTGCCGGTGGATTTGGGCAGGCCAGCCCAAGTTGTTTGTATCGGAAGCGGCGTCTGTGATAGGATTTAGCCATACCACTCCACTCTTGAGGGTTCGATGGCGAATAGTAAATGGACCTTCATCACGAATCACGGGCTGGTACTCAGCTACATCTTCCACAACCCGAGCCACACCGCGCGGGAGATCTCCATCGACGTCGGGATCACGGAGCGGACCGCCCACAAGATGATCTCCGAACTGGAAGAGGCAGGATACATCAAGCGGCGGAAGAGCGGCAGGCGGAACCTCTACGAGGTCGATCCCGAACTGCCTCTGCGCCACCATTCGAAGAACGACATCCTGGTCTCCAACCTGCTCGCCGCCCTGACGTCCGAGCCCTCCGTCCAGGCGCCGTAGCGGGCTTCGCAGCTTGCTCGTCCCCAGACCTCTCCCCACCGATCAGCCCGCCACCCCGACATGGCGCTGCTGCGATACAATGGCGTCGACGTCACGATCGCCGACACCGCTATTGACATGCAGACTGTCAAACGCCTACACGACCTGCAACGGATAGACCTGAAAGTCGACGAGCTCGAGGGTGTCTTGGCCGACGTGCGCGCCCGGCTGGAAGATGACTCCGCGATCACCTCGGCCGCCGCAAGACTGACCGCTCTCTCGGAGGCGCTGGACGAGGTCGGCGCCGGACGCCGGGCCGCCGAGCGAGCGATCGCAGAGACGCAGGAGCAGTTGGCGGGCATCGAAAAGAAGCTCTACGGCGGCGCGATCACCAGCCTGGACGAGATGACCGCAGCGGAGGAGGAGCGGAAATTCGTCGTCCAGCAGCTCAGGGAGCAGGAGGACAACCTCCTCGAACTGATGGTTCAGACGGAGGACGCCGAGACCGCGCAGCGCGAGGCGCGGGAGGCGCTGTCCGATCTGGAGACGGGCCGGCCGGCGGAGCAGGCACAGCTCCGGGAGTCGGAACGGCACGCGGCCGCCGATCTCGACGAACGGCGCAGGCAGCGGGGCCACTTGGCCCCCGGGATATCGGCCGACCTGATCGCCCTCTACGAATTGTTGCGCAAGACCACCAACGGCAGCCCTGTCGCCAGGATCGAACGCGGCATGTGCCAGGGCTGCAGACTGACGCTGTCGACTATGGAGCTGCAGCGCGCCCGCGGGTCGCGCACCCCTGTTAGATGCAGCAGCTGTAAGCGCATACTCTACCTGCCCTGATCCAACGATGCGCGCCATCGGTTTCTTCTATCTGGGCGCTCGAAACGGGGACTCCCTTCCGAGCCTGCGGCAACAGTTCGCAGACTTCTGCGACCTCAACTTCCACCAACCGGTGAACACCTTCGCCGCCGACGGAGAGGCGGCCCCCAGAGAGACGCCCGAGTACCGCCTCATGATCGAGTACATGCGCGACTCGGGCAGCGAGTTCCTGGTGGCGGTCCCGGACGCGACGCACCTGGGCAGCGACTTGGAGTCGGTGGCCAGGGCTTTCGTCGAGCTCGAGCAGACGGGCGCGGTCGTCCGGTGCTTCGACGAGGAGTTCCCGGACCCGCTGCAGAACGCCTTTCAGACTCTCGGCGTAAAGGGCGTCTCGCGGACGCGCAGCCGCAGGATCAAGGAGTCGATGCGGGAGCGTGCGCTGCAGGGCCAGGCGCTCGGTAGGCCGCCCTACGGATACCGTATAGGGGCGGACGGCAAGCTCGAAGTCGTGCCGGACGAGGCCAGGGTCGTCGAGTTGATCTTCCGACTGTACACGCGTGATCTGATGGGCTTCCGGTTGATCGTGCAGCACCTGAACGAGCGCGGCATCCTGACTCGCCGCGGCTCGAACTGGAACGTGATCGGAATCAGGGACATCCTCCGCAATCCGGTATACACGGGCACGTACACCAGGCTCGGCATGCTCCGGCCGAGGTCGCACGAAGCGATAATTCCGCACGACCTGTTTCGCGAGGCGCGCGAGGTGACCGCGTCCCGCCGCCCGCTCGGGCGCGTGTCGAAGTCGGAGCCGTTCCTGCTATCAGGGCTGATCGAATGCGGCTACTGCGGCAACCAGATGATGGGCGCAACCAGACGGCAGTCCTGGAGGCGCAAGGACGGCCGCAGGCAGCGCGGCGTCTACCGCTACTACCAGTGCCAGTCCAAGAACAATCAGAACGTGTGCGGATACCACACGTGGCGCGCGCCGCTGCTCGAAGGGACGGTTATGGGGCAGCTCGGCCCGGCGCTCCGCGCGAGGGCCGCGGGCGCGTCCGACGGGGAAGCCGAACGCGCCCAGGCTCTGAGGGACGGGCGGGTGGAGCACGCGGAGCGGCGGCTGTTGGACGCGATGAGGCGCACGGCCCGCGGCGAAAGAAAGACGTACCTGCTCGCCGACTACCTCGCGGCGCTGGACGCGGCCCGGAGAGCGGCGTCGGGCGATATCAGCCAGATGGACGTCGACCAGACGCTGTCGCGCTGGGAGGACCTGGAGATGGAGGCCCAGCGGGACTTCCTCACATCCCACGTAGTGCGCATAGTAGTCAAGGACGAGACGGTACAAGTCCTCGTCTAGCCCTACGGCCGGAGACTCGGCGCAACGGGACCGTGCTCGACCTAGTTGACCCCTCAGCCGCCGGCTAGAACATCCGGTTCTGGGGCGTTGGGGCGTTCTCGGGGTAGTCGATTCCCAGGTGCTCGTACGCGCGGCGTGTCGCGACGCGGCCTGACCTGGTGCGGTCCAGGAACCCCATCTGCAGCAGGTAGGGCTCGTAGACGTCTTCGATCGTTTCTGCCTCCTCGCTCAGCGAGGCCGCGAGCGTGTCTACGCCGACCGGCCCGCCGTCAAATTTCTCGATGATGGTCTGGAGCACGAGATGGTCCGAGTCGTCCAGGCCCACGGCGTCGACCTCCAGACGGGCGAGCGCTTCCCTGGCGACCTCACCGGTTATCACGTTGTCCGCCATCACCTGGGCGTAGTCGCGCACCCGCTTGAGCAGCCGGTTGGCCACCCGAGGCGTGCCGCGGGCGCGGTTGGAGATCTCCCTCAGTCCCTCGTCCTCCGAGTCGATGGCGAGAATCCGCGCCGACCGGGTGACGATCCTGTACATGTCCGCCGAGGTGTAGAAGTCGAGGCGATGGACGACGCCGAAACGATCGCGCAGCGGCGCGCTGACCATTCCGTAGCGGGTCGTCGCTCCGATGAAGGTGAACGGCTTGATGGCGAGGTTCATGCTCCTGGCCTTCAGGCCCTTGTCGATTACCCACGAGACGAAGAAGTCCTCCATGGCGGGATAGAGGACCTCCTCGACGACGCGGCTCAGGCGGTGGACCTCGTCGACGAACAGGATGTCGTCTTTCTGTAGCTGAGTCAGGATGGCCACCATGTCGCCCGGACGCTCGATGGCCGGGCCGGAGGTGGTCTTGATCTTGACGCCCATCTCGGTGGCCATGATGTTGGCCAGCGTTGTCTTGCCCAGGCCGGGCGGGCCGTAGAGGAGCGTGTGGTCGAGCGCCTCGCCGCGCTGCTTGGCGGCGACGATGCCTATGCTCAGATTGGCCTTCAGCCGCTCCTGGCCGATGTAGTCCTCAAGGTGGCGGGGCCTCAGGCTCCGGTCCAGTGCGGTGTCGTCTACATGTGGCTTGCCCGAGACGATGCGCTCGTTCAAATGCACGCTCGACTTTCGACGTAGGGAACGGTCCCGTCAGCATTAGAACCGGTGTTCATTCTATGGACGGCCCCAAGGGGTGTCAACAACTGCGTCCAGCTGCGGTCTTGCTTCGTCGACGACATCATAGCCCGGCCGGGCGCCCTGCCTGCGCCTCTCGACCCGCACCGATGCTTCAACGGTGCTGCTTGGAGTGAATGGGCTGTAGAAGCCTCGACACTGTTAAGTCACTTCCCATTCACCACCTGATTGGGACAGGCGGCGTTACAGACTGGTTCCGAGGCCATGGCGATGCTCCTTGCCGGGGATGGATTCCCGCGTTCGGAGACCTTCGCATAACTCCCGTTGCGGGAGACAGCGTGGCGGAGATGCCTGGCATTGCTAGCAGGGAACCCCCAACCCTGGATTCCCGCCTGCGCGAGAATGACGGTTGTTCATCAAAGGTCTCCCCTCGCGGGAATGACGGAGGCGCGGAATCTGGGATTTTCGCTGGCTTTGCGGGCCGTGGGGAAACGGCGTACGATGTTCGGCCTGAACGGCCCGACCGCCAGGTAGTGAATTCACGTACACGACGGCGTTATCATGTACGGGCCGATCGACAACGCCGTTCGCGTCCCGGCCGCCGGCCGGGGCGGCATCGGGGCGGCTCGGCCAAGCTGTGATCCGCTGGCCGCGTACGCTGGAGGCAAGGATGGCCGGAGAGTCCACGCCGCGCTACATCACGTTGATCCGCGACCTGCCGCAGACGGACCGTCCGCGGGAGCGGCTGAAGGAGCTGGGCGCCGGCGCCCTCAGCAACGCCGAGCTCGTCGCCATACTGATGCGGACCGGGGCGCAGGGCCAGTCCGTCTTGGAGCTGTCGAGCCACCTCATATCCAGCAGGGGCGGCCTGTCGGGCCTCGCGCGGATCTCGTACGGCGAGCTGTGCGACTTCCACGGAGTCAGCGACGCCAAGGCCTGCCAGCTCCTGTCCGCGTTCGAGCTCGGAAGGAGGATGGTCTCCCTCAGCCCCGAGGACCGGGCCATAGTGCGGTCCCCTCAGGATGTCGCGAACCTGCTATCGGCGGAGATGGGCCTGCTCGACCAGGAGCACCTGCGGGTCGTGCTGATGTCCACCAAGAGCGAGGTCAGAGGCGTGCACGAAGTGTACGTCGGCAACGTGAACGCCTCCATCGTGCGCGTCTCCGAGGTGCTCAGACCGGCCGTGCGCGAGAACTGCCCGTCGATCATCGTCGTGCACAACCACCCGTCGGGCGACCCGACGCCCAGCCCGGAGGACGTGATGATTACGCGGCAGATAGTGGCCGGAGGCGAGATGCTGGACATCGAGGTCCTCGACCACATAATCATCGGCGGACGGTCCCACGTCAGCCTGAAGAGCAAGGGTCTCGGTTTCCCCGCGGCGGGCGGCGGCGGCCGCCATCCGTGGCATAGCGGCGCGGACGTATCGGACGCGCGCCTGTGACCGGCGTCGTCCTCGCGCTGATCGCCGCCGTCGGCTTCGGCGCCACTGCGGTATTCGCCAGAATGGGCGTCCAGCACGTCGCCGTCGGACCCGGCACCCTCGTCTCGCTCACGGTGAGCACCATCGTGACGCTGGCGATCACCGTCGCGTTTCAACCCGTAGACCTGGTGAGGATGACCGGGACGGGGCTGGTGCTCGCCTTCGTTGTCGGGCTGCTGAGCTACCCGACGGGCCGGCTGTTCAGCTTCACCGGCGTCAGGCTCATAGGCGTGTCCAGATCGAGCACGATAGTCGGTGCGGCGCCGCTCTTCGCGACGGCCATTGCGGTGGCGCTCGCCGGCGAGTCGGTGAGTCTCCCGTTGCTGCTGGGCAGCGTGTCGATCGTCGGCGGCATGACGCTCATCCTGAGTCAGCGGTGAGCACCTCGGCGACGGACACGACGGCCCGCCGCCGGAACCTGTGGGGCTACACCGCCTCCCTGGCGGCCGCCGCGAGCTACGGGGCCGCCGCGGTCGCGAGCCGCGTGCTGGTAGACGGCCATTCGACGCCCTTGGTGGCGTCCGCCTACTCGCTCATATTCGGCACGGCGATGGTGGGGCTCCTGTTTCATCGCGGTGCCGCGGGCGCGCTGGCGGCCGCGGACCGCCGGGGCTTGGTGTACATGGCGTTGTCGGGCGTGGCGTCCGCGTGGGGCGTGGCCTTCCTGTTCTACGCCCTGCAGGAGGCGCCCGTCGTGATGGTCGCCCCGATCTCCAGCTCGTATCCTCTGGTCGCCATAGTTCTGACGCATCTGTTCCTGCAACGGCTGGAAAGGGTTACCGCGCGCACCGTCGCGGGAGCGATAATGGTGGTCGCGGGTGTTACCGTCATCACGGCCACGCAAGCCTAGCGGGCAACGGCCGCGGGAGTGGAATATCCAACAGATCCAGGAGGTGCTTCAATGCGCAGGATAGACGAGCCGCTCGGAGAGATAGCGACGGAAGTGCTGTTCGAGAACGACCGGGTGAAGATCTGGAACCTGACGGTCGAGCCCGGCGAGGCCAGCGACTGGCACCTGCACGAACGCGACTACGTCACCGTCGTAGTCGAGGCCGGCGGCCTGACGGCGGAGTACGCCGACGGCACAACCGAGGTGAACGAGTACGACGTTGGACGCTGGGGGTACCGCGACCAGCACCAGGTCCACCGGGTCATCAACCACACCGACCGCCGCTACAAGAACGTCCTCATCGAGCTGAAGGACTGAGCCGGCGGCCCCGACGCCGCTAGGCCGGTGTAACCGTCACCCGCGCCCCTACGCCGGTGGACAGCCGCTCGGCGGCGCTGCCGTTTTTCTCGGCGACCTCGAGAAAGCCGTGGCTGCCGACCAGGACGCGCAGCCCGTCGCCCTCGGCGTATGACCGGAGCGGGCCGGGTACGTCGACGCCGGCGACCGTCAGGCGCAGCGCTCCGTCCGGGGCCTGCGACGGCCGGACGTTCGTGACGAGATTGCCGAAGCGGTCTACGAACACGATCCGACCGCGCACGACGCCGTCCTCCGCATCGGCCTCGAAGACCCGCAGGCACACGATGTCCTCGACCTGACGGCCCATCCTCTCGGGCTCGACGCCCAGCGAGAGGTGCGCGGCCACCGGCCCGAAAACATCGCGTCCGTGGAAGGTGTCGCTGACCTGGCCCCGCCACCAGGCCGGCTCCGTCAGTTCCCACGCCGACCACCCGGCGGGAAGCGTCGTCACGTACGGCTCCATGAACGCCGCCGCCACGCCCGGACCGACACCGGAAGCGGCCTCCGCCCGCAGGTGATGCTCCGCCAGATAGGTGAGTAGACCGTTGTCGGGCACCACGAACCTTGCGTGTGAAGTCACCACGACGAGCGCGCGCCGCGAGGTACCAACACCGGGATCGACGACCGAGACGTGGATGGTCTCAGGCGAGAAGAACGGGCAGGTCGAGCCCAGCACGAACGCGGCGTGACCTATGTCCCGGGAGGGCGTCTCGTGCGTGATGTCGACGATGTTCGCCTCGGGATTCACTCCGAGGACCGCGCCCTTCATGGCGCCCGCATATCCGTCGGCGGACCCGAAGTCGGTGAGGAGGGTTACGGTGGACAAAGGCATCGCCCCGGAGGTCCGGCCCGCGACCGTGGGGCTATTGGAAGAGGCGGGCGCTGCCGATCGAGGTGGTCAAGAAGACGACGACGAGGACTATCGTGAGCTGGAACAGCATCCGCTCTATCCCCCGACGGGTCCTGTACGTGCTCTCAGAGGAGCCAAAGAGCCCTCCGCCCTGTCCGCGCACCTGAAGCAGCACGATGGCGACGAGCAGGACCGCGGTGACTATCTGGACGATGTGTATAACGCTTTGCATATCTCGGGTACCATCAGACAGGCCGGACCCGCCCGGAATTGGCTCGGGCCGGCGGCGGACTCCGCATCATATTCCATGATACACGTCCATGATGGCCTCTGCCAGCTTCTCCGAGTCGTGACGCACGGGATGTTCCAGATCGGTAAGAGGCCGGCCGATCAACCTGGCGCCTTCGATGGGCCGGCCGTCGTGCGGGACGGGCTCACCGGCGAACCTGTCTCCAAACGGGACGGGCGTGTCGTTGTAGAGGACATAGTCCGCGACCGACTCGAAGGTATGCTTCCGAAGCGCGTCCAGATGCCGCGAGACCGTGTAGCCGACGGTCTCCCCGATCTGCGTAGCGACGTTGCATACGTAGATGCTCGGCGCGTGAGTCTCCCTCAGGGCGCTCGCGATGCCGGGTATCAGCAGGTTCGGCAGAATGGACGTGTAGAGACTCCCCGGCCCTATCAGCACGAGCTGTGCATCCAGAATCGCCCGCACCGCGTGCTCCGAGGCCGGGACGTCCGCCGGCTCGATCATGATCTCCTCGATGCAGCCGCCACGCTCGGATATGGCGGACTCCCCTACCACGATCGGCCCATCGGCAAGCCGGGCAGACAGGCTGAGGTCGCTGACGGTGGACGGCAGAATGCGGCCGTGGACGGCCAATACCCTGCTCGACTCGTAGATCGCCTCCTCGAAGCTGCCCGTGACGTCGGTCATCGCGGTTATGAACAGATTGCCGAAGCTATGACCTTGGAGGCCGTCTCCCTGGTCGAACCGGTGCTGGAACAGCTTGCCGACCAGAGACTCGTCGCCAGCCATTGCCACGAGGCAGTTCCTGAAGTCGCCCGGGGGCAGCACGCCCAGCTCCCTGCGCAGCCTGCCCGAGCTGCCGCCGTCGTCGGCGACGGTGACTACGGCGGATATGTGGTCGCTGTACGTCTTCAGGCCGCGCAGCAGGACCGACAGGCCCGTCCCGCCGCCTATCGCGACGATCCTGGGGCCGCGGCCGCGGGACCTGCGGGTGTACAGCGCGTCTGCCAGTCCGTTGAAGCTCTCGGATGCGAACAGGATCGGACGCAGGGTGCGGTACAGCCCATAGACCGCGACCAGTATCGCGGCGACGCCGAGTACCCCGACCACCACGCCCTCCCAGAGCCACGGCAGCACGTTCGGGGTGGTCAGGGCCAGGATGTTCTTAAACACGAAGGCGAAGCCCAGGGAGAGCATCCCTATTCCGGCGGCCCCGAGCAGCAGCCATCGCTTGACCCCGAGGCCCACGAATAGGAACTTCCTGAGGACGTCGAGCCAGCCCCGCGCCGTGAAGCCCGCGCCGTTTGTGGACCCGCTTGCGCGCATTACCGCATCGATTCGAGCTTGTCGCGCAATAGCTCGGACGCCATCTGGGGATTGACCTTGCCGCGAGTGGCCTTCATGACCTGTCCAACCAGGAATCTCAAAGCGTTCTCTTTTCCACCGAGATAGTCGGCCACCGGCTGTGGGTTTTTGGAGACGGCGCCATCGACGGCGGCCTGGACCGCGTCGGCGTCGCTTATCTGAGCGATGCCCGCCTTGTCCACGATCTCACTCGGACTCCGCCCAGTATTGTACATCTCCTCCAACACTGTCCTGGCCATGCTCGTGCTCAGAGCGGCCGTATCGACCATGTCCAGAAGCTGGACGAGATACGCGGGCTCGATCCGTTTGTCCTCGATCGCCGCGCCTTCGGCGTTGAGCAGCGCCGCCAGCTCTCCGTTGATCCAGTTGCCGGCCGACCTGGCCCGCTTTCGCCTCGCCTTGCCGGTCGCCGAGCTCGCGTCGATGACAGCGTCGAGCAGATCGGCGCCAGCCTTCGACGAGACAAGCTGATCGGCGTCCACGGGCGGGATGCCGTAGTCGGACACGAACCGCTCTATCCGTGCCGCCGGCAGCTCCGGCAGACCTTCCCGCAGCCGGCGCACCCACCCAGGGTCTATCGCCAGCGGCGGCAGGTCCGGCTCCGGGAAGTACCGGTAGTCGGAGGCGTACTCCTTGCTGCGCTGCGACACCGTGACGCCCCGGTCCTCCACCCAGCCGCGAGTCTCTTGCGCCACCCTCTCGCCGTCGACGCGCATCCTGCTCTGCCGCGCGATCTCGTACTCGATCGCGCTGTACACGGACCGGAAGCTGTTCATGTTCTTGACTTCGACCTTGGAGCCCAGCTCGTTCCAGCCCCGCGGCCTCACGCTGACGTTCGCGTCGCAGCGGAAGCTGCCCTCCTCCATGTTCGCCGTGCTGGCCCCGATGTAGCGGAGGATCGAGCGGAGCGCCACGAGGTACGCCCTCGCCTCCTCTGGAGAGCGCATGTCGGGCTCGCTGACGATCTCCATCAGGGGTACGCCCGAGCGGTTGATGTCGAGCAGGCTGTAGCTCTCCTGGGCGTCGCGCCGGTGCAGCAGCTTCGCCACGTCCTCTTCCAGGTGGACGCGGGTGATCCGCACGGACTTGCTCGCGCCGTCGACGTCGAATTCGAGCCTCCCGCCGTAGGCGACAGGCCGGTCGAACTGCGAGATCTGATAGCCCTTCATCAGGTCCGGATAGGGATAGTTCTTGCGGTCGAATTTCGTGAGCTCGGAGATAGTGCAGTCCAACGCCAGGCCCGTCGCTATTGCGAGATCGACGGCCCGCTCGTTGACGACCGGCAGCACACCTGGCATGCCCAAACAGACGTTGCAGACGACGGTGTTGGGGGATGCGTCCTGGTACTCGGAGCTGCACGCGCAGAACATCTTGCTCCGCGTGAGGAGCTGGCTGTGTACCTCGAGGCCTATGACTGCTTCGTAGTCCACATCTGCGGCAGTCGTGTCAGTTGGCATTGGTACCTCCGGCAACCGATTCCGGCCAGGCTTCTTTCCCTATCAGCGGGATGAACCGGCAGGCCTCAAGGGTCTGCACCGAGAACCCATGGTCGGACCGTGTGACCTTCATGAGCTGCTGCGACTGCAGCGGACCGACCGGCATGATCAGTCTGCCGCCATTGGCAAGCTGCTCCATCAGCCCGCGCAGCAGCTTCGGAGCGCCGGCCGCAACCACGATCGCGTCGTACGGAGCGCCGGCCTCCCACCCGATGGCGCCCTCGGCCACGACGACCGACACGGTATTGTAGCCCAGAGACGCGAGGCGGCGGCGGGCGCTGTCCGCCAGCTCCGGTATGCGTTCGGCCGTCACGACCGTGTCGACCAACTCGGCGAGCAGCGCGGCCTGGTAGCCGCTGCCGGTGCCAACCTCCAGCACCCGATCGGTGCGCCGCAGGTCGAGCGCGCTCAACATCAACGCGACTATCGTGGGCTGGGATATGGTCTGCCCGTGCGGAATCGGCAGGGCAACGTCGTCGTACGCCAGTCGCCTGCTCTTTTCCGGGACGAATAGCTCCCGTGGAACCCTGGCGACGGCCCCAAGGACCCGGTCGTCGGAGACCTCGCGCCTCAGACCGTCCAGAAGGCGGCGCCTCGCCTTGTCCAAGTGCGCATCCCGTCCCAACCTCACGACGGCACGGGAGTCGGACCCGAGCGCAACTCAGGCATCGTCCCTGAGCCAGATCGGACACTCGGCAAAGTATTTCCTACGTCAGCCGACACAAACCGCATAGTATGCGGACAGCTCGAAGCCAGTCAACACGCGCAGACCAGCTACCTTCCCCTTCTAAAGTCATGGCGTAACGGCAGGTGCCCAGGGTACGCTCTCGACAGCTACGTCCAGAGGTGTGCCTGTGTATGAAGTCACCATGTGATCGGTTTGACGATGACTCCAACCTTGTCCCTCAAAGTGTCGGGAAGCTGGCTCCGTCGCAGGTGGCTTTTCCAGAGGCGCTTGACGTAGGTCGCGGCGGTGGCCAGTTCCCTGGGGCTCGTGTTCCTTCGGTCAGGATTGACCAGCGTTACGCGAAGGCCCAAGTCATCCTTAACGTACCGCATCGCACCGGCGAAGTCGGCGTCGTTGGATACTATGACCCCCTGCTCATACTCCCCGCTGAACCCGTCTACCAAGATACGGGTGGCGAGGTTCACGTCCGATCCCTTCTCCTCCGAGTCCCTTATCTGGACGTGGGTGAGCAGCCCGGGCACCGGCTCGGCCAGTGGACGCCGCTTGGTGCCGGACCTGAAGGTGCCGTAGTAAGCCATGAAACCCGGCAGCGTCGCCAGAGCCCTCAGATAGACCAGCTGCCGACGGGGTTGACTGGGGTCGTCTGGGCGTGCGTTGAGTGGAGCCGTGAAGCAGCAGACCTGGTGAATGGTGTCCTGGGGAAAGAGGGCCTCCGCGAGCTTCCGCAGATCAAGCCACTTGAACCGGGTTCCCCGGACGGCGCGGTAGTAGGGATTGAAGCCGTCTATGTACAGGTTGGTAATCAACGTCTACTCCCATAGAAAGACAGAGACCGCCCTCGGAGGGCGGTCTCGACCCTACCGGCGAAGCGATAGGGGTGGTGACAGAACGCTACCACGAGCGGCGGTGGCCGTCAATGCTGTGTACTCGTTGTAACTGTTCAGACTTGATGGGATGGACCTAAGAAACCCTGGCGTTGCGAGGCGCCCCATGCCATCTCTTGCCCGGACGCCCTGTCAGCGGCTTCGTTGACCGGCTCAGAATCCGCGTGCTAGTCTGGTCGCGGCGGGACGACTACAGCACACGGCGCATCGCTTGTTTCCCACCGTTGTCCGTTCACGGGAGCCATCCGCGGAGCGTCTACTCGCGTCCACCCTTCCGTCGACCCAAAGCCGAGGGGTCGGCGCGGCGGCTCTGAGTCAGGAGACAGGTTTGCCGGCATACTATCCCGTTTACCTCGACCTCAGAGGCCGGCGCTGCGTCGTCGTCGGGGCAAACGACGTGGCCGAGGAGAAGCTCGCCCGGCTCGTCGATTGCGGCGCCGATATCGTCGTGATCGGCGCCGAGGCCACCGACCGAATATCCGACATGGCCGACGCCGGCGAGATCGAGTGGGTCCGACGCGGCTACCGCTCAGGAGACCTCGACTGCGCATTCATCGCCATCGGCGCCGACACCGCCGACACCGCCGTGAACGCGGCAGTCAGCGAAGAGGCGCGCGAGCGCGGCATTCCGCTCAACGTGGTCGACGTGACCCACCTCTGCAGCTGGATCGCTCCGGCGGTCGTCCGCCGAGGCGAGGTAACCGTAGCGGTCTCGACGGGCGGCGCGAGCCCCGCCCTGGCCCGCAGGTTCAGAGAGCAGCTATCCGGCACGAACAGAGTCCCGACCCGGTACGGCGTCATGGAGCTGGCGGACCTGGCCCCGCTACTGTCGGAGGCCCGCGCCGAGCTGGCGCGTCGAGGCCAACGCGTCCAGGTAGACCACTGGCAGGCGTGCCTCACCGACGAGCTTGTCGGCCTCGTCCAGTCCGGCCAGTCCTCGCGGGCGAAGGAGCTACTGACGGCCGATCTGCAGCGGGGCGTCGAATGCGACTGCGGGACGGGCCCCTGCAGGCTGTTGGAGGACCGGTCGGCCGGCCGCGATTCGGCGGCGCCGGCCTGATCCGGCCGCGTGCGATGACGTCACGCCATGAGTTGAGAATAGGCGCCAGGTCGAGCCCGCTCTCACTGGCGCAGGCGGAGGAGGTCGCGGCTCCGCTCCGGCAGCGCTTTGCCGACCGGCGGCTCGAGATCACGACCATCTCCACCGCTGGCGACAGGGACAGAAAGTCGTCGCTTGTCAGCCTGGGACGCGGCGCGTTCGTGAAGGAAATCGAGACCGCGCTGCTCGAAGGCCGGATAGACATGGCGGTGCACAGCGCGAAGGACGTGCCGTCCGACCTCCCCGAAGGACTGACGCTGGCCGGCACCGTCCCCCGTCGGGACCCGCGCGACGTGCTCGTCGATCGGTGGTCACTGCCCCTGGACGAGTTGCCTCCGGGCGCCCGAATAGGCACGAGCAGCCCACGACGGACCGCGCAGCTCAAGGCCAGGCGGCCGGACATTGAGATGACCCCGATACGCGGCAACGTCGGCACACGACTGGCGAAGGCCGGCGGACCGGACTACGACGGCGTCGTGCTGGCTGCGGCGGGGCTGGCCCGCCTCGACAGGCTGGACGAGGTCGCCGAGTACCTGTCGATCGACGTATGCACGCCCGACGTGGGTCAGGGCACGCTGGCGGTCGAGGTCAGGGAAGACGACCGTGAGCTCATAGAGATGCTGGAGCGGATCGACGACGTTCCCACCAGCATCGCACTGCGGGCCGAGCGGTCTTTCCTAGCCGCTCTGAGCGGCGGCTGCACGGTACCGGTCGCCGCTTACGGCAGGATCGAAGGCGGGCGGCTTCGGATCACGTCGATGGCGGCCGCGCCGGACGGCTCGCGCGTCTATCGCATTGACGGCGACTGGCCGCCGGAGCGGCCCGAGGAAGCGGGCACGCGGATGGCCGAAGCGCTGCTGGACGCCGGCGCGAGCGAGATCATATAGCGCGGCACTCCGCGCCCACGGAGCAGCGATGACGAGAGGCGGACAAGAATGCACGGGGACGGTTTTCCTCGTGGGAGCGGGGCCCGGCGACCCTGGGCTCATAACCGTCAAGGGCGCGCGATGCCTGAGGTCGGCCGATGTCGTGCTGCACGACCGCCTGGTCGACCGGCGGCTGCTCGCGATGGCCCCGCCTCATGCCGTGCTTATCGACGTCGGGAAGGTCCGCGGCGATAGGCCCGACCGCCAGGACGGCATCAACGCGCTGCTGATCGAGAAGGCGCGAGCCGGCGGCCGAGTCGTGCGGCTCAAGGGCGGCGACCCCTTCGTCTTCGGACGCGGCGGCGAGGAGGCAGCCGCGCTGTCAGGCGCGGGCGTGCCGTACCAGGTCGTGCCGGGCGTCACCTCCGCGGTAGCGGCCCCGGCGTACGCGGGCATTCCCCTCACCCACCGGGGCTACGCGTCGAGCTTCACCGTGCTCACGGGCTCAGAGGCGCCGGGCAAGGACGAGAGCGCCATCGCCTGGGACAAGCTCGCGGGCCTTGGCGGGACCATCGTCGTGCTCATGGGCTGGGAGCGCCTGGAAGAGATCGTCGGCACACTCGTCCGGGAGGGCCTCCCGGACGACACGCCGGCGGCGCTCGTGCAGTGGGGCTCCGAGGCGTACCAGCGGACGGTCGTCGGCACGCTCGCCGACATCGTCGACAGGGCCCGAGAGTCGGGAATCTCCCCGCCGGTCGCCGTCGTCATCGGCGACGTGGTCCGCCTCCGCGACAGGCTGAGCTGGTTCGATTCCCGGCCACTGTTCGGCAAGCGGGTGTTGGTCACCCGTTCCAGGACCCAGGCGAGCGCGCTGGCCGAGCTGCTGTCGCTCGAGGGGGCCGAGGCCGTCGAGGCGCCCACCATCGAGGTCCGTCCGTTGGAGGACACGGCCGAGCTGGACGACGCCGTCCGCAACCTTTCGCGGTATCGATGGGCCGTTTTCACCAGCGCTAACGCGGTAGACGCGGTGTTCGACCGGCTGACGGCGCTGTCGCTCGACGCGCGGGCCCTGCGCGACACCCGAGTCGCCGCGATAGGCGAAGCCACGTCGGCGCGCCTTCGGGACCGCGGCGTCATCGCGGACCTCGTGCCGTGGGAGTCCGTCTCCGCGTCCATGGCGGAGGCGCTGCGCGGCCACGTCGCGGCGGGCGACACGGTGCTGGTCCCTCAGGCCGACATCGCCGGCGAGGAGCTCCGCGTAGGTCTGAGTCAGGCGGGCGCCGAGGTGCGCCACGTGGTAGCCTACAGGACGGTGACGCTCGAGGCCTCCGCGGAGCTCGTCTCCGGGCTGCTTGAAGAGGGCATCGACGTGGTCACGTTCACCAGCTCGTCCACGGCGCGCAACTTCGCCCGGCTCCTCGGCGGCGACGTCGGGCGCCTTGGCGATGCGCGGGTCGCCTGCATCGGCCCGCTGACGGCGGCCACGGCGAAACAGCTCGGAATGGACGTCCACGTGGTCGCGGAGAAGTCGACCGTTGCCGGGCTGGTGGACGCGATCAAGGCCTACTACCGCGAGGAGGACCAACAGTGAGCGGCTTTCCCACCGTCCGGCTACGCAGAATGAGGCAGACCCAGGCCATCCGTAGCGTCGTCCAGGAGACGCGCTTTTCGGTCGCCGACCTGATCTACCCCATGTTCGTGACGCACGGACGGGGCGTCAGGGCGGAGGTCGACTCGATGCCAGACGTGTACCAGCTCTCCATCGACCAACTGATCCCGGAGATCGACGAGGTCGCCGCGCTCGGGATCGGGGCGGTGCTGCTGTTCGGCATCCCGGCGAGCAAAGACCCGATGGGCATCGGGGCCTACGTGCCGGACGGCATCGTGCAGGAGGCGACGCGGGCGATCAGGCGGGCCGCACCGGACATGCTGGTCATCGCCGACGCGTGCCTGTGCGAGTACACTGACCACGGCCACTGCGGCGTGATCGTCGACGGCGAGCTCGACAACGACCGGACGCTGGAGCTGCTCGGACAGACGGCGGTGAGCCAGGCAGAGGCGGGCGCCGACATGGTCGCGCCCTCAGGCATGATCGACGGACAGGTCGGAGCGATTCGTACGGCTCTGGACGAGGCCGACTTCGGCAATACGGGGATCGTCGCATACTCGGCCAAGTACGCGTCGGCCTTCTACGGCCCGTTCCGCGACGCGGCCGGGTCGACGCCGCAATTCGGCGACCGCAAGACGCACCAGATGGACCCGCCCAACGTCCGCCAGGCGCTGCGGGAGATCGAGTTGGACATCGAGGAAGGCGCCGACGTCGTGATGGTCAAGCCCGCGATGCCCTATCTCGACGTGATCGCCAAGGCCAAGCAGACCTTCAACGTACCCGTCGCGGCGTACAACGTCAGTGGGGAGTACGCGATGGTGAAGGCGGCCGCGCGGAACGAATGGCTGGACGGCCAGCGCGCCGCGATGGAGGTGCTGACCGCCATCAAGCGGGCCGGCGCCGACCTGATAATCAGCTACCACGCCAAGGAGGCCGCGAGGCTGCTGGCCGGCGGCGACTAGCACCAGGAGCGCACCCCGAGCGAGACTCGGGCCAGTAGCTGTTTCAGACCTGCGGGGCCTACGTCTAGCCAGATTTCGATAGCCGCAGCGCCGTCATGTTCACGAGACCGGGGACCCACAGGGGTGGGCGCGTACCGCTTACCGAGTCTGAACAGCTACCGGGGCTACGGGCCCGCTAGAGCCTTGGCCTTACCGCAGGCCGCGGGCGTTCTCGTACAGGGCGATGAAGTCGTCCACCGGCGTGCGCGCGATGGTCTCCCCGATGAGGTCGAGCGGCAGGTCGTCGATGCTTTTGAACCGAACGCACGCCTTGCCCATGTCGAGCCTCTTGCCGCTCGCCCTGTAGCGATCCACGAACCAGCGCTCGGTCTCTTCGTTGCCGTACACGTTCATAAGGTACAGGGAGACGTAGTTCTTCTGAGAGGCGAGCGCGGCGTACTGGAGGGCCTGCCGGTTGTAGGTCTTAGGGTACCGCTCCAGCGGCACTACGTACGAGATCATTCCGAACTGCACCGTCTCCTCATAACCGTCGGGCAGGTTCGAGTTGACGATGTCCCGCACCGCCTCGACCGTCTCTCGCCGGTCGTCCGTAAGCTCGTCCAGGTACTCTTCGACGGTCTTTGCCTCGCTGCGCGCCATCGTATTCTCCTATCCCGGGCCGTCGGCCCGGTTCGTCTTCCAGTGGACCGCTCTCCACCGGCGGGGCGGCCAGTACCGCAGGCAGGCCCTGCCGACCAGCAGATCGGCGCTGACGGGGCCGTACTCGCGGCTGTCCGTGCTGCGGACGCGGTCGTCGCCCATCACGAAGTACTCGTCTGGCCCCATGCGCCAGCGCCTCGACTCCAGCCCCAGCGTCGACGGCAGGCCTGCGAGATACGGCTCGTCCAGCACCACTCCGTCGACGTAGAGGAGCCCGTCCTCGAAGCGCACCTCCTCGCCCGCCAGACCGACAATACGTTTCAACTCATGACGCACCGGCAGCCGCGGGTCGCGGACGAGGGCCACGTCGCCGCGGCGCGGCGCCGAGCGGCGATAGGCCCAGGGGTTCACGACGAGCTGGTCGCCATCACGAAACGAGGGCCGCATGCTCCCGCCGCGTACGATGTAGAGCTTCACTGCCGCCATATGGTACGGCTGCGAGGGCGGCGACGCCACCCCATGTTCGCGGCCTCGGACTTGCGCCCGCGCGGGGCGTTCCTGTAGCCTTCCGATAGCCGACGAAGAGATAAGTACCCAGGAGGGATTGCAGAATGAACCTAGCAAGTCTGAGGCGCTGGATACCGGTCCGCCCGGTCCACGCGCACTGCGACATACCGTGCGGAATCTACGACCCCATATCCGCGAAGATCGCGGCCCAAACCGTGCTCAAGATGGTGATGCGGATCGACGCGTTGGAGTGGGGCGAGGGGACAGACCACATGGCGAACAGCAACAGCCTGTCCCGCTACATCGCGGTCAAGGAGCAGCACGCCGACCTGGTCAAACACGAGGTCGACATCCTCTGGCACGACTACTTCAAGCCGGAGCACCTGGAGAAGTACCCGGACCTGCACACGACGGTCTGGGAGGCGACGAAGCTGGCCTCGGCGAACAAGCAGAACGTCGACGCCGACGCGGCAACCCGCCTTGTAGCTTCGGTCGACGCAATCGCGGAGATATTCTGGGCCACCAAGGGCGTGGAGTACGCCGACCCGAACTCCACAGTGCGGTTCGGCACCTAGGCCCTGGAACCCGATGCGGTGAGAAGAAGCGCGGTCCCGGCCTGCGGGGCCGCGCGCTCTGTCTCCGCACCGCGGCCAGCGTCGTGACGGGGTCGACTCAGCCGACCGGCCACGGCGCAAGCATGATCCGGACCGCCCGTGCACCCGGCGGTCTCAGACCGGAGTCGAGCGGCTCCGTCAGTCGCGGACGGTCAGATTGGGCTTCTCGTCGCCGCCCATGTAGTCCTCGCGGGGCGGGGAGAAGATGTCCAGCGCGAGCGCCCAGCCGTCGCCGCACCTGACGCTGTGCTCGACGCCGCCGGGAATCACGTAGGCGTCGCCCGCCCTCAGCAACCGCGTCTCGCCGCCGATCGTCATCTCGAACTCGCCCTGCACCATTATGCCGGCCTGCTCGTGCGGGTGATTGTGGTTGGGCACCACGGCGTTCGGCGCGGTCTCGACTAGGCTCATCATCACCCTGTCGCCCCACATCGTGCGTATGGTCACACCAGGGGCTATCTCATTGCGTTCGACTTCGGACGCGTCGTAGAAAGGCATTGGACCTCCTGAATTACGAGCCGCCGGCACGGGCGGCCAGCGCGCTCTCGTGCGGCAACGCCAAGCAGGCGGATATGAAGTCGTTCACCGGGGTCGCCACTCCGGCCTCCGCCCCCATTCTGACCACGGCCCCGTTCAGTACATCGATCTCCAGCGGCTTGCCTGCCTGCAGATCGATGAACATCGACGACACCGAGTCCTCGCCGGCGTCCCGGAACGACTGCATGGCCGCTTCGACCTCGCTGTCCAGCAGCTCGATGCCGCGCGCCGCCGCCACCGACTGGACTTCCCTCAGAACGTCCGAGGTCATCCGCTCCGTGGCCGGAGACGCGAGGATCTGCGACATCGGCGACCGTGTCACGCAGATCATTCCGCTCCAGGCGCAGATGAACAGAAACTTCCGCCACAGCGCGGCCTCGACGTCGGACGTAAGCTCGGCCCTGACCCCGGCGTCGGAAAGCGTGTCGCGAATAGCCAGCGCCCGGTCCGTCTCCCTGCCGTCGGCCTCCCCGAAGACGAGCCGCGAGGGCCCGCCGAACTCCGCGATCTGCCCCGGGCCCTTGAGCGCCGCGTCGACGTACGTCACGCCCAGCATGACCCTGTCCTGGCCAAACGCGTCGGCGAGCTGGGCTCCGCTGCCTATCCCGTTCTGCAACGTGAGCACGGTGGCGCCCTCCCCCACCACCGGGCGCATCAGCTCTATGGCCGCGGCGTTGTCATAGCCCTTGACGCAAAGGAGCACCAGCTCGGGACGAAGGGAGGCGTCGGGGCGATCGGTCGCGTCGGCTTCGACCGTGAAGCTGCCGGACGTTACGCTGTCGACCCGGAGACCGCGTTCGCGAATGGCGGCAAGGTGGTCGCCGCGGGCCACGAACGTGACCTCGTTGCCGGCGTGCCGCAGGACGCCGCCGTAGTATCCGCCAACCGCGCCCGAGCCCATCACTAGGACGTTCATGAAAGACCTCCGGCCGGCCGTCGGCTCGCCGGCGGCGCATGAAATTGCGCCCACGGCGTTCCGCTCCGTATCTGACCAGCGCCTGTGAAGACTGCCAGCATGACAACTCCCGTCGTGTGCTCGGCGCTATTTTCCAGCCGGCGCCATTTCCACGTCAAGCCGCCGCGCTCGCCCCGGAGCGTCCTGCGCTCGACAACGGAACAGCTAGACCCTCGATATGGTGATCGAATATCCAGACCCGCCCCACTGCCCCGCCACAGCTTGACGGCCAAAATGGGCCGAAGATACAATGTGGTTACCCCGAGGCGAAGCGGACGCACCGCTTCCTTCCAAGCGCACCGCAGACAGGGCCCGCTAGCTCAATTGGCAGAGCAACTGACTCTTAATCAGTAGGTTCTCGGTTCAAGTCCGAGGCGGGTCACTTTCCTGCACGGTCTGCGCCCGCTCTCGATCGACGGGTTCCGCGAGGACCTGCTGGAGAGGGTCTCCGATCCCTACCTACTCGAGTGGTGGGCGAGGGACTTCGGCAAGTGGCGCCAGGAGTATCGGAGGCCCTCGCATCGGTGCAGACCCGCCTCTCCTACTACGCGTCGTCGAAGCGGGCGCGGGCCATCCTCGGCCAGCCCCGCTCGACCATCGACATGCGGAGGACGATCCTCTACGGCGGCATCCTGCTGGTCTCGACCGCGCAGGGAACCGTCGGCAGGGACGTGGCCGCACTGGTCGGCGCGTCCCTTCTCAACCTGGTCGACTCGGACATACGCGAGCAGGGAAGCCTGCCCCCGGACGAGCGCAGAGGAGCGCTGGTGGTCGTGGACGAGCTGCAGTCGATGCCGGGAGAGGACTACGAGTCGACGCTCTCAGAGCTCGGCAAGTTCGGGGCCAGCCTCGTGCTGGCGGCCCAGAGCCTCGCCAAGCCCCACGATCTCTCCCCCACCATGCGCGACACCCTGCTCGCCAACGTGGGATGTCTCGCCGTCTTCCAGGTGGCCGCGTCCGACGCCCGCGAGCTGGTCTCGGAGATGGGCAAGGACAGAGTGACCGAGGACGACGTCGTGTCGCTGCCGGTGCACCACTGCTACGTCCGCGCCACCGTCGGAACCGAGCGGATGCTGGCTGAACGGCGACAATTACTTCTGCCGGTGATGACAACTATTCTTGCCGGTCCGTAGACACGATCATCTGGTACCCGGCGAGTGCCAGATTGGTCACGGATCAACAGGTAGTTCTACTGAGGCAGAAGTTGATGGAAGGCAAGACACTGCAGGCAGCCGCATCGTCGGCCGCCATGAGCGAGAGATCGGCAAGGAAGTGGCAGTATGGAGCGCTGCGTCGGAGAAGAGGAGGAACAGAAGGAACTGGATGACCAGGCCTGACCCGTTCGCGGATGTCTGGGAGAGTGCCGTGGAGCCGCTTCTCCGATCCGACCTTGAGAGTGAGTTGAGCGCGCCAACTATCCTCGAGTGGCTCGATGAGCGACACCCTGAGAGGTTCGTCAGGTCCCAACTGAGGACGCTGACTAGTGTCCTGTCTCTGAAGTTAGTGGCATAAGTGTTCGGTAGCTGGTATTCTCCTGAGAGTTCATGTGAGGAGGATTCACATGCGTCTTGGTCGACCAACCCCACCGTTGACGCTCACCGACGATGAAAGGGAGACACTGGGACAGTGGGCGCGCAGGCCCAAGACGGCGCAAGCGTTGGCCCAGCGGGCCCGAATGGTTGTGGAATGTTCTAAGGGCAAGACGAACACCGCTGTGGCCGCGGAGTTGAGAGTGTCGCAAGCGACGGTTGGCAAGTGGAGGTCTCGGTTCTTGGAGAGTCGACTGGACGGACTGGTGGATGAAGCAAGGCCTGGCAGACCCCGCACTGTCACCGATGCTGACGTTGAGAGGGTCGTGACGCTGACCCTGGAGACCACACCGAAGGATGCTACACACTGGAGCACCCGGTCCATGGCCCGGCGTTCCGGTCTGAGCCACAACACCGTGAGCCGCATCTGGCGTGCCTTCGCGCTGCAACCCCACCGCACCGAGACCTTCAAGCTGTCGGCGGACCCCCTCTTCATCGAGAAGGTGCGGGATATTGTGGGGCTCTACCTCAACCCGCCGGACCGGGCGCTGGTCTTGTGCGTGGACGAGAAGTCCCAGATCCAAGCCCTGGACCGCACCAGGCCGCTTTTGCCCATGCGTCCGGGCCAGGCCGAGCGGCGCACCCATGATTACGTGCGCCACGGCACCACGTCCCTCTTCGCCGCTTTGGACGCCAGGACCGGTCAGGTGATTGGCCAGTGCCACCGCCGCCACCGGGCCCTGGAGTTCCGCAAGTTTCTCGATGCCATAGAGTCCGAGGTGCCCGCCGAGTTGGACGTGCACCTGATTGCCGACAACTACGCCACCCACAAGACGGCGCTGATCCGGAACTGGTTCGCCAAGCGGCCCCGCTTCCATATCCATTTCACGCCCACCAGCGCCTCCTGGCTGAATCTGGTGGAGCGCTGGTTCGGTCTGCTCACCGAAAAGCAGTTGCGCCGGGGCGTGCATCAGAGCAGCGCCGAACTCGAGGCTGACATCTACCGCTACCTGGACATCACCAACGAAGACCCCAAGCCCTTCGTATGGACCAAGACCGCTGACGAAATCCTGGCCAGCGTGGCCCGCTTTTGCCAGCGTACTTCGGGTACAGGCCGCTAGTGGTCCAACATCATTGAAATGAAGACCATGATAGTCATTGTTCCTCTTGGGGGTTCAATCGTAACGTTGAACCGAGGAGGAACCATGATGTCTACCAAGAAGTACCGTATCAGACTGACTACCGACGAACAACAGGAACTCAACGCCTTGACCCGTGCGCGCATTCTGCTGATGAGCGATGAGTCACGCTCGGACGGGGGAATGAAGGACGCGGACATCACCAGCGCGCTCGGTGTGGGACAGTCAACGGTCGAGCGAATACGCAAGCGCTGTGTGGAGGAGGGGGTCGAGTCTGCGCTGAATCGCAAAAAGCAACTGCGTCGGCGTCAAAAGAGACTGGACGGCGAAGGTGAAGCACGGTTGATAGCGATGGCCTGCGGGGAACCGCCGGAGGGGCGTGCCAGTTGGACCCTGAAGCTGTTGGCTGACCAGTTGGTCGAGTGTGAGATAGTCGAGACCATTAGCACCGAGACGGTTCGCCAGGCGCTTAAAAAAACGAACTGAAGCCGTGGCTGAAGCAGAGTTGGTGCATCCCGCCCGGTCAGAGCGCGGAGTTTGTGTGCGCGATGGAAGACGTACTGGAGGTCTACCAACGGCCGTACGATGGGAATGAGGTTCTGGTGTGCATGGATGAGACGAGCAAACAGCAAGTCAAGGAGACGCGAGTGCCGCGTCCCGCAGCGCCCGGCTTATCGGCGGCATACGACTACGAATACGAGCGCAATGGAGTGAGCAGCCTGTTCATGCTGTTTGCACCGTTGGACGGATGGCGCCGAGTCGAGGTCAGAGAGCGTCGCACGAAGGTGGACTGGGCGCATGTGATAAAGAAACTGGTCGACGAGGACTACCCTGACAGAGACCGGATCGTGCTGGTAATGGACAATCTCAACACTCACAAGCTGTCCTCGCTATACGAGGCATTCGAGCCTGCTGAGGCGAGGCGTATAGCTGAGCGACTGGAGATACACTACACTCCCAAACACGGGAGTTGGTTGAATATGGCGGAGATAGAGATCGGTGTGCTGGCTCGACAGTGCCTGGACCGACGGATTGCCAATCAAGACATCCTGCGCGGCGAGGTCAATGCTTGGCAGAATCAACGCAACCGGGATGTGATACGAGTGGATTGGCGCTCCACTACCGAGGATGCGCGCATCAAGCTAAAGTCACTCTATCCATCAATACAAAAAAGTTGAACCACTAGAGTCCGTTCCACAACCCACCGGCGCGCAGGATACCGCTTGCGCCCAGAACCGTCCAACTTCTCCTCGCCGATGCGTCGGATGTGTGGCCGATAGCCGTGTCTGGCGACGGCTCGACGACCCGAAGGATTGTCATACCCCTTGTCCAAGCACAGGTGCTGTGGGTCATCCTCGGTGAGTTGCGGTCGTTCGACCACAATCGCCTCCAGGGTCTCATCCAACAACGTGGCGTCGTGGGCGTTGGCTCCGGCAACCACAATGCTCAATGGGCCGCCCTGTCCTTCCACAAGCAGGCTCCGCTTGCTGCCAGCCTTGCCGCGATCCGTTGGGTTGGGTCCAATCAGGTCCCCCAAAAACGTGCCTTGCCCATGGCCCCGTCTGCCGCCTGCCATTCCCAGTCCACTCCGCCCAACTCTTCGCACTGTTCCACCAAGGCTCTCCATATTCGGCGCAAGACACCCAGTTCCACCCACCGTTGAAAGGTGCGATGGTTTGTGCTGTCGTCCCCCAGTTCTTTCGGCAATCGGTTCCATTGGCACCCGCTGCGCAAACGGAAAATGATGCCGTTGAGCATCTGTCTGGGGTCAGCCCGCTTGCGGCCTCTGTCTTTGGGAGGGTCTGCCTCCAAGATGATAGGCCCAATGAGTTCCCAAAGCTCGTCCGATGCTTCCCATATGGTTCCCAAGCCCTCTTGGTTGTTCCACGAAGTTCCTCCAAATGTGTTTGGAGAAACCATACGAATCACCTCATAAACCGCTCAAGGCATTTGTGCGTTATGATTTTGAGATAGTTTCTTAGCTGGACTTTGTACAAAGTATAGACAAGTGACGGGAACAGGGTAAGCTAACAAGACCAACCCACTACGAAAGGTCTCGTTATGCTCACCCTGCCCGATGCCATTATACCCTTGCTCAAGCCATTCAAGGTGATGTTTCAGGCCAAGACATGGTCGAAGGCCCAGGTGCTCCTAATTGGGGCAATCTTGGCGACGCGCAAGCGGACGGTCACCTCGGCGCTCCGCGTCATGGGGCTCAGCGACGACACGAGCTTTGCCCGTTACCACCACGTTCTCAACCGTGCCGGGTGGTCACCCCTCCGGTTGGCACACTGCCTGCTGTTGCTCTTGGTACAACACCTCGATCAGGGCGATGGGCCACTGGTGTTTGGGATCGACGAGACCCTGGAGCGGCGACGTGGCAAGCAGATCAAGGCCAAGGGGATATATCGCGACGCAGTGCGCTCCAGCGGGAGTCATTTCGTCAAGGCATCCGGCCTGCGTTGGGTGAGCTTGATGTGGCTGGCGCCCATACCCTGGGCACATCGGACATGGGCATTGCCTGTGCTGACTGCCCTGGCACCCTCGGAGCGATATTACCAGGAAATGGGTCGGACTCACAAAAAGCTCACCGATTGGGCGCGTCAGATGATCGTCCAACTCCGTCGTTGGCTACCTCACCGCACCCTAGTCATCGTAGCTGACAGCAGCTACGCTGTCCTAGACCTGCTGCACTTCTGTCAGTCCATGACTCACCCGGTCACTTTCATCACCCGGTTGCGTCTGGACGCCGCGCTCTACAAACCCGCTCCACCTCGACTGCCCGGACAGATTGGTCGTCCGCGCGTCAAAGGCGAACGATTGCCAACACTAAAACAACTCCTCGATCAACCGGCAGCCGCGTGGACTGCCGCGATGGTCCCCTGGTACGACGGTACCCCGCGCAGAGTGGAGATCGCCTCTCATACGGCGTCTGGTATCACAAGGGCAAGGCTCCGGTTCCTATCCGTTGGGTCTTGATACGCGACCCGATGGGTGCGTTCCGGCCACAGGCTTTGTTGTGCACCGACCTCAACGTCGAACCCACCCGAATCATCGAATGGTTCGTGTTGCGATGGCAGCTGGAGGTCACCTTCCAGGAAGTCCGCACTCACCTGGGAGTGGAAACTCAACGCCAATGGTCTGACCTGGCCATCGCCCGCACCACACCGGCGCTCTTCGGGTTATTCTCATGGGTTACACTGGCAGCACATGCACTGGGCCGGGGCCAAGCCGTACCCGTCCGCTCAGCAGCCTGGTATCCCAAGTCCCTGCCCACCTTCTCCGATGCTATCGCTCTGGTCCGCCATCACCTGTGGTCCAACTCAGACGTTTTCGGCATATCGCCTGCTCAACCCAACATCCGAAAACTCCCTCGCCCTATGGTTGACCGCTTCATAGAATCGTTGTGCTATGCCGCCTGAATGTACAAAGTCCAGCTTAGTCCTCCGCTGCTATGTGCTACCCGGCCCGGCCCGCCTTCGCCTGCGCCCTGAAGCGCTCCAGCTCGTCGAGAAACTCCTGGTAGCTCGACAGCTTTGCCACGGTCTTGATGAACGAGCCCACGGTATCGTGATAGCCGCGCATCTCGTTCACCTCGCGGCCGATCGGGCTTACTGACGCCGGGCCCTCGGCGTAGCGGCCCCGGAACGCGAAGAAGGCCTGATTCAGCTTGCGCAGCCCGTATCCGCCGAGCCTGAAGTCCCACCACCGCCGCTTCATGTACTCCTCGGCCTCCTCCACCTCGCCCTCGGCGAGAAGCTCCTCGACGGTCTCGCGTGTTTTGCGCATCTCCCTGGTGAACACCGGATCGCGCTGCTCCGGGGCCAAGTACCGGCTCGCGTTATCGCTCAGGTCGCCGCCCATCCGCGCGAAGGCGGTGTCTCCCAGCTCACGGCCGGCCACGTCGGCAATCGTCTCGTTGAGCGAGAACATCGCCTCCGAGCTATAGATGTTACGTCCCAGCGGCCGGAACAGGAAGTAGGCGTGCAGCCATTCGTGGGCGGCAACTCGCAGCAGAGCGCGCAGCGGGTACAGGTCGGAGACCAGCAAGGGGTACGTGGCGAGCCCCGCGAGATTGTCGACGAGGGCTGAGACGCCGTACTGCGCGAACAGTGTCTTTTCGAGCTCGTCGCGCACCAGTACGTCCAGGTCGGGTTCCAGCAGCACGGCCTCCAGCACCTGCAGCCGGTCGCGCCTTGAAATCACAAGCAGAGTCGGCGGCTCCTCGAACCGGAAGTCGACGGGCGGAAAGGTGATGCCGCCCGGCCACGCGAGACCCTCGTCCTTAACGACGCGGTCCAGCTCCGCCTCGACCGCCTCCTCCGCGGAAGGCCGCAGCCTGTTCTTGGTATCGCGTAGCTGCCTCAGGTATTCGCGCGCCTGCTTTAGCTCTTCGACGCTCCCGGCGTGGCTGACTGCCCTCACAAGCCTGCCGTCGAGGCGTCTCTCCTCCTTGCGGGCGAGCTGCGCGGCCTTGAGGTACTCCTCGAGATCGGCGCGCCGCTCCTCCCTCGGGGGTTTCCCGCCAGAGACGGTCTCGCGCAGCAAGTTCACCCACTTGTCCGGGACGTTGGCGACTTCCCAGCGAAAGATGGAGAAGGCGTAGGAGGCTCCGACGGTGGTGGCAGGCGTCTGGCGGGCCGAGTCGGCCCCTGTCATCAGAAAGGCGGCTGTAACCAGCAGCGCCCATAGCACGGCCTTGCGCCGCCAACCCAGCGCTCGCGCTATCCCCGCCTCTGTAGCCGCGTGTTCCTCCATCGTCCTGGAGGCAGCATAACACGCCCTCCGGGTACGCCCGATTCGGCCCAGACCGCCGCCCGCATTTGTTCGGCCCGCCCGCCTCGGTATATCCTTGGAGGACGCCGACAACCGGAGCGGGAATGGCAAGCAGACAGCGCGAATCTCTACGAGGCCGTCGGGACGGCCCCAGGGACGAACAGACCAGCCGCAGCGTCAAGAAGGCCGCCGCGGGCTGTCTGACCTTCATCTTGTTCATGACCCTGATCGCGATCAGCCCCCTGTTCTGCGAGGACCCGTACTCCACGGGCGGGATCGGCGACAACCTCAGCGCCGTACAACTCGTCGAGGTCGGCATGACGGAGCGGAAGGTGCTCGACCTGGTGGACAAGCCTACCCCGCCGTGGACGGTGCTCTACCTCGACAAATGGGACGGCGGCGACGCATGGAACGTGGGCGTGCCGTCGGGCGGTATGAGCGAGCTCCGGCTGTCCTCCAAAGGGGCGCAGTTGGACAACAGCCCGTACTACGCGTACATCTTCTTCCCGGGCGGCGACCCCGGCTCCGACCCGACCTTCGTGTACTTCGACCGCGACGGCGAAGAGGTGATCCACGTCGGCCGACTGAGCTGCGACGAGACGCTTCTGGCCCTGGAAACCGGCGGACACACCGGTGTCCCGGACGGGTCCGCCTGCTGACGCTGACCGGGCCCGTCAGCCCAAATGCATGGCCAAGGCTGCGGCGGAAGCGAAGCGCGTCTTGAGGCTGGGGTAGAGCTCGCGCCACTCCTCGTAGAGCTCGTCGTACACTCGTGCACGCGCCGGGTTCGGGTCCGAGACGGTCTTCGTGGACACCCAGGCGTCAATGGTCTCTACGACGGAGTCGAACATGCCGCCGCCGACCGCCGCCAACGCTGCCGCGCCGTAGGCGGGCCCGCCGCCGTCGCCCATGCCGGCTACCGAAGCGCCGAACACGTCCGCCTGCATCTGCCGCCAGAGCTCGCTTCGCGCGCCGCCGCCGATTGCCCTGATCTGCCCGACCTCCTCGGCAAACGGACGCATCAGCTCCAGCGAGTCTCGGAGCGCGAAGCAGACGCCCTCCATCACGGCCCGCACCATGTGCGCTCTCGTGTGCCCCAGGTGCAGCCCGAAGAAGACGCCGCGTGCGGCCGAGTCGTTGTGCGGTGTGCGCTCGCCCGTGAGATACGGCAGGAAGAACAGCCCTTCGCTCCCCGGCGGGACCTCCTCGGCCTCAGCCGTCAGCGTCTCGTAGGAGCCGCCTTCCAGCAGGACGTCGCGTAGCCACCGCATCGCGTTGCCCGCCGAGAGGACCACGCCCATCAGGTACCACCGGTCCGGCACGGAGTGGCAGAAGGTGTGCAGCCGCATTTCGACGTCGACCAGGGGACTCGATGCCGGCATCAGCATCGTGCCCGACGTGCCGATGCTGGACTGCACCGTCCCCGGCCCCACGACGCCGCTGCCGACGGCGCCGGCGGCGTTGTCGGCCCCACCGCCGACCACGGGAAGCCCGGCCTGCAGTCCGAGCGTCCCGGCCGCGCCGACGGTCACGCGCCCCGATACGTCAGCGGAACCGACCACCTCGGGAAGGATGTCTCCGTCGATGTCGAGCGCGTCCAGGGCTTCCGCGGACCACCTACGCTGCCGAACGTCGTACAGGAGCGTGCCGGCCGCGTCCGATGGCTCAGTCGCGAGCTCGCCGGTCAGCCGATAGCGGATGTAGTCCTTGGGCAGGAGCAACCAACGCAGGCGCTCGTAGCTGTCGGGCTCGTGTTGACGCAGCCAGAGCACCTTGGGCGCTGTGAAGCCCTCCAGGGCCCGGTTGCCCACCGTGCGGCGGAGGCCGGAGAGTCCCAGCGTCTCCGTGATCTCACGGCACTGCTCCGTAGTGCGGGTGTCGGCCCAGAGCAGCGCCGGCCGGATCACTTCGCCCGACTCGTCCAGAAAGACCGAGCTGTGCATCTGGCCCGACAGACCGACGGCGGCAATATCGACGCTCCGAGACAGCCGCCGGAGCTCGGCCAAGACCGTCGCGACGGCCTGACAGGTCGACTTCCACCACAGCTCCGGGTCCTGCTCGGCCCACCCCGGCCAGGGCACGGACAGCGGCTGCTCGGCGTCGGCGTCCGCCAACACGACGCCCGTGTCGTCGACGACCACCGCCTTCACCCCGGTGGTGCCGACGTCGACTCCCAATACGGCCCCGGCTGTATCGCTCAGTCTCGCCCTCCGCCGCTCCCCGCGTTCGCGCGCCGCGGCTCAACGTACCACCGACGCCGCGTCTAGGCAAACGGCGGCGCCGCAGATATAATCGGCCCGCCTTTCTGGATGAACGCGAGGGTTTCCGCCTCCAACGATGCACACCACGAATATGACAAACCCATCGGCGGTCCTCGCCGCGGTTGGCGATCTGCGGATCGAGGACAGGCCGACGCCGAGGCCCGGCCCGGGGGACGTCGTGATCGGTGTCAGATCGGTCGGAATCTGCGGATCGGACATCCACTACTGGGAGCACGGCCGCATCGGCGACTTCGTCGTCGAGTCTCCGCTGGTCCTCGGGCACGAGGCCGCGGGAGTGGTCGAGGACGTGGCGGCCGACGTGACGGACCTGAAGCCGGGAGACCGGGTCGCGATCGAGCCGGGCGTCCCCTGCCGACGCTGCGCCCACTGCAAATCGGGGCGCTACAATCTGTGCGGGGACGTGCGGTTCATGGCAACACCGCCGATAGACGGCGCGCTGGCCCGGTACGTCGTACATCCCGCAGACTTCTGTTACCGGCTTCCCGACCACGTCTCGCTCGACGGCGGGGCGATGCTGGAGCCGCTATCCGTCGGCGTCCACGCGTGCAGACGCGGCGGCGTGAGGCCGGGCAGCCGCGTGCTGGTGATGGGCGCCGGGCCCGTCGGACTGGCGTGCCTGCTCGCGGCGCGGGCCGCCGGCGCGGCAGCCGTGGGAGTCGCGGACCTGCGGCAGGATCGGCTCGACGTCGCCGAGGCCCTCGGCGGAAGAGCGCTCCGCGCCGACAGCCCGACGCTGCGGCACGATGTGCGGGACGGCATCGGCCCGGTCGACGTGTCCATAGACTGCTCGGGAGCCGAGGCCGCCGTGCGGACGGCCATCGACGCGACCTCGCCGGGCGGAGCGGTCGTGCTGGTCGGGCTGGGCCCGAGCGAGATGACCCTGCCGATCATCAGGGCCGCCACGCGCGAGATCGACATACGCGGCATCTTCCGCTACGCGAACACCTACCCGGCGGCGCTGGACATGGTGGCGTCGGGCGCCGTCGACACCGGGCCTATAGTCACCCACCACTTCGAGCTGAGCGACGTGGTCGCGGCGTTCGAGACCGCCCGGGACGGGCAGAGCGGCGCGATCAAGGTCATGGTGACGGTCTGATGCCGGTAGCGATCGACCTGTCCGGCCGTCGAGCCGTGGTCACGGGCGCCGGCAAGGGCATCGGCCGCTCGATCTGCCTGGAGCTCGCGAAGGCCGGCGCGGACGTGTTCGCGGTCAGCCGCACCAGGTCCGATCTAGACAGCCTGGGCACGGAGCTTCGGCCCACCGGCGTACGTTACGGCTGCTGCGTCGTCGACCTGCGGGGCAAGGAGACGGCGGAGTACGTTGCCGCGGAGGCCGAGGCCGCCCTGGGCGCGCCCGACGTGCTGGTCAACAACGCCGGCGTCGCCGAAAACGCCCCGGCGTCGGAGGTGACCGAGGAGCAGTGGAACACGACGCTCGACATCAACGCGAAGGGCGCGTTCTTCCTGTCGCAGGCGCTCGGCAGGGCGATGCTCGAGAGCGGCTGGGGGCGCATCATCAACGTGTCGTCCCAGGCGGGCCTCGTCGCGCTGGAGCAGCACGCGGCCTACGGCGCGAGCAAGGCCGCGATGAACATGCTGACGAAGGTGCTGGCCGTCGAGTGGGGCCCGCGCGGCGTTACCGTCAACGCAGTCGCTCCCACGGTGATACTCACGCCCATGGGCGAGGCGTTCTGGAACGAGCCCGAAAGGCGCGGCCCCATGCTGGAGAAGATACCGCTCGGACGCTTCGGCAAGCCGCCGGAGGTGGCGTCCGTTGTGGCGTTCCTGGCCAGCGACCACGCGGCCCTGATCAACGGCGCGGTCATCCCCATCGACGGCGGGTACACGGCCCGCTGAGCCCGCTCACGGGCGGCCATTTCGCAACAACGGCCCATCGAGGAGAGCCAACATGAGTGAGAACACGTTGACCGCCGGGGTTTCCAGGATCGACATCACGCCCCCGATCGGCTTCAGGATGCAGGGGATAATGCGGCGCATCGAGCCCTCGACCGGCATCCACATGCCGCTGGCCGCCACAGCGCTCGTGCTGGCCGACGACAACCACAAGATCGCGATAATCGACTGCGATCTGATCGGCCTCGACCTGCCGCTGGCCGACGAGATACGCGGCGCCGTCGCCGACCGCATAGGCACCGAGCCGAGCCACGTAACGGTGGCGTGCACCCACACCCACAACAGCCCGAGCACCGTGCGCACCAGCCTTGGCGGCCCCCACGACATCGCGTCGCGGCCCGGCGAGATCGAGTCGCTGGACGCCTACGTGGCGGAGCTGGTCGACAAGCTGGCCGGGCTCGCCGCGGCCGCCGACGCCGACCGCCGGCCGGCCAGGGCCGGAGCCGCCCGGGGCGAGGCCGCGGTGAACATCAACCGCGAGCAGATGATGGACGACGGCCGCGTCTTCGTCGGGCGCAACCCCGACGGCGTCACCGACCACGGCGTGGACGTGCTCAGGGTCGACGACCTGGAGGGCCGTCCCATCGCCGTCGTATGTTGCTTCGCGGCCCATCCGGTCGTAATGGGCATGGACAGCTTCCTGCTGGGCCCCGACTACCCCGGCGTCGTGAGACGCATCGTCGACCAGACCGTCGGCGGCACAACCCTGTTCCTGACCGGGTGCGCCGGCAACCAGGCGACCATCGAGTTCCTGCAACACGACTGGGACGAGGTCGAGCGGATCGGAGGCGTCATCGGCTGCGAGGCCGCCAAGACCGCGATCGGGATCGAGACGCGCCCGCACGAGGTCGTGATGGAGGCCGGCGGCTCCATGTCGAACCTGGCGCTGTACAGCAAGCGGTTCCACGACGGCCCGACGCATGGCGTGCTGGACGTCGCGTCGCGGACCGCCACCGTGCCCCTGCAGCCGCTGCCGTCGCTGGCCGAGGCCGAGGCTCAGGCCGCCAAAGCCGAGCGCGAGCTGGCGGAGGCGGTGCAACGCGGCGTGACCGTCCGCGAGACGGTCCCCCTTCTGCTCATGGAGCGCTGGACAAAGGGGGTGCTGGAGAAGGTGAGGTCCGGCGTCAAACAGGACAAACTGGTCTTCGAGATCGTCGGATACCGCCTCGACGACTTCGTGCTGGTCGCGCTCCCAGGGGAGCCGTTCGTCGAGATCGCGCTCGGGGTCAAGGAGCGCTCAAAGGCGGCGCATACGATGGTCGCCGGGTACGGCAACGGCAACGTCGGCTATCTTCCGAGCGCCGAGACGGTCGCGCAGGGCGGCATGGCCGTCGAGGCCTCGGTCAAGACCTACAACATCTCGGCGCCGCCCGTGTCCGAGACGGTCGACATCGTCGTCGCCGAGTTCGGCAAGCTGCTGGAAGACCTGGGGCTGTAGGAGCGGCCCGACAATCCACCCTCGCCTCGACCTTCTCCGTTGACGGGAGAAGAGGCAGATAAGGCGTGAAGGGAACTGGCGCCGCTCATTCCCATCCAGGAGAAGAAGATGTTCACAAATGCCACGTTCAAAATCATAAGCTGGGACGAGGAGCCGTTTGATGAACCGGAGGACGGGCCGAAGCTGACCCGGGCGCACGTGACGAAGTCTTTCCACGGTGATCTGTCCGGGACAGGCAACCTCATGTACGTGATGGTGCACCTCTACAGTGGGGGCGCCTTGTTCATGGGTTTCGAGAAGGTTGTGGGCAGCTTGGGCGGGCGGACAGGCAGCTTCGTGTTGCTACACACGGGGGCTTACGACGGAGAGGAGGCCACGGCGGAGTACGAGGTCGTTCCAGGGTCGGGTACCAACGAGCTCGCCGGCCTTTCGGGTACTGGCGGGTTCTCTGCTGGACATGCCGAGGAGCACGACATGACGTTGGACTATGAAGTGTGACTCGCACCCGGAAGTCTGCTGATTCTTGGAATGCCTACACACTCCAAGCACTACCCTTTGTAAGACACACTGGAGAGCCGGATGACGCGAAAGCGTCACGTCCGGTTCGGAGGGCGCCGACGGAAGAGTACCCCGACAGCTCGGAGTAACTCGCCGTCGGCCTACCCAACCCGTCCCCGCCTACGACCCTGCCCTGCGGAAGCGGAACGCGTACATGTCCGCGTCCTTCATCGCGAAGCGCAGCCTGACGGGCGTTCCTGACAGCCGTCCGAGCCCGGCGCCTCCGCCCCAGCGCACGACGCCATCGGTCTCGTCCCCGATCATCTCGCCGCAGTCCGCGAGGCTCAGGCCGTCGTGGACGGTACCATCGACGTCCTGTACCTCGACGCTGACGTGGCCGGCGGCCGAGGTGGAGTAGTTCAGCTCCAGCTCGTCGCCGTCGAACAGCAAGGGCGGCGTGGTCAGCTCGCCGCCGCCGTACCCGGCGTTGGCCGACACGAAGCCGTCGAGTCGCAGCGTCATGCGCTCGAAGTGGCAGGTCGGGAAATCGCGGTTTCGCAGCACGTACAGCGAAAGCTCCTTCTCGCCGGTCTGCACCACGCCGTTGGAGACGAGGCTGGCGCGGGACATCCAGTTGCGCGGGTCCGGCCCCGGGCGGATGTACGACTCCAGGAAGGTCCTGTCCCAGTGGATGCCGTCGCGGCTGCTCATGAAGATCGGGTCGGCGACGCCGGGCCAGTGGGCGTCGGCGTGGCGGGTCTGCTCCGGCATGAAGCGCCTGGGGAACGCCAGGTAGACGCCGGGAGCCCGCAGGTAGGGTATCGTGCCGTTCGTGTACATGTGCTCTATCGGCGCGTCCCCGGTGTCTATCGGCTCGAGCGCCGACCAGTTGAGGAAGTCCTTGGAGGTGCCGCGCCTGATCCACCGTATCGACTTGCGGCCCTCATCTTCGGAAGTACGTCCGTGGGTGAATCGGCCCTCGCCGTGTTTGCCGCGCACGTAGATGACGTACTCGCCCCGCCAAGGGTCCCAGAATGGCACGTTCTGAGTGTCGAACGGCGGGTCGTCCACGATCGGCTCGTCCCGCATGCGTCGCCAGTGAATGCCATCGCTGGACGCCAGCGCCTTCAGCGTCTCCTTGCCGTCGACCGGCTCGCGCACGATGGCCTTGTACCGCTCGGCCGGTTTCGCCGCCGGATTGCCGTCCAGGAACGGGACCAGGTCCGACCCGGGTTCCATCCAGACGATGCTGTTGTCCCTGGAGCCCTCGAACTCGAAGATGCCCAGCGACGGCTTCGTCCACGTGATCCCGTCCACGCTCTCGGCATAGGACGTGAGGTCGGCGTGCAGCGGGACCTTCGTCTCGCCCGGCGCCATCAGCGACTCGATCTGGTAGCCGTCGTGGCTCGTGCCGCGGTAGTACATCCGGTATACGCCCCCGTCCTTCAGCACCGTGTGGTAGTCGCACGTGCTGCCCTCCCACGGCGCGTCGGTTACGATCGCCGTGCCCGCCGACCGGGGACTGTGCAGCTTGAGGTCGACACCGTTCGCCGAATCGATCAGGTAACGGTCGACGAATAGCTGACGGTCGCTTGCGACGTCGATGGGTTGGCCAGTCACGTGAGCACCTCCTGGGGGTCTTCGACTTACCATGTCCGCGGAATTGGGCGGATGGGCGCGGCCGGAACCGGTGCGTACGGCCCGCGCCTCCGGCCGCCGCAATTATACAGCCGCCAGAACGAGCTTGCGCCCTCCGAGCCGATCGGGGAGGCGGCGTGACTGTCCAGACTTGCTGAGAGGAGAGCGGCTCACCCTTGAGTAGCAGGTGTTGCGATATACGTCAAATTCATGGGCCGGAGGGCGGTCTACCGCTTCGATACTCAGCCCATGTAACGTGATATATTTCCCATAGCCAGATGGTTGCGTTTATTGCTCAAGCACGATATTCTATGAACACCCCAACGGTCAAGGTGTCTGGATGATTCCGCGAGAGGGCCAGCATTGGCCAGCGGGAGGGGCATTTGATTCATGGGTACTGGGAAGCGTCAGACAATGCCGCCGCCTGGAATCGAGATGCGGCCCTCACCTTGGCGTTTGAGCGAGATGGATGGGTTGCCATCATTATCGGACCCGAAGGCTTCGATGCTCAGACACTGTTGAGGATAGGGGAGTCCTTGGGCTCATGAACCTCTTGGTTTCCCGCCTGCCGATCGTACCGGCCCTGATCGTCGTGGCCGTCGGTCTCGGGTGTTCCACGCCGGATCGGGAGCCGGCAACCGAGCTTGCGACAACCACGGCTCCCAGTACCGCTCCGGTGTTGGCGACCGCCATCGCTCCCAGCCCCGTTCCGGATCCGACTGCGGCTCGTGTCACCAGGGCAGGTGGGCCGCTATGGTCGTTTCACGTCAGCGCGTCCACGACCGTGGCGGTGCTCTTCGCCGAGACGGCCTACTACCCAGGGCCGCTCGAGGCGGCCGGACTCAGCCCGGGACCGTGGGACACTCAATCTGAGGCGATGGCCGCCTTGCAATCGAATTCCGAGAGGGTCGAGGAAGGAAATTGCCGCTTCACGCCGCCGAGCCTCCACGTGTGCGACCTGGTTGACAAGGCCACCGGCCTGATGGTCGGAACGTCAAAGCGGGCCGGGGGCGGTTGGCACGCGGAATCGGACTACGTTCTGGGCAGAGGCTTCTACACGAATGCGCGCAACGTCCTCGATCACGATGTAGGTGATCCGGCTTACAGGAGAAGGATCGAAATGCTCTACGTCGACGGGACGAGGTACAAGGGCAAGGCTCCGGACCGATGGCAGCGCGGGGACCCTATATTCGCATTCTTTGCTTACCCCGATTTCGTCTGGGAAATATTCAAGGACGGGTACGGCGAGGTCTCAGACCTCGGACGATGGTTCGACAGGGTGTCGCGACTACCCGACGAGCGATTCGACGAAACGGTCACGGCGCAACGCTATCGCGCGGAGCAGGACAATCTGCAAGGTCCGATGAAATTCGATCTGTGGATCGATGCGGGTACGGGGTACCCGCTGAAAATGACTCGCGAGTACAGCACGCCGCTCGGGACCGACCGGAGCACCTACGTGTTCAGCAAGTTCAACGAAGTCGAGCTTCCCGAGGCCCCTGCGTCGGCCGGATCGTCGATCCGTCCGAGGGGCCGCAATTTCGCCGAGGCGACCGGACCACCGGCGCCCCTGTAGGCGCCTCCCATGATTGCTCTGGCGCTGCTCGCTCGCCTCGTCCTGGGCGCCGTATTCCTGATGTCGGCGCCGACGAAGGTCGGTCGTGCGCTCAATCAGCTCGGCGAGACGAATCGTGCCAAGAACGTGATACTGCTGGTTTGCGACGGCGTAACGTTAATCGGCCGCGCCCGAGCCGCCGGCGCACCGGCAGCGCTCGGGCGACGGTCGCGGCCGACTGTTAGACCGGTTGCCCTCTTGATGCGTCCCGTGCGACGCCCGGCTCCCCGGCCGCTCCACAGCATAGCCTCGGCTACTCGGTTGAGACGTCCGGGCAGACAAGGCGCAGCTTTCCTCCGCCGGAAGTACCGGCCTGCTGTCCTGTGCCGATCAATCGGCATTACGACTTTAGGCACCTATGGGTGAATTACACAAGTTTACCGCTGCAGCTTTGGGCTGCGCCATGGTGATATATTCACATGGGATGGATCAGACAGCTTGCGTTTATCACACACACATGGTGTGGTCAGCATACTCCGTGGGGTGGCGTTGTCCCACATGATGTCGCTGCTGACAGCCGGACAGAAGGTAAGTCTCCTGTCCTCATAAGCGTCGTTCGGCACGCTAAACCACGTGTCAAAGCCGGTCATCATCGGCAGGTTACGGTCGGATCGCGGGTGGGTCATCTGATCCAAGGAACGTGGGAAGAGTCCGACACTGGTATGTTCTGGAATCCTACTACAGCGCTGACTCTGGCGCTTGAGCGTGACGGGTGGGTCATTATGATTACGGGGTTCAAGGGCATCAATGAGGAAACCCTGTCAACTATAGCGACTTCGCTTGAGTTGTCCCACAACCCAGCGACTTCTCTACTGGACAAGCCTGGGACGGTGTAGTGCGAGGATGCTCTACCTGAGACTCCGTTCAGTAGTCGCATTTGCTTCTGGTGTCCCACTGCTTGTGGCTGGGTGCTCCACAACCTTGGTCGAACAGAAGTGGATAGACCCGCCGATGGCTGAGACGTACCAATCCGTCCCGGCTACTGGCGCCAACCATGACGCTCATGCGGACCCCCTAGTAGCTGAAGTAGCTGATACCCCGGGGGACACCGCACCGCTGGTTTCTGTGCATGTCGTGGAGTCCGTGGACACCGCAGTACTCTTCAGTATGCAATACTTCTCTGCATGGGGGCTCCAAGCAGCCGGGTTTGACTTAGCGGAGGCGGGTCCTCAGGTGTTGTCCACAGCATCCCCGCAGACCGTCTCAAGGAACGTCGAGCAACGGGATTGCCAATTCACACCGCCGAGTCTCCACGTCTGCGACCTCGTTCACAAGGAAACCGGACAGATCGTCGGAACTTCAAGGCGTACCGGAGGCAAGAGACGCGTCGAAGCGGACTACGTTTTCGGCAAGGGGTTCTACCTGAAGCGACTGGACGTCCCGGATCACAGTATCGGGGAACCCGAAGACGATGAGAGCGAGTGGCTCCATGTCGACGGGGCGACTTACGAGCGTACGGGATCGGAGGGGTGGCGTCGCTGGAACACAGGGGCGTTCTATGTTGCCGATTTCTTCTGGGACATATTCGGGGACGGCTTCCACGGCGTCGCAGACCTGGAGAGCAGGCTGGGTCGAGTGATGAAGCTTACCGTTGCAACGCTTGAAGAGACAGTCTCGACGCGCCACTATCGGGTCAAGGGGGCCAATGAACATGGCCTGCTAGCAATCGATCTCTGGATCGATTCGACAACGGGTTATCCGCTCAAGATGGTCCACGAATTCAACGGATCCGAAGGCACGACCCGAAGCACGTACACCTTCAGCAGGTTCAACGAAGTCCAGCTTCTAGAGGTCGCACGTGTATGGCGGGTTCGCGGCCCAATCGCCGGAACTCTGTTGGCCGTAGCCTCATGACCATCTTGGCCGTCCTTGTCCGACTCATCCTGGGCGCGGTGTTCCTGATGTCGGCGCTGACGAAGGTAAGCGCGCCCGGGCGCTTCGCCGAGGACGTACGGCAGTACCGCATTCTGCCCGGATCGCTGTCGACCGTCTTCGCCTGGAGCCTGCTTTTGCTGGAGCTATCGGCCGCCCTGCTGCTGCTCGGCGGCTTTCTCGTCACGTGGGCTTCGCTGGCGGTCGTCGCCATGCTGTTGACCTTCATGGCCGCGGTCGGGATCGCGATGGCGCGCGGCGACAGCCTGTCGTGCGCCTGCTTTGGACTGCTCTACCGCGAGCGCGTCGGCTGGCCCACGCAGCTCAGGGACGGCGCGCTGCTCGCCATGGCCCTGTTCGTGCTCCTCTTCGACGGCGGCTCACCAACCGTCACCGACATGGCGACGGACCTGGGCAGCTTGGGCCACGCCTTGGGACTCGCCGCGACCGCAGCCGTGCTGTTGCTCGGCCTGTTCGTCGCGGCACTGTCCATAGCTCAGGACCGCCGGAATCGGGCCGGCGCGTCCGCGGAGCATCACGGGCCGGCGCCCATCGTAGAATCGACCGATGCCAACGCGTTGACCTCAGAGGGTGTTTCGGAAGTCCCTTCTCCCCTGGCGGGAGAAGGTTATACAAATTGAGCGTAACTAGGCCGGGAAGCGGCTAGAGATGTTCCAATTGGTTCATCCATGCTGAGTCTACCAGACAGGTGGAGGGCATGAGATGATCGGACGACCGCTTCGAATAGATTGGCGGGCAGAGGATAGTCCGGAGGCGCTGAAGTCAGCCTACCATGGGGAACAGGATATCACCCTGCGGACTCGGCTACACGGACTGTGGCTGGTGCGTTCGGGGTGGCAACTCGGTGAGGCGGCAAGGGCGGTAGGGGTTCATCAGCGCACGGTCCAGCAGTGGGTGGGCTGGTATAGAGAGGGCGGTATGGGGGAAGTGAGTGCCCACAAGATGGGGGGGAGAGGTCAACCCCGGTTTCTGAGCGCGGAGCAAGAGCGGGAGTTGACCGAGGAGGTGTCGATCGGACGTTTCAGGACGGCGGGAGAGATCAGGGACTGGATAGAGTCTGAGTACGGTGTGAGTTACAAACCGGGCAGCGTCTACAGCCTGGTGTCCCGGTTGGGATGTTCACCGAAGGTTCCGAGGGGCCGCCATGAGAAAGCGGATCTGGCAGCACAGGAGTCGTGGAAAAAGGGGGCCTCGCAGACAGCCTTACCAGAGTGGGGGTGACATCAGAGACGGCCTTTGGCTTTGCCGACGAGATGCGAGTGGGTCTGAGGGGGATGGTTCGCAGAGTATGGGGGCGTCGTGGAGTGAAGGTGGTGCAGAGGGTGCAGATGGTGTACCGGTGGACGTACCTGTTCCTGGTAGTGGACGTTCGGAGGGGCAGGCTACAGTGGAGTTGGATCGACTCAATGAAGTCCGAGTCGATAGCAGCAGCGGTCAATGGCCTGAAGCATCACTCGGACATCGCAGCGCTGGTGTGGGATGGAGCTCGCGGTCACCGCGCCGGGCTGGTCGAGGGCGTAGGACTGCCGACGATAGTCCAGCCGCCCTACAGTCCAGAGCTCAATCCTGCTGAGCGTGTGTTCCAGGAGGTCCGTCGCTGGGTGGAGGGGAGGGTGTACGAGAGTGTGGAAGAGAAGATGGAGCCGGTTGATTCCTACCTGCGTGAGTTGGAGTATGATCCTGGTCGCGTACGCTCGTTAACAGCGTGGAACTGGATCAAACACTCAACGCGAAGTCTTCCAGCACACTATGCGGCCTCATTAGCCTGAAATGGTATAAGCTCCAACGCCAGGAACCGCTCCTCGGTGCTCAGCCAGGACAGGCTCTTTCCCGCGTCGGGATGAACGGCCTTCAGCTCCCTCCACTCTACGACCAGAGGCCAGACCTCTCCGAACACGTCCTCGTCGTCCTCGGCGGGCTCCAACGTCACGAGGTCGGGGTACTCCCGCCTGAGCAAAAACCTCTTCCTGGGCTGCGGGCCGGCGCCGTTCGGCTTCGCCCCGTCCTGTCCACCCCGTCCCGTCTCAAGACTCGCCAGCATCTTCTCCACCTTGCGAAAGCCCTGGGCCACCTCCTCACGCACGGCCCTGTCCCTGTCTTCGCTGGCCCTGTTGTTCGCCCTCACCTCCTTGCCCAGTTCCTCGACGACGCCCTCCAAGTCCTCCAGACGGTCCGTCATCTGGTCGTTGCGGTCCCGCTGCTCGGCGGCGGCTGAGCCCACACCCGACTGAAGCGCCTTCTGCAGCGCGTTGCGGATGCGCCGCGTCAGCACCCCGTCGTCGAGGCTGGCGTCCAGGGTCCTGCGGTCCACCCCCAGGACCTCCGCCGTCTTCTTCCGCCCGTTGTCCCGCTCCAGCTCCTGCAACAGCGACATGAGCCGCAGGTGGTGCATGTCACGCACGCTCCGGAGGAGAAGGGGTCGGACGTGAACCTCGCCACTCGTCTCTTGGTCGATGGGTTCAACGCGGAGTATGAGCAGGCGGTCGTCGTGTCCAATGACGCGGACTTTGCGGGGGCGATGCGCTACGTTCGGGACGACCTGGGGCTTCGGGTGACTCTGGTCAATCCAGACTCCAAGAACAGCAGTCCGAGGGAGCCGGCGGACGCTGCGACCTACGTCAAGCGCCTTTGGAAGAGCCACCTGAGGCGGAGCCAGCTTCCCGACACGCTGACTGACGGGATCGGAACTATAACCAAGCCGGCGGGGTGGTAGAGAATGACTGACCCACTGCCGGACGGTTGCCGCACTTTGACGCCGGTCCCCCAATCGCGGTATCAATCGGTATCATGGGAGCGAAAGTTGACCCGGCGGTGCGCTAACACCCCGGGCCGTGGCGCCACCTGACGAGACAGGTGATGCAGTAGCATTGTACTACTCGCAGACCCGCTCCCGACAGGAGGCGGGTCTTTTTGATTTCAGGGTATCGGAAAGGAGGCAGCAATGGCGAGAATCACCGATAGAAAGACGGAGGGGAACCGGGCGGCCATCTACGCCCGCGTCTCGGACAAGAGCCAGGACGGGGAGGACAAGACCTCCATCGCCGAGCAGACGGGCGACATGGAAGCCTACTGCGAGAGCAAGGGGCTGACCATCACCGCCCCGCTACCAGGAGGTGGGCCGAGGCTGGTCCAAGAAGCGCCCCGAGTTCCAGCGGATGCTGGCCGACGCCAGACGCGGACGCTTCGACACCATCGTGTGCTGGAAGTCCGACCGCCTCAGCAGGGGCATGTACCCCGCCGCCGCACTCATGGAGGTCGTCGAGGCTCACCAGATTCGGCTGGAAGCCGTCTTGGACGCCATCGACATGAAGACCTTCGGCCTCATGGCGGCCATCGGCAAGATTGAGCTGGACAACTTCCGGGAGCGCTCCACGATGGGCAAGCGGGGGACTGCCAAGCAGGGACGGGTGCCCACCGGCGGCCTCCCCTACGGTTACCGCATCGGAGACGACGGCAGGCCCGAGGTGATTGAGGAGCAGGCGGAGGTCGTCCGCCGTATCTTCCACATGTACATTCATGAGGGAATGAGGGCCTACTCCATTGCCGTGCGGCTGACCGACGAGGAGGTTCCCACACAGACCGGCAAGCTGATGTGGCTTCAGTCCCGCGTGCACCACGTTCTGGGGAATGCCACCTACACGGGTACCTGAGTCTACGGAAGTATCGCCATGTCGGCACCGAGGACGGCATGAAGGTCTACGACCAGCCCAGGGACACCTGGATTGAGATTCCGGTCCCGCAGGTGATCGACGATAAGACCTGGGAACGGGCGCAGAAGTTGAAGAAGCAGCGGAGCACGAAGGCCAAGAGGAACACGAAGGTGCTCTACCTGTTGCAGCACCTGCTGAAATGCGGCGAGTGCGGCCGCAACTTCCACACGAGGGCCTCCTGGACAACCACCAGCGTTCGCAAAGGCAAGGCTTACACCTACGACCTGACCGCCCCCCGCCGCTACTACATGTGCAACGGTATGCAGGGTATGCGCCTGCGCTGCCGGGAGAAGCCCTACATCCGGGCGGAGCAGTTGGAGGAGCCGATATGGAGCGAGGTGAAGCGGGTACTCCAGAACCCCGACCTGATCGTCGCCGGTGTCGCCACCCTCGATTCTCAGGAGGGCGGCGGAATGGAGGAGGAGATAGCCCAGGCCGAGCGAGGCTTGCGAAGCATCCAGATGGAAGAGGACCGCGCCATCAGGCTGTTCGTGTCGGGGAAGATCACCGAGGCCCAACTCGACCTCCAGCGCAGGTTCATCACCGAGCGGCTTGAGAGCGCCAGGGCGAAGCTGGACGATTACCGTGCTCTGGAGGCGAGTGGAACTGAGAAGCGGCGACTGATGGAGGAGGTCCTAGCCTGGGCGAGAAAGTTCGGCCAGGGCCTGGACGACTTGACCCCCGAGGAGCGTCACGATTATCTCCAGATGCTCGTGGAACAGGTCATCATCGACAGGGACAACAACGTGAACATCACGCTGGCTATACCCATCGACGATGATTCCTCAGACCCTGATTCTCCCGATCCTGAGTCCGCTGAACCTGAGTGCGTGTCAATTGGTTCACAAGAACCTTCACCCTGAGGTTCAGGTTGGCCTTGTAGATATAGAGCTGTTCCGACGCTTCATCCGACCGGTCTTGACCTCCGAGCTACAGCGGACAGAGGTTCTCCCGGGGGGATAGGCAGCACGCGGGTACGATGGCATGGCTGGCTTTGCAAACCCAGCTATGGTTTACGGCGTAACCGGATCGTAGCTGCCGTCAGGTAGTATAAGCGGTAATACGTACTGAGGGTTGGTCAGCACCTCATAGATATCCGGGTCCTTCGACTTGAGTTGATCGGTAGTGCAGGCCGCCCACTCCCTTGAAATATCTCTACAACGCTGATCGTCGCTTTGGGCGCCCATGATCGTCGTAAGCGCCCAGTAGAAGTATTCGCTTATCATACAAGCGTAGTTGCAGGTGGGATCAAGATAGGTGTACCACGCACCCGCCGGATATTCTCCACCCGGAGGGAGGGCGCATGGGCCATTCCCGTCATCCTCGCAATCGGCGGCTTGCCTCTCCTCAAAATGTCCGCCCCTGGCCTTGTCCATGTATGCGGCTATAGTCGAAGCCGCTTCCTCGCCAAACACGTCCGGGTAGGCCTGCGCATAGCCAACCGAACTTATCAGGTGTAGGATTTCCTCCAGGCTGGCGTCGAATCCATGTTCAGGCTTGGTTTCCGACCCGTATAGACCCTGCACACGGACCTGGCCTTTATCCACCATCTCCAGGAAACTGCGGGGCACTTGATCGTACAGAGACTGCACCTCGGCTTCCGTCTCAGTCATGAGGAGCGAGGCGTGCGCGCGAGTCATTGCCTTGACAACATTAGGGTTGTCCGGCTCTCCGTCTTCGTTATTGTCTAGGTACTGCGCCATCACGTTTGAGGCATGGATCACTTTAGCGTCAGGTGTGCCGGCGGTGGCGAAGATGTTGACGCCGAACACATTCGCATACTTCGGGAATACGCCGGAGAGGAACTGCCAATGGGCGGGGAGCTCCTGGAGGTCTGTGTTCGCTCTCGACGATATGTCGGACGACGCGGTTGCCGTTGCGGTCCCAATGGGCGCCATTGATTGAGGCGTGTCTGAAGGCCCGGCGTCTGCCTCGTTGCAACTCGCCAGCGCCGGGAGCAGCGCTACGGACACCAGAAGCAGCCAGACAGACTTAGTAAGACGCATCCATTCGCACCTGGTTGTCATATTGCTGCGATCCCGCAGTCTCCGTCTGTGGTAGTCGGGGTTCCACGCATCATCTTTCCCTTTCGCAACGGAGATCATGCGCCTGATTCCCGTTTATGCAGCGCCTTACCCTATGCCGCCGCCCGACCAATCCTCATGCCGCCGCCCGACCAATCCTCGGGGTCTCCCTTGGGGGTTCAGTCTCCAAGCGTATCTCACGTTGAAGATTTCCTCAGGGCCGCCAAACCTCCAGGAATTGCACTGGGGCATTCCACTACCAGAGCGTCGGTTTATTGACCATCAAATAGAGGGATACGATCGGTAACACGGTTGCCAGCGTCCCCCAAGCGTACCACTGGTGGAGCACGGAGAAGAATTCTGCGGGCAGCGGCGAATCGGCCCGGCCCAACGGTCCAGAGAGCGTCAGCATGCGACGCTGAAGGCGGAGGAGAACTCCCACCCAGACGAGTCCGGAGATTGTGAACAGTATCAAGGAGGTTGTTATCCAGGATACCTCATGAAACCCTGTCCATCCGCCCCAGCGCGCAGCGGCCATCGCAAGGCCGTTCAGCAGCACCAGGAGTAAGCCGGGCAGAGTGAACAGCAGGTCGGCGCGGGTAACGGATTTGGCGGCGAAGTGCAGAACTTGGCGATTCTTCGTACGTCCCGCCATGAGCATCCATGCGGCGGTCACGCTGATGTTGCCCAGAAAGACCACCACGCCAATTATGTGCAGGAGCAAGTGCCACTGATACGGGTACAGCGGCAGAGATACAACCAGCGCCGCGATGGCCAGGAGTCCGTAGGCCAGCAACTCGTTTCTGTGGAAGTATCGCATGGTTACTCCTCCTCAGTGAACGCAACATCCTCACAGGTCATGCAGACAGTGCAGCTACACAAGACCGGAAACGTCCGTGCTGCGGGCCGGGCTGGCTCTGTAGGGTAAGAGATTGACCCTGATCGCTTCACGACACGGCCCAACCTTCTGACAGCGCTTCCGCCTGCTCCAGCACCGTCAGCGTCGCTTTCTCCTGCTTGTCCGGTGGGTAGCCGTGCCTGCGCAGGATGCGGCGAACCAAAACGCGGAGATGGGCTCGCACATTCTCCCGCAGGGTCCAGTCTATGGTCACGTTGTTGCGGACGGTCTCCACCAACTCGCGGGCGATGTCGCGGAGAGTCTCGTCGCCCAGCACCCGCACCGCGCTATCGTTGGTTTCAAGCGCATCATAGAAGGCCAGTTCGTGCTCGGTCAGCCCCAGCGCCTCGCCGCGGGCGGTGGCCTCCCGCATGTCTCTGGCAAGCTGGATCAGCTCCTCGATGACCTGGGCCGCTTCTATCGCCCGGTTCTGGTAACGGCGCAGCGTCTGCTCCAGCAGCTCGGCGAAGGAGCGGGCTTGTGCCAGGTTCCTGCGCTGCCGCGTCGAAATCTCGCCGTTGAGGAGCTTCTGTAACAGCTCCACCGCCAGGTTGCGGTGCGGCATCCCTTCCACCTCAGCCAGAAACTCATCCGACAGCACCGATATGTCTGGCTTGTCCAGGCCAGCCGCTGCGAAGATGTCCGTCACACCCTCGGACGCCACGGCTCGGGAGATGATCTGGCGCACCGCCAGGTCTACTTCCTCTTCCGGACGCGCATCCGTAGTCGCCCGCTTGGACAGCGCCGCTCTCACAGCCTGAAAGAACCCCACGTCGTCCCGGATGCGCAGTGCCTCCTCGTGCGGTACGGCCAGGGCAAAGGCTTGCGACAACTCTCGCACGGCCTGCAAGCATCGCTCTTTACCATCGTTTTGCGCTAGGACGTGTTCCTGAGCGGCAGGAATCAGCTTCAGGCGAGCCTGTGGCGTCCCAGTACCCCACATGGACCAGTCGAAGCCGTGGAACAGGGCGCAACAGACTTCGTATTTCTCCTGCATCACGGCCACCGCTTCACCCTGCTCCAGCGCCGTGCGGCCCTTGCCCCCACTCTCCGTGTAGGTAGCCAGTGCCTGTTTCAAGTCCTGGGCCAAGCCCAGGTAGTCCACCACCAGACCGCCCGGCTTGTCCTTGAACACCCGGTTCACGCGGGCGATTGCCTGCATCAGCCCGTGCCCTCGCATCGGCTTGTCCACATACATGGTGTGCAGGCTGGGGGCGTCGAACCCGGTCAGCCACATGTCCCGCACCAGCACGATGCGAAACGGATCGTCGGCGTCCCGGAAGCGCTGGGCCAGCCCCTCCCGCCGGGGCTTGTTGCGGACGTGGGGCTGCCACTCCGGCGGGTCCGACGCCGAGCCGGTCATCACCACCTTGATGGCTCCCTTGTCGTCGTCCTCGTGATGCCAATCGGGGCGAAGGCGCACCAACTCCCGGTGGAGGTCGACGCAGATGCGGCGGCTCATGCACACCACCATCGCCTTGCCGTCGAGAGCCTCCAGCCGCTGCTCGAAGTGGGCCACGATGTCCTCGGCGATCTGCTTGACTCGCTTCTCAGCTCCGACTACCGCTTCCAGCTGCGCCCACTTGGTTTTGAGCTTCTCCTTCCGCTCGACCTCCTCGCCCTCGGTGGCCTCTTCGAATTCCGGGTCTATCTTCGGCCTTTCGCCCTCGTTCAGCGCCAGCTTGGCCAGGCGGCTTTCATAGTAGATGGGCACTGTGGCCCGGTCTTCGACGGAACGTTGAATGTCGTAGATGCTGATGTAGTCGCCGAAGACGGCGCGGGTGTTGGCGTCCTGAAGCTCTATGGGCGTCCCGGTGAAGCCGACGAAGGAGGCGCTGGGCAGAGCGTCCCGCATGTGGCGGGCGTAGCCGTCGATGAAGTCGTACTGGCTTCGGTGCGCCTCGTCCGCGATGACCACGATGTTGCGCCGTTCCGATAGAGTGGGGTGTGTGTCGCCCTTCTCCTCGGAGAAGAACTTCTGGATCGTGGTGAAGACAACGCCGCCAGCATTCACCGAGAGCTTGCTCCGCAGATCGGCCCGGCTCTCCGCCTGGGTCGGTGGCTGGCGGAGCAGGTCATGGCAGCGGGAGAAGGTGCCGAAGAGCTGGTCGTCCAGGTCGTTGCGGTCGGTGAGCACCACGATGGTTGGATTCTCCATCGCTGGCTCCCGGATTATCGCCCCAGCGTAGAATGCCATCGTCAGGCTCTTGCCCGACCCCTGGGTGTGCCAGACCACACCAATTCGCCGGTCGCCCGGCTCGCCGCCGGGCTGGCGGCCTGCCTCGTAGCGGCCGCGCTCCTCGGCAACCCTTCGCTCTTCACGCTGGAGTTCTGCCGCGCGCAGAGTCTCGGTCACGGCCACCTGGACGGCGTGAAGCTGGTGATAGCCGGCCATCTTCTTGGCCAGCGCGCCGCTGCCGTCGTCCTCGAACACGATGAAGTCGCGCACGAGGGACAGGAAGCGCTCAGGCTCGCAAACGCCTTCCAGCATCACTTGCAGCTCGAGCATCGACGGGTCCGCTAGGCCCTCCCCGGAGATGGTGCGCCAGGGCTTGAACCACTCCCGCCCGGCGGTGAGTGCGCCGATGCGCGCCTGCGTTCCGTCGGAGACCATCAGCGCCTCGTTCATGGAAAACAGCGTGGGCAACTCCGCCTTGTAGGTCTGGAGCTGCTGCCAGGCCGTCCAGATGGTGGCGTCCTCGTCGGCCGGGTTCTTGAGCTCGAGGACGCCCAGGGGCAGGCCGTTGACGAACAGCACGACGTCCGGCCGGCGCGTGTTCCTGTTCTCCGCAACCGTGAACTGGTTGACCGCCAGCCAGTCGTTGGCCTCCGGGTCGTCAAAGTCGACGGCCCATATCTGCGCCCCGACGATGCGGCTGTCACCGGCACGGTACTCCACCGTGACCCCGTTCACCAACATGCGGTGGAACTCGCGGTTGCGGGCTTCGAGGGTTGCGCCTTCCGGGCGGGTGAGCCTGCGGAAGGCGTCGTTCAGTGCCTCGGCCGGAAGGCCCGGATTCAGCAGGACGAGCGCGTCCCGCAACCGACGCTCCAGCACGACCTGCCCGTAGTCGACGCGTTCCGCGTTGGGAGCGCCGGGCGCGATGTCCGGCCCGTGGGCTACGCGCCACCCGAGGCCCTCCAGCCAGGCCAGGGCCGCCTGCTCAACGTCGGCTTCGGTGAGGGTGGTCACTTGAGTTCTACAGGGGTCGTTCATGAGCGAAGTTTATCGATAACTGTTCGCCGTTCGCTACAGCAGCCCGGTACAAGCCAACGTCTGCGGTAATCAGCGGGGTTTCTGGGGTAATCGCCTCCAAGAGCACCGAGTCCGCTAGTCCGAGTCGTGCGAAGTCGCTGTTCGATGATGCCTTTGCACTGGCAACAACAACTTCGTGGGTTTCCTGAATGATGAACCGTAGCCTGTCCATAAGAAGGGAGCGTTCCGGCTCCCGGTGCTGTTGCAGCAAGTTAGAGGTCTCCGTGAGGGTGTTGGGCGTTACCACCATTCGACCAACCGGTTGAAGCAGATATAGCAGAAGGTCGTAGTCTTCCGCCGAGTATCCTTTCAGTCGCTTATGCTTGGGAATTAAGTGTCTACCTTCGCTCCCAACTACATATAGGAGCAAGAGGTTGCTGTCTACGAGGTGTCCGGTTGGAGGCATCATCTCACTCGGCAGGAGCCAAAAAGCGATCCTTGAGAGCTGTGACTTTGCCAGTCTCATCGTTGATGTGAACAACTTTGTAGGAGCGTTCTAGAGGTCTGAGCCAAGGGCTGGTGATGCGGGCATCAACGGTATTGGCCCCAGGCGATGGGCGCATGAAACCGATCGTTATCAGCCACGCATCGGACTCGTGGTCGAAGTCAACCTCTTCTAGGGCAATGTCAGTTGCCTTGTCATCGGCGTAAAGCTCGGAGACATATTCCCTTGCCTCCCGTGCAGCCTCTTTCACTTCCATTTTGTCTCCCCTCTAATTCGTAACCCTTGCATTGCTTCAGTGTGATTATCGCATCCCGCGCTGGCTTCCTGCGATAGCCTCCCTACTTCCCCCCAACAACAGCCTCGTTAGCACCCACTCCGCAACCGACTCCCCAGCACGACCTGGCCGTAGTCGGCGCGCTCGGCTTCCGGCGCGCCGGGCGCGATGTCCGGCCCGTGCGCCACCCGCCAGCCCAGGCTAGACAGCCAGGCCAGGGCGGCTGCTTCAACGTCAGCTTCGGTGATGGTGGTCATGCCAGCATCAGACGTTCGCCCTTCGGCTCAGGAATCGGATCGCCGAACTCCCGCGCCGTTTCGAGCCACAAGTCCACGGCTTGCTTGATGTGTTTCAGCGCCGCCTCCTGCGTGCCGCCGTGGGCAAGGCACCCTGGGAGTTCAGGCGCTTCGGCGACAAAGGCATCATCTTCGTTGCTCCAATAGATGATGATCTCGTATTTGTGCATTACTCTCCCCCTTCAAGCTGATACCTCAGGATAACCTGCCGGACCTGCCGCACTTGGTAGGGCTTGGCGTGGTTCCCGTCACGCTGTAGATTCAGCCGCTCGCGGACGCCCTCTTTCCTGAATACATGATGACTTCCCCGCACCCGCTCAACAAATCCCAGGCGCAGCAGCAATAGTCGGAGGGTGTCGAAACGTATATTCGCATCCGCCCGCCCACTCAAAATCCTCTGTCGCAGCCCGTCGTTCCGGTTCATTATCAATGTTTCCTGGGGTTCGGGCCTACCCAAAGCCGGCGCGCTCGGCTTCCGGCGCGCCGGGCGCGATGCCCGGCCCGTGCGCCACCCGCCAGCCGAGTCCCTCCAGCCAGGCCAGCGCGGCCTTCTCAACGTCGGCTTCGGTGAGAGTGGTCATGCGGCATCGTTGTCTGGCTCAGCCAGTTGAGCAAATTCCTGCTCCAAGCTCCGATAGCGTTCATTTAGCCTCCGGTCAATGTGATCCGGCCAAGTGCGCAATTGAATATCCAGTGCATACTTGGTTGTCTGTATGAGACAGCTCACCAGACCCTCAAGAAGTCTGTGCTTTTCAGAATAAAAGCTTGTAACCCGTTCTCTATCAAGGTCAGGTTTACCACTCGCGGTTCTGAACGCGGTCAAACTGGCTTCTACTCGTATAGGGGAAGGATGTCCTAGCCAAGTGGAAAGCAGCGAATAGAATTCCTTTCTGCCTTGCGGGTCACATGTATCGAGGGTTCTTCTGACTGTTCCGAAACTGATACCCGCGTTCCTCATCTCATTATCAACCCGAATAGTCGGGTCGCTCTTCAGTTTCTTCAGAAGATTGAGATAAGCAGGTACCCTTTCAGGCTTTCGAGCAAAGAAATCCGCATAACAAGTAGACTCAAAAGCTACCCTGATGAGTGTGCCCGAATCTGCAATTGCGCTATATCTAGCCAACCTCAGTGCATTAACCAAGCTGCCTAACGCACTGTTCAGCAGATTGAGAGTCGTGCACATAGCGTCAAAGGCTAGCCTGTCAGTCTGTTGCTGCTTTCCTCCCCATGCGATAACCTCGCCTTCCGATAAGACAATCTGAACTTCTTGTATCGATTCAAGAGCACGACCACACCAATCAAATTCTTTCCTAAACCTCGCGACGTTTTCTCCCACGCATACTTCTTGACAGAGAAAAAGCTTATAGATGGTTATTTCAGAACTTGTTTCATCTGGCATCATATTACCCCCACCTCCCCCGACACCAGCCTCGGCAGCAGCGCATCTCTCTGGGCGACTAGGGTGTGTGATTCGCGTTGATTCATCTGTGTCTTCCCCAAGATGGCCTGAGTGAATCGCTCGAATTTGTCAGTCACCGGTTTCGACGGCAATATGGTGGGAAGTGCCAACACTGCCTCCGCCGGTGCACGTTGGTGACTCTTAGATGTTCCCGTTACCAGCGAGCCTAATTGTTGCCGGAACGCAGGAGAACGTCCCAGACAATAGACAAAACATGTGCCAAATGGCTGTCGAGGTCGGAGAACCAGAAACTCGGTCGAACAGACGGCCCGCTCGCCAGATTCTACGTCTGTCAGCCAAACACGCTCAATGTCCGGGTTCAGTTTGGATAGAAGGATAACACCTGGCGGCACACGTGACTTAGCACTCTTGATGCTTTCTCCCTGCTCCTGCTTCGGCATTCGCCCATCATCGAAGGCGGGGATACTGAAATGACTGAACACTGTTTCAGGCGATGATAACGGATTCTCTTGGTCGCGAAGCAACTCCACCACCTCCCCCAACGCCCGCACTCCCCACCCCTCCGGGATCGCCCCAAGCTCCGAGTCCACCAGCCGGTCCGGGAACAGCGACCACACGTCCGGCGGCAGGTAGGGCTCTCGGCCCTCCATCTTGGCGCGCGTCGGGCCGAAGTCGACGAACCAGTCCTGGAAGATGGCGCGCGCCATCGACTCCAGCGTCTCGTTCATGCGGCGGTTCAGCTCGATCTTGTCGTCCAGCGTGCCGAGCACGTGGGCGATGGCCCGCTGCTCGGGGAGGGGCGGGAGGAGAACCTCGAGCGACTCAATCATTCCCTTTGTGAGGGCATTTCGAGTACCGCCTGACCCTGCCCACGACAGGAGCATGGTCTGCATTTCTGGGGACACGAGATAATAGCGTAGATAGTCTGCATCCAGATTAATTGAGTCCGGTCGGATGATTGCTACGTGCTGATTGACCCGTGCAGGCAGTACATCGGGCGCAACCTGACATACCCTGGCGACTGAGTCTCCCGTGATGTTGAGCAGCACGTCTCTTTCAAACACCTCTACATTTTCCAATTCATCGGCGTGGTGTTCGCCGATAAACGCCAAGCCATCTCGGTGAAATCCGTCGTTGTATATATTCTGGCTGCGGATCAAGGTGTAGAGACCGTCTGGAAGGTAGACATCCCTACCTCCACGAGGCGTTGCACCGCTGCCAATCTTGATACATACATCGTCGAGCGTCACTTGACGCCATCGGTCCGCCCTCGATGATGCTACTCCCTCCTGCACCACCACGTAGTCCCGCTCTATCTCTTGATGAAAACTCTTGGGCAATCCCGCCCAGTCGTGGGCCTGGACCAGGATGGGGATGTTGGATTCCTGGAACGCTCCGACGAGGTCGAGGAACTCGGCTCCCATGGGCTCCAGCGACGGGCTGCGCACCACCAGGTCCAGGTCGCTCCCGTCGTGGCTCTCGCCGTTGACGCGGCTGCCGTACGCCCAGACCTCGGCCTCGGGCACGTGCTCGCGCAGCAGCGCCTCGACCATGCGGCGGTGGCGGGGCGGGAGCGACAGCCGGTCAGTCATCTGAGTCCTCCGCTATCACCCGGGCCAACTCCTTTGCATCGCCGATGAACTCCGGCAACAGCCTCAACGTGGTCTCCGCGAACCCCTCGCCGTAGTTGTGCGCCGTGTCGTTCCGGTTGTCCCGATAGGCGAACCATCGCTCGCTGGCATCCACGGTGATGAGGCCATACTTGGCGGCGTGCCGGAAGGCGTCCTTGAAAGTCAGCCGGTCCGCCTGCCTGTTGCTGGCGAAGTAGGGACGGAGCCGCTTCCTCAGCAAGCTTCCGCACTGCTCAAGTATGATCTCGAACTCCTTCACGGCAGCCGCTCGAAAAATGTCATAGAAGGCGTCGCCCGGCCCGCGTCGTTGCAACTCCTCGGAGGCCGACTCCAGGGTGTTGATGCAGCGGGTGAGGAAGTCCGTATTGATGCCCACAGGGCTACGCATCCTCGGCGGATTCCCCCCAGCCCTCATCATCCGAAAAGGGATTGATCACGCGGACGCCCGTCGGCTCGAAATGGCGCACGTTGCGGGTGACCACCGTGAGGCCATTGACAAGACCCGTGGCTGCGATCAGCAGGTCAACATTGAAGTGACCGATGTCCCCGGACATTCGCCCCCGAAGCCTGGCAGCAGCTGAGTCCACCTCAATGATCCGGTCTGTAAAGGAGACCGTTGTTTGGTCCATCCAAGCGGCGAGGTCACGAGCAAAAGCCGGGTCTCGGTGTCTCTGCTGTGCCAAGCCGCGCTCCATCTCGGCCAGGGTCACGACGCTGATGAACACATCGGTCGGCCGCTGGGCCTGTAGCCACAGCGCAGGAGCCGGGTGGCGGTCGGGTCTGCGCAGCAGCGACACCACATCGGTATCCAGAAGGAACATCAGAGCTCCAGCGAACGGTGAGCCAGCGCAATTCGTTCAAACTCGAATTCGCCGCCGCCGTTTGGGATGGCCAGCAGGTGTTCGACAAAGGACATGGCGTTCTCCGGCGGGTGTTTGCGCAACTGCTCGTACTCTTTCGCCGATAACACCACCACGGCGGGCTTGCCGCGCCGGGTCACCTGCTGGGGTTCCCCGGCAAGGGCGGCGTCGACCACCGCGCTGAACCGATTCTTGGCGTCCTGGAGAGCCCACTGTGCCATGGTCCACCTCCTAGCTAGATAGACTATCTAGATTATACGAGCCCTGTTCACCAGCCGACAAGACATGGGCTATTCTCCTGGCCCAAACCCCAGCCGCCCCAGGTTCTCCTTGATGGCTGCCCCCAGTCGGCTCCCTCGGCCTGCTGCCCTGCAAGTCATTCTTCTTCCACAAGGAGCGCCTCAACCTCGCGGGCCAAGGTCGGCAGATTGCTCTCTACGACATCCCACACAGTATTGTCGTCCACATCAGCATAGCCGTGAATCAGGACGTTTCGAAAAGCAATAATCCGCTCATATTCGCTAATACGGGAGGCGAGGGCCGAGTCAAGTTTTGCTAGTTGTGTCATGGCTTCGCCGATGATTTCAAACTCCCGTTCAATCGCGGCGCGCATCATGGTGTTGGACTGGTAGTCGGCAAAGGTCGTGCCATCGGTAAACTCCTGAATTAGTCCGATGGCGTGCTGTATATCGTACAGGTACTTCCGAGCCTCAAGCCTCATAGACGGGAGTCCTGGTTTTCTCAACCGATTCCCGGAAATACGGGTTCTTGATGGCCGATTCCACCACCAAGTCCACAGGCCGCTCAAAGAGCCGCTCCAAGGACTTCAGCAGGCCGAAATAGGCATTCGCATAGCCTACGGCAGGCGACTCCTGAAACTCCACCAGAAAGTCCAGGTCGCTCTCGTCCGGATCGTGCCTGCCGGTTGATGCTGATCCAAACAGGTCAAGCCGCTGGACGTCGTAACGGACGCACAGACGCCTCAGCTCATCCGCCTGCTCCTGTATAACCGGAATCATCGTGTGTCCTCCGGCTTCGCCCCAAACCCCAGCCGCGTCAGGTTCGCCTCGATTGCTGCGTCCAAGCGCTGTGCCTCGGTCTGCTGCTCTCTCCATTGAGCGGAGAGTCGAGTCATCTTCTCGCCGAAGGGCTCGCCGTCGTCCTCCTGGGGCGCCGCGCCCACGTAGCGGCCGGGCGTGAGGACGTGGCCGTGCCTGCGCATCTCATCCAGCGTCGCGCTCTTGCAGAAGCCGGGCATGTCGGCGTATCCAGCATCCCGCGTGCCGCGCCAGTCGTGGTAGATATCGGCCACGCGCCTGATGTCATCTCCCGACAGGTCACGGCGGGTACGGTCGATCATGTGCCCCAGCTTGCGGGCGTCGATGAACAGCGTCTCGCCCGGCTTGGCCTCGCCGCCAGCGCTGCGGCCCCGCCGCAGGAACCACAGACAGGCCGGTATCTGGGTGGAGCGGAACAGCTGGCCCGGCAGCGCGACGATGCAGTCCACCAACCCGGCCTCGATGATGTTCTTGCGTATCTCCCCTTCGCCCGACTGGTTCGAGGACATCGAGCCATTGGCCAGGACGAATCCGGCGATGCCTCTACTAGGGGCCAAGTGATACAGGAAATGCTGCACCCAGGCGAAGTTGGCGTTGCCCACCGGCGGAACTCCGTACTCCCACCGCCTATCGTCGCGCAGGCGTTCGCCGCCCCAGTCGGAGACGTTGAAGGGCGGATTGGCGAGGATGTAGTCGGCCCGAAGGTCGGGATGGCGGTCGTTGTGGAAGCTGTCGCCGTGCTCGATCCGGCCTTCGATGCCTCGGATCGCTAGGTTCATCCTCGCCATGCGCCAGGTGGTGTAGTTGGACTCCTGGCCGTAGATGGAGATGTCCCCTCTGGCCCGGCCCCCGTTCCCGTTGCCGCTGGCGTGGGCGCTGATGAACTCCACCGACTGGACGAACATGCCGGAGGATCCGCAGCAAGGGTCGTACACCCGGCCCTGGTACGGCTCCAGCATCTCCACCAGCAAGCGCACGACCGAGCGGGGAGTGTAGAACTCGCCGCCCTTGCGTCCCTCGGCCAGGCCGAACTGCTCCAGGAAGTACTCATAGACGCTGCCCAGCACGTCGGTTGCGCGGGCTTCTGCTCCGCCGACCTTGATGTTGCTCACCAGATCGACCACCTGCCCCAACCGGGTCTTGTCCAGGGCGGGCCTGGCGTAGTCCTTGGGCAGCACGTCCCTGAGGGCCGGGTTGTCCCGCTCGATGGCGGTCATGGCATCGTCCACAGCGCGCCCTATTGCGGGCTGGCGCGCCTGGGATTGCAGATTGGGCCAGCGGGCCTCGGGCGGTACCCAGAAGATGCTCTGGGCACGGTACTCGTCGGGGTCCTCGGGGTCCGCTCCGGCATCCAGCTCGGTTTCCAGTTTGGCGTGGGCCTCCTCGAAGGCGTCGGAGATGTACTTGAGGAAGATGAGGCCCAGGACGACGTGCTTGTACTCGGCGGCGTCCATGCTGCCCCGAAGCGTGTCGGCCATGCGCCACAGCTCAGACCGAAAGTCCGTAACGCGGCCGTCGCCGCTTGATTCGGTCCCCGCGCCGGCGCTTCTCTGTCTCCGTCGTGCCGTCGTCATCTGGCTGCGCTCCTGCGTTTACCCTCGGCGCGCCACCTGCTCACCTCACGTCGTGGGTTCTTGCCCTCCGGGCCGTAGCCGTGCTGCACCAGGAACTTGGGAACGCCGCCGTACTCTACCGAGATCACCGCCGACTCGGCGGCCTTATCGTGGCCGGGCAGGAAGAACGAGCCAATCGCCGTCTCCGCGCCGCAACCGCACCAGCATTCCCCGGTCGGCAGCAGGCGTTTGGTTGAAGTCATTCTTACAGCCTCCTCGAAACTGTACCCCAATGGTCTTGGACACTGTTCAAGGATACGTCCCTAGGCACTTCCGAGTCAATTACAGAATAAGGAGTTTGGTGTTCCCACTTCCTTTCCTTATGGCCGTACCCAGGCGCGTTACAACCCTTCCGTTCGGCGGTCGCAGCCGATCTGACCAGAAACCCGTTCACCCCCACCACAGAATCGGCTCGAACACAATGGCTTGCAAGGCATTACTTACGACGCTTTTCCAGACGACAATGGATAGTTGGACAATTGCATATCGAGCCATCCGCGAATATAGCGCAGCGTTTAATGAGAACCCTAACATGGCCATCTCCGACCAACAGTTGCTAGACGCCCTAGCAGCCCGTCCGAGGATTATCTAACGGTGCTTGCGGGTCAGCGACAATGGATCGCGACAACTAATTGTGCCGTTGCCCCGGCCGGCCGCCAGATAGCTTTGCGAATAGCGCCGTGCTCACTACCTCGGCAGATCGAGCCTTCTATGATCTCGGACCACTCGTAATTCGGTCCTGATGCGTTGGGCTGGCCCATCGACCCGTGCTTTCCTGTGCAGATTGACCCCAAAGCGGAACAGTTTGAGCAGGTTGTGGCCGGTGCAGATCAGCGACCATTCGCCGTTCACCTTCTCCAGTCCCCGCAGCAGGAACTGCCGGAATCCCCGGCCCTGCTTGATCTGGCCGAATACCGGCTCCACAGTTTGCATCCGCAAAGCGTAGCGCTGCCGACCCCGCTTGGTCTGTAACTTCCGTCGCATCCGGTCCTTGGGAGACAGATGGCTGGGTATGCGACCTCGGGGCGCGGGTGGCACAACCCGGCCGTGGCGGGTCTGCTCCGGCGCGACGAACGGGTCCACGCCCAGAGCATAGAGCTCCTCGACTGCCTTTGCCGAGTAATAGCCAGCATCGGCGGATACTTCCCTGGGGACTGCACCGACGTTGTCGATGGTCTCCTCCATCATCACCGCAGCCTGTTGCTTATCCGAAGTCTGGTTGGTGGCCCGCGCCGCCACGATCACCTGGTGAGCGCTGTCCACCACCGCCTGACAGTTGTACGCTTGCAGGAAGTCCTTTCCTCCAGGTGCGGGGATGATGCGCGACTCGGCATCGGTGAAGTTACGCTGGGCCTTGTCGTCGGGCACCCCCGGGTGCTTACCACCTTCGGCCTCGGCCCGTTCGCCAGCCGCCTGCGCCTCGGCTTCCAGCGCCGCCATGGCTTCCCGTATCTTCTCCAACCTACCCTCTCGGAAGGCCAACTCCTGCGGCAACTCATCTCCACGCTTGTCTTTGCCGTACCGCCGGTCTTCCTCATCATCCGCTGCCTGGGCCTGTCGCAACAACTCCGCTACCTCCGCCGACAACTGCGCTGCCTTCTCCTTCATCCGTTGGTAACTCATCGCCTTATGCTTCGATGCGTTGGCCTTGACCTTCGTGCCGTCCAGCGCCACGTGCCCCAGCTTCACCAGCCCCGCCTGCTGGCACAACGCCAGTACCTGTACGAACAGGCCCGACAGCGCATCCACATTATCCTTGCGAAAGTCGGAGATGGTCCGGAAGTCCGGTGTGTTGTTCGCCGCCAACACCCTGAAGGGGATGTCCTCGTGGAGACGCTGGGCGATGCGGCGTGAGGACGACACCCCCACGCAGTAACCGTAGAGCAACACCTTGACCATCATCCGTGGATGATACGGCGGTCCGCCTCGCCGTTCCCGCTCGTAGCGAGCGGTGACCTCCGACATGTCCAACTGGTCCACCACGTCGGATATGAAGTAGGCCAGATGGTCGTCAGGCAGCCACTCCTGCAACGCCGCTGGCAACAGCAACTGCTGGTCGGGTTCGTAGGGAAGGTAGGTTTTGCTCATCAACGACTCCCCGCTACTGGACTGGACCCATCATACCCCCAAACACTCGCCAACCGTGTTTCTCGGACAGGCTGCTAGGCCGGATGCCCTTCATCGACTCGACGGAGCTGGCAGGCGTCCTTGGCGAGCCTCACGCGACGGTCCACCGAGCCCTAACCGGCCTGTTGGCCTACGGCATCGTGGGGCGCGTGAGCCATGGCACGGTCCACCTGCCGTCGAGCGAGAGGTACTACCTGACGGCTAAGGGCGTCAGCGAAGCCGCCGAGTTCCTCGGCTTCCAGACGCCTTCGGACTTCATGCGCGCCTATCCTATGTCCAGGGAGCGGCTCACGCTGCTGATACGCCGGATGGACGCGGTGGCCTCCTTCTACCGCCTTGCCGCCTCGATGTCCCCCGGCATCGACGGACTCCGGTCCCAGGTGGAGTTCCACCGCCGAGGCAGTTTCGACGCCACGATCACCCTCCACGACGGCCGCAGCTTCGGCGTCGTCCGCCAGGGTCTGGCCCTTCGGCGCCGCTCCCTCTACGACAGGCTGAGGGCCATAGCCGAGTACGACTACACCCGCCGCCCCGACACCATCCTGATCCTGGCTCCGAGCGTCTGGGAACAGAGGCTGACGGGGAGGTTCTGCGAGCGCATCTATCTCAGGGACTCCTACATCGCCGTGGAGTCGAGGGATGCGCTCGAACGGCGGGACCTTCGCCTCTGGCAGCAGACCACGGGGCTGTTCGGGAGCACGTACCACACCCTCAATCACGTCCAATCACGTCAGCTCCCAGGGCAGCTCTGGTGGAAGACCATCCACCGAGTCGCCGGAGCGCAAACGCGCCTCCATTCCCCAGCCTGAGCGGATGGTGGAGGCTGCGCCGGCCTTCGGTCTCACACCCTCGGAGAAGCGGACCCTAGACCTTGTGACCGATCACCCGATGATCCCCCGTGCGCACCTGGCGACCTGGCTCGGCGTCTCCGAGGGACGGGTCAGCCAGATGATGCACAACCTCGTGAAGACCTGGGGCCTCATCGAGCGTCACGGCAAACGAGGCGACGTTCGCTACACGCTGTCCGCCGAGGGCATCCGCTACATCACCCACAGGGACCGCGCCGAGCTGCCGACCACGCGGGGCATCTGGAGCACGGCCCTCACCACCGACAAACAGGGCCGAAGACGACACGTGGGCCACCGCATCGAGACGTGGGCGCGGCAGACGAAGCACGCCGACGGCATCACCTGGGTCCTCTCGAAGCTTGACGCGGAGACCAGAGAGGATTCTTCGAGCGAACTCCAGTGGTCCGTTCCCACCGCCAGGTCCGACCGGGCCGACAACTGGGGGGAGTCGGCCATCGCCCCCGACGCCGTGGGGCATCTGCTTACCGGCGGCCTTCACGTGCCATTCTACCTTGAGCACGAGCTTAGCGCCCGCCACCCCAGGGGCGTCCTTGCCCGCCTGGATCCCTATGAGAGCTACTACTGGTCACCCGCACCAGAGGAAGACCAGCCCCCGTTCCCCACCACGCTTCTCGTCGTGGACACCGAGGAGGTCGAGGACACCGACGTGCGCACGACGTCCCAGTTGGCCACCATGTCGCTGCCCATCCTCGTGTCGTGCATCCCCGTGCTGTCACACATAGGGATACTTGGAAAGTCCTGGCGTCCCCTGTGGGAGCCGAAGTCCCCCGACTGGCGCTGTCCGGCCTGCGGGACTACCGATGGGACTCCCTGTACCACCGGATGCGTCGTACCACCGGATGCGTCCTGTAGGAGAGTGACACGCAGATAGCGCTGATGCATCGCTATCTGCCCTCCATGCCGGTTGGGGGCTGCAAAGTTGGGTCGGCGGGGTGATGTTCGAGGTCCGCCGACGCCCTAGCTAAGACGAGGAGGCCCGACATGGCCGTAGACCAAAAGGACAAGTACCGAGATATGGTGATTCGGGGCAAGTACCAGAGACTGTACACGTACCTGAGCAGTCTCCAGGTTTCTGAGTGGAAGACCTCCTTCAGCGAACTTGAGGCGGTCATCGGATTCGAACTGCCTCCGTCCGCACGGCTGCACCGGCCATGGTGGGGCAATCAGCGTGGCGGCAACGGTCACAGCCACGCCCTTGCCTGGAGCGTGGCCGGATGGGAGACGGCGGAGGTCGATATGGATCGCGAGACGCTGCTGTTCCGACGAATGCACGCCAAGCCCGTACCCAGGCTTCCGCTCGACGAGGCGTGGCCCGTCCATCCCACGGCGATGTGGCCGGAGGGCCTGAGTCTCAGGCGAGAGGACCTCTACGAGGAGAGGGTCTAGGCCAGCCATGTTCATAGACACCAACGTGCTGGTGAAGTCCCGCATCCCCGGCGCACCGGACCACGACGCCGCACGGGAAAGCCTTGAGCGGGCTTTCCGAGACCCTGAACCACTGAGGATCAGCCGTCAGGTAATACGCGAGTATTTGTCCGTGGTGACTCGTCCACAGACTTGGCCGGTGGCTATCACCCGCGAGGATGCCCTTGATGACGTGAGCAGACTGATTGCCAGTTTCGAGATACTTGAGTACGGCCCCCTGGTGACCGAGTCGCTGGTGGCGCTGTGCCGCGAAGTTGCCGTTGGGGAGAGGCAGATTCACGACGCCAACATCGTCGGAACCATGCTGGCGCATGGGGAGCGACGGTTACTTACGTTCAACGTATCAGATTTTCGCCGTTACGGCGACCGCATCGAGCTGGTGGACATCTAGGGGATTGGACGGGACATATCAACCAAGGAGGACATCAATGAAGAAGAAGCACCTACAGCCGCTAACACCGGCGGCCCTCTACGCCAGGGTATCCAGCGACCGGCAGGACGTGGACCTGTCCGTGTCCGCCCAGCTTCGGGCGCTCAAGGACTACGCCAAGGCCAACGGCGACCCGCCGTCTTCGCAGGCAATATCGGCTCAATCCTCTCCCACAGAGCATCAGGAATCCGCCAATCAGCGCCTACGCCTCCATGATCGATCTCCGACATGTCTTTCCTCCACTCAAGTAGAATGGAGAAAGCTTGTGCAAAGTCTTGGATACTCACCAAGAACAATTAAGGTTATCGGATAGGCTCTTAGGAAGAGAAGGGCCAGGAGCCTGTGCGTGTGGAGGGAGCGTGGCCCGCCCTGGTGTCGAGGGAGATGTACGAAGCCGTGCAGCAGGCGATGCGGGACCGTGCCCCGAAGGTGCAGAGGCCCGGTAGAGTGGGCAGCAAGTCCCTGTTGAGCGGGCTGCTGACGTGTGGGGTGTGCGGCAGGCCCTACACCGGCCAGGGGGCCAAGAGCGGCCAGTTCGCCTACTCCATCTGCGGGACGCTGTTCAGGGAGGGAGCGGGGACGTGCAGCGCCCGCTACCTGAACGCCCCCAGGGTTGAGGACTTCGTGGTCGAGAAGATCAGGGAGCGGATACTCACCGAGGAGACCATCGTAGAGCTGGTGACGCTGGTGGCCGAGGAGATAGACGCCATGGCCGGGGAGTTGTCCAGCAGGCTGGAGGTCATCGACGCCGAGCTGGGGGACGTGCGGAGCAGGCTTGAGAGGCTCTACGAAGCCCTTGAGACGAGCGATCTAACGTTGGAGGTCCTGTCGCCCCGCATCTTCTCGCTGAGGCACCGGGAGGAGCAGCTGGGGGCTGCGAGAGAGGACGCCACAACTCAGCTTGAGCAGCGGCGGGTGGAGCTTCCCACCACCGAGGAGATCAAGGGATACGTGACGGACTTCCGGGAGTTCTTGCAGGAGGGGACGTTCCCTGAGCGCAAGGCCCTCATCCGCAACTTCGTGGAGGGCATCGAGATCACCGGAGACGAGGCCACGCTGACGTACACCATCCCCATGCCCAACGATGGAGTGACCTCAGAATCGGCGTCGGTTCTCGATTTCGTCCAGTCCGGCCCACCGCGTCAGCCTGCGGACGGACCGGCGGAACGAGCGCTCGCGCGCGGCGATCGAACGGCTCGGAGCGCAGCTCGACGGAGTGGTCAGGGCTGCCCAGGTGGCATACGATGGCGCCATCAGGAACTCGGCGGTGTATTCGATCCTTGACTCAGAGTGGCCGGACGTCAAGGTTCGGCTTGCGGCGCGTCTCCGTTCGTAGTGGCGTCGCGTATGCTGAGGCGGCTTGACCATGCTCGGAGCGCCGCTTCGGGTCGGAGAGAGGTCAAATGAAATTCGGCGTTTTCTTTACGGTGCGGTGGCACGATGAATGGACCCAGGAGCGGTCGCTCCTGGAGGTGCTGGAGCGGGCGGAGCTCGCGGACCAGGCCGGGTTCGACGAAATCTGGCTTGGGGAGCACCACTTCTCGCGCCACGGGATACTGTCCGGCCTGTTCTCGTTCACAGGGCACGTCGCTGCTCGGACGAAGAACGCGCGAATCGGCCTCGCCGTGGTGGTGCTGCCCTTCCGCAATCCGATACAGGTGGCCGAGGAGCTTGCCACGATAGACATCCTGAGCGGAGGCCGACTCGACGCGGGCGTGGGCAGCGGTTACCAGCGCCAGGAGTTCGAGGGCCTGGGCGTCGACGTCGAGGAGAGCCGGGAGCGGTCCCGGGAGGCGTTGGACGTCATCGTCAGGGCGTGGACGGAGGAGAAGCTGACCTATCACGGCAGGTTCACGAACGTCGAGGACGTGGCCGTGCTGCCCAAGCCGAAGCAGAAGCCGCATCCGCCCCTGTACGTCGCGGTCAGCACAAGCCCCGCCACCATCGACTACGCGGCTAGGCTCGCGATCCCGGTCATCGTCGGCGGGCCGACCGCCGCGCTGGGCATCGCGCCGGAGGTCATTGCCCTCTGGCGGGAGAAGATGGAGGAGTACGGCCACGCCCACGCGCACGTCGACCCTCCCGTGAACATGAATATCCACGTCGCGCCCACGGTCGAAGAGGCCGAGTGCGACGCGGAGGGCCGCGAGGACTTTTCGACCAAGATTCTCGCGCGGATCGGCTCTCCCGCCGGAAAGGACGGCCGGTACCCGAAGGGCTACGAGGAGTGGATAAACCGGCAGCGCGACCGCGAGGCGGCCGGGAACCCGCGCAGGGGCGGCTCGATCAACCTGCGCGGCAGCCCCGAGATCGTCGTGGAGCGGCTGTTCGAGCTGCGGGAGTCGGGTATCGGCCACGTGTTCGGCTACTTCGGCTTTCCGGGACTGCCGCACGCCAAGCGCATGCGCTCGATAGAGCTGTTCGCCACGGAGGTGGCGCCGCATCTCCGAGAGCCGGCGTCGGTCGCGACGTAGTGTCCCGGTAGTGGGGGCGCAATGATGTCTCGCATCGACACAAGAGCGGCAGCCCTGGCAGTCGTGGCGCTGATGCTGCTCGGGCCGGCCTGCGGCGAGTCTGCGGAACCCCCGCCCGAGCCGACCTACGCGCCCGCCCCGACCGCGACGTCGGCCCCGACGACGCCGGCCACCCCTACCCCACTGGCGCGGTCCGGGACGAGTGTGTTCCGCTGGGAGGGCGTGCCGGCCGGCACCGACGCGGCGCCCCCGGCGCAGGCGCCGGCGCTGCCGGGCGGCGCGATCGGCTTCTCGCACTACGTCTTCGAGCAGGTCGGCGGCAACGTCGTGACGACCCTGGTCGAGGGCCCCCGGCATCTGCAGGTGCGGGTGCCGGCGTCGTACCAACAGCTGAAGGAGTGGGCCGACTCCGGCTCCGGCCCCTGTCGACCTGAGCATGTCGCAAGAGGAGTTGTCCGGGCTGGTCGGACAGCTCGATACGGTGAGGGCGGCCACTGAAAAATTCCGGGACGTCGACGTTGCCCTGAAAGCGGGGTACAGGCAGGCGACCGAGGAGGTGCCGAACATGGGCGCCCACTTCGTCCATCCTCTGTGGAGCCTCGTCGGGAGGTTCGATCCCGCCCGGCCGGGGATACTGCTCTACGTCCGGGACGAAGAGGGCGAGTGGGAGCTGGTCGGCACGTCCTTCGTCCAGTCCCTGCTCCTGGCCGGATTCGACCATCCGCAGGCGTTCGTCGGTCCGCTGGACAACTGGCACGTCCACTACGAGCTGTGCACGGGCACCAGCTTCAGGTCCAGGTCGGCGACGCAGGCCGAGTGCAGGAAGGACGGCGGCGTGTGGGTGCCGGCCTACGGTTGGATGATCCATGCCTGGGTCTGGGTGGACAATCCCCTGGGGGTGTTCACGATGTGGAACCCGAACATCGCGCCCGTCGCCGAGCCGGACCGCATTCGCGACGCCGTCAGGGTCGCCGGCGATGCGACGGTGAACATCGAGAACTTCGGGTTCGGGAACGCCACGATCAGCGCGGGCGATACACTCGCGTGGTCGAACGCCGACGGCGTGGCCCACACCGTGACCGCCGGCTCTGGCGGGCGCTCCGACGGCGGCTTCGACTCCGGGCTGCTGAGTCCGGGCGGGTCGTTCCAGGTCACGTTCGACAGCCCGGGCAGCTTCGCCTACACCTGCACCCTGCACTCCTTCATGTCCGGCGTCGTAGTAGTGACACCGTAGGCGATGGCGAGCGGAGGCATATCGGTTGCGACCGCGAAAGGAGTTCGCACATGAGTCCACAGACATACGCGGGCAAGGTAAACGCACCCGATTTCCCCGAGGGCCTGGAGTGGCTGAACACGGAGCGTCCGGTCAGCCTCGCCGAGCTCCGGGGCAAGGTGGTGGTCCTGGACTTCTGGACCTACTGCTGAATTAACTGCCTGCACATATTTCCGCAGTTGCGGAAACTGGAAGAGAAGTACCGCGCGGAGCTCGTCGTCATCGGTGTCCACTCGGCCAAGTTCGACGCGGAGCGGTCCACGGCCAACATCCGGCAAGCCGTGCTGCGCTACGGTCTCAAGCATCCGGTGGTCAACGACTCGGCCTTCGAGGTCTGGCGCCGGTACACGGTCCGGGCGTGGCCGACCCTCATGTTCATCGACCCCGAGGGCAAGGTGATTGGCAAGCATGAGGGGGAGATCGGCTTCGAGGCGTTCGACGGCGTGCTGCAGGAGATGGTCAGGCAGTTCGACGAGCGGGACCTGATCGACCGGCGTCCCGTCGACTTCGTCACCGAACGCGAGAAGCAGAACGGAGGGCTGCTGTCGTTTCCGGGGAAGGTGCTGGCCGATCGGCGAAGCGATAGGCTGTTCATCGCCGACACTACCCACAATCGCGTCGTGGTCGCGTCCGCGGACGGTCGGGTCCGGAGCATTATCGGCTCCGGCGATCCGGGACTGGCCGACGGCGCTTTCGAGGAGTCCCGTTTCGACGGGCCCCAAGGTCTCGAGCTGGTCGGCGGCGACACGCTGTACGTGGCCGATGCCGGAAACCACGCCCTACGAAGGGTGGATTTGGCTAACCGATACGTGAAGACAATAGCAGGCACCGGCCAACAGGCGATGTCCTTTGATAGTGGAGGCATCGGCGCGGAGGTTTCCCTCAACTCGCCTTGGGACCTGGCCGCTGCTGGCGAATCGCTGTACATAGCGATGGCCGGTTTTCATCAGCTATGGCGACTCGATCTGGCGACCGACGAGGTTAGTCCGTTTGCGGGAAACGGCCGAGAGGGCATCGTGGACGGGCCTGTCGCCTCGGCGGAGCTGGCGCAACCGAACGGCGTGGCAGCCGACGGCGGCCGGCTCTACTTCGCAGACAGCGAGACCAGCTCGATCCGGTACGTAGACCTGCGCTCCGGCACCGTGAATACGATTGTGGGAGAGGGCCTGTTCACGTTTGGAGACGTGGACGGCGTCGGCGACCGCGTGCGCCTCCAGCACGTCCAGGGCGTCGACGTCTGGGACGGCCAGGTCTACGTGGCCGATACCTACAACAACAAGATCAAGTGTGTTTCTCCGGACGAGCGGCGGGTCTTCACCGTGGCGGGAGCGGGCCCGGCGGGCGCCAGGGACGGCGACGCCGAGCTCGCCGAGCTGCACGAGCCGGCCGCGCTCAGCGCTGCGAATGGCCTGGTCTACGTGGCCGACACGAACAACCACGCGATCCGTGTCTTCGACGCGGACACCCGGACGGTGTCGACGTTGGAGCTGAGGTTCTGACGGGGCGGCGCCGTTCAAGATACCATTGGGTTCTGTGTAGGCCCTGTGCGGAACGTAAGGGAGTCCGACCGACTCTGCCCCGACGCGCGGTCGATAGTTACCGGGAGAACATATGCCGAATAGACTGATCGACGAGACGAGCCCGTACCTGCTGCAGCACGCCCACAATCCCGTGGACTGGTACCCGTGGGGCGAGGAGGCGCTGGAGCGGGCCAAGGCCGAAGACCGGCCGATCCTGCTGAGCGTCGGCTACTCCGCGTGTCACTGGTGCCACGTCATGGAGCGCGAGTCGTTCGAAGACCCGCGGATAGCCGATCTGATGAACGCCGAGTTCGTCTGCATCAAGGTCGACCGCGAGGAACGGCCCGACGTCGACTCGATATACATGGGCGCGGTCCAGGCGATGACCGGCCGCGGCGGTTGGCCGATGACCGTGTTCCTGACGCCGGAAGGCAAGCCCTTCTACGGCGGCACCTACTATCCCCCGGAGGACCGCCACGGCATTCCGGGCTTCCCGCGGGTGCTGGCGTCGATCGCGAACGCCTACAGGCAGGAGCGCGGCGAGGTCATATTGGCCACGGAGCGGCTGCTGCAGCAGATGCGGGCGATGGCGACCGCAGGCCGAGGCGTGGAGCCGCTCACGGCCGACGTGCTGTCCGAGGCGTTCGCCGGCATCGCCAAAGACTTCGACCCCACGTACGGCGGCATCGGCCTCCAGCCCAAGTTCCCGCAGCCTATGACGTACGAGTTCCTGCTGCGCTACCACCTGCGCTCCGGCGACGTTCGCGCGCTGGAGATGGTCGGCACGACGCTGGACCGCATGGCGATGGGCGGCATCTACGACCAGATCGGCGGCGGCTTCCACCGGTACTCCACCGACACGTACTGGCTGGTGCCGCACTTCGAAAAGATGCTCTACGACAATGCCCTGCTGGTCCGTCTGTACCTGCACGCGTACCAGATCACGAGAAAGCCCCTGTACCGCCGGGTCGTCGAGGAGACCCTCGACTATGTGCTGCGCGAGATGACCGACCCCGCCGGCGGGTTCTACTCGGCGCAGGACGCGGACAGCGAAGGGGAAGAAGGCAAGTTCTTCGTCTGGCGCCCCGAGGAGCTAGCCGCGGTGCTGGGCGAAGAGGACGGCGCCCTGGTGAGCCGGTACTACGGAGTCACGACGGTGGGCAACTTCGAGGGGCGCAGCATCCTCAACGTAGCCCCCGAGGCCGCCGACGACATGGAGCGCGCAGGCATCGCGGGAGAGCGGCTCGACGCGCTGCTTCGACGAGCCAGGGCCGGGCTGATGGAGGCTCGGAGCCGCCGCGTGCCGCCGGAGCGGGACGACAAGGTGCTCACGTCGTGGAACGGCCTGATGATCGCCGCGTTTGCGGAGGCCGCCGCCGTGTTGGACCGCGACGACTACGGCCGCGTCGCCGAGAGGGCGGCGTCGTTCCTGTCCGACAGCCTGCGTTCCGATGGCAGGCTGCTTCGCACATACAAGGACGGCGTCTCAAGGCTGCTCGGCTACCTGGAGGACTACGCCTTCCTGATCGACGGGCTCCTCGTCCTGCACGAGGCGACCTTCCAGGCCCGCTGGCTCCAGGACGCCGTCGAGCTGGGGTACGCCATGGTCGACCTGTTCTGGGACGACGCGGCGGGCCAGTTCTACGACACGGGCACGGACCACGAGGAGCTGGTGGTGCGGCCGCGGGACATGACCGACAACGCGATTCCGTCGGGCAGCTCGATGGCGGCCGGCGTACTGCTGAGGCTGGCTGTAGTCTCGGGCGATGGCGACCTGGAACGCCGGGCCATAGTGGCGCTCCGATCGACGAAGAGCCTGATGGAGCGGTTCCCGACGGGAGCCGGGCACTGGCTCTGCGCGCTCGACTTCTACCTGTCGACGCCCAAGGAGATAGCGGTGGTCGGCGACAGGACGGCCCTCGATACGAAGGACCTGGTCGCCGAGGTCTACCGGTCGTTCCTGCCGAACCTGGTCTTGGTCGGCCTGAGCGACGTGGACGGCGCCTCGGTGCACTCCCCGCTGATGGAGGGACGGCTGAGATTGAACGGCCGGGCGACGGCGTACGTATGCCGCCAGTACGTCTGCGGGCTACCCGTGAACGACCCCGAGGCGCTGGCGGGCCAGCTCGCGTCGGAGTAGCGCGGCGTTGAGGAGCGTAGTCACAGGCGGCTGCGGATTCATCGGCTCGCACGTCGTCGACCGGCTGGTCGAGCGTGGCGACGAAGTCGTCGTGGTAGACGACCTCGCGACCGGCGACGCGGCCAATCTCAACGCCGCCGCACATCTGGTGCGCGGCTCGGTGTTGGACACGGAGCTTCTCCAAGACACCGTGTATGGAGCGGACCGGATATTCCACATCGCCGCCCTGCCCCGCGTGCCCAGATCGGTCGAGGACCCCGTCGGGACGCATCGGGTGAACGTCGACGGGACACTCAACGTCCTGGAGGCGGCGCGCCGCGCGGGCGTCGGCAGGGTCGTCTACTCGTCGTCCTCGAGCGTCTACGGCGAGCAGGAGACGCACCTGATGCGCGAGGACATGACGCCAAACCCGCTGTCTCCGTACGCGCTGCAAAAGCTGGTGGGCGAGCAGTACGCGTCGATGTTCGCGCGTCTCTATGGCATGACGGCCGTGTCGCTGCGTTACTTCAACGTCTACGGCCCCAGGCAGCCTTTGGAGGGCGAGTACGCCCTGGTCATAGGCAAGTTCCTCAGCGCCAACCGCTCCGGAACGCCGATGACGGTCTACGGCGACGGAGAGCAGACGCGGGCGTACTCGCACGTCTACGATGTCGTCTCCGCCAATCTTCTCGCCGCCGAGGCGGACGTTCCGGCGGGCCGGAACACGGTGCTCAACATCGGCTCCGGCGTGGAGGCGTCGGTCAACCGGATAGCCGGCATGATCGGCGGCAACGTGCTCCACGTTCTCCCTAACCCCAGGGGCGACATGGAGGAGCGGCGCAAGGCGGCCGACTACTCGCGGGCGACGGCCGTGCTCGGCTGGGAGCCAACGATCAGTCTCGGGGAAGGTCTCGAATCTCTGATGGTAGGAACATCCAACCCTGGATTCCCGCCTTCGCGGGAATGACGGTTGTTCAAAGGTCTCCGTTCGCGGGGATGACGGTTGCGCAGGGGTTGAAACCATGTCTGACGCGTTCGTGGTCAACGTCGAGGGGGCGATCGAGAAAGAAGGGCGCTACCTGATGATCGTGCGTGGGGCGGACGTAGCCCACGCGCCCGGAGCGCTCAGCTTCCCCGGAGGGAAGGTCGAGGCGGCCGACGGGCCCGACGACGCCCTCGAATCGACGCTCAGGCGCGAGATACGCGAGGAGGTCGGAGTCGAGGTCGAGGACGAGATGCGTTACGTGGAGAGCCGCCGCTTCGACACGGACGACGGCAAGCGGGTCGTCGGCGTGACATTTCTCTGCCGCTACAGGTCGGGCGCTCCGTCGGCCGACACGGCGGAGGTCCAGACCGTCCGCTGGATGACCCCCGAGCAGATCCTCCGCGACGCCCCGCCGTGGTTCAGGCCTGAGCAGATGCGCCGTATCGAGGACGCGCGGCGCCGCTCGTGACGGGTCCCCTAGCGGAGCGCGGCCGAGATGTTGCCGCCGTCGACGGTCGTCACGCCCGCCGTGCTCCTGGTGGCCAACGCCTGGTGTAGGAACGCCCGGGCAACGTCTTCGGCGGTCACCTCGACTCCCAGCAGGTTGCCGGACATGTAGTCGGCTTCGCTCACGCCCCGCGCCCGCGCCCTCGATGCGATCATGTCGTCGGTGAGCAGTCCGCTTCTGATCCGGTCGGCGTTTACGGCGTTCGCCCTGATCCCCTCCGCGCCGTGGTCGAGGGCGTACTGGCGCGCGAGCGCGAGCGTCGCGGCCTTGGGCAGGCCGTAGGGTCCGAAGTCGAGGCCGGGGTTCACAGCCTGCTTGGAGGCGTTGAAGAGCACCGCGCCGCCCGTTCCCTGTGCCCTCATGATCCGCACCGCGTTCTGAGCGACGGTCTGGTGGGCGAAGAAGTTGAGCTCGAAGCTGTCGCGCAGCACGCCGTCGTCGACGTCCCCTATCCTTCCCTGCCACGCCGAGCCGGCGTTCGAGACGACGATGTCCACGCCGCCGAAGGTCAGGCACGTCCGGTCAAAGGCGGCGCGGACCGAGTCGGGGTCGGTAACGTCGCAGCGGATGCCCACGGCGCCCGCGTCGATGGCCTCGGCCACCGCATTGGCCGCCGCCTCGTTCGTGTCGAGCGCCGCGACGGAGGCGCCTTCGCGCGCGAAGGCGCGGCACGTCGCAGCGCCGATGGCCCCTCCGCCTCCCGTGACCAACGCGACACATCCGGCCAGCGTCTTCTCTGCCCTGCCCAGCTTGGCCTGCTCCAGCGACCAGTACTCGACGTCGAACAGGTCGGCCTCGCCTGCCGACTCGAACCGGCCGATCGCCTCCGCGTCCGTGACTGTCTCGACGGTGCTCTCGGCGATGTCGGCGGCGATCCGCGCCTCGCCGGCCGTCCGGCCCAGGCCGAAGAGTCCCACGCCGGGGACCAGGACGACCCTCGGCATCGGGTCGAGCTCGGTGTTCGCGTCGGGGTGGCGCTTCGCGTTGCGCCGGAAGTAGCTGCGATACTGGTCGACGAAGGCCCCAACGGCATCCGCGACGGCGGTCCTGAAGCTCTCGGCCTCGCCCGCCGCGGGAGCCGGCAGCAGCATCGGCCAGCTCTTCGTCCTGATCGTGTGGTCGGGCGTTGAGACCCCGGACTGGCTGTAGCGTTCCAGCTCCCGCCCGTTCACGTAGGCCAGGATGTCAGGGCTCGACCGGTAGTCGAGGACGAACCGCCTGCGGCCATCATAGGCGGAGTCGTCCGCGATGGCGCAGGCGCCTCGCAGGATCGGCGCGACCTCCGCGGCCGGCATCGTCTTCGAGGGTATCGGCGCCGTCGCGAAGACGCGCTTGCGGCCCCGCGCCAGTCGGCGCTCCACGCACGACACGATGCCGATCATCTCTTCGTACGCCTCTCTGGCGGTCTCGCCGAACGTGAACAGCCCGTGCTTCAGCAGCACCAGCCCGCGCACTTCCGTGTTGGACTCGTATACGTGGGCGGCCGACTTGGCCAGGTGGAACCCGGGCATGATGTAGGGCACAACCCCGACCCGGTCGCCGAGGAGGTCGCGGCATAGCGCCTCCCCGTCCGGCTGATCGGTGAGGCTGAGCACCGCGGTCGAGTGGGTATGGTCGACGAACTTGTGCGGCAGGAACGCGTGCAGCAGCGCTTCGACCGAGGGGGTTGGGGCCCGGCTGTCGAGCAGGTTCTGCCGCTCGAAGTCGACCATGTCCTCGTCAGACAGCGTGTCGAGCCGACGCAGCCGCCTCAGCGGGTCGAGCCGGACCGCCGGCAGGCCGGGCGGCTCGATATCCGCCATGTCCCAACCGCTGCCCTTGACGCAGAGCACCTCGACTTCGTCGCCGAGCAGGTCGGCCGAGACGGTCTTGACCGAGGTGTTGCCCCCTCCGTGCAGCACCAGCTTCGGGTCGGCGCCGAGCAGCCGCGTCGTGTAGACCCTGAGCGCCACGTCCGGGCCGTAGCCCTGTCCGGCGTAGTGGTCCACCGCCCGCCGAGCGTCGATATCCGACCACCGGCTGTCCATCCGCCCTCCTCGATGCGCCAATTGTGCACCGTAGGCGCGACCGCTGTCGAGAAGGCCGGGTCGTCCGTGGTCTGCGGCCGCTTGTCCCTTGGGAACGGGGAACGGCCACTTCGTGAGTTTCCTGAGCAGAACAGCGCCCATCGCGCCGGGAGCGTGGCCATCGCCGAGTCCCGGAGGCGGTCGATTGTGGCTATGTTATCCTCCCGACGGTCTATTGGGCGTCGATCGGACGGCACAGGGCGGGAGCCGTCCGAATCAGGTCGTCTGCGAACTCCGGAGCGCGAATGCCGGCCCGGCGGCCGATGATTGACAGGAGCTGATCGCTGATGCTCAGGGCTACGGTTTCTGCGCTGGTTCGGAGTAGATACCCCTACGAGGCCTTTCAGGGCTGGCGCCATGGGCTGACGCACAACTCGGAGGCCGGGGAGCTCCTCGAGCTCTTCCTCGTAGCCGCGATCTGTTCGGTGCTGGGTATTCGCGCGTTCCTCGCCGCCGCCGGATACCCGCAACTTGGTGGAGACGGCCTGCACATAGCTCACATGCTGTGGGGCGGGGCCTTCATGCTGATGGCCTTCATTCTGTTGTTCACGTTCCTGGGTGGGGCGCTGGACCGCTTGGCGGCGATTCTGGCCGGCGTCGGATTCGGCACCTTCATCGACGAATTGGGGAAGTTCCTCACGTCGGACAACTACTACTTCTACGAACCCACCATCGGACTGATCTATGTGATCTTCGTCGTCATTTTCCTGATTCTTCGAACGGCGCGCCGCACCCGGACGGTCGCACCCGGCGATGCTTTGGCGAACGCGCTCAAACAGATTCAGGGGTCTATCGCCGAGCCGCTCGATTCCCGGAAGAAGGAGCAGATCCTGGCGCTACTCGATCAGGCCGACCCTCTGCATCCGTTGTCGGCCCATCTGCGCGCCTACGTCGAGTCAGCGGAGCCGAGTCCGGATGCCCAGGCCCATTTCTACTTTCGCTTCAAAGAGTGGATAGTAGAGGTCTGCCGGCGGGTGGCGCGACACCGCAGGTTCGCCGCTCTGTTCCCTTTGCTGTTCTTGCTGTGGGCCATCGCTCAAACCGCGGGATTGGCGGTTTTGGTCTACGGCATATCAGGGGCGACGATCGAGAGCCTGAGTTGGACCCACTACGCCCAGGCAACATCGTTGTCGATCACGATCGTATGTGTGGCGATCGGCATTTGGGCCTGGCCCTCCGCCCGGGCCAGGTCCTATCGCTGGTACATACGCGCCGCGCTGGTCTCAATCTTCATCACTCAGGTCTTCGTCTTCTTCCACTCTCAGTTGGTCGCCGTGATCGGGCTGGCGGTCAATGTGATGATCTATGCTTCGTTGACCTTCGTGGCGAACCTGGAGACCGACGCGCAGACGTCCACTTCGGCGCGTGGACAACAGCAGTAGATGTAGAACGCCAACAGGGCCTCTATGTCGTTGGTCGCCTCGGCTCGGGGCGCCGACTGACGGTCCCGCGCCTTCGCGTGGCACACGACATCCGGGCTCATTGGGCGCGTGGTAGAATCCGGCGGCGGCCACGGCCGCATACCCCGCGGTCGAAAGGGTGACCGATCGAGGCCTCAACGCAGACCATACTGCCGGTCGTGCTGGCCGGGGGCGCGGGTACCCGCCTGTGGCCCCTGTCGCGCCGCAAATACCCCAAGCAGTTCATGCCGCTGATCGGCGAGCGCAGCCTGTTTCAGGAGTCGCTTCTGCGTGTCCACGGCATGGCGGGCGCCGCCGCGCCGACGGTGGTATGCAACGAGGATCATCGGTTTCTGGTTGTCAGCCAGGCGCGCGAGCTCGGGATCGAGCTCGGCGACATTGTTGTGGAACCCGCCGTGCGCAGCACCGCCCCCGCGCTGGCGCTGGCGGCCCTGCGGCTGACCGAATTGGGGCCGAGAAGTGCGGACCGGGCGGCTATGCTCGTGATGCCGGCCGACCACGTCGTATCCGACGTAGACGCCTTCAGGCGGGCTGTATCGGCGGCGCACGGACCGGCGGCCAAAGGGCGGATCGTCGCGTTCGGAGTCGTCCCCACGAGCCCCGAGACCGGTTACGGCTACATTCGCGCCGACGCACGGACAGAGTCCTCCGGCCAGGGCCGGACTCAGACCGATCGACCCATAGTCGAGTTCGTGGAAAAGCCCGACATGGAAACGGCGCTGCGCTATCTGCACAGCGGAGACTATCTCTGGAACAGCGGGATATTCATGATGCGCCCGGACGTCTGGCTGTCGGAGCTGGGCCGCTTTCGGCCGGACATCCTGGAGCGCTGCCGCGCGTCGGCGGCGAATGGCACGATTGATGGCGCCTTCTTCCGTCCGGGGGCCGAGTTCGATGGGTGCCCCGCCGAGTCGATTGACTACGCCGTGATGGAGAAGGGGCCGCGGGCCGCGTCGCCGGAACCCGGCTCGGCGAGCGCGGTCTGCGCCGGCTACTCGGTCGTGGCCCTCGAAGGCGGCTGGTCCGACGTCGGCGCGTGGTCCGCGGTCTGGGAGCAGGGCGAACGCGACGCCGACGGCAACGTCGTCCGAGGGGATGTGTACGCGGAGTCGACGCGGGGCTCGCTGCTGCTGGGGCGACACAGGCTGTTGGCCGCCGTGGGCCTCGAGGACGTCGTGGTCGTCGAGATGGCCGACGCGGTGCTCGTCGCGCGCAAAGACCGCGTCCAGGACGTCAGGGCCGTGGTGGAACGGCTGAGGGCCGCAGGCCGCCCCGAGCACGATAGCCACCGCAAGGTGCACAGGCCCTGGGGCAGCTACGAGGTGCTGGACGAGGGGCCCGGGTTCCAAGTCAAGCGTCTGATAGTCGATCCGGGCGCCGCGATGTCGTTGCAGAAGCACCGGCACCGGGCGGAGCACTGGGTGGTCGTCAGGGGTACCGCGCGCGTCACCGTCGGCGACGAGCGGTACGAGCTGCGCGAAAACGAGTCCACCTACGTTCCGCGCGGGTCGCTCCACAGGCTGGAGAACGCGGGCGACTCGCCGCTGGAGGTCGTCGAGGTCCAGACCGGCGACTACCTGGGCGAAGACGACATCGTCCGCCTCCGCGACGACTACGGGCGCGAGGAGCGCGGCTAGGGCGTGTTCACGCTACCGAAGGCGTGTGGCCCGTTCGAGAGCGGCTCGCGATATTGACATTGCGTCCGGGTCGAGTATATTCTTGCGCATGCGTTCATGAGACGAACGGCCAAGCGGGCCGCCGTCTCTTTCGAGGCCAGGGAGGTCAGCCACGCCGTGACGGCAGCTCAGGAGGCGCCGTCGAATGAGGTATCGATACGCCGGCTTCCGGCGGTCCCGATGCCTTGGTGGCCTGTCCCTAGTCCGGGTCGGCGACCGTGCTCCCGACTCCGGTCACCGCTCACATGCCCGACTGCATTGGCGCACGTACGATTTCCGCCGAGCACGAGATACATGCCAGGACTAGCTACATATGGCGGCTAGCGGCCGCGCGTCGGCGTCAAAGCCGTTCAGGGTCATCGAGCCAGCCTCGGGTTGGCGCTCGATCGACTACCGGGAGCTGTGGGAGTACCGCGACGTGCTCTACTTCCTGGTGCGGCGCGACATCAGGGTCCGCTACACGCAGTCGGTGTTCGGCATCGGCTGGGCGGTCATCCAGCCGGTATTCTTCATGATCGTCTTCTCGATCGTGTTCGGCAGGTTGGCCGGGGTCAGGTCCGACGGCGTCCCCTACCCGATCTTCAGCTTCGCGGCGCTCGTCCCCTGGACGTACTTCTCCACCGCGTTTACGGAGTCTACCAACAGCCTGGTGCTGAACCAGAACATGATCAAGAAGGTCTACTTCCCCCGATTGACCCTGCCGCTGGCGCCGGTCATATCGAAGCTGGTCGACTTCGGAGTGGCGTTCGTAGTGCTCTTGCTGATGATGGCCTGGTACCGGAGCACGCCCACAGTCTGGGTGCTCACACTGCCATTGCTGGTGCTGCTTTCCGCTATCCTCGCGTGGGGCATTGGGACCTGGCTCACGAGCATGGCCGTCCAGTACCGGGACGTGAAGTACGGCATCACGTTCGCGGCCCAGCTCCTCATGTACTGCTCGCCGGTCGTGTATCCGTCGACGTTGATCCCGGACAGGTATCGGCTGATCTACGGCCTGAACCCGATGGCCGGGGTCGTCGAGGGCTTCCGGTCAGCCCTGCTGGGCACCACTCCGATGCCCTGGGACATGCTGGCGGTGGGCACCGTCGTCACCGTACTGGTCACGCTGACCGGCACCCTTTACTTCCGGCGGACTGAGCACATCTTCGACGATGTCGCGTAGAAGCACATGAGTGACATAGCGATCCGCGTCGAGGGACTTTCGAAGCGGTACCGGATCGGCGTCAGAGAGCAGGCCCACGACACGCTGGGCGGCGCCATCACCGACCTCGTGAGACGGCCCGTGCGGAACCTCCGGCGCCTGCGCGCGCTGTCGACGTTCGACGACGAAGACCGCGACGACGTGATCTGGGCTCTCAAGGACGTGTCGCTCGAGGTCGCGCGGGGCGAGATCGTCGGCGTCATAGGCCGCAACGGCTCCGGCAAGAGCACGCTCATCAAGATACTGTCCCGGATCACCAGCCCGACGCGCGGGCGGGTCGAGTTGTCGGGGCGCGTCGGCGCGCTGCTCGAGGTCGGCACGGCGTTCCACCCCGACCTGACCGGCCGCGAGAACGTCTTCCTCAATGGCTCGGTGCTGGGCATGAGGAAGAGGGAGATAGAAGCGAGGTTCGACGAGATAGTCGCCTTCTCCGAGGTCGAGAAGTTCATCGACATGCCGGTGAAGCGCTACTCGACCGGGATGGCCCTGCGGTTGGCCTTCTCGGTCGCGGCCCACCTGGAGGCGGAGATACTGCTCGTCGACGAGGTGCTGGCCGTGGGCGACGTGAAGTTCCAGGAGAAGTGCGTCGGCAAGATGCAGGACGTGACGACGCTGGGGCGGACCGTCCTGTTCGTCAGCCACAACATGGGCTCGGTGCAGAGGCTGTGCGACCGCGGCATACTGCTGCACGACGGTGAGCTTCTGATGAACGGCCCTATGCGAGAGGTCGTGTCCGGCTACCTGGGCCTGGGGGCCGAGCGCCTTGGGGAGCGCGTGTGGAAGGAGGCGTCCTCGGCCCCTGGCGACGACGCGGCGCGTGTCCACGCGGTCCGCGTGGTCGACGACCGCGGCGCCCTTTCGACCGAGTTCGACGTACGCGACTCGGTCTACGTCCAGATGGAGTACTGGGTGCTCAGGGAAGTCGAGCGCCTGAACGTCACGCTGGAGTTCCGCAACGACAGCGGCGAGCTGCTCTTCATGTCGACCGACGACACGGAGGACGCAGCGTCGCCGGGGCCGGGGCGCGAGACGGGCCTGTACCGCTCCACCTGCCGAATCCCTCCGGACCTGCTGAACAACGGGCAGATGTTCGTGTTGGCGAAGCTGACCGACGGCGTCCGGGTCCACGCCGTGCGGCCGGATGTCGTCACGTTCAACGTGCTCGACTCCATGGACCCGGCGGGAGCCCGCGGCAGCTATCCCGCCGACTGGCCCGCAACCGCCGTGCGGCCGCGCCTGCAATGGGAGTCCGAGCGCCGCTCCGAGGCTGTGTCGGAGGTTTGAGGCCCCTGGCTCACGCCGCACCCCCGGAGTAACTGTTCAGTCTTGAAGGGACCTCTCGAAAAGCCGCCGCATCTCTCCGTCATTGCCGCGAAGGGAGACCCTTGCATAACCTGCATAACCGTCATTCCCGCGCAGGCGGACCTTTGCACAACCGTCATTCCCGCGGAGGCGGGAATCCAGGGGTGGGGTCCTCAGCTAGAAAATCTACGCATCGCCACGACATTTGTCTCCCGCAACGGGAGTTACGCAAAGGTCTCCGAAGGCGGGTATACAGGGGCGGGGTATTCCCCTCACCGAGCCTGAACAGTTACACCCCGGAGGGCAGTCTGGCCCGCGTGCGAGTATAGTGTACGCCTGCTTCCTCCGGTTCAGGAGGCCTGTCTTCCAGGGTAATGCCCTCACCTAAGCTGCTCGTCGTCAACCAGTTCTACGCTCCCGACTACGCCGCGACCGGCCAGGTCGCGGCCGAGCTATGCGCCGGCCTCGCGTCGAAGGGTCTGCGGATCAGGGTCGTGGCAGGCGAGCCCAGCTACACCGAGGCCGCACCGGCCGCGCCGCCTCACGAGGAGCTCGACGGAGTGGAGGTGCACCGCGTGAGCATGGGCGGAGCGAGGGGCCGGGAACGGCTCAGCGTGCGGCTGCGGGGTTTTCTGCTCTTCTTCTTCAGGGGCTGGCGGCTGGCGCGGTCGCTGTCGAAGGCCGAGCGCCCCGATACGGTCGTCACGTTCGGCAACCCGCCCATCGTCGGCATCGCCGCCGCGCTGGTCGCCCGACGGAGCCGCGCCCGCTTCGTCTACGTGCTGTACGACATCCACCCCGACATCCTGAGAGCGTCGGGGTTCGAGATGCTGCCGAGGCCGGCGCTGTGGGCGTTCGATCTCGTGCACCGGTGGGTGCTGAGGCGGGCCGACGCCATCGTGGTCCCCGCACACGGGATGAAACGCACCCTCGTGGAGGGTAAGGGAGTCGACGCGGACCGTGTCCACGTCATCCCGCTGTGGGCGCGTCCCGAGCTTGGCGCGGGACCGAGCGGAGCCGACGTGCGCCGGGAGCTGAACGTCGACGCCGCCGCCCTGCTCGTGTCGTACGCGGGCAACATGGGGGTGATGCACCCGCTCGACGCCGTTCTGGACGCGGCGAAGCGTTGCCACGGGATGCCGGTCCACTTCCTTCTCGTCGGCGACGGAGCGCGGCGCGCCGGGCTGGCGGCGAGAGTCAGGGACGAGGGCATCGCCCGGGTATCGTTCATGCCCTTCCAGTCCGAGGCGCGTTTCGCCGAGATCATGGCCGCGACCGACGTGTCGCTGGTCGTCCTGAAACCCGGTTTGGAGGGGCTGGCGGTGCCATCGAAGGCGTACACGGCGATGGGCGCGGGCAAGCCGTTCGTCGCGGTCATGCGCCCCGAGGCCGACGTCGCTAAGCTGACCGTCGAGCACGACTGCGGCTGGAACGTAGAGTCGGCCGACGACCTGGCGGACCTGCTATCCGGCCTGCTCGACGCGCGGGACGAGCCAGCCCGCCGGGGCGCGAACGGCCGCCGCGCCTACGAGCGGCACTACACGCGTGCACGCGCCGTCCAGGAGTACCTAGACGTCCTCGTCTAGGCCCCCGCCGTTCCTGGTCGCTGCGGATGTCACGCTGCGGAGCCTGCCGGTCGTCACGGGAAGAAGCGGTATATGTCGCGCCGGTGTAGGAATCTGACTAGTATCACCGCGTCACCCTCTACAGCTACACCGATACGATAGTCCCCCACCCTGATCCTGTAGAAATGCCCCGCGGCCCTCATCTTTGTGGCCCCGGGGACCTCGGTGATGGTCGGTGCGGTTTCCAGCGCTTCGATTGTCCTTCGGACTCTGCGACGTATGTTGGCCTCGCGTACTCGTCTCAGATCTCGGATGAAACTGGCTTTGACCTCACGTCTCATCCCGGTCGTCCCGGAGCGCTTCCATAACGCTCTGTATACTGACAGACTCGGTTTCGAGACCCTCAGCGATGGCACGGGCCAGGGCATCGTCCTCCGCCTCTGTGCTGTCATGGACCTGATCTTCCAGGGTCACGAGTATCTCTTCGCCCTCTTCGATGTCGAGGGGCTCCAGCGGCACGATGGCCCCATTGGTGAATCTGGCCTTTACGGTCTTGACCATCGCTTTCTCCTCCTTATCGCCGTCGGGTAGGTTGCTCGATCCGGTTACCCAGTTGCCGGCGCGGTGCATCTCTTACTCTCACGGCGGTCTATGTCGACCCCTGCAGCCAGGAGTCCAGATACCGGCCGAGGCCGTCCCAGAACTTGACCCGCGGCGCGAACCCGAGGCTGCGGGCCAGCGTGCTGTCGAGTGAGAACTGCGGCACCTCGCCGGGGCGGGCCGGCTGCTCGGATATGTCGACGCCCGCCCGCTCCGCGATGAACTCGGCGATGCTGCGGACCGACACGATGTCCCCGGTGCCGACGTTCACCGTCGCGCCCGCGAGGTCGCCGCGGCCCACGATCATGTCGTACGCGGCCACGAGGTCGCTGACGTGGATGTACTCGCGCGTCTGCGCGCCCGTGCCGAACACCGTCAGCGGCTTGCCCGCCGCGGCCAGGCTGGAGAAGATGGGGATCACGGCACCGCCCCTGCCCGACTTCTGCCGCTCCCCGTAGACGTTCGACGGCCGCACGATCGTCACGTCGAGGCCGTAGCTCATGTGGTACGCGTAGCACATCCGGTCCGCGGCCGCCTTGGACGCCGAGTAGGGGCTGTACGGACGAAGCGGCGCCGTCTCCGGCACCGGCAGCCCGTCGGAGGCTCCGTACACCTCGCAGCTGCTGCCGAACACGACCCTGCTCCCCCACCGCCGCGCCGCCTCCAGCACGTTGATCGTCCCATCGAGGTTGACGTCGGCGAACGCCCGCGGCTCTGCCAGCGACTCGTCCACGTTCACGCGCGCCGCCAGATGCACCACGACGTCATGGCCGCGCACCGTCTTCTCCACGATCTCATTGTCGGTGACGCTTCCCCACACCACCTCGGAGTCCGCCGAGACGACCCGGATGTTGCGGGCGGCCTCTTCCGAGTAGGTGTTCAGGATGGTGACGCCGTGGCCCGAGCCGCTCCACCGCTCGGCCAGGTGGCTTCCCTGGAAGCCCGCGCCCCCCGTAATCAGTATTCGCAAACTGTCATACATCCGCGTCTCGGCCCGCCGGGGTCTCCGGCCTGCGGTGGCCGGTTCCCCAGCTTCCGGTCAGCGTGTTCCAGGCCGCCCGCAGCATCAGCGCTACGTCGAGCCACAGGCTTGCCCGCTTCACGTATAGCATATCGTAGGCGAGCCGCCGGCGCGGCGAGCAGTGCCTGGGCAGATAGAGCTGCGCCGTGCCCGTCATGCCAGGCATGACCGCGGTCCGTCGGTCGAATCTGGGCTCCTCGGCGACCGCGTCCAGTTGCATCTGAACGGGCAGCGCCCTGGGCCCGACGAAGCTCATGTCGCCGCGGAGTACGTTGATCACCTGCGGAAGCTCGTCCAAAGCGGTCCGGCGCAGCACCCGGCCGACCCTGGTCACGCGTGGGTCGGCGTCGGTGGTGACGAGCCCGGCGCTCTCGGCGTCCTGGACCATCGTCCTGAACTTCAGGAACACGAACTCTTTGCCGTTCTTGCCCACCCGGCGCTGCCGGAAGAACACGGGGCCCCGGTCTTCGAGCCAGACGGCGAGGGGGATGCCGAGCCACAGCACGAGCCAGAGGGGGGCCAGCGCGAGGTGGGTGACGACAATGACGGCGAGGTCGTAGGGCCGCTTGTACCGCTGCTTCGGGACCGTCATCGGTCCAGCGGGCCGCGGTTCGCCTCGAACCAGTCGATCGTCCCGCGCAGCCCGACGTCGAACGGCGTCGACGCGACGAAGCCGAACTCCTCCCGTGCGCGTGACGTGTCGAGCCTTCGCCGAGGCTGGCCATCGGGCTTGCTCTCGTCCCACTCGACGTGGCCCTCGAACCCGACCATCTCGTGTATCTTCGAGGTCAGATCGCGGATGCTGATCTCGCCGCCGGAGCCGAGGTTGACCGGGTCCGGCTTGTCGTACCGCTCCATAGCCAGCGCTATGCCCTCGGCCGCGTCTTCGACGTAGAGGAACTCCCGTGTGGGCGAGCCGGTGCCCCACGCCGTGATCGACGCGTCGCCTCGCTCTCTGGCCTCCACGAATTTCCGAATCAGCGCCGGGATGACGTGGCTCGACTCGGGGTCGAAGTTGTCGGCCGGGCCGTACAGGTTGACCGGCAGCAGGTAGACGATGTTCGTGCCGTACTGCTCGCGGTAGGCCTGCGCCTGCACCAGCAGCATCTTCTTGGCGAGCCCGTACGGCGCGTTGGTCGTCTCGGGATAGCCGGCCCAGAGGTCGTCCTCCCTGAACGGCACCGGCGTGTCGTTCGGGTAGGCGCATATGGTCCCGACGACCAGTATCTTCTCGACGCCGGCCCTGCGGGCCTCCTCCAGGAGTTGGATGCCCATGATCGCGTTGTCGTAGAAAAACGATCCCGGGTAGGCGCGGTTCGCGCCGATGCCGCCGACCACGGCCGCGAGGTGGACCAGGTAGTCCGGCGCCGTGCCCTCGAGCAGCCGCAGGACGTGCTCTCGGAGGCGCAGGTCGTAGTCGGCGCTCCTCGGCACGAAGACCTTGTCGGCGCCGCGCGTCCGTATTCGCCGGACGACCGCCCTGCCGAGGAATCCCGCGCCCCCGGTCACGATGACCGATTTTCCTGCCCAGAATTCCGGCACCTCCTCTCCTTTGACGGGAGAGGACTGAGGTGAGGGTGACTCTTCTCTACGATTCCCCAACGCGTTACCCGCGCGCCTCGCCGATGGCGGGAAGCCCGATGGCCTCCATGTCGGCGTCGACCATTATCCTGACGAGCTCGTGGAAGCCCACCCGCGGCGCCCACTCCAGCACTCGCCTCGCCTTGCGCGCGTCGGCCCGCAGGTCGCTCACGTCCGTCGGCCGGAAGTACCGCGAGTCGATCTCGACGTGCTCTTGCCAGTCGAGCCCCGCGTACGCGAACGCCTCCTCCACGAACTCCCGCACCGAGTGCGACTCGCCCGTGCCGATCACGTAGTCGTCCGGCTCGTCCTGCTGCAGGATGCGCCACATCGCCTCGACGTACTCCGGGGCGTACCCCCAGTCGCGGCGCGAGTCGAGGTTTCCGAGATACACCTTCCGCTGCAGCTCGGCGCGGATCCTCGCCACGGCGCGGGTGACCTTGCGGGTGACGAAGGTCTCGCCGCGCCTCGGGCTCTCGTGGTTGAACAGAATCCCGTTCGCGGCGAACATGCCTGAGCCCTCGCGGTAGTTGACCGCCATCCAGTAGGCGTAGGCCTTCGCGGCGGCGTACGGGCTCCTCGGTGCGAACGGCGTCCCCTCGTTCTGCGGCGGCGGGCTCGCCCCGAACATCTCGCTCGACGACGCCTGGTAGACGCGCGCCCTGATTCCGCTCCTGCGCACGGCCTCCAGCAGCCGCGTGCTTCCGAGCCCGGTCACCTCGCCAGTGTACTCCGGGGAGTCGAAGCTGACCTGCACGTGCGACTGCGCGCCGAGATGGTATATCTCCTCCGGCTGTACGTTGTAGACGAGGTTGGACACCTGCTCCAGGTTGACGAGGTCTCCGTAGTGCAGGAACAGGTTGACCCCGCTCTCGTGCGGGTCCTGGTACAGGTGGTCGATCCGACCCGTGTTGAAGGTGCTCGACTTGCGGATCAGCCCGTGCACCTCGTAGCCCTTTTCGAGCAGCAGCTCGGCCAGATACGACCCGTCCTGCCCGGTGATCCCGGTGATCAGCGCCTTCGTTGCCATGTCGTTCTCCGATGCCCTCCGTTCACTTCCGGGGCCGGGGATCCTTCGTGACTCGCGCTTCGCCGACGACCTCTTCGTACAGCGCCTCGACGTCCGAGGCCACGCGTTCCCATGTGTACCTCCGGGCCGCGAGGGCCTCCCCCGCCCTGCCCATCCGATCCGCGGCCTCGCGGTCGTCCAGGAGCCGGCCAATCGCGCCCGCCACGTCGGCGGCGTCGAGCGTCGTGACCAGCCCGGCCCCGGCCTCGTCGATCTCCCGGTGGATGCCCACCTGGTCGGATACGACGACGGGCGTGCCGGCCGCCATCGCCTCCATGACCGCGACCGCGAATGCCTCGTTGCGCGAAGGTAGTACGAACAGGTCCGCCGCCCTCAACAGCCGCCATTTGTCCTCTCCCACGACCATGCCCGTGAACACGCTCCGCTCGGCGAGGCCGCGCCGGTCAAAGAGGGCTCTTATCTCCGCTTCGTACTCGGGAGCGCCGCTGCCCGCGACGACCAGTGAGAAGTCGTCCCTGCTCTTTGCCAACGATTTGGCGGCGTCCGCAAGCAGGTCAAGGCCCTTTATGCGGTGGACCCGCGAGAGGAAGAGGACGATCTTCCGACCTTCGAGACTCGGATACTGCCGCTGCACGGAGGCGCGGTCGCCGGCCACGGCAAGCGGTGGGGTGTCAGCGCCTAGGAGTATGACGTGGGTCTTCGGGGACAGGCCCAGCCGGGACGTTGCCTCCCGCTCAGGGTGAGACACGAAGTGTAAACCCGCCGCCCCGCCTATGTCCGGAATCCCGAGAGTTCGCAGATAGATCCGCTTCTTGATGGTACTTGCGAACGATATGCGGGAGCGTTCGTACGACTTGGACACTCTGGCGGCATCCAGTAGCCCGTGAGGTGTAACCACGTACGGGACGCCATATCTGCGGCACCAGAATGCCGCGGCGGTAGTCGGCCAGAGGAACACGTAGTGTATGTGTACGACGTCCGACCGGCGCACCAGGTCGCGCAGGGCCCGTCCCATCGGGGCCGAGAAGTGGTACCAGCGGGGCCGCTGTATGGGGAAATACCACACGTCGACGCCGTCCATGGGCACGGGACGGCCCAGGGGGACGTCGAGCTCGCCGGGGCCGTCGACGTTGGTCGTGGCGACGGTAACGTCGTGGCCGCGCCGGGCCAGCTCAGGCGTCAGCCCCACAGCAGCGGCGGTCGGCCCCCCGTAACGCGGCGCGAAGCTGGGTATGACGTGCAGTACGTTCATTCCGCTAGATACGGCGACACTGCCGGGGCAATCGTATCGCGTCGATCAGGAGGGCGAAGGCGGCGGCTGACGGTCTGTCGTCCCTGTCAGAAACGACCGAGCCTACTGTGTCGCGGATGTCGCCGACGCGCTTCCATTCCCGCGATCTGCCAAGCGCCAGGTGCGGGAGCCGCATCGCCCACAACGCCTTGCGGGCGAGGTGCGCGGAGCGTTTGCGAGCGATCGCGACGTGGTCGATCTCCGCTGCGTCCACGCCGTTCGACTCGAGGCACCACCTGACGGCATGGCTGGGGAAGCCGGCGGCGTGCTTGACCCGGGTGAAGCGCTCCTCCTCCACCGCCGCCAGCAACTGGCCGTCCCGGAAGAGAGCCGCCGACGCGTCGCCGTGATAGGCGTTGATGCCCAAGACTATCATGAGAGGTAGCGGTAGCTTACGGGTTCAGGGTTCAAAAATCCATGCCGACGCACGGTCCAGTTGTTCGGAACCGAGACTGGCACCGCCCGAGCCGGGCTTGACCGCATCCTACCCGTACTCCATCATTTGGCGTGCGCCAGAGTCCTGTGCGAAATGCGCGGCGCGCGCGCGAAGGACGAGAATGGCCGAACTTGAGAACCCCGAGGTCAGCGTGATAGTCCCCACGCACAATCGTGCGGACCTACTGCCGCGCGCCATCGGCAGCGTGCTGGCGCAGACCTACGGGGGCTACGAGATCATCATCGTCGACGACTGCTCTTCCGACGACACGCCGGCCGTGATAGCCGGGTTCTCCGACTCGCGCATACGGTCGTTCAGGCACAATCGGAACAGGGGGCAGTCCGCCGCGATCAACACCGGAATCGAACACGCCAGCGGGGACTACGTCGGCTTCCTCGACGACGATGACGAGTGGCTGCCGCGGAAGCTGGAAGGACAGGTCGCGCTGCTTGACGCGGCCTCCCCTGAAGTGGCGCTGGTTTACGGCTGGATGGACCGGGTCGACGATTCCAGCGGCCATGTGATACCCGCCTACCGTAACACTGTAGAGGGGGACATATTCGAGCGCGCTCTCTCGTTGAGCATTCCCGGCCCGACTATCGTCTTGCTGATAAGGTCATCGGTCGCAAACGAGGTTGGTGGGATGGACGAGAGTCTGCTGAGACATAACGACATCGACCTTATCTGCCGGATCTCTCAGCGGTACCATGCGGCTGTCCTTCCTGAGGTTGTGGCCAGGGCCCATTTCGGCCACGATTACGAACGCATGGGGGAGGACAACCCTAAGAACTTGTCCGCCGCGGCCGACTTCCTGCGAAGCCACATGGCAAAGTTCGCCGGTGACCTGAGCGAACGCCCCCGCGCTCGTGCCGCCGTGCTTCGTCGCTTGGCCGGTGTCGAGATGATGCTCGGCAACCGGCGCGCGGCCCTGGCGGCGGCTGCGTCCGCCTTCAGGCTCGACCCACTGGGCGTAAGCCGCGCGCTTCTCAGGAACCGCGGACTTACCGCGAAGATATTCGTCCGCGTCCTGCGAACTCGTTCCGGGCGTGCTGATCGAGGCCGCACGGAGCAGGTTCGCCACAGGCCGTAGTCGAGAAACCATGTCGAAAGCAGCCTCCAACCCCAAAGTAAGCGTAGTGATCACCACGCATAACCGCGCCGCACTGCTGCCCCGCGCGATCCGCAGCGTCCTGGCCCAGACTTACGAGAACTACGAGCTGATCGTCGTGGACGATTGTTCCACGGACGATACTCCTGACGTGATACGGACCTTCGTGGACTCCCGGATTCGGGTCGTTCGGCACGCCGACAATATGGGCCAGTCCGCCGCCATAAACACGGGTATCCGCCTCGCGCGCGGAGAATACATAGCCTTTCTCGATGACGACGACGAGTGGGTTGAAACGAAGCTCCTGCGCCAGGTGCGTACGCTCGACGCATCCGATCCGCGAGTGGGCCTCGTGTATACGTGGTTCGACTATGTAGACGTGGCCAATGGTGTGCGGCGCGCCGGCGGACGCAGCGTCATGTCGGGGGACATTTCGGAAGACATACTGGGCTGGGATCTGCCCGCTCCCACTTCGGCGTACCTGGTCCGCGCGAAGGCCGCACGCGGAATCGGTGGCTTCGACGAAACCCTAGCGGTCGCCAATGACCTGGACTTCGTGGCCCGCCTCTCCATGCAGTGGCACGGTGCGGGCGTCCGAGATGTCCTCATGCTGATGCACGAAGGGAGGCACGTGCGTTCGGCACAGCGACCGGGTGCGCCCGATAGGGTCGAGTCTCTCAAGTCCTTCATGCGCAGATTCGAACGAGAGCTGGTCGAACGTCCCTCGACGTTCGCTCGGCTTCTCAGGGTGCTGGCCATTGCGGAAATGAAATGCGGCAATATGCGCGGCGCGGCGCGGGCGTACTCGAAAGCGCTCACCGTGGACACGCTCGGCACCCTGAGGGCTACTATTAGGAACGTCGACTCGATCGGCGCACTGCTGTGGGGGCGCGTCCGACGGACCTGGAGGTGGAACCCTTGATCGGAGCTCTTTCGTTGATTCTCAGGCTCTTGGCGGGCATGGCCCTTCGACAACCCGCTACATCCCCTCCCATGCTGGCAAACCTCCTCTATCGAACCGCCCGCGTAGTGGTTGGGTACCCAATGTGGGTGCTCAGGCGGCTTGCACATCGTATCGCCAAGCGGGACCCCGCCGCTCCTGCCGTTGGCATCCACACGGTATTTGTCGCAAAGGAGAATGTCCTCTTCCTCAAGGAATGGGTCCTGTACCACAAGTACCTGGGGGTCGAGCACTTCTTTCTTTACGACAACTCCGGGAGCTACGGATATGACAAGGGCGTATCGAGGCTCCTTTTTGCGCCGAACAGGAAGAACAAGTACGGAATCCCCTACGACGACATCGTCGCGTTGTCCGATGACAAAATAGCGGACGTGCTGGACCACATTCGGCGCGAGGTCCCCAACGTCCATATCGTCCCGTGGCAGCCCACCGACGCCGAAGGCCGCATCCGGTACGCACAAGTCGAGGCCCAGAACGACGCTCTCGAGCGCTTCGGGCCGACCGTGGACTGGATGGTCTTCATGGACATCGACGAGTTCTTGGTGTCGGACCAAGCGCTACCTGAGATAGCTCGAAATCTGGAAGCGGGCGGGTATGACGGGGGCATGATCCACCCCCGGGAGATGACCTCCAGATTCGACCACCTGGAAAGGTACGTCACCGAGACCACCCTCACCTTTCGCAATCCCCCTTGGGCCGCGCCCAAGTACATCTGCAAGCCCAGCAGAACGTGGTACGTCATGGTGCACCGCTTCATATCGCTCGGACGGAGGTGCGACTTCAACGAACGGGAGCTGTTCTTCCTGCACTACAAGCTCCCGAGCAGCCATCCCGACGTGCGCGACCACTTCGAGGAACGGGACAACGGAATACCGCCCGAATGGCTGGACGAGCTACGGGCGTCGGGCGGACCGCATTGCGGCCCTGAGTGGAAGCTCAGCGCCGCAAAACCCGAATGGAAGCGCATCATGGAGCGCAACGAATGGCGACCGCCCGAATCCCAGACCTCCGTCATTCCCGCGAAGGTTGGAATCTATCCCCGGCCTGGTGCACCATCATGACCTCCGAAGCAGTCCATCACACCGACCTCCCGAACCGGGTGTTGCAACCAGGGCCGCCACCGAGTCGGGCAAGGTGAGCGTGCCTTCGTGCGCGTAGCACACGTCATCGGGTCGTACCGCGAGGGGTTTGGGTACGAGGAGAACCACCTCCCGCACTTCCAGGTCCTGGCGGGCGCGGAGGTCTCGCTCGTGACCTCGGTCCTGCCGCCCGGTGAGCGGCCGCAGACGCCGGACGCCGTCCTCCCCGACGGGAGCGCAGCCCCGGTCGAGTACGAGTTCAGGGGCGTCGTCATTCACCGGCTGAGAGTGGGCTTACGGGCGAGAAAGGGCTCCCAGATCGCGCTGCGGGGCCTCAAGGACGCCCTGCACCGGATTCGCCCGGACATCCTGCACGTGCACGGCCCGATAGGCGCGCTCTTCGTCCAGGCGTTGGTGACGGCCCGCTCGCTCGACCTCCCGACGGTGGTGGACAACCACCTGTGCTACTTCAATCTCAGGCCCTACCACCTCGCGAAGCGGACGTACTACCGCTCCCTGTTCCGGCGCGGCGTATTGCCGCGATTCGACTCCGCCATCGGCCGCCACATCCCCCTGATGCCCGACAGCGAAGCGGTGTTGCACAACGAGCTCGGAGTCCCGTACGACCGCATGGCCCATTCGACCCTGGGCGCGGATACGCACACCTTCCGATACGACGCCGACGCGAGGGCGGAGACCAGGGCGCGGCTGGCTATCCCGCCCGACGCGCCGGTGATCGCCTTCTCCGGACGCATTCGCCCGGGCAAGGACGTTGACGTGCTGGTGTCCGCGTGGGGCCTTATCGCCGACAAGCACGACGCCCGCCTGCTGATCATAGGCCCGACCACGGACGGGCTGGAAGGCAGTCCGCTGTCCCTCGTCGAAGACCGTCACCGCGAAATGGTGACGGTGACCGGACACGTGCCGAATGCCGACCTGCCCGCCTATCTGTCCGCCGCGGACATAGGCGTCTGGCCCGGCGATCCGGGTATCGCGACGATAGAGGCCATGTCGTCCGGCCTCGCCATCGTACATACCAACCCCTACTACGTCGCCCGGATGTCCGAATACGAAAACGGCGAGCTGTTCAGTAGAGGAGACAGCGCCGATCTCGCACGAACCCTCGATTCCATCCTCCAGGACCGCGACAAGCTGGACCGGATGCGCCGCCAGTCCCGCCGCCTCGCCGAGGATGTCTTCGACTGGCGCGTCGTCGCGTCGCGAACAAACACCATCTACGACGAGGTGGTCAGCGGCAGGAAGGCCGCGATGCCCGACATCTGGCAGCGCGGAGGGATGGACGGCCGCGCTCTCGAATGATGCGGACGCGGCTCGGGCGGTGCGGCTGTGGTCGACGGGAGCGTACCCGGCTCAGGGACGGCCCACGCTCTCGTACCTGAAGCCGAGCGCTCGGACGCGGTGCGGGTCCAGCATGTTCCGGCCGTCGACGATCACCGGCGCCCTCATCTGGTCCCTGGCCTCCGCGAGGTCCACGTCGAGGAATTCGGGCCATTCCGTGAGTACCAGCAGGGCGTCGGCGCCGTCCGCCGCGTCCTCCGGCGACGACGCGTACGTGACGGCGTCTGAAGCCGGGAAGTGGGCGGCGAACTCGTCCATCGCCCTGGGGTCGTACAGGCGCAGCGCGGCGCCCTCCTCAAGGAGGGCGCCGACGATTCTCAGGCTCGGCGCGTCCCGCACGTCGTCGGTGCCCGGCTTGAACGCCAGGCCCCAGATCGCCAGTGTCCCGCCGTCGACCGAGGCCGTCGCGTCCCGCACCTTCGCGAGAAACCGGTCGACCCGGCGGTAGTTGGCCCTGCGGACCTCCGCGAGCAGCGAAAAGTCGACCCCGAATCGCTCTGCGATCGACGCGAACGCGTGCACGTCCTTCGGCAGGCAGGAGCCTCCGTAGCCTATGCCGGCCCCGAGATAGGGCCCGATTCGCGGGTCCATGCCCAGGGCGCGCGTGACGTGCTCTATGTTCGCCCCCGTGGCCTCGCACAGGTCTGCGACGATGTTCGCGAACGATATCTTGGTCGCCAGGAACGCGTTGGCCGCGTGCTTGACGATCTCGGCAGTGCCCCTGTCCGTGACCAGGACCGCCGAGTCGGCGTCGCGGCCCGTCCTGTCCAGCAGCGGCTTGTAGACCCGCCTGAGCAGCGAGGCCGCTCGATCGCTCTCTACGCCGAGCACGATCCTGGTGGGATGCAGGAAGTCGTACATTGCCCTGCCTTCCCGCAGGAACTCGGGGTTGACGGCGACGTCGAAACCGCCCTCCCCGGTCCCGCCGTTGGCTGCAGAATGCTCCGCGACCACGCGCTCGATCATCTCGGACGTCTTGACCGGGCAGGTGCTCTTCTGCACCACCAGCTTGTAGCCGTACAGGCTCGCGCCTATCGCCGCGGCGACTTTGCCCAGCTCCGAAACGTCGGCGGAGCTGTCGATACCCTCGGGGGTCCCGACGCAGACGAATACCACGTCGGCCCGCTCGATTGCGGCCGACACGCTGTTTTCGACGTTGAGCCTTGCGGAAGCGAGGTGGGCCCGAAGCGGCTCCTCGACCCCCTCCTCGTAGAACGGGACGATTCCCTGCCGGATCGTCTGGGCCTTGGCGGAGCTCGCTTCGGCGCCGAACACCTGCCAGCCCAGCTCTGCCATTCCCACGGCGGTGATCAGGCCGACCCGGCCGAGGCCGACCACAGCGATGATGGGATCGGCGTCTGTTCTGCTCCCCTGCGTCTCGCGCCCGCCTGTGGTCACGAGCTATCGGTCCTCGCTCGGCCCGCCGTCGGCCCGGCCGCCGTTTCGCGGACGCATGAGCTCGACCAGCCGGGAAGACGGCAGGCCCGCTCCCAGAAGTCGGCCGCGGTAGTCCTCAACGGCGTCCGTCCCCGACACGGCCAGCACAACGCTCGCGTAGGACTCGGCGTTCATGGAGCCAAGCTCTCGAATGGTCATGCCCAGGAAGGTCGGGCGCTCCGGTTCCCGGGAGAAGACCTCGATGTGGTCCACGCCGATGTCCCTGAGCGCCAGGTAGGCGAGCTCCGCCAGCTCGTCGGTCCCGACGATGGCGACCCGCGACTCCTTGTTGAGCGCAAGTCCGCTCAGGTCGTCGTACAGGATCGTACGTACGCGCCTGTAGTGGCCGATGAAGCGGTCGACGTAGCTCAGCGTGAGCTGCACCTTGCGGGCCATTCCCCGCGGGGTGACGACGTAGACCCACCGCCTCCAGCTCAGGTGCGTCATCTTGATGTAGCCCTTGCGGGCCATCGTGCGCACGAGCAGGTTCGCCACGCCGAGCGCGACCCCGAGGTTGCGGGCCAGCTGGCGCTGGCTGACGTCGGGGCGACCGTCGACCTCCTCGAGGAGCCTGAGCTCCCTGTAGGAGGCGTCCTCAAGGCCGGCTATGTGTTCATTCGAAGAACGCATCGGCGCCAATATAGTGGCGCGCCGCCAGAGGTGTCAAGGTCGATTGGCGCGGTCGGGCCGTGGTCGGCGGTCCTCCGCGGGAGCTCGGAAACCGGCCGGCGTGCCGCGTCCGTAGGTACGGATACGGACGCGAGCGCCTGAGGTTGTCGTTTTGGTTAGGTGCCGCGCGACGCGGTCAGAGCCTCGGGTAAGGCCGAACGCGCTTCGGAAGCGGCCTACTGTCCCATGGTGGCATCGACCTGCCGCTGGAGGAGCGCGAACGCGTCGCGTGCCTTCGGGTTACTCTCCAGGTACTTGTCGATAGCCCGTTTTGCGCCCTCAGGGTTGCCCTCGAAAAGATGCTGGGCCGCGTTGGCCAACTGCACTTCGATTCGCGCCGGCGCGTGCTGCGCAGCGGAGTTGATCAGCTCCCTGGACCGCACGATCAGGGTCGGGTCGGGCGTCGGCAGGACGGGCAATACCTGTTGGTGCAGCTGGGCGTATATCAGCATTATTCGCCACTCTCTGGGGTTCCGTTCCAGCGCCGCGTCGCCGACCTGTTGAGCAGCAGTCAGCAAGGGGCCGATTTCGCCTTCGCGCAGGTCTCCCAAGTTGGAGATCAGCGTGCCGAACCGATGTTGGAACAGTATCGGATGGTTGGCGAGCGGCGGAAACGCGTCGAACGCGTCGTCGAGCAGCTCCAGCTTCTCGCGCCACGCGATATCGGGTTGTAGCGACGAGGACGCCGCCTGGGCAGCTACGTAGGGACGGACGCTGGTCAGAAATATGAAGGCGATCGTCACCGCGGCCAGCAGTCCCGCCGTCACGAGGTAGGAGGTGGCGACCTCCTCGTCCGCAAGCCGCCGCGGGCGACGGTCGCGCGTCTGCCGCGCGGAAGCTACTGGCGCGCCAGGTCGAACATCGCGGTCGTCCTCGTCGGCCAGCAGACGGCCCCAGTAGGCGTAGCCCGGGAGCGACGCGAGCCGGCGGGTCGGGTCGCTCTGTTCGTCCCGCGGGTCCGTGGGCTGCGCGGTCGGCGCGCCGTGGGGCGAGTCCAGATAGGTCACGAACGCGACCAGCAGTATGAACTGGACGATGGTCCCCGGAGTGTCGAACAGGAAGAGGTTCTGCGCGAAGTATCCCGCGAGGGCGGCCCCGACGACCAGGGTGAAGAGCTGTTCGTGCGTCGCCTGCGCCCTGGCTCGTCGTACCAGGACGAACGCCCCGTACACCCAGATGGCCATGTACGCGAGGAACCCGATGGCGCCCTTGGTCGTCAGCTCTTCAACCACCTTGTTGTGGGCTTGGTCGAACGACTCGGTCGTCTTGGCCAGGACCCCAGGCGTCAGGTAGCGATCGTAGGCGACGGCGAAGTTCTCCGGCCCCCACCCCGTCAGCGGTTTGTCCACGACGCCGCGCATTCCCAGTTTGGTGGATTCTATGCGTCCCCTGATGCTGGCGTCGGCGAGCCCGATACGGGTGATCCTTTCGACCATCAAGCTGCGCTTCGCCAGCGACTCCACGGCCGGTGTGTCGCGCCCCAGCGTGAGCCCGCCGGCCAGGACCAGCCCGAGCACCGCCACCCCGGCGCATGCGTATTTGATGACGGGCAGTCGGCCCCACAGCATGTAGGAGACGACGAAGCAGGCCACCGCGGCCGTCAGGCCGAACAGTGCGCCGCGCGTGCCGCTGAGGAGAATCATCGTGAGTCCGAGCACCGCAGCCAGAGCCCAGAATACGCGTAGCAAGACCTCCGTCGACACCCCGCTGTCGGCCGCCGCCCCCCTGCTCTGCCTACGGCGCCTGCCGCCGGCCCTCGGTGCCGAGCTATCGCGCGGCCGCAGGTAAGAATAACCGAGCATCCCTACGACGATGATCGAGTTGACCAGGAAATAGGCGCCGACGTACGTCGGGTTGCCCAGCGTGATGCCGAGTCGCTCGGACGGGGCGCCCCGAGGGCCGGCCAGGAAGGAGAAGGTGTCGATCACCGGCCCGAAGGCGAACCGCTCCGATAAGCCCAACAGCGCCATCGTCGTCCCGACGGCGAGGTTCACGTTGAGCAAGACTCTCCACTGCGCCCACGACTGGAACATCGCCGCCATCAAAACGATCAGCAGCAGCCAGTGGGCCGTGTCGAACAGCCCCATCATGCGCTCGTAGTTGGACCAGAGACTGCGCTGAGGGCTCACGCTTACGACCGTGGCTAGCACCATGGCAAGCAGATACAGCCCGACGAGCCCCGCCAGTCGCGATCGCGGGAGTCGGTACGCGGGGCTTCGAATGGCCAGCAGCACCCAGGCCAGCAACGCCAGCTCGATCATTGTCCGGGCGTAAAGGGCTTTCCCCACGACAAACGGGAAGAACGTCCGCGGGAGCGGGTCGGACATCACGACCAGCGGCGTCAGAAGAACGAGTCCGATCAGGACTCTGGTGGTGGTGACGAGCGCGCGTTCCATTTGCTTAGAGTTACGCCGTGAGAGTGAGGGAAGGGTTGGACGTCGGGAAGCGGTCGCGGCCTGAGCTTCCGGGCCCGCCGATTCTAGGCTATGGCCGTTGGAGGGTCAAACCCGCAGGCCCGTCAGCGTCGGCCTCCGGCCAGCTTCTTGGCTTCCGGCTGTCCGCGCAGGCGAAGCATGGCCCACACGCCGAACGCGGGGCCGAGCACGAGCACGGCGAAGCCGGACGTCCAGCCCTGTGACTCCACGAGCAGCGGCACAAGCTGGATGGTGAGAAGCGTGAACAGAAATCCGACCGCAGTCTGCATCGTCAGCACGGTCCCAAGATATTCTCTCGGGCTCATCTCGGTGATCGCGGCGGAGAATTGGGCGGAGTCGGCAATCACCGTGAAACCCCATATCAAGAGAACGGGTATCAGCAGCCACAGCGGGGCGTCGACCAGCACGGCTGCCAGCAGCGCCATGCTGCCGCTCGCGACCATGGCGGCCGACGTCACGGTGGTCCTGCCGATCCGGTCGGCGAGCAGTCCGGCCGCAACGCATCCCACGCCGCCGATCGCGATGACGAAGAAGGCGACCAGGCTGGCCATGGACTCCGAGCCGGACTTCGCCTCGAGCGCCTGGACGAGAAACACGGGGACCCAGGTCCACATGGCGTACAGCTCCCACTGGTGGCCGAGGTAGCCGAAGTTCGCGAGCCGCACGCCCGGCTGGACGAGGCACCGGGTCGCCACTCTCGGGTCGAATCTCGGCGAGCCCTCTCCGAACGGACCGTCGCGGACGAGTCCCAGGACTATGCCAGCTCCGAGGACCGCCAGCACGGACGAGACCAGGACGACCCGCTCCCACGGCATGTCGCCCGCCGCCCTGACCAGGTGCGGGGACGCCGATCCGACGGTCAGCGCTCCGACGAGCAGCCCGATCGCGAGTCCGCGGTGGCGGCGGGACCACGTAGCGGCCACCTTCATTCCAGGCGGGTACACTCCGGCCAGGAAGACGCCCGTCAGCAGCCGCAACGGTATCGCGACGGCGAGCCCGGAGGCCAGGAGCGCGAACGCGGCGTTCGACGCCGCCCCTAGTACGGCGGATGCCGCGAACAGGCGCCGGGAGTTGAGCAGGTCGGGGAGGTTCAGGGCCGCGCTCAAGAACGTCCCCAAGACGAAACCTATCTGCACCGACATGGTCAGCCACGCCGAGGCGACCCGCGAGACGTCCCACTCCTCGTTCAGGGCCGGCACCACCGCCGACGCGCTGAACCAGAGCGTCATGCCCAGAAGCTCCGCGAGAGCCAGAAAGCCCAGCGCCTTCCACTGGGCCGCCGTTCCCTCGATCCGGGACGCGTCGTCCGCGCGTCGAGAGTCCACCTGGCTCGAGTCCTCGCTTTCCGTTGTCCGGCAGGCCGGATGTCTTCGGGTCACTACCCTACCCGGCCACGCACACGGACCGTCATGGCGTCAGGTACCGTGCTAGGCGTCTTGCAGCCTGAACCAATCGATTGTCTGGCGCAGACCCTCTTCGAACTGGGTCTGAGGAGTCCAGCCGATGAGCCGGCTAGCTCGGGAGCTGTCCAGCACGATGTGCCGGACGTCCCCACGCCGCTCCTCCTCCCGGACCGGTGGGAGCGTGTAGCCGGTCTCCTTGGCGATGACTTCGAACAGCCCGTTGACGCTTGTGCTCCGGCCGGCCCCGACGTTGACCGTGACCGGTTCGTCGGCCCGGCCGGCCATATCGCACGCGAGCGCCACGTCGTCGACGTATACCCAGTCCCTGGTCTGCTCGCCGTCGCCGTGGATGGTGACCCTATCGCCCCCGAGCATTCGCTTGCTGAAGATCGCGACGACACCCGCCTCGCCGTCGGGGTCCTGCCTGGGGCCGTAGACGTTCGCCGGCCTGAGTACGTGTAGCCTCATTACCGGGGCCAGCAGCATGCGAGCGTACAGCTCGAACGTCCACTTGCTCAGACCGTACGCGCTGATGGGCCGCACGGGGTGGTCCTCGTCGCACGGCAGATAGTCGGGGTTCCCGTAGAGCGCTCCGCCCGTCGTTATGTAGATGAACTGCGCGCACCCGGCATCCACCGCCGCCTGTGCCATATTGAGGCCGCCGACGATGTTGACGTCCGCATCGTTCCTCGGGTCGGACATCGAGGCGGGCACGGACTTTTGTGCCGCGCAGTGGACAATGCGATGAGGCCTGAACGAACGTGCAACCGTCGACATGCGGCGGTCGCGTATGTCGAGCCGGTCGAGCCGGGCCCCGGGGTTGACGTAGTCCTCCCTGCCGGTCGATAAATCGTCCACCACGAGCACATCGTCGCCCTGCCCGACGAGCCGGTCCACGATGTGGGAGCCGACGAAGCCGGCGCCGCCGGTTACGAGAACGCGATCAGTCATGGGTATCCCGCCTGAGGATTCTTCCCCGGAAGTGCGCCCAATATGTTACCTGAGAACGAGGGCGTGAATTTGACAGCCGTAGAAACCAACCCATCGGCGCAGCGAGATGCCTCACAGCCCGCCCAGTTACAGGCCGCCGCTGGAGGTTGTCCTGCCCGTCCCACGGTCCATCGCTTCGACAATCTGTCATTGGTTATCAGTCGTACCTTAAGATGCGATAATGGATTCATGACCAGCCGTGAGTCCATCAGCGAGCGAGGGAGTATGCTCGCAAGACGGGACAATCCTTCCGCTTTGACCCGACTCACGGCAAGGGCAGTCACGGCAGAGTCCATGTCGGCGCGCGGTTCACCACGGTGGAACGGGGCGAGCTCAGGAAAGACGTACTTGCCGCGATGCCGCGTTAGTTGATGGAGGGCTGGTGGCCACGTTCCCAGACGTGCCAGAGGCCATCGCCGGCGGAAGGAATCGCGCCGAGGCGTTGGCAATGGCGGAGGACGCTCTCGCTACGGCCTTGGCCGGATACGTCCACGAGAAGTGGGACATCCCCACTCCGAGCGAGGCGGCCGACGGTCAGGTGTCGGTCCCCGTGCCGACCGTCGTCGCCGCCAAACTCGCTCTATACACGGCTATGAGGGCGCAGCGCATCACCAAGGTGGAGCTTGCCGACAGACTCGGCGTCAGCGAGTCCGCGGTGCGCAAGCTGACCAACCCGGACCACCGCTCCCACATGAGCCAGGTGCAAAGGGCGCTCCGAGCGGTGGGCCGCAGCCTCAAGGTCGAGGTCAAGGGAAAGACAGGGAGCCATCAAGCACCGATCCGATCTATAGGCGATAAGACTGGCACCATCTATTTACCAATGCTAGTCGAGTAGAGCAGCGAACCCTACCCCGGGGTCTACGGATCAACCTGGCAGGTGGGTCGAGGTTGCGATCACGTCGACATATGCGAGACTCCTTTGCCCAATCCGATGACTGGCAGAGAAGTCCCGTAGAGAGGAGGCTCCATGAACATATTCGAGACCATCGGACGAGTCAGTCGCAGATACGAACCGTACCACTCACAATTTCTGACCGATGGGTTGGAGAGCAGCCTGAACGATTCCCTCACGTGTGGGTACAAGGCAAACGTGACTACGGGGTCAGAACAGCACACAGGAAGTACTCGAGTGGGGTGAGTCTCCTGAGAAGTCACGGCCCAGAGCGGCTTGTGGTGGGAGAAAGGCGTTAGGGACGAGACCTGCCCCAATTGTTTCGTCATCCGTTACGCTGGTCCCAAAGGCACGGGACAGCGTCGGCGGCAAAAAGGGTTTTGGGCGTCCTTTGCCTGTAGCCCGGCGCGCCGAGACTCTCAGGTAGCGGGTCCGGTACAACCGACGTCTGTTGACAATGATGGGCCCTTGGTCGGGTCGGTGCGCCGGAATGCCCCGAATGCCTCGGTGGACTCAAGGCTGCTTTTCCACATCTCGAACATCAACAGACACGCCCTGCGCTCTCCCTCTCATCCTCGTATCTGAGTCCGTTCTACTCATGACCGGGCCGCCTGGGAGAGGCGGCGGTTGGGCAGGATGGGAAGCAAGCCTTCGTGGAACGATGGCCCGCTCGGTTGGACGCCCGGTGTGTGATTCTCTATCATGGCGGTATCTGTGCGAGTGTGGAGCCGATGCCTGATCACGAGGGTGTGATAGACGAGCTTGAGGCTATCGTGGGCGGCGACTACGTCGTGCACGAGCCGGAGGACCTGATCGTCTTCGAGTACGACGGGTCGGTCGACCGAGCTCTGCCCGACGCGGTCGTACTGCCCGCTTCGACGGCCGAGGTGTCGGCGGTGATGAGCGTCTGCCACCGTCGAGAGTTGCCCATCGTCGCGCGCGGCGCCGGCACAGGGCTCAGCGGAGGCGCCGTTGCCGAACGCGGCGGCATCGTGCTGGCCCTCACGCGCATGGCGAAGATCTTGGAGATCGATCCGGTCAACCGGCTTGCGGTCGTCGAGCCCGGCGTCGTCAACCTGGACCTCACCGACGAAGCCTCCAAGTACGGCCTCTATTTCGCCCCGGACCCGTCCAGCCAGAGGGCCTGCACGATCGGCGGCAACGTTGCCGAGAACTCCGGAGGCCCGCACTGCCTCGCCTACGGAGTCACGACCAACCACGTACTCGGTATGGAGGTGGTGCTCGCCGACGGCTCCGTCCAGTGGCTCGGAGGCAGGAATAGAGAGTACCCGGGCTACGACCTTCGGGGAATAGTCGTCGGCTCAGAGGGCACGCTGGCCGTGGTGACCAAGGTCGTGGTCCGGCTGCTCAAGCAGCCCGAGGCCGTTCGCACGCTGCTCGCGGCGTTCCGCGAGATCGACCAGGCCAGCGCGGCCGTCTCTGCGATCATCGCGGCCGGGATCATTCCGGCCGCAATCGAGATGATGGACCGGTTGTGCCTGGACGGCACGGTCGACGCCGGCTACCCGGACGGCGCCGGGGCCATTCTCCTGGTCGAGGTCGACGGCCTCGCCGAGTCCGTGAGCGAGGAAGCCGAGGAGATAGAGCGCCTCTGCGCCGAGTTCGACCCGATCGAGGTCAGGACGGCCGAGGACGCCGTCGAGCGTGAGCGTCTTTGGTCTGGTAGGAAAGGTGTCCTCGGCGCCCTGGGCCGACTGGCGCCCAACTACTATCTGGTGGACGGCACGATTCCCCGTACGCGTCTGCTGGAGGTAATGTCCGCGATCGGCGATCTCTCCGAAGAGTACGATCTCCCCATAGCGAACGTGCTGCACGCCGGCGACGGGAACCTTCATCCGGCCGTGCTCTTCGACGAGCGCGATCCGGACCAGACCCGCCGGGCGCTGGCCGTCGGAGGGGAGATTCTGAAGCTGTGCGTCGAGCACGGCGGCGTGCTTTCAGGCGAGCACGGCATCGGACTGGAGAAACAGGAGTACATGCCGCTGATGTTCACCGATGACGACATGGAGGCCATGTCGCGGCTGGGCCCTGCGTTCGATACCGGAGGCCGCCTGAATCCGGGAAAGATATTCCCCACCGGAAAGCCCCGCACCGAACTCTCGCAGTCGAAGGCCGTCGCCAGGACCGGCGCCGGCGCGTTCATTTAGGCCTCCGGTGACCACGGAGGCGCGCCCAACGACCGGCGGCGGCTTCGCCGACGACCTGGCGGCAATCGCGTCAATTGCCGATAGTCCCGGTGACTACGAGATTGACGGGGTCGCTCCGGCCGTCGTAGCCGTTCCCGACGATTTCGGAGGGCTCGCGCGGGTATTGGGCCTGGCGGCCGCGGCGGGGAAGGCCGTGGCGCCGCGGGGCGGGGGTACGCAAACGGCCCTGGGCAACCGGCCGGAGCGGCTCGACGTGGTCGTCGACACGTCCCGCTTGAACCGTATCACGCACAATCCGGGCGACCTGACCGCCACAGTCCAGGCCGGCGTGACGCTGAGCGAGCTTCAGGCCCGGCTCGGCGAGCGGGGCCAGTTCCTGGCGATCGACGCGCCGCTGCCGGACCGTGCCACCGTGGGCGGCACTCTCGCGACTGGTATCAGCGGGCCGGCACGATGGCAGTACGGTAGTCTGAGGGATACCGTGATCGGCATGACGGTCGCACAGCCGGACGGTCGGATAACCCACACTGGCGGCAGAGTGGTCAAGAACGTGAGCGGGTATGACATGGCACGTCTCCACGTCGGCGGCCTCGGCACTCTTGGCGTGATCGCCGAGGCGTCGTTCAAGCTGACGCCTCGGCCGGCGAGTCAGGCAACGGTGCTCGCGACCTTCGACTCGGCCCGGCGGTCCTTCGAGGTTGCTCTCGCGGTCTTCTCCAGCAGCGTAGTACCGCTGGCGATGACCGTCTTTGACGAGTCAACGTCGGAGACAATGGGCGTGGCTCTCCCCCACTCGGCCAGCTATCTCGCCATCATGCTGGGAGGCAGGCCGCTGACGCTCGACAGGCTTGTCCGGGAGTGCCGTGCTGAATCCGGCCGCCACGCGTCGGGAACGGTAGAAGTCCTTGACGAGACCGTTGCGCGCGGCCTTTGGCGCGGGCTCACGGACTTCGGGTACCACGACGCGACCAGGCCGCTGGCCGGCGTACGAGCCTACGTTCAGCCGGCCCGGGTGGCAGCGCTGGCGGATGCTCTGGCCGGGCTGGCTGACGGCCTGATCGAGCCGCCCTCGCTGGTCGCGAACCCGGCTTACGGCAGCGTCTTGGCCCGGTGGTACGCGGCAGATGGTGCAGCGGAATACGACGGTCTCGCCGACATCATCGCGGCCTCCAGAACGGCCGCGCACGCGCTGGACGGCCGGGCCGTCATCGAACGCTGTCCTGCCGACGTCAAGGCCCGTTTCGACATCTGGGATGACGTCGGCAAGACGATCGAGGTCATGCGTCGACTGAAAGAGCAATACGATCCCGGTAGGACTCTGAATCCCGGCCGTTTCGTGGGAGGCCTATGATGGCCGCCCCGACGCCCGGCGGTCTGAAGCTTTTCTCGGGCCCCGACGCACCCAAAGAGGAAGACCTGTACAAGTGCGTCCACTGTGGCTTCTGTCTGCAGGCGTGCCCGACCTACGTGGAGACCGGACTGGAGACGGAGTCGCCGCGGGGCCGGATCGCCCTGATGAGAGCGGTCAACGAGGAGCGCATCGGAATAACGCCGACCGTCTTCCGGCACTGGGACCTGTGCATCCAGTGCAGGGCCTGCGAGGTCGCGTGCCCGTCGGGCGTGCCCTACGGCCGGCTCATCGAGGCCACGAAAGCCCAGGTCGAGCGCTACCGTAAGCCGCGCCTTCTGCCGAGGTTGGCCGCCTCCGTACTGCTGAAGCGGGTGCTGCCCTCGCAGCGTAGCCTGACGGCTCTGATTGCCGGCCTCAGGCTGTACCAGCGGTCCGGTCTGCGGCGGCTGGTGCGCTGGTCGCGGGTACTGCGCCTGGTCTCCGCTCGGCTGGCGTCTCTGGAGGCGTCGGCGCCCGAGGTGCCGAGGTCGAGGTTCAAGGCGGCCGGGCAGATCGTGCAGGCGGCCGGCGAAAGGCGCGCCAGAGTCGCGCTGCTGTCCGGCTGCGTGATGCCGCTGATCCACGGCCCGGAGATGCACGCCGTGACCCGTGTGCTGGCGAGGAACGGGTGCGAGGTCGTAGTCCCGAAGGCGCAGGTCTGCTGTGGCGCGATCAACTCCCACTCCGGAGATCTGGATACCGCCCGGGAGCTCGCCCGACGCAACGTGGAGGTGTTCCTTGAGGCGGGCGTCGACGCCGTGGTGGTCGCGTCGGCCGGCTGCGGCATACGGATGAAGGAGTACGGCGAGCTGCTCGAAGACGACCCCGAGTACTCCCGCGAAGCCGAGCGGCTGAGCACACAGGTACGGGACATCCACGAGTTCCTGGTGGGGCTGCCGTTCATCCCGCCCGCGGGCAGGCTCGACTATCGCGTCACACTGCAGGACTCGTGCCACCTGTCCCACGCGCAGCGGATCACCGAGGCGCCGCGGGCGCTCCTGCGCTCGATTCCGGGCGTGGACGTCGTCGAGATGGCGAACTCGTCGAGATGCTGTGGCGCCGGCGGCACATACACGATCACGCAGCGGGACTTCTCGCTCAGGCTACTGGACAACAAGATGAACGCCGTGGAGGACACGGGCGCGGACGTGCTCGCGACCGCCAACCCCGGCTGCCACATGCAACTGCGGCAGGGCGTTCATCGGGCCGGCCTGAGCATGGAAGTCCGGTACGTCACCGACCTGTTGGACGAGTCTTACGCGGCGGAATAGACGGGCGGGCCGCCCGGCGACGGGCAGGCTCGGACCTCCCGATGGAGGCGTGCGATGGACATGGGTTTGAAAGGCAAGGTTGCTGTCGTCACCGGCGGCAGCGAGGGTATCGGCAAAGGCGCGGCTTTGAGTCTGGCCGCCGAGGGCGCCGAGGTGGTGATCTGCGCTCGCCGACGCGACGTCCTGGAGCGGGCCGCCGAGGAGATCCGACGGACGACCGGGGCGAAGGTGACGGCGGTGACGACCGACGTGACGAAGCCCGATCAGATAGCCGCGCTGTTTCGAACCGCCATCGCGGAGCACGGGCGGATCGACATACTGGTGAACAACGCAGGCACGTCTTCCGGGGGCCACTTCGACGATGCTACCGACGAGAGGTGGCAGGCCGACCTCGACCTCAAGCTCCACGCTGCCATCAGGTGCTCCCGCGAGGCCATTCCGCACATGAGAGCCCAAGGCGGCGGGCGAATCATCAACGTGACGACCGTTGGCGGCAAGGCCCCGGCCGGCGGGTCGGTCCCCACGTCGGTCAGCCGAGCGGCGGGAATCGCGTTGACCAAGGCGATGTCGAAGGATTTCGGCCACGAGAACATACTCGTCAACACCGTGTGCATCGGGGTTATCAAGAGCGGCCAGGGCGAGCGGACATGGGAACGGGAGCGCGCCCGCGAGCCCGGACTGACGCTGGAGGAGTGGTACGCGCGGCGTGCCGACGGCGCCCCACTGGGACGTGTCGGCGAGACGCGGGAGGCGGCCGACGTCATCACCTTCCTCGCCTCGGAGCGGGCCAGCTACATAACGGGCGCCTCTATCAACATCGACGGCGGCGCTGGCTCGGTCGTGTGAGGACTCGGGAGCACGTGATGTCTATGGACAAACACTCAGGCCATGTTCGGGCCAACGACGGCGTGCGGCTCTACTACGATGAGTCGGGCGTCGGCAGGCACGTGATACTGATACACGGCGGCGGGCTCAGCAACGTGTGGTGGCGCCGCAACTTCCCTGTTCTCGCCCAGCGTTTCCACGTGATCGCGCCCGACACCCGGGGCTGCGGCCGATCGGATAAGCCGGATTGGGGGCATCGCACGGCCCGATATGCGAAAGACGTGCGGGACATCATCGAGACGCTGGGACTCCACGACGTGACCCTGGTGGGCTGGTCGATCGGGGCGCGTACCACCTACTCCTACCTGGAACTGTTCGGCTCCGATCGCCTCCGAGGGGCAGTGATCGTCGATGAGACGGTCCACATCACTCTTCACGATCCACCCAGCCCGGGCAAGCCCCAGCAGTGCGGTGAGAGCGACGACGACTTCGACCGCCGTTGGCTGGCGGATATGTTCAACCTCGAGAACTTCGATCGGCTCACCGACGACGAGAAGGCGTGGATGATCGCGTCACGCTCGATCACCCCCGGATCTCAGACCCTCAGCCAGGACTATCTGGCCCAGGACTGGCGGCCGCTGTGCCCTACTATCGACCTGCCCGTGCTGATTGCCACCGGCAGGCACGCCGGCGCCTATATTGGCTGCGTGTACGCGGCCGAACACATCCCGGGCGCGAAGCTGGAGGTCTTCGAGAATAGCGGCCACGTGATGTTCTACGAAGAGGCCGACAAATTCAACCGCGTGGTCGCCGACTTCGTCGACAGGCCGTCGCAAGAGTAACTCGATCTGGACGGGCCATTGGACTCAGAGTCCCAGCCAATAGCGGTGCTCAAGGCCCGGTTTGGGTACGACCGCTTTCTGCCGCTTCAGGAAGAGATCATAGCCAATGCGATGTCCGGCGGGCATTCGCTGGTGCTCATGCCCACTGGCGGCGGGAAGTCCCTGTGCTTCCAGCTCCCCGCCCTTCTGCTCGACGGCCTGACGCTGGTCGTGTCTCCCCTCATCTCCCTGATGAAGGACCAGGTCGACGGGCTGGTCGCCAACGGCGTGGAGGCGGCGCTGGTGAACAGCGCCATGTCCTACGAGGAGAACAGGCGGGTGCTGTCCGGCGCGAGTCGCGGCCGCGTCAAGATTCTTTACGTGGCGCCGGAGCGGCTCGCGGCGCCGTCGTTCCGCGACTTCCTGGGCGCGGTCAAGCTCAGCCTGGTCGCCGTCGACGAGGCCCACTGCATCTCGGAGTGGGGGCACGACTTCCGCCCCGACTACCGCAACCTGGCGTCGCTGCGCCGGGAGTTCCCCACGGTGCCGATGATGGCGCTCACCGCGACCGCGACCGAGGACGTCAGAGCGGACATCGTCAAGCAGCTGGACATCGCCGACGCCCCTCAGTTCGTTTCCAGCTTCGATCGCCCCAACTTGACGTATCGCGTCAGGCCCAAGCGCAGACCGTTCGACGAGCTGGTGGCGCTGTTGCGGCGGCGCCCCGGCGAGCCGACGATCATATACCGCTTCTCCCGCCAGGACACCGAGAGCCTGGCCAACGACCTGCGGCGGCTCGGAATCGAGGCCCTCCCCTACCACGCGGGGCTGGACGATACGGTCCGCCGCGAAACGCAGGACCGGTTCGTGAACGACGACGCGCCGGTGATCGTCGCCACCATCGCCTTCGGAATGGGCATCGACAAGCCGGACGTAAGGCTCGTCGTCCACTACGACCTGCCCAAGAGCCTGGAAGGCTACTTTCAGGAGACCGGACGCGCCGGTCGGGACGGGCTGCCCAGCGATTGCGTCCTCTTCTACTCCTACGGCGACCGGGTCAAACAGGCCTTCTTCACAAACCAGATCGAGGACAACGCGGAGCGGGACAGCGCCGAGAGCAAGCTGGCCAGCGTGGTCGAGTACGCCGAGAGTACCGGCTGCAGACGGCGGCGCATCCTGTCGTACTTCGGCGAGCTGCGGGATGAGGACAACTGCGGCGGCTGCGATATCTGCCTGGACGCCGGCGAGGAGTTCGACGCGACTGAGATCGCGCAGAAGATACTCTCAGCCGTCATACGCACGGGCGAGCGGTTCGGCGTCAACCACGTGGTCGACGTCCTGCGCGGCGCGAACAAGACGCGGCTGAGGGAGCTTGGACACGACAGCCTCTCCGTCTACGGCATCGCCGCCGCCCAGCCGGAGGACGAGCTGAAGGAGCTGTTCGCGCTGCTGGTGGACCGCGGTTTCCTGGCGCGGTCCACCGGGGAGTACGCGACCATCTACGTGACCGAGGACGGGCGGGACTTCCTGCGCCGTCGCGACACTCTCAGCCTGAAGAAGCCGGAGCCCGCCGCCGCACCCGCGGGGCCCGCCGGTCAGCAGGCTCTCGAATACGACGCGGGACTGTTCGAGAGGCTGCGCGCCCTCCGGAAGCGGCTCGCGGACGATATGGGCGTGCCGCCCTTCGTCGTCTTCGGCGACGCGTCGCTGCGGGAGATGGCGCACTACGCCCCGCAGAGCCTGGAGAGCTTCGCGGCGATCGGCGGCGTCGGCGACCGGAAGTTCGCCACATACGGGGACGTGTTCGTAGCCGAGATACGGGCCTACGCGGTTGACGAAGGGCTTGACGAGCGTCCGGTCCCGCCGCGGCGGACACGCGGCAATACCCGATCGGGGCGGCAGACCGGCGCGACGTACGAGGAGACGAAGGCGCTCGTGGTCGAAGGACTCAACGTGGCGGAGATCGCTCAGCGGCGCGGAATCTCGCAGCAGACGGTGCTGAACCACCTCGAACGATTGGCAGCGGACGGAGAGCGCCTCGAGCTGGCCCACCTGATGCCTCCCGAGCGCCGCTTCCGACGGATACAGGGGGCCTTCAGCGCGGTCGGAGGCGAGCGCCTGACCCCGGTCCGCGACTACCTCGGCGACGGCTTCTCCTTTGAGGAGATCAGGCTCGTCCGCCTCTGGCTCTCCCAGGACGGCGCCTGAACAGCCAGCCGCGCTGGCCTTCGGTACGCTACAGGACGTATCGGCACATTCAAGGCCATTGCGGGGCCAAGACAGTGCCAAGTGCCCGAAGAACAAAGCATGCTCCCGTCGAGGTCTTACCGGTTTCTCAAGTAGGTTGCGGGTGTGTTAGTGTGTCTACCGATAGCGGAATCAGCGAGTCACACGAGACACAGGTCGACCATGAATAAACAGACGCGAATCACTCTGACTGATCACTGCTATGTAGTCCGGAAGGTCAGCATACTGAGCGGCGAGCCCATAGTGAAGGACACGCGAACCCCGGTTCGCGCGATTGTCGAACTCTGGCGGATGGGATACGTGCCGGAAGAGATTCCGAGCGCCCTGCCCCACCTGAGCCTTGCCGCAGTATTCGACGCGCTCAGCTACTACAGTGATCACCAGGAAGAGTTCAACGAGTACATCGAACGCAACAGAGTCCCTCCTGATTTGATCCACACCGCTGTTAGACACCTGTGAATGATGGCCTGTTCATAGCGATCTACCTCGATGAAGACGTACACATCCTCGTAGGCGATCTGCTGACAAGACGGGGATTCCGAGCGATCACGGCTCGAGACGCCGATCAGTTGGGCAAGTCGGACTCAGAGCAATTGGCGTTTGCCACTATCCAACGTCGGGCTATCCTGACACACAACCGCAGGGACTTTGAAGAGTTACACCGGCGATACACTGCTATGGGTCAATCACACTGCGGAATTGTGATTGCGACGCGGCGCCACCCATACGACCTAGGGACACTCTGAACAAGCCTAGTGTGTTGTGGCATAGTACTATGCCACTAGGAAGACAGAAATGTTTGGGGTGAAGACACGAAGGACCATCCAACATTTGCCGAGTTGGAATACGAGAGCAAGAAGCGCAAGACCCGTCGGGAGATATTCCTTGAGCGCATGGATGGTCTGATCCCGTGGGAACGGCTCGAAGAGCGCTTCCGCCGGTTCTATCCCAATGCTGGCCGAGGTCGGCGCCCCTATGAGTTGTCTGCGATGCTGCGGATACACTGTGTGCAGTTGTTCTACAACCTCAGTGATCCTGGAATGGAAGACATGCTCTATGAGGTCGAGTCGGTGAGGCGGTTCGTAGGGTTGAGGCTGTCGGGCCCGCTCCCGGACGAGACGACGATTCTGAACTTCCGTCATCTGCTGGAAGAGCACGAGTTGGGACAGGGTCTGATTGAGGAGATCAACCGTCATCTGGAGTCCCAGGGACTGCGGCTTCGGGAGGGAACGATCGTGGACGCGAGCATTATTGAGGCGCCATCGTCGACGAAGAATCGTTCAGGAAAGCGAGACCCTGAGATGCGTCAGACGAAGAAGGGGAATGAGTGGCACTTCGGGATGAAGGTACACATCGGAGCGGACGCTGAGACGGGAGTAGTACATAGCGTAAGAACGACACCTGCGAACGTTCATGACGTGACGGAGGCTCACCAGCTGCTGCACGGTGGAGAGAATCGGGTGTGGGGCGATGCGGGGTATCAGGGAGTCGACAAGCGATTGGAGAATCGAGAGTCGGATGTCGAGTGGTTGGTGGCGATGAGGCCCGGGAGACGTCGGCAACTGGAGCCGGGAAGCTATGAGGCGCTTATGGAGAAGCGCAAGGCGTCGACCAGGGCGAAGGTGGAGCATCCGTTCCTGTACGTGAAGCGGCACTTTGGCTACGCCAAGGTGCGCTACCGTGGGCTGGCAACGAACACACAACGGCTGATGTTGCTGCTGGGGATGACGAACTTGATAACGACAGAGGGATACTTGGCATCCTGACATGGGCGAAGTGCGCCCAAACCAGAACAACGAGCGGAGATACGCCTTAGCAGAGCCGTTTCAGTACCACAAAACCTCTATCGACACACCACAAGAGGAAAAACCACCTCTGAAAGTCCCCTTACTGTCCATCACATACGAGACACACTCAGTTGTTCAGAGGTTCCCTAGCTCGCTGGAATCAACTTGGGAGACCGCATCGACGGAACTCGATTGACATCTTCGGCGTGGCTGTGGCCGTACGATCCTCGGGCACAATCCGGCCGGACTGTTGGCGTGGGCGTGTACGGCCCGATGCCGTCGACCGATTAGGCCGCTCAGCGCCGATCACCGTTGACGCACGACCTTGCCCACCTGCTCGCCGGTCAACTGACCGCCGGCCAGAATGTGGCCGTCTATTGCCTGTAGCAGATCCGCTTTCTTGGCCTCCGGGCCCAAATCGATGTTAGTGTCGAGCGCGAACAGGCTGAAAGAGTAGTGTTTTACGAGGGTCTCGCCTTTCGGGTGGGGTTCGCTGGTGGTTCTGAAGATCACAGGCTCTGGGCACGGACCCGACCATCCGACTTTTTGGTCGCCGTTGGTCCCCTGCCTGGCCGCCGGGCCGATCGTCGGCGCCTCCGGGCCGTTAGGTACGGCCTCCGGAAGCTCCCTAGCATCCGGGGGAATACCCCATAACACCCAATGTACCCAGCGGGATCCCGGGTGCTGATCGCTGTCGACCAGAAGCGCAAGGGACACCGTGCCCTCAGGCACGTCCGTCCACATTACGGGGGGCGACACGTCCTCCTGTTCGCAGCCATACTTCTTGGGGATGCGCCTTCTCTCGTTGAATTCCGGGCTAGTCAGCTCAATGTTCAGATCGAACTGCTGCGCAAGCTGGCGTTCTTCTTCAGACCCACTGGCGGCGGCGTCCTCAGCGGCAGTCGAGGTGTCTGCCCCAACTGCTGTCGGAGCGGAGGCTAGCGCCGCGGGTTGCGGATCCATTTCGTCGTCGCCGCTTGAGCACACTATCGCTCCGCCCGCCAGCACGGCGATTGCAACGAGCGCGGCCTTCGTGGCCCCCGGAAAGACAATCTGCATATCTCTCATCCCGGTCCCTGGGAACCTCGCTTGCCTCGGAGCGTGTCACTACCCTTCAACTGGCGCGCGGAGGCGATCGGAGAAGGGCCATCAGGGCCCCGGTTCACTGCCCCAACCTGCGCTCTCCGGGTACTATATGACATCCCTAGGTTGGCCGATTATGATACCACCCTCCGAACAACTCTGTCACGCAGGGCCTGCCAGCAATGCTCACGTTGTGGCTGGATGACCCGTGCCTGGCCCTCCTCTCCTGCGATCACAGCGCACTACGGGACTCATTGGGGATGAGCGATGCAAGCTCGATCTCCGTCTCGTCCATCGACGAAAACGCGACGTGAGGTCGCGGGATTCGGCATCAGCGACACCCGTAGTTTGGGTGCTGGTGTGAAAGGTTATCTGGGCAAGTCCGGGAATGGGCTTCGACGAGCAGCGCCCGACGACCTGCCAGATCGGCAGATACACGATTCGAACAGCTCAAGCCATTCCAGATAGGGTTCTCCGCCAGTTTTCGACTACGGACGCCGACAATTAGGTACACAACCGATTCCCCCACTTGTGCGCTGTAGCAAGGAATTGTCGAAACGGGCCATCCCTGCAAGACACCTGATGGAATCAGATTGGGCTCCCAAGCTGGTACCGCAGGCTAGCACCGCGCCAATAGCCGGTCAACCGATGATCATCCTGGGAACACCCCACGCAAAGAGACCAGGACCAAAACGACACTATGAGATTGCTCGTGGGCTGGTCTCGACTGACAACCCCTTAAGACATGGAAGTTAGCGTCCTTATGTAATCCGCGCTCACTCAATGCTGTACGAAGTTGTTTGTACTCTTCTCTATCTGCAAGGTTGATGGCTGTGTCCAATAGGCTGTTGGCACTCTTGGCAACTAGATAAGAGTCCTCAAGGCCAGCAGTCCCGCGTACAAGTCGGTTCATGATATCTAAGGTGATGGAACTCGGTTCCAGCTTGGCAGCGCGGTCCGCCACTGTGTGGGGGCGTCCTATACGCCCACTCGTGAGTTGCAGTGTTTCTAGGGTTAGCTGCGCCCACAGCCCGGGTTCCAGATTCTCCACCGCCGCCAAGTGGCCAAACCCTAGCAGCCCGTCTGGAACGTTGGTGGCAATAGCTTCCCTCCAGTATTCAGTAGCTCGGCCAAGATGCGTAGCATCTCGGGTGCCGCGTGCGACTTCCGCAAGAGCCGCTCCTGAATCTGACAGCAGTAGTTGGTCCCCTGCGCGAAAGTGTCCGACAATCGCTGCCGGTGAGTACCCCGACCAGTCAGAAAGCATCGCGACCATCACGTGTTCGAGAGAACGCTCAACACCTCTGCCAACAGTGTTCATCACTTCCATCTTGCAGGTTTCGAGCAGCCATTGGCATGGCTGACCCCAGGCCAAGGCCTGTTCCACGGTTAGCTGTCCCACGCCGTCAGGAGCCTCTTTTCCCAAAAGGAGATGCCGATTCATGTCCACCCAATCGGGAGCTATATACTGAAGGAACCCAATCCGAGGCCCGATGATGGACCGGAAGTGGAGGCCATCAGTCCCCTCGAGGTATAAGGTCTGCTTGAGCAGCTCCAGCGCATCGTCCCTTACGTGTTGACCGTTCCTATACTCTTAGCCCATAGCTGCAAGTGTTGCCTGGAGCGCGCGGGTGCATGGTCTATTGATGGCAGAGTGATAGGGATCTTCAACTTCGCCCAATAGACCTGACGGCTCAAAGCGGTCGCTTACTCCTGACACGAGGATGTTCCAAGCTTTCTCTGAGCGATCGCCAAAGCCAAGATCTGCATCGGCAAGCGTTCTGATCACCTGGACGACCGCCTGATCAACTCCCCGCCAACCTCCGTTGGAGTCCGAGTCGTAGAAACCTGGGGGTCCGGGTTCCCACGGGTGAGTGCGCAGGAGTGTCATCAGATCAAACAACTCGTTGATGGGTATGTCAGCTGTCCGGCACACTTCAGCCATTGCTCGCAGATAGTGTCCGATATAAATGGGGTGGCGCAGTGTCATGGCAACTTTCAGCGGTGTTGTTCCCCAACCTATAGGATTCTGTTTCACGACGTCTTCGAGTGTCCTAGCAAGCTCTAAGGGGCCTCCGATCTGCCATATTCCAGGTTCTGGGCGCCATTCCGATACCAATCTGGCGGCTTCGAGCACTGGATGGTCCAGTAGCTCTTCAGCCGCAATCGGTGACATTGCCCAGATGACCTCAACTACCGGCGGACTCTGGTAATGGTCTCGTCCTGGGGGTACGCTATACTTTGCAGATAGCACAGCCAAGGAGTCCGTCCAACTTCCAACCGTACCAGCAGGGAGCAAGGCAGACCAATAGTAGGCTCGACCATACCCCCGGGGAAGCTGACCAGTGGCTAAAGCCCTGCTAACTTCCTCCAGGGTTGGGTTGGGGCCGAGAGCGTCCTGGAACGCTCCGATGAATCGGGAGTATTCACATTCCGCGACTACCCTATCGAGTAGCTTCACATCACCTCTTCCGGATACTGAGGCATCAAACGTTGCACTGCGCTAGATGCTGGCCAGTAGTTATTTCTAGGGGCAATAGCGGGCCATTCCGTGAGGAAGTCGAACCACTTGGGGTTCTCTATACGGTCGAGGAACTGTTTCATGTGGACGGGGGTAGCTATGATGGACTTCAATGTGTCTACGTCTTCGCTAGACGGAAACTCGATCCGGGCCAGGCACTCCAGTTCGGAGTTCCGGATACTGGGAGGCAGGAATAGCGCTCGGAGCAACGACACACATTCAGAATGCAATTGGCTGGCTTCACAGAGCGGTGTACCGTTGTGCAAGCCCTGATTCAATCGGTTCAGCAGACCCTGGTAGCGTTCCACCAAATCGTCCTGGGAAGCGAACTGATGACCGGTCCTATATAGAACGGTTGCGATCAGCCTTGCCTGGTAAACGGAATCTCCTTGGCTATGGAAGTTAGCGAGGCCGTCAATCTTGCTGAGGAGCTCATTCAACGCCTGCTCCTCGCCACCACCGGGAAGCCTTCTAATTTCTTCGTAACGATTCCCGGCCTCGACCACGGATCGGGAGATCTGTCGCCACTCTCCGCCACTACCTTGAGCATCGGGCTTAAGGATTGAAGTCATTGCCTCGCGCAACGCGTATGCGACTGTCTCTCCCAGTCTGGGTACCCAGTCGCACCCCTGTTGAAGCTGCATCAAGGCTGTGTCCAAGAACTCCGTTGCACGACGACCATCGGGACCGAACTCAAGCTGAAGGTGTTCGGACAACTCAGGTTCAAGGCGGGGCGGCAGATTCTCTTTACTTTCTTCGTTCATGACTCCCCAGATACCAAACGAGGCAAGTTCCCCGTTTCCGCAGCATCAAGAACCTTTCTTCATGCTGTCAGGCGTTGTGATAGGGCCCGCCCCCATCCGCACCAGGTTGGCGTTGGCCGGGCTGCCCAGCGTAAGCAGAGGCTTGCCGGTGGCAGCGAGCTTGAGGGCGAACGCTTCAGTCTTGCTGCCAGGTGCTGCGTGTGCGATGAAGACTTGAGCCGCCAGCAACGCCACTAGGTCGTTGCGCTGGGCCGCGAGTTCCGACGTTGGGCGTCGGGCCGTGGCTGGGAAAGGTGACAGGACCAGCAGGCGACCTTTGTCGAGAGCAGGCCGCCAGTCGTGGGGGAGGCGCATGTTGTTGATACCCCGAGCAGGGCAGACGACTACAGGCTGGTCGCCGCGCAGCAGCAGGCGCAGGCATTCTCGCTCCATCGGAGTTTGGAAGCCGCCGATGACGGGGACGCCGGCGTCGCGTATGACCCTGGCAAGATCGTAGGTCTTCAAGATGAGGTCGCCGGGACAGCGGTTGGAGCAGAAGAGGGCCGTCAGCGGCTCTTCGAGCAGCCGCAGGTTGCCACAGTGCGCTGTCTCCGGAGGCAGCAAGGGACTGGACCGGATGTTTGTACCGGCGATCCCGCTCCCCTGCGCAAGGACGCTCCCCGTCGTCACACCAATCCTCTTATCAACCTCCAAGTTCATACTTGGCTCTCCTCTGTTAGGAGATCATCCAAGACGACGACGGGCAAGCCTTGGACCCGGCGAAAGTCGGTGTCGTTGGTGACGAATAGATCGCAACCGGCGCGAAGAGCTGTTGCGGCATGAAGGGCGTCGGGGGTCTTCAAGCCCGTTTCAGCGCGCAGACGGGCAGCGTCCTCCCATAGGTGGCGCGTGGCAGGGACTAACCGCACGTCTGGGGCGGCGAATACGGCCCGAAAGGCCACCTCGATATCCGCATTGCCCTCCCGTATGGGCCGGACCAAGGTTTCTGCGATAACCAGTTCACTGCATACCACGACGAACTGTCCTGTCTCGGCTTGCCTCCATGCGGGAGCCAGTAGGGTGAGGTACGGCTCGTTGCGCTCCACGCTGTAGATGATGGCCGAGGTATCCAAGTAGACAGCCCCGTATGACGGGAGCGTCAACGGTCCCACGACGCCCGTTCCTCCGCGATGTAGTCATCAACTTCCTTGGCGGTCTTGAAGAGACGTTGCCCCGGTCCATCCGAGATAATCTGCCATGCCGAACGAGCCGATGGTGTCGGCGCCGGCGATATGACCACATCCACATTCTCACCCGCCTGAAGCTCTTGGTCCACGATTTCGATCTTGCCCCCTGGTTGAACAGTTGCCCTTATGTGCAGCACCTTTTGCATCGTTTGTGCCTCCCTGCTTGTGTCGTTTCAGCATAGCCACAGCACCGCCGGGCGCTCCGATACCCCTCCCGCCCTTATCCACACTTGGGTTCATACTTGGCTCTCCTCTGCGAGGATATCATCCCCAGACCCGCGTCAGCCCGCCTTGGTAGTCCGGACTGGCAGGGCCTCAGTCTCCAGCGTCGAGAGGTCCAACTGCTGGGACGCATGGTCGATGTCAAAGCCCACCACCTCGCCGACGGCATCAATATCTACGTTCAGCCCTTCCGTCACCTCGATCGTTTCGGCGCCTGGTTCGGGTTTGAATTCGACGTACAGGCTGTCGGTTTCCGGATAGTAATGGAGCTTCATGGTTGGCCCTCCCTACGAAAGTTTTCGATCAGAGAACGCGTTGTGAATAGTCTCGCCATCTGCCAGCGTCACAACTCTAATACCATTTCAGGCTAATGAGGCCGCATAGTGTGCTGGAAGACTTCGCGTTGAGTGTTTGATCCAGTTCCACGCTGTTAACGAGCGTACGCGACCAGGATCATACTCCAACTCACGCAGGTAGGAATCAACCGCCTCCATCTTCTCTTCCACACTCTCGTACACCCTCCCCTCCACCCAGCGACGGACCTCCTGGAACACACGCTCAGCAGGATTGAGCTCTGGACTGTAGGGCGGCTGGACTATCGTCGGCAGTCCTACGCTCTCGACCAGCCCGGCGCGGTGACCGCGAGCTCCATCCCACACCAGCGCTGCGATGTCCGAGTGATGCTTCAGGCCATTGACCGCTGCTGCTATCGACTCGGACTTCATTGAGTCGATCCAACTCCACTGTAGCCTGCCCCTCCGAACGTCCACTACCAGGAACAGGTACGTCCACCGGTACACCATCTGCACCCTCTGCACCACCTTCACTCCACGACGCCCCCATACTCTGCGAACCATCCCCCTCAGACCCACTCGCATCTCGTCGGCAAAGCCAAAGGCCGTCTCTGATGTCACCCCCACTCTGGTAAGGCTGTCTGCGAGGCCCCCTTTTTCCACGACTCCTGTGCTGCCAGATCCGCTTTCTCATGGCGGCCCCTCGGAACCTTCGGTGAACATCCCAACCGGGACAGCAGGCTGTAGACGCTGCCCGGTTTGTAACTCACACCGTACTCAGACTCTATCCAGTCCCTGATCTCTCCCGCCGTCCTGAAACGTCCGATCGACACCTCCTCGGTCAACTCCCGCTCTTGCTCCGCGCTCAGAAACCGGGGTTGACCTCTCCCCCCCATCTTGTGGGCACTCACTTCCCCCATACCGCCCTCTCTATACCAGCCCACCCACTGCTGGACCGTGCGCTGATGAACCCCTACCGCCCTTGCCGCCTCACCGAGTTGCCACCCCGAACGCACCAGCCACAGTCCGTGTAGCCGAGTCCGCAGGGTGATATCCTGTTCCCCATGGTAGGCTGACTTCAGCGCCTCCGGACTATCCTCTGCCCGCCAATCTATTCGAAGCGGTCGTCCGATCATCTCATGCCCTCCACCTGTCTGGTAGACTCAGCATGGATGAACCAATTGGAACATCTCTAGCCGCTTTCCGGCCTAGTTACGCTCGATTGGTATAAGGTAGCGGGGAATCCTCTCGCCTGGCCGGTCTATCTCTCCCCAAAAGCGCAGGCGTCCATCCGACTGCTCTTCCCTATGCAACGGCGCGGCCAATACCTGTATGCACCATGCCAACTCGATATAAGGGCGCTTGCGGCGGACCTGTTCTTCAAAGTAGCGTGTTGTCTTCACACCTCCCGCCCCATGCGATACTTGATATCGTAGTTGATGATGAAGTCCAGTTCCTCATCGGTGAAGTCGTAGTGTTCGGCCAGTACGCGGTCGATTTCGTCGATGATGGGCTTGGAGAGTTTCATATAGAACTCATCGTACTCCACTCTGCCGGTGGTCTTGTAGTTGTACACACGGCGTTTAGTCTTGGACGCCATATCTGCCTCAAGTTGTGCCGACAGGCTAACCAAATTCGGCGAGGCGAAGAGTGGGAAGCGATCTATTTCCGTTTTGTTGAGGTGGTAGCAGTCCGAAACAGAGAGCCACCACACAAAGAAAGTCGTACTGCAAAGGACGGCCTGGATGCTGCCTCTCAAGTCACCATCGGCATACAGTGGTTTCAACTCGCCGGAGGTAGTCTTCTTGTCCCGCGGGCTGTCGAAGTAGGGTGCTGTGCTGTGAGTCCGTACCCAGTTGACTGGGGCCGAGTGATAATAGACTTGGGTACCACGGCGTGTCGTCTCTACCCATGGCCTTGTGCTCCGCACTAGCTTCTCCAAGATGGCGAGGTGCTGTTTGCTGGCAACTTTCGGAATTGCCGTAGGGTATCGGAAGTTCCCCAGAGCCGTATATTCCACTAGATCAAACAGCTGAGGTCTTGCGTCTGCATACCAGCGAAGATAGCGTGTCGTAAACGTGCCCGAGCCAAGGTTAGAGGCAACAAAGATAGCCAGCCTGAATTTGACGCCTTCAAACAATCGGCTCGGATTCGAATCCGAGCCGATTGTTTGAACATGCAGGGAATCAAAAGAAAAGTAGAAGCATTCACGCAACTCGTTCATTCGCTGTGTGCTGTGACCGCTGAGAGGCACAATCATGCTGAGCAGAGCAGAATCCCGACATATTGTCTTCGACCTTTCCAAAATGAATGCATACAGATTCCCGCAAGATTCAGTTTGGTAGCCCCTTACAGTGTACTCACCCTTGACCTTGCGGTACTCCACGTACGGCGGGTTCCCTATCACCACATCGAAGCCGCCCTTACTCATGATGCCGTAGAACTCGACGAACCAGTGGAAGGGCTGGTGGCTGGAGCGCCAATCGTCGTAGTCGGCGGCCTTCTTGAGATCGACGCCGTACTCGGCAGCCAGGAGGCGGTCAAGCTCGTCGGCAAGACTGCGTAGGCGGTCGCCGAGATCCTTCTTGTCCTGCTGAGCCACCTCTCCGCCCAGCGCGGTCTGCTGCTCACGGAAGCGGTCGAAGGCGCGGCCGGCCACATCGGCGTCCTCCTCTATGTGGGCCAGCGTCCTTTGCTGCTCTTCGTCAAGCGCCCGGTATTGGCCGTTGGGCATAACCGTCATGGCCTGGCGCACGGCGTCCAGGGAGGTGAAGCCGACCAGGGTGTTTCCGGCGCGGATGTTGAAATCGATGTCCGGCAACGGCTCTATCTGGTCGTAGCTCTCCAACTGGGCGACCAACTTGAGGAAGAGGCGCAGCTTGCATATCTCTACTGCCTCTTCCATGATGTCGACGCCGTAGAGGTTGTTGAGGACGATGGACTTGAGGATGAAGTAGCGCTCGCTTGGGTGCTTTTCGACTTGACCCAATACGTCCTTGAAGTCGCTGAGGGCGTTGGGACTGTGAGGTCGTTCGGAGCGCTCCAAATCGTCCAAGAAGCCGCGCATCCCCTCCAGGCAGGCCGTGTAGAGGGGTTCCAGGATGTTCAGGGCGGCGAAGAGAAAGGCGCCGGAGCCGCACGTCGGGTCCAGCACCGACATGTCGCGCATGGCGTGCCAGAAGGCGCGCAGGAGCTCCGGCCCCTCGCTGTGGACGATGACGTCCTTGGCGAACTGCTCGATGTCCAGGTTCAGGGTGATGAGGTCGTTGACCTCTTGAACCTCGCCCGCCGCGAGCTTGGCGCGGACATCGGCGTGTCGCTGGCGGCGGGCCACCACCTCGCGCCAGGTCTCAGTGGGCAGAGCGTAGTCGTCGGGCGCGGGCCGGTTCCAACCGCCGCGCTGGGACACGTCGCCGATGCCCGCGGCGACCTCCTCCGGCAGATCAAAGGGTGTTTCCAGGAGTTTCGGGTCTTCGGGCTGCCGTGCGTTGCAGGTTATGCCGTGCCCCACGGCGGGATAGATATAACGGTCGGGGTCGTCCCGCAGCAGCCTCCACACGCCGCCGTCCGTCCCGAAGGCCACCGGACATTCCTTTTTCGCTGCGTCGAACAGGAAGGGTATAACCGTGTTGCGGGAGATGTAGCCGGTGATGTCCTCCTTGGTGTAGTAGGCGCCCATCTGCTTCTGGTTGACGTACTTCTCGAAGATGTAGCCGAGCACGTCGGGGTTGATCTCGTTATCCTCCCGGTAGGGCCGCTCGTCCAGGTGCCAGCGGTAGCCGTCGAAGAAGTTGAACACCCGCTCGAAGGCCTCGTCAGGGATGCTGATGTCCGGGTTGTCCCGCTCTAGCTCATGGGGGTCGAACAATCCACCGTTGAGGAAGGGGACTTTGCCGAGAAGAGCAACGAGGTCGGGTGCTCTCTGAGCTTCGGGCTGTCCGAGTCCCTCGTGGAACAGTCGCAGGAGGAAGATGCGGTAGAACTGCTGGAAGCGCCCGCCGCCGCCCTGTTCCTGCACCATCTTCAGGCGGTTGCGCAGGTAGTCGATATCCTCGTCGAGGAAGCCCTGCTTCTGAACGAAGTAGACGAACATCATGCGGTTGAGCATGAGGGAGGCGTACCAGTCTCGGTCGCCCTGGGCCGTGACACCCTCTATGAACTTCCCGAAGTCCTCCAGTTCTTTCTGGAACCGTTCGTAGAAGCGCTTGGTGACCCTCTCTACGTCCAGGGCGGCGCGGACCCGTGAGGCGACAAGGGCGATGTTCAGCGATGGCTCTTCATCCAAGGAGACGAATAGCGGCTGGATGCGCTGGAGCAGATGGTCTCCACTGCCGCCGGTGGTGTAGGCGTACTCGCGGCAGGCGGCTGGCTTTCCGCTCTCCCGTCTGACCCACTGCCAGACCTGCGCCTTGCGGCCTGGGTCGGTAAAGATAATGAGGTGCTCGAAGGTGCGCTTGGCGACCTCGCTCTCTATCTTGCGGCGGACCGGGTACTGGGGGATGTTGTTGTCGACGCTGGAGTCGCACTCGTAGACGGCGAAGCCCGCCTTCTCCGCAATGGGATTGAGCGAATAGTCCCGCTCGTTGACTCGGACGACGAACGGCTCTGCCGTGTAGTGGTCCCAACCCAGCCCCTCCATGAAGAGACGTGGGAAGTCGAAAGCCTGTAGGTGGGTCCGTAGTTCTCCAGTGGAGACTGGCATCAGGAGTCATCCCCCGTATCGAACAAGCCCAGGGAGCAGATGATTTGCGGTTCCTGGGCCTCGGCGGCGGCGTCCCCCGTCAGGCAGAGCCTGTCCTCCTCACGCAACGACATGACGATTTCGGCCAACTGGTCGTCCGAGACGCCGCTGCGGAGCTGCCGGTTCAGGGTGTCCACTGCCGACGGACGCAGAGGATAGCGGTAGATGTCGTCTATGGCCTTGTGGAGAGCGTCCACGTCGAACAGCTGGCCCTTGATGGCGTCTGCGTAGGCCTTTAGGCGAGTGTAGGTGCGGAAGCGGGCGCCGGAGGGCCGCCCAAGCTGCCCGCCAACCCGCTTCTCCTCTCTGACCATGTGGCTGACGCCCTCGGCGACAAGATGGTGGTGACTCTCGTGGCGGGGCATCGCCGGGGTGTCCGGTCTGCACTCGGCGGCGGAGAGGATTTCCAGTTGCGACTCGGTGATGCTCCGGCCCTCGCGGTCGACGTAGGCGAGGGCGTCGTTGCCGTCAGCGGTGCGCATGAACACAAGCGCGCCTTCGGGCCGTTGGGTGATAGGCGTGTGCTTCCGGGAGGAGAACACGACATCGGGCAGGTCGGCCACGGCCCTCTCCAACGATGAGTCCGCGCCGATGGCGTTCTTCCATATCTGGTAGGCGTGGGACGCCAGGTCTACGTCACCCTCCGGGTCGCTGTCCAGGATGCCGGCTCGCTCGTGGTACAGATTGACGATAGCCTGGTCGTGGTCTTCGTCCTCGTCCTCGAAGAACGCCTCGTCAGCGCCAACCACCTCAGCGTTCTCCCTCAGCCGCTCCCGTACTCGCCCGCGCAGGTCGATGATGCGCTCGACGCCCTCGGCGGGAAGGAAGGAGTGGCAGAGTATCTCCTCTGCCTTCTGCCCGATGCGGTCCACGCGACCCGCACGTTGGATGAGGCGGATGATGGCCCAGGGTAGATCGTAGTTCACGACTACGTGGGAGTCCTGAAGATTCTGGCCCTCGCTGAGCACGTCAGTGGCGACAAGGACGCGAAGCTCCCGCTCCGGTTTGCCCTGGCCCGGCCTCTGGTTGCTGTCCGGGCTGAATCGCCATGCCGAATCCGTGGGGTCGGCGGAGTTGCCGGTAACCCCTGCCATGTCCGCCATCCCCCTCTTCTTGAGCTGCGCTTCTAGGTAGTCAACCGTGTCGGCGAATTGAGAGAACACCAGCACTTTCTGGTCTGGGAAAGTTTCTGTCAGCAGTGAGTTGAGCGCGTCGAGCTTGGCGTCTTTGGCAGGGTCCCAGTCCCCGTAGGCCTGGAGTATGTCCAGGAGGGCGTTGGAGTCCGAGAGAAGCTCGCTCTCAAGGGAGCTCTTGAATAGGTCGGGGCGGAGCCACTTGAAGCGGCGGCTGTAACGGCCCTCGTACGCGCCGTATATCTGGGCTGCGCGCGCCTCGAAGTCGGCCGCAGTCCAAGCGCCGCCGGTCTTCTCGACTGCTTCCTCCTGATCATCGTCATCAGGATCGAAGAGAGCGCCCTTCGCCTGGTCCGCGTCCTCGTCGGTGAAGCGGGAGTCAAGCATCTCGGCGTCCTGCGTGCCGAGGGGCAAATGCAGGCCGTTCCTAATGGCGTGGAGGAAGACGTAGTTGCGGAGAACGTGCCGCTCTACCGATTGCAGGAAAGCCGAGCCACTGCTCTCCAGGCGCTTGAACAGGTTGGTGCGGCAGAACCCGATGAGCCGCTTGCCAGCCCGGGACAGGTCGTCGATCTGCCGCTCCTCTCCCTTCGTTGGTGGCGTTGCTGGGTTATCCAGTAGGTAATTGCCGAGGCCGTACCTGGGCAAGTGGAGGTTCTTAACTATGTCGACTACCTTCGGCGAGTACAGCTGGGCGTACTGGTCATTGGGGTTGGAGTCGTCGATGGCGAACTTGACTGTCTTTGGCACGCGTGTCGGGAAGAAAGAGCGGGTCCCATCCTCGTAGGTGAGGAACTTCCGGCCAGTCTCCTGGTCCGTCTCCGCGTAGTTGTCCTGGATGAAGCTGCGGGTGCGGCGCACCAGGTAGAGGCGCATCAGGTCTCGCCAGTCGTCGGCATACTCGCTGAAGTCAAAGGCCGCCAGCGTGCGCGGCGAGGCCTGGTGACGCCTGCTGAACTCGATCTCGCCCAACTCCCGCAGGAGTCGTTCAGGGCGGATGCCCAGGTCCTGGTCTTCCTCCACGAAGATTCGCAGTTGGCTGGACAGGTCCAAGTACGTCTTGTTGTAGGGCGTGGCCGATAGAAGGATGCACTTGCTCTCGTTGGCTCGGACGTACTCCTGAATGGCTCGATAGCGGCGGCCCTCCCGATTGCGAAGGTTGTGGCTCTCGTCGATGACGACAAGCCGGTAGCGGCGCAGCGTGGGCAACTCGCCGAGCACCCTGCTCAGTGACAGGACTCTGGCGCGAAGCTGGTACTGGTAAACGTAGTCTTCCCACATCGGGACGAGGTTCTTCGGGCAGATGATGAGCGTCTCTAGCCCGTAGTCGTCCTCAAAGATGCGGGCGACGGCGGTGGCCATGAGCGTCTTGCCTAGACCCACCACGTCTCCGATGAGCACGCCGTTGCGCTTGTTCAGGTGATGGGCTGCTATCTTCACCGCCGATGCCTGGAAATCGAACAGGCGGTCCCCGAACACCTTCGGAATCCTGAACTCGGCGAGACCGGCGCGGGCTTCTTGGGAGAGATGGTAGGCCATCTTCAGGTAGACGTGATAGGGCGGAATCAGTGCGTCCCGCGCCCAACTTTCTTCGATGATCTGAAGCAGTTCATCCGTGATGTCAACGCAGAAGCGGTCATTCCACCTGTCTTCAAACCACCCCTTGAGCTTGAGAGCGGCGTCATGGTCGAGCACGTCCACGTTCAACTCGCCCTGGCTGGAGAGACCCGCGAAGGTCAGGTTGCTGCTTCCTAGGTAGCCGACGATGGGGTTTATGGGATCGTTGCGAAACAGCAGGTAGAGCTTCGCGTGCAGCGGGTGACGTAGGAAGAGCTTGACGACGACCTTCTTGGTGCGAAGCTGGACTGCTAGCTGCCGCAGGGTTCGCTCGTCAGCGTTTGTCGGCGCACCTATGGTGAGTTGCTGGCGAAGCTGCTCGGCCAGCTGCACTCGGAGACGGTGGGCCGTCTGGTTGTCCATGCCGGAGGGCCTATCGACCAGGCTCAGGGCATCCCGGAGACCCTCGTGCGGCAGACGCTGCATCCCAATGAGGACGCGGCACGGGCCGTCGTCGTTGTTCCAGTCGTCCACGTAGGGCGCAAGTCCGCCCCAACCGCGTAGGTTGAAATAGCCGACGCAGAAGTCTGCGCGTGACGAAAGGCCCAGAGTCTCCTGCAACGCGGGCAGGAGACTGGTGTCAGACGCAAGGTTATCGAAGATACGCGGCATATACGCTCTTACTCTCTGCTTTCGTGCGTTCTCACTTGGATTGCCCTTGTCTCGCCGGAGATGAGTGGTTAGGGGAACGTGCCTCTGGACCGCTCCCGCCCCCAGCCTTGACCCACTCGTCCACTTCCGAGAGCCGGAAGCGAAGGAGCCGCCCCACCCGGCGCGCGGGGAAGTCCTTTGTATCGACCCAGCGGTAGATGGAGTCCCTGCCCACGCTCAGGTGGGCGGCCACCTCTCCGATGTCGACCCAACCTTCTTCAGACGCCATGTCCCCGTAACTCCTCATCAAGAAAGCCTATCACCTACAATGAGTATATAAGACTATAGACATGTATCGTCAATATCCTTGATCATCTCCCAACCAGCGGGGAAGCGGCATCAGGACTTTGGACAGCAAAAGGGGCCGAATGCACGGGAGCATTTCGTCCGGAAACGCAAAAAGGGCAGCATACATGGCCGCGCAGGTGGAGGACACCACATCTCGGTGTCCTCCCCCTGCGTCTTGCGGTCTAGCACCCAGCGCCGACCGGCTCTTTCTCCCACTCCTGTTCCATAGCCAGCGCCCACTCAAACATCGAGAGGCTTGCGGGCTGGTCCTTGCGGCCCCGGCCCTTGGGCTTCACCGGCTCCTCGGCCATGAACTCGGCCCAGGAGAACAACGACTGCTGCGGCTCCGGGGCCTCGTCATGGTGCCCGTTGCCGTTCACCAGGACCTCCACATTGACCGTTAACCTTGTGTCCGGCACCGAGTACAAGCTCGACCGTCGGCCTGATGCCATCGGAGTGGTGGCCGTTGCCGTTGGCCCCGTTGGTGTGCACCTCGACGATCTCCGGCTCGATAGTCTTCCAGCCGTCGTCCACCAGGTACTCTTCCGAAGCGGCCTCGGCGGCGGCGTCCTCCTCGTCGCCGCTGACGATTCCCCGATCGTGGTCGAGGACAAGCTTCCTCGCCAGCGCCAGCATCAGGTCGTCCCCGTCGTCGCCAAAGGCGGCCAGCCCGTCCTCCGGCAGCTCGCCCTCGACGGCGAGGGAGCTTTGCAGCTTCTTCGCCACCAGCTTCAGCGCGTCGGCCTGCAGGGTGTTCCGGTAGGACATGAACACCACCTTGACCGGGCGGGTCTGCCCGATGCGCCAGGACCGGCGGGAAGCCTGGCGCATAACGTAAACGCTGTAATCCGTCTATGTCTTTCAATAGACACAACAGAGTACGGTTCTCATGGACGGTCGAATTGGAGGCAACCGGGGCCGAATAGGGAGGTAGCAGACAGCCGGGGCCTACAGACCTACCATCCTTTGAATAGATGCCTTCGCGAACCGTGTACTGGGCGCGCTTGAAGCGGGTGTAGGTATCCTACAGCCCAACTGAGCGAGATCCACTGCTTGCCGTGCTCGACAGATCGTCGATGCCTGAATCCCGTAGGGAACAAATGGGGCCGCGACCCAGTGGTCGCGGATACGGAGGATCCGCCCTCAGCTAACCGCATAACTTCAGTACTTCAATGGAGCCTCCCGGTGGGGAGGGGTTGCTGACGACGGCAAGAGATGCTATGCTTGTCGGGTGTTCACTGAGGTTATCCGGTTTACTAGCAAGGCTTATGACTGAGGAACAGTATACATGGAGAAGCGAGAGCACGCAAGAAGAGTTTGCTTTGAGGCTGTCCGCTCAAGACGGGATGAAGATCTTGAGGATGGCGCATCCCTTACGATCCATCTCAGCGCGTCGAAGCTCACTATCGAGTCCGAAGAGAGTATAGAGCACTTCGGACCAAGACGCTCGCGCCGAGTGCCAAGAGCTATGCCGTTCTCCGATAATGGCTCTAGCTTATAGGACTCGGGAAAGATGACCTACGCAGGCTTCTTCAAGAGGGCGACCGGGTTCAATCCGTACCCGTATCAAGCTAGGCTCGCCGAGAGCGATGGTCAGTCCTCGCTCCTACGGGTACCCACGGGCGCGGGAAAGACGGAGGCTCTCATCCTGGGGTGGCTGTATCAGCGTAGCGTGTGTGCGGATGTCGCCGTGCCGCGCCGGTTGGTCTACTGCCTGCCGATGCGGACGCTTGTGGAGCAGACAGTGAAGCGGGTCGAAAAGTGGGTGGGGAACCTTGGTATTGCGGACGATGTTGGAGTAGTCAAACTCATGGGTGGAGAGCCGCGAACGCAGTGGTATCTGCATCCCGAGAAGCCATTCATCGTCGTGGGGACTCAGGACATGCTGCTGTCCCGGGCCCTGAACCGCGGCTACGGCATGGGCTATAACATGTGGCCCGTGGAGTACGGGTTGCTGAACAACGACTGCCTGTGGGTGATGGACGAGGTCCAACTCATGGCGAACGGGCTGCCGACGTCCACGCAGCTCGCCGGGCTGCGCGGCAAGCTGGAGACTTACGGCCCGGCCCAGAGCATGTGGATGTCTGCGACCGCTCGCCGCGACTGGCTCTCCACGATAGACCACCCGCAGCCTCCCGCTGCCAAGGTCGTCGAGCTTGGCTACGACGACTTGGCGGACCCTCAGCTGAGTAAACGCCACAACGCCCTCAAGGTCGTGGCCAAAGATGCGGTGGACTTCAGGAAGCCGAAGGAGACGGGCCAACTCATAGCGCGGAAGCACGAATCGGGCACGCTGACGCTGGCGGTAGTCAACACCGTCGAGCGCGCACAGAAGCTCTACGAAGAACTGGTCAAGCCTCAGAATAAGTTACGCCCTGACGTGGAGAAGGTCCTGGTGCATTCGCGCTTCCGCGAGGGTGACAGGCAGGAGAAGCACTGCCGCATCGCATCGCCGCTCGGCTCAGCAGGCCGTGTCGTCGTGACGACGCAGGCGGTGGAGGCGGGCGTGGACATATCGGCGCGAACGCTGATAACGGAGCTTGCGCCTTGGGCGTCGATGGTGCAGCGGTTCGGGCGGTGCAACCGCGAAGGCAAGTACGAACGGGGGGACGTCCTGTGGGTGGACGTGGACAAGGACACGGCGCCATACGACACGGAGGATATAGACGACGCCCGTGAAATCATGGAGTTCTTGGAGGGCAAGTCCGTTGGGCCGGCTGCGCTCGAAGAGATGGGCGACAAGATGAAGGACGCCGACCACACCACCGTCATTCGCAGGCGGGACGTGGTGGGGCTGTTCGACACGACGCCGGACCTGTCTGGGAGCTACCTGGACGTATCGCAGTACGTCCGGGGGACGGACGAGACGGGCGTAACGGTATTCTGGCGGGACGTTCCGGAAGGCGACCCAGATGAAAGGGAACCGAGACCTCGCCATAACGAGACGGTGAATGTGCCACTTGGCAGCTCAAGGGGCGGTCCTAAAGGGATAAAAGACTACTTGGATGGCGAGCGCAAGGCGTGGATATGGGACTTCCTGGATAGCAAGTGGCAACGTATTCAGCAATGGGAAATCCGTCCCGGCATGACGCTGATGTTGGACGCGAACCAGGGCGGATATGACCCTGATAAGGGGTGGGACGCTTCCGGCAAAGAGCGGGTGGAGCCTGTATCGGCTCAGGACGAGAATAGGGAACCAGAGCCGGAAGGCCAGGGTTCGGAGCCGACGAACACGTCACAGCGAAAATGGGTGAGCCTGTCTGACCACTCCCGCCACGTGGAAGCGGAGGCGCGCTTAATCCTCGACGCGCTGTCTGAGCAATTCGAGCCCGGCGTTCTCGAAGCAGTGGCGCTAGCGGCGCTATATCACGACGCAGGGAAGGCGCACCCTGCATTTCAGGAAATGCTGCGCAAAGATGGGGAAGGTCCTCCTGAAGGGATTCTACTAGCCAAGAGTCGGGGCAATGGGAGGATGGACCGCCGCCACTTCCGGCATGAGTTGGGCAGCGCGCTGGCGGTGCTGAAACATGCGGCGTTGCCGGAGGGCGAGACGCGAGACCTGGCAGCGTACTTGGCGGCAGCGCATCACGGCAAGGTGAGGCTCGGCATAAGGTCGCTGCCGGGAGCGCGAACGGGAAACAAGGACAGCAACCCGGACCCGGACAAGCTACTTGGGTATCCGGTGTCGGATTACGAGACACTGCCGTCGGTGGACTTGGGCGAGGGGCTGCTTGTACCCAAAACGACGCTGGATATGTCCATCGCCCGGATGGGGATGGACGAGAACGAGAGGCGGTCGTGGCTGGAACGGAGCCTTGCCCTGTTGGAACGGTTTGGGCCGTTCAGGCTGGCGTACTTGGAGGCGATAGTCCGGGCCGCCGACATGAGAGCGAGCGCGAATGAGCAGAAGGAGGCGGCAAAGTGAGCCACGTACTGGAGCTTCGGGGCTGTGCCCCCGAGCCGCTGATGGCTTACCTGAAGGCGTTGGGCATCTTCCGGCTGGTGGCCGAACAGAAGGACGAGGACGCCCGCGCCTGGTGGCGTAACGACACCTTCATGCTGAGGTCGACGCTGGACAGGGACTCGCTGGTTGAGTTCTTCCTGGAGGAGTACCGACCTACACCCATTGTGTCGCCGTGGAACGGCGGGAGCGGGTTCTTTCCGAAGGATAACTCGAAGGCCATGGACGCCATCTTGGAGTTGGAGTCACCGAGGTTCCAACTGTGGAACGAGGTGGTTCCGATAGGCAAGAGGATAGTGTCCAGCGGAGAAGGAACCGATAAGAAGAAGCTCAAGGAGTGGACGCTTGCCCATTGTAGGGCGGAGTTTCCCGACGATGCGCTGGACTGGCTCGACGCGGCGTACGTCCTCACTGCTGGCGGCGCAAAATTCCCGCCCCTGCTCGGTACGGGTGGCAACGACGGGCGGCTGGAGTTCAGCAACAACTTCATGCAGAACGTGGTATCGGCCTTGAACATCGACGAGCGGCGGAATGGGGTTGCGGTGGCTCGGAACCGTCTCGTCGCGGCGCTGTTCAACGAAGGTTCTCCAGAGCTCATGAAGAAGCGCTCTACGGGGTTCTACAATCCCGGCGGTGTCGGGGGGGCCAACGCGTCCGTTGGGTTCAACGATGATGCGTTGACGAATCCCTGGGACTACGTGCTCATGTTCGAGGGGGCATTGATGTTCGCGGGGGCTGCCGCCCGCAGGTTGTCGTCGCAGGCGTCGTCTAAGGCAGTGTTCCCGTTCACGGTGGACAACTCCGCCGCCGGATATGGAACGTCCGCAGACTCCGAGTATGGAGACTCGTCTAGGGCAGAGTTCTGGGCGCCGCTATGGGACCAACCCACCAGCCTTCAGGAATTGGACCACCTGGTATCGGAAGGACGCGCCCAGATGGGACGGCGGCAAGGGGCCAACGGCACGGACTTCGCAAGGGCAGTCGCCGGCCTGGGGACGGAGCGCGGCGTTCGGCAGTTTCAGCGATACGGGTTCATGGTGCGGAATGGGTTGGCGTACTTGGCCGCTCCGTTGGGCCGATTCTACACCCCTGACGCTGACTCATCGGAACGCGCCAACCTTGCCAACGTACTGTTCGACCTGGACGGGTGGTTGGACAGGCTCAGGCGCAATGCGTCCGGCAGCAGGGCGCCTGCCGGTCTGGGCACGGTCTTGAGGCAGGCCGAGAGCGCAATTATCGAGTTCTGCCAGCGTGGGGAGCCGCGCGATTTGCAGGACGTGCTGATCGCCGTGGGGCGCGCTGAGCGGTGGGTGGCGAGCTCGGGGTTGCGGGAGAACGTGGCGCCGCTCAGCAATCTCTCGCTTGATTGGCTTGACCATGCCAATGACAAATCTGTCGAATTCAGGCTGGCCAGGGCCATGTCGTCGATCCTTCAGGAGCCAACTCAAGGGATAGGCGCGATCAGGTGGAACTTGGAGCCTGTTGGCACGCTTCAGCGACGCCTAGAGTGGGTTACGGACAGCACGTCTTTCGTCTGGACTGCAGGCGACCCGCTGGGCAACATGCTTGCCGTGTTGGAACGCCGCTGCCTCGAAGGGCGAATGCAAGGTATGGAGGACCGCCACCCACCGCTTAAGGCGACGTACTCGGCCCAGTTGAGCGACATCGCGTCGTTCCTGAACGGTTATGTCGATGATCAGCGCGTGGCCGATCTTTCATTGCCGCTGTCCTTCGTGCGTTACTGGCATCGTCCGGCGCAGAGCGATTTCCAGCAGGAACTGCCGCTCGATTTGCCGGCTGCGTATGCGGCGATGAAGCTAACGTTGCTGCCCGGGGAATTCGAATGTCCGGGGTTCGGTCCCGGCGTGGACATCGCCATGGAGCCGTCCATGCTGACGATGCTCAGGGCAGGCAGAGTGGAAGATGCCTACCGCGTAGCCTGCCGGCGGCTGAGGGCGAAGGGGCTACGGTCGCTATCCGAAGCCCCCGGCATACGTGATGGGTCCGAGAAGGGCCGCCGCCTGGCCGCGGCCCTTCTGTTCCCTCTGGACGGGAGCGCTCATTACGCCCTTGCGGAACGCGCCCTGCGGAGACCTGACCGACTCGATACGCAATAGAATTCCAATCAAGGAGAGTTCAACATGACGATTGATTGGCAGCAGTTAGAGAACGAGCCTCGGCTTCTCATGGAGGCCGAACTGAAGCCCATACAGGGGTCTCGGTTCCAGCCTACGGGTTTCCCTGATCTGGGTGCGGCCGAGTACCAAGCTCCCGACGATGAGGGCAAGCCTACTCGTGTAGTGCTGGTTGAGTCCGCTCAGTCCATGGCGAACAGGCTGGAAGCTGTTTGCTGGGATAAGAGCAGCGACGAGATAGTCCCGTCACTGAGGGGAATGCCCTATGTCCACATCAATTTGTGGGAGGACCAAACGACAAACTCCATAATTGAGCCGCATAGGCTCAACTCGCCTTACATTCTCGAAGGAGAGGACACGACTGTTCTGGACAAGCTCAAGGAGCGCTTGGCGAATCGAGAAAGGGGCCAAGTGGACCTGCATGAACTTGCTCTTGTCCTAGCCGAGATGGACACGAACTCGCTGTTGCACGGTGTATTCCTAGCCAAGAAGGGTCTGGCAGGCGGTCGATACCGAATGCCAAGGGCACTGTCCGCGTTCATAGAAGCGGTGGGGGTCTCACCTGCCGAGAGCGGCGGTGTCAAGAACGATCCGGTGGACCCAAGCGGGGATACAAACAAGGGTTTCGGCAACGTTCCATTTCACCGGACGGAGTACACCGCCGAGCGCATTACGGCTTACTTCAACCTCGACCTGGCGCAGATCAGGGCCTATGGATTGGGGGAGAGCGCGGAGAAGCTCCTGGTCACCCTGGCGTTGTGGAAGGTGCGGAAGTTCCTGGAGACTGGCCTAAGGCTGCGTACCGCTTGCGACCTGGAGGTGATGGATGGTGGTCTGAAGGTCACGCGGCCGGAAGGGTTCGACGTCCCGCCTACTTTGGCACTGGAGGCCGACCTGCCAGAGCTCATCGAGGTGTGCGCCTCGGAGGGGCTGTTCGCAGACCCACCTGTCACGCAGCTCACGTTCGAGAAGAAGGGCACATAGCTGGCCATGGTCACCATCAAGTTCACGTTCACGGCCAACCGCTATCACGCGACCCAGTGGGGCCGGCACGTCAACGAGGGCGTGTTGGAGTGGCCACCGTCGCCTTGGAGGATAGTACGGGGCATAGTCGCCACGTGGCGGCGCACGCTGCCGGACATTCCGGCCGATCGCGTCGAGCCCATACTCGGAGCGCTGGCGTCTGAGTACCCGAAGTTCCACCTGCCGCCGGCGTCCACGGGGCATACGCGGCACTACATGCCTTACACCAAGGGGACGAGGGAGCAAACAACGCTGGTCATAGACGCCTTCGTGGCTATAAGACCGAGACGCTCGCTGTTCGCGGTGTGGCCGAACTTGGAACTAGACTCACAGCAGCGCGACGATCTGAAGCGCATCCTTCGCAACATGCCGTACTTAGGCCGAGCCGAGTCGTGGGTTGAGGCGTGCATTGCTACGGACCATCCCAAGTCAAACTCCTGCGCTGTGGAATCGGGCCTGCTTCCTGAAGGCGATTGGGAAGTGGTCCGGACGCTGGTCCCGCACAGCCATATTGGACTGAAGGACCTGGAAGTGGAGACGTCGGAGCTTCGGCGCGGCGGGCGTATCGACCCAGAGGGGGCGCATTGGTATCCCTATGTCCGCAAGCGGGACTGCTTCACGTCGTTCCGAACCGCACCGCCACGACCGGCTGCTCGGAAGGTCACGGTCGTCCGGTTCGCGCTATCGGGCAAGGTGTTGCCGATGGCGTTCGACACTCTGCGGTGGGGAGAGGTGGCACGGAAGGCCGCCATGTCCAGGTATGGCAGACAGAACGATGAAGCGAAGTCTCCAACTCTGTCAGGGAAGGATGAGTCTGGGAAGCCGAAGGAAGGACACCAACACGCCTTCTACCTGTCTACGGACGAGGACGGCGACGGACGGCTGGACCATCTCACATTTTGGGCGCCGTGTGGCCTGAACGAAGAGGAGTTCAAGGCTATCGTCTCGGTGCGGGAGCTCAATCGAGGCGGCGGGCGCGACTCTCTTCAGTTGGCGTACCAGACACATGGGAACGTGGACGATTTCGTTGGCGTGTCACGTCTGTTTGGTACGAGCAAGCGCTGGCGTTCGCTGACGCCTTACGTACTGCCCCGCCACACGAAGGTTCGAGGCCCCAAGGGCGGCAGACGCATGGTTGACGGGCCGAAGGAGCAGATTGAACGAGAGATTGCTATTCGCTGGCCAGGCCGTTCCGGGCGTGTCACGAAGATCGAAGACCGAAAAGAGCCCATAGAACCCTTGCGGGAGCGACGCTTCGAAGGCTTTCGTCCCTTCGAGTTCTTCAAGCACAGGCCGAGAGGGTCCACCGGGGGTGGAGCCTTCAACTTCGCGCTGGAGTTCGAGGAGGAGGTCTGCGGTCCGATTGCTCTCGGTTTCGCTTGCCACTACGGGTTGGGGCTTTTCGTTCCGTCTTGCGATTAGAGGGTTGTCGGAGCCCGCGAACGCCCCTTGGAGGATACCCTCCTAGCCGATACGCCGCGCCCACAAATCCCCGCGAAACCATATCCTAAAGCGGCTTGAAGGGATTGGGGCGGCGCTTCCATACTACGTACAGGTGGAGAGTTGTTCGTGGAAGTGTGGAGGCGTCCGATCCGATGCGCAGGACCTATATAGTCTGCTACGACATTGCCGATCCCAAGCGCCTGCGGAACGTCTTCAAGAAGATGCGGGCATGGGGCGACCACCTCCAGTTCTCGGTCTTCGAGTGCCAGCTCAGGAACGTTGATCTGGTACGCCTCCGGGCCGACCTAGCCGAGATAATCCACCACGACAAAGACCAGGTACTGTTCGTCGATCTGGGACCAACCGAGGGGCGGGGTGACCGGGTAATAACCGCCCTCGGCAAACCGTACGTTCACATAGACGCGCCGCTCATAGTAGTCTAGCTGGGGGTACCCAGTAACGCTCCCCGGGGCAGCGCGTACTCTTGCACCTTAACAACTGGATACTATCGGCGGCCATGGCGCATACAGACGCCAGGGAGTAGAGAAACCAATGAGCGCTCAGCCCGAAACAGAAATCGCACCACGTCGTGGGTCGCTGCCCGACTACCTCCCAGCGCGCATGATTAACGAGCACGTCTACTGTCCTCGCCTGTTCTATTTCGAGCAGGTGGAGGGCGTGTTCTTGGACAACGAGCACACCGTCGAAGGCTCAGTCCAGCATAAGAGGGTCGACAAGGAAGGCAAGTCAGCCCCGAAGCCGGACGAAGAGTCCGAAGAGCCGGTAGTGGTACGCTCGATTACCCTGTCGTCGGAAGAGCATAGAGTGATCGCCAAGCTGGACCTGGCGGAGTTCGACGGCGGGAGGGCCACGCCGGTCGATTACAAGCACGGGCGTCCGATGAAGTTGGACGATGGCGTGGATGTATGGCCGAGCGACCGAGTCCAGATGGCCGTTCAAGGGCTGGTGCTGCGGGCCAACGGCTATCGAAGCGACGAAGGTGTGGTCTTCTACCAGAAAACACGGCAGAGAGTGCGGGTCCGGTTCGATGACGAGACGATGGCCTGGGCCGAGAAGGCGATTGCCGACGCATGGAAGACGGCGGCGGCTACCGAGATACCTCCGCCGCTGGTCGACTCTCCCAAGTGCCCCGGCTGCTCTCTAGTCGGCATCTGTATGCCGGACGAGACCTGGAATCTGCGTTCGCACGACGGCAATGGCGGGTCGGGCCAACTCAAACTGTTCGAGACCGGACCAGGAGTCCCCGACATGCCCCAAGAGAAAGCAACAAGGTTGCTCGTGGCCCCACGAGTGGAGCTGCGGCCCCTCTACCTGAACTCCCCGAAGCTGCGTGTAGGCAAGTCCGGCGGTGTCCTGCGGATCAAAGAGCGGGACAAAGTGGTGCAGGACACCCGCATCAACGAGATATGCCAGGTCAACCTGATGGGGGCAGTCCAGATCACCACTCAGGCCGTGCAGGAGCTATGCCGGGAGGAGAAGCCGATCTGCTACTTCTCGCAGGGCGGTTGGTTTTACGGTGTGACGACAGGACTCGGTACCAAGAACGTGTTTCTGCGTCGCTCGCAGTTCCGCCTTGCCGAGGAGGAGTGGTTCTGCCTGCGTATAGCCAGAAGGTTGGTATCGGGCAAGATTCGCAACCAGAGGACGATGCTCCTGCGCAATCACATCGAGCCCCCGGAGTTGGACATGCGGGAGATGAAGCGGCTCATTGGACGCGCGGAGGCGGCCGAATCACTGGCCGAACTGCTGGGCCTGGAGGGTTGGGCGGCAAGGATCTACTTCGGGCTGTTCGCGGGCATGGTGAAGCGTGAACGCGATGGAGAGGTTGAGGAGGGAATGTCGTTCGACTTCGCGGCGCGGAATCGGAGACCGCCGCGCGACCCGGTGAACGCGCTGTTGTCGCTCGGCTACAGCCTGCTGGCCAAGGACCTCACCGTCGCCTGCTACGCGGTCGGCTTCGATCCAATGATTGGATTCTATCATCAGCCCCGTCACGGCCGTCCCGCCTTGGCGTTGGACCTGATGGAGCCGCTGCGCCCCCTCATTGCAGACTCAGCGGTGCTGAGCGCCGTGAATACGAAGATGGTCTCGGAACGTGACTTCGTGACGGCGGGACAAGCGGTGTCGCTCACACCCGGAGGGAGGAAGGGCTTCTTCCGTGCATACGAGTCCCGGATGGAGACGCTTGTAACGCACCCGTTCTTCGGATACCGTGTCAGCTATCGCAGACTGTTGGAGATGCAAGCCCGTCTGCTTGCAAAGACGTTGCAGGGAGAACTCAGCGAGTACCCTGCCTTCGTGACGCGATAGGACCGCGAGCAGCGAGGCGATGTCAAGACTCCCGAAGGTTCTCGCGCCCCCATAGGCAAGGCGCTTACGGTAAGGAGGATGCTCAATAGAAGCTTCAAAAATCAACTCGCTCTTCGCGCCGCTCGTGTTTGGTTGGCGCAGCGTGGAGTCCAAGGCGGCCAGACCGCCAACCATATCCGCGACCGTTAGGTCGCGGCCCCATTGAAGCTGCACCGGCGCGTACGGCATATATCCGCGACCGTTAGGTCGTCGGTGCCAAGAACCTTGGCCAGATATCCGCGACCGTTAGGTCGCGGCCCCATTGAAGCTGCATGACGTGCGGCGCGCGCTGGTCGGAACCGCGAATATCCGCGACCGTTAGGTCGCGGCCCCATTGAAGCCCCTCCTCAGGCGTCGTGCTGGACTGGGTGTGGGCGTATATCCGCGACCGTTAGGTCGCGGCCCCATTGAAGCGGCGCGTAGGGCCAGCAACGGCGATATCGTATCTTGGATATCCGCGACCGTTAGGTCGCGGCCCCATTGAAGCCGGGCCGCCAGTCCCCCAGGCCGATGCGCGTCCCTCCATATCCGCGACCGTTAGGTCGCGGCCCCATTGAAGCGTGATGAGGGACGCGACGCCGTGGGACGGCCCATTGCATATCCGCGACCGTTAGGTCGCGGCCCCATTGAAGCTGCAACCCCTCGGCCAGCGTCGCATAGGCATAGTCCACATATCCGCGACCGTTAGGTCGCGGCCCCATTGAAGCAGGTCGGGGAGGTCGACCACGTGCACGAGGCCGACGGCATATCCGCGACCGTTAGGTCGCGGCCCCATTGAAGCGAAATCCCATTCGTTCGTCATCGGTTCTCCCTCCTGGATATCCGCGACCGTTAGGTCGCGGCCCCATTGAAGCCTTCATACGTTCAGCGGGCCGTCCGTGATTACGTCATATCCGCGACCGTTAGGTCGCGGCCCCATTGAAGCATCCAGAGGCCGGAGTCCGCCCCAAGCCTTAGTACGACATATCCGCGACCGTTAGGTCGCGGCCCCATTGAAGCTCCACGCGTTTGACGATCATGTACGTGGCTTCGGTGATATCCGCGACCGTTAGGTCGCGGCCCCATTGAAGCCCGGCAAGGTGCTCGAGTACCTCGGCGTTCAGATCCCATATCCGCGACCGTTAGGTCGCGGCCCCATTGAAGCCTACAACGTCGTGGCGGTGCTCCCCGACAACAACGATATATCCGCGACCGTTAGGTCGCGGCCCCATTGAAGCAAATCTATCTCGACAGGGCCGACGGGAACGGTTCGCATATCCGCGACCGTTAGGTCGCGGCCCCATTGAAGCGGCGGCAGTCGCGGCCTGCGCCTGCGCGATCCGCCGTATATCCGCGACCGTTAGGTCGCGGCCCCATTGAAGCAGCGGGATTAGCGCCACAGAACTGGCAGATGCCGCATATCCGCGACCGTTAGGTCGCGGCCCCATTGAAGCATGACGTACCCGAACGCCTTTTGTACAGTGTGTCCTTATATCCGCGACCGTTAGGTCGCGGCCCCATTGAAGCACAGCCACTCCAATCTGAGCGGAGACGCACGAGAACATATCCGCGACCGTTAGGTCGCGGCCCCATTGAAGCGTCCCTCACCGTTGCGGGCCGGACGAATGGGACGATATATCCGCGACCGTTAGGTCGCGGCCCCATTGAAGCCATCCGTTCGTCTCGCCCAAGGGGTTTGCCCCGACCGTGATATCCGCGACCGTTAGGTCGCGGCCCCATTGAAGCGACAGTGCGAAAGTCGTCATGGTCTGTCGGCGGGGCAATATCCGCGACCGTTAGGTCGCGGCCCCATTGAAGCTGTGCGCGCCGAGGCCTGCTCGGTCGTCAATTGTGTATATCCGCGACCGTTAGGTCGCGGCCCCATTGAAGCCGGGCGGCTCTGGCCGCGGACAGGACTGACGAGCTGGATATCCGCGACCGTTAGGTCGCGGCCCCATTGAAGCGCAGCTGGTCGCGGTTTTCTGGGGCGGCGTCTTGCTGATATCCGCGACCGTTAGGTCGCGGCCCCATTGAAGCGTTAGACAGAGCCACTCAAAGACCGCGAGCCCGACCGCATATCCGCGACCGTTAGGTCGCGGCCCCATTGAAGCCCGGTGGAGGTGCGCTGATGGACAGCGTCTCGATCGAATATCCGCGACCGTTAGGTCGCGGCCCCATTGAAGCGAGTTTGGCCGCGGACTTGGTGTCGAGTCCCTTGGATATCCGCGACCGTTAGGTCGCGGCCCCATTGAAGCGAGGTCTACGCTCGGATAGTAGGCGCGGCGACCCCGCATATCCGCGACCGTTAGGTCGCGGCCCCATTGAAGCCAAATGGGCGGTGATTAGGTTTCTGATCTTGCGAAGATATCCGCGACCGTTAGGTCGCGGCCCCATTGAAGCCAGATCTACTTGGATCGCGCGGACGGGAACGGATCGCATATCCGCGACCGTTAGGTCGCGGCCCCATTGAAGCAACCACTGTCCGGCCGTGCTGGCGTTGGTGAACGTATATCCGCGACCGTTAGGTCGCGGCCCCATTGAAGCCTCCCCTACCGGGTGACCGGCGACCGGCTGGGGTGGATATCCGCGACCGTTAGGTCGCGGCCCCATTGAAGCCGGATGCTCTCGTCTATTTCTACGGCTTCCTCAAAATATCCGCGACCGTTAGGTCGCGGCCCCATTGAAGCATCGTCTCCGAACTGTGCGCCCACGTCCTCTGCTATATATCCGCGACCGTTAGGTCGCGGCCCCATTGAAGCACCCGATATCGTCTCCGAGTCTCTGGCCGGTATCGCATATCCGCGACCGTTAGGTCGCGGCCCCATTGAAGCGCGTCGGCTCGCTCCTGGAGCAGCGCGAGCGGGACATATCCGCGACCGTTAGGTCGCGGCCCCATTGAAGCCGCGTGCGATCATGGCTGTTGCTTTTGCAAGCGCTCATATCCGCGACCGTTAGGTCGCGGCCCCATTGAAGCAGGCCGTCGGCAATCGCCTGTGCCTCGTCTTCCGACTCATATCCGCGACCGTTAGGTCGCGGCCCCATTGAAGCCTTGCCTAGCCCTGCCATGCCAAGCCTTGCCTAGCCCAGATATCCGCGACCGTTAGGTCGCGGCCCCATTGAAGCTTGGACGTGGCGGAATGGGACGCGTGGACACGCCGGAATATCCGCGACCGTTAGGTCGCGGCCCCATTGAAGCTAGATAGCCCCAGCTTCACGCCCATCTATGAGTTGGATATCCGCGACCGTTAGGTCGCGGCCCCATTGAAGCAAGGGAATCGGGCGGCTCGATCCCCCGTTCCCTCTTATATCCGCGACCGTTAGGTCGCGGCCCCATTGAAGCTACGGCATCCGCAACCTTAAACCAGACCAGACCACTGAATATCCGCGACCGTTAGGTCGCGGCCCCATTGAAGCGGCCTCGCGCGTTGGGGCACTCGTCACGTTGCCCTTTAATATCCGCGACCGTTAGGTCGCGGCCCCATTGAAGCGCTATTCGCCGACCCCGCTGATGGCGGGGTTTCGACATATCCGCGACCGTTAGGTCGCGGCCCCATTGAAGCTTTCGGGACTCTCGGCTGGCAATCTTGAGCTGCCCGCATATCCGCGACCGTTAGGTCGCGGCCCCATTGAAGCCCAGTAGCGGCCCGACCGACGGGTTGATAGGCATCCCATATCCGCGACCGTTAGGTCGCGGCCCCATTGAAGCATGGAGGAGCAAATGCCTGATAACTGCCCGCGCTGCATATCCGCGACCGTTAGGTCGCGGCCCCATTGAAGCCGGAATCTGTACCTCAATCAGCGCATAGCGCCGGAATATCCGCGACCGTTAGGTCGCGGCCCCATTGAAGCTTTCCAACGCGCCCCATACAACAAGTGCCAGCTGGTATATCCGCGACCGTTAGGTCGCGGCCCCATTGAAGCGACCTATCCCTCCCCGATACGACGTTGGGCCGTGAATATCCGCGACCGTTAGGTCGCGGCCCCATTGAAGCAACCCCCAAAGCAGGTGAGCTTGTGTCCCCACGTCCAAATATCCGCGACCGTTAGGTCGCGGCCCCATTGAAGCGCGGTCGGCATGCGGTTTAGCGAGCGGACGGGCGAATATCCGCGACCGTTAGGTCGCGGCCCCATTGAAGCGGCTGCCGTCGCGCAGGGCCAGCTTCCGCAATCTGTAATATCCGCGACCGTTAGGTCGCGGCCCCATTGAAGCTGCAAGCGTTCCCGCAAGGAGTTTAGCGAAAATGGCATATCCGCGACCGTTAGGTCGCGGCCCCATTGAAGCGACGTGGCGCACGCGTCCCATTCCGCCACGTCCAGATATCCGCGACCGTTAGGTCGCGGCCCCATTGAAGCCCCTGCTGCCCATCATCGCGCTCATCGCGGGCATCGTGATATCCGCGACCGTTAGGTCGCGGCCCCATTGAAGCGGGTTCGAGCGGTGGCAAGATGCTCAGCGGCGCGCCAATATCCGCGACCGTTAGGTCGCGGCCCCATTGAAGCATGGCGAGCGGAGTAACAGTGTGACAGGCGGATCATCGATATCCGCGACCGTTAGGTCGCGGCCCCATTGAAGCCGTTGCGATCCTGATGCGATCCTGTTGCGATCCTGATATATCCGCGACCGTTAGGTCGCGGCCCCATTGAAGCATCACCGCCTTCTGTTTCCTCCATATCAACTGCGCATATCCGCGACCGTTAGGTCGCGGCCCCATTGAAGCGGGATGGGTGACACTGCCCTTGACCTGCGGGTGGTATATCCGCGACTGTTAGGTCGCGGCCCCATTGAAGCGCTGCCGTGGTATCGCGACCGCGATGAGGCCGAGCGGGATATCCGCGACCGTTAGGTCGCGGCCCCATTGAAGCTGTCGTTCCCCTTCTCCCTTCTGCCTCCCATCCCTATATCCGCGACCGTTAGGTCGCGGCCCCATTGAAGCTACGGCACGGCCGACGTACAGGCCTACCAATTCGGGGATATCCGCGACCGTTAGGTCGCGGCCCCATTGAAGCCCGGGAGGACTGGCATTACTTCTCCTCTGCGATCTCATATCCGCGACCGTTAGGTCGCGGCCCCATTGAAGCCAGGCCCAAATGACCGCGGTGCGCAATCTCCTCGGCCAATATCCGCGACCGTTAGGTCGCGGCCCCATTGAAGCATCGACAGCAACGACGTATCGCACCAGCTGACTGCATATCCGCGACCGTTAGGTCGCGGCCCCATTGAAGCGGCCACTTCGACGACCGAGTAGTCGCGCGCGGCCGTATATCCGCGACCGTTAGGTCGCGGCCCCATTGAAGCGAGCTCCACCACCTTGTCCTGCTCGGTCGTCAGTTATATCCGCGACCGTTAGGTCGCGGCCCCATTGAAGCCGGGAGGACTCGCCCTATGGCGACATCATGGGCTACATATCCGCGACCGTTAGGTCGCGGCCCCATTGAAGCGCTAGACCGGGAAACCGCGTCCATTGATGTGACGACATATCCGCGACCGTTAGGTCGCGGCCCCATTGAAGCCTTGCCTAGCCCAGCCATGCCAAGCCCTGCCGCGCCAAATATCCGCGACCGTTAGGTCGCGGCCCCATTGAAGCATCACCACCGACGCTCGATAGCACGATGTCGTTCAGATATCCGCGACCGTTAGGTCGCGGCCCCATTGAAGCGACGCAGTCGGCGCACTTGTACGTCATGCCACGCTGCATATCCGCGACCGTTAGGTCGCGGCCCCATTGAAGCGACGTGCGCAACCCGCACTGGCCGCCGGTTGGGCGGGATATCCGCGACCGTTAGGTCGCGGCCCCATTGAAGCCCGGTGAGACCAGATAGCCACCGTTGGGATCGCCGCATATCCGCGACCGTTAGGTCGCGGCCCCATTGAAGCGCCTCAACCACCTCAGAGCTCGCATCCATGGCCGCGTATATCCGCGACCGTTAGGTCGCGGCCCCATTGAAGCCTGCCACTTCCTCTCGCCACAGGTAGCGTGCCCCGACATATCCGCGACCGTTAGGTCGCGGCCCCATTGAAGCGCCATGCTGCCCTCCTATGCCACGCCGGTGAACGTCAATATCCGCGACCGTTAGGTCGCGGCCCCATTGAAGCTGCCCATCGGCCATCGCCGCCAACGTCATAGCTTCCATATCCGCGACCGTTAGGTCGCGGCCCCATTGAAGCCGATGAGGTCGTGGACCTAGTGCGCCGCCATGATTTCATATCCGCGACCGTTAGGTCGCGGCCCCATTGAAGCTCGCTAGGCAAGACGACATCCACGCTTAGGGCCCCTATATCCGCGACCGTTAGGTCGCGGCCCCATTGAAGCGAGTTGCGCGGTGTTCGCCTGCCGAAGGCCCGCTAAATATCCGCGACCGTTAGGTCGCGGCCCCATTGAAGCTCCGTCGGGGGTAACAACTCCGCTCCTGACTTTCCATATCCGCGACCGTTAGGTCGCGGCCCCATTGAAGCGCTATCGGCGAGACCTCGCCGCCGCCGAGGATGAGCCTATATCCGCGACCGTTAGGTCGCGGCCCCATTGAAGCGCCGTCAGCGTGATTGCCTTGTCGACCACAGTGCTCACATATCCGCGACCGTTAGGTCGCGGCCCCATTGAAGCCTGCAGATTCAGGTAGTGCGACTGTAGCCCTAGGATATATCCGCGACCGTTAGGTCGCGGCCCCATTGAAGCCACCCGCACCGCCACCACTTCGTCCGCCGGCGCACATATCCGCGACCGTTAGGTCGCGGCCCCATTGAAGCACGTATCGTGACCACAGGTCCCGCACGGTCACCGCATATCCGCGACCGTTAGGTCGCGGCCCCATTGAAGCGGCCCCGGCGCTTGGGCTCTTCTTCGGCGCGCCAGATATCCGCGACCGTTAGGTCGCGGCCCCATTGAAGCTGGCTATTCGCCGACGCCCCGGAGGGCGTTTCGGCATATCCGCGACCGTTAGGTCGCGGCCCCATTGAAGCACCGGCCTGCTAGCCGTCGTGGGATGGATGGACAATCGAATATCCGCGACCGTTAGGTCGCGGCCCCATTGAAGCGGGCGCAAGGGTTACCTACATGCCGCGTTCAACTCTCATATCCGCGACCGTTAGGTCGCGGCCCCATTGAAGCCAGCCACAGCCGACGCCTTGGCTTCTCGCGGAGCGTATATCCGCGACCGTTAGGTCGCGGCCCCATTGAAGCTCTGCGAGTGGACGTGGACGAAGCGGGGGCGGTTGCATATCCGCGACCGTTAGGTCGCGGCCCCATTGAAGCCTAGGGGTAATGTAACGAATCTTAGACCAATATCCGGATATCCGCGACCGTTAGGTCGCGGCCCCATTGAAGCGGGTCTCCATATCCACGGCCGGCGAGGTCAAGGGCATATCCGCGACCGTTAGGTCGCGGCCCCATTGAAGCAGGTATCCGCGCAACACCTGCGCCGTCTCGTCGTGAATATCCGCGACCGTTAGGTCGCGGCCCCATTGAAGCGACGTGACCATCGAGGCTGGTAAGATGGGAGCATGGATATCCGCGACCGTTAGGTCGCGGCCCCATTGAAGCAGACACTTAAGCTAAGAGGGCGAACCCCCCGACAGGGGAATATCCGCGACCGTTAGGTCGCGGCCCCATTGAAGCGAGCGCGTCATCGCGGCCTTGACCTCGTGCACGTCGCATATCCGCGACCGTTAGGTCGCGGCCCCATTGAAGCGAAGCTGGTGTCCGCGTACGGGTTCAGCATCAGGTCATATCCGCGACCGTTAGGTCGCGGCCCCATTGAAGCCATAGTAGAATTCTCGCGTAAGGGTTTACTGGAGAAATATCCGCGACCGTTAGGTCGCGGCCCCATTGAAGCACACTATCGTTACGGCGATGTTACGATTCCCCCATATATCCGCGACCGTTAGGTCGCGGCCCCATTGAAGCGCGTAACGATTAGAGGAGATTTTCATGAAACTAGCCCAATATCCGCGACCGTTAGGTCGCGGCCCCATTGAAGCGATTCCATTTCGGCCACCTCCCCAGTAGTATAGTCATATCCGCGACCGTTAGGTCGCGGCCCCATTGAAGCGCCGCGGCGGTCGAAAAGGCTGCAGGGGTAGAGCGGATATCCGCGACCGTTAGGTCGCGGCCCCATTGAAGCCGAGCAGGCGATCACAATCACCCTACCCCCCCTACCGGGATATCCGCGACCGTTAGGTCGCGGCCCCATTGAAGCCTCACTACCAGCCCTCCATTGCCTTGACCTCGTCGGCATATCCGCGACCGTTAGGTCGCGGCCCCATTGAAGCTCGACCACAGTGCTCACCCACGCCCCCGCGGACGTATATCCGCGACCGTTAGGTCGCGGCCCCATTGAAGCGTGCGGGTGAATCTCGCCAAGGCTGGGTTGAGTTCAGATATCCGCGACCGTTAGGTCGCGGCCCCATTGAAGCCGCGAGGTCTCAATCGCCGTCCTGAGCGTCCCCCGCAAATATCCGCGACCGTTAGGTCGCGGCCCCATTGAAGCAGGGGCCGTGGTCGGGATGCTCCCCCGAGGTCGGCATATCCGCGACCGTTAGGTCGCGGCCCCATTGAAGCCAGCTGGTATGAGGAGGAAGACGAGGCACAGGCGATATATCCGCGACCGTTAGGTCGCGGCCCCATTGAAGCGAGCCCGACGAGGTCAAGGCCATGGAGGGCTGGTAATATCCGCGACCGTTAGGTCGCGGCCCCATTGAAGCACCCTAGCGCAGCTCAGGCCGCTAGGCGATGACCGCATATCCGCGACCGTTAGGTCGCGGCCCCATTGAAGCATGGCCGTGTACAACGAACCGACGCCGTCATTCTTGCATATCCGCGACCGTTAGGTCGCGGCCCCATTGAAGCGAGGAGCTACCCGACCGCGCGGGGCCGTCTGTCTGGGATATCCGCGACCGTTAGGTCGCGGCCCCATTGAAGCAGGACGGGCTCCAGTGGGAGCAATGGCGGCGAGGGGATATCCGCGACCGTTAGGTCGCGGCCCCATTGAAGCGCTATCGGCGAGACCTCGCCGCCGCCGAGGATGAGTCATATCCGCGACCGTTAGGTCGCGGCCCCATTGAAGCGGGCCCGTAAAGCCACGAAGACCCCGCTCACCTTGTCATATCCGCGACCGTTAGGTCGCGGCCCCATTGAAGCGAGCGCGGCAGTGACGGCTATTTCCTGCTCAAGTTATATCCGCGACCGTTAGGTCGCGGCCCCATTGAAGCACCGCCGACACCCACGCCCCCGCGGACGTGATGATATATCCGCGACCGTTAGGTCGCGGCCCCATTGAAGCCGGGCGCATCAATGGCGGCCCGCAATCTGGCGGGCATATCCGCGACCGTTAGGTCGCGGCCCCATTGAAGCCGGATATCCGAGAGAATCGAGCGGTTCATATACCACATATCCGCGACCGTTAGGTCGCGGCCCCATTGAAGCGACACCTGCCGACGGGTACCCAAGTCCGGGTATTCGATATCCGCGACCGTTAGGTCGCGGCCCCATTGAAGCACGTATGGAGCAGGATTTTGCGGTCGCCATCGAAGAGATATCCGCGACCGTTAGGTCGCGGCCCCATTGAAGCTTCGCCGGCCGCGTCCAGAGCGCCGGCAGCCTGGCATATCCGCGACCGTTAGGTCGCGGCCCCATTGAAGCGTCTCCACGCCCTTTCGAGCATACCCCATCACATCCTATATCCGCGACCGTTAGGTCGCGGCCCCATTGAAGCCCATCGTCACGATACGCTACTGTCGTGATAGACCCGCATATCCGCGACCGTTAGGTCGCGGCCCCATTGAAGCGCCGACCCGTTGGGTGACCAGCATCTGGTCCATGGCATATCCGCGACCGTTAGGTCGCGGCCCCATTGAAGCGCGGCGTGCCAGACGGCCTCATCCCATATGTCCGCATATCCGCGACCGTTAGGTCGCGGCCCCATTGAAGCGCGCGCATCCCGATGGCAGTAGACGCGGAGCAGCTGATATCCGCGACCGTTAGGTCGCGGCCCCATTGAAGCTCGACCACAGTGCTCACCCACGCCCCCGCGTCCGTATATCCGCGACCGTTAGGTCGCGGCCCCATTGAAGCCGCTTCGTCATATAGCTCCTTTCGTTGAGATTCCCATATATCCGCGACCGTTAGGTCGCGGCCCCATTGAAGCATGGCGTCGTCGGCCATGTTGAAACTCATCGGCGTATATCCGCGACCGTTAGGTCGCGGCCCCATTGAAGCCAGTCCAAATAGAGCCGCCAACCGACTATGACCGGGATATCCGCGACCGTTAGGTCGCGGCCCCATTGAAGCCCGCAGCCGTCGACGCTCACCGCGCAGAGTCGGACATCATATCCGCGACCGTTAGGTCGCGGCCCCATTGAAGCTACCAGAGTCCGTCTTTCGGCCTCGAGCTGGGCTAGATATCCGCGACCGTTAGGTCGCGGCCCCATTGAAGCGGCTCGTTCTTCTTCCCTCTCCTGCTGCGTGGATGGTATATCCGCGACCGTTAGGTCGCGGCCCCATTGAAGCCCGGGACTGACTGCCCTCGAAGGAACGGCCGCCCGCGATATCCGCGACCGTTAGGTCGCGGCCCCATTGAAGCCTTGGCAGACTTGAGCACCACATTTGCCCCCTTGGTATATCCGCGACCGTTAGGTCGCGGCCCCATTGAAGCGGGTTCGAGCGGTGGCAAGATGCCAAGAGGCGGCTCATATCCGCGACCGTTAGGTCGCGGCCCCATTGAAGCGAGATCATCGTTGGCGCGCTTCGTTCGCCGCCGCGCATATCCGCGACCGTTAGGTCGCGGCCCCATTGAAGCGCTTCGGCAGCTGTACGCCGTTCGCAAGCTGATCCGCATATCCGCGACCGTTAGGTCGCGGCCCCATTGAAGCATGGCCGTATACAACCCGCCCACGCCGTCATTCTTATATCCGCGACCGTTAGGTCGCGGCCCCATTGAAGCGCGCCACTTCGCCGGGCGATAGAGCGCGAGGCCACATATCCGCGACCGTTAGGTCGCGGCCCCATTGAAGCGCGCCCAGGCCGACCAGACCGCCGCGGCTTGAACGAATATCCGCGACCGTTAGGTCGCGGCCCCATTGAAGCATAGACCTGTCTCCAGCTGCAGCCTGTGCCATTTATATATCCGCGACCGTTAGGTCGCGGCCCCATTGAAGCCACCCCATGGGACAGGGCTACCGGGATATGTCACCGGATATCCGCGACCGTTAGGTCGCGGCCCCATTGAAGCATGTCCAGCGTGTGCGGGCTTGTGGGGTCGCAAAGGCATATCCGCGACCGTTAGGTCGCGGCCCCATTGAAGCCGGGTGTTCCCGCTGTCGATCACCCATACGTTCTGATATCCGCGACCGTTAGGTCGCGGCCCCATTGAAGCGACGTACGTGTCGCGTGCTCCTTTGGTGGCCTGTATCGTATATCCGCGACCGTTAGGTCGCGGCCCCATTGAAGCTCCGCAAGCGCCAAGAAGGGCGCAAGCTACCAGTACATATCCGCGACCGTTAGGTCGCGGCCCCATTGAAGCGGGGAGTGGGCAGTCGGCATCCACAACCAGAAGGCCATATCCGCGACCGTTAGGTCGCGGCCCCATTGAAGCGTCGCGGATGTCGTACATGCGCCCGCCCGACCGCTCGCATATCCGCGACCGTTAGGTCGCGGCCCCATTGAAGCTCCGGTACGGCCAGCGCGTTGCCGTACAGCAGCGCATATCCGCGACCGTTAGGTCGCGGCCCCATTGAAGCGCGTCGTTTTGCATGTCGTAAAGCTCCGGTGGGATATATCCGCGACCGTTAGGTCGCGGCCCCATTGAAGCCTATTCCCCCATCACAAGACAGGGGGAGCAGATATATATCCGCGACCGTTAGGTCGCGGCCCCATTGAAGCGCGGCCTACTCGCATCAGTGAGGCAGCCGGAGGCGCATATCCGCGACCGTTAGGTCGCGGCCCCATTGAAGCGCAGCACGCCCTCGCGTTGGAGTTCTCGTATCCATATATCCGCGACCGTTAGGTCGCGGCCCCATTGAAGCGCCCCCCAATAAGACGGCAAGAGTCAGAAACCCCAGATATCCGCGACCGTTAGGTCGCGGCCCCATTGAAGCGCTAGACCGGGAAACCGCGTCCATTGATGTGACGACATATCCGCGACCGTTAGGTCGCGGCCCCATTGAAGCGTCACGATGTCAGCCTCCGAGCCAGTAGCTCATGGGATATCCGCGACCGTTAGGTCGCGGCCCCATTGAAGCCGCAACGCCCGGTGGTACATGAACCGCTCGATTCTCATATCCGCGACCGTTAGGTCGCGGCCCCATTGAAGCATCTCTCCAGTCAAGGAGCGTCCATGTCCAGCGTGTATATCCGCGACCGTTAGGTCGCGGCCCCATTGAAGCTGGATACTCGTCAATCCCAACCAACCCGCCGACGACATATCCGCGACCGTTAGGTCGCGGCCCCATTGAAGCGTAGATCTTCCCTGCCCGGACGCCATAATCGCGGCAATATCCGCGACCGTTAGGTCGCGGCCCCATTGAAGCAGTCGTGCACGGGTCACGGCGGTAAGTGGGCCTGTCATATCCGCGACCGTTAGGTCGCGGCCCCATTGAAGCCTCCAGGCGCGCGTTGGGGGCGTGGTCCACTCGCCGGATATCCGCGACCGTTAGGTCGCGGCCCCATTGAAGCGCGACCCCGGAAGCCCGCACACGCTGGGGATGGACATATCCGCGACCGTTAGGTCGCGGCCCCATTGAAGCAATCGTCGTGACGGAGATTGAGTCTCAGGCGTTCTAATATCCGCGACCGTTAGGTCGCGGCCCCATTGAAGCGGCGATGGCCGACAGCAGTGCCGCCGAAAAGGTTATATATCCGCGACCGTTAGGTCGCGGCCCCATTGAAGCACCGCGACGATCGATTAGAGCATGGCTTGGCTGGGCATATCCGCGACCGTTAGGTCGCGGCCCCATTGAAGCGCCCAATATCCACTCCAATATGCACAGCCTGGCCGTATATCCGCGACCGTTAGGTCGCGGCCCCATTGAAGCGCGGTTGATCGCGTGCGGGACGCGGTCGGCGGACAGATATCCGCGACCGTTAGGTCGCGGCCCCATTGAAGCAAGCGCGCATCGATCCTGATTCGCGCCATGTTGTTCATATCCGCGACCGTTAGGTCGCGGCCCCATTGAAGCCGCCGTTCGTCTGCCACACCGACGCGAGCTTGGCGAATATCCGCGACCGTTAGGTCGCGGCCCCATTGAAGCGACGCGTGGCGCAGCAGAGATACCGACATGCTCCAAATATCCGCGACCGTTAGGTCGCGGCCCCATTGAAGCATGCGGGACACGCACGAAGAGGCGCGGGAGAACCCCATATCCGCGACCGTTAGGTCGCGGCCCCATTGAAGCCAGGCAGCCAGTTGGCGGGCCGGCCACTCGGAGCTCGATATCCGCGACCGTTAGGTCGCGGCCCCATTGAAGCGCGGTAGCGCCGCAAGACTCCGCTACACCCTTCGCATATCCGCGACCGTTAGGTCGCGGCCCCATTGAAGCAGCCAGAATTCCCGTAGGTCTTCCTGTGTGACCGCTGATATCCGCGACCGTTAGGTCGCGGCCCCATTGAAGCTATCGGTGCTAGGCTCATGCGTGCATCCAACTACTGAATATCCGCGACCGTTAGGTCGCGGCCCCATTGAAGCCAGTCGGTGATCACGGTATCCCAGTGCGATGCGTTCCTCATATCCGCGACCGTTAGGTCGCGGCCCCATTGAAGCGCCATGCTGCCCTCCTAGGCCACGCCGGTGAACGTCACATATCCGCGACCGTTAGGTCGCGGCCCCATTGAAGCGACAAGGCCTGCATGCAGCGGGTGATCTCGTCGCGCATATCCGCGACCGTTAGGTCGCGGCCCCATTGAAGCCCTAACGGTGGCGATTGGGCAAACCAAAACTTCCTCAAATATCCGCGACCGTTAGGTCGCGGCCCCATTGAAGCGGCCTTGGACATCTGAGCACCTTTCTCCTGTTTACATATCCGCGACCGTTAGGTCGCGGCCCCATTGAAGCGTCTGACGTTTGCAGGCCATTCACAGCCCGCCACGGTCTATCCGCGACCGTTAGGTCGCGGCCCCATTGAAGCCTCGCGCCTGTCGCGATCCTTGCCACGCCAGGGCGTCTATCCGCGACCGTTAGGTCGCGGCCCCATTGAAGCGTCCTCTCGTCGGTGAAGGTCAGCCAATAGCCACTCCTATCCGCGACCGTTAGGTCGCGGCCCCATTGAAGCATCTCCGCGTCCACCTTGTCCATCTCGGCGACCTGCCTATCCGCGACCGTTAGGTCGCGGCCCCATTGAAGCTCATAAATGCGCACGTCGATGCTGTCGTTCGCTCCCAGCTATCCGCGACCGTTAGGTCGCGGCCCCATTGAAGCAAGGCTTTGCTCCACGTCACAAGTCGTGTCGTGAGTATGTCGCAAGTTTAGCCCGAATCCACCGATGGACATGGATGGACGGCGTGAGGACAGTGGAAGAGGAGTGAGGGAGTTACAGGGGCGATGATCCGGGCTCGAATTCGGGTAGACGGGAGGTTGGCGGGGGGTCTGCAGGCGCTTTTGGGGGCGCCAATGGCGGTCTGCGATGGGCGCTGTGGGACAAGATGAGGACAGAGGACGCGGCAAGAGGCGCTCGCGGACCAGGGTGGCGCGAGTTGGCGGGGACGTTCAGTTGGCCTGATGGCGGGTCAGTGGCAAACGGGCGCCGTCAGGTCGGGAGTGGAATGGCTCGCAATCGAGCCAGGGCGCGAGTGAACTGGGTTTCCCAAGGCCAGCCCTGTGGCAGATGCAAAGTGAGGCGGCGGGCCGAGCGGGTGAGCCGTCCGGCCAGGGAGAAGAAGCGCCGCCGGAGGGTCCTGGTGGTCACCACCCCCTCGCCCAGACCGATGCGGGCTGTCCAGCGGGCCAGGTTGTGGGCCATCACCTGGACCGCCAGCCAGGCGGCGTTGGCGGCGAAGCGGCCCGAGGGGAGATGGTTGAGTCCGACGCCGTACTTCAGGTCTCGGATGGCATTCTCGATCTCGGCGTGGCGGCGGTGGTCGGCCTCCAGTTCCAGGGTCTCCCCGTCCCGGTCGGTGATGAAGCCGTGATAGCTGTAGGTGGCGAAGAGGGCCAGTTGGGAACCGGGCGTGGGCTTTACCCGCCGCACGATGAGCCGTACCGGCGCGGCGTCGGGCTCACTCTGGAAGGGGGTGTAGGTGATCTCGGCCACATCGGCGGCGCCGTCCATCCAGTAGGGAACCGGCGTCCAGGCATCTTCGGGTATCGCCTCGATGAGATTGTGCAGGCTTTTGTGCTGGCGGATGGTGATGGAGAAGCGCACGTCCAGCTTGCGGCAGACGACGACCAGGGCGTGGGTGTAGAAGCCGCTGTCGGCCCGCACCGTGAGTTGTCCCCTGGCCCCGCCGTAGCGCACCCGCCCCACCGTTTCCCGCAGGAAGTGGGCGGCGCCGCGGGCGGTGTTGGCGCGGCCCTCACGCAGCCGGGCCATCAGCACGTCGCCGGTTCCGGCGGCAATGGCCAGCAGCGGGTGATAGCCCCGCTTGCCGGTATAGCCGTGGTGGCGGGCGCCCTCCTTGGCCAGTCCGTAGGTCTCGCAGATCGTCGAATCAAGGTCGATGGTGAACGGTGCGTCGCTGGGTCCGGCCCCAGCCGCCCAGGCCTGGGCCAGCAGCTCCCGGCTCACCCGGTCCAGTTGGCGGACATGGCCCCACCGGAAACTGCGCAGGAAGGTGCCCAGGGTGGAGGGCGCCTTGACCGTGCCGCCCAGGGTGCGGGCTGTCCCCCCGGTGCGCAACACATCGGCGTCGTCAATACAGTCGCCGCCAGCCAGCGCAGACGCAACCAGGGTCATCATCTTGTCGCCCGTGTTGGCCCGGCCCGGCGCATTGCCCAGGTCGAGGCACTGCTGGACGAGTTGGGGCAGACCGAGGCGCAGGGCGAGGGTGGCCGGAAGGATCAGCCCGGCATTGGCCACCAGGCGGTGATCGTCGAAGGCGATACGGATGCGGTCGGGGTGGTTGCGTGGTAGCATCTATTGGGTGCTCCTTGTTCTGGGGTCGGTTTGCTGTTTCAAAACCATTATCCCAGATTCACAGGAGCACCCTCTTGCCGCTTCAGGACACTGACCCGACGCCCTCCTTCGGTGGATTCGAGCTAAAGCTGGGGTTTTCCGAGAACAACGACCGCAACCTTGTCGAAGCGGCTCTGACGTTCTGTAGAGACGGACTGATCCCTTCCACGAGGCAGTACATTCCATCACCGCTCTTGAGGGCGATCGACCTCATGTTCGTCGACGAGGCGATAGAACGTCGCCAAGCGCACAGAAGTAGAGCGTACCTGATCCATGAGGTCATGCCTCGTGAAGTAGAACGGCTACCCCAGGCGGATGGCTACATCGATACCCTCAGCCTGATCAGCCAACACGGGTTATTCACCAGGGTGTTTCTGCCTGAACTCAGGGACTACCCCGGATATGTGCCCGCCAGAATGGCTCTGGAGCGGCATCACCACAACGTTGTCGCATTCATGGAATTCCTGGAGACAACGGCCAAGAGTCGCGAGACGGGTGAACGGACAAGCCTCTTACACATCGGGCGATAGTCAGGGCGGCCATTGTGTTGGTAGGGATCCCCCATAAGCTTCATTTCAAAGGGACTAGGCCCTATGTTCTTGCGGCCGCAATTCACAACGAAAACGGGGCTCGAACTGTGTATCTCCTTGGCTATAACGAAGGCGTCGGCTTTGTCCGTCGTATCGCAGCCGAAGCGAAGACGAGGGGGCTCGTCAGCTCATTTGAGATCGAGGACTACACCGCCATAGTTGACGACCAAGTATCGAGGCACAAATTGGCTCGAATGGCCATGGTGCCGGACAGTGGTACCAAGTTCCTAGCCGAACACAAGAACCTAGATGAGTGGCCCGATCTCGATGAAGACATCATCGAAGATATGCCAGATAGACCATCTACCGCATAGTCGGAGCGTCCTCTGACTACACAGCCTCGTCCATTCTTGCCTGCCGGCCCTGCGGCCTGCGGACGCGCTCGGCGGCCTGGTAGACGGACGGATGGGGCGGAAGCTCGAACTCTTTGCCGTCGAGCAGCTCCCCTATGGTGCGGAGCTGGATCTTGGGGTAGTCCTTCTGCCAGACGTCGGAGTGATAGAACCCGGCGCTAACGGCCTCGGTGCGCATGGCGCTGGTCGGCTCCTCCAGCGTGATGAACAGGCCGAGGGCGGCCTTCTCGCGTTCGACCGTGCCCTTCAGGTCGCGGACGTGCGGCGACGATACCTTGCCGCTTTTGACCTGCACGATCGCCTTCTCCATTCCCCTACCTGGCCCGTCCACGAAGTAGAGCACGCCGTCGATGCCCCTGTCGGCGCCTCTGCGTCCGTCCTCGCGCGGGAGCGCCTCCAGCAGCGACATGGCCCAGAACTGGAACTGGTACCGGTCCTGCTCGGCCAGGGCGCGGGCGCCGCCGACGTCCGCGGGCTCGCCGACGACCCGGTAGTCCTTGCCCGGAACGATGCCGAAGGCGGTCCTGAGCCGGCTCTTCATGAGGGCAACGGCCAGGTGCGTGACGTCGATCCCGATCCACCGGCGCTTCAGCTTCTCGGCGGCCGCAACCGCCGTGCCGCAGCCGCAGAACGGGTCGAGCACGACGTCGCCCTCGTTGGACGACGCTTGGATGTTGCGCTCGAGGAGAGCCTGCGGCTTTTGGGTCGGGTAGCCGAGTCGTTCCTTTGACCAGCCTCTGACAAGACTGATGTCCGACCAGTTAGTGGTTATTGGGGTTCCCAATGATTCGTCAAGGTAGCGTTTGTACATTGGCACAGTGCCAGGATTAGTTTGGACTACGCGGCCTTCGTCAATCAGCCTTTGCATCCTTTGTCTAGAGTATCGCCAGTAGCGGGTGACGCCCATAACTTCATACTCCGGGTTCCCTTTAGCTCGAATCCACCGAAGGAGGGCGTCGGGTCAGTGTCCTGAAGCGGCAAGAGGGTGCTCCTGTGAATCTGGGATAATGGTTTTGAAACACGAAACCCACCCCAGAAAAGGAGCACCCAATAGATGCTACCACGCCACCACCCCGACCGCATCCGTATCGCCTTCGACGATCACCGCCTGGTGGCCAATGCCGGGCTGATCCTTCCGGCCACCCTCGCCCTGCGCCTCGGCCTGCCCCAACTCGTCCAGCAGTGCCTCGACCTGGGCAATGCGCCGGGCCGGGCCAACACGGGCGACAAGATGATGACCCTGGTTGCGTCTGCGCTGGCTGGCGGCGACTGTATTGACGACGCCGATGTGTTGCGCACCGGGGGGACAGCCCGCACCCTGGGCGGCACGGTCAAGGCGCCCTCCACCCTGGGCACCTTCCTGCGCAGTTTCCGGTGGGGCCATGTCCGCCAACTGGACCGGGTGAGCCGGGAGCTGCTGGCCCAGGCCTGGGCGGCTGGGGCCGGACCCAGCGACGCACCGTTCACCATCGACCTTGATTCGACGATCTGCGAGACCTACGGACTGGCCAAGGAGGGCGCCCGCCACCACGGCTATACCGGCAAGCGGGGCTATCACCCGCTGCTGGCCATTGCCGCCGGAACCGGCGACGTGCTGATGGCCCGGCTGCGTGAGGGCCGCGCCAACACCGCCCGCGGCGCCGCCCACTTCCTGCGGGAAACGGTGGGGCGGGTGCGCTACGGCGGGGCCAGGGGACAACTCACGGTGCGGGCCGACAGCGGCTTCTACACCCACGCCCTGGTCGTCGTCTGCCGCAAGCTGGACGTGCGCTTCTCCATCACCATCCGCCAGCACAAAAGCCTGCACAATCTCATCGAGGCGATACCCGAAGATGCCTGGACGCCGGTTCCCTACTGGATGGACGGCGCCGCCGATGTGGCCGAGATCACCTACACCCCCTTCCAGAGTGAGCCCGACGCCGCGCCGGTACGGCTCATCGTGCGGCGGGTGAAGCCCACGCCCGGTTCCCAAATGGCCCTCTTCGCCACCTACAGCTATCACGGCTTCATCACCGACCGGGACGGGGAGACCCTGGAACTGGAGGCCGACCACCGCCGCCACGCCGAGATCGAGAATGCCATCCGAGACCTGAAGTACGGCGTCGGACTCAACCATCTCCCCTCGGGCCGCTTCGCCGCCAACGCCGCCTGGCTGGCGGTCCAGGTGATGGCCCACAACCTGGCCCGCTGGACAGCCCGCATCGGTCTGGGCGAGGGGGTGGTGACCACCAGGACCCTCCGGCGGCGCTTCTTCTCCCTGGCCGGACGGCTCACCCGCTCGGCCCGCCGCCTCACTTTGCATCTGCCACAGGGCTGGCCTTGGGAAACCCAGTTCACTCGCGCCCTGGCTCGATTGCGAGCCATTCCACTCCCGACCTGACGGCGCCCGTTTGCCACTGACCCGCCATCAGGCGAACTGAACGTCCCCGCCAACTCGCGCCACCCTGGTCCGCGAGCGCCTCTTGCCGCGTCCTCTGTCCTCATCTTGTCCCACAGCGCCCATCGCAGACCGCCATTGGCGCCCCCAAAAGCGCCTGCAGACCCCCCGCCAACCTCCCGTCTACCCGAATTCGAGCCCGGATCATCGCCCCTGTAACTCCCTCACTCCTCTTCCACTGTCCTCACGCCGTCCATCCATGTCCATCGGTGGATTCGGGCTAAGGGGAAGGTTTCGAGCACGTAGTCCGCGTCCTCTCTGCGCAGCCCATAGAGGTGGAAGTAGAGGGCGTCGAGGCGAGATCGGAGGTGGCGGCGCTCCTCATCGTCCCAGGTAAACGGCGGGCCGCAATACCCAAGTTCGCGGGCGAAGGGTGCCATATCGTGGGCCGTGTAATACCATTTCAGGCTAATGAGGCCGCATAGTGTGCTGGAAGACTTCGCGTTGAGTGTTTGATCCAGTTCCACGCTGTTAACGAGCGTACGCGACCAGGATCATACTCCAACTCACGCAGGTAGGAATCAACCGCCTCCATCTTCTCTTCCACACTCTCGTACACCCTCCCCTCCACCCAGCGACGGACCTCCTGGAACACACGCTCAGCAGGATTGAGCTCTGGACTGTAGGGCGGCTGGACTATCGTCGGCAGTCCTACGCCCTCGACCAGCCCGGCGCGGTGACCGCGAGCTCCATCCCACACCAGCGCTGCGATGTCCGAGTGATGCTTCAGGCCATTGACCGCTGCTGCTATCGACTCGGACTTCATTGAGTCGATCCAACTCCACTGTAGCCTGCCCCTCCGAACGTCCACTACCAGGAACAGGTACGTCCACCGGTACACCATCTGCACCCTCTGCACCACCTTCACTCCACGACGCCCCCATACTCTGCGAACCATCCCCCTCAGACCCACTCGCATCTCGTCGGCAAAGCCAAAGGCCGTCTCTGATGTCACCCCCACTCTGGTAAGGCTGTCTGCGAGGCCCCCTTTTTCCACGACTCCTGTGCTGCCAGATCCGCTTTCTCATGGCGGCCCCTCGGAACCTTCGGTGAACATCCCAACCGGGACAGCAGGCTGTAGACGCTGCCCGGTTTGTAACTCACACCGTACTCAGACTCTATCCAGTCCCTGATCTCTCCCGCCGTCCTGAAACGTCCGATCGACACCTCCTCGGTCAACTCCCGCTCTTGCTCCGCGCTCAGAAACCGGGGTTGACCTCTCCCCCCCATCTTGTGGGCACTCACTTCCCCCATACCGCCCTCTCTATACCAGCCCACCCACTGCTGGACCGTGCGCTGATGAACCCCTACCGCCCTTGCCGCCTCACCGAGTTGCCACCCCGAACGCACCAGCCACAGTCCGTGTAGCCGAGTCCGCAGGGTGGTATCCTGTTCCCCATGGTAGGCTGACTTCAGCGCCTCCGGACTATCCTCTGCCCGCCAATCTATTCGAAGCGGTCGTCCGATCATCTCATGCCCTCCACCTGTCTGGTAGACTCAGCATGGATGAACCAATTGGAACATCTCTAGCCGCTTTCCGGCCTAGTTACGCTCAATTGGTATAAGTAAGCCTCAGCACGTGGTCGCGTACGAGGTTGCGGGCCGTCCTGTCGCCGAAACGCCGGTCGTAGTCACCGGGTGCGATGACGGGGAGTTGTTCGACGATGAACAGATTCAGAGTCTGACCTTGTATCTTCTGCCTTGCAGCGAAGTCGAAAACCATCATGCTTAGGTTTGCAGCCAGCAACCATTCGGTACGTTCTTCCGTTCAGCCTTTAGGATCGGTACCTTATTCCCAAATCCGACGGCTGGAAAGAGCGCCGCGATGAACGTTCTAGCGTTTGTGGGAGCCGTGATCTCCTTGAATCCAATGACCCAATTCGATTCTGAAGGCCATCCACATTCAGAAGAGGGCACCCAATACATAGGCTTCGGCAGCCAATTGGGGTCTGCGTGTTCGTCGATGCTGGCGTCGAGTGGCTGATTGGGACGGTTCAGGTTCTCTGGATTCACCACCACGCTCGCGGCACGGTGATCGAACGCCTGTGCCATCTTCCCTTCGTACAGCGGCAGGTACAACTCGTCGCCCTTCTTCCAGCGGTTGCCCTGGACAGGGTAGAAGCCCATGGAGTCGAGCTGCTCTGCCGTCCTGAACAGATCAGAGTCGTTGGTCATGTCGAACATGCGGACGTATCGGACGGGCCATGCCCGCCTTTCCTTGTCGCCCGAACAGTCTACCAAAACCGGGTGACGCTCGTAGATGCGTCGTGTGATCTCAGCGTCGCGTCGCGTGCGGAAGACGGGCGCGGTGCCTGTGTTCGGGTTCACCCGGGCGAAGTCCGATGGAGCCAGCGGAAAACAGCGCTCCGAATCCTCGATAGTCTGGGTGTCGGGGAGGTAGAACGCGCACTCGGTCTCGTCGAATCGCCGCTCCTCCCCGCCGAAGATCAGGGCGCAGAACTTGAACCGTGAGTCCACGTCAGGGAAAAAGGGCGGTAGCCCTGTCCCGAGGCGCCGGTTCTCGAAGTCGAAGAGCCCGGACACGCGCCCATTAGTAGAAACGGACTTGAAGAACGCCGCCGCAGTCTTGTCGGCGTAGATGCCCGATGGCGTGAGCAGCCCCACGAAGCCATCCGACTTGACGAGGCTCATGGCTCGCTCAACGAACAGCGAATAGAGGTTGATGTCTCCGCCGCCCAGTAGAGGATAGTGTTTGGATGCGCGAACGAGTTGGCCTAGCCTGTCCGCACGTTCCTTCGCTTCGTCAAACTCATCGGCGAGTGGACTCCCCAGTTCGCGAAGCCGACGGATACCGGCGCGCCTCTCGGCCGCGGTGGGAGCCAAGGCAAGCTCCGGGGAGCGAGTCGCGAACCACTCCACCTCCTGGAGCTTGATGCGGTCCCAGGGTGAGTTGCCTATGACGGCGTCGAAACCGCCGGTCGGGTGTGTGTCTTGCCACTCCTGCCAGACGCCGGGGAATGCGACCTGCCAGTCCAAGAATCCCTCACGGTCTGCGACGGACCGCGCGTCGCTCCACAACTCCTTGAACCCTGACCAGGAGATGTCGTCGCCGATCGATCCGTCCCCACGGCGTCAGGACCCTGCGCCAGTAGACTGTACGCGTCGTTAGGCCGGCTGCCCAGGGTTCCAACCAAAGGGGTCTCAAGTACGGTGCGCGCTTTCTTCCTCATGTCAGAGGTCAGCCAACGCAGGCCGCATAGGAAATCAAGCAAGCCTCTAAGATCTGCCGTCGTGTCCTCGACGCTCTGAAACAACTCGGCAGACTCCTGCACTTCGGCAACGTCCGCGTCCGACATCTCTTCTATACGCTGCATTCCGCTGGTGGCGGCCTCTGCCCCGGCTATCGCCGAGCTTGCAAACAGCCCACCAAGGCGGTTCAACTCCGCCGTGCCCTCAAGCACACGTAGACCGACGAGCGAGTCGCCGCAGCGGAGGTGATGATCAAGGAACGACAGCGGGGCGCCGACCGTGAAGCTGTGGAGCCACAGCGACACTTTTGCCAGCTCGACGGTGAGCGGGTTCTTGTCCACGCCGTAGATGCACCGCTTCAGCACCATTCGGCGGATGATGGCTTGGTCGGTGAGCTGTGCCTCGTCCATCACCCAGTTGGCCTCCCGTGCCCGATCGAGGATGGCGCGCCGGATAGCGGCGACGCGCTCCACGAGTGGTGACACGTACTCGCCGTTTAGCTCGAATCCACCGAAGGAGGGCGTCGGGTCAGTGTCCTGAAGCGGCAAGAGGGTGCTCCTGTGAATCTGGGATAATGGTTTTGAAACACGAAACCCACCCCAGAAAAGGAGCACCCAATAGATGCTACCACGCAACCACCCCGACCGCATCCGTGTCTCTTTCGACGACCACCGCCTGGTGGCCAATGCCGGGCTGCTCCTTCCGGCCACCCTCGCCCAGCACCTGGGCCTGCGGGAACTCGTCGACCATCACCTCAACCTGGGCGTCGCGCCGGGGCGGGCCAACGCGGGGGACAAGATACTGACCCTGGTTGCGTCTGCGCTGGCTGGCGGCGACTGTATTGACGACGCCGATGTGTTGCGCACCGGGGGGACAGCCCGCACCCTGGGCGGCACGGTCAAGGCGCCCTCCACCCTGGGCACCTTCCTGCGCAGTTTCCGGTGGGGCCATGTCCGCCAACTGGACCGGGTGAGCCGGGAGCTGCTGGCCCAGGCCTGGGCGGCTGGGGCCGGACCCAGCGACGCACCGTTCACCATCGACCTTGATTCGACGATCTGCGAGACCTACGGACTGGCCAAGGAGGGCGCCCGCCACCACGGCTATACCGGCAAGCGGGGCTATCACCCGCTGCTGGCCATTGCCGCCGGAACCGGCGACGTGCTGATGGCCCGGCTGCGTGAGGGCCGCGCCAACACCGCCCGCGGCGCCGCCCACTTCCTGCGGGAAACGGTGGGGCGGGTGCGCTACGGCGGAGCCAGGGGACAACTCACGGTGCGGGCCGACAGCGGCTTCTACACCCACGCCCTGGTCGTCGTCTGCCGCAAGCTGGACGTGCGCTTCTCCATCACCATCCGCCAGCACAAAAGCCTGCACAATCTCATCGAGGCGATACCCGAAGATGCCTGGACGCCGGTTCCCTACTGGATGGACGGCGCCGCCGATGTGGCCGAGATCACCTACACTCCCTTCCAGAGTGAGCCCGACGCCGCGCCGGTACGGCTCATCGTGCGGCGGGTGAAGCCCACGCCCGGTTCCCAAATGGCCCTCTTCGCCACCTACAGCTATCACGGCTTCATCACCGACCGGGACGGGGAGACCCTGGAACTGGAGGCCGACCACCGCCGCCACGCCGAGATCGAGAATGCCATCCGAGACCTGAAGTACGGCGTCGGACTCAACCATCTCCCCTCGGGCCGCTTCGCCGCCAACGCCGCCTGGCTGGCGGTCCAGGTGATGGCCCACAACCTGGCCCGCTGGACAGCCCGCATCGGTCTGGGCGAGGGGGTGGTGACCACCAGGACCCTCCGGCGGCGCTTCTTCTCCCTGGCCGGACGGCTCACCCGCTCGGCCCGCCGCCTCACTTTGCATCTGCCACAGGGCTGGCCTTGGGAAACCCAGTTCACTCGCGCCCTGGCTCGATTGCGAGCCATTCCACTCCCGACCTGACGGCGCCCGTTTGCCACTGACCCGCCATCAGGCCAACCGAAGGTCCCCGCAAACTCGCGCCACCCTGGTCCGCGAGCGCCTCTTGCCGCGTCCTCTGTCCTCATCTTGTCCCACAGCGCCCATCGCAGACCGCCATTGGCGCCCCCAAAAGCGCCTGCAGACCCCCGCCAACCTCCCGTCTACCCGAATTCGAGCCCGGATCATCGCCCCTGTAACTCCCTCACTCCTCTTCCACTGTCCTCACGCCGTCCATCCATGTCCATCGGTGGATTCGGGTTTAGCCACTCCGGGACTGCGGGCACATATTCGACCAGCTCAGCTATGAAGTCCGATAGGAAATCGACGGCGGTGACCAAGAAGTGACCGCTGCCCATGGCGGGGTCTAGTACCTTAAGATCGAGCACCGCCTCAGCCGGGTCGAGCCTGCGCAGCTCGGCATGCCGTTCTGCCCTCGACCGGCGGTCGCCTTTCAACTCGGTGGCCTTGTTCTCGAAGGCCGCGAGCCGCTCCTCGGCCAGAGGCTTCAGGGTCCGGTCGACAATCAGGTCGACGAGTTCTTGGGGTGTGAAAAAGCTGCCACTGTCCTTACGAGCATAGCTGTTGGGACCTATGACTATCTTCCCGTCGTCACGTATGGGCTCGCGTTCCAGCAAGCGCTCATAGATCGATCCGAGCTGCTGAACGGACATGTCGCGGTAGTTGACGAAGCGCCGTTCCCCGGCCGACTCGGAATGGCTCAAGTCGTAGATGATGGGGGCGACCGTCGCGTCGGGCAGGCGGAGATTCTCCAGCAGCGGAGCAGCCTGCGCGGCGAATAGACCGCCGTTGTAGGGAGGCAGACCGATTGACGGATCACCCTCGTCGATGAGCCTGCAAAGTGTCATTAGGTGGTCGTAGTACCTGGAGGCGCTGGTCGAAAAGACGGCGCTGCGATCCATCCTGCGTGCGATGTCTTCGCGCACCGGCTTCCGCAAGCCGTAGTCCTCGTATCTCGAGTCGTTCACCGGAAGCACCCCCCGGTCCTCGGCCATACAGCATGAAGAGCAGTCGATACATGAAGAGCAGGGCGGCCTCACGGATTGCTGGCAACTCTTCCTCCGCACTGTCGGACAGAGCTTTCACCAAGCTGGGAAACACCCTCTCGAAGACCATGCCCGAAATGTCTTCGGTGACCTGTTGCTCGTAACGTCTGCCCTCGGCCAGCGCCGATTCCAGGAAGCTGGTCACGGCTCCCTGTTGAGGCGTGAAGGAGTCCCGACGGAAGACAAGGTAGAACAAGCGCAGGCTGTCTTCGTCGCCGGACCCGAGCGGCGCGTCCAAGTCGACCTCGAAGTAGCCGCTGGCGCGCGGCCGGGCACGATAGTCGTAGAGACGCCACGCTCCACCGCTGGTTAGCATCCCCCACCGAATCCGGCTCTCCGACTCGATCTCCGCCGTCAACAGATACCTGAGAATCTGGCCGTGAGGCGTCCTGGACCGATGTCCCTCGTCCGTATCGCGGGCGTCTAGGGGCAGGCGGAATCGCTTGCTCTCTTCAACCACGATGGCATCCCGGTATCTTTCCTCGGCGTTGCCTCTTTCGACGGCCCGATCCTTGGAGCTGGCGTCGGGAAAGAGCAGGAGGCCCGGGATGTCCTCGTTGCGCGCCGCACCCTGTTGCGGTAGGTAGTCAGCCCACCCCAGCAGTTCCAACACCGGGCGGATTAACTCCTGCTCGGTGACCGCTTCGTTGAGGTCGCTGGAGCCGCTCAGGGCGTCGTAACGCTGCCGAACACCGTCCCTGAACGCGTCAAACGTCTGCGCGGACAAATCACACGAGGGACTACAACCCCAACCGAGGCATCAGTCTTAGATGGGAACCTGAGCGCCTCGTGAAGTTTGCAGGGGAGGGTTCAGTGTCTCGTCACAATCGCTCAGTCGAAAGCCGCGCCAGCTGCTACTTCCATCACAGGCCGACTGTCAGCATTCGCCGCAGAATCCTCAGCCACTCGGCCCTGACCCGCTCACCGCGGGGCCTGCCGGAGAGTCTTCCTGAGCCATCCGAGGTGGTTTTCTCGTCTCGACTCATTCAGCGGCTTCGTCGGACGGGTCTCAGCGCACGGGGGGATCGGCCGCGGTTCCACCGTTGACGACGGCCGTTGAGCCGTCCGCGCCTGCGACTTCACGGTTACCCTTCTCGGTCTGAGCACCCTCGGCCGTCTCTGATCGGACACGTTTCCGCTTCGACCGCAGGGTAGACCGCAGAGCCGCTCTGGGAGTGCGAGGCTCGACGGGAGCTTCAGCCTTCTTGTCGTCACAAAGGATCGCCATCATCGTCATGTCCATGCCCTCGCACAGCCGCTCCTCGGCGGCCAGGTACTCGGCCAGCGCCTGCCGCCACTTGAAGACCAGATCTGTCATGTTGACCGGGCCAGGCCCCTTGAGCAACCAGAGTGGACCGTGTCTCGGCGGCGGGGGAACTCCACCCTCACCGCTCGTGGGAGTTCCCGTCCCCGAACCCAGAAGGCTTTGCGTCAGGATCGCCACTCGCGCTTCGACCAGATGAAGGTCCCGGGCATGTTTCCTCTGACCTCCCCTGAGCTGCCCACCCAGCTCTTCGAGGCCAGTTTGAAGCTTCTCCTCCAATCTGTCGACCCAGTCCTCCAGCTGGTCGATGCGCTCCCGCTGCTCGGCGGCGGGGGAGCCCGCTTCATACTGAATCGCCCTCTCCAACGCCTCCCGCACCCGCCAGGACAGCCTCCCCCTTCTTCATGCACGCGGCCACCGTGCGGCGGTCGATCTCCAGCACCCGCGCCGCGTCCCCACAGCTCTTCTCCCGCACCATCTCTTGCAGCAGCGTCATGAGCTGCCGTTCGTGTGTATTTTCAACAGCTATGCTGCCCCCGATGTCTGACCCTTGCCGTTTCATTCGGTTCCACCTCCCTGTGCAATCTTGTTCGTTGGCTCCACCTTCCCTGGGCAGGTGCGACGCCAAAACCGTGGCCATGCCGGCGACTCCTGTAGAGGCTTTTCCTACACAACCGGTTGGTCGCCGCTGAGGAGGCGAGAGGGCTGCTGAAAGAGAGGCGACAGCTTCTGGACAGCGCCGACACCATCGCCGTCTTCGCCGAGGAGATGAGCGAGTTCCTCAAGACCAGCGAGCTTACCGAGACCAGGGCATTCGTCCACTCTTTCGTCAAGGAGATCGAGGTCAAGCCCGGCAGGGCCGCCATCGTCTACTCAATACCCACGCCGGAGGACTCTCCCATAGGGGGAGCCGACGCCGCAGAGATCGCCCTGAACAGGCGAGTTCGCAGTAGAGCCTGTCCCAGAAGTGGAAATTGCGGATAGGGGGAGCGGATAGAGGTCGGAGGGTTCGCTGAAAGGCCCTGGCCTGAGCGGTTAGGACAGGCGACGGAGCGATGGGTCAGCTGCTGTCATCACTGCAGGTCAGAAGACGGGACGAGGCTCCGGGCCATTAAATAGACCGATCAAGGGGCTGGAGCGCCACACCCGACAGAGAGTACGCAGGTTGAAGGCGGTGGCCAACATAGTCCACTCGGCCGCCACGTTGGCGAGACCGCGCAGCAGAAACCTCCGTGCCCTCTGTTGCTCCTTGATGATCCCGAAGACAGGCTCGACCAGCTGCTTTCTCAGCTTGTACGCCTCTCTAGCTGTTGAGGTGGACATCCAGGCACGATGACGGCGCAGCACTGCGTCGTGCGGCCCTATCGCTAAGCTCCGCCCAATCTCCTTGGCCCTGGTACAGGCTCTGAAGGCTGGGCATGCCTGACAGACAGCGCCGGAAGCCCGGTACAGTCGCAACGGGACTCCGTTCGCGTGCTGTATACGAACGAACTTGAGCGTCTGTCCCTGCGGACACGTAAAGCTGTCGCTCGGCTCGTTGTAGGTGAATTGGTCCTTGTGATATGGGTCTTTGAGGAACCGTTGCCGTGACTCGGACACCACCACCTGCTGACCTCGACGGGTGCACTCTGCCAGGTGACTTGCGGCGAAATATCCGGCGTCGGCCAACGTCATCTGTGCTCTTGTCCCGGTCGTCTCTTCGGCCTGCTCGACCATCGGAACCAGCAGGGCATTGTCATTGGCCGCATCCACCACGTCCACGGCGGTGACCAACATGCCGGTCGCTCCCCCATCCGTCTCTGTGGGTGAGACCATAGCCTGAGCGTTGTAGCCAGCCACGATGCCTTGCCTACCCTTCATCAGCCTGGCGTCTGGGTCGGTCAGGTTGATGCGCTTGTGGCGCTTCTGACTCGCAAGATCGTCCATCGCCTGCCTCACCTGCTCTCTCAAGACCTCCTTGTCAGCCAATTCCTCAGGCAGATGGGCAACAGCAGTGTCTTCTCCCGCTTCGTTCTGAGCCTCAAGGTCGGTTATCGCCCGCTCCAACCGATCCAATAGCCCTCTCAGCCCCTCGGCATCGTAGCTCCTGTTCACTGACGCGTTGGCGACCACCTTCGTACCATCCACCGCCTGAACCGCCAGATCCACCAACTTCATGGCCACCGCCGTACGCACCGTACGCTCGAACAGCTTCCTCATGGCCTGCCGATGCCCTCTGTAGAACCTCCACAGGGTGTTGTGGTCAGGATGCTGCCACCCGGTCAGCCACAGGTACGGTATCTGGTCCCGGCAGGCCGCCTCCAGCTTCCGGCACGAGCGCACCCCGGTCATGAAGCCGTACAGCCACACGCTCAACAGCGCACGTGGATGGTAGGCTGGCGCTCCCAGCACCTCCCCGTCTATCTTCACCCCAAGCTCCCCCCAGTCCTCCCGGTCCAAAGCGTCAACGAACTCGGCCACGAACCGCGCCGGATGGTCCAGCGGCAACAACTCGTCAAGCGTCGGCGGCAACATCCACATCTGCTCTCGGCCCATCGGTCGAAGCGGCATCTCAATATCTCCCACCTTGATGTCGCTTCAAACGTACACCTGACCCATACTCAATGCCAACCCAGACTTGTGAGACAGGCTCAGTACGGTACATTCTGGTGGGCTAACGTGTCCTGTACTGCGAACTTTTCGCTGCGAGGTTCTGATATAGGAGCCTGCCTGGGCGGTAGGCAGTACCATCTTCGAGATGTGGATGGGACTGCGAGCCTCACCAAGACGCTCTTGCTCTGAATCGCACCGTTGTCAGCTATGCTGAACCTCCGCCAAGCGCCTCCGCAGTATTCCTCTGTCAATACCCTCGATGAACTTCAAACGAGCACGGTCCGAAGGCCCCCCAGCATGGGCCGCCGCTATCGGATCACGTTCCACACATCGCCTGTTCAGCACGCCACCACTCTCAGTGATCACAAACACGCCACGGTCGAATGCCCTGTGACAGAATGCACAGAGTCCGATGCTGTTGGACGGGTTTGCTCGATTAGGCACGTCAGAGGCATAGCTGCTGATGTGAGCCACCTCCAAGACTTCCCTGAGAGTTGTCCCACAGATCGCGCAGGTGTGGTTCTGTCGATTCAAAACCGATTCCCTGAATCGCTCTTGAGCATGCCGTGTCCTGACGACGGACCATGTGTCGAGGACCTCATACCGCAAGGGTCCCGGTAGAGGAACCCCTATCCCTCTCCGCCGATAGGCGAGTTCGACGATTTGGTCAAACACGGTCCCGTGTACGTTCGCCACTGATCTGGATCAACCCTGTTTGTTCACATCAGTGATGCCCAGTCTGGATCTGTTGCGCCTGCCCTCTCGACTGCGGAGGCTGATGTCAAGAGGTGGGTCGTACCGAACGTAGTCGTCCAGTATCGCGGTGCAGAAGCGTTCGGCCTCCGGCCACGTTGGAGGAAAATAATGCGAATTGCGTCGGCGGAGACATCAACGGGGGAGTCCAGGATCTCCGCCAGCTCTTCTCGCGTCCCGCCCGCGCGCTCAACCCATACTCCATACCGTCGACCGGCATCTTCATCTGCTCCTCGTCGACGCCGCCCGGGCCGCCCTCCGCCCCACCACCCGCAGAGTTCCGTAACGCGACCGCATTCGTCCTAATCGGCCGCCGACCTGGTGTTCATCGGCGACCCCCAGTACTCGGTAGTGGTCGCCATCCAGAGAAAACAACGTCCACTGTGGACCTAAGGAGACTGTATGATGGGTTTGCGTTGCCTACCTGTCCAGGCCCCTCTTTGCCTCCTCCGGCTGCTGCAGTGGCAATGGTTAATTGGGAGGTTATTCTAGGCTATCTCAATGATATCAGAGGTATGTTGAGCCAAGGTTCGCTGCCTGAGCAGCGGGCTCTCTTGGCATCATTCCTCAGATCTGTGAATTGGCACGACTCAGTCTCGTCTGGTGGTGTACATTGATGCCATAATACTTGGGCTCTATTCGAGGCCTGTAGGCCAGCCCAAATGAGAAACCCCGGCTTAGATAGCTGCCCCGAGAGGAGGACATGCCACAGCGGGATGATGGCTTCAAGCTCATGAGAGCGGCCTGGCTCATCGACGGCAATGGCGGCCACTGGAGCGGGTCGCCATGGAGGGCGCAACACTCGAGGAGTCTAGCTATGAACACCAAACCGTGCTCCCCGGTCTCGTAGACTGCCATGTTCATCTGATCGGTACGGGAGACGGTCGCAGCGGCGGCGACCTTGCGACTCTGCCCGACGAAGTGCTGCCCGAGTATGCTGGGTCGACGAGGTCGGGACGCTGGAAGGGGGCAAGAAGGCTGACGTTCTGGTCGTAGATGGCGCCCCGTCGGAGGACATCAAGCCGCTGTGGAACGTGGTCGACGTCTTCTAGGGCGACGACTTGGTGGACTGGAGCGGCCTCCTGTAGGCGCGATGTGAGTCCTACCCCCGATAGCTTGCAGCCGGTCATCCTACCTTGAGCTCAAGGGCGGAGGAGATAGAGATGCGAGATAGAGACGCGGAGTATAAACTTATCAAGGCGAGCCGGCTGATCGACAGTCGTGGCGGGCCTCTGATCGAGCGGGGAGCCGTCCTCATCCAGGGCACCAAGATCAGCGCTGTAGGTCGCGAAAAAGAGGTAGTGCCGCCTGAAGGCGCCAAGGTGGAGACCTTCGACTATCCCGAAGCGACGGTCATGCCAGGGTTGGTGGACTGTCATACCCACCACAACGGCTTTGGAGACGGTCGCCGGGCAGACAGTTTGGCAACGCTGTCCGACGAGCTGCTGACGCTCCAGTCCGCACACAACGCCATGCGAAGCCTGTTCACGGGCGTTACGACGATCCGTGAGAACGGCTCCAAGAACGCAACCACGCTGAGACTGCGTGACGCCATCAACCAGGGCATCACCATCGGTCCGCGCATGGTCCTGTGCGGTCGTGCAATTGCTATTATTGGAGGACACATGGGTTACTTTGGTGGAGAAGCCACAGGCCCCGTCGAGGTTAGGGCCATGACCAGGCAGCTTTTCAAAGAAGGGGCCGACTACATCAAGATCACCGCCACCGGCGGCACTACTAAGACCTCCTTCCCAATGCGACCCTCATTCAACGTGGATGAACTCAAGGCCATCACCGACGAGGCCCACAAGTTCGGCAAACTGACGGCCACCCATTGCACCTCGACACAGGGCATCATCAACTCCCTGGATGCCGACGTGGACATGATAATCCACTGCCGTTTCAGGGATGCCGATGGGTCAGACAACTTCAGAGAGGACGTTGCGGAACGCATCGCGCAAGAGGACAAATTCGTCAACCCCACCCTGCACATCATCAGGACTACCGGCTGGGCTCTCCAACACAAACAGCAGCGGGCGTTGACACTTCAAGAGCAGGAGCTTGTTGACTCTGGTCAGCGAAAGTTCGAAGCGATGGTGAAGGATTGCGGCCGCCTCATAGATAGGGGGATTAAGGTAATCACCGGCTCCGACTCCTCGTGGGGCGACTATCAATTGGGTAACACAGTGTACGAGACGGAATGTCTGGTTATGGCGGGCTATACGCCAATGCAGGGTGTCCTTTCTGTGACCAGCGAAGCGGCAAAGGCGCTCGGCGTTGAGGACACCGTTGGAACGCTGGAGCCGGGCAAAGAGGCGGATGTGATCGTGGTGGATGGCAATCCGGCGGCGAACATAAGCGCACTCTGGAATGTGGTCGAGGTATTCAAGGCCGGACAACGCATAGACCGAGGCTCTGACGAGTCCCTGGCCGCGATTCGTCAACAACGCCCCCCCTCCACACAAGTAAGTGGTGCCCTAGGCTGAGACCAGCGCCCACCCCTGGGACACGGGATTCCGGGCGTCGTTCGAAAAACTGGGAACCCGGTCCAGGCAAGCCCTTGCACTGCGACACGGTGCTAGGACGCCTGCCGGATGCTGCCGAAGCTAGCAGCGTCGAGTTGCAGATGCGTTCAGCGAACTCGTCGCCCCCCTGGAACTTCCGCGGATGGTTGGGTGAGAATATGAAGGTATTGTTACAACCAACTGCTTGGCGAGCACATGTTTGCTCCCTGAGGTGCCTCAAATGACCTCAGGTGGCCCTGACTCCGTTACTCGCTCAGACCCATGATGCGTGCCATGTTGTCGCCCAGGATCTGGTCCTTCTCCTTTGACGTGAGGAAGTCGCAGTAAGTCCTGATGGAGTCAATGCTCTGGCGGTATGTGTAGTGACGCAGCAGGTAGGGGATGTCCGTGCTCCATAGCAGCCTGTCAGCGCCGATGTGTTGTGTAAGTTGCTTCAGCGTCGTACGCATCTGGGGCATCGGGTAGTCGAAGTCGCCCCCTAGCATCACGGCGAACAGTAACTGGACGTGGAAGTTGGGCTTCTCGATGGGTGCGGTGGAGTAGACGACATCGGGGACCTCTATCCTGTCTGACTTGGCGAACATCCGCCAAGAGAAGCCATGGGTGAGAACGACGGTCACGTCGGTGTACCTGTCCATCCACCGGCGAAGGATCTTTAGTCCATCCAGGTATCGGTCCAGAGTCCGATGAGCACCCCCACCGATTGTGAAAAAGACGGGTATGCCCAGCTCCGCGACAGCGTCCCAGAACGGACGGAATGCGTCGGAGTCCCAGGGCTCAGTCTGCCCATAGTAGTAAGGGTGGGCCGCATGCCACTGGAGTCCATGCAGTCCCAGTTCGTTGATAGCCTTTCTGAGCCTGCTGATGGACGCCTCGGGCTGCTGCTGGACCAGCCACTCCTCGACCAGGGCAAGGGAATGCAGACGATCGGGGAATCGCTTTACACAGTCAGCAAAGTACTCGTTGCCCAAGCCCTGGTAGGGCGTCCTGTGGATCAGCGACCAGTCCACCCCGGCGTAGTCCATCTCGGCGACTAGGCTCTCGGCAGAGAAAGTGTGCTCGATCATCGAGGGTGGCTGGACCTGTTTGACGTAGTCTTCGCCGTCTAACGTCCACATGAACCGGCCGTAACCGGCCGGTCGAAAATTCGCCTCCTTCAGCGCGTCAAAGCTGATGGGTCCCGAAAGGTCCAAAAGTGCGCTGCTGTCCGCCGGTGTGCGGTCACGCGCCTGCCAGACGGGCTGTGGGTCCGTCGCCATAGCTAGCTGAAGGTGGTGCGTCAACTGCTGGCGGTCGTCCCATCCTAGCGTCTTAAGGTCGCCTCTTTGGTCTGGGATCGTGTAGGAGTGTCCGTCGTAAATCATAGCAATCTGTGGTGGTCCTCCTGATACAGCGGGCCAGCACCAAGAACATGTACTTTTGGAATCTCTATGTGGGAGCGGATGTGGACCGTCCCCATCCCGCCCATGTCCATTACGCCGTCGCCAAATGATTGAGCCATGTACGCAGCTTCTGATTGCCTGAGATGCTAGGCCGGGACGACTCAGCCTATCCCGATCTCCCGTAGATACTCCCGGGTACGTGCTGCGATGGGCAGCGGCTTATCGAATGGTGCTGGATACATGTCTTGCTCGACGATCGCCCAGCCGGCGTAGTGGACCTCGTCTAGCACATCGCGGAGGGCGACAAAGTCCACAACCCCTTCCGAAGGCTCGCAGAACATGCCGATGCCCATGGCCTTGGCGAACGGGATGTTTTCGGCCTCGACCTTCTTCCGCACTTCCGCATCCACGCTCTTGAGGTGCAGATAGGGAATCCTCTCGTGGTGCCTGCGCATGAACTCCACCGCATCGCCCCCACGGTAGACGTGGTGGCCCGTATCCAGACATAAGGAGACGCGGTCCGGATCGGTCTCGTCCAAGAACGCCTCTATCTGGTCTTCGTACTCGACGTGCGTCTCCGCATGGGGGTGGAAGACAAGGTCAAGGTCGAACCTTTGCCGGGCGATGTCGGCCACCCTGTGAGTGGTGTCGATCAGCCGCTTCCATGAGTCGCCGTCCAGGCGGTCTGCGGCCAGGGCCTCACCGGTGGACAGGTCGTTGTACGTTCCGTCGATCAGCACCAGGAACTTCGCCCCCAGGGCGGCCACCAGCTCCCCAGCACCCAACACCTGCTCCTCGACTTCCGGCCAGTCGGCAGGTGATCCCAGACACCCCTCCCCCATGGCGAATGTACTGGACACCCTCAGGCCTCGCCTGTCCAGCTCCGGTCGGAGAGTGGCCAGATCGGTGGGCAGGTACCCGTACGGACCGAGCTCGATCCATTCGTACCCCGCCTGGGCCACCTCGTCGAGGAATCGGGTCCACGGAGGCTGCCTCGGATCGCTCGGGAACTCCACTCCCCAGGAATTGGGTGCCGTCCCCACACGGACTTCCATTTCAGTTCCTCCTGTATCAGTCTGGTCGGAACAGCCGACCGGCGCCGCCTAGTAGTAGAACCGTTGCGGGCCCTCCCGCTCTCGTTCGTAGTCGGCCCACAGCTGCTGGGTGAGCCCGTCTCCGCTGACCCCGGCCGGGGCGATATCCCACCACACGCCGGACCCAGGCAAATAGCCATGCTCCGCAGTCGCAGCCACTATTACAAAGCTACGGGGCTCCTCGCAGACTCCGGGAGAGCCCTGCGCACCGGCCGTTCACGGCCGCGCGACGTAGCCGGAATTTCCCAGATGGAACCCGGTGCCTGCGTTTGCACTGCACTCTGGAATGGCTCAAACTGTATAACCCGTTGCTGATGCTGTCAATCGCCTCATTACTCTATAACCTCGGGGTACTTGATGTGCAGCGACCGCAACTGGGTCGTCACGCCGCCGTTCCGACCTGATGCTTGCTTCCAGAACGCCCAGTGCCAACAGCATGCCCGAGACGGCCTGATCAGACGCAGCGGCAGGTCTCCCGAGGACTGGGCCACGGATGTGACCGCATGGTGTGACATTGGAGCAACTCATCTGTCTGTGAGGTCGGCGCGGGCGGGGCTGTCATCTCCGGACGCCCATGTCGAAGCGATAAGGAAGTTCCAGAAAGCTGTAGGGGAGGTAGAGCCTTCACAGTGAATCCAGTCGGCGCCACGAGCTTGGTCGGCACTATGAGAACATCATCGTCGAAAGGGCTGGCGACAAAAAGGCGAGTAACTGTTCAGACTTAGTGAGAAAGACTACCATGGCACGCCTGCCACGCCCACCTTCGGAGACCTTGGCAGAACTTCAGAAGTGGTGTTAGGTCTCTGCAGCAACTGCGCTGTTGAACTTGACCACCCCACCCCTGGATTCCGGCTCGGGGGCCGGAATGACGACTGTGCTTTGCTCGGCAAGAGAGACACACCCCTTCGTCATGCCCGTGAAAGCGGGCATCCAAGTGTCTGGAGGGACCTTCGTCCCCTCAACTCTGAACAGTTACAAAGGCGATCACTGCTTGACAAAGTGCAAGCCCAGCATTACCTTCATTTACTAAATTGCCGCCGTGCGGCCCGGACCCAAGCGGTGCCCTAATAGAGACGGAGTTCCCCATGGCCTGTCCGCGAGGCTTGGATTTCTTGCAAAGATTCGGGAGAAAGTTGCGTTCGAAGGAATCTCCAGCGGTACAGCATAGGTCACCCGAATAAAGGGCAAATCAGGCGAGACTCCAGACCAAGGAGGGGACATGCAAGGCATGAGAAAGAACCGGCTGCTGCAACGGGTACGGGCTGGGCAGCCGGCGTTCGGAGCCAGCACTTGGTCAGGGAGTGCCGCCCTCGTTGAGCTCATGGGTAACTACCCCTTCCACTGGGTGAACATGGACGTGGAGCATACAGCATATGCCTCTTACGAGACGGTGGAACACCTGTGTCGGGCGGCTGAGCTGGGAGGCCTTACGCCGATAGCCAGCATCGCGGAGCCTGATCCCCTGCAGATCACCAAGCTGACAGAGGTGGGCGTCATGGGATTCATCGTAGGGCACACCATTACGGAGCAGGACGCCATTCGGGCGGTAGAAGCCGCCAAGTATCCGCCTGCCGGGCGGCGTGGTGCCGCTTACATGGTGCGGCAGATGGGCTACCCCATTGACGGGGCGAACTGGGGCGAAAAGGCCGACAAGATGAACCAAGAGATGGTAATAATTGGCAAGGTCGAGGACGAGGAGGCCCTCGCGAACCTCGATGCGATTCTCTCAACGCCTATCGACTCACTGTTTGTGGGTTCCTTTGACCTGTCCCATAGCATCTCAAGGAACCTAGGGATACCGGAGGCCCGTGGCAACATCAACCATCCCAAGGTCATAGAAGCGCGCGACCTCGTCTACGCCAAGTGTAAGGAGCACGGCAAGTTTGGCTCGGGGGTTCTTTCCCAGTTCCAGGCTGCGGGTGGCAACACGCCCTCTCAGGCGGTGAAAGATGGGGCAGCACGCGGTGTCTTGGCCTATTACCTCGCCAACGAGATCACCATACTGGGGCAGTGGTACAGCCGCATGGCAGAGGACCTGGACCTGAATTGACCGTCCTCGCCCCAGCGTCCCTGTTAACTGTTTCCTCCTTAAGTCAAATGCAATTCCATGTTCGCCATAAGCGAACAAGACGATTTCTCCGCCAACTCAAATGAGGGGAGCCGACAGAGGTTTCATCCTGGGTTGACAAAGGTGATCGCGAGAACCCAAGCCGGGAGGGTCCTCCATGAATGCTGAAGGACGTGCGAGAATCGGGGTCCTGTATCCGGGGTACGGAGCCGAGGAAGAGTGGCTCCACGACGATTACCCACGGCTGGCGGACGCCATTGTGCCTCCCGTTGACCTCCACATGGTCCATACCAACCCCGGCGGCTGGGGTGTGCACACGATTGAGTCCGTCAAACGCTCTGGACTTCCTGAGAACCTTCTCCCCGGTACCGAGCAGCTGAAGGTCTCCAACATTGACTCCTGCATGTGGGCGTGCACAAGTGGCAGCTTCACCTATGGTCTGGAAGGCGCTCGTCGGCAGGCACAGAAGATCGCCGACGTCCTGGGCGTCCCGTCGTCCAGCACCTCCCTGGCGTTTCTGAGCGCGCTGCGCGCTCTCGAGATTGGCCGTGTTGCCATTGCCGCAACCTACCCAGAAGAGCTCGCGAATGCCTTTCGGACGTTCCTTAACGACGGGGGCGTGGAAGTGTTGCACTTGGACTCGATGGCCGTCTGGACGGGGATAGAGGCGAGCGAAATGGACCGCGAGAGGCTGCTGGGCTTTGTTCGCGACCATGCCCATCCAGACGTGGATGCGGTCTTGGTACCCGATACGGCTTTGCACACCGTTCCGTATCTCGCCGAGCTTGACTCCGAGGCAGGCAAGCCGGTCCTGACGGCGAACCAAGTCACGATGTGGGATGCGCTACGCCTCGCAAACCGGTTGACCCCACAGTCCGGCCTGGGGCAGTTGATGGCCACGACGCCCTCAGTACCGCCCGTCACCTCGACTTGGACAGGCTGACCAGACCTGCTCCGTCGCTGGTCCACGATCCAGGTGGCCCGGGACTACTGCGCGACTACCTTGCATAAAGCTTCCGCTCGAGGCGGTCGGTTAGCGTCTCGCAGCCGTCCTCCGTCACCAGGATCGTGTCGGTGCAGCTCACCTTATGCCCCAGCCCTGGAACTCGCACCCCGTTGACCAAATGGAAGGTCATACCGGCCTGCAAGGGTCTTTGCTCCCCCTTGTGGAAGCTAAGGATATGCCCCTCACCCCAATCCGGAGGAAAGGCTATACCCATGGAGTAGGCGGTTCTGTTCTCCTTACGAATACCTAGACCTTCCATCAAAGTCCTCTGGACCGCCTCGTAGACATCTCCGGCCTTCACCCCAGGTTTAATGTGGGACTTGGCGGTCTTGAGCGCTTCAAGGACTGTCTCAGCAGTCTTCAGCATCAGCGGAGGGGGATCGCCCAAGAACACCGGCCGGACAATCGCGGCATGGTACCTGTGAATACAGCCTGGAATCTCGAAGAAAACTGTCTGACCGGGCTCCAACTGCTCTCGGTACCAGGTGGCGTGGGTCATCCGTGATCGTGTCCCGTTATTCACAAAGATTGGGAGGCCGGTGTACTCACTCCCCGCCAGAATCTGAGCCCCGTGCACCGCCGCCGCCACGTCGTTCTCCGTCGCCCCTACCCTCACAGCCTCGATACCAGCTTCAAGACCCGCCTCAGCCGTCCGCGACGCCTGGCGGATATACTCTATCTCCTGCGGCGACTTGATCAACCGACCTTGCTCCACAACCCCCGAGCAGTCCACGAACGTCGCGTCCGGCAGCATCGCCATCAGGCGCTTGGCATCCCTGTGGGTCAAGAAATAGGAGTCGTCCTCAAGACCGATGCGCCTTTTGTCCAGGCCCATGCTCACCAGCGCGTCTCTGGTGTGGGCTATCCAGTCCTCGTAGTCCTGGTACGGCCTGCTGTCCTCAACCCACGTCCGAGGCTCAATGTTTGAGGACTCTATTAGCCGTGCTATGAACACGGGCTCGTGGATGTCCTCTGTCGGAACGATGAAGGTCTGCCACCAGTAGTAGCCCGGTGTCTGGTAGCCGGTAAGGTAGTAAAGGTTCTCTGGGGTCGTCACCAGCATGCAGTCAACGCCATTCTGCTCCATGCGGGAGCGCAGGGCCTCCATCCGCTGTTTGTACTCGTCATTGGAGAAGAACTGGTACTCGGGAATCCGCATCTTCATGGGTGAAAAAACCTCCTTTGGCTCTCAGACGACGGGCTAGAAACGGTCCCACCGCACCTCACAGGATCTTGAGTGCAGGGATAGACAACTCTTTACAGAGGCCTTGGAGCTCCTGGAATACCCCCTTGTGTATGGGAATCCCGTTGGCCCGTCGATACTGCTCCGCTTCGTAGGCGCCAAGACCCGGGTAAGCGACTCGCTCGTGGCCCGGAGCGGGCTTCGTCTCTCTCAGGGTCCGGAGCATCCTGTCCATGTTGTCTTTGAAGGTCTCCACGTTTGTGAAGGACGCGATGTTGTACGCAGCCATGTAGTGGTTAAACCCGTCGCCTCCGGTCACCATGGCTGGAAGCGCTCCCCCGAGCATCGTGGACAGAATCTCGGCTACCAGGCCGAAACCATACCCTTTGTGGGTGCCTCCTTCCAGGGTTCCCCCAAAGGGGAGTAGGCGGTAGTCACCCTCTTCCGGGGCCTGCGTTTCCTGCATGATGGGTGCGCCGTCGGCGTCCGCAACCCATCCGGGGCGTATTGGGAGGTTGTATCGAGTTGCCAAGCGCACCATGCCCGCCGCTGTGGCAGACGTGGCGACGTCGAACAGGAAGGGGGGCTCGTTTCTAGTCGGAGCGGCTACGGCTATGGGGTTCGTGCCCAGCCTGTACTCGGCCCCGTACGCCGGCAACACACGCGGAGGGTGGCCTGTTGTGAACATCCCAATCATATCCTGCTGCACAGCCAGCATTGGGTAGTAGCCTATGCCGCCTGAATCGCCGCCATTGAATACCGTCACCACCCCGACACCTACGTTCCTCGCCTTATCGATGGCTATCTCCATGTGTTTGGCGCCCTGGATAACCTCTAAGCCCCTATCAGCGTCTACGGTCGCCATGGCCGCGGTCTCATGCACTACCCGCCATTGGGCCATCGGCTTGAACCTGCCCTTCCTGTAGGCCCGCGTATACCCTTGGACGTGGGTAGAGACGCCCTGGAATTCCGCGCCGCGCAGATCGGCCGCCACGAGGACGTCCGCTCCCTGCCTGGCGTCCTCAGCGGACTCTCCCATCTTCTCGAACCACGCGGCCACCGTCTGGCGGAGGCACTCTTCCGTAACGCGCACCCTGTCTTTTGAGGGGACAGCTAGCCGTTCAGACATACCTTTCCTCCCTCAAACGATTTCCCTTGTTGGACTGCCTCCGCGAATGGGATTCGACAGACAACAGCCGACCGCGGTCTACCTTCGATCTACTGCGTAGCGCGTGGAGGGCCGACCCGCACTCACCGGCGCTCAGAGGGCTGTGGATGCCGCTAAGTTCACCACTGGCGAGACGTAAGTTCCAGTTCATGGGAGGTTACAGTCGGAGCTCAAACGTACACTGCGCGCTGCATATTCCAAATGCGGGCCATCAATGGAAACACGGTTCGAACCGTCGCTGCGGAGCTCGCCGCCTGGTCGCTTTTCTACACCCGTTGACGTCACCTGCCCCCAGTAAACCCCGGGTTGCATCCAACGGCGCTCCCCCTCCGAGCTCCCACCGTCAGCGGGCGGTTCGCAACTGAGGTTCCTAGTCGGACAGGAGTTGCCGCAGGCGTTCTGCCACCACCTGGTCCTCGCCCTCCATCAGGTTGTGTACCCTGACCCTCAGCGACTCTTGTTGCATGCCTATCCATATGCAAGGATCTCCGCGTCTGAGCTCCTCTTGTATGGACTCGTGCTTCTTGCCCAGCACCTCCTCGTCCAGGGTGATTCGGAGGTGCATAGAGTGCCCCTGCCTTTCCCAAATGTGCTCGGTTGTCACATGCGGCAGACCCTTCAGAGCCGACTCAATAGTCTGGATACGCCGCTCCTGGATGGCGAACCGGTCTTCGTGGTTCATGGTCATCCACTCGCGCAGCGCTACGACCGTGGCAATGACTTCTTGCCGGTCTATCTTGTAGCCCCTGCCAATAGCGTTGCCGTAGGACTCGGTGCCATCGACTTCATAGGCGATGAAGTTGTTGAGTGAGGCTGCCTCTATCAAGTCTTTTCGACCGCACAGGATGCCCGACGATTGAGCTGAGCCCACGTACTTGCCTGAGAAGCACACCATATCTGCTCCGGACTTCGCCACACCGGTCATCCGCTCAAGGGGGTAGACCTCTGCGGCGGCGTCGATCAGCACCGGAAGGTCATTTCTTTTGGCTATGTCCACCACCTGTGGTATCGTGAGAATGCCTTCTGTGTCTTCTTCTTGCGCGAAGTATAAGATGCCTGCTGTATCGGGCCCCATAGCAGCTTCGAGATCCTCCGCCGTGGTCCCGTCTTCGTCCCCGACCTCTATCAGCTTGCCGCCGGCGACAGATATGCAGCGGTCGTAGTGGTAGCGCATCTTCTTCTGCAAGAGGAACTCGTTCCTCATATTTGTGGTGTCGGGTAGGCGCGATATCTTGTCTGGATCCTTGCCCGTCATTATGGAGGCGGCACCCAGCACCAAGGCAGCGAAGCAGCCCGACGTAATCATGGCCGCGTCTGTCTCAAGGAGTTCGGCAGCTGCCTGTCCCGATTTCTCCAGCAGCTCTTCCATTTCCACGTATTGCCGATTGGCCTCATCTATGGCGGCCAGCACCTCCTCGCTGAGCATCGACCCACCCACGATGGTAGTACTTCCCCGAGCGTTTATGACGCGCTTGACCCCAAGCTGCCTGTATAATTTAGCCGTCCGCGATGTCATAGGTCTCCTACCGGGATCAGCAGATTGGGCGATTATAGGTTACGTAGGGGGCGACAGCAACCGACTAGAACCCCCTTATCCCGAATCCACCGATACGGAGCGGCCTTGGGGTTGGAACAAGGGGTGAGGGCCGTGGTACGCGACGGTCCGCGCTCGATTCCGATAAATGGGGCCGGTGGCGGCCTTTGGTTGTCGTTGGGGGCGCCGATGGCGGTCCTGGGCAGCGGCGCTGGGGCGGGGTCGGCGGGACAGCATGCAGGGGAAGACAATCGCGGACCGGGCCGGTGCGACTCTGTGGGGCGGTTGGGTAGTCTGGTGGACGGGTCAGGCGCCGTCGGTGCCGTCAGGCAGGCAATGGCAGGGCTCGCAATCGAGCCAGGGCGCGAGTGAACTGGGTTTCCCAAGGCCAGCCCTGTGGCAGATGCAAAGTGAGGCGGCGGGCCGAGCAGGTGATTCGTCCGGCGAGGGAGAAGAACCGCCGCCGGAGGGTCTTGGTGGTCACCACCTGCTCACCCAGACCGGTCCGCGCTGTCCAACGGGCCAGGTTATGGGCCAGAACCTGGACGGCCAGCCAGGCGCCGTTGGCGGCGAAGCGGCCCGAGGGGAGATGATTCAGCCCCACGCCGTACTTCAGGTCTCGAATGGCGTTCTCGACCTCGGCATGGCGGCGATGGTCGGCCTCCAGCTCCAGGGTTTCCCCGTCCCGGTCGGTGATGAAGCCGTGATAGCTGTAGCTGGCGAAGAGGGCCAGTTGGGAACCGGACGTGGGCTTCACCCGCCGCACGATGAGCCGCACTGGGGCGGCTTCGGGCTCACCCTGGAAGGGAGTGTAGGTGGTCTCGGCCACGTCGGCGCCGCCATCCATCCAGTAGGGGACGGGCGTCCAGTCCTCCTCGGGAATCGCCTCAGTCAACTCCCTGAGGTGGGCGTGTTGGCGGATGGTGATGGAGAAGCGGACATCCATCTCGCGGCAGACGACGACCAGGGCGTGGGCATAGAAGCCGCTGTCGGCCCGCACCGTGAGTTGTCCTGTAGCCCCAGCACGGCGCACCCGGCCCACGGTCTCCCGCAGGAAGTGGGCGGCGCCACGAACGGTGTTGGCCCGGCCCTCGCGAAGCCGAGACATCAGCACGTCGCCGGTGCCGGCGGCGATGGCCAGCAGCGGGTGATAGCCCCGCTGGCCAGTGTAACCATGGTGACGCGCCCCCTCCTTGGCCAGTCCGTAGGTCTCGCACATGGTGGAGTCCAGGTCGATGGTCAACGGCCCTTCACCGGGTCCCGCACCAGCGGCCCAGGCCCGGGACAGTAGCTCCCGGCTCACCCGATCCAACTGGCGGACGTGGCCCCACCGGAAGCTGCGCAGGAAAGTTCCCAGGGTGGATGGCGCCTTGACTACGCAGCCGATGGCGTCAGCTGTCCCGCCCCTACGCAACACGTCGGCGTCGTCAATGAAGTCGCCCCCAGCCAGCGCCGAGGCCACCAGGGTCAGCAGCTTGTCTCCCGGGTTCGCCCGCCCCGGCGCGTCTCCCAGGTCGACGTGGCTGTCGACGACTTCACGCAGGCCCAGGTGCTGGGCTAGGGTCACCGGGAGCAGCAGCCCAGCATTGGCCACCAGGCGGTGGTCGTCAAACGCGATTTGGATGCGATCAGGATGGTTGCGTGGTAGCATCTATTGGGTGCTCCTTGTTCTGGGTCGGCTTTGCTGTTTCAAAACCATTATCCCAGATTCACAGGAGCACCCTCTTGCCGCTTCAGGACACTGACCCGACGCCCTCCTTCGGTGGATTCGGGCTTATGAGGAGGAGGCACGCAGCGCATCCAGGTCGAAGCCGAGCGCGCTCGCGATGGCCGATATCCAGGCCCAGAGCGACACGCTGTCGGGGTCGGTCTGCCTCAGGAACGTCTCTATCTGCTCCTCGTACTCGACGTGGGTCTCGGCATTGGGATGAGAGATGAGTCTGAGGCCGAACCGAGTCTGTTCAAGGTCGGCGATTCTGTGCGCAGTGTCGATCAGGCGCTTCCAAGCGGCGGAGTCCAGCCTGGCGGAGCCGTGGGCTAACCCGTGACAGGGCCCGTATAGACGCCATCGATGAGGATCAGGAACTTCGTGCCGAGGGCCGGGACCACATCTCCGGCGCCGTTTACCTGCCTTTCCAGCTTTTGCCACGCGGAAGGCTCGTCCATGAAGCGGCGCCATGGGGTCTGCAACTTGTCGCTGGGGAACCGGTCACCCCATGAGTCCGGCGCTGTCGCGATTCTGACGTTCATGGCTCAATTCCTCACAGGTCGAGATACGGCCCCTCCGGTGTCTCCAGGCGCCGTCAATGAGCCTGAGAGCCTCGCTCAGTAGTGGAACCGCTGCGCCTCCCGCTCTTTTTCGTACCGCACCCTCAGCTCCTTGGTCACCGGGTCTTCGGTCGCCTCGGCTGCCGGGCCGTCCCACCACACACCTGACCACGGCAGGTAGCGGTGCTTCTGCGTCTCCGCCACGATGACACAGGGACGCGCCTCCTCCCGGGCCTCCTGCAACGCCTGGTGCACCTCGCCGGGGTCGGCGACGCGCCACACCCTGGCACCCATGCTTTCGGCGTTCTTTGCGAAGTCGATGGTGAGGTACTCCCCTTCGAGACGGTTTGCAGCGGTGTCGCGCGCCATGAACTCGGTGCCGAAGTTCCGGCCAACGCGGTTCATCTGAAACTGGTGTATCGACTGGAAGCCGTGGTTTTCGGAGAGGACAACGGTGACCTTCCAGGCCTCCTGGATGGCCGTAACCAACTCGGTAGGGTTCATCAGATAAGTGCCGTCCCCTATGAGCACGTAGACCTCGCCCTCAGGCTGGGCCATTCGGACTCCCAGCGCGGCTGGCAACTCGTAGCCCATGCAGGAGTAGCCGAACTCGAGATGGCAGGCCCGGCCACCAGTGGCATCCCACAGCTTGAGCAGGTCGCCCGGCGGGGTACCGGCGGCGGCGATGACGGTGTCACCCGGTTGCGCCTCCTCGTTTAGCGCCCCAATCAGCTGGCCCTGGCTCATCGCCTCACCTGGAGTCTGACGGTAGACCTCCCGCTCTAGCTGTCGCTCCCACTCCTTTTTGACGGCGGCGATCTCTTCGAGATAGGTGAAGTCAGACTTGACTTCCGCTCGCTGCGCAGCTTCGGAGAGTGACCTTAGCGCCTCACGAGCGTCGGCGATGATGGGCAGTGCTCCCTGCTTGTAGGCATCGCGGCCGGACACGTTGATACTGATGAACTTCACATCCGGGTGCTGAAAGGCGCTCTGGGACCCGGTGGTGAAGTCGGTGAGCCGCGTACCCACGCTGATAACCAGGTCCGCCTGGCTGGCCAGTTTCGCCGAGGAGGGCGTGGCGGTGACGCCGTGGCCGCCGAGCAGCAGCGCAGACTCGCCTCGAACGGCCCCCTTGCCAGCGAAGGTCTCTCCCACCGGGATGCCCAGCGCCTCCGAGACCTCCTGGAGCTCGGCCCACGCCTCTGAGTAGTGCACGCCACCGCCCGCGATGATCAGCGGGCGTTGGGCCGCTTCGAGCATGGCCACCGCCTCGTCCAGACGGCGGGGGTCCGGCAGGGGCCGTTCGACCCGCCAGGTGCGCTCTTCGAAGAAGTGGGCCGGATAGTCGTAGGCCTGCGTCTGCACATCCTGTGGCAGCGCCAGGGTCACCGCGCCCGTGTCGACCGGATCAGTCAGGACGCGCATCGCCTCAGGCAAGGCCGTGAGCAGCTGTTCGGGCCGGGAGATGCGGTCGAAGAACCGGCTGACCGGCCGGAAACAGTCGTTGACGCTCACGTCGGCCGAGACCGGGTGCTCCAGCTGCTGCAGGACGGGGCCCTGGTGGCGCGTGGCGAAGTAGTCGGACGGCAGGAGAAGCACGGGCAGACGGTTGAGGGTCGCGGTCGCGGCGCCTGAGACCATATTGGTGGCGCCGGGGCCGATGGACGAAGTGCAGGCCAGAGCGGACAGTCGATGGTGTGCTTTGGCGAAGCCGACCGCCGTGTGGACCATCGACTGCTCATTACGGGTCTGGTAGAAGGGCAGGTCCTGGCCGTGCTCGTAGAGCGCCTGCCCCAGCCCGGCGACGTTCCCATGGCCGAAGATGCCAAAGACGCCGGGAACCAGGCGACGGGTCTTGCCGTCCCTCTCGCTGTACTGGGCCTTCAGGTACATGACGATGGCCTGCGCCATAGTCAGGCGGACTGTCTTCTGGCTGTTGGCTCCGGGCATTTTGCTCTCCCCCTTTCCGCTCTTGGGCAATTCGAGGGCCGATTTGGTTGGAGGCCTGGCGCAACTGGTCAAAGACCCCTACTCACCCACAAGACTATCCCATTGGGAGTATGAGTGTGAGCCACCCACGAGCGTGACGTAAGCAATGAGGCGTTACCAGGCACCGGCGATAGGACCAAGTTATGGTACAAAGGCAAGACTTCGCGATGAAGCCTCAACGGGCCGAAAACAAGCCCTTAGTCCACGAATGTTCGCTCCACTTTGTCCGTCGGGAAAATCGCCATCAGGCGGGCGTTGGAGCCCGTTCGGTTCACGAACCCGTGCTTGACTCCGGCCGGGGCCAACACCGTCTGGCCTGGGGCCACCGTAACCGTCTCATCCCCCAGCATGGCCTCCAGCTCGCCGTCCAGGATCACCATAGCCTCCTCGGTGGGGTGAACGTGGGTTGGCACCCCGGACCCCGGACTCACCATAACGTCGCCCACGGTCAAGGAACGGGCACCGAGCTCACCACTCACGATCTCCCACCGATCGACGCCTGGGAGTACGTTCTCACCGTTCCCCTTTTCGATAATAGGCATTGCTCCTCCTTTCTCGGGCGGCATTCTATTGTAGTATCAATCACGTCGTCAATCATGATTCTGTCGTAAAAAGTCGTGGTTGAGGGTTGTGGGATTGAAGATAATAGGTCCTGGAGAAGGTGGAGGAGAGAAGACTCAGGAGCAGGAGCAGGAGTAGGCAGTCGATGTTTCGAACGAGAGAGCCTCAAGAGAGCTTATGGCAGTCGGAGTTTCTGATCACGCCGAGGAAGGCAAGGCTGATGCGGAGGAGTTGGGCGCAGGTGTTTCGGAAGGAGGCTCTGCCGCTGATAGACGAGGAGCGGTTCGCTGCGATGTACAGCGCGGACATGGGCAGGCCCAACCGCGCGGTGCAGACGGTGCTCGGGGTGCTGGTGCTCAAGGAGATGTTCGATCTGACGGACATCGAGGCCCTGGAGGAGTTGGAGTTCAACCTGCTGTGGCATCACGCGCTGGGGTTGGAGATGGAGGAGGCACACCTTGCGCAAAAGACGCTGCACAACTTCCGCGTGCGGTTGATGGAGCACGACGGGGGGCGGTTGGCGTTCTGCGAGACGACGGACCGGATGATCGAGGCTCTGGGTCTTCGTACAGGCAAGCAGCGCGTTGACTCTACGCACATCATGAGCAACATCGCGGTGTTGACGCGGTTGGGGCTGTTCTGCGAGACGATCCGGGTGTTTCTGCTGGCGGTGAGCCGTGAGCACCCTGGCTTGGGAGAAGGGATTGGGGATAGTCTGGCCCAGCGGTACCTGAAGGAGACCGCAGAAGCAACCCGATACGAGGACGCGCGTTCGGAAGAGGGGCGTCGCCGGCTGTCGGTGTGCGCGCGCGACGTGTACCGGCTGGTCGATCGGTTCCGCGGGACGGCGGTGGCGCAGATGGACGAGTACGGGCTGTTGGAGCGGCTGTTGCGCGAGCAGTGCCACGTGGGTCGTCACAGGGACGGTCGTCCCGGAGCGGATGACGACGATGCGGCAGAGGGGAAGGTGCCGATAGCGCTGAGGGAGCCGAGGGATGTGCGGTCGGACTCGCTGCAGACACCGCACGACCCTGCGGTGACCTACAGCGGACACAAGGGGAAGGGATACGAGGTGCAGGTGGCCGAGACGTGTGAGAGCGACAACGCCGTTCAGATGATCACGCATGTGGAGGTCACGCCATCGAGCGGCAGCGACTCTGTGGTGACGACGCGGGTGATCGACGAGTTGAGTGAACGGGGGATAGGTCCTTCGGAGCTGTGGGCGGACACGTCATATGGTTCTGGCCGGAACGGATGGGAGGCGGAGCGCAGGGGTACGGAGCTGGTGAGCCCGGTCGGTGGCCGGTCGCACAAGGAACCCGACGGAGGTGGTGATGAGCCGGTCAGACTGACTGCTGCTGACTTTGACATCGACGTTATGGCGACGAGGAGTGCGGTGTGTCCCGCGGGACATGGGGCGGTGGCGGAGTACGAGGATGAGGATGCGCCTGAGCGGGTGGAGATACACTTCGCCCGGGCGGTGTGTGAGCCCTGCGCGCTGCGTGCCCGGTGTCCTGTGAGGTGGCGCAGTCGCCCTGAGCTTGGGGGAGAGTGGTCACGGGGTGGAGCCTACGTGCTGAGTGCGGACCTGGCGAGGATGAACATCGCACGGAGGCGTGCGGCAGAGTCAGACGGACAGTGGCGCAAACGGTACGGGCTGCGTGCGGGGATAGAGGGGACGAACTCGGAGATGAAACGGCGCCATGGTCTTGGCCGCTTACGGGTACGTGGCGGCGAGAGGGTCCGGCTCGCCGTCTACCTCAAGGCCCTGGCATGCAACGTCAAGCGGATGGTCGGGGCACGACTGATCGAGATGGACGAGACGTTGGCCCGGCCGGCTGCCCTGGCCACTGTCCCCGCCGCTGCATGACCTTGCGGGTGACGCTGCCAACCCGGTAATCTCTTCCCGGACGGCGTTGGTCGCACCACAACGACCTCATCGGCCACTACACAAGCCCCAACCGGAACATCCAACCCCTCCACACCTAAACCGTCCTCACTCCCCAGTACCAACCCGAAAGCCCCTTGTTACGAGGAAATCAATCATCCAAGCAATCTCCCACAACGTCTCTCGGCGCCGTGAGTTAATGGCCGGCGGGCAAGCGAGGCAGGTTTCATCCACGTCCTGCACTGTTTTCCCCCATATCAAATTGTGGGCACCACAATTGACGAGGAAGGCGCTACGTATTCGTAGTCTCTCGGGCCGTGATCTGTCCCACTTTTGCTGATTGACAACACTCCACGGTGCTACATGCGCCGCAGCTGCGGGACGAGCACGACAATGACCACCGACAGCGCAACCAGCCCAAGGCCGTTGAAGGCCAGCGCTGAAGTCACCCCGGCAAACGAAGCCAGCGCCCCTACTTCGAGACTCCCAATGGGCCCCGCTCCGATTGCGAACGTCCAGGAGCCCATAGCCCGCCCGCGAAGCGCGTTGGGTACACTCAGCTGGATTAGGCTCTGGGAGAGTATGTCAGCGAGGGCGATCATGGCATTAACAACGGCAAGCACCGCGAGCACAACAAGCAAGGAGCCAGGCGCTCCGCCGAGCAGCACCAGGGAGACTCCAAGAGCCAGCACTAAAGCGATATAGAGCGACCCATTTCGGACCGTGTTGCCCCGCACGGAAAGCGCCGCGATTCCGACGATTCCGCCCGCCGCACCGACGCCAGTCATGACGCCCAGACCATCTACGCCCAGGCCAAGAGCGTCTTTTGCAATGATCGGAAGCAGCACCTTGTGAGAGATCCCCAAGACTTCCAGGAGTGCTGTGCTGACTATGAGGGCCAGAAGCACGCGGTTCCTTTGCGCCTCGGTGAACAATTCCCTGACACCACGTGCGGCGGAGCCGGGCGAAGGCGGCGCGCCCCTGCCTTTGGAACGGGTCAGCGACATGACGACGGCGGCCAGGAGGTATGTACCGGATATCACGAAATATGCCGTATCGATTCCAGAACGCGCTGCTACTATCCCAACAATCGGGCTGGCGAATGCTCCGATGCGAGCCGCTAGAGAAATCAGGGTCAACCCTTGAACTGCGGCGGCCGCGCCCACGATGTCGTAGGCGTAGCTCATCCGCGCTGTGTTATAGAAGGCGCGGGCGGTGCCGGCTAGGAACGCCAACGTGAGAATGGCCGAGATCTCGGCGACGTCAAATGCAATCAGTAGCCCTAGCACACCCAAGGGGATGGCTACCGCGGCAGCACTTAGGGGAAGGAGGCGACGCCTATCTACCGAGTCCGCCAGAGCGCCCGCCGGGATACCGAACAAGCTGGGCAGCGCCTGCAGGCTGAATGCGAGACCGACCATGAAGGGCGAGTCCGTTCGGTCCAGCACGAGCCAGCCGAGACCAATAACTTCGCCAAACTGCCCGAAGGAGCCGAGTGCTGACCCAAGACCCAGAACGCGTAGGTCCCGGTAACGGAAGGCAGGGAAGCCCGCGGTGGCACGAGTGCCCAAACGCGACATCAGTCTACTCCGGCTCGAACCGAGTAGACCGATCTACTGGTCGACAACAGAACCGTCGATGTGGAAGTCGCGTCTCGACCTCGCGCGGCCGAGGTGGGTACTTCTCCAGAGCATCGTCGGCGAGCTCCATACCGATGCCGGGTGTGTCCAGGAAGAACCCGCCCTCTACCCGAAGCCGAGTCTTGACTATCTCGCTTTCGGGAGGCTCCTGCTCGCCGGTCGACAATTCCTGAATAGAGAAGTTTGGGATGCAGGCCGCGAGCGGAAGACAAGTCACGGTGCTGACGGGGCTCAGCGGGCTGTGGGGGACCACGCCAACGTAGCTCGCTTCGGCCAGGGCAGCGATCTTCTTGAAGTGGGTCATCTCGCCGGCCACGTCGGGGCGTATGTACTGGACGGCACCCCGTTTCAGCAGCATCTCGAACTCGCGGATGGAGTGGAGCCGTTCACCCGTCGCAATGGAGATCGAGATGTGACTGGCCACGGCCATGGAGTCGAAGTTGTCCGGCAGGATCGGGCCTTCGTAAGACATCGGGTGGTACACGCCGTACCACGGCTAGGGCAAAAAATCCATCTCGAGGAGGTCGTATTGGGACCTGGCCATTCCGAGGTTTGCATAGGTCTGCTGGGCCACGCAGTGGCGACGTTCCACCTGGAGTCTGAGGCCGGACACACCCTGATGTGAGGTAGCCAGGCTGTGGACATGATCATGCAGCGCTCTGTACACCGCCCCGTTGCGCCGCCATTGGGGCTCCACGTAAAGGCTCTGAATCCACCAGAAGGTCGCGTTGCGCCAGTCGCTCCACCCGTAGGTGATGAGGAGCCCTCCGACTACCCGCCCTCCGGTCTCAGCCACAAGATAGAACCCCCTGTCGGGGGGCTGGAAAACGGCGCTGACGCCCTTGGTGGCAACCTGCGAGTCCAAGTCTTTGCCTTCGGTTTCCCGCGCTGTGGCCTGTTGAAAAGCCACGAGAGTTCCAATATCGTCAGGTGCTGCTTCTCGGACGGTGATTTCGCCAGCAGTCATGGGCCTTGAGGTTACCGCGCTCCTTCCTTGTCGGACTTTGGCCCGTTGCGACTGGGCCGGTCGCTCTTTCGCAATTATCCTGAGTTTCCCCGGATGGAACCCGGTACCTTTGCGAACAGCACATTCGTTAGGATGGCAAATACTGTATTCGTCGTTGGTGATGTTGTCAATCCCACGAATTGCCTCATAAGATACAAGGGAAATCGTAACTGTTCAGACTTCGTGGGACCTGAGCGGAGTCCCAAGCGTCGGAAGTGGCGATCCAGCTATGAAAGACCGTTCCCATTGAACGGATATTCCGAGAGGTCCCCTCAACTCTGAACAGTTACGGGGAATCGGCGGTGTTGACATTGGCTGGCAATGTACCATAGACTCGGCTCATTGGCGGGTACGGACGGGAACTGCATCGATAAACAAGGAGGAGATACGATGTTCATCAGTACGGGGGCGACGAAAATCGTATCGCTGATTGCAGCTTCAGTAGCCCTGATGGCACTGCTGGCCTGCACCAGTGATGCGCCGGCCAAGCCCGCCTACGAGGGCAACGTAAAGCTTGTTGCCTACAGCTTTGGCGGGAAGTACGACGAGGGATCGCGAGCGCTCTGGTGTGAAGAGATTGGGCTAAAGTGCACATTTCACGCTGGTGGCAGCGTTTCCAACGTGAGCAAGGTAATTGCCGAGAAGAACAACCCGCAGGCCGATATGCTGTTCGTTGACGACGCTCTGGTGCCGGAGCTGATCGAAAACGGCGCTATCATCCCGATAGACATCGACCGCTGCTGCGAGGAGAACTACGATGGCTACTTCGGGTTCGTCAAGGAGGAGATGACGGCCTTAGAAAACCACTTCATCCCCATCCTGCTCCAGATCACGGGGATCACCTATCGGAAGGACCTCCTGGACGAAAATGGTCTGAGCTACCCAACTGGCTGGGACTCCCTCTGGGACCCGCAGTACAAGGGCAAAGTCCAGCTCGAGACGTGGACCAAAAACTCCGGCTGGAGCACAGTAGAGGCTATCGCGGCGGTTAGATGCGGCGACCCCAAAGACCTGAACTGCGCCTACGATGAAGTCAAGAAGCTGAAGGATACCGGACAGCTGTGGGGAGTGGTCACCAGCGGATCCCAACGGCGGAGGAACCTGACCGACGGTACGTCCTGGGTTGCCATCACATCATCGCGCACCGCGGCGGAGCTTAAGGCGGGGGGTGTGGACGTGGGCTTCATCGCTCCCCCCGAGTACCCGGTCTCCAACACCACGGGCTTCGTCGTGACCAGCGACAGGAACTATGAGGCGGTGATGGACTTCCTGAAGCAGGCCTCCACCCCGGAGCTGGTGGCCAAGTGGCTCGACTACTCCAGCGAAGGGCCTGTACACTCCAAAGTCCGCGACTTCGCGTCTACCGAGATGATCGCACGTAACCCAACCACTGAGGTTGAGGCGGCGGGATACAAGATTCCCGACTTCGCCTTCATGCGGTCCTTCAGGCCAAGCTTCATGGAGAAGCTTATCCAGGAGATTGCCAATTAGGGTTAGCTTTCAATAGGCAGGGATAGCTGTCGAATTGTGACGGTCGCTTCTTCGTGATGGGACCACCGGAGAACCTTGCGCCAGTTGTTTTTGGTCTGCTGGCGCTTGTGGCAGCATTGATGAATAGCGTCAGAGCGTAAGACGGCGCGCGCTGAGGTGGTGTAGATGGCCGAAACAACGCCGGTCACCAAGGGGGTAAACGGCACCCTGGCCTCGCTGGGGGCCAGGGTAGGGTCGTGGGCGCGGCGGCGAATCGTTTGGCTCTTGGTGGCTCCGGCGGTGATCCTGGTCCTGGGCTACATAACGGTACCCATGATCTACATGGTCCGGATGAGCTTCTACGTGCGGGAACGCCTCGAGGTGTATCAGCCCGGGACCTTCACAATCGCCAACTACACCAGGTTTGCAGACTCATTCCTCCTAAGGACGACCTTCGACACCCTCTGGTACTCGGCGGTAATCTTGGCCGCCACTTTGTTGCTCGGGTATCCAGTCGCTTACATGCTCACGAGGACCCGGTCGAAATGGCGTCCTCTGCTTTTGGCCATGGTCATAGCCCCCTTCATGATCAGCGTAGCGGTGTCGGCCTATGGCTGGTTGACTCTCCTGAGCGGCCAGGGCCCAGTCAACTGGGTCTTGAAGATGTTTCCCTTCTTGCCTGACGGGGTCAGGATGGCGAACACCCCAATGGGCGGGCTTATAGCCATGTCAGCTAGCTTCATACCCTTCATGGTGCTCCCCCTCGTAAGCTCCCTGAGCAGTGTTGACAGAGACCTGGAGGAGGCCTCCTCCAACTTGGGGGCGAACCCGATCCAGACGTTCTTTCGGGTAGTCTTTCCCCTGTCACTTCCCGGTGTGATGGGAGGATCCGCGTTGGTAAGCATCATCGCGTTGACGTCCTTCGTAACCCCCAGGGTCGTTGGGGGTCCCGGAATGTCCATGCTGGGGGTGGACGTGTACAACAACACCGTCGTCTACCTGAACTGGCCCCAGGGTGCCGCGGTGGGAATTGTGCTGACCGTCATGGTAGTCCTTGTATTCCTGTTGCTGGGCAAGACACTTCGCAGCCAGTTTCTGGAGGAGGAGCGGGCCCAGTAATGAGCGAGCGAGCAGATATCCTTCAGAACAGGGAGCCTATTATGGGCGTCCGGCACAGTGTATTCGACCGCTACCGGGACTCGACCCTTCGGCTACTGTACCGCTCGGCGATCATAATAGCGTACATGGGCCTGACGGCCCCTCTTGTCATCGTGATCGTGGCCTCCTTCAGCAAGAAGAGGTTCTTCGACTTCCCTCCATCTCTTGACAGTCTAGGCGTGCTCTCCTACACCCAGCTGATTCAACACGCTGAGCTGAAGCGCTCGCTGCTGCTTAGCGTGGAGTTGGCGGTGACGACGATGGTCGTCACCATGGTGATAGCGGCGCTGGCGGCATATGCCATCGACCGCTTCCGCTTTCCAGGCCGCACGCAGGTGGAGTTGGTGCTCATGACGCCTCTCATACTGCCCCCTTCCGTGTTGGCCATCGCCGTCCTGGTGTTCATTAGCACGGTGAAGATAGACCCCAGCTTCTGGATCCTGGCGGGGGCGCACGTTCTGATTACGATTCCGTTCGCCCTTCGGGTAATGTTAGCGGCCCTTGCCGGATTCGACCGATCCATGGAGGAGGCCTCGGCCAGCCTGGGCGCCCGCCCCTGGCAGACGATCAGGCGGGTGACGATCCCCATGCTCCAGCCGGGGCTCCTGGCGGCTGGAATTTTCGCCTTCGTGATATCGTTTGGCAACGTGACCGTGTCGGTGTTCCTGTCCAGCGCCGGCTCGGGGACGCCGGCTCCCGTGGCCATGTTCGCCGCCTCTGAGTATTCATATGAAGTGACCATCACGGCTCTCGCCGTCGTCATGATGGTAGTAGCTTTTTTGGTGATTGGTGTGGTTGAGAGAGTCACCGGACTCGAGAGGGTCTTCTGATGACAGCAGGTACCTCCCAGTACGCCGTCGAGCTGAGAGGGCTCAGAAAAGAGTTCGGGAGCCTTGTGGCCGTCGAAGACCTGGACCTCAACATTGGTCATAACGAGTTCGTGTCTCTGCTGGGCCCCAGCGGCTGTGGCAAGACTACGACTCTCCGCATGGTGGCTGCCTTAGTTACGCCGACCGCGGGCGCGGTATATATAAACGGTAGGCTGATGAACGATGTTCCGCCCTATGCCCGCAACTGCGGCATGGTGTTCCAGAACTACGCCCTGTTCCCGCATCTCAAGGCGTGGGACAACGTCGCCTACGGCCTGAAGGTCAGGAAAGGCATTCCCAAAGACGAGATTGCGCGCCGCGTGGAGACGACCTTTGACATGGTCCGTATGACGGGCTGGGAGTCCCACTACCCCAAGCAGCTTTCAGGAGGTCAGCAACAGCGCGTAGCACTGGCTCGGGCCCTAATAATCGAACCCAGCGTCCTGCTGCTTGATGAGCCGCTGTCTAACCTCGACGCCAAGCTGCGTGCCGAGATGCGCAGCGAGATCAGGACCCTGGTCAAGTCCCTGGGCATCACGACCATCTTCGTCACTCACGACCAGGAGGAGTCGATGGTCATGGCCGACCGGATCGTGGTTATGAACCAAGGCAGGGTCGAGCAGATAGGCACGGCGGAAAGCATCTACGAGAGGCCCGAGACTGTCTTCGTCGCTACCTTCGTGGGCACCACCAACCTGTTCCACGACGCGGAGCTGGCCGGGAGCGCCGGCAACGGCCGCTACGCCGTTACGACCAACGACGGGCTTCGACTGGAGGGCATGCGGAAGGCCGGTCAGGGGGCTTCGACAGGTACCGTGGTCCTCTCCATTCGACCTGAGCGGATCGACATCGCCAGGTCAGACCAGGCCGATGCCTCCTGGGACTCGTATTCTCCCTACAACCTAACGGGCAAGGTCGCCTTCAAGGAGTATATAGGGCCCGTGATTCGCTATCGGGTAACAGTTGGCAACGCCGACCGGGTCATCCTGGTTGACCAGCAGAACCGGGAGGTGTCGGAGCTCGGCGTTGACGACGAGGCGAGACTCCACTGGAGTCCGCAGGATGCCTTGATAGTGGCGGCAGACGCCTCCCCGCTACCATCGGCGGAGGAGTGATGCCGGGGCTCTGGTCTCAGCTTCGTGGCAACGGCCATTATAGGTCTCGTAGGGTTCTCGTAACCCGTGGCACACTCCGCCACATGACTTGCGGCGAAATATCCGGCGTCGGCCAACGTCATCTGCGGCTTCGTACCGGTCGTCTCTTCAGCCTGCTCCAGCATCGGCACCAACATGGCATTGTCATTGGCCGCATCCACAACGTCCACGGCGGTAACCAACATGCCGGATGCCCCCTCTTCCGTCTCCATGGTTGAGACCGTAGCCTGGGCGACTCTTCCCGCTCAACTCGCGGCGCACTCAGATCAAGCTGGACGACAGCGGGCGCGCGTCCTCGTGGTGGACGACGATCCGTAGGCTCTCAGGTACGTCCGGGATGTGCTGACGGAGTTGGGGTGCGCCGGGCTCGCGACCGGCGACCCGGACGAGGCGGTCCGGGTCATGGGTCAGGACAGGCCGCACCTGGCGCTGGTTGACCTGATGCTGCCCGATACCGACGGGATCGAGCTGATGCAGGAGATCCTCGATATTGCAGACATGCCGGTGATCTTCCTGTCCGGGTACGGCAGGGACCAGTGATCGCCAGGGCTCTCGAGAAGGGGGCCGACGACTACATCGTCAAGCCCTTCTCGCTGACGGAGCTGATGGCGATGATACAGGCTGCGCTACGCAGGCGGCAGGCTCCGTCGCCGGCACAGCCGACTGAACCCTACGTGCGGGGCGACCTGACCATCGACTACGCCGAACGGCTGGTGAGAGTTGCGGGCCGGCCGGTGCACCTGACGGCCATCGAGTATGGCCTGCTCTTCGAGCCTTCGGTACACGGCGGGCGGGTGTTGACCCACGATCAGATTCTTCAACGCGTGTGGGGTCGGGCGAGTAGCGGCAACGCAGGGACGATACGCACCCACCTGATGCGGCTTCGGCGCAAGCTGGGAGAGGACGCTGCCAGCCCGAAGTACATCTTCGCTGAGCCTCGCGTCGGCTATCGCATGGCCAGGGGGCGAAACGCCGGAACGTGGGACGGCATGACCGTGACCGCCTCACGTGCTGCCGCCGTTCCAGTCTCTCGTGGGACTGCGTCAGGTCGGTTCGCTCTTAAGCCAACAAAATCCGTTCCGCATACTTGCCCGGCGTGTGAACGCCATCCGAAAGGACACAACGGGGGTTCTTTCTGCGCAGGAAATGACCTCGCAGTTGATTCGCCGACGGTGGAGAGCTAAGGCTGCCGGAGTGGCCCTCGTCTGCCCGTCGGCCCGAACACATCGAATCCATCGCCGGTATCTTCAAAGCGGGCCTCGCCCCCGTACGACATCACGTTCCGGAGTCGGAGGATGACGGGGTCTCCTGCGGACCCGAACATGCCGACCAGGAAGGCCCACATCGCGGCGATATATATGAGCCTGTCCACGGGCGCAGAAGCCCGGACAAGCGGCAGCAGCGCCGCCAATAGCACGGGCGGCGCCAAACCTGCTGCGACGAATGCGACCCTGCCCAGGTAGTACCCGGGGGCGCTGACGGTGCCAAACTTAGCCCGGGGGGTGAATGCAAATCTGGGTTGGGCCCGGAACGCTAGGTACGCGGCCGCCCGGGCCAGCTCATGGAGCACGACTCCGGGTACGCCCCCTATGACCAACCCGTAGAAGAAGTTATCTTCGCCCATTGGGGGAAGCGAACCGAGCCGGTCAGTGCCAACTGTATCGCGCCGACGTACCCGAGCGAAGCTAGCATCAAGATCATGCCGGTGGCCGCAGCAGACGATCCACGTTCGGATACCCTGCCAGGGGTCCACTGGCCAACCTGGGACGTAGCCTGGGGGCAGACTCTTAGAACTCACCGTTCGAGTCCATCGTGTTCTAGGGATGGTGTCCACGCTGGCCGGCAGGTAGTCCACATGGAACGCCTAGCGCTCATCCCTCGTGGCCACATTGGTCTTGTGCCGGCGGATGAATGGCAGGATGTCCGAGTCTACATCAACGAACAACTGCGAGGCCCGCGGGAAACTGCAAGTCGAGCTCTGCCACTGGGGCGACAGGTATACGGGACTCGAACCGCCAGAAAGCAGTCCATGAAGCCGTAGAGACCCGTGTGCGTGGGCTGGTGGGCCAGAGTGTACCGTACTGAGCCTGTCTCACAAGTCTGGGTTGGCATTGAGTATGGGTCAGGTGTACGTTTGAAGCGACATCAAGGTGGGAGATATTGAGATGCCGCTTCGACCGATGGGCCGAGAGCAGATGTGGATGTTGCCGCCGACGCTTGACGAGTTGTTGCCGCTGGACCATCCGGCGCGGTTCGTGGCCGAGTTCGTTGACGCTTTGGACCGGGAGGACTGGGGGGAGCTTGGGGTGAAGATAGACGGGGAGGTGCTGGGAGCGCCAGCCTACCATCCACGTGCGCTGTTGAGCGTGTGGCTGTACGGCTTCATGACCGGGGTGCGCTCGTGCCGGAAGCTGGAGGCGGCCTGCCGGGACCAGATACCGTACCTGTGGCTGACCGGGTGGCAGCATCCTGACCACAACACCCTGTGGAGGTTCTACAGAGGGCATCGGCAGGCCATGAGGAAGCTGTTCGAGCGTACGGTGCGTACGGCGGTGGCCATGAAGTTGGTGGATCTGGCGGTTCAGGCGGTGGATGGTACGAAGGTGGTCGCCAACGCGTCAGTGAACAGGAGCTACGATGCCGAGGGGCTGAGAGGGCTATTGGATCGGTTGGAGCGGGCGATAACCGACCTTGAGGCTCAGAACGAAGCGGGAGAAGACACTGCTGTTGCCCATCTGCCTGAGGAATTGGCTGACAAGGAGGTCTTGAGAGAGCAGGTGAGGCAGGCGATGGACGATCTTGCGAGTCAGAAGCGCCACAAGCGCATCAACCTGACCGACCCAGACGCCAGGCTGATGAAGGGTAGGCAAGGCATCGTGGCTGGCTACAACGCTCAGGCTATGGTCTCACCCACAGAGACGGATGGGGGAGCGACCGGCATGTTGGTCACCGCCGTGGACGTGGTGGATGCGGCCAATGACAATGCCCTGCTGGTTCCGATGGTCGAGCAGGCCGAAGAGACGACCGGGACAAGAGCACAGATGACGTTGGCCGACGCCGGATATTTCGCCGCAAGTCACCTGGCAGAGTGCACCCGTCGAGGTCAGCAGGTGGTGGTGTCCGAGTCACGGCAACGGTTCCTCAAAGACCCATATCACAAGGACCAATTCACCTACAACGAGCCGAGCGACAGCTTTACGTGTCCGCAGGGACAGACGCTCAAGTTCGTTCGTATACAGCACGCGAACGGAGTCCCGTTGCGACTGTACCGGGCTTCCGGCGCTGTCTGTCAGGCATGCCCAGCCTTCAGAGCCTGTACCAGGGCCAAGGAGATTGGGCGGAGCTTAGCGATAGGGCCGCACGACGCAGTGCTGCGCCGTCATCGTGCCTGGATGTCCACCTCAACAGCTAGAGAGGCGTACAAGCTGAGAAAGCAGCTGGTCGAGCCTGTCTTCGGGATCATCAAGGAGCAACAGAGGGCACGGAGGTTTCTGCTGCGCGGTCTCGCCAACGTGGCGGCCGAGTGGACTATGTTGGCCACCGCCTTCAACCTGCGTACTCTCTGTCGGGTGTGGCGCTCCAGCCCCTTGATCGGTCTATTTAATGGCCCGGAGCCTCGTCCCGTCTTCTGACCTGCAGTGATGACAGCAGCTGACCCATCGCTCCGTCGCCTGTCCTAACCGCTCAGGCCAGGGCCTTTCAGCGAACCCTCCGACCTCTATCCGCTCCCCCTATCCGCAATTTCCACTTCTGGGACAGGCTCTACTGCGAACTTTTCGGTGGGAGGTGACGCTGTAATCCCTGGCAAAGCGAGACGGGCTTCTTGGCGGTGACCCTGGGTTTGGACTGTCGCAGCTAGGCGCTGGGTTGCTCTTGCCGTAAAGGTTTCTCTACAGCTTCGATCCGCAGCCGCAGCCCCAGCGCGCCCACGACCCTGATGACCGTGGCAAAGGACGGGTTGCCATCTTCGGATAGCGCCTTGTAGAGGCCTCCGCGGTTGAGCCCAACATCACGGGCCAGACCACTCATGTTCTGGGCACGGGCAATCGTGCCCAGTGCAGCGCGGATGGCGCTGCCATCGCCAGGGTCCGCCTCTGCGCATAGCTCAAGATGCCGTCGAGCATCCTCCTCGGTCTGAATATAGTCCGCCGCGTCAAACTCCGTCAGTTTCTCAAGCATTCAATCCTTCCATTTTGGCCGCCATCTGCTTGGCTCGCTCGATGTCCCGCCGTTGGCCGTCCTTTTGACCGCCACACAGCAGCACGATCACCTCGGCGCCCCGTCGGATGAAGTAGAGCCGATAGCCAGGTCCGTAGTGTATCCGCAGCTCCGACACACCACCCCCTCACCGTCCTTGCATCCCCAAGGCGCCCCGTGAACAACGACAATCATTTCTGCCGGTGACGACAGCCATTCTTGCCGGTCCGTAGATGGGATGATCTGGTACCCAGGAGGTGCCAGATTGATCACGGATCAACAGGTAGTTCTACTGAGGCAGAAGCTAATGGAAGGAAAGACACAGCAGGGAGCGGCGGCATCAGCCGCCATGAGCGAGAGATCGGCAAGGAAGTGGCAGGGTGGAGCGCTGCCGTCGGAGAGGAAGAAGGCCAGGCGAAGATGGAGAAGCAGACCGGACCCGTTCGCGGACGTGTGGGAGAGTGAGGTCGTGCCGCTGCTGCGTTCCGATCCAGAGGGTGAACTCTCTGCGACAACCATTCTCGAGTGGCTCGACGAGAGACACCCCGGCAGGTTCGGCAACTCCCAACTGAGGACGTTGCAGCGCCGGATCCGCGACTACAGGGCACTTCACGGGCCCGACAGGGAGGTGTACTTCCAGCAGGAACATCCGCCCGGTCGGGAGGCACAGGTGGACTTCACACACTGCTCGGGGCTTGGGGTGACCATATGCGGGGAGCCCTTCCGTCACCTGCTGTTCCATCTCGCGTTGAGCCACTCAGGATGGAGTTATGCCGAGGTGTGCTTCGGAGAGACGTTCGTGGCGTTGGTGAAGGGACTGCAGGGAGCGCTATGGGAGCTGGGAGGCGTGCCGAGGGTGGTGCGCACGGACAACTTGTCCGCTGCCACACACGAGTTGAGGGACAGCAGGGGCCGTGCCGTGAACGCCAGTTACGAGGCGGTACTGGCTCACTACGGAGTGGAGGCCACCAGGACCAACCCGAGGTCGTCGCATGAGAACGGCGTGGTCGAGCAGAGACACCGCCGTCTCAAGAACGCCGTTGACCAGGCCCTGATACTCAGGGGAAGCCGTGACTTCGAGTCCGAGGAAGAGTACAGGGAGTTCGTCAGAGGAGTCGTCGACCGGCGCAACAGGCTGGTGAGCTCCAAGCTCAAGACAGAGCGTCGCCATCTGCGGCCGCTTCCACCAGCGCCGGTCCCCGAGTACGCCAACTACCGTGTCAGAGTGCGCAGGTGGAGCACGATCAGGGTGTCGAACCGGACGTATTCGGTGCCATCGAGACTGATAGGTATGGTAGTTGACGTCAGGCTGTACGCCGATCACGTCGAGGTGTACTACAAGGGGCATCTCGCCGAGAGCATGGAGCGGGTACACGGCACAGGTGAAGCGCGGATCGACTACCGTCACATTATCGGATCACTGGTGCGCAAGCCAGGTGCGTTCGCCCGCTATCGCTTCAGGGAGCAAATGTTCCCGACTCACACGTTCAGGCTTGCCTATGACGCTTTGCGTGGCTGGAGAGGAGAGCGTGCCGACGTGGAGTACGTGAGGATCCTGCACCTGGCTGCGACAACCATGGAGTCCAAGGTGGACAGGGCGCTGAAGCGACTGCTTGAGTCGGGCCTGAGCTTCGACTACGCGATGGTGCGCAGGCTGTCTGCGCCTGCTCCGCCTCCGGTGCCGGACCTGAAGCTGTCAGGGACAGTGGATCTCGGTGTGTACGACCGGCTGCTGGTGGGAGGTGCACGATGATGGTAGACACTCACACACCGAGCGCGGTAGCAGAACGTGTCAGGGAGCTGTGCAGGCAGTTCAAGCTGCCCACCCTGGCGGCCGAGACCGTAGGCAGGTTCAGTCAGGCCGGTCATGCCGACGCTCTCGTGACCCTGGTGGAGGTGATGGAGCAGGAAGCAGAGGACAGGCGGCTCAGACGGGTGGACCGTCTGAGGAGGGCATCGAAGCTGCCTGCCGGCAAGACCTGGGACACCTTCGAGCACGACAGGACCCCGGTGCAGCTCAGACAGCAGATCAAGAGACTCGGTGAGGGGGACTTCGTCGACCGTGGCGTCAACGTGCTGGCGTTCGGGATGCCCGGCACGGGCAAGACCCATGCCATGTGCGCCATAGGGCACAGGCTGGTTGAGTCCGGCCGCTCGGTCCTGTTCATCCCAGCTTACCGTCTGGTGCAGGACATGCTGGCAGCCAAGCGGGACCTGGAACTGCCCAGGATGCTCAGGAAGCTCGACAACTTCGACCTGCTGGTGATCGACGATCTGGGTTACCTGCCGCAGGGAGCCGACGAGTCCGAGGTGCTGTTCACCCTGATAGCAGAGCGCTACGAGCGCAGGTCTCTGGGCATCACCTCCAACCTTGTGTTCAGCGAGTGGGAGAAGGTGTTTGCAAACCCGATGGCGACCGCGGCGGCGATAGACAGGATCGTCCACCACTCTGTGATCCTGGAGTTCGACCTGCCGAGCTATAGGACCAACGCGGCCCAGAATCGTCAGACAGACAAGGCGTCAGACCGGCAAAAATGATTGTCGCGCAACCGGCAAGAATGGTTGACGTCGTTCACCCCGCTCAGACAACGTCTAACCGGGCGACGATCTGGCGGAACGCCTCTTTGTCCCACAGCCTGCGCAGCCACCGCCGGAACGTTTCCGTCTGGAGTACGGTGATTATGCCAAAACGGTTCACCACAGTAGGTATATCGTCAAGGAGAGAGCGATCTGGGGGATTGTACGGTAGAAGTGGGACTGGGGGCACTGAACTACGAACTCTTGAGTTGGAGGTTGAGTTGCAGCACTCTGCAACGCTATAAAACCGCGCTATTCGTGGGCGGTAGAATTGCCTGCGACGGATAGGCAGTGGCCTTCTCGAACGAACCCTGTCGTTGGGGCCCATCGCTGTGACAGGCCCCCAACCTTCCGCGCGGCAGGCACCCCCCTGGGCGCACCCAGCGGGGCGGCCTGCCCTCGTCGAACTCCAGCTATTTCGCGGCCCCGCTACTTGGTCGTGCCGCTCGATGACACCCAGTCGCTACTCCCCGCGGAGTTGACGGCCCGCACCCGCACGTCATAGGAGAGGCCTCCGCCGAGGAAGTCAATCGTGACCCTCCTGACCGTGCTGTCGTGGGGGAAATCACCCCAGTATTTGTCGATGCTCAGCTTGTACTGCACCTCATAGTGGGTGATGGGCGGTTTGCCCGTCATGTCCGGCATGTTCCAGGTGAGCCCCAGTTTGGACCACCCTGGGGTCACCTCGAGGTTAGTGATTGCGCCCGGCGGCACGGGCGTAACCGGCGGCGCCGTGGGCGTGGTCTGTGCGCGGGCCCAGACGCTGTTCCCCTCATCGTTCTTGGCCCGCACCCGCACGTTGTACGTGGAACCGGCGGTGAGGCCCTGGATCGTTGTGCCTGTGCCGCTGTGGGAGTGATCGTTCCAGTCAGTGGCCGTGACCAACTTGTACTGTACGTCGTAGCCGGTGATGGGCGGCTTTCCCGTCATGTCCGGCGCGGACCAGGAGACCCGTATCCCGTTGACCTCTTCAAACACCGCTAAGCCCGGGAGCGCGCCCGGCGGCTCGTTCACGTTGGTGACGGTGATGGTCACGGCGGTGGTGTCCGAGCCGCCATTCCCGTCGCTCACGTTCACGGTCACCGAATAGGAGTTCTGGCCCTCGTAGTCCAGCGCTCCGCTGGTCTGGAGCCGGTTGCCGGAGAGGGCGAAGTGGCCGGAGTCGGCGCCGCTCAGCGCGTAGGTCAGCGAGTCGCTGTCGGGATCGGTGGCCGCCAGGGGGAGGCCGATGTCTTGGCCGGCCTCCGTGTTCTCCGCCACGCTGCGCGTCGTGTTGGCGCCCTCGTCGAAGGACGGGGCGCGGTTGGCCTGCGGCGTCGGCTCCACCGGCGCCTCGTCCACGTTGATGACGGTGACGGTCACGTCGATGCTGTCCGTCCCGCCGCGGCCGTCGGAGACGTACACGGTGACCGAGTAGGAGCTCTTGACCCCCGCATAGTCCCCGCTGGTCCGCAGTTGGTTGCCGGAGAGAGCGAAGTGGCCGGAGTCCGTTCCGCTCAGCGCGTAGGTCAGCGAGTCGCCGTCGGGGTCGGTGGCCGCCAGGGGCAGGCCGATGTCGGTCCCGGCCGGCGTGTTCTCTGCCACGCTGCGGCTGGCGCTGGCGCCCTCGTCGAAGGACGGCGCGCGGTTGGCCGGCGGCGGGGCCACCACCGGCGCCTCGTTCACGTTGGTGACAGTGATGGTCACGGCGATGGTGTCCGTCCCGCCGCGGCCGTCGCTCACGGTCACGGTCACCGCGTAGGAGTTCTTGACCCCCTCGTAGTCCAGGGCGCCGCTGGTGCGCAGCTGGTTGTCGGAGAGGGCGAAGTGGCCGGAGTCGGCGCCGCCCAGCGCGTAGGTCAGCGAGTCGCTGTCGGGGTCGGTGGCCGCCAGGGGCAGGCCGATGTCGGTCCCGGCCGGCGTGTTCTCTGCCACGCTGCGGCTGGCGCCGGCGCCCTCGTCGAAGGACGGCGCGCGGTTGGCCGGCGTCGGGGCCACCACCGGCGCCTCGTCCACGTTGGTGACGGTGATGGTCACGTCGATGCTGTCCGTCCCGCCGCGGCCGTCGCTCACGGTCACGGTCACCGCGTAGGAGTTCTTGACCCCCTCGTAGTCCAGGGCCCCGCTGGTGCGCAGCCGGTTGCCGGAGAGAACGAAGTGGCCGGAGTCCGTTCCGCCCAGCGCGTAGGTCAGCGAGTCGCTGTCGGGGTCGGTGGCCGCCAGGGGCAGGCCGATGTTCCTGCCCGCCGGCGTGTTCTCCGCCACGCTGCGGCTGGCGCCGGCGCCCTCGTCGAAGGACGGCGCGCGGTTTGGCGTCGGTGTGGGCGTCGTCGCCACCGGCGGCGCGTCCACGGCGGTGACGGTGATGGTGATGTCGAGGACGTCCACTCCGCCCTTGAGGTCGCCCACGACCACCTCGAACGAATACGAGCTCTTGGTCAGGGGCCTGCCGACTTTGATCTGGCCGCTCCCGCTGCCGATGCTGAAGTGGCTGGAGTCCGTTCCACTGACCATGTAGAAGAGGGCGTCGCCATCCGGGTCGGTAGCCGTGACGGGCCTGCCCACGCGGACGCCCCGCGAGGACCCCGCCACCACGCTGCGGGTCGCCGAGGCGCCTTCCCGGAAGACCGGGTCCCTGTTGGCGCGGCCTCCGGTTACCGTGATGATGACCCCGATAACGTCGAGCCTGCCCTTTCCGTCCGTAGCGAGCAGTTGGATGGTGTACTCGTCCGCGGGCCCCAGCTTCCTGGCAGTCCTCAGTTGACCGGTCAGCCGGTCCACGGTGAAAGGCGACGACCTGGTGTAGACGCTATAGAAGGGCCCTGCCATGCCGGCGGAGACGGTCGCCGTGACCGGGGCGCCCACGGCCGTGCCGACGGGAGCGTAGGCGTCAACCGTGCGTCTGGCGACGCCCACCTTGTCGAAGGCCAGGGTCCCGGTGGGCGCCACCGGCGTCGGCGTGACCGTCGGCGTGTCGTCCACGTTGGTGACGGTGATGGTCACGGCGATGGTGTCCGTCCCGCCGCGGCCGTCGCTCACGGTCACGGTCACCAAGTAGGAGTTCTTGACACCCTCGTAGTCCAGGGCGCCGCTGGTCCGGAGCTGGTTGCCGGCGAGGGCGAAGTGGCCGGAGTCCGTTCCGCCCAGCGCGTAGGTCAGCGGGTCGCTGTCGGGGTCCGTGGCCGCTAGGGGCAGGCCGATGTTCCTGCCCGCCGGCGTGTTCTCCGCCACGCTGCGGCCCGCGCTGGCCCCCTCGTCGAAGGACGGCGCGCGGTTGGCAGGCGGCGGGACCACTCCCGGCGTCTCGTTCGCGACGTCGGTGACGTCGATGGTCACGGTGATGCTGTCCGTCCCCCCGTTCCCGTCGGAGACGGTCACGACGACGGTGTAGCGGTTATTGCTCTCATAGTCCAGGGCGCTCTTGGTCTTCAACTGACCGGAGGCCCAGTCGATGGCGAAGTGGCCGTGGTCGCCGGTGGTGGCGTCGATGGCGTAAACGAGCGTGTCCCCAGCGTCCGCGTCGGTGGCTGCTATGGGCAACCCGATGTTGGTCCCGGCTGCGGTGTTCTCCGCCACGCTGCGCGTCGTGCTGGCGCCGTCGGTGAAGACCGGGACGGCATTGCTGACGGGCGGCGCGGTGGGCACGCCGGTGTCAGGCGACGTCCAGGAACCGTCGCCGTCGTCGTTGGCGGCCCGCACCTGCACCCGGTAGGTATCGCCGGCGGTGAGGCCGGTTATCGTGGTCGAGGTCCCGGTCCCGGCGTGGGCGTGGTCCACCCAATTCCCCCACTGGCCGGGGCCCGCGGCGAAATCGCGCCGGCTGTAGTGCAGCTTGTAGCCGGTGACGGGCGGCTTGCCCGTCATGTCCGGCGCCGTCCACGAGACCCGCAGCCCGTTGGCCGCCGCGAGTACCCCGAGACCGGTGGGCGCCGACGGCCGCTCGCTCACGTCCTGGACGTCGACGGTCACCACGACCGTGGCGTCCCAGGTCAGGGACGCCGTGCCCGCGGCGTTCTTGCTGTCCTTCACCTGGATGCTGACCGTGTAGGTGTCCTTCGCCTCGAAGTCCGGGGCAGTCTTGAAGGTGAGCGTCCTCGTGCCCGCGTTGAAGTTGAAGGAGTCGTCGTCGCCGGTGTCGGGAAGCATCCGGTAGGTCAGCGTGTCGCCCTCCGGGTCGGTGGCGGCCGTGACGGTCCCCGCGGCGGTCTGGTTCTCGTTCGGCGTGAGCGTCTGGGCGCCGGCGGGGAAGGCCGGCTTCTCGTTCACGTTGGTGACGGTGATGGTCACGTCGATGCTGTCCGTCCCGCCGTTGCCGTCGGAGACGGTCACCGTGATCGAGTAGCTGATGGTGCCGCTCTCGTAGTCCAGCGCGCCCTTGGCCTTCAACTGACCGGTTGCCGAGTCGATGGCGAAGTGGGCGTGGTCGCCGGTGGTGGCGTCGATGGCGTACACCAGCGTGTCCCCGGCGTCCGCGTCCGTGGCCGTCAGGGGATTGCCGATGGCGGTCCCGGCTGCGGTGTTCTCCGCCACACTGCGCGTCGTGCTGGCGCCGTCGCTGAAGGACGGGGCCGCGTTGATGAGGGGCGGCTCGTTGGGCACGCCGTTGACGTACGACGACCAGGTGCCCTTGCCCTCGCCGTTCTCGGCCCGCACCCGCACCCGGTAGGTCGAGTCCGGGGTGAGGCCGGTTATCTCGTAGGCTTTCACGACCCCGATGGCGCTCGTGGCCGCGGGGCCCCACGTAACGGGATTAACGCCGTCGGCGCTGGTGCGCAGGCTGTACTCCACGTCGTAGCCGTCGAGGGTCGGCTTGTTCGTCATTACCGGCGCCGTCCAGGTGACCCGCAGCCCGTTGGCTATCCCACCGGCCGCGACGCCCGTTGGGGCGGTCGGCGGCTCGTCCACGTCGGTGACACTGATGTTCACCAGGATCGTGTCCGTCGCGCTGCTGGTGTCGGTGGCCGTGACGGTGATCGCGTAGGAGACCGCCGTTTCGTAGTCCAGGGAGGCTTTAGCCTTGATCTGTCCGGTGGAGGAGATGCTGAAGAGGTTCGCGCCCGTGCCGCTCAGCGATAAGGTGACCGAGTCTCCGTCGTCCACGTCCGTGGCCGGGACGGGAAGGCCCACGTTGGCGTTGGCGCCCGCGTTCTCTGCCACGCTGCGGTTGAGCGGGCCCGCCCCGGCGGTGAACACCGGCGCCTCGTTCACGTCGCCGACCGAGATGTTGACCACGATCGTGTCGTCCCAAACCGTGTCCGCCACGCCCGCAGCGCTCAGGCTGTCCCGCACCTGCACGGTGACGGTGTAGCTGGATTTCGTCTCGTAGTCCAGGGCGTCCTTGACCTTCAGCTGGCCCGTGCCCGTATCGATCTCGAAGTTAGCGTGGTCGCCGGTGGTGGTGTCCAGCGCGTAGGTCAGCGTGTCCAGGGGGTCGGCCTTGGTGTCCGGGTCTGTCGCCTCGACCGGGTCGCCGATGGCGTCCCCGGCCGCCGCGCCTTCGCTCACGCTCCGGGTTGTGGGGCCGGCCCCGTCGTCGAACGCCGGCGGCTCGTTTACGTCGGTGACCGTGATCGTCACCATGATTCCGTCTATGCCGTTGTTTCCGTCGTTCACCTTCACATAGACATCGTAGGAGCCCGCCGTCTCGTGGTCCAGCGGGTCCTTGGTCTTCAGCTGGCCGGTGGCGGTGTCTATCGTGAACTTCGCGCTGTGTGTCCCTTGGGTCATCGAGTAGACCAGGGTGTCCCCTGCGTCGGAGTCCGCGGCCGCGATGGGATTGCCGATGTTGGTATTGGCGGGGGTGTTCTCCGCCACGCTGCGCGACGCCTTTGTGCCTTCCGTGAAGGCCGGCAGGGCGTTGCCGTTCCAGCTGCCGCACTGTTCCGCCTTCGGCGAGTCCGTGCTCTTCGCCCCGTCCGTGTTCAGGGAGCACACCCGCACCTCATTGATGCGCCCGCCGCCCGTGGCAACGGTATACGTTGTGGTCGTGCCATCGGCAGCAGTAACAGTGTACGTGGTGATATCGTTCATCACGCCGAGGCCCGTGCGCGGGAAGTCGACCCAGTCCGGCGCCCAGGCGGCGGAGGCGGTGCGCTTCTGCCGCCACTCCACTTTGTAGCCGGTGAGGGCCGGTTTGCCCGTGTTATCCGCCGCCGCGGGCGCCGTCCAGATGACCCTGATCCTGTTGGCCAGCGTTACCACGTCGATGTTCAGACCGGTGGGCGGGGTCCACCGCTCGAGCGCGTCCGTGACGTTGATGGTAACGGTGATGGTGTCGTCCACGGTGGCGTCCACGGCGGCGGCGGCGTTCTTGCCGTCATGCACGGTCACCGTGACCGTGTAGGTGTCCTTCGCCTCGTAGTCGTAGGTTACTCCCGCCTTGGTCTTCAGCTGCCCGGTGGCGGTGTCGATGGCGAAGGACGCATGGTCCCCGGAGGCGGCCAAGGCGTAGGTCAGTGTGTCCAGGGGGTCGACTTCGGTGTCGGGGTCCGTGGCCGCGACGGGGGCGCCGATGGCCGCGTCCGCCGCCGCATCCTCGCGGAAGCTCCGCGTGTCCGTGGCGATGGGCGCCGCCGGCACCAGGTTTCCATCCACGTCCGTGGTGGCGGCCGACATGAACTCTGGCTCCTCGTTCACGTCCTGCAGGTTGATCGTCACCGTGACGGTGTCGTCCCACCCAGTGTCCGCCGTGCCCCCGGCGTTCAAGCTGTCCCGCACCTGAATGCTGACCGTGTAGCTGTCTTTCGCCTCGAAGTTCGGGGCATCGTTGAAGGTGAGCGCCCTCGTGGTGGCGTTGAAGGTGAAAAGGGCGTGGTCGCCGGTAGTGGTGAGCATCTGGTAGGTCAGCGTGGCGCCTGCGTCCGGGTCCGTCGCCACCGGAATCGTCCCCACCGCAGTCTGGTTCTCATCAGGCGTGTACGGCCCGACAACCCCGAACGCCGGAGCTTCGTTCACGTTCTGCAGGTTGATCGTCACCGTGACGGTGTCGTCCCACCCAGTGTCCGCCGTGCCCCCGGCGTTCAAGCTGTCCCGCACCCGGATCTTGACCGTGTAGGTCGTCTTCGACAACGGAGGATTCTCGAAGTTCGGGGCAGTCTTGAAGGTGAGAACCCTCGTGCCCGGGACGAAGGTGAACAGGGCGTGGTCGCCGTCGCCTGCGCCCTCCATCATCTGGTAGGTCAGCGTGGCGCCTGCGTCCGGGTCCGTCGCCACCGGAATCGTCCCCACCGCAGTCTGGTTCTCATCAGGCGTGTACGGCCCGACAACCCCGAACGCCGGAGCTTCGTTCACGTTCTGCAGGTTGATCGTCACCGTGACGGTGTCGTCCCACCCAGTGTCCGCCGTGCCCCCGGCGTTCAAGCTGTCCCGCACCCGGATCTTGACCGTGTAGGTCGTCTTCGACAACGGAGGATTCTCGAAGTTCGGGGCAGTCTTGAAGGTGAGAACCCTCGTGCCCGGGACGAAGGTGAACAGGGCGTGGTCGCCGTCGCCTGCGCCCTCCATCATCTGGTAGGTCAGCGTGGCGCCTGCGTCCGGGTCCGTCGCCACCGGAATCGTCCCCACCGCAGTCTGGTTCTCATCAGGCGTGTACGGCCCGACAACCCCGAACGCCGGAGCTTCGTTCACGTTCTGCAGGTTGATCGTCACCGTGACGGTGTCGTCCCACCCAGTGTCCGCCGTGCCCCCGGCGTTCAAGCTGTCCCGCACCCGGATCTTGACCGTGTAGGTCGTCTTCGACAACGGAGGATTCTCGAAGTTCGGGGCAGTCTTGAAGGTGAGAACCCTCGTGCCCGGGACGAAGGTGAACAGGGCGTGGTCGCCGTCGCCTGCGCCCGACATCATCTCGTAGGTCAGCGAGTCGTTCTCCGGGTCCGTCGCCTGCGGAATCGTCCCCACCGCAGTCTGGTTCTCATCAGGCGTGTACGGCCCGACAACCCCGAACGCCGGCGCTTCGTTCACGTTCTGCAGGTTGATCGTCACCGTGACGGTGTCGTCCCACCCAGTGTCCGCCGTGCCCCCGGCGTTCAAGCTGTCCCGCACCCGGATCTTGACCGTGTAGGTCGTCTTCGTCGGAGTCGCCTCGTAGTTCGGGGCAGCCTTGAAGGTGAGAACCCTCGTGCCCGGGACGAAGGTGAACAGGGCGTGGTCGCCGTCGCCTGCGCCCTCCATCATCTGGTAGGTCAGCGTGGCGCCTGCGTCCGGGTCCGTCGCCACCGGAATCGTCCCCACCGCAGTCTGGTTCTCATCAGGCGTGTACGGCCCGACAACCCCGAACGCCGGAGCTTCGTTCACGTTCTGCAGGTTGATCGTCACCGTGACGGTGTCGTCCCACCCAGTGTCCGCCGTGCCCCCGGCGTTCAAGCTGTCCCGCACCCGGATCTTGACCGTGTAGGTCGTCTTCGACAACGGAGGATTCTCGAAGTTCGGGGCAGTCTTGAAGGTGAGAACCCTCGTGCCCGGGACGAAGGTGAACAGGGCGTGGTCGCCGTCGCCTGCGCCCTCCATCATCTGGTAGGTCAGCGTGGCGCCTGCGTCCGGGTCCGTCGCCACCGGAATCGTCCCCACCGCAGTCTGGTTCTCATCAGGCGTGTACGGCCCGACAACCCCGAACGCCGGAGCTTCGTTCACGTTCTGCAGGTTGATCGTCACCGTGACGGTGTCGTCCCACCCAGTGTCCGCCGTGCCCCCGGCGTTCAAGCTGTCCCGCACCCGGATCTTGACCGTGTAGGTCGTCTTCGACAACGGAGGATTCTCGAAGTTCGGGGCAGTCTTGAAGGTGAGAACCCTCGTGCCCGGGACGAAGGTGAACAGGGCGTGGTCGCCGTCGCCTGCGCCCTCCATCATCTGGTAGGTCAGCGTGGCGCCTGCGTCCGGGTCCGTCGCCACCGGAATCGTCCCCACCGCAGTCTGGTTCTCATCAGGCGTGTACGGCCCGACAACCCCGAACGCCGGAGCTTCGTTCACGTTCTGCAGGTTGATCGTCACCGTGACGGTGTCGTCCCACCCAGTGTCCGCCGTGCCCCCGGCGTTCAAGCTGTCCCGCACCCGGATCTTGACCGTGTAGGTCGTCTTCGACAACGGAGGATTCTCGAAGTTCGGGGCAGTCTTGAAGGTGAGAACCCTCGTGCCCGGGACGAAGGTGAACAGGGCGTGGTCGCCGTCGCCTGCGCCCATCATCATCTCGTAGGTCAGCGTGGCGCCTGCGTCCGGGTCCGTCGCCACCGGAATCGTCCCCACCGCAGTCTGGTTCTCATCAGGCGTGTACGGCCCGACAACCCCGAACGTCGGAGCCCCATTGGCCACCGCCGGCGCGGAGCGGGGCTGACGCCCGAAGTCGCCGTCCACGGCTGATTTGACGCTGTCGCGGTTGAAGTCCGCCTTCAGCGCCGGGTACTGGCTGGCCGTGCCGAAGTCCCACGGATCGTCGTCGCTGTTGGTGTCGCCGTCCAGGTCCAGGTTCCAGGTGGCATAGATGCCCGCGTAGCCGTTGGTCTGCGTGGGCGACTGCAAGTCGCTGGTGGTCTTGCCCACGCCGCCGCCGACGCTGGTGGCCATCCCGCTGGTGGTGGTGTCCCAGTAGCTGTCGGTGACTGTCGTGCTGCCGCGCCGCCACCCGACCAGCCCGCCACTATTTTGCGAGCCTTCCACCCGGCCCCTGGAGTAGCTGGCCTCCACGGTTCCGCCTGTGAGCCAGCCCACCAGCCCGCCCACGACAGCCCGGCCGGAGACGCTGCCGGTCGCGTAGCTGGCTTCTACCCTTCCCATCGCTCGACCGACCAGCCCGCCCACGTCCCGCCCGCTAATCAGCACCCCGCTATTGTCCCTTACAATGACCATACTGGCGGATACGCTGACGGCGGCGTACGTCTGGCTGACCAGGCCGGGCGTATCCTGTACACCGACCAATCCCCCCACGTACCTCCCGTGGGCGTGGACGCGACCAGTCGCGTAGCTGAGCTTCACCGTCCCTCTCAAATAGCCGGCCAGCGTCCCCACCGCTGACCCACCTGTGGAATCTGCGTCCACCAGACCCAGGTTGCGGATGACCCCCTCATTGTGCACTCCCTCGAACAGGCCGACCCCCGTGTCTTCTGTCGGCCGGTTGATGAACAGGTTGGAGATGGTGTGGCCGTTGCCCTCGAAGACGGCCCCGTACAAATTGATGGGGTCCCAGCCGGCGCCGCCGTTCCAGTACGTGGGGTCGCCGGCGGCGGTCATCTGGCCATCGCCGTTCTCATCAAAGTCCAGATTCGCCTCTAGCTCGTAGCCGGTGCAGTCGTTGTCGTCGGCGTCGGCAGTGGTGGTGGGGCAGCCCATGATGCCCGCCTTCGCGTGGGGGAAGGCCAGCGCGTAGGGTGTGGCCCTGGCTGGATGCGGTGCGCCGTCGCCGCTCCCATCCCAGCGGATGACTCTCAACTGCGCCAGGGTCGTGACCTCGATCAGGCCGTCATCGTCGCTGTCGTAGTCCACCAACGTGCGGGGCTGGGCGCCGAACTCGGCGGCCGTGGGCGTGTTGTCTCCGTTCCAGTCCACCTTCAGCGCCGGGTACTCGCTGTTCGTCCCGAAGTCCCAGGGAGCCTCGAGCGTGCCGTCGCCGTCCACGTCGAGGGGCTGCCAGTCAATGTAGATGCCCGTGGCGCTGGTGGTCCCCTGGAGAGCCGCGGTGGTCTGGCCATCGCGGGTGACGGCCATACCGAAGACGCTCTCGTCGCCGTAGCTACCGATCACCGTATCGCGCGCCGAGCGGCCCTGGAGGGGGTGGTGCCTCCTGCCTCTGCTCATCGTGGCGACGGCGTAGCTGTATCGGATTTCGCTCCGGTAGGAAGTGCCGACCAGCCCGCCGACCGCATCATTGCCCGTGACCACGCCTCGGGCGTAGGAGGCGATGATGACGCTGCCCTCGTTGTTGCGGCCGGTCAGCCCGCCAACATGCTCGTTACTACCGCGAACGGTGGCGAGGGAGTAACTGCCTCCAATATGGCCGTTATTCTTGCTCTTGCCGTCCCTCCAGCCGTTATCCCCCACCAGCCCGCCGACCATGTCCCGGCCGGCCACCTCGCCGGTGACGTAGCTCCAATAGACCGCGCCCTCATTGAGCCCCACCAGCGCGCCGACCGTGTCCTGGCCGGCCACGTAGACGTCCTCCAGGGCCAGGTTGCGGACCGTGCCTTTGAGGCCTCTGAATAGCCCCACGCTGTCCGTACTTTGCCGGTTGATGAACAGGTGGGAAATGGTGTGGCCGTTGCCTTCGAAGATCGTACCGGCAGAGAAGGGGCTCCCCGCATGGCCAATGGGATTCCAGCCCGCGCTGCCGTCCCAGTAGGTGGGGTCGCCGGCGGCGGTCATCTGGCCATCGCCGTTCTCATCAAAGTCCAGGTCCGCGTCCAACTCGTAGCCGATGCAGGTGACGGCGCAGCCCATGCCCACGGCGGCGTTGGAGAAGGCCGCCGCGTAGCTGGCCTGGTTGGTGGCTTGGTTCGCCCCAGCGTCAGCCGTCCCATCGCCGTTCAGGTCCCAGCGGATGGCGTTCAACTGGGCCAGGGTGGAAACCTCGATCAGCCCGTTGTCGTCCGTATCGTAGTCGACCGCCTGCGCCCAGACGGGGCTAGCCGAGGAGAGGAGCAGCCCTCCCAGCGCTAGGGCCAGGGCCAGGAGCGCGATGAGTCCGAACCGGGCGAGGCCGCCTGCCGCCACGCTCATCGGCCAGCCAGAGCTTCCCGCCCGCAAAAATGGGGGGGGGGGGGGGGGGGGGGGGGTAGAAAAACGCCGCCGGCGCAGCAGCGCGCTAACGGCAGGCTTGGCCAAGAGTTGGGCGAGTTTCATTGTTGTGGCACCTTTCAGGTTCAGAACCAAGCGATGATAACAATATCACATTCTCCGATAAACGTCATTACTTTGCACTCGTTGCAACATCATGGCTCGCCAAACTCGCCTATCCATTAGGTTAGCTCACTCCAGCGCCTGTATGACGACGCGGCCACCATCCTCAACGTCGATGTTCAGGTTGTGTCTGTCGAGCAGCAGCATACCCACGAGGGGGGCGCTATCGGCTACGTTAACTGAGACGTTTCTGGCACTGCCGTCCCAAGACACCGTGACGCCGTAAACGTCGAACTCTGCCACGCTGCCGTCGGCCAGAATCGCCTCGCTGTGGCCCCGGTAGGGCAGCCCCAGTTCCGCCACTACCGATGAGGGCAGGGTCAGGAAGCCGTTGTAGCCGGTGTCAACCACAGCGTCGACCTCCCGAGACCGTCCATCGGGACCTCGCAGGGGAAGTGTCACGACGGCTTCGTAGGCGGCGTTGACCACCCCTTCGATCACTCGGTCCTCCGCAGTGACCCACCGCCAAAGCTGTATAGCGCCCGGAACCCGACTCGCTCCAACCAGATGTCGTTGGCGTCCGGCCGCTGCGCCTGCAGGCGATCCGTCGCGGCAATCACGCTGTCGCCGATGGACCAGCTACCGCTGTCCACGTCTATGGCGACGACCTCTCCAACGTGGTCTGCCTCCACCTGTGCCCTGATGTCCCGCTCGTATATCTCCTTGCCCAGACGGGTCGTCTCGGGCCCAGGACGGCGCGGGCGCCCGGCCGCTCCGAGGCCGGACGTGTGCGCCGGTGTCTTTGCGTGCGTCACTCGCGCGCTCCCTTCAAGGGCGTTCTGCTCCATGTTTATTCTACAGCGTGGGGGTGATGTTGGGCAATTGGACAAGGGTGCCCAAATCCCCCACCTGACATTGTTGGGAGCTGCTTGGTGTGCTTTCAGGGGGTGTCCGGATGTCGACTTGGGGTGACGCATGACATGATCGGCATCGGACAGGGTCTCGGGTGCCGTCTTTGAGGGTATCGGCAGCGGTTCGCTGCCAATTGTGGCTGTTGTCAGGCCGAAGAAGGCATGGCCCGGCCTGGCAACTCGGCAGAGTCGCCTACAAACCGATGCTCCAGGCAGGGTCGCCTATGCCCGATACGGCTCGGCAGCCAGCGCCAATATCCTCTGCCGCGCCCTGAGCAGCAACTCGTATGAGGGATGGCCACGGGCCAGACGGATGATCAACCTCCTGGCGTGACGCACCACACGGCCCGGTAGGGCGATCAGGGCGAAGCGCACCGCCTTCAGACGCTTGCCCACCCACTGTCCGCCCAACACCAGCCGCTTCATGGCAGAGTTCAAGTTGAAGGCCAGCACCGATATGGCCCACCATGCTGCGTTGGCTCCGAACAGCCCCGACGGAAGCCTGCCCCCGGCAAGGTCACTCTTGAGGACGCCGTGGACCTCCTCGCCCTTGCCACATCTCTGCCTCGACCACCAGATCAACTCATCTCCCGCAATGCTCCGGTTGGTCACCACTCCGAAGACCTTGTACCAGCCTCTGTTGGACAGCTCCATCGCGGGGAACGGAAGCTCCATCTGCCCCTCCATCCCCGGCAGAGGCTGTTCGATCAACCGCTCCCTGGTAGCTATGAACCGATACTCAGGGCTGTTTTTGGAGTGCCCTATCCAGTTGGGCACGAAGTTCACATCAGCCCACTGCTGACCCGTGTCCACACGATGCTCCCCAACCTTGCGGTACAGCGTTTGCCAGTCTTGCTCGGCGACCTCTGACACCGCACGGCGGAACTCCGTCGTCACGTCGACCCCAACCGCGAACTCAATCACCCCGAACCGCTCGTCTCTACCCTCCGCGCAGTACCGCAGCAACTCCCGCTGGTACCCCGCCGTATCCGACCTCAGCATCACCTTCTCCACCCCCGCAGGCAGACGGCCCAGCCCTTCAATCAACACTCGTAACTGCTGATGGCCCGCAGGTACGTTGCCGTCTCGAAACTCCGAGTGCACAATCTGGTCGGCCTCTGCCCAGTAGGTGGTCAGCGGCTGGTAGGCCCTGTACCTCTTGTAGCTGTGGAGCGCCTCCTGCTTGTGTGTCTCCACCAGACAGGCGTCCATGTCCAGAGTGGCCTCGGTCTGAGGCGAACGGCTCTGCACGAAGCCCGCCAGGTCGGCGTTCACCTTCCCCAGACCCTCCATAGCTCCATTGGGAGCAGGTATGAATGCTCTGTGAGCTTCCCGCATCGCCTCCTCGCCCGCGTCATGGAACCTCTCCAGATACCGGAACACCGCAGACTCCGACGGCACGCTCCGAAGACGCTCGACTCGCCATCTCGCCTTCAGCGCCCTGCGCTCCCTACTACCCATCCCCCAGGTCTCGGCATGGCGAAGTACCCTGCACAAACCTGCGTCCTTCTCCAGAACCTCCAGGTCCATCACCGACTCACCGCCTGCCAAGTTCAGCAGTATCAGCGACGTGATTATCTGGCTGTCCGTCCAGCCCTGACCACACTCCCGCAGTCTCACGTGGCGTTCCACCGACGACCTCAAACCCGCTGCTTGCATCAACTCCAGGTACGTCATCAGCCCGGACAGTCCCGTCATACCTGTCGAGCCCTTCTCCTGCTCGTACTGGAATGCCAGTAAGCCTTGCTTCATAATAGATGCACCTCGTTGGTGATCGGTTCGTTTGCTCAACAACCATCTTAGCCCGCATCGCGTCGGGCTCCAACGAGGTCTTCCTCTTATCTAGGTGGGGAATCTGGGGGTGCCCAAATCCCCCACCTGACATGGTTGGGAGCTGCCCCAAATCCCCCACCTGACATGGTTGGGAGTTGTTTCGTGTGCTTTCAGGGGGTGTCCGGGTGTCGACTTGGGGTGACGCATGACATGATCGGCATCGGACAGGGTCTCGGGTGCCGTCTTTGAGGGTATCGGCAGCGGTTCGCTGCCAATTGTGGCTGTTGTCAGGCCGAAGAAGGCATGGCCCGGCCTGGCAACTCGGCAGAGTCGCCTACAAACCGATGCTCCAGGCAGGGTCGCCTATGCCCGATACGGCTCGGCAGCCAGCGCCAATATCCTCTGCCGCGCGCTGAGCAGCAACTCGTATGAGGGATGGCCACGGGCAAGACGGATGATCAACCTCCTGGCGTGACGCACCACACGGCCCGGTAGGGCGATCAGGGCGAAACGCACCGCCTTGAGACGCTTGCCCACCCACTGTCCGCCCAACACCAGCCGCTTCATGGCAGAGTTCAAGTTGAAGGCCAACACTGCTATCGCCCACCATGCTGCGTTGGCTCCGAACAGCCCCGACGGAAGCCTGCCCCCGGCAAGGTCACTCTTGAGGACGCCGTGGACCTCCTCGCCCTTGCCACATCTCTGCCTCGACCACCAGATCAACTCATCTCCCGCAATGCTCCGGTTGGTCACCACTCCGAAGACCTTGTACCAGCCTCTGTTGGACAACTCCATCGCGGGGAACGGAAGCTCCATCTGCCCCTCCATTCCCGGCAGAGGCTGTTCGATCAACCGCTCCCTGGTAGCTATGAACCGATACTCAGGGCTGTTCTTGGAGTGCCCTATCCAGTTGGGTACGAAGTTCACATCAGCCCACTGCTGACCCGTGTCCACACGATGCTCCCCAACCTTGCGGTACAGCGTCTGCCAGTCTTGCTCGGCGACCTCGGACACCGCACGGCGGAACTCCGTCGTCACGTCGACCCCAACCGCGAACTCGATCACCCCGAACCGCTCGTCTCTACCCTCCGCGCAGTACCGCAGCAACTCCCGCTGGTACCCCGCCGTATCCGACCTCAGCATCACCTTCTCCACCCCCGCAGGCAGACGGCCCAGCCCTTCAATCAACACTTGCAACTGCTGATGGCCCGCCGGTACATTGCCGTCCCGAAACTCCGAATGCACAATCTGGTCGGCCTCTGCCCAGTAGGTGGTCAGCGGCTGGTAGGCCCTGTACTTCTTGTAGCTGTGGAGCGCCTCCTGCTTGTGTGTCTCCACCAGACAGGCGTCCATGTCCAGAGTGGCCTCTCTCTGAGGCGAACGGCTCTGCACGAAGCCCACCAGGTCGGCGTTCACCTTCCCCAGACCCTCCATAGCTCCGTTGGGAGCAGGTATGAATGCTCTGTGAGCTTCCCGCATCGCCTCCTCGCCCGCGTCATGGAACCTCTCCAGATACCGGAACACCGCAGACTCCGACGGCACGCTCCGAAGACGCTCGACTCGCCATCTCGCCTTCAGCGCCCTGCGCTCCCTACTACCCATCCCCCAGGTCTCGGCATGGCGAAGTACCCTGCACAAACCTGCGTCCTTCTCCAGAACCTCCAGGTCCATCACCGACTCACCGCCTGCCAAGTTCAGCAGTATCAGCGACGTGATTATCTGGCTGTCCGTCCAGCCCTGACCACACTCCCGCAGTCTCACGTGGCGTTCCACCGACGACCTCAAACCCGCTGCTTGCATCAACTCCAGGTACGTCATCAGCCCGGACAGTCCCGTCATACCTGTCGAGCCCTTCTCCTGCTCGTACTGGAATGCCAGTAAGCCTTGCTTCATAATAGATGCACCTCGTTGGTGATCGGTTCGTTTGCTCAACAACCATCTTAGCCCGCATCGCGTCGGGCTCCAACGAGGTCTTCCTCTTCTCTAGGTGGGGAATCTGGGGGTGGGGTAGCAGCCGGAACTGTTCAGAGTTGGTGAGGCGAATGCCTGCGGAGAGCGTGGGATACGACCCAGGAATCCTCTTAACAAGCCGTCAATGTGAGCATACCTCTCTCCGTCATCCCCACGAACCTCTCCTTTGGGGGGGCAAGGTCGTTGTCTCGTGAAAGAGCCTCGGACGCGCCCCCCCCGTCTGCGTCGCGCCAACGGCAGATTGGGCTATGAATTGGGTGAGTTTCATTGTTGCGGCGCCCTCATCGGTGATAATAGCGGACTTCCTCTACGCCCAGGCGGCGGTGGCCGGGACGAGCCTGCCATGGGCCGGGTCCACCGCCAGCCGGAGTCCTTCCAGCGTGTAGGGCCCCAACAGGGCGCGGGCGTCGTCATTCCCGAAGACCACCAGGGTGGCCTCGGTGCGTCCGTCGATGGTGGCCCGAGCTTCCCCGATGTCGTACTCCACGGGCCGCCCGTCGGCCAGCACGAGGCTGATCTTGTCGATGGGCGACACCCCAATGTCCCGCAGCAGGTTGGCGGGCACGATGGCGTAGCTGGCCCCGGTATCCACCATCGCCTCTATCTCCAACGACCGTTGGCCGTCCATGCTGTCCAGCCGGATGGGCCAGTTGAAAACGCCCAAATCCCTTACTCCCTTTGCGCTGTGTTCTAATGCACTATTCTACGATTGGCATTCTACCATTTTGCGTCGGTTTGCGGCAACAAGAAAGGATCACATACTCACCTATAGCGACGCGCAGAGGGGTGTCCCTGCGCCGCCGGAGTTGAAACGCAAAAAGGGCGGCATACATGACTGTGCAGGGGGGGAGGGCATCGCTCGATCAGCGATGCCCTCCCCCCCTTTCCTTTGTGTTGCGACCTAGCGTCCCGCGCCGACCGTCTCCTTCTCCCGCTCCTGTTCCAGAGTCAGCGCCCACTCGAACATGGAAATGCTCGCGGGCTGAGCCTTGCGCTTGCGGCGCTTCGGCTTGACCGGCTCCTCGGCCATGAACTCCGCCCAGGAGAAGAGCGACTGCTGCGGCTCGTCGGCCTCGACGTAATGGCCGTTCCCGTTGGCACGGTGGCCATTGGACGGAACAAGCTCGACCGTCGGACCGATGCCGAATAGGTCGTCATGGCCGTTGCCATTGACCCCCAAGGTCTCCGGCTCCGCCTCGACGACCTCCCAGCCGTCGTCCACCAGCAGTTCCTCGGCGATGGCCTCGGAGTCCCTGGTCTGGGCGAAGACCTGCTCCACCGTCTCGGCGTCTTCCTCGTCTCCGCTGACGATTCCCCGATCGTGGTCGAGGACAAGCTTGCGGGCTAGAGCCATCATCAGGTCATCCCCGTCGTCCCCGAAGGCGGCCAGACCGTCCTCCGGCAGCTCGCCCTCGACGGCGAGGGAGCTTTGCAGCTTCTTCGCCACCAGCTTCAGTGCGTCCGCCTGTAGCGTGTTGCGGTAGCTCATGTACACTACCTTCACCGGCCTGGTCTGGCCGATGCGCCACGAGCGGCGGGAAGCCTGCCTCATGACGTACACACTGTAATCAACCTCCCCCCAGCAAATAGTTGGGAAGTCGATCAGGTCGAGACCCGTCTGCACCAACCTGGGGTGGCATATCAACACGTCGATGCCCTGCTTGACCTTGTCGGCGACCCACGCCTCCCGTTTGTCCGGGGCCACGGCGTCGGCCTTCATCACCGCCACCCGGAACCCGTGCCGGATGAGTATGTCGTCCATCCGCTCGGTGACGTCCCTGGTCCCCGTGTGGGTCACGTAGACCAGCACCCGTCGGCCCTCCATCCGCTCCGCCGCCACCAGGTCTATGAGCGCCTTCTCCTTCGGGTAGAGTTTGTCTTCGGACAGGGGCGGCGCCTGCACGATGACGTCGCCGCTTCGGGGATCGAAGACCGTCTCCCCCCTGGTGCAACCGTCCGGGTAGGCCAAGAGGGTCTGAAGGTATGTGGCGAGCAGCCGCTTGGAGCCGGACTTGAGGGCCTCGGCCAGCTCCTTCCTCAGCTCCTCGAACACGTGGTTGTAGGCGCTGCGCTGGGAGTAGCCCGTTCCGTCCTCCTCCGAGTCCATCGAGGACAGGAGTATCTGCTCCTCGTAGGGAGGCAGCCCGGAGGCTACATCGGAGAGTCTGAGGAACACCGTGTTGTGTATCAGGTGGAACAGGGCCGATGGCACCAGCCCCGGCCTCTCCCTGGTCACCTTGCGGTACTTGCGGCGTCTGCTGCTTCTGCCGTCCTCCACCGAGTCGTCCTCGGGCTTGCCGACGGTGTGCTCCTCGAAGCCGTAGCGCTGTATCCAGCGGTGCTCGTCGGAGCGCCCGAACTCCGTCCTGATCTCCGGGCTGAACCGGTAGAGCAGGTGGAAGATGGTCGAGGCGTATCCACCTAAGAGGGTCCCTGTCAGGGAGAGGGACTTGCCGCAGGCGTCGGCCAGCACTCCGGCGGCGATGCCTTGTGCCGAGCCGCGCCCCTTGTACTCGTGTACTTCGTCCCCGATAAGCAGGTCGAAGAAGCCCCGCATCCGGTGCTTCACGTAGTCGGCCAAGGGGTAGCGTGCGGGGCCGGACCTGTCGGCCTGCCAGAGGGGTGAGGAGCAGTTGGCGCAGGTGTGCTTACGGCGGTTCAGGTCGGCATCGGTCAGAGGCACCCCGTCCTTGTCCACGATTTGCACTGTGCAGTCGGGCAGCAGGGAACCTTGAAGGGCTCCCCCGTCTCCTCGTCCCTTACCAGCCTGCCCTTGGAGGTGGCCCACCGCTCGATGACGGCGGCCTTCCAGCGGTAGGAGAGCTTGGCTCGCTCTCTACTCATCACGGCGAACAGAGGCCCTGAGCCGATGGAGAGTCTGAGCTTCTCCAGGTCGGTGATGGAGGTGACGACGGCGGCCCTTGCCAGGGGAACCGTCTGCTCCACCTCCCGCTTCCACTTCTTGGTGAGGTGCGGAGGGCAGATTATGAGCGTCCGCTCAAAGCCCGCCATGTATGCGGCCGCGGCGGCGATGAAGGTCTTGCCGGTGCCCATCTCGCCGACGACGGTGGTGCCCCGGTGGGCTTCGAGAGAGAGGGCCGCGCCCCGGATGGCGTCGGCCTGCGCCCCCAGGGGGGTGCGGAGCAGGCGTGGGAGCTTGCCGCCGTTCTCCGAGGGCCTAGGACTCCACCACCCGCTGAGCGATGGCGTCCTTGAATGTGTCGATGAACTGTCCGAGGTTCATGTCTTTCTCCCTCCTGTATGAGAGTGCTTGGGGTTGGGCGATAAGCGAGTCCCGCCAGTCGATGGGACCAACGGGGCCTCGTGAGCGGCTCGTGTGAGCCGTCTATGCTGCGTTCGGAAGGGACTCCCGCCGGTGCACGTCGTCGTAGCAGCGGCCCTTCAGGTGGTAGGACCGCACCGGGGTTGAGACCGCCCGTCCGCCGATGATGTCCACCGAGGCGGTCTGCATGGCGGGTCCGCCGGGAGCGATGGGCTGCCCGCAGAGCGAGCAGTTTCCAACGTCATGGTTATCTGCATCTTCACGACCTTCCTTCCTTTATAAGGGTGTTGCGTCCAGACGAAGCGAGGCCCCGCCGTTTCCCGGTAGAGGGATGGCGGGGCCTTGTGGCGCGGCTCTTGGGGCGAGCCGTCTATGCTGCGATGTCGGTGATCTCTCCGTCGTGCAGGTCCAGGGCGACCACGGTGGTCTTGAGCTTCTCCCGGTGGACCTCCTTCTCCGGGCTGTCCTCCACCATGACCATCTCCTTTGAGGTGCGACCCTTGACCAGGATGCGCCGGCCCTCCGCCTCCAGGCAGAGGTTGTCCAAGAAGCCCGCCGCCACCAGCATCGCCATGTGTCCCCTTCGCAGGGGCATCAGCGGGCGGGTGCGGGTGTCCCTGGCGGGCCAGAGGGTGTCGGTTATCTCCGTGCTCGTCCACAGCCCCGACCGTCTGGCCTCGGCAGCAGCCGCGACGGGATCGACGGTGCGGGTGGTGAACAGGATGTCGCCGCTCGGCGTGGTCTTCGGCGTGAACGGAGGGTATGGGTCGGGGCGCATCGGCTCCGGCTCCCCCACCGCCCACTCCAGCGCCATGCTCTCGCCGTGGGGGTCGGGAACGGGATCAGCCTTGCGGTAGCCCATCAAGACCACCTGGTCGAAGACCTGGCGTTCCGGGTCGGGGAAGGCCCAACACCGCATCCGCCCGTAGTGGGTGGAGAGGTAGCGGGCCGAGACCGCGAGGCGCTGCCTGGGGACGATGAACACCAGCAGCCCGCCCTCGGCCAGGTAGCGGGTCGTCTGCGTAAGGAAGGCGTGCTCCGTCCGCTTGTCTTCCGAGTCATGGTCATACGGCGGGTTCAACAGGAGCAGCCCGAAGGCCCCGTTCGCTACGGACGTGGCGAACAGGTCGGAGGCCAGGGCGCGCCCGAGCCGCTTCTCCGCCTCCTCCGCCCGGTCCCGGTGCAACTCGACGCCGTAGGTCTCGATGGGGATGGCGTTGGGCGCGTCCATGCGCTCGGCAAGCTGCGCCAGCGCCTCCCCCGCCCCGCAGCAGGGGTCGAGGATGCGCAGCGTCTCCCGGTCCCTGTGGTAGTAGCCGGTGGGGGTGCGAATCAGCTCCGCGAGCAGGTCGACGACCCGCTCCGGCGTGGGGTAGAACCCTCCCTTTGCTTGAGCAGCGAGTCTCATGTGACTTCTCCTTTCTCTGTGTCGTCTGTCGTGTCCGTTGACGGCCCGAACCGGCAGGGTTCGGGGTTGCAGAAGCGGCAGTCCCTTCTCGCCCTGGGGGGCGGCACGTAGTCCTCGACGGTCACCGCCTGGAAGACCACCTGGATGCCGCACGAGCCGCAGTGGTAGGCCTCCCCGGTGTGGATGTCCCTGTCAGGCTCTTCCACCTGCGCGAACCGCTCGTCGCAGTGGGGGCAGGTGAAGAACAGCGTCTGTTCCGTTGGCATGGTCTCCTCTCCTTTCCTGTGTCTTGCGCCGCCCCAGGCGGCGATTGCCATGTCCCTGTGGCCGGTCTGCACCCCGACCACCTCTCCGACGCCCACGTTGCGCTGGTAGCAGAGGACTTGGTGAGTCCCAATGCTCTCGGCGCAGGCGGTGCAGAAGGCGGTTATCAGCTCGGCGCGGGCACGGGGGCCTCATCCTCGGCCTGCGCCAGCAGGAGGAAGCTGTCCTTCTCGAATCCGTACTCGGCGGTTTTGGTGTACACGAGGGCGTGCCAGCCTCCCGATACGGGCAGGCGGGCGATCTTGGTCGTCCACGTCCCGATGGTCTCGTAGGGAATCTGGCACCGCTGGTAGCCGCCCGATAGCGCCATGCCGTCCGCGCCACGGATGATGTGGGCCGTGTCCGGCGGCTGCTTGAGGAGCGAGGCCCAGATCGCCTTGAGCGCGGTCTGGGAGCCGACCATCGAGACGAACCAGAGGCCGTCGGTCGCCTCGTCGCGGGCGAAGGCGTCGGCGGTGGCGCTGAAGCCGCCTGACGTGATGGTGTAGAGGTCTTTGGGGTCGATGGTGTGAGTTGCGAGCATGTCATGTCTCCTTTCGGTGTATGTGTCGCGGGGGATGCGCAGGGACGGTTGCCCCTGCGTGAGAGCCGGACGGCGAGGGCTGTCAGGACATGAGGCCCCGCTCCTTGAGGCTGACGAACTTCTCCCCGCCGATGACGACGTGATCGAGCAGCTCGATGCCCAGGAGCTTGGCCGCCTGCGCCAGCTCCCTCGTGATGGTTGCGTCCTCCGGGCTGGGCGTCGGGTCTTGGCTGGGGTGGTTGTGGCTGATGATGATGCTGGGGACGGCTTCCATGACGGCGGGGCGCAGCACCTCGGCGGGCCGGACGATGGACGAGTTGACGTTGCCCTGGTAGACGACCCGCTGGCCGACGACCTTGTTCTTTGTGTTGAGCAGCAACACCCTGAGCTGCTCCTGGGCCAGGCCGGACATCTCCGGCCCCAGCAGCCTGCGCACGTCGTCGGGGCAGTTGATGGCGGGCGGGGCCTCCGGGCGCTCAGGCTGGGTCTCGACCTCGTAGCGCATGGCGATCTCGCCCAGCAGGTGCAGGTTGCTCCGCAGCGCCTCAAGCAGCGCGGCGTCCTTGGTGAGGGTCTTCTTCCTGGTCATGTCGGCCTCCTTTCGCAGTCGGTTAGAAACAGGAGCGGGGCCGCCCCTGTAGATGGGAGCGGCCCCGTGATGCGCCTTTCGGAAAGGCGTCGCTGTGTGCGGTTGTGTATCAGCTGCTAGTACTTGCTATCATAAGTCAGAGTAACGTTGTTTGAGACTTCCAGGTTTGACAACGGTCTTGGTCCATTCGAAGGGAGTAGGGTTCTGATTGCGGGCATCAGTAAAGCGGTCGATGGCCTGACAGACCTGCTTGGGGTTCGTGGCACTGAGGTGTCGCAGGACAGCCTGGGTCAGGATGCTGAACCAGACCTCGATCTGGTTCAGCCATGAAGCATGTGTGGGCGTGTAGTGGAAGTGGACTAACGGATGGCGGGCAAGCCAACGGTCATGCTTGGGCTTATGAGTGACGAAGTTGTCCAGCACCACGTGGAGCTCGGTATCGGGATAGTGGGCCACTATACGGTTCATGAAGTCGAGGAACTCCCGTCGCCGCTTGCGGCGATAGTGGGCCACATTAACCTTGCCGGTATGCACCTCAAGGGCAGCGAAGAGGGTCGTAGTCCCGTGTCGCTTGTACTCGTGAGTATGCCCCCGCACCGCCTCTCCGTTAGGAAGGCGCAGCCACCCCTGAGCTCGTTCCAAGGCCTGGATGGAAGGCTTTGATCGGCGTCAACTATTATTGCCGGTGTGCGTCAATTATTTTTGCCGGTAGACCTCCTGTTGGAGACGCTGTTGAGCTGCACCGGTCCGATAGCTGGGGACGTCGAACTCCAGGATGATCGAGTGGTGGACGATCCTGTCTATGGCCGCGGCTGTGGCCATAGGGTTCGCGAAGACTTTGTCCCACTCAGAGAAGACGAGATTCGAGGTGATGCCCAGAGAGCGGCGTTCGTACCGCTCGGCTATGAGGGTGAACAAGACCTCGGACTCCTCGGCTCCCTGGGGTAGGTAGCCGAGGTCGTCGATGAGCAGGAAGTCGATGTTGTCGAGCTTGCGGAGCATGCGTGGGAGATCGAGGTCCCGCTTGGCCGCCAGCATGTCTTGGACCAGCCGGTAGGCAGGGGTGAACAGTACCGAGCGTCCCGACTCGACCAAGCGGTGGCCTATGGCACACATGGCGTGGGTCTTGCCGGTGCCGGGCAGTCCGAAAGCCAGGACATTGACACCTCGTTCGACGAAGCTCCCATCGGCCAGCTCGTCGAGCTGCTGTCTGAGCGCCACCGGCACCCTGTCGTGCTCGAAGGTGTCCCATGTCTTGCCGACGGGCAGCCTGGATGCTCGTCTGATGCGGATGATGCGCCTCTGCCGGCGGTCCTCGGCTTCCTGCTCCAACACCTCCACAAGGGTCACGAGGGCGTCCGTGTGACCGGCTGCGGTGAACCGGGGGCCTGCCTCCGCTCCCACCGTGGGCAGCTTGAACTCGCTGCACAGCTGGCCGATCCGTTCCTTCACTCCGTCCGAGGAGATCCTGCCCATGCTCATCGCACACCCGCCGCAAGCAGACGGTCGTAGACCCTCAGGTCCACCACCCTGGGCGAGGCCAGCTCAGGGATCTGTGGCGGGGCCGGGGCCGCCAACTCCCGCACCGCCGCGTAGTCGAAGGGTATGCCCGCCTCGAGCAACACTCCCAGGGCTCGGTCCACCTCCGACTCCATGGTCGTGGCGGCCAGGTGCAGGATGCGTACGTAGTCCACGTCGGCGCGCTCGCCCCTCCACTCCCGCAGGGCATCGTAGGCCAAGCGGAAGGTCCCGGTGGGGAACATCTGCTCTCTGTACCGGTAACGCGCGAACGCACCGGGCTTGCGCACCAGGGAGCCGATGACGTGGCGGTAGTCTATGCCGGCCTCCCCAGCGCCATGCACTCGATCCATCCGCTCGACCGGACTGCCCTTGTAGTAGACCTCCAAGTGGTCGGCGTACTGGCGGATCTCCACCTCCACGCCTATCAGCCGGGACGGCACAGTGTAGCTGTGGTTGGCTACCCGGACCGTGCTCCACCTGCGCACCTTCGTCCGGTAGACAACGTACTCCGGCACAGGGGCGGGCGGCAGTGGCCGGAGGTGACGCCGCTCATGCTCCACCTTCGCCATGACCAGCCTGTTGCGCTTGTCCGCCACCTGCCGGACGAACGAGAGATATGCTTCCACCGACCCGAAGTCCCGGCTGCCGCGCAGGACCAGCGCCTGGCCTAGCGCGCCCTTGAGCCTGTGGTGACCCTGCTCGGCCACGCCGTTCTCGTGGGATGACCTCGGGTTCGTCCTCGTGGACCGCAGCCCGTAGTGCGCCAGCACCGCCGCATACCGTTCGTTCAGCGCACGACCTCCGCTCCCCTTCAACTCGTGCGTGGCTGCCGACAGGTTGTCGGTCCGTAACACCTCCGGCACACCGCCCAACTCCCACAGAGCCCCCTGCATGCCCTTCACCAGAGCCGCGAACGTCTCCCCATAGGCAAGGTCCACATACCGCCATCCCGAATGGCTCAGCACGAAGTGGAACAGCAGATGGCCGAACGGCTCGCCTCCGACCGTCACCCCCAACTCGCCGCAGTGTGTGAAGTCCATCTGCGCCTCGCGACCAGGGGGATGAGCCTGCTCAAAGTACACCTCCCGATCCGGCCCACTCAGCGCACGCCAGTCTCGAAGACGACGCTGCAGCGTCCGCAACTGCGACTTACTGAACCGGCCGGGATGCCGCTCGTCGAGCCACTCCAGAATAGTCGTCGCCTGCAGCGCTCCCTCAACGTCGCTCCGCAGAAGGGGCTCGACCTCCTCGGCCCACACCCCGGCGAACGGGTCCGGTCGGGTTCGCCACCTCCGCTTGCCCTTCTTCTCCGACGACAGCCTGCCTCGCTGCCACGTCCGCGCCGTCCGCACGCTCATACCAGATGCCGCCGCCGCCGCTTGTTGGCTCTTGCCTTCCATTAGCTTCTGCCTCAGTAGCACTACCTGCTGATCTGTGACCAATCCGGTACCTCCTGTACCAGATGGTCTCCCCCCACGACCGGCAAGAATAGTCAGCGTCTACCGGCAAAAGTAATTGTCGCTGATCAGGCTTCTCATCGACGCTGATCACCACTGCGTTCTCGGGCGGTTCCAGGTACAGACCCACTATGTCCGCCGCCTTTTGGGTAAACTGCGGATCGGTGCTCACGCACCAACTGCGACGTCGCTGAAGGTGGATGCCGTGCTTGCGCAGGACCCGCCAGACATGTATCGCCGACACGTCGCCAAGGGCTCTGGCCAACAGCTTGCCCGTCCACGTCGTGTACCCGTCCGGCGCAGGCTCGTCCAATTGGGCCAGAATGCGCCGCTCGGTCTCCTCGTCGTATACCCGGGGCTTGCCCGACCGGGGAGCATCTGCCAGTCCCCTCAATCTATGCTTGGCGAACCGGGTGCGCCATTTGCTCACGGTAGCCGCACGCGTTTGCAACTTAGATGCGACATCCTTCGTCGTGCTTCCCGTCGCGGCTTCCAGCACGATACGGGCTCGTTGCACAAAGCGTTGCTCAGTACTCGTTCCGCGCACCCAACTCTCCAGCGTCCCTCGCTCCTCCTCCGTCAATTCGATAACCGTTGCTACTCCTGACATAAACTGAGCATACAACATAACGCTGTATATTGTTAGTAGGTACTAGAAGGGAGAGGCAGCCACCGTCTCCTCGACGTCCGAGGCGTCGCCGTTGTCCTTCCCACCGCCCTTGGAGTCGAGGAAGACGACCTCGGAGGCGTGAACCTCGGTGCGGTAGCGCCGCTGCCCAGCCTGCCCTGAGCCTGTCGAAGGGCCCTCCCAGGTGTTGTTCACCAGGCGTCCGGCGACGTAGATGCGGTCGCCCTTGCCGATGTACTCGTTCACGGCCTCGGCCTGCTTGCCCCAACAGATGACGTTGTGCCAGTCGGCCTCCACCTCCCCGTCCTGGCGGCGGCGGTCCGTCGCCAGCCGAAGCTGGGTGACGGCGATCCCGCCAGAGGTGTACTTCATCTCCGGCTCCGTGCCGACTCTGCCCAAGAGCTCTACCTTGTTGATGGTGCGTGCCATTTCGGTTCCTCCTGAATGGTGTGGCGCGGACGTTGCCGCGCCCGGTTGAATGAGAGTGGGGCCGTCCCTGTAGAGGAATCCGGCCCCGTTGTGCGCTCCGTTGTGGGAGCGTCTAGGTCACCCGCACGTACTCCGACTCGCCCTCGGTGACGATCTCGGCGCGGGTCTCCGGGTCGAGCGCCTCGTTCAGCTTGCGGTAGTTGACCGAGTAGCGAGTCGAGCGGACCAGGCTGACCGTGCGTCCGTTGACGGTCGCCTTGGCGTCCCCCTGGCGGCGCATCCACGCCTTCAGGGTGTCGAGCGCGCTGCGCTTGACCTTCTCAGGCTCCTTCAGAGATTCCTGGGCTTCCGCGTAGGCCGCCACCGCGTCCCGCGCCTCCTGGTCGCTAACCTCCTCTCCCTCCATCTCCGTCTCGTCGTCCGCCTCCGCCGCACCCGGCAGGCAGACCGCCAGGAAGGGGCAGGACCTGCACTGCCAGCTGCCTGCCGAGAAGTCCCGCTCCGGCAGCGCGTCGGGGTCCGGCCCGTTCTGGACGTGGTGAGCGCCGAGCTGTCCCAGCCACTCGCAGGCGTCCTGCAAGGCCCGTTCCAGCCGGTCGGCGGGGATGATTTCGTAGTCCCAGGTGCGGCCCCCGGTGTCCATCGTGGCGATGGCGGCGTCCCGAAGCTCTCCGTAGTGACCCAGCGTGTAGAAGGCGGCCTGGGCCACCGACGCCGGATGGCTTCGCTCCGCTCCCAGGGTGCGCCACCGTTTGAACGCCTCCGGCCCCCGCGTCTTGACCTCGACGACCATCGCGCCGCCGTAGCGGGGAGCCTGTGGCCGCCCCCGAACAGAAACGCCTGGACCTCGGAGTCCGCTTCCTCCCCGTCCAATGGCATCCGCCCCGTGGCGTCGGGATGTCCCGTCACCAGCAGAGCCTGCCCCGTACCTGATACGGGGTTCGGGCCGATGCGCACCGAGACCGCCTCCGGGTCCTGGGGGTCGGCGGGAGACACCTGCCAGCCTGCCCGCTCCATCGCCCGCAGGACGACGGGTTCGAGGGCGTTGCCCGCCTCCATCGCCGTCAGCGACTCCTCGGTCGGCGCGGGTTGGTGGGCTGGTAGCCCGTCGCCGCGTACCAGAGGGCGCGGCGGCAGCCCAGGGACGACGAGGCCCGTATCTCAAGCTGCCCGTCCTCGTCGAACCGCGCAGCGGGGCGTGAGAAGACCTCCGCCCGGTCAATGTCTGTCGTCATGTCGATTCCTCCTTTGTCCTGTAATGGGAAGCGGGGCGGCCCCCGTTGGAGACAGCCCCGCCTGGATTCCAAGCTCTCGATTGTTCAGACCGCTCATGCAGCGACCTTCGCTTCCACCGCTTCCGCCGTCTCCGCCGCCTCCCTCTCCTCCCTGGCCTTCAGATGGGCCTTGAGGATGTGGGCGATGCCGTCGCCGAGCCCCAGGACGGCCACGCTCCTGCCGTCGGGCATGGTGTTGAAGAACGGCTGCATCTCCTGGATGCCCTGGCACTGGTCAATCACTTCTTCGAGAGGCGTTCCCCGCCGCATGTGCAGCGAGATGAGGCGGCAGGCCAGCTCGGTGACACCGTGCTGGAACGAGCCGCCCTTGCCCAGCCAGCCGAAGACCTCGAAGGGATCTCCGTCCTCGTCCGTCGAGACGGTGACGTAGAGGTTGCCCATCTCGGTGCTGAGCTTCGTCGTCGTGCTGGGAAGGCTGCGGGGTCTAGGCCGCGTGGTCGTGCTCATGGCCCACCCCCTTTCCCCGGAGATAGGGCAGCGCGGGAGCGTACCGCTCGAAGTATTCCGCCACCCTGACCGCCATCTCCCTCTCCCGGTCGTCGCCCAGGCCCAGCAGCGTACTCACGATGGGTTCCTCGCAGTCCTCTTCGGCGAACGTCGGTGTGAACATGGCGTCCCGGACTGCGGCGGGGATTTTGGCCCACCGCTCCCGGCTGAGCTTCAGCCCGCCGTGGCTGGCGGCGGACACCCGCCAGACGCCCTCGGCCAGCTCCTCGATGTCCTGGGGAGTCCCCCAGGGTGTGTGCATCGTCGTCATCGGTCGTGTCCTCCTTTTCCTGTAGATGAGAAGCGGGACCGCCCTCGAAGAGACGACCCCGCTCGATTGCGTGTCCCGATGGGCAGGACGGTCTAGGCCGCCTGCGCCTGCCGCATCTGCTGGAGCTTCTCGGTCGCCCCCTCGATGAGGGGCGTCAGCTCCGCCGCCGTCAGGTCGTCCAGGTTCTTGCCCAGCCGGTCCACCACGGCGGTCCGCACCTGGTCCTCGTCGAAGCCCTGCTCGGCGGCCAGCTCGACGAGCCGCTTGCGCAGCGTCGCCACGTTCGCCGGGGCGGACACCGCCCTGGGCTGGGCGGGCGCCCGGTCCGGTCGGGGCGGGCCGCTGGCCGGGGCCTGGTCTCCATAGAATCCGTTGCCAAACTGAACACCGAAGCTCCTGAAGGCCCGCTTCATGCCGTCCGTCACCGCGCCCTTGATGGCCGTGTCGTGGCCGTCCAGGGTGTCTTCAGCCACCGGGTGAACGCCGGTGTCGGTGCGGGGCAGAGCGCCTGCAACGGTGACTCGCACCGGCGCGCTGTAGGCGCAGGCCGTCTTGAGCTCGCCGGTCTGGGTGTCGACGGTCTCGATCTGGCGCAGCGTCACGTCTCCAACCAGCTCATAGCCCCACCCGCCGTAGCCGAAGATTCGGTTGGCTTGGTCAATGACGGCGTGGCCTTCGAGGTAGTCGAAGACCCTGCCTCCGCGCCCCTTGCGCTGGGAGACCAGCGCGGGGTCGATGGGCTGCCCCAGGGCGTTGGTGACTGCGGGCGGCAGCCCGTCCCAGAGCAGCTCGTGGTGCGTCGCGTCGAGCGCGGCGTCGTGGCCGTTGGGGTTGATGTGGACGAGGCCGTTGCTGTGTCCGTTGTTGCTTCCGTTCCTGTTCACCATGTCTGTCTCCTTCTGTCTGTGTGGTGTGTTCCTGTAGCGAATGACCGGTGCGGACTCCCCCCGTATCAAGTACGGGGCAGGCTCTACGGGAATCCGTGGGCGGGCGGAGCCCGTCGTGCATTGGGCATAGGTCCGCCTGGGCGGTGAGAGTGGGGATGGCTGAACGGCGGGCAGGGAAGCCCGCAGGGGAGCGGCGGGGAGCCGCTACCGGGCGGAGCGGGCTGCCTGTGAGAGGAGGCGGAGGAAGGCGGCGCGTCCGTAGGGCCGGGCGGCAAGCTCGGCCACGTCGCCGACGCCTGGGGGAAGGGCGACGGCGGCGGCCCTGCGTCCGAGCAGGGACTGAAGCCGCTCCGTCGCCTCGCGGCCCGCGTCGTCTGCGTCGAAGGCGAGGAAGACGCGGGGGCAGCCCCGGAGGGCGCTGGCGACCCGCTCCACGCCCAGGGCGCCGAGGGCGGCGCAGGCGGGGATGCCCCACCCGGCAAGGGCAAGCCAGTCGAAGACCCCCTCGGCGACCACCGCCCAAGGAGGCGCAACCCCAAGACGCCCAAGCCCAAGCACCGGCTTTGGGCCGGGCAGCGCCTGGAACCGGGGCGTCCGGTCGGGATCGACGGCCCGTCCGACAAGCCAGCGGACAAGGCCGCCGGAGGCGTCGGGAACGACCACCATGCCGGCGAACCGCTCCGCGCCCCGCTCCATGAACAGCCCGCAGTCCTGGAGCCGGTCGGCAGAGAAGCCGTCCGACTCCAGGGCCTCCCGCAGCCCGCTGCCCGGCGCATAGCCGAGGCCCAGGCGGGCTGCCGCGGACGGGCCGACGCCCGCGAGGCCAGGTACTCCCAGGCGGCGGGGCTGCGCCGGAGCTGACCGGCGTAGAAACGCCCCGCCGCCGTCAGCAGGGCGGGGTCCCTCGGAGGAAGCGCGGCGGACGGAGGACGCCGCGCTTCGGCTGGACGGTTGGCGGCCCTGGGCGCAGGCCCTGGGCTGCCGTCCAGCCGCGCGATGGCCTCCGGCAGGCTCAGGCGCTCGACGCGCCGCACGAAGTCCAGCACGTCGCCCCCTGCGCCGCACCCGAAGCAGTAGAACCGCTCCGAGTCGGCGTACACCGTGAAGCTGCCCTCCGCCTCGTCGTGGAAGGGGCAGACGCCCTGGCGGACCCTGCCCCTTCCCCTGAGTCTCACGCCCGACGCCTCCACCGTGTCGCCCAGCGGGTGCCGGGCCTTCAGCGCGGCGATGTCCACGGTGGCCGTGACCATCACGCACCTCCGGCCAGCGGCTTCAGCCCCCGCAGGCTGCGCCGGGAGACCAGCTTGCCCGGCTCCCAGCGCATCCCCAGGACCGCCGCGACCTCCAGCGAGCCGTCGTCACGGGGAACCAGCGCGGCGGCCCTTCCCGTGCCCTGGCTGTAGACCAGGACGTTCCCGCCGCCGGACCGCCGCCGCACCATGTCCGTCCATTCGGCGTAGGCCCACCGCGCCTCCTTCGTCGTCGCCGCCCCCGTCGAGTCCACACCGGCGAAGACCGCCAGCGCCCCGT
>CBDCTC010000004.1:0-206746 GCA_965222125.1 Dehalococcoidia bacterium | reverse complement strand
GCGAACATGGACGGATCGACGACCAACAGGTAGGCATCGAACGGGATCACGTCGAGCGCCCAGTAGCTGCCGACCGCCGTCAGGGAGAAGAGGCCGGCCGACGACGCGAGCAGGAAACGCCCGCCGCCGCGCCACAGGCGCGGGGCCAGGAACAGCAGCGTGCCGCTCGTGCCAAAGCCGAGCAGGCCGAGGCTGACCGCGAGAAAGGCGAAGTGGTACCCCTGGGTGACGGAGTAGACCCGGGTCAGCGTCAACTCCAGGAGCAGGACTCCCGCCGACAGCGAGGCAACGCCCACGTATCTCATCGGAAACGAATCCGCCGGCCAAAAAATGCCGTCAGGGAATTGTGGATGTCATAGGGGCCCGTTGGGGCGTACAGGCGGAGTCGAACGGGCAACCGACATGAAGCTATCACACTGAGGAGCGACCCCGAGACCAGCTAATGCCGCGGTCGGAGATGGACTCGAGTATCGGAGACTGTCGTCCAGACCAGTGGATGCCAAGGTAGTGCTTGGCTCTGGTCGTTGCCAGGTACAGCAGCCTCTTGTTGAAGACCGTGTCGTCGAACGAGTCGTTGACGCCTATCAAGAGAACCGCGTCGTATTCCAGCCCCTTGACGTCGGGAATGCGCCCCAAGACCGTACGTGCACCGCTGTGGTGCTCCTGTCCAACCAGGACGGCATCGCTGAGGCCGAGATTCTCGCAATACCTCCGGAACTGATTCAGATTCCTTTGGTCTCTCACCAGAATCGCAACGACTGCGTTCTCCAAGCCATCAAGGGATCTGACGCGCTCTACGTCGTCGACGATGCCCCGGTACATAGCAGCCGTGTCCCGATGTCGGTTGTACTCGACCCGGTGGCCCTCACGCTCGAACGGGATCGGCGCCGCGATGTTCTTGTCGTAGGTCCTCAGAATCCTGTTGTTGAACTCGGTTATCTGCCTGGTCGATCTGTACGACCTGCGGGCGCGCTGGACCTCAATTTCAGACCGTCCAAAGACCCGCTCCACGTGCCGCCATGACCTGATCCCCCGGTAAGGCGTGAGCCTCTGGGCTGTGTCACCGAGTACAGTAAACCAGTTGTTGGTGGAACTGGCCGCCAGCAGCTTGAACTCAATCGGAGAAATGTCCTGGGCCTCGTCTACCACAACATGCCGGTAGCTCCGATCGATCGTCCCGTTGAGCAGATTGTCCAGATAGGCCAGCGCCCCTATGTCCGAATCGTCGAATCCCTGACCGAATCCTTGATTCCTAATCCTGTCTGCTGACTCCGCAAGCTCGGCGGCGACATCCTGGGACAAACTGGGGCCGGCCAGGCGGATCATCCGCTCGGCGTCCGACAGGAGGGCCACGTATCCCTCCTTGAAGTCCAGGTGCCTCCATGCCCGGTCGCACCATCGCGATACGGCACTCCGCGTCTCGGCCCGCCTTCGATCCAATTCTCCACGGTCGGCCTGGTGTCGGCTCTCAGGGGCGAACAAAGAAGTTTGCACTCCCCGACCCGTCGACAACGCCGCCCGCACGATTCGGCCGATGAAGTCCTCGCGGCAACGATTCAGCCGCCACTCTCTCGACGACGACGGGAGAACTTCCTTCTTCACGATAGACCTGATCTCGGCTCCGGACAGGCGGGGCGCAGTGCCGAGTCCGGGGATGTTGCCCGACAGCCGTAGGCATCTCCGTCTGACGGAGGCAACGGTCTCTGCAACATACCTGTTGATCGCGTCTGCCATGGCGAGTGACCCCTTAAACGTCTCGGCGTCCTTGTCGAAGCGCGTCATATCTCCCTTGTCCAGCAGATTGTTCCAGATCCTGGGACGCGCCGGCGTAGGAGCGGACAAGAGGCCGGCAATCCAGTCGCTGAACCTGACCTGCTCGACCTCCGCCGTTACTCCCAGGCTTGGCAGGACGTCTGCCGCGTACTCTAGGAAGGCCTTCGACGGCCCTACGAAGAGCGTAGTGCTCGGCGTGGGACGCTCGTGTTCCGCGATCTCGTTGTGCGGCGACAGCAGGTAGGCGATTCGGTGCAGCCCGATATCGCTCTTGCCGCTGCCCGCCGCGCCCTGGACGATCAAGACTTTGTCGCTGACGTTGGCGATGTTCTCATACTGGTCGTGCTCGATCGTCTCTACGATGATCTCGCGGCGTCCATCTTCACTGCCGACCCCGCTGAGAGCCTCTGTCAGGACGTCTTGCTTGGCCGTAGAGGGAGCAGGGAGTTGCCGCCTGAATATGTCGTTCAGGTCTTCGAGCCGCCGGCTGCGAATCCTGATGTACCGCTTCAGGTCGACTGTGGTCGGAATGTAGCCCTTGGGCGCGGTATAGCCGCCCTCGGAGCTCTGCGTGTACCAGAGCTTTCCAACCGGGCTCGTCCAGCTAAAGACCTCCTTGCCGGGGATGAAAGCGATTCCCAGATATATCGTCTGCAGCGGAGCAGAATCGCCGTTGGGCTCGTCGCCGTGAGACTGCGGGCCCGCTCCGGCCAAGTCCTTGCGGAAGTAGTCGAGGCGTCCAAAGTACGGCTGGTCCAAGGCCCTGTAGAAGGAATCCGCGTTCGCCTACAGAATCTTCTGGATCTCGTTCGCCGTCTCCTGGTGCGCGGCAGTCGCCGGCATCTGGCCCTCCAACTGGAGCCGCTGCTCGTCGATGTACCGAACAACGTCGGCGAGCTTAGCGGCTTCCTCTTGATATGCAGGGTGTTGGTCAGTCGAGTCGTTCACGCTAGGCCCTCCAGGGTCTCGTCCGCCCGCTCCGGGGGAAGATGCTGCTGCCCTACCGTAAACGATTTCCACTGCGGCTCCGTAATTGGGTATTGAATCTCCAACAACATGAAGAACTCTACAAGAGCCTTCATCGCCTGGCGTGCCCCGCTGTGCTTATCGTGATGGCCAATGTGCCAAGCTTCATGACGGGTGCACGGGTATGCGCCCATGTCTGCAAATACGACGCGCAGGTTGTATTCTCGCGCCGCATTAGCCGCGTCCTCTTCGCTCGAATACTGCATCTTCTCCGAGCAGTTCCGTCTCCTGGGGCGAAACCCCACGTACCCAAACGCGTCTCCGGTCTCCGATTCTCATGGGCTCTCTACTCCTTTCTCGTGTTCCATGGGCCGACTGCCTACAGCTACCTACCATGCGACACTGTCCTCCTCTTCAAGCTCGTCTAGACCCTGCCCGGGTTCGAGGGCGTCATCCAGGTCATCCGATTCGCCACTGTTGCCAAACCCTTCGGACCCTCCCGTCCGGTCGGATGATGACGATAGGTCCCACATCCCCCTGCCAACGTTTCTGAAGCGATCATCGGTACTCAGGTGGGCGCCGACGTTGTTGACGGGATCCCGTCCGCCAACAGATACGCCCATCTCGACGAGTCGATCATGAACCTCTCGACGGTGGAGAGGGCCCTCCTGTCGGAGTATTTCCGCCATCGCGTCGCGCATGCTCCGAGTTTCGCGAACCGTTGCCCCATCGGCCGTCTTCCACATCGCAGCCTTGGCGTTGATCGAGACGCGGCAGACCGGCTCGATACCCTCCGCTGGGTCGCCTGCGCTCCGATCGCAGTACCAGATGATCGAGTCGATAGGCCGCCCGTTGCGTGCCTCGTAGTCGCAGCCTTCGACAAGCGCCCGAATGGCCGTCGCAAGCTGCTTTTCCAGCGCCGCGTTGGCCTTGGCGAGCACCCTTTCGAGGCGCTCTCGCGCCGCTGACAGCTTCGCCGCGCCGTCAATAATCGCGGTGAGGTCACCGGACGATCCGGCCTCTATGAGTGTCTCTTCGAGCGCTGCTACCTCGGTCTTTGCGGCCTTGACCGCGTTCTGTTCTGCCATGTCTACAATTCGGTATCCCCCTTCATGTTCTAGCGATATTTCTTTCTTGGCTCTTGTACCCATCACTAAGCCAAGATGATAGGCCCAATGAGTTCCCAAAGCTCGTCCGATGCTTCCCATATGGTTCCCAAGCCCTCTTGGTTGTTCACGAAGTTCCTCCAAATGTGTTTGGAGAAACCATACGAATCACCTCATAAACCGCTCAAGCCATTTGTGCGTTATGATTTTGAGATAGTTTCTTAGCCAAGTGCCAGGCTGATCGGTGTCGGTTCATTGAGCGAACCACGGTTCAGCCATGCAAGCGTGAACGTAACCGCTGCGTGACCGTGCATGTTGACTCCGCACCAGATCGCGACCGGCAGAGAAAGTCGGCCCTGACGGGCAAAATCGTGTCTTGCCCGTAGCCCCATCGGAACAGCAGCAAGAGCATTCAGTATCGAGACGGCAATCAGCCCGAGGACCATCCTATTATCCCTCGAATGACCTGTTTCGGGTGGCCCAGCACTGCATCCAATGGAGCTCCGACGTGGCTCTTACTACAGAACACGTTGGCGGAGATGCTGAGTCTGACTGGAGGATAGAAAATGCCATCTCCGAGATACGGCTCGTCCCTGCCAGCTTGCAAAAAGTCCCTGCGGGGACTCGACCATTCTGACCTGAAAGTCAGGTGAAGGCAACCTTGGGGAACAGTGCTTGCACGCTGCTTGAACGGGACATGAAACAGGGTTGTCGCTAGGAACGCTTGACTCCCACGCCGCCCCCTGGCGCATCCACACGCAGCCGCGTAACCCAATCGCACTGCGCATGCGACAATGTGGTGCCATTCGGCACCGCACCTGACTAACGACACTACCCGCTGACCAAGACACTGGAGAGCTGGATGCGGTGAAAGCCGCACGTCCGGTTCGGACGGGGCCGACGGAAAAGTGCTCCGGTACACGGGGTGGCTCGCCGGCGGCCTATACTACAGACGCCCACAACGGGGTAGGCCATTGACACACCCCACGGGCGCAAGTATCTTCATCGCGCCCAAAGCGGTTGGGCGCCAACAAGACAACGGGAGGACGATTCCAGATGGGGATATTCGATGGCGGTGACGCCTACAAGGCTCTCGGGGTAAGGCGGCTGATAAACGCGGCAGGCGCGGACACGACCAAGGGCGGATCGATTCTCACTCAGCAGAGCCTCGACCTGATGGCCGACGCCAACAGGAACTGGGTCGACATGGCGGAGCTGCTGCGGAACGCCGGCGACCACATCGCGGGGCTGCTCGGCGTCGAGGCGGCACACCTCACGTCCGGGGCCGCGTCTGCGCTCACCCTGAGCGCCGCCGCGTGCATGGCCGGCAACGACAAGCAGAAGATGGGACAGCTCCCGGACACGACGGGCATGAAGGACGAGTTCGTCGTGCTGGCGGCCCACGACTACATATTCGCGAGGTGCCTGACGTACCCCGGCGGCAAGCTGGTCAAGGTCGGCGACAAGCGCGGCTGCACGCTGGAGCAGCTCGAGGCCGCCATCGGTCCCGACACCGCCGCCGTCGAGTACTACGTCGGCTACACGGGCGACGCCGACGTCCCGACGCTGCAGCAGACGGTCGACGCGGCGCATCGACACGGCGTGCCCCTGATCGCTGACGCGGCGGCCATCGTCTACCCTCTCGACCGCTTCGTCACGACCGCCCGCGCGGCGGACCTGGTCTGCTTCGGCGGCAAGTACGTCGGCGGCCCTAACGCCGCGGGCTACGTCTGCGGCAGAAAGGACCTCGTAGACGCCGTCGTCGCGAACGGCTTCGTGGAGTTCCACGGGGACGGTCAGGGCTTCGGACGTGGGATGAAGATGGACCGCGGCCAGATCGTCGCCCTCGTCAACGCGGTCGACAGCTGGGTCACGACCAACCACGAAGACCGCCTGGCCGAAGTCGAGCAGCGGCTGGTCCGGATGAACGCCGCGCTGTCCGAGCTTGCGGTGTTCGACGGCGAGATAGTCGAGCGCTTCCCGCTCTACTTCGGCTACAGCCTGCGGGCCAAGATCGACACCGAGGCCGTGGGCAAGACCGTGCCCGAGATGGCCGAAGACCTGTACGAGGAGGACCCGCGCATCTGGATCCTGCCGCTGGACGACGACACCGTCGAGCTCAACGTCTACGCCCTGAACGACGGCGAGGACGAGATCGTCATAGACCGCGTCACAAACGCCCTGACGACGTAGCAGGCCGGGTATGTGGCTGTTCAGGGACGATGCCCACACACCCGTTCACCTCGAGTAGCGCGCAGGGTCAACGGATATTTGACTTGGACACCGAAGCTCCGCTCATGCAAGCCTCGCCCGTAGTCGAAGCGAGTGGCCTCACGTTCAGCTACGGCACGCTCGAGGTGTTGAACGGCCTCTCGTTGTCCGTGACGGAGGGGGAGGTGTTCGTGCTGCTCGGGGCCAACGGCTCCGGGAAGACGACTCTCATGAGGCTGATGGTCGGCCTGCTTCGTAACGACGGTGGGACGCTCACCGTCCACGGCGAGTCCCCATCTCCCCGTCAGGCGTCGCGAGTCGGCTACATGCCCCAGCTCAGCGCTCTGTACCAGGAGCTCTCGATCAGAGAGAACGTCGACTTCTTCGCGCGGATGTACGGAATGTCCGACCGTCGCTCGCGCGGCCGGTCTGTGGAGGAGGCGATCGATCTGGTGGACCTGACGCCGCGAAGCTCCGACACGATTCTGAACCTGAGCGGAGGCATGCGTCAGCGGGTCAGCCTCGCCATCGCCCTGGTCCATCGTCCGGCCCTGCTCCTTCTGGACGAACCGACCGTCGGACTCGACCCCGACGTTCGCGCCGTCTTCTGGGAGCGATTCAGGCGGATGGCGCAGTCTGGCACAACCATCATGATCTCCAGCCACACGATGGACGACGCCGCCCACTGCGACCGGCTGGCATTCCTCAGAGACGGGAAGGTCATCGCCCTCGATACGCCTTCGGCGCTCCGCGCAGCCACCGGGGGGCCAGACGCCTCCCTGGAGGACGCGTTCATACACTTCCTGAGTCGGTCGACCGACTGATGTCTGCAGACCGCGTCCTCGCCATCACCGAGCGGATCGTCCGTCAGATGTTGCGCGACCGGCGCTCCATCGGCCTGCTTATCGTCGGACCGCTCATTGTCATGTCGCTGGTAGGCTTCAGTCTCGTCGAGCAGCGTTCCGTGCTCGACCGCGTTGCCCCGGGCCTGCTCGCGGTGTTCGTGTTCCTCTTCACCTTTATGCTGACCGGCGTCGGGTTTCTGCGGGAGCGCGCACAGGGGACGCTCGAACGACTCCAGACCACCCTGGTGGGCAGCTTCGACATCATGCTGGGCTACATGCTCGGCTTCCTCATCTTCGCGATCGTCCAGACCGCCGTGATCCTGGCATTCACCATCTTCGTCCTTCGCATCGAATATGTCGGAAGCCTCTGGGAGATCGGATCGATACTCTTTCTCGTCGTCACCGTCGCCGTCAGCCTGGGCATATTCGTCTCCAGCTTTGCCAACAACGAGTTCCAGGTCGTCCAGTTCATCCCGATCGTCCTGGCGCCGCAGATATTCCTGTCCGGGGTCATAATCCCCGTCGAGCAGATGCCCACTCTCTTCGAGTGGTTCTCCGTCGTGCTTCCCCTGACATACGCTGTCGACGCCCTGCGCGAGATCATGCTGCGGGGCACGGGCCTGGCGGAGCTGTGGCCCAACCTGGCAGCCCTCGGCGTGTTCTCACTGGCCCTGCTGGCCGCAGCGGTGGGGACACTTAGACGCTAGGCTACGGCGTAGAAACCCCCCTCTCCATCGACGGGAGAGGGCTGGGGTGAGGGTGAAAGCCGCGGCGAATCCGGGCCCGACGGTCCTCTTGTACCCCACAGTACATCCGTGCTATTCTTTACTCGTGACCACCAGCAACTGTTCAGACTTGAGGGGCCCGCACAACCCGTTGACCCGAGTGGCGCCGGTGCTTCACCGGCGCGTATCGAAGGGCGCACGCAACCTTCACGCCAATACTGGTGTCGGCCCCACCCGAGTGTTCCTCTCAGCAACTCTGAACAGTTACGACAAACACTCGCCAGCAGATAGATCGAGCTCGCCCCGGGCGTCCACACGACGGATACGACGAGACACCCGTGTCTCATCTCGACCTGCGGCGTCCCGCCTCCGATAGGGCCAGTGAGACGCCGAGCGTCCCATTTTCCGGCCACGTGTCCCACCGCTCAGATAGGAATGAGACAGAATGGTACAGAATCGGCCATATTTTTGCGGACCGGCCTCCGCCACACTTGCCCAGGGGGCCGGGACGAGGTTCATCGGCACCGCTCGAAAGCAGTACCGCCCTCCCGCTATTCCCTACCCAACTATCCGCCATCCACTATCCACTATCCGCCTTGACCGTGGGGGCTGGCTGACCGTAGAATCTACTGTTGGCAGATGATGACTACCTACGCGATCGTACAGACGGGCGGAAAGCAGTACCAGGTGCGGCCGGGCGACACCATCCGCGTCGAGTCTCTTCCTCAGGAGGCGGGCGAGACGGTGGAGTTCGACCACGTTCTCATGGTGTCGAAGGACGGCGAGGTCACGTTGGGGAATCCTACCGTGTCCGGCGCCAGGGTGACCGCCGAGATAGTTGAGCACGGCAGGGGCAAGAAGATCGTCGTCTACAAGTACAAGGCGAAGACGCGCTACCACCGCAAGCAGGGTCACAGGCAGTCCTACACTGCGCTGACCGTCAAGGACATCACGGCGTAGGAGCGTTCCGGAGGGGACCGCATGGCACACAAAAAGGGCGGCGGCAGCACCAGGAACGGCCGCGACAGCCGAGGCCAGCGTCTCGGCGTCAAACGCTACGACACCGAGTTCGTTACAGCGGGGTCGATCATCGTCCGCCAGCGCGGCACGCGCATCGAGGCCGGCACCAACGTCGGGTTGGGGCGGGACCACACGCTGTTCTCCCTGATCGACGGCACGGTCAAATTCGAGGCCGCAACGCGTGACAAGCGGCGCGCCAGCGTCTACCCCATCGAGCAATAGGCATTTCGACGATGAAACCCAAGATACATCCGGCCTACTACGAAGACGTGATGGTTACGTGTTCATGCGGGAACACCTTCACCACCGGTTCCACGAAGCCCAGCCTCCGCGTTGAGCTATGCAGCGAGTGCCACCCGTTCTATACGGGCGAGCAGAGGATCGTCGACACCGAGGGTCGGGTCGAGAGGATGAAGCGCCGCTTCAACCTGCAGTAGCCGCTCAAAGCGCTCAGTGCCGAACAGGGGTGAGACCGACTCACCCCTTTTTCTTTCCCGGCGAGGCCCATAGACGAAGATGACCACGAGAACCCCTCCCAGCTACGGCGGCCAGGCCGTAATTGAAGGCGTCCTGATCCGCGGGCAGCGCTGCTCCTCGATAGCGGTCAGGCGCCCGGACGGTACGGTCGCGCTGCGCTCCGAGCCGATTAGCACGCTGTTCACCGGCCGTCTGCGCAGGGTCCCCTTCGTCCGAGGCGTCCTGGCGCTGATCGAGTCGCTGTCGCTGGGGATGCGGGCGCTGATCTACTCCGCAAACGTCGCGGCCGAGGCCGAGGGCGAAGAGATCGGCGGGGCCGCTGTGGCGGGCGTCCTCACGCTGTCCGTCGTGTTCGCCATAGGGCTGTTCTTCCTGCTGCCCGTTGTCACCAGCGAAGCTCTGGGCTCCCTGTTCGGGGGGTCGGACCTTGTCAGCAACGTGGCGGAGGGCGCGATCAGGCTGGCGTTATTCCTCGGCTACATCGTCCTGATCGGTCAGATGGAGCAGATCCGGCGGGTGTTCATGTACCACGGCGCGGAGCACATGACCGTCCACGCCCAGGAGCACCTCGATCCGCTGGAAGTCGAGGCCGTGCGGCGTTACCCCACCGCGCACCCGCGATGCGGCACCGCGTTCCTGCTCTTCGTCGTGGTGCTGGCGATACTGGTGTTCACACTAGTCGGCCGCGATCCGCTGTGGTGGCTGTTCACCTCGCGCATCGTCCTCGTGCCGGTCGTCGCGGCCCTCGGCTACGAGGCCATCAGGCTGAGCTGGTCCTACGGCGACAACCCGATCGTACGCCTGGTCGCGTCGCCCAGTCTGGCACTCCAGTCGTTGACCACGCGCCAGCCGGACGACGACCAGATCGAGATAGCCATAGCCGCCATGAAGAACACGCTGAAGGGCGACGAATCCGCGGCTGCGGAAGAAGCGTCGTCGGACTAGACCGCCCGCCTGAAGTTCGGGGTCGGGCTGCCGTAACCGTTCAGACTTAAAGGCCGAGGCAACCCGTTCACCCTGAGTAGCGCCGGCGCCTTGACCGGCGCGTATCGAAAGGGCGCACGCAACCTTCCCGCCAATGCTGGTGACGGCCCCACCCAAAGACAGGGTCGTGGGGGCTCTTCGATACACCCCGACGAAGCGTCGGGGCACTCGGGGCAAACGGGTCGTATGGCGACGGCCCATCCCAAGAAGACTTCGACGACAGCGGTACTGTGGTGCCGACGGAGAGCGGGAAACCACCTAGGTGGGCCACGTTCCGTTCAGCAGGTCTGACCAATTACGGCCTTACCGCCTGCGCTTTCGGAGCTGCTCCCAAACGTCCTCCGGCCTGGCGTCCGAGGCCGCCAGAAGCACGAGGGTGTGGTAGACGAGGTCGGCTGCCTCGGCGGCGAGGTTCTCCCTGTCGCCCCTGGCGCCCGCCAGCGCCGTCTCCCCCGCCTCCTCGATGACTTTCTGGCTCACCCGGTCGATGCCCCGGCGGAGCAGATCGGCCGTGTAGCTGCCCTCGGGCATGTCGCGTTTGCGGTCCTGGATCACCGCGAACAGCTCTTCGACGATTCCCGGACCCGTGTCGGCGCGCTCGAACTCCGGCGTTGCTTCGAGCGGAGTGAAGAAGCATGTCCTCTCGCCCGTGTGGCAGGCGGGGCCCTCCGGGTCGACCTTCAACAGAAGAGTGTCGCCGTCGCAGTCGACCGATGCCGATCTGACGCGCATGTAGCTGCCCGAGGTCTCGCCCTTGCGCCATAGCTCGGCGCGGCTGCGGCTGTAGAACCAGACCTCGCCGGTCTCCAGGGTACGCCGCAACGACTCGGCACTGACGTAGCCCAACATCAGCACCTCGCCCGTCTCGGCGTGCTGCACGATGGCCGGCGCCAGTCCGCTCCCGTCCAGCCGGACCATCGCGTCTTCCAAGGCCGCTCCTCCGATTATCGGGCGTACGGGAATCCCCCGCTCCTCGAGATAGTCCTTGGTCTCGCGGATGCTCAGCTTCCCGAAATGGAAGATGCTGGCGGCCAGGGCGGCGTCGGCCTTGCCCTCGTCCAGGGCCTCGCGCACGTGGTCCAGCTCGCCGGCGCCTCCGCTGGCGATGACCGGTATCCCGGTGGCCTCCGACACCGCCCGGGTGTACTCCAGATCGTACCCGTCCTGGCGTCCGTCGGCATCCATGCTCGTGACCAGCAGCTCGCCCGCGCCCAGCTCCGCCGCGCGACGGGCCCACTTGACCGCGTCTATCCCGGTGCGACTGCGCCCGCCGTGCGTGTAGACCTCCCAGCGCGAGTCCTGATCGAGCGCCAAGCTCGGGTCAGCCGCCTCGGGGCCAGGGACGTCGTCATCCCCATCTTCGAGACGCTTGTAGTCGATGGCTACCACGATGCACTGGCAGCCGAAGAAATCGGACGTCTCCGCGATGAGCTGCGGCCGCTGCACCGCCGCCGTGTTGAGCGATACCTTGTCAGCGCCCGCCTCCAGCAGGGCGCGGACTCCCTCAACGGAACGTACGCCGCCGCCGACTGTCAGGGGGATGAAGACCTGCTCCGACACCTGCTTCACGACGTCGATCATGATGTCGCGCGCGTCGGAGCTGGCGGTGATGTCGAGAAATACCAACTCGTCGGCGCCCTCGCGATCATACAGGGCCGCGAGCTCCACGGGGTCCCCGGCGTCCCGGATGTCGACGAAGCTGACACCCTTCACCACCCGGCCGCGGTCGATGTCGAGGCAGGGGATGATCCGTTTGGTCAGCAACCCTACTTCCTCGCCATCACCATGTACTGCTTGCCGTTGAGGTCCCTGGTTTCCCTGACCCGGAAGCCCGCCTTCGCGGTCAACTCTTTCAGCTCTTCCATGTCGATGCGCTGGCTTACGGGCGGGCCCTCCTCCATCTCCCTCTTGTACCACTCGAGGACGACGAGCCACCCGTGGGTCTTGAGGCACCGCAGCGCTTCCTTGAGCAGCGTCCTGGGGCTGGCGGCCTCTTGGAGGACGAACGCCGCAACCACCCCATCGAGCGAGTCGTCCTCCAGGGGGAGCTTCTTCTCCTGGCTCTTTACGACTTCGACGTTGGTCAGATTGACCTTCGCCACCTCGGCGCGTACGGCATCAAGCATCTCGTCCTGTATGTCGAGCGCGTATATCTTGCCGTCGAACACCATCTTGGCCATCGGGATAGTGAAGAAGCCCGGGCCGCAGCCGATGTCCGCCACGGCGTGGTGCGACAGTATGGGGAATATCCTCAGGAGCTTGTACACGTCCAGCGCGTTGCGCCGGTCTTGCGATACCAGCAGCTCCTTGTTCTTGGCGTCGAATTTCACCTTTGTCGGCATTGCGCTCCTACCTCTAGCGTTTGGTTTCAGGCTCAGGCACCCGGTCTCGCGCCCTAGCCCACGGTCCGAAACGCCCTCGCCATATCGATGCGGCCGGTGTAGGCGGCTGTCCCGACTATCGCCCCTTCGACGCCGATCCGAGATAACTCGACCAAGTGCTCGATCGAGGCGATTCCGCCGGCGACCAGCAGACCGAGGCCGACCGAGGCGGCCAGCGCCGCGACCGCGGCGAAGTTGGGCTCTGTCTGTGTGCCGTCCCTGGAGATGTCAGTATAGACGATGCGGTGCACCCCCGTCGCCCGAACGTCGGCCGCCACGTCGGCCACGGGGCGGCCGCTGGTCTCTGTCCAGCCGCGGGTGGCGGCGTAGCCGTCCCGCGCGTCCAGGCTGACGACGACGCGCTCCGAACCGACCTCGGCGCACACCGACCGCAGCATTTCGGGGTCCTCCACGGCGGCCGTACCGATGATGACGCGGTCGACCCCGGCATCGACTGCGGCCCTCGCCGCCTCCGGGCCGCGTATGCCGCCTCCGGTCTGAACGGGCGTGGTGACAGCGGAGGCTATCCTGCTGACCACCGGCAGATTCTCGGGCTTGCCCGAACGGGCGGCGTCGAGATCAACGACGTGGAGCCGGCGCGCGCCCATCTCAGCCCAGCGGACGGCCATGTCGACCGGGTTGTCGGAGAAGACCGTCTCGCGATCGTAGTCGCCCTGGTAGAGCCGGACGCATCGGCCGCCGCGAATGTCTATCGCCGGGATCACTTCCATCGGAGCTATCCCGCCGCGCCGCCGGCCAGCTTGACAAAGTTCTCGTAGATACGCAGTCCGGTCACGCCGCTCTTCTCGGGGTGGAACTGGACGGCCGCCGCGTTGGCCCATGAGACCGCGCTGCAGAACCGCACCCCGTAGCTGGTCGTGCCGGTCGCGAGCGTTTCGTCCGCCGGGTCGGGGTAGTAGCTGTGAACGAAATAGAAGTAGCTGCCGCTGGCAACGCCGTCGAACACAGGATGGTCGGCCTGCAGGTGGACCCGGTTCCAACCCATGTGCGGCACCTTGACGTCGCCGGGGAGACGCCTGACCCAACCCGCGAGCAGGCCTAGGCCGGGCTCGACTCCCTCGTCCGAGCCTTCGAACAGGAGCTGCAGGCCGAGGCAGACACCGAGAAACGGCCTGTTGCTGCGAACGAACTCCTTGATCGGCTCCACCAGCCCACTCGATTTCAGATGGCGCATCGACGAGTCGTTGGCGCCCTGCCCGGGGAAGACGAGCGCGTCGGCGCCGGCAACCTCGTCGCTGTCACTTGTCACCACCGTATCGGCGCCGAATCGCTGGAGGGCCTTCACGACGCTCCTCAGGTTGCCGGCCTGGTAGTCGACGACGGCGATCCTGGGGGCGCTCATCGTTCGCGGGCCCGGGTCACAGGGCCCGCTCCTCCCCGGACGAGAGCTCGGCCGGCAGGTCCCTGTCCTCGAACCGGGCCAGCATGAAAAGAAGGTCCGACAGCCGGTTGAGATATCGCAGCACTTGGGGATCGGGCTCCGCCGGTCCGCCTCTCAGCGACACGACTCGGCGCTCGCTCTCCCGCACCAGCGTGCGCGCGAGGTCGAGCGCTCCGGACGCCGCGGAGCCGCCGGGTACGATGAAGGCGGCGGGCAGGTCGATCTGGGTGTTCACCCTGTCTATGAGCTCCTCGAGTTTCTTCACCATGTCGGCGGTCACAACCGCGAACGTCGCTTCGAGCCTGGCGTGATCGGCCGGGTCGGTGGCCAGCTCGGACCCGACGACGAACATGTCCCGCTGTACGTCCAGTAGGACGCTCTTCACCCAGGGGTCCCGGCATAGGGCGCGGGCGAGTCCCATGGCCGACAGGGCGGAATCGACCGTGCCGTAGGCTTCGCACCTGGGGTCGTCCTTGGCGACGCGGCCTCCGAAGAGCAGACCGGTCTCCCCGGCATCTCCCCGGCGCGTGTACACCTTCGGCATCGTCGACCTCCCGAACCAAGGCCGATTATAGCAGCCGAGACCGCGCCCCAAGCCGCCCCCGGTAGCAGGCGCCGACGAAAAAAGAGGCCCCTCCGCCATACTGGGCGGAGGGGCCTCACGGGTAGACCGAGCGGTCGTCAGGTCAGCCGCGCTAGGCTACCTTGACCTCGATTCGACGGGCCTGCGCCTCCTCGCGCTTGGGCAAGGTGATCGTCAGGACGCCGTGCTCGTAGCCGGACACGACCTTCTCGGCGTCCACGGACCCCGGGAGCCGGAGCGCGCGGCGGTAGGAGCCGGTCCGGCGCTCTCGGACCAGGTAGCTGCCCTCCTCGCTCTCGTCCTCTGCAGCCGAACCGGCCCGGATGGACAGAACGCGGTCCTCGATCGTCACATCGATGTCCTCGGGCGCTACGCCGGGAAGAGAGGCCGTGACGACGATCTCTTCGTCGGTCTCACGCACGTCCAGGGGAGCCGTCCGGTCGAAGCTTCCCGTCGTTGGGCCGGCTGGGGTGAAGAAGCCATTCCATAGCCGGTCGAAGGGGTCGTGATCGATTCGCCTGCTCGCCAGTGGGTACCATCTCTGCAAAACCATTGCGCACCTCCTGTTATGCTGCTTCGTCCTTCTTTTCTGTCGTGAGGGTGGGCCGCCTCAGCGCTGATCGCATTATAGTTAAATGATCATAGACGTGTCAATATATATGCTGCGCTACGCATATGATCTATTCGAACCACTGTGGCATTTGTGCTATTCTACCCATACCAGAACGGCAGCGTCTACGGAGTGACAAGAGCATCCCATGGCACCCGCTCAGGACTACTACAGCGAGCTCGGCGTACCCAGAGACGCCGACGAGAAGCAGATCAAGCAGGCCTATCGACGGCTCGCGCGCAAGCACCACCCCGACCTGAACCCGGACGACAAGGGGGCCGAGGACCGGTTCAAGAAGGTCAACGAGGCATACGAGGTACTCTCGGACCCGGACAGCCGGAAGAAGTACGACCGCTACGGGGCGAACTGGCGGGACGTCGACCGCATGGGGGACGCGGCTGGAGGGTACGAGCCCCCGTTCACCTGGACCGGGCGTGCCCACAGGGGCGCGGGCGGCTTCGGCGGCCAGTCCGTGGACTTCGACGACCTCCTGGGGAGCTCCCCGTTCGGCCACGGCAGCGCGGGCCCAACCCGGCTGGAGACCTCGGTGACGGTCAGCCTCGAAGAGGCGATGGCCGGGACCACGCGAACCGTGACGATCACCACCCGCGGCGGCGAGCGCCGGCTGGAGGTCACCATCCCGTCCGGGGTCAAGACCGGCTCCGTGGTGCGCGTGAACCCGGGGCAGGGTCAGGAGGTCGATCTCAACATCGAGGTTACCCCTCACGTGCAGTTCACCCGCGAAGGCGACGACCTGCACACCGAGGTCGAGGTACCGCTGGAGGACGCGGTGCTCGGCGGCGAGGTGAACGTGCAGACGCTCCGGCGCAAGCTGAGCCTGAAGATACCGCCCGAGAGCCAGAACGGCCAGAAGATACGCCTGAAGGGCCAGGGCATGCCGCGGCTGGGATCTCCTGAGTCCGTGGGCGATCTATTGGTGACAGTGCGGCCCATATTGCCCGGGAATCTCAGCGACGAGGAGCAGGAGCTGTTCCGCAGGCTGAAGGAGCTGCGCGGCAAGCGCGCTACCTGAGCCTCACGGACGAGGAAGTTCTCATGACAAACGACGAATTGCTCGACTACGACGAGCCGGTCTTCGTCATCAGCGTGGCGGCGCGGATGCTCGGCGTCCGCACGCAGACCCTGCGCTACTACGAGCGGCAGGGCCTCGTCAGTCCGAGACGACCCGGCAGGCAGCGCATCTTCTCCCGCCGCGACGTCGACCGTCTGAGGCGCATCAGGCACTACATGGAGGACTGGGGGTTGAATCTCGCGGGCGTCGAGGTCGCACTCAAGCTCATGGAGCGCGTCGAGAGGGCCGAGGCCGAGGTCCAGCGCCTGACCGCCGAGAACGACAGCCTCAGACGCGAGCTGGACGCAGCGTCGACATAGACGACCCGCTTCACGGGCCCAGTGGGCCTATCAGTGAATCTCCGCTCGCTCTGTCGACCCCACTCCTGTTCCCACCCGTCTTTCATGTATACTTTCGGCATGAGCACCGACGAGTCGCGATCCGAGCCGGCCGAGTTCGATCCCCGAGACCGTATTCCCGAAGACGGTCTGGTCATCAAACAGGTCCCATGGGCTTGGGTGTGGTCGTCGATGCCGTGGTTGGTCCTAGCGGTCATCCTGGTCGTTTCGGGCCTTCCGATATTGGACGACCCGATCCTGCTGACGCTCTTCATCGTCGTCATCGTGGTGCCCAGATATTTGAGGTGGCGCCGAACCGAGTACGTGCTCACAAGGGACACGCTGTTCTATCAGCAGGGCGGCTTGGCGGGCGCCCAGAAGTACGAGGTGCCGATATCGACGCTGCGAGACGTCCGGTCTCGTTTCGGCATGTTCGGCAAGTCGCTTGGATACCAGAAGGTCGACGTCATGCTGGACAACGGCGCCGTGGCCAGTCTTCAGTACGTCGCCTCCCTGCACGATCTGGGCTCGTTGATCCAGGGGCTCATCGACGCCAGTACACCGACGGACGAATCCACGGAACCCGCGGAGGACGGCCCGTCGGAAGACGGTCCCGCTTCGTCGGAGGACCGTAGCTGAGCCAGCGCTCCTGCCGCGCTCTGACGGCGCCGGGACGTCCGGCCCCGTCCACTCCTCACCGTTCCTCGTAGCCTGCCGCGATGTCTGCCGATCCCGGTCTATCAGCGGCGCCGGACCGCGTCGACCGGACCGTCGACCTGGCGGTCTTCCGACCTCGTCCGGTATCCCTCTACGCCCGCCGGTGGTAAACTTCGGCGGCGACGGCTTCAACCCCAAGCGAGACAGACAAGGAGCATTGACCACATGTATCCGAGCACGATAAGAAAGCGCATCGCCGCCAACGACCTGCTGCTGGGCACGGCGATGTTCGGCCGTGAGCCACACGTCGCCGCGGCCATCTACCAGACGAACCCGGATTGGGTGTGGATCGACAACGAGCACTCCCCGTGGGGCATCGAGTCGGTCGGCATGACATGCATCATGGCTCGTCAGGCCGGCGTCGCGGCTGTCATCCGGGTGCCCTGGAACACGCCGGGCGACATAAAGAAGGCCTACGACGTCGGGGCCGTGGGCGTGATGGTGCCCCAGGTCGACAACCCCGAGGAGGTCCGGGAAGCGATCAGCTATGCCAAGTACCCGCCGAAAGGAGAGCGCGGCATCGCCCCGTGGTTCGCGATGTCGATGGGCGTCGCCCCGGCCGATGTCCTCGCCAACGCCAACGACGAGACGATGCTCATCATTCAGATGGAGAGCGCCGAGGCCTACGGGAATATCGACGAGACGCTGAAGATCAAAGACTTCGAAGTCCTGCTCGTGGGGCCGTCGGACCTTGCTGCGTCCCTGGGAGTGCCTGGACAGATCCACCACGCCAGGGTCGAGAACGCTATGCTGGACGTGGCCCAGAAGATCCAGGGCACGGGCAAGGCGCTCGCCAGCACCTTCGCCGACGTGGACGACTGCAGACGGTGGATCGGCGAGGGCTACCGCATGATGAACGTGAGCAGCGTCCTCGCACTCGGCACCATCGCGTCGACGCGCATCTTCGCCGAGCTCCGCGAGGAGTTCGGCCAGTAGCGCCGAGCGCAGTCCGGCCGAAGGAGTACTCATGGCCGTCGTCAACGTAGAGACGACCCACAGCGGACCGTTCGCCGGGGGCAAGTCGTTCGGGCGCGCCGGCCCGTACCGGCGGACCGATGGCGTAGTCACGTTCGGCGTAGACCCCGACAACAGGGCCAACAGCCCAATCGTCGACCTCGGCCTCGCGCCTCGGGACGGCGATGGCCGCGTCCTGTTCCGGTCCGACTTCACGCTGCTCGCGCCGGAGGAGCCGGACCGCGGCAACCGCGGCCTCATCGTGGACGTGGTCAACCGCGGCCGCCGGTACGGCATGAGTTCCATGTTCAACGTGGGCGACGCGCCGCCCGAGGGCTCGGGGGAAATACCGGCCGGCGACGGGTTCCTATACCGCGGAGGCTACTCGACCGTCTCGATCGGATGGCAGTGGGACGTGTTCCGGAGCGAGGGACTGATCGGGCTGGAGGCCCCTCGCGCTCAAATAGACGGGAAACCCGTCCGCGGCCAGACGGTCGTACAGATCTGGCCCAACGACGTCCAACGCACCTGGCTGCTGGCCGACCGCGTCCACCACCCCTACCCTGTCGCGGACATGGGGAAGCCCGAGGCCGCGCTCTTCGTGCGTGACTGGGAGGACGGTCCCGACACCCCGGTACCGCCCTCGGAGTGGAGGTTCGCGCAAGAGACGGCCGACGGCGTCGTCCCCAGCGCGGAGCACGTCTACCTTGAGTCGGGGTTCCAGCCCGGCAGGATCTACCACCTCGTCTACACCACCGAGCGGGCGCCCGTCGTCGGCGCCGGACTGCTCGCGGTGCGGGAAGCCGCAACGTGGCTGAGAGACCCGTCGCCTCTGAACCCGGTCGACGGCGGGTTCGACCGGGCCTACGCGTTCGGCTCGTCCCAGACGGGCCGGCTGCTCAGGCACTTCGTCTCGCTTGGCCTGAACCTGGACGAGGACGGAAGGCCCGTCTTCGACGGGCTCATGCCCCACGTGGCCGGCGGGCGGCGCGGGGAGTTCAACCACCGGTTCGCCCAACCGTCGGTCCAGTCGACGCCCGGATTCGGGCACCTGTTCCCGTTCGCGGACACCGAGACGTCCGACCCGCACACCGGCCGGCGCTCCGGCCTGCTCAGCCGTCAGGCAGAGCAGGGCGGCGTGCCGAAGATCTTCTACACGAACACGTCGGCCGAATACTGGCGCGGCGACGGCTCCCTGGTGCACATCAACGGGCTCGCGGGATGCGACCTGGACCAGGCGGAGGGCACGCGGGTCTACCACCTCGGGGGCACGCAGCACGGTCCGGGCTCGCTGCCGCAGGGCCGTGTCAACGCGACGGACGGCTGTCGTGGCCGCCACGGGTTCAACGTCGTCGACTACCGGCCGCTCCTTCGCGCGGCCCTCGTCAACCTCGACCGCTGGGTAGCGGAAGGCGTGGAGCCGCCGCCGAACAGCCATCCGAGGCTCGACGACGGCACCGCCGTCACCCGCGAAGAGGTGTTGGCGTCCTATGGCCCGGTCCCGGACGATGTAAAGCCGGACCCGGAGAGGCTGTGGGTGCTCCGGGAAGTCGACCTCGGCCCGGAGGCCGACAGGGGCGTCGGCGCCTACCCCGTGAGCGAGGGTCGAGTCTATCCGAGTTTCGTGTCGGCAGTCGACTCCGATGGAAACGAGACGGCCGGCGTGCGACTTCCGGACATCCTGGTACCGGTCGCGACCCATGCAGGCTGGAACACTCGCGCGCCCGAGACCGGCGCTCCCGAGCAGATCGTGCCGATGCAGGGGCTCACGTTATTCTTCGCGCCAGAGGCCGACTCCCGGAAGGCCGCCGGAGACAGCCGCCCGTCGCTGCGGGAGCGGTACGGCAGCCGCGACGAGTACCTCGGCCTGGTCCGCGAGCACGCCCTGCGCCTGGCCGGTGAGCGATACCTGCTCGAAGAGGACGTCGACGTGGTGGTCGACGCCTGCGCCCGCCGCTACGACGCGGCAATGTCCGAAGCGATACAGCCTGTCTGAAGGGAGCGGTAGAATGACGTTGAACTTCGGACAAGCATCATCCTCAAAGAAGACGTACCTATGTCAGCAAACGTAATAACAGACGTCGAGGTAACGGATGCGGATCTCTATGGACAGTTTCTCGAGCGTGTAGCGAGCACGGTTGAGAGTCACGGCGGCAAATTTGTCGCGCGCGTTTGTCGCGCGCGGTGGTGAGGTCGAGGTCGTATCGGGGACCTGGACGCCCGATCGCCTCGCCGTACTTGAATTCGACGACGTCCCGCAGGTCCACGCCTGGCTCAACTCGCCTGAGCACACGTCGCTCCATGACGTCCGCTCCAGATCATCCAACATCAACATGGTGGTCGTCGAGGGCTTGTAACCCACCTCTCGGAAGCGTAATCGCTCCAGTGCCTGGCACTTAACGGCCTTACAGCCACGGAACGGTAAGCGACAAGGCGGACCTTGGGTCCTAAGCCGTGATGGAGAATTCGCGGCGGGGGCGCATCGGGGACTTGGAAAGGTAGGTGTTCAGACTTTCTCTGAAAATAACCCCTGGCCGACTTGGCGTAGGGGCGGGTTTGAAACCCGCCCCTACCGGTGCAGCCTCATTTTCATGGTTGGTGGTGCCCCGCGCCGAGTCCATCTCCTCGAGTCTGAACAGTCCCTTGGAACGTCTCTATTTGACACACGCGTTTGGCTCCTAGCCATACCGGCTGACCGCCAGGCCGCCGGAGGTTAGCGAGTCTGTTCTTATGGAGGGAACGAATCATGGTCAAAATGAGCGGGGGCGAAGCCCTGGTGAAATCGCTCGTGAGGGAAGGCGTCGAAGTCGTATTCGGGATCCCAGGTATCCAGATCTACGGCATTGTCGCCGCGCTGCGGGACGAGCCGGGCATTCGCATGATCACGACCCGCCACGAACAGGCCACGACGTACATGGCAGACGGCTATGCGCGCATCGGGAAAGCCGGGGGTAGCGCTGGTGGTGCCGGGTGCCGGTCTCTACAACGCCGCGGCCGGTTTGACCAACGCATACTCTCGGTCCACGCCCGTGCTGCTCGTTGCGGGCCAGATCCCGCGCGGCGCGATCGGCAAGAACTTGGGGGCCGTTCACGAAATCGCCAACCAGGCGGACGCGGTGCGCTCCGTGACCAAGTGGCAGCGACTTGCGCCCCGGCCCCGGGAGATCCCGGACGCCGTGTTCGAAGCGTTCAGGCAGATGCGCACCGGCCGTCCTCGTCCCGTTCTACTTGAGATTCCGCCTGACACCGGTGTGGAGCGAGAAGAGGTCGAGCTGCGAAATCCTGCCCGCATCTCACGAATCGTCCCAAGCCAGGAAGACCTGAGAGAAGCCGCCAAGATCATCGCCAGGTCTCGCTCGCCACTGATATTCGCGGGCGGAGGAGTCGCGAGGTCCGACGCAGAAGAGGCCCTCGTCAAGCTGGCGGAGTCGACGAACATACCCGTTGTTACCTCCAGCGGCGGCAAGGGAACCATACCGGACAGCCATCCGCTGTCTTACGGCTCCTGTTTCAGCCCCCGGGGCGACAGACAGGAGATGAACCGGCTCTACGAAGTGATGCAGTCCGCGGACGTGGTGATAGGTATCGGCGCACGCTTTTCGCTGGGCAATCCCGCCGGAGAGTCGTCCACTCTGGTGAACATCAACATAGACGACGCTGAGCTCACGAGGGTCCAGTCCAACACCATACCCCTCCACGGCGACGCCAAAGCCACGACCGAAGCCCTGATCCCGCTCCTGATAGAGACCGGGGCCGGGGAGCGCTCGTCACCCGCGGAAGCGGTCGCAGCGGCCCGCAGCCTCATAGCCTACTACGACATCCGCCTCAAGGAGCCCCAGTACGCCGTCCTGGAGGCGATACAAGACGCGATTCCAGAGGACGCCTTCGTGATCTGGGACGTCACGCAGTTCGGCTACTACGCCCGCACCCACTACAAGGTGAGCCGCCCAAAGACGTACGTCGACTCCGGCTACTCGTTCAATCTCGGCTACGCCTTCCCGACCGCTCTGGGCGCGAAGGTGGCCAGGCCCGACCGCCCCGTGGTCTGCATGGCCGGCGACGGGGGGTTCATGTTCAACGCGGTCGAGCTCGCTACTGCGGTCAAGTACGGGATCAACGTAGTAGTCGTGGTCTTCAGAAACGACTCCTACGGCAACGTTGCCCGCGACTTGAATGAGATGTTTGGCGGAACGTACGGGACCGACCTGCACAACCCGGACTTCGTCAAGTTCGCCGAGTCGTTCGGCGCAGTCGGCATGAGGGCAAACGACCCCCTGGAGCTGGGAACGTTGATTCCGCTCGCCCTGCAACGCAAGGCGCCCGTGGTCATCGACGTGCCCTTCGGAGAAATGTTGATACCGCGCGCGCCGCAGATCGCGTTTGTCTACAATCTGCCCTGGACACAGCCTCAGGAGGGGCTGATCGTGTCCTGAGGAACCGCTTTAGCACGAATTAGAGAGTGACCAGACCCGATCGGCAGGTCGTCGGAGCCGCGATCAGACCGGTGGGGTCGGTGCTGACCGCAACGTCTCCCAGAAGCTTCGACCCCGGCGAGGTCTCGCTCTGGGCCACACACTTGCTACAATATGGTACGTACTCCCCGCCTCTGTCGCGCCAGTCGCCCGGACCGAACGACGATCTAGGGACACTCTGAACAAGCCTAGTGTGTTGTGGCATAGTACTATGCCACTAGGAAGACAGAAATGTTTGGGGTGAAGACACGATGGACCAGCCAACATTTGCCGAGTTGGAATACGAGAGCAAGAAGCGCAAGACCCGTCGGGAGATATTCCTTGAGCGCATGGATGGTCTGATCCCGTGGGAACGGCTCGAAGAGCGCTTCCGCCGGTTCTATCCCAAGGCGGGCCGTGGCCGGCGCCCCTATGAGTTGTCTGCGATGCTGCGGATACACTGTGTGCAGTTGTTCTACAACCTCAGTGATCCTGGAATGGAAGACATGCTCTATGAGGTCGAGTCGGTGAGGCGGTTCGTAGGGTTGAGGCTGTCGGGCCCGCTCCCGGACGAGACGACGATTCTGAACTTCCGCCATCTGCTGGAAGAGCACGAGTTGGGGCAAGGTATGTTCGAGGAGATCAACCGTCATCTGGAGTCCCAGGGACTGCGGCTTCGGGAGGGAACGATCGTGGACGCGAGCATTATTGAGGCGCCATCGTCGACGAAGAATCGTTCAGGAAAGCGAGACCCTGAGATGCGTCAGACGAAGAAGGGGAATGAGTGGCACTTCGGGATGAAGGTACACATCGGAGCGGACGCTGAGACGGGAGTAGTACATAGCGTAAGAACGACACCTGCGAACGTTCATGACGTGACGGAGGCTCACCAGCTGCTGCACGGTGGAGAGAATCGGGTGTGGGGCGATGCGGGGTATCAGGGAGTCGACAAGCGATTGGAGAATCGAGAGTCGGATGTCGAGTGGTTGGTGGCGATGAGGCCCGGGAGACGTCGGCAACTGGAGCCGGGAAGCTATGAGGCGCTTATGGAGAAGCGCAAGGCGTCGACCAGGGCGAAGGTGGAGCATCTGTTCCTGTACGTGAAGCGGCACTTTGGCTACGCCAAGGTGCGCTACCGTGGGCTGGCAAAGAACACACAACGGCTGATGTTGCTGCTGGGGATGACGAACTTGATAACGACAGAGGGATACTTGGCATCCTGACATGGGCGAAGTGCGCCCAAACCAGAACAACGAGCGGAGATACGCCTTAGCAGAGCCGTTTCAGTACCACAAAACCTCTATCGACACACCACAAGAGGAAAAACCACCTCTGAAAGTCCCCTTACTGTCCATCACATACGAGACACACTCAGTTGTCCAGAGGTTCCCCTAGAAGTATGGCCGGAAAGTCATTGGCTGGGTTTCGCACTACCCAAAGCAGACGTATTACGGTCTTATACGACATGGGAATATATGAATTGCGTTTCACAAACCCACTATTACATAGACAGTCGACGGTAAGCCAACGACGGCTTGGGAAGAATCGGGGTTTCCGTCCGAGTTTCTAGCTCGCCGGTTGTTCGTGCTGCTCAACACGCTTACCGCAGACGAGATGCAAGGTCAGCTACTCTATATCTGATCTCGACCCAGCACGCGTCTGGCACCCGCGATTCCTGAGCCCGGAGTTGGTGGCGCCTACCCCGCCGGGCCTACCTGGCCTCGCTGGCGTAGAAGGTGGTCGACTAGGACGAGGGCCATCATCGCCTCGACGATTGGGACCGCGCGCGGGACGACGCAGGGGTCGTGCCGGCCTCGGCCCGTCAGCACGGTGGGGTTGCCGTCCTCGTCCACCGTATCCTGCGGCTTCATGATGGTGGCCGGCGGCTTGAAGGCGGCGCGGACCACGACGTTCTCGCCGTTGGAGATGCCGCCCTGGATGCCGCCCGAGCGGTTCGTCCGCGTCCTGATCCGGCCACCCTCGCTGTAGAACGGGTCGTTGTGCTGGGACCCCGTCATCGAAAGGCCGCCGAACCCCGATCCGACCTCGAAGCCCTTGCAGGCCGGCAGGGAAAGCATCGCCTTCGCCAGGTCGGCGTCCAGCTTGTCGAAAACCGGCTCGCCGAGCCCGGGCGGCACGTTGCGCGCCACCGCCTCGACGACGCCCCCCACGGAATCGCCGTCCTTGCGGGCCTCCTTGATGCGCTCGATCATGCGTACCGCGGCGTCCTGGTCGGGGCAGCGCACGATGTTGGACTCGACCTCCGCGGCCGAGACGGTGTCCGGGTCGACGTCGGCCTCGAGGGTCCAGACCTGCTTGACGTAGCCGACGATCTCGACGCCGTGTTCCAGCGCAAGCACCTTCTTGGCGATGGCGCCGGCGGCCACCCGGCCGATGGTCTCCCGGGCGCTTGCCCTGCCGCCGCCCTTCCAGTTCCGGACGCCGTATTTGGCCTGGTACGTGTAGTCGGCGTGCGAGGGCCGGAACTTCGTCCGCATGTGCTCGTAGTCTTTGCCGCGAGCGTCCTCGTTCCATACGCCTATGAGGATCGGGGTGCCCAGCGTGCGGCCCTCGAATACGCCGGACAGTATCTCGGCGCGGTCCGACTCCCGCCGCTGGGTGGAGATGTTGCTCTGCCCTGGGCGGCGGCGGTCGAGGTCTCGCTGCAGATCGTCGGCTTCGAGCGCGACTCTCGGGGGGCATCCGTCTACGACTACACCGACGGCGTCTCCGTGAGACTCGCCCCAGGTGGTAACGCGGAAGATGTGCCCGAAGCTGTTGCCCATAGCCCTATCGTGTATCTGTCCACGTGTCGTGAGGCCTCGCGCGCGCTCCTCAATCCGAATGCGCCGATGGCGTTACTCGGGGTGAGCGGACTCGCGGAAGCCTGGACTCTGGACGGTTATCGTGTGGCGTCTATGCTACCATCTACCCAGGCTGCGTGGCATTGTCGCGGCCCAGTCGCCGCACCCGGCTCCGCCCGGGGAAGCGGTCGGCGAATGGCGAAAGCCCCACCAGGGAATACGGGTCCGGGTTGCAACACCTGCGAGTACCTTCCGCTTCGGCGGATGAGCGCCGCTCGTAGCCCGGGCCCCTTTCGCGGCTGCCGCTAGCCACTCGCGCTCGCAGCCGTCCTCGCTGGGCAAGCGACCGCCAAATGCGGTGACCTGGCCCTCTAGCCCAGAGAGCGGCGAAGGTGGGCGGCCTCTTCGACGTAGCGGAGGACGTTCACGGACGTGTTGCCGCTGTTGATGCTGGCCCAGATCGCACTGGTCAGCCCCTCGTGGACTCGATCTATCTCGTCGGTGAACTCGCCGAGTAGCTTCGAGTACGGTTCGCCCAGCAATTCCTTCACGTGACCTTCGTTGGCGAAGCGCAGGGCCGCGCGGAGATCGCCGTCCAGACTGGGGTAGACCTCCCGCACGAAAGCGAGGTCATCCTGGGTCAGGGACGCCAGGCCCAGCAGCTCCGGCGGGACGCCTATGGAGTACATCGAAGCGGCGAACCCGATGGCGCGCGGGAGGGTCACTCCACCCACGCCGCCCAGGGAGCGTCCGTAGCCGAAAAGGCCGACGTGCATCTTGCGCTCGCGTCGCTTGGGCACGTGAGCGGACACGGCCCTGATGACGTCGGTTAACCGCTGTACATGTGCCTGATACTCGGCGGTGGTCTTGTCTACTATTTTGAGCGCGGGACCGAGTGCGACGGTCATGGGCTCGCCGCGCTCGTGGGCGCGGATCTGCGCGATGCCGTCGCGGACAGTCTCCTTGTCATAGTCGTACTTGAAGGCGGACTGGACCGTGAACGTATGGGCGCTGGGGTACTCGATCAGAACGCGCTCGACGTTGACGGGCGTCAGGTGGCCCCTGAAGGGCACGGAACCGGCCCCGATAATCGGAAACAGAGGCAGCCCCAACCGCCCTTCGAGCTCGTGGAGGCGGCGCAGCCCGACCTTCAGGACCAGCTCGGTCGCCACGACGCCGTAGTTGAGCGCCGGATCGCTCCGGGCGAGGAACACTCGCTGGCCGGAAAGATCTCTCTGCCGCACGTACTCCTCGACGATTTGGTCGCAATGGAGCAGGTGTTCCATGTCCTCGATGAGCGGGATCACACGGATACTCTTTGGGAAGAACTCCCCCACCCAGTCGCTGACCGACTGGCCGCCGAGCAGCTTCCGGTCTTCCTGGCCGACGATAATCTTTCGATAGTACTCCTCTACCAGGGAAATCTCTTCGGCGGAAGTCGTGAAGGGGAGGATGACCTCCTGAATCGGGGGGACGTGCTCGTCGCCGTAGAAGCCATGCGCCATGTCCCAGGCCGATGGGATGCTCTGAAGCGCCTCGACCATGGACTTACGCATGTCGTGTTCGATGCGAGGATTGGGCACGCGCAGCGTCAGCGCGATGTCGCGGCCGAGCTGGAGATCGCCCTGAAAGAAGTCGGGGTATCCCGTGAGGAGCTTTCGGACGACCTGGCTGTCGGCTTCCTTCCCCTCAGAGTCCCACATCTGCTCGTCGCAACCCAGGGCGAACACGTCGACGGCCTCGTCCACCTCGCCGTCCCCCTTCAGGACTCCTCTATCGTCGGCAAAAGGGGCCGGCGCCGCGTTGTCCGGGTGCTGCGTGCTCATCACCTTGGGAACTAACATCGCCCATCTCCCATGCAAGGCCTGGTAAGTCGAAGTCGACCCGTTCGCAGGCCTGGCCACGTCGGGCGGGATTGTAACAGGATGTACTGTGTGGGACGCCGTGTCCGGCATGGCCCACGTCAAAGCCGATCATCACCGTCGGCCGGCTGCGGGGTCCGGGCAGGCAGGCAAAGTTGGAGGACTCGGTCCGCGGACGAAAGGGGAATAGGCGCGACAACAACTCGGGCCGACTCGATACCGCCTGCCCAGGCCGCGTGGTATCATCGCGACGCCCGCCGTAGTCGCGCTCAGACTGGGCCGAAGACGGCGAAACGGCGAAGGCTCCACGAGGGGAATGCGGGCGCGGCCGTAACACCACCAAGGAGTACCATCCGTTTCGGCCGATGAGAGCCGCGCGTAGCCTGGGGGCCTCTTTCGCCTCCGGCCAACCACGGCGCACGGAGCCAAGAGTGGGACGCAACGCCGAACCGCCGGCAGCCGCCAGCCCAGCCGACGACTCCGGTCGCGCCGCCGAACTCGGCCGAGGCACATCCAGCCGGACCGGGTGGCCGAGGGCGCTGATCGCCCTCGAGGTCCCGGACTTCCGATATCTCTGGATCGGCACCCAGTTGATGATGGCCGGGATGCTCATCCAGATGGCGGCTCGCAGCTTCCTGGTATACGACATAACCGTGTCCGGCAAGATCCTGGCGCTTGTGAGCTCGGCACAAGTCGCCCCCGTTCTGGCGCTGTCGCCCATAGGCGGCGCGATCGCGGACCGGATCGAGCGTCGGCGGCTGGTCATCGTGTTCCAGGCCATCACCGCGTTGACAGGACTGCTCGTGGCAGTGTCGATCGCGACGGGTACGATTACCTGGGGCTATCTGTTGCTCGCGGCCGTCGTGTACGGCACCACCTTCTCGTTCGCCATGCCGGCGCGGAACGCTCTTGTCAAGTCGTTGGTGGGGCGTCGGCGCGTTGCGAACGCGGTGGCGCTCCAGGCGTCCGGAATGAGCGCGCAGGCGCTGCTGGCCCCCGCGGCGGGCGGCATCCTGTACGCGACCGTTGGGCCCGACGGTGCGTACTTCGTCGGCTCAGGATTGGGGTTCGCCGCGCTCGCCTTCACGTTTATGATCAGCAGGGGCGTCGGCAAGGTCGAGCCCACCGGGTCGCCGATGATGGCGGACATACGATCCGGGATCGCCTACGTGTTTCGCAGCGACTTGCTCGTCGGCGTAGTGACGATGGTCGTCGTAACGCTGCTTCTCGTGCAGTCGCTGCCGTTCTTGCTGCCCGTCATGGTGGTCGAGGTATACGGTCGCGATTCGGGAGCGTTCGGCCTGCTCCTGAGCGCGTTGGGACTCGGCTCGCTGATCGGATCGGTAGCCATAGCGGGCACGAAGCGATGGAGGCCGGGGCTCGTGCTCATCGGCGCGGCCCTGTGCGGCGGCCTGGCGCTCCTGGGGGTGGCCGTGCTCCCCTACTACTATGCTGGTCTGGCCTTATTCGTAGTCGTGGGACTGACGGACGCCGCGCGCAGGACTCACTCCAACGCGATCCTCATGGAGGAAGTGGAAGACGCCTACCTGGGCCGAGTCATGAGCGTCTACTACATGGCCTCCGGTCTGTTGCCCGCCAGCCTGCTCGTATCCGGGGTGGCGATCGACGTACTGGGCAGCCAGCTGACGGTCGGATCCATGGGCCTGCTGCTCACGCTGTGCTCGCTGGCGATGCTCTTCACGCACAAGCGGCTGCGCGACCTGCGCTAACGGCCGGAACGTCCCGGCAGCCGAGGCCATCCGCCCTGCATCACGCTACAATGAGCCGAGGCGCGCGACCCGACTCTACGCCATCGGAGATGTACGATGCCGTCTTATGACTCGTGGTTCCGGTGCACCAGCGGCTGCGACGGCCGCTACGAGCTGACGGAGATCGTCTACCGGTGTCCTCGCTGCCAGGGGCTGCTCGAGGTGGGCCACGACGTCGACCGGCTCAAACGGCGTAGTCCGGCGGCGTGGATGAGCCTGTTCGACCAGCGGTACATGAGGACCCAGTTTCCCTACGGCAGCGGAGTCTGGGGAAAGAAGGAGCTCGTCTACCCCAACCTCGACAACGCGAACGTCGTGTCGCTCTACGAAGGTGGCACGAACCTGTTCCGGGCCGAGCGCTTCGGCGCGTCGCTTGGGCTGGAGGACCTCTGGGTCAAGCAGTGCGGCAACAGCCACACAGGCTCCTTCAAGGACCTGGGCATGACGGTGCTCGTGTCGGCCGTCAAGGAAATGATGAGCCGGGGCACCGACGTACGGGCCGTCGTCTGCGCCTCGACCGGGGACACCTCCGCGTCGGTGGCGGCCTACTGCGCCTCCGCCGGTATTCCGTCCGTCGTGGTGCTGCCGAAGGACAAGATCTCGCCGGCTCAGCTCAACCAGCCCATAGCCAACGGCGCGGTGACCCTGGCGCTGGACACCGATTTCGACGGCTGCATGGCGATTGTCCAGAGGCTGAGTCGCGACAACCGGTTCTATCTGGCCAACTCGGTCAATCCGCTGCGCATCGAGGGACAGAAGACTGTCAGCATCGAAATGGTGCAACAGGACGACTGGGAGGTGCCGGACTGGGTGATCGTTCCCGGCGGCAATCTGGGCAACGTGACCGCCATCGGCCTCGGATTCCAGATGATGGAGGCCCTCGGAATCATCCAGCAGCTGCCGCGGCTCGTCTGCGCCCAGGCGGCCAACGCCAACCCGCTCTATCTGAGCTACCTGGACGGCTTCGAGCGCTTCGAGCCGGTGGCAGCGCGATCGACCCTGGCCTCCGCGATTCAGATCGGCAATCCGGTGAGCGCCAAGAGAGCCATCGACGTGCTCAGGACGCACGACGGAATCGTGGAACAGGCGACCGAAAGCGAGCTTTCCCACGCGGCCGCGCTGGCCGACCGAACGGGGCTCTATAGCTGCCCGCAGACGGGAGTGGCGCTGGCGGCCCTGATCAAGCTGGTCGAGCGAAATGTGATTCAGCCATCGGACCGGGTCATCGTGATATCCACCGCGAACGGGCTGAAGTTCGGCGAGTTCAAGATCGGCTACCAGGCCGACTCACTGCCGGGGGTCGGGTCAAAGCTGGTCAACCGGCCCGTGGAGCTGCCTGGAGCGTACGACGACGTCCTGAAAGCCATCACGTCGGCCGTATAGAGACAGAATGTCCTGACTTGATGCGGCGATGAGTGGCCCGTGATATTCTGGAAGGCGATTTCCAGCTAGTCAAGAGAGGCAAACGATGCGACAGGTGGTTCTCTATCCGGGTGAAGATGGCTATTGGGTCGCTGAATGCCCGAGCTTGGCTGGGTGCATCAGCCAAGGGAAGACCAAGGAAGCGGCCATTGCCAATATCAGAGAGGCGATTATCGAATATGTCGCAGCTCTGGAGGACGACGGCATACCGGTCCCGGAAGAACATTTCGAGGCGCTACTAGTGGCCGTATGAGCGGGTTGCCTCGCATTTCGGGGCGGGATTGTGCAAAAGCTCTTCTTAGAATCGGATTCTACACTAGGCGACAACGTGGCAGTCATGTCATATTGCGCCGAGACGAGCCCTTCGGTCAACTCGTCGTTCCCGACCATAAGGAACTGGACAGAGGCACCCTGCGGGCCATCATCAGGCAAGCAGGATTGGACGTAGCGCGGTTTACGGAGCTACTGTAGCTCCCCGGCTTGGACGGCAAAGCGCACGCCTCAGAAGACGCAGGCTGCTATGCCACCGACCCATACTGCGCCAGTGAGTAACCGGATGTCGGCACCGTATCGGGGTTCGAACCAGCCGTTCGATCGTGTGAAGGACCTTGGTATTCAGACGTAAGACGTAGCGGCCCGAATTGGGAAGACAAGGGCCTGTGCTACAATTTGGGCCGTCTTTCGCGCCCGGTCCAGGAGGAAGATATGCGCCCCATTGCCGAGATTGCGGATTCGATGGGCCTGGCCCCAGAGCACGTCATCCCCTACGGCAGGCACAAGGCCAAGATAGCCCTCGACGCGATTCGCACCGATGGCCCTCGCGGCAAGCTGGTCCTGGTCACCGGCATGACCCCCACGCGCGCCGGCGAAGGCAAGACCACGACCACGGTGGGCCTTACACAGGCCCTCGGCCGCCTCGGCTACCGCGCTGCCGCCACACTGCGCGAGCCGTCGCTGGGCCCGATATTCGGCATCAAGGGCGGCGGCACCGGTGGAGGGGCCGCTATTGTCGTTCCCGAGGACGAGATCAACATCCACTTCACCGGGGACGCCCACGCCGTCGGGTCGGCACACAACCTGCTCGCGGCGCTGACCGACAACGCGGCCTATCGAGGCCAGCTTCCAGGCTTCGCGCCCGAAGACATAACGTGGCGCCGGGTCGTCGACGTCGAAGAGAGAGCGCTTCGCACGATCATTACCGGGATCGGCGGCCCCAACAACGCGCCGGTCCGCGAGACCGGCTTCGACATTGTCACGGCCTCTGAGGTAATGGCCGTACTCGCCCTGTCGTCCGACCTGGCCGACCTTCGCGACAGGCTGGGCCGAATGATAGTCGGGTTCGGCGACGACGGGCCGGTTACCGCCTCGGACGTCCGGGCCGTCGGGTCGATGATGTCGCTGCTCAGGTACGCCATCCAGCCCAATCTGGTACAGACCCTGGAGGGTCAGCCGGTACTGGTCCACACCGGGCCGTTTGGAAACATCGCGCACGGCTGTAACTCCGTCGTCGCCGACAGGCTCGCTCTCGGCTACTCGGACTTCGTCGTGACGGAGGCCGGTTTCGGCGCCGACCTGGGCTTCGAGAAGTTCATGCACATCAAGGCGCGGTTCAACGACCTGGAGCCCAGTGCCGTGGTGCTCGTCTCGACGGTCAGAGCGGTCAAGTCCCACGGCGGAGTGAGGTTCCGGGAGCTGGACACGCCCGACGAGGGCGCGGTCGAGAAGGGCGTGGCGAACGTCGAGCACGACGTGGAGCTGGTGCGGGCCTTCGGTCTGCCGGTGGTCGTGGCGATCAACCGTTTCCCCACGGATACGCCGGCCGAGGTGGCTATCCTCAAGTCCAGGGCGGAGGCCGCCGGTGCGCAGGCTGCCGTCGAGAGCAACGTCTTCGAGGATGGCGGAGCCGGCGGCACCGATCTGGCGATGGCCGTCGCGGACGCGGCAAGCGGCGACGGGATAGAGGTCACGTATCTCTATCCTGAAGACGCCGGCATCCAGGACAAGGTCCGGGCGCTGGCGACTAAGGTCTACGGCGCGGAGTCGGTGACGTGGGACGCCGCCGCGCGGCGCAAGCTGAGGCAGTTCGAAAAGCTGGGTTGGGGCGGCCTGCCGGTCTGCATGGCGAAGACCCACCTGTCGCTGTCCCACAAGCCCACGCTCAAGGCGCGCCCTTCCAGTTACACGTTCGAGGTCAACGACGTCAGGGCGTCCGTCGGCGCCGGGTTCATCTACCCCATCGCGGGAACGATGATGACGATGCCGGGCCTACCCGGCTCCCCGCGGGAGTTGGACGTAGACGACGAGGGGAACATCCTCGGTCTATAACATCGGCCCGCTCGCCGACGGCGGCCGGGCGGGTAACTTACGGAGGCGCGTCGTCATGCGAGTCAACAAGGTCATTGACCTGATCGAGCAGGGCCAGCCGGCCTACATCACTCAGGGCCCGACCCACGATCTGAGGTATGAGACGGGTCTGGAGTGGGCCGGGACGTGGGCGGACGTCATGCTGATCGGGTTCGAGCACCAGCCGTTCGACCCCAAGGGCCTCTCGCAGTTCATGCAGGGCCTGAAGGACGGCGGCCCGACTGCCAGCGGCCACCAGACGCCCGCCGTGCTGGCGTCCCTTCCGGCGAACGCCGTGACGCGCGAGGAGATCATGGCCAACACCTGGCAGGCGCGGCAAATACTCGCCGCCGGCGTCCACGGCCTGTGGGTCGACCACGCGCGCGACCCCGACGCCGTTCGCGCTTTTGTGGCGGCGTGCAGATATCCCTTCCAGACCATAGGTCGAGACCAAGGCCTGCCCGAAGGCCTGCGGGGCCAGGGAGACACGGAGTTCGCGGCGTCGATTTGGGGAGTCAGCCCACAGGAGTACCTGCACAAGGCCGACGCCTGGCCCCTGAACCCTGACGGGGAGTTGCTGCTCGGCATCAAGATCGAGGACAGGCACGGCGTGCAGAACGCCCACGCGATCGCGGCGACTCCCGGCATCTACTACTGCGAGTGGGGCCCGGGCGACATGGCGATGTCCCACGGCATCCTCGACTACAAGGGCTATTTCGACCGGGAGGGCGAGACCGACCCGAAACTGCGAGAGCTTCGCAGCGCGATGGACACGGTGCGCGACGCCTGCAACCAGGCCGGGGTCACGATGTCGTTCGGCTGGGGCGACCCGTCGATGACAGCCGAGGAGCGGGCACGGTTCATCATCGAGGAGATCGGCGCCAAGATCGTCGGCACGCCGGACCGGAAGCTGCCGGACGCCGGCCGAAAGCTGACCGGCCGCACGATGCCCGTCTAGCCTGCCGCAGCCGCGTCACCGGCATCGAGGCCGGTCGGGAGGCGTGCCACTCCGGAAGGCCGCCCGCGCGCGGCCGCTATAATGGGCAATCTAACGATGGAAGGCGCGCCATGCCTCAGTTCTTCAACGTCCTGCCTCCCGACGACGCGCTCCGTGCCCTGCACGACTGCGGCGTGTCCCGGGTGGAGACGGAGCGTCTGCCCACCCCCGACGCCGTGGGGCGCGTGACCGGCGCCGCCATCGTATCGCCGGAAGACCTCCCGGCCTTCCCGCGTTCCGCCATGGACGGCTACTCGGTCCGTGCCGGGGACACGTTCGGCGCTTCGGAGAGCCTGCCCGCCTATTTCGACGTCGTCGGCGAGGTGGCGATGGGCCGACCGCCCGAGGTCAGCCTTCTCGACGGCCAGGCTGCCGTCGCCTTCACGGGCGGGATGCTGGCGGACGGCGCAGACGCGGTGGTCATGGTCGAGCACACACAGCAACTGGACGACTCCGCGATCGAGGTCGTGCGACCGGTCGCCCCCGGCGAGAACGTCATCCAGCCAGGGGAGGACGCGCGCACCGGAGCGGCGGTCTTGCCATCCGGACATTTGCTGCGGCCCCAGGACATAGGCGGACTCCTGGCGCTGGGCATTGACGAATTCACCGTATCCCGAAGGCCGGTCGTGTCCATCGTATCGACCGGCGACGAGCTTGTGCCTCCGCGCACCCCGCCGGCGCACGGCCAGACGCGGGACATCAACACCTCCACGATCTCCGCGCTCGTGGAGGACTGCGGCGGGACCCCGATTGCGGTCGCGCTGGTCGGGGACGACTACGAGGCGCAGCGCGCGGCTGCCCAGGCCGGTCTGGCAGGGGGCGACGTGCTGGTCTTCTCCGCCGGCAGCTCGGTCAGCAGCCGCGACATGACCGCGCGGGTCTTCGACGAGCTGGGGCCGCCCGGGGTCCTCGTACACGGGATCTCGGTCAAGCCGGGCAAGCCGACCATAATCGCGCTCATCGACGGCAAGCCAGCGTTCGGACTGCCGGGCAACCCGGTGTCGGCCGTCGTGGTATTCGACCTGATCGTGCGGCCGACGATATACGCCCTGAGCGGTTGCAATCCCCCTCCGCGGCTGCCGACGGCGCGGGCCCGCCTTTCCCGCGACATTTCGTCGGTTGCCGGCCGGGAGGACTACGTTCAGGTGAAGTTGACCGATGATGGTGGCTCGCTGTCCGCGGAGCCCATCTTCGGCAAGTCGAATCTGATCTACACGATGGTGCGGGCGTCCGGCGTCGTCCGGGTGCCCCTGGACGCCGGAGGGCTCTACGCCGGCGACGAGGTTGACGTCAGGGTGTACTGAGATGCCGCGCACCGGTCGACGGTACTACCTGCAGGACGTCCCTCTGCACGAGGCGGTTTCCAAGTTCCACGCGGCGCTGGACAGAGTCGGCGGACGCGAACGCACCGCAGCCGAGGCCGTGCACCTGGAAGCAGCCGCCGGCCGCGTGACCGCGGGGCCGGTCACCGCCCTGCTCTCTTCGCCTCACTACGACTCGTCAGCGATGGACGGGGCGGCGGTGCGCTCCGCAGACACCGTCGGCGCGACGGAGACCTCGCCGGTACGGCTCGAGATCGGCCGTCAGGGGACCTGGGTCGACACCGGCGACCCGATACCCGACGAGTTCGACGCGGTCATCATGATCGAGGTCATCCATCAGGTCGACGAGCGGACGATCGAGGTCCAGGCAGCGGTACCGCCCTACCAGCACGTCAGGGCGCTGGGCGAGGACATAGCGGCCACAGAGCTGCTGCTTCCCGGCGGGCATCGGCTCAGGCCTCAGGACCTGGCCGCGTGCGCGGCGGCCGGGCTGAGCCACGTCGACGTGCGACGCCATCCGAAGGTCGCTGTCATGCCAACGGGCAACGAGCTCGTGGCCGTGGGCAGCACGCCCGGCCCATCTGAGATCATCGAGTCGAACGGGCTGATGCTCGGCGCTATGGTCGAAGAGTGGGGCGCGGACGCCGACCGGCGGCCGCCCGTTCCGGACGACCGCGGCAACCTCAAGTCTGCGCTGGCCGACGCCCTGGAGACCGCCGACGTGGTGCTGGTCAACGCCGGCTCGTCCGCGGGTTCTGAGGACTACACCGCGGCGGTCGTCGAGGAGATGGGAGAGCTGCTGGTCCACGGGATCGCCGTGCGGCCCGGTCATCCCGTCGTGCTGGGCGTCGTGCGGGATACGCCGGTGATCGGCATACCGGGCTACTCGGTGTCGGCCGCGATCACGTGCGAGATCATCGTCCGTCCGCTCGTCGAGCACATGCTTGGGCTGCCACCCTCCGAACGCCAGTCCATCGCCGCGACGATCAGCCGAAAGGTGAGCTCGCCGATGGGTGAGGACGACTACCTGCGCGTGAGGCTCGGGCGCGTGCGCGGGAAGATGGTCGCGACACCGTTGCAGCGCGGCGCGGGCGTAATCACGTCGATGGTCCGGGCCGACGGACTCGTGCGCATACCGCGGTTCTCCGAGGGACTCGACGCAGGCAGCGAAGTCCGCGCCGCCCTGCTGCGGCCGGCTCACGAGCTGGAGCGCACGATAGTCGCATCCGGGAGTCACGACATCGTCCTTGACCTGCTCGCCAGCGAGCTGCGCCGCGTGGACCCCGCGACGACGCTGGCGTCGTCCAACGTCGGCAGCCTGGGCGGTCTGTTGGCCCTGAAACGCGGAGAGGCGCACGTCGCCGGCAGTCACCTGCTGGACGAGCGCACCGGGGAGTACAACGTCGCCTTCGTGCGGCGATACGTCGAGGGCGACGTCGTGCTGGTCAACCTGACCCACCGCGTTCAGGGGCTCATCGTCGCGCCGGGCAATCCCAAGTCGATCGCGGGTCTGGACGACACGCTGCGCGGCGACATCAGGTACGTCAATCGGCAGCGAGGCTCCGGCACCCGCGTGCTGTTCGACTACATGCTGCGAGAGGCGCGGCTGGACTCGCGCCGGGTACGCGGTTATGATCGGGAGGAGTACAGCCACCTGGCCGTGGCGGCGGCCGTTTCCGCTGGACGCGTGGACACGGGCATGGGCGTCTTCTCAGCTGCAAAGGCCGTCGGGCTCGACTTCGTGCCGCTGCGGAACGAGCGGTACGACCTGGTGATGCCGCGTGAGGTCCACGATAGCGACCTGCTGCGGCCGATGCTCGAGCTCCTGCGTGACGACGGTTTCAGGTCCCAAGTCGAGGAGCTGGGCGGCTACGACGTTTCAGGCATGGGGGAGATAGTCGCAAATGTCGGCTGAAGTCGGATCCCGGCACCGTACTCCCGTGGACGCACCGATGGAAGGATGTTCCACAGGGCCAATGCGGCCGGACGGGATGGTGCCTTCATGACGGACAGTATAGACGTTGCAGGAATAGTCCTCGCCGGCGGCAGGAGCCGGAGACTGGGGCGCAACAAGGCCGTGGAGCTGCTCGGGGGCAAGCCCCTGGTGCGGAGGGTCATCGACCGCCTCGCCGACGTGGTCGATCAGACGGTCGTCGTCGTCGCGGACCTGGAACAGGCCGAACGGCTTCCCCTACCCGACTCTACCCAAGTCATCGTGGACGCGTACCCCGACTGCGGCTCCCTGGGCGGCATATTCACCGGCCTGTCGGCGGCCTCTGCCGATTGGGGGCTCGTCGTCGCCTGCGACATGCCGTTCCTCAACCGGCGACTGCTGAGGCACATCCTGGATGAACGTGGCGAATACGACGCAGTGGTGCCCGTGCTAGATGGGCGTCCGGAGCCCACCCACGCAGCGTACTCCAAGGCATGCCTTTCTCCCATTGAGCGGCGTCTGAGGGCGCGGGAGCTGAAGATCGCGGGCTTCTTCGACGACGTCAGGGTCAGACTGGTGCCCGAGGCGGCGGTCGACGACATAGACCCCGGCCGGCTGAGCTTCCTCAATGTCAACACACCGGACGACTTGGAGCGGGCCCTCGCGCTCGTTGAGGCGGGTCACTGACGTCTTCGCGCCGATTTGAGTCGACTCAAATCGGCGCACTCAGGGAAAGCCGCGTTGTTGGGCTGACTGTGGCTGGGCTGGCTCGAATTCGAGTGGTGGTAGAATGGGGCCGTGGTCAAGGTGATTCGGCCAATCGGCGGCGCGGGCGCAGCCCTCACACTGCAGGTGGAGCTGTTTGGCACGGCGCGCCTTGCGGCGGGTCGTCGAGAGCTCACCATCGAGGTGGTCGGCGAGCCGAGGGCAAGCGACGTGGTGGCCGCCATCGCGGGAGCGTGTCCCGCGCTGGTCGGCAGCGTGATCGACAAGGACGGGACGGGACTGCTCGAGAGCCACGTGCTCAACGTGAACGGCACCGCCTTCGTCGACGGCGGGCGGCTCGACATAGGCCCTGGGGATAGGCTCCTTCTATTCTCCAGCCAGGCGGGAGGCTAGCGACCGAGTGTTCGGGTACAACGGCCGTGCTCTGGTAGTCGATCTGTCCACGCGCGACTCGTGGTGGGAGCCTCTTGCCGAAGACGTGCTCCGCCGCTTCGTCGGCGGCGACGGGCTCGGCGTCTACCTGCTTCACCGGCACTGTCCGGCTGGCGCGGACCCCGTGTCCCCTTACAACCCCCTGATATTCGTGACCAGCCCGCTGGTCGGCAGCCGGCTGACCACCTCGAGCAAGTTCGCCGTGGTGACCAAGTCGCCGCTGACCGGCTTCGTCGGAGACTCGCTGTCGTCCAGCTTCCTGGCGCCGGAGCTGAAGAAGGCTGGGTGCGACGCGCTGGTGATCAAAGGGCGGGCGCACGGCCCTACCCTGCTGTCGATTGCGGACGGCGGCGTGGAGTTTCTCGACGCGACCGGCCTGATGGGCAAGTCGACGTCCGAAACCGAAGCCGCCGTGAAGGCTCTGATCCCGGGAGTCCGGGTGGCCTGCATCGGTCCGGCCGGCGAGAGGCTGGTCCGGTTCGCAAGCATCAGCAACGACGGTGGCCGTCACGCCGGCCGCACGGGGCCCGGCATGGTGATGGGCTCGAAGAATCTCAAGGCCGTTGCCGTCCGAGGCGGCAACCCGGTTCCGGTCGCCGAGCCTGATGTCCTCCGCGAGATCGGCATAGAGATGACCAGGCGTAGCCTGGGCCCTGCAACTGAGAAATACCGCACACTGGGCACGATCGCCAACGTGTCGGTATTCGATCGGCTGGGGACGCTGCCAACCCGCAACTTTCGCAAGTCGACCTTCGAGGGGTCGGACCGGATCAGCGGCGAGGAGTTCGTCAAGTCGCACAAGGTCAGCACGGCCCACTGCGCCAACTGCACCATCGGATGCACCCACATCATGGCCTCGACCGACGGCGGGGTCGCCGGTAGAGTGGAGTACGAGAGCGCATTTGCCCTGGGGTCGCTGGTCGGCGTCGACGATCCGAACAGGATAATCCAGGCCTCGCGGCTGTGCGACGAGATGGGCATGGACACGATCAGCGCGGGCGGCACCGTCGCCTGGGCCATGGAGTGCTTCGAACGCGGTCTCCTGACCAGGGGCGATACCGGCGGCATCGACCTGCGTTTCGGCAACGGCGACGCCGTCCTGGAGACGCTGCATGCCATAGCCGGCCGGGAAGGCCTGGGCGACCTGCTCTCGGAGGGCAGCCGGAGGGCGTCGGAGGTGGTGGGCCGGGGCTCCGGCGACTGGGCCATGCACGTCAAGGGTCTCGAGATGCCGGGCTACGAGCCGCGAAGCCTCAAGACGATGGCGCTGGGCCTGGCCGTCAGCCCACGCGGCGCCTGCCACAACAGGTCGTCCGCTTACGACGCGGACTTCTCGTCCGTGGTGGACCGGCTGAAGGCGGACGAGCAGCGCGGCCGCATTGCGATGGAGGGCGAGGACGTCTCCGCCGTCATGGACTCCCTGATATGGTGTAAGTTCCTGCGCAAGGCCTTCGACGACTTCTACGAGGAGTCGGCCGACATCTACGAACGCGTGACCGGCATGTCGATGAACGGAGCCGACCTGAGGCTCGCCGGGGAGCGCATCAACAACCTGAAGAAGCTGTTCAACATCCGCGAGGGCTGGGCCCGCACCGACGACACCCTCCCGCCGAGGATCCTCGACGAAAAACTCGAGGACGGCGTGGCCCGGGGTGTCGGTCTGTCCCGGAGCGACCTAGACATGATGGTCGACGGCTACTACCGTGCGCGGGGATGGACGACGGACGGCTTGGTCCCTCAGCCGAAGATTGAGGCGCTCGACCTGGCGGACGCGGTCCCGGAGTCCTCACTCGCGTCGAACGGGCCGCGGTCCGAGCCGCTGGCCGCCCGATAGGTAACGAGGAGGAGTGTGAACGCTCGCGGCGATGACGAGAGCAAGGCCCTCCGACACGCCCTCTCCGAACGATTTACGAGAGAGCGGGGGCACCTGCTGCCGGCGCTTCACCACGTACAGCACGAGTTTGGCTACCTGCCCGACTGGGCGATGGAGACGGTCGCCCGTCACCTCCGCGTGGCGAAAAGCGAGGTGTACGGAGCGGCAACCAGCTACTCCGAGCTGACCCTGGAGCGGCCGGGGCGGCACACACTGAGAGTCTGCACCGGCCTCGGCTGTTCGCTTCGCGGGGCCGGAGAGCTGCTCGAAACCGTCAACGAGGCGCTCGACGGGAATCGCCCCGCCGGCGACACTACCGTGTCGGAGACCGCCTGCGGGTTCCTGTGCGGCGTCGCGCCGGCGGTCCAGTGGGACGGACGCTGGATCGGACGCGCGACCGAGGAGTCGGTCCGCCGGCTGATAGCCGCGACAGAGAGCGAATGAGCACGGTACGCCCACAGGACGCGCTCGAGTCTCTCCGCCAGGCGGCGAGGGAGCGTCACGACGCTGAGCGCGCCGGGAAGAGGCGAATAGTCGTACAGGTGGGTCACTGCTCCCAGGCGGTAGGCGCCGCCGAGGTCGCGGACGCGGTCCGCGCCGCAGCCCCTGAAGACTGCCACGTCGTGGTCGCCGGCTGCGACGGGGCGTGCCACGACGGCCCCAGGGTCTACGCAGACGGAATGGACGGCGCGCCTCAGGTGTTCGGTCGGGTCGACCCGGAATCCGCCGCCCGTATCGCCGCCGGCGAGCCGGTCCCTCCGTCCGGGGCCGCCGGTTTCTTCGCCGCCCAGCGGCGCATCGTCCTCGACGGCTGCGGCGAGATGGACGCCAACGGCCTCGACGACTACCTGCTTCGAGGCGGCTACGGCGGCCTCGCGACCGCACTTGCCATGTCTCCGGAGGCCGTCGCCGAGGAGGTCCGGAACGCCGGGCTGCTGGGCCGCGGCGGCGCCTACTTCCCGGCGGGCGCGAAGTGGGACAGCGTACGCCGCGGCGGCAGGACCCGGTATCTCGTCGTCAACGCGGAGGAGGGCGAGCCCGGCATCTTCAAGGACCGCCACATTATGGAGGGCGTCCCCCATCGGTTGATCGAAGGGATGGCGATAGCCGCGTACGCCTCTGCGGTACAGCGCGCCTACGTCTACATCAACGCCGAGGCCGACCTCTCGGCCCAGAGAGTCGTGCGGGCGGTCGATCAGGCCCGCGAAGCCGGTCTGCTCGGGGACGACGTGCTGGGCGCCGACTTCAGCCTGGAGGTGGAGATACTGCGCGGCGCGGGCGGCTACGTCTGCGGCGAGGAGACGACTCTGCTCAACACGATGGAAGGCCTCCGGCGTGAGCCTCGCTTCAGGCCTCCCTACCCTACGGACGCCGGCCTGTGGGCCAATCCCACCGTGGTGAACAACGCGGAGACTCTGGCCAACGTCCCGTTCATCATGGTCGAAGGCGCCGCGGCCTTCGCGGCGGTCGGCAGCGAGCGGGCCACGGGCACCAAGCTGGTCAGCGTCAGCGGGTCGGTGCGCCGGTCGGGGGTAGCCGAGGTACCGATGGGCACCTCGCTGCGCGAGATAGTCGACGCGGTAGGCGGCGGGATGGAGGCCGGACGCACACTTGCCGGCGTCGCCGTCGGCGGGCCCTCCAGCGGCGTCCTGCCGCCGTCGATGCTCGACACGGCGATCGCTCCCGGCATGCTGCACGAGTCGGGCGTCATGCTCGGCGCAGGCGGCGTGGTCGCGCTGGACGACCGCGCGTCCTTCCCGGAGGTCGTCCGAGGGCTGACGGCGTACAACGCGGACGAGTCGTGCGGCAAGTGCACCCCATGCCGCGAGGGCACGCCGCGCATCGTGGAGGCGCTGGACCGGCTGATGACCAACGGCGACCCGGCGGCGATCGAGGACCTCCGCTACCTGGCCGAGGTGGTTGGCCTCGCGTCCCTGTGCGGTCTCGGCCAGGCGGCCGGCGGCCCAATAAACAGCGCTCTGCACTTCTTCGCCGACGAGATGACGGCGCTGGTAGAATAGCCGGGAGCGTCAGATGGCAGAGGAGGCGGCTATGAACGAGTACACCGCCGTGATAAAGCGCGACGGAGACTGGTGGATAGGTTGGATCGAGGAGGTCCCGGGCGTGAACTGCCAGGAAGTGACCTATGAGGAATTGCGAGAGACACTCAGGGTAACGCTGGAAGAGATCTTGGCGCTCCAGGCAGAATAGGAGAGACCATGACCCTGAGTGAACGCGACATAGAGACGCTGTCGGTCGAGGAGCGCCTTTCCCTCATTGAACGTGTTTGGAACAGTCTCGCCAGAACGTCGACCCATATTCCTCTTACAGACGGCCAACGGGAAGAGCTGGACCGAAGGATAGACGAGTTGGAGCACGAGGGTCCCGTAGGGATCCCGTGGGGGGACGTACTTGACGAGATCAAGGGCAGGCGGGCATGAATCGGTTGTAGTCCGACCCTCAGCCGCGGGGAGACATCGAGGAGGCGTTCGAGTGGTACGAGAAGCAACGCCGAGGACTTGGGGACGAATTCTTGGACTCGCTTCAGGGCGCGATCGACTGGACGGTCGATCACCCGCACGCCCATCCCGTAATGCATCGCGGCACGCGAAGAGTTCTAGTGCGGCGATTTCCGTACGCGCTGTTCTATCAGGTAAACTCGGGGCAAATCGTAGTAATAGCCTGCATGCACATACATCGCAACCCTCGAAGGTGGCAATTCCGTCTATGAGCTGGGCCACTTCCCTCCGGAAGCGATAACCCCGCACGAAACGCAGGAGGTTGCCGTGGCTATAACACTGCACGTCAACGGCCACGACATAGAGGTACCCGAAGGCTCGTCCGTGCTGGACGCGGTGAACGCCTCCGGCGCGTACGTCCCGCAGCTCTGCAAGGACCCCGACATGGGGCCCAACGCGGCGTGCCGGACCTGCCTTGTGGAGGTGGAGGGCGCCCGCGGGTTCCCGGCCTCATGCACGATGCCCGCGGCGCCCGGCATGAGCGTGCGCACCGACGCGCCGGACGTTGAGCGCGTGCGAAGAGGCGTGATCGAGTTGACGATGGCCATGGTCAACGGCAACGGCTCGAAGGACTACCGTGAGCTCACGGTTGCCGCCAAACATCACGGCCTCGACCGGGCACGGTGGGACGGTCGACAGCGCGAGCCTACGGATACCAGCAGCCCCGTCTTCGACATCGCCATGCGGGACTGCATCCTCTGCGGACGGTGCGCCCAGGGGTGCCAGGACGGAGCGCAGTTCATCGGCGCGATCGACTTCCTCGGCGCCGGTCTGGGCAGCCGCATCGGCACCTTCATGGACGCTCCGCTGATCGAGTCGATCTGCACCACCTGCGGCCAATGTCTGTCGGTCTGCCCCACGGGCGCGATAGAGCTGAAGGTCCCGGCGGCGAGCAAGACGAAGACCGTGACCACCACCTGCCCCTACTGCGGCGTGGGCTGCGGCATCAGGGCCGAGGTGGACGAGCGCGACCGCATCATCCAGATGCTGGACGACCCGGACAACCGCTCCAGCATGGGGATGCTGTGCGTCAAGGGCCGCTTCGGCTACACGTTCGTCCACCACGAGGACCGGCTGACCGAGCCGCTGATCAAGGAGGACGGCGCCTTCAGGACCGCGACGTGGGACGAGGCGCTGGACCTCGTCGCCGACCGCCTGATCCAGTACCGGGGTGACGCCTTCGCCACGCTGTGCTCGGCGAAGGCAACCAACGAAGACGGGTACGTGCAGCAGAAGCTCGCCCGCCTCGTGATGCAGTCCAACCACATAGACCACTGCACGCGCCTGTGCCACTCTCCGTCGGTCGAGGCGATGCTCTCGGCGCTGGGCAGCGGCGCCACCAGCAACTCGTACGTCGACTACGAGGAGGCGGGCTGCCTCGTCATCATAGGCTCGGACGCCGACTCGAACCATCCCGTGGCGGCCGCCCGCATGAGGCGCGCCGTCGTCGAGCGCGGCGCGAAGCTGATCGTGATCAACCCCCGGCGCATCGGCATGTGCGACTACGCCGACCTGTGGATCCGAGAGCGCCCGGGGACCGACGTGGCCCTGCTGAACGCGATGGCCAAGGTCATCCTGGACGAGAACCTGGTCGACACTCGGTTCGTCGAGGAGCGGACCGAGGGGTTCGAGGAGTGGCTGGCGGTCGTCGAAAAGTACGATCTGGAGTACGCCGAGAAGATCACCGGCGTCCCGGCGGCCGATATCGCCGACGCCGCGCGCATGTACGCCAGGCCGCCGTTTGGCGGATCATGCCTGATCTGGGGCATGGGAATAACGCAGCACACCAACGGCACCGCGAACGTGCACGGGCTCCTCAACCTCGCGCTCGCGGCGGGACAGATCGGCAAGCCGGGCAGCGGCGTCTCGCCGCTCAGGGGCCAGAACAACGTCCAGGGCTGCGGCGACGCCGGATGCATTCCCGACTTCTTCACCGGCTATCAGCGAATAGGCCCGGAGTCGGTGCGCAAGTTCGGGGACGCTTGGGGGAACAATCCCCTCCCCTCGGAGGCCGGCATGGTGGTGACCGACATGGTCGAAGCGGCTCTGGACGGCCGCATCAAGGCCATGTACATCACGGGAGAGAACCCGCTGCTGAGCGAGCCGGACCTCCACCATGCCGAGAAGGCCTTCAACAACCTGGAGTTCCTCGTCGTGCAGGACATCTTCATGCACGAGACCGCGCAGGTCGCCGACGTCGTGCTCCCCGCGACGACGTTCGCCGAAAAGGACGGCACCTTCACCAACAGCGAGCGCAGGGTGCAGCGCGTCCGCAAAGTCATTGAGCCGGTGGGCCAGAGCCGCCCCGACTGGGAAATCGTGTGCGATCTGGCCCGGCGCATCAGCGGGCGGCTGGGGCTCGACGTGGAGAGCGAGTTCAGCTACGATCATCCGTCGCAGATATGGGACGAGATGGCGCGGCTCACGCCGAGTCTGGCCGGGATCTCCTACGGGCGGCTCGACGACGAGGGCGGTCTGCAGTGGCCCTGCCCCACGCCGGACCATCCCGGTACGCGGCTGCTGTACGAGAGCGACTTCCCCCGAGGGCCCAGGGCGAGATTCGTACCGTTCGAACAGGGGCCGCAGGCGGCAGAGCTTCCCAGCAAGCGCTTTCCGCTGATCCTCAACACGGGGCGAGTCCTCTACCACTGGCACGGCGGGACGATCACGCAGCGGGCCGACAATCTGCTAGCCAGGTTTCCCGAGCTGGAGGTCTCCATCAGCGCCGAGGACGGCGAGCGCTACGGCGTCGCCGACGGCGAATGGGTGCGGGTGCTCTCGAGGCGCGGCGAGCTGGAAGGCCGGGCGACCTACACCGAGAAGATGCGCGCCGGAGAGGTTTTCGTGCCCTTCGTCAAGCTGCAGGAGCATGCCGCCAATTTCCTGACCAACTCGGCCTTCGACCCGAACTCCAAGATACCGGAGTACAAGGTCTGCGCGGTACGGCTGGAGAAGCCCGGCGCGCCGCGCCGTAGACGGCGATAGCCGGCGGACGCCCCCTTGGCGCCATTGCCGCGGGAGTCATCACTCCCCGCTCGACCCGCGCCGTTCTCGGGCGGCGCACCCGCAGCCCGCGGCGGCTTCCTGATATCCTAGGCGGAGAGGTTTTCGACGCCCCCGCACGCCAGCGACTCCGCAGGAGACGGTACGAAGGATGACCACCCCCATAACCCGGATCCCGAAGCCCGAGGCCGGGCAGTTCAAAGAGGGCCGCAAGCTGTTTCTAGTGCCGAACGTCCCCATGCCGCCGCAGCCGCCGGAAGGCGGGCGAGAGCTTCTGGAGCGGTTCTGGTCGGAGGTGCGCGACCAGATAGAGGGCCTGGAGCGGTCCCTCGGAAAGATCACGCACGTCTTTCACGAGGCGCTGCACGTGGGCGGCGAAGAGGGGGTTGCCCTGCTGCAGCAGGGCAACCCCCAGGGCAGCTCCTTCATTCAGGCGATGTGCCACTCGGACGCTCGCCTGGAGCCCACGGAGGACCTCGACGCGTTGGAGCAGAGTGCCGATTGGCAGCGCTGTCTCTCCATAGGCCTGATGAGCAGCGTGGTCCGCTCGACGGCCATCGACGGCTTCCGGGAGGCCACGAGCCGCCGCTACGAGCATATCGCGGCGCGGGTGGACGAGGCGATCGGCGAAGGCGAAGCCGGCGTGCTGTTCATACGTGAAGAACACGGGATCCAGTTCCCGTCTGACATCCGGATCTTCTACGTGGCACCGCCGGCGCTCGACCGGCTGAAGCGCTGGATCGAAGACTGGATGCGCGCCCCGGCGCCGGCGACCGCGACCGAGGAAGAACCGGAGACTTCGGCCGAATCCGAGGGCCGGGACGAAGCCGACTAGAGGCTTCCGCCGGGCGGCAGCACGGCGTGCAGCCACCGGGTCAAGTCGGAGATCTCGTGCGGGCTGATCTCGTGCGCCATCGCGTACTCGTGGTATTCGGGCGCGTACCCGCGCTGCCGAAGAGAATCGCGCGTTCGGCGGCCCTCCGCCACCGCGATGATATCGTCGTCGGCGCCGTGGGCGAGGAAGATGGACTGCGTGGGACGCTCCGACAGGTCGTCCAAAGTGTCGTCGTCCATCAGTCTGCCGCTCAGGACCGCCAGGCCGCGGAAGCGGTCCGGCGATCTGAGGCCGACGCGAAGCGTCATCATGCCTCCCTGCGAAAAGCCGCCCAGCACAATCCGCCCGTCGGGCACCTGCAGCCGGTCCTCCACGTCGTCGATGAAGTCTGTGAGCAGGCTCTCGGACTCGAAGGCCGCGTCGTCGTCTTCGGTGGGCGGAAAGAAGGCCCAGGCGAAGCCGACCGGGCCCAACCCGGTTTCGAGAGGATGGGGCGCGTTGGGGAAGGCGTAGACGTACCCGTCCGAATCGATTTCAGGGGCTATGGACGCGAGGTCGCCCATGTGAGCCCCGTACCCGTGCAGCAGCACGACGAGAGGGTACGACGCGCCGTCCACATAATCGTCCGGCTCGACTGTCACGTAGCGCAGTGCGCCGTCTTCGTGCTCTCTCAGTCTCATCCCGTCTGCGGCATCCTCCCGGCGATTCGCGAATGGTAGCAGATGCGTCCCCGTTGATGGCGGAGGCCGCGATTCATTAGAATCGCTCCGGCTCCTACACGGTGCCAAACTACGCACGAGGTCAAGATGAGCAGATTCATTGAGCTTTTGGAGAGGGTCGGAGAGACGGCGCCCGCCCCGCTGGGATTCGCCGCCGCGACGGGCCGTGCCGCCGCGGCGCCGCAGATAGTGTTGGCCGCTCGGGTTCTAGCCGGCGACCTGACGGATGGCCCGGAAGTCGCTGCAGCCGATGCCGCGGCGCTGCTGGTCGAGACAGAGTACCCTCTGCCCGACGCCGCCGCCGAGGCGCTGAAGGACCGGCTTTGGGGCGTCAGGCTTACTCCTTCACCGTCGGCTTACACCGTCGAGCAGGTGGAGGCGCTGGTTGAGCAGGGCTGCGACTTCGTCGTCTTCGAGTCTATGGACACCGAGGCCGCCGTGCTCAACGACGACGATCTGGGAAAGATCGTCACCCTCGACGCCGACGTTGACGAAGAGGTCGGGCGCGTCGTCGCGGACCTGCCGTTCGGCGCGGTGCTGTTCCGCCCCGGCGTCGGGAAGGGACGGCTGGCCCTGAGCGACCTTGTCGCGGTACAGAGAGTCAGACGCCTTGCGGGGCAACCGTTCGTCGTAGAGGCGCCCGAAGGTCTCGAAAAGGCCGACGTGGAAACCGTGCGGAACCTCGGCGTGGAAGGGCTGATCGTGGACGTGCCGCCCGCAGCGCGAGCCGAGAAGACCGCCGCGGCGATACGCTCGTTGCGGAAGCGGCCGTCTCGCCGCCGACGCAGCGATGCCCTGGTACCTGGCGCGTCGATTGAGGATGACGACGACTACTACCATGACGACGAGTAGGCCCGCCTGACCCGCCTCGCGGCGGGCGGCCTACCTGCCGCTAGCGAGCCGGAGCGCCAGGAACATCGGCAGCCCGCGCTCGACGATCTTTTCCTGGGTCTTCGGGATGTCGTACTCGACCCTGTGGTGGTAGACGGCACCGGCGTCCGCGTCGTAGACCGCGTATGTCGCCCGCGGGTCTCCATCGCGCGGCTGTCCCAGCCCTCCGGGGTTGACGATCACTCGTCCCGGGCCCAGCGCCACGGCCTCGTCCAACGGAAACGGGCCGAACACAGCGGTGTCTTCCCTTGGTCGGCAGATGAACGGGATGTGCGAGTGCCCGACGAGGCACCGCTCGGTCCGGAAATACCGGAAGTTGGCCGCCGCCGACCGCGGCGTGACCACGTACTCCCAGACAGGGTTTCGCGGACTGCCGTGGGCCAGAGTGAAGTTGTCTACCTCGGTCTTGAGGGGCAGCTGGCGCAGGTAGCTCTTCTGCTCCTCGCCGAGCTGCGCGGCGGTCCAGTGGACGGCGGCCGCCGCGTAGTCGTTGAACGCCTCGGTGCCCAGCTTCCCTACCGCTGCGAGGTCGTGGTTGCCGGCCACGGCGACGCCGTCGTGCTGGCGGATGAGGTCGACACACGGCCCCGGGTCGGGGCCGTAGCCGACGAGGTCACCGAGTGACCAGATCTGGTCGAATCCGCCTCTGTTCTCGGCGTCGCCGAGCACGGCTTGGAACGCCTCCAGATTCGAGTGTATGTCGGAGACGATCAGCGCGCGCAATCCGGCCCCTTCTGTAACTGTTCAGACTTGAGTGGCCCACCCAACCCGCTCACCCTGAGTAGCGCCGGTGCCTTGACCGGCGCGTATCGAAGGGCGCGCGCAACGTCCCCTCCGTCATACCCGCGAAGGCGGGTATCCAGGGGCGGAGTATTCCCCTCACCGAGTCTGAACAGTTACCCCCTTCTTCCCGGCCTTGAGGCTGCGTATCCTATCTGACTATAATACACGAGCCATTCGGCGCCACGCATTCCCGACCCTCCAGACGCGGCGCTCCGGAGCCGGTCTTAACGAATTTGCACGACAGCCACGTCGAGGTCGTCACCCATACCGCCGGGGAGACCCAGGATGTCGGGCGCGCTCTCGGTTCGCACGCCGAGCCGGGGCACGTGTACCTCCTCTTCGGCGAGCTCGGCGCCGGAAAGACGTGCCTGACCCAGGGGATACTGTGGGGCCTTGGCGGCGACGAGTTCGCGCGAAGTCCGACATTCGTCCTGATGTCCGAGTACGCTGCCCGCATACCGCTCTACCACATAGACCTCTACCGGCTCGACTCGGAGACCGAGGTCGTCGATCTCGGCCTGGACGAGTATCTCTTCGGTGACGGGGCGTGCGCGGTCGAGTGGGCGGACAGAGCGTTGCGCTACCTCGAAGGAGTCCCGCGTCTCGAGGTCCGCTTCGAGCGGCTGGGTGAGGACGATCGCAGGCTCACACTGTCGACCAACGATGCGAGATACGGCGCCGTCATGGACGCGGTAGCGGCTGCGGCGCCCGGAGGATAGGCGTGGAGCTCTGTATCGACACGTCGACTAGGTACGCCTCCGTGGCGGTCTCGAGGGACGGCGCCATAACCACCCAGCTATCGTGGAGGTCGGCCCGCAATCACTCGGTTGAGCTGGTAGACGCGCTCAGGCTGGTCATGGATCGGGCCGACGCCGCGATGGACGATCTCGACGCCGTGTTCGTGGCCCGCGGCCCGGGAGGGTTCAGCGCGCTGCGCGTAGGGATCAGCTTCGCCAAGTCGTTGGCAATGGCGACCGGCGCTCCCCTGGTGGGTGTTGGTACGTTGGACGCTGAAGCGCTGCCCTACCTGGAGTCCGGCCGCCCCGTCTGCGCCGCGATAGAGGCGGGGCGCCGCGCGCTGTACGTCGGGGTGTACGATCAGGAGACGCCTGACGGCGCCGGCGAAACGGGGTACCGCGTCGTCGCTTGGGACGAGCTGTCGACCGTGATCGAGGATGGGACGTTGGTGTGCGGCGAGAGCGCTGCCGCCGTGGCCGGCGCGTTGGCGGAACAGGGCCATCTGCGCACGCGAGCCGTCGGAGCGCCGCCGCCGACCAGAAGCCCGGCCGCCATCGCGGAATTGGCCTACAGAAGATTCACCAGAGGAGAAGTCGACTCGCCCGAGGTGCTGGAGCCGCTGTACATGCGGGGTTCTCAGGTCCAGCGCGCCCAGAAGGCCCGCGCGGCGTCGACACCAAGGAGCTGACATGGAGAGAACGCTCGTACTGTTGAAGCCCGACGCCGTCCAGCGCGGCCTGGTCGGCGGACTCATATCGCGACTCGAGGCCAAAGGACTGAAGCTGGCGGGGATGAAGCTGATCGCGGTCGACCGCGATCTGGCGAACCGCCATTACGGCGAGCACGTCGGCAAGCCGTTCTTCGACGGGCTCGTCGACTTCATAACCTCCTCGCCCGTCGTCGCCATCGTCGCCGAGGGCGAGAACGCAGTAGAGGTCGTGCGGCGGGTCATCGGCGCGACAAATCCACTGAACGCGGCGCCCGGCACGATACGGGGTGACCTGGCGATGTCGATCGGGATGAACCTGGTCCACGGCTCCGACTCCCTCGAATCGGCCTCCCGCGAGATCGACCTGTTCTTCCAGCCCAGCGAGATCCTGTCGTACAACCGAGACGCCGACCGCTGGATATACGAGTAACCGGATAGTCGGGTCGGCGGACCCGCTCAGAGCCCAGCCCGTGCGCATGGGCCTGTGCGCAGCTAGCAGCCTGTCCGACAAACACGGTTGGCGAGTGTTTGGGTTATGATGGGCCCAGTCCAGTAGCGGGGAGTCGTTGATAAGCAAGACCTACCTTCCCTACGAACCCGACCAGCAGTTGCTGTTGCCAGCGGCGTTGCAGGAGTGGCTGCCTGACGACCATCTGGCCTACTTCATATCCGACATGGTGGACCAGTTGGACATGACGGAGTTCACCGCTCGCTACGATAAGGTAGTCCAAGGGTGTGGCAACCCACGAGGACTCTGCTCGCGCTTTTCTACGTGTCGGCTGCGGTGTCGTTTGCCTGCGGCGGCGACGACGTGGTCGAGCACCCCAGCCCGCTGGCGGTAGCTGTCACCGCTACGTCTGTGCCGACAGCTACACCGTCGCCGTCAGCCACGCCAACTGCGACGGTCGCCCCGACCGCGACACCCACGTCAACCCCGACCCCGACGCGCACGCCGACCCTTACGCCGCCGGCTACCCCAACCGCGACGCCAACTCGGACGCCAACTGCCACTCCGACTCCGTCGCCGACCCCTACGCCGTCGCCGACCGCCACTCCGACTCCTACCTCGACGCCTACGCCGACTGCTACCCCAACCGCGACGCCAACGCCGACCGCGACGCCGATTCCATGTCTGACGCCAACCGTCACCCCGACGCCCGGCCCGGCCGTGCGCGTCATTTACGCCGTGCCGTCTGACCGCGAAATGCAAGACCACTACCGAGAGGCGATCAGGTACGCGGCCTATCACGTCCAGTGCTGGTACGCGGAGCAACTCGACGGCCCCACATTCAGAATCGTGGGCGACGTGCCGCAGGTATGCTCGCTCGAGAACCCATCGACGCACTACGAGGCCGAGCGGGGATATTCGCGGGTTCTGTCCGATCTGGCGGGCTGCCAGCCGGCTCCGAGACGCCAATCACCGGAGTACGTATGGGCCATCTACGCCGACGTGAAGTTCAGGTGCGACGGCACGAGCACGCTGGGGCAGGGGGGCCAGGGAATCACAATAGTCCACAGGGGCGACCTGATGGGCCTCGTGGACCCCGACAACTACGAACAGTGCGCGTCCGGCCCGCGAGGCACATACGGCTGGATAGGCGGTCTTGCCCACGAGCTAGGTCACGCCCTTGGGCTCCGTCACCCAGCGGGATGCGACGAAGGACTAGAGACGTGCGACACCTGGGCCCTGATGTGGTTGGGGTACTTCTGGGACTATCCAGAGACCTATCTGACCGAGCAGGACTTGGAAATCCTGTCGGGGTCGCCGTTCATCTACCACCGGGTAGAGTAGGCTAGGCGGCCTCTAGTTCGGCTATCTGCTCCGCGGACAATCGCCAGCCCGAGGCGCCGCAGTTCTCCACGGTGCGCTGGAGCGAGCTGGACCGCGGTATCGCGATGACGCCCTCTTTGACCGTGCACCAGTTCAGGGCGACCTGCGCTTCCGTCTTCCCGGACGCGTTCGCGACGCGCTTCAGCGCGGCCGCCAGCCTCGGCCCAGCCTCGCTCCAGAGCCGGTTCAGAGGGCTGTAGGCCGTGACCGTGACGCCGTTCCGCTGGCAGTACGGTACCAGGTCGGTCTCGATGTCGCGGGCCGTCAGACTGTACTTGACCTGGTTGGTCACGATCGGGTTCCCGGACACGCTCTGCGCCTCCTCGAGCTGGGCCACCGAGAAATTGCTGACGCCCACGTGGCGCACCTTCCCGTCCGCCACCAGCCGGTCCATGGCGCTCATCGTCTCCCCTATCGGGATGTCCGGGTTGGACCAGTGAAGCAGATACAGGTCGATCCGGTCAGTGCCCAGACGCCGCAGGCTGCCCTCCGCGGCCTCGATCACCTGATCGTAGCGAAAGTGATCGGGCGCCACCTTGGTCGTCAGGAAGACGCGGCTCCGCAGGTCCCGGATGGCGCGGCCGACCGCCTCCTCGGTGCCGTAGATCTCCGCGGTATCAATGTGGGTGGCGCCCAGCGATATGCCCTTGCGCAGCGGCTCGTCGCCGCCGGAGTAGGACGCGGTGCCGAGGCCGATCTCCGCGATCAGCTCGCCAGTATTTCCTAGAGGCTTCAGTTCCAAGATTGCCTGCTCCTTGCCGGGGGACCTACGATCGGCTTCGCCGGTAGACCGACGTCATTGCGTCTCGTCGAGCGTCGCGAGAATCTCGCCGGCCTCCGAGTCACCCGCAGCCGCCCTGCCGGTGAGATATTCGTACATGGCGGGCGCGGCCGCGATCAGGCGTGTGTTGGCCGCCTGCTCCGCGTCTCCGACGGCGCCGCCGTAGGTAGCGGCTACTACCTGGTTGTCCGGACCGAGTACCCGGTTGGCGCTCCTGTCGTTATAGTTCCACGGACCGGGTGTGTGGCTCAGGTTCGACACGCTAAGTCCTCCTGTTCCCGTTTCCCAAATCCCCCACCTCCGTCATTCCCGCGAACGCGGGAATCCATCCCCGACAGGGTGGGCCACCATGACACCGGAAGCAGTCCGTCATGCCGGCCTTCCCAATCAGGTGGGGACTCTGGGGTTTGACCATATTCTGACGCGGTTATTATAATATGGAATAGTGGCTACGAAAACCTCACTGTCATCGGCGGACTACGCAAGGCTGGCGGTCGACGTCGCATCCGACAAACTGGCGGCCGACATCGTCATGCTCGACATCGGAGCGGTGTGCAGCTTCGCCGACTACTTCGTCATCATGTCCGCCGATTCCGGCCGTCAGGTCTCGGCGCTAGCCGAGGCCCTCGAGACGGCGCTGAAGGCCGAAGGCGCGGCGCTGCACCATAGGGAGGGCAGCCCCAACAGCGGCTGGGTCCTCCTGGACTTCAGCGACATCATCGTCCACATCCTGGGGCCGGAGGAGCGCGACTTCTACAGGATTGAGGAGGCGTGGTCGAACGCCGTCGAGGTCGTGCGCGTCCAGTAGCCCGGAATCGCGGCGCGGAAAACGGCATCGAACTGATGTAGAGCCCAATTCCAGGGAAAGGACTTTACGCCGTGAAAAAGGCTTTTCTCACATACGGGTTGTCCGCCGCGCTGCTTTCCATCCTGCTGCTGGCCGCCTGCGTCGGCTCCAACGAGACAGAAGCCGCCGCGACCGCGAGGGTATTCCCGACCCAGACCCCTGAACCTACGCCGTACCTCGAATATGACGAGCCGAATGTCGAAGACTACATTGTCCGGCCGGGCGACCAGGTGTTCGCTCAGGACGCGCTACCGGGGACGTTCTGGGGCGACAGCCGTCAGTCTCCGTTCTCGCCCAAGACCGGCAAGGTCCACCCGGAGCCCGCATTCGTGGGGATCGCGTCCTGGATCAACTCCGAGCCGCTGACCCTGGAGGAGCTGCGGGGCAACGTCGTGCTGGTCGACTTCTGGACCTATAGCTGCATCAACTGCGTCTGGACGCTGCCGTACATGAAGGAGTGGTACGACAAGTACACGGACCAGGGTCTTGTGATCATCGGGGTCCACTCACCTGAGATGAGGGCGGAAAAGCGGCGCGAGAAGGTCCTGGAGGCGGTTGCCGAGCACGGCTTGAAGTACCCGGTGGCCCAGGACAACGACTTCAAGACTTGGCGCGCCTTCGGCACGGTAGCCTGGCCGACACTCTACCTGGTCGACAAGGACAGCGTCATACGCTACTCCCACTTCGGCTCCGGCGGCTACTTCGAGACCGAGAAGATGATCCAGGAGCTCCTCGCGGAGCTGGGCACCTAGCGGCTCTCCCGTAGCCAGTTGCGGTCGGGATGCATCCCCTCTGCTAGGGCCTGTTCACGCTTATCACCCGGAGAGCCAGATCCAGATAGCCTGGGGGCACTGGAATCCCGGCCACGCGCCCCCGATTCTCCCGGATGTTGTATCTGATTAGTGGTAGCGTTAGCACGCCCTAGTCGAGGCTGAGGGCTCTTCGGGCGTTCTCCAGCAGGACCTTCGGGCGGATCTCGTCGCGGATCGGCAGCTCCTCGAACTCGCTCAGCCACCGGTCCGGCGGCATGTAGGGGTAGTCCGAGCCGAACAGCACCTTGTCTCGGAGCCGCGTGTTGGTCTCCCGGATGATCGGCTCCGGGATGTACTTCGGGGCCCAGCCGGACAGGTCCAGGAAGACGTTCGGCTTGTGCAGCGCGACCGCGATCTGCTCCTCGACCCACGGCCACGCAGGGTGGGCCATGATGACCGTCAGGTCGGGGAAGTCGGCCGCGACGTCGTCGATGCCGGGGATGGGCGCAGCGTGCTTGAGCTTCAGCCCTCCCCCGCCCGGCAGCCCCGCGCCGGCGGCCCCGAAGCCGCTGTGGAACAGCACCGGAACGCCGAGCGCGCTGCACGTCGAGTACAGCGGGTAGAAGCGCGGGTCGTTGGGAAAGAACGCCTGGTGTATCGGATGCAGCTTCAGGCCCCTCAGACCGAGATCGCCGACCGCGCGCTCCAGCTCGTCGACGGCCCCGTCCTTCCACGGATCGACGGACGCGAACCCGATGAACCGCTCCGGGTACTCCCGAACGATCCCCGCGACGTAATCGTTGGAGTCGGGCGGATCGCCCGTGGTCGTCTGGGTGTCTACGCTGAATATCACACCAAGCAGGTCCAACTCTTCGTATGTCGCGGCCATCTCGGCCGCGCTCTCGGGCCCGGACCGCATGCGGAAGAACCGTCTCAGGCCCTCTTCGATGCCGATCTCGGGCAGGCCCGGCTGTCTCGGTACGTGAACGTGCATGTCTATGGCGCGCATTGGAAGTCCTGTGGGCGTACGGTGGTATCGGGCTGTGCGGGCAATAGTCCGAGACGAGGCGGCTAGCCGGACGCAGCGCCTCTCTGATCGCCGGCGCCGTCGTCGAGTCTCTGCCCCATCTGTCTCAGGAAGTCCTCGACCTCGGGGGCAAGCTCGGCGCCATCCGCGGGCTCCCCGCCGGTCGGCTCCGCGCGAACGCGGTCGTACTCGGCCTCCAACTGCTTGACGAACCGGGCGACCTGCGGGTTGTTCTCGACGGCCTTTTCTATCTCCTGGTACTGCAAACGACCGCGAGTAGTGTCGGCCAGCGCGTCGGGGAAGCCGTACATCGCGCAGAGCACCTCGACGAGGCGGGCCGCTCCCATGTGGTCCTCTTCCAGCTGGACGTACTGCGGGATGTGCACCATCAGGCTGGAGTTGACGACGTCCTCGTCCTGCAGGGACTCGGTCACCAGGTTCACGATGCTGGTCGGTCCCTGGTACTTGCCCGCTCTGGCAGATACGAGGCCCTTCACGCGTTCGGAGTGGTCGTCGCTAAGCGTGCCGGTTACGACGAGGGGGCGCGTGTGCGGCTGGGTGTCGAACATGCCGCCGATCCGGCAGTACTCCGTGACTCCGAAGTAGCTGAGGAGCTCTACGATGGAGTCGGTGTAGTCCTCGGCCATCGCGTGCGGCTCTCGCAGGTGCAGTAAGAGGAAGTCGCGGTCGCCGCCGGTCTTGGCGAAGCGGACGACGGTGTTGGGCGTGGAAAGCCGGCGCCTGCCGTCGACGATGCGCATTCGCGGACGCTCGCGGGTGAAGTCGAGGTAGGTGCCCGGACGGGCGAGCCTGCCCAGCTCGACGGCGCCAAGATGCCGCTCCAGTACGTTCAGGGCGAGCGTCCCGACGCGGCCCACGTCGATCCAGGGCCGCAGCATCGAAATCGCGCACGGGTCTACAAGCTCAGGGACCGGCTCGATGACCTCGAACGCTCCTATCCTCATCGTCCCATCGTGCCACAAGGCCGATGTTCGCGCAACTTGCGGGCGGAGCGGCAGCGAGTCGCACCGAACGGTGGGCGTCGCCCTCTGGGGAGGATTTCTATTCGGCGAATCGCCCCGGGTCGAACTCGTTCAGTGGGACCGAGGTCGAGCCGGTCGAGATCAGCTCCGCCGTCAGCGACCCCATCGCCGGGCCCATCATCAGGCCGAGCCGTCCGCCGCCCGTGGCCGCGTATGCGCCTTCGAGGCCCGGGACTTTCCCCAGAATGAGCTTGCGGTCTGCGGACAACGGGCGCACGCACGCCGTATGGAGCGCGAGCTCGCCTTCTGCAAGGGACGGGACGATCTTGACCACCTCCGCCATGATCTCCTCGCGGCCCTCGGGGGTCGTCGTCTCGTCGATGCCGGCGTCCTCGAAGGTCGGGCCGACCCACACGAGGCCGTCGGGCTTCGTCGACGCGAAATGGTCGTAGCCGGCCACCGAGCACTCGATGGGTGGACCGGGGAGGCGGAGCCTCAGGATCTGGCCCTTCCACGGGCTCATCCGAATCGGTACGCCGAGCCAGTCCGAGGCCAACTCGCTCCACGGGCCCATCGCCACGACGACGCTGCCGCAGTCGATTCGGCCGCTTTCCAGGACGACGCCGGTGACTCGGCCTCCGCTGCGCTCGACGTCGGCCACGGCGCCGGTGCGTATCGTGGCCCCGCGCTTTTCGGCGGCTGCCGCCAGCGCGACGGTCAGCCGATGGGCGTTCACGTCGGCCGTGCCCTCCGTGTAGACGGCTCCGAGTGCGGACGGCGTGATGCGGGGCTCGATCCTCCTCGCCTCGTCCGCGTCGACGATGCGGACGCGCTGGCCCTGGTCTTCGACCTCCCATTCCTGCTTTCGCTTGGCCCAGCCGGTCGGGTTGCGCGCCTCTTCCATCTCCTCGTCGGTAAAGGCGAGCCAGAGCTGCGGACGGTTGCGGAAATCGGTCTGCGTCCCCGTCTCCGCCGGAAGGAGGTCGGCCAGCTCTCGGTGTAGTCGCATCCCCTCAGACGCCACGTCGAAGTGCGCGCCGTCCATCCCGGCCTCGTCGAAGGTGCCGAGCGCCGCGTACGAGAAGCCGGAGGCGTGCGCCGCCACCCTGTCGCGCTCCACCACCGTGCTGGCGATGCCGCGGCAGGCGAGGTAGTAGGCGGTGGCGGCGCCGACGATGCCGCCGCCTACTATCACGACGTCTGAGGAGCTACTGGTCATGGGCTTGCGTGCTCTCCGGAATCTGGCGCGTGGCCGCCGGCGCGGCCACGTTCCGATGTGTATTGCCGCCGGCTTCGACCCATTGTCGTGCTCTGACACGGGCTTGGCAAGGCCGTGTGGGTCCCGGTGATCCTGGGCCTTTCGCCTTGTTCGGGACGACGATTATCGCTATGTGCAGCGCCTGGTCAATCGGATCGGCGCATGGATCTACGCCGCGGCGCTTTGGAAGTATTGCGATTGCAGTGACCCAGGCCTAGAATGTCGGGGATTGGCCGAGCCTCGTCGCAGGGAGGTGCGCTGTGCAGGAGTCCGACCTTGATCTGATCGCCCATCTGATGCGCCGGGCCGGGTTCGGCGCCACCCGCGACGAGCTTGAGCTCCTGTCCTCTAGGAGCTACGAGGCTGTCGTCGACGACCTCCTCCACCCGGAGCGTTTCCCCGACATTGACGAAGATATCGCCGAGCGCTACTTCGGTATCAGGTTCGGCAGCAAGAACCAGTGGATATACCGGATGGTCAACTCCCGGCGTCCGCTCGAAGAGAAGATGGCGCTCTTCTGGCACCACGTCTTCGCGACGGCCAACACCAAGGCCAGTCACGTGGCCGACCAGATCGACATGTTCCGGAGAAACGGCCTCTCCGACATGAAGACCATCCTGACCGACCTGTCGCGGGACCCGGCCATGATCTTCTGGCTCGACAACAACGAGAACGTGAATGGCCAGCCGAACGAGAACTACGGGCGGGAGCTGCTGGAGCTTTTCTCGATGGGCGTCGGCAACTACACAGAGGACGACATCAAGAGCGCGGCCCGGGCGTTCACAGGCTGGACGATAACACAGCCGATCCCCGAGTACCCCACCAACCAGACCAGGTCGGACTTCGTCTACCGCGAGGAGCTGCACGACAACGGCTTCAAGACCTTCCTGGGCCACAGCGGCAACCTGAACGGCGAGCAGATCATAGAGATCATCGTGAGGCAGGAGGCGACCGCGAAGTTCCTCTCGCGGCACCTGTACAACTTCTTCGTGGCCGACGAGCCGCAGGTGCCGGCGTGGCAGCTCGAACCTCCCCAGGACCCGGACGCCATCGACGCGCTGGTCGAGACCTACGTGGACACCGGCGGCGAGGTCCGGGCCATGATGAGGGTGCTGTTCAACTCCGAGTTCTTCAAGGAGGCGCGCTTCAAGCGGGTCAAGAGCCCGGCCGAGCTGGTGGCCGGAGTTGTCAAGCTGCTGGGCACGCACCGGTTCCCCCACCCGGGCATCGGCGCGTACGCCGACGCAGCCATGACGATGGGGCAGGAGCTGATGAACCCGCCCACGGTGGAGGGCTGGCACACCGGCCGCGAGTGGATAGACGGCGGCGCCATGACCGAGCGCATCAACTTCGCCGTCAAAGAGTTCGGAGATCCCGCCAAGCCGGGCGTCGCTGTGATAGTGGGCCGGCTCGACAAAGCGTCTCCCCTTCAGCCGGAGGAGTTCGTCGACAGATGCCTCGATCTGGTGGGCCCGATGGCGGTCGAGAACGTCACGAGGACCGCGCTGCTGGAGCACGCCCGGGCCGGCGGCCCGCTGAGCTTCGAGACCGACTCCGATCGCGAGAGCAGTACCGCCAGGGCCGTTCGCATGCTTCAGCTAATCGTCTCCACCGCGGAGTTCCAGTTCGCATAGGACCGGTCGGACGTTGTCGACAGGCGGATGCGGCAGGTAGCGCTATCGGGAGGTCTGTGAGGATGAGAGTCAACGGAAACGGTAAGCCGCCCGTCCTCGTCGTCGTCCAGCAGAGCGGCGGCAACGACTTCATGAACACGCTGATCCCGTTCACCAGCGGCGTGTACCACGACACGCGCCCGACGGTGCGCATCCCCGAGGACAAAGTGCTGCCGATCAACGACACGCTCGGCTTTCACCCGAATGCCGCTCTCTTCAAGGAGATGTACGACAGCGGAAACGTGGCGGTCGTCCAGGGCATCGGATACCCCAACGCCGACCGCTCCCACTTCCGCGGCATGGACATTATGCATACGTGCGAGCCCGAGCGGCTCGTCTACGAGGGCTGGCTGGGAAAGGCGATCAGGGACCTCGACCCCAGGGGAGAGAACGTACTCACCGGCGTCAGTTTCGGCAGGGGCCTGCCGCGCGCGATGGCTGCCCAGGACGTGCCGGTTACGTCGGTAGGCGACCTCGAGAGCTACGGCCTGATGACGCCGATAGCGGAGGAGACCCAGCGTAACGACGCGATGCGGGTATTCAAAGAGATGTACGCCCCCGCAATCGGGACTGGCCCGGTGGTGGACTACATCCGGCAGACGGTCGTCAACGTCATGGGAGGCGCCGACATCCTCAAGGACGTACCGGGACAGTACGCGTCCGAGGTGGAGTACGCCGCGAACCCCATCGCGCAGAGCCTCCGGGACGTGGCGCGCGTACACCTGGCGGGCCTGGGAACGCGCATCTTCTACGTCATCCACGGCGGCACCAGGGGATACGACACACACGCGAACGAGCTGCCGACTCACGCGACCCTGTGGACAGACCTGTCCGCGGCGATCATGGACTTCTTCCAGGACCTCCGGGACCACGACGCGTCCGAAGAGGTCATAATGCTGGTCTTCACCGAGTTCGGCCGACGCATGCAGGACAACGGCACCGGCACGGACCACGGGTCCGGCGGCGGGGCCTTCCTGATCGGCGACCGCGTCGAGGGCGGACTGTACGCCGAGTATCCGCCCCTGGACCCGGCCCGGTGGGAGCGCGGCGAGGACCTGAAGCACACCATCGACTTCCGGGGAGTGTATGGGACGCTCATAGAGCAGTGGATGGGTCTGGACCCCGTGCCCATCGTCTCCGGAGCCTTCGAGCAGATCAGTCCCTTCAGATAGAACATCCGGGCCGCGGGACGAGGTGACGGACATGGCGATGCCGTACGCGCTGCTAAGGGCGGGGTTTCCGTACGTCAAGACTCTGGGAATGAGGCGCGTCACCGACGCGCCGGTCGACGTGGCGGTGGGCTCCGACGACAACGTCTACGTCCTTGGCCGGCTCCCGGGCTCCTCACCGATCAGGAAGCTCACGTGGGACGACGATTTCCTGGGCCCGGTAGGCGCACCGGAGGCCGCCTTCCAGTGGCCGGTGGCGATCGCCATGGACGCCGAGGACAACATCTACGTCTCCGACGAGGCGGCCCACCGCATTACGGTCATCACCAGCGACGGCAGGCTCCTGTGGTCTTGGGGCGAGCGCGGAGAAGAACATGGGGAGCTGAACGGACCTTCGGGAATCGCGCTCGATCTCGAGGGGAACCTGTACGTCTCCGACACGCTCAACCACCGCGTCCAGCGCTTCACGAAGGACGGGCGATTTCTGTCGGCGTGGGGCAGCTTCGGCGCCGGGCCAGGCCAGCTCAACATGCCGTGGGGGATGGCCGTGGACCCGGTCGGCGACGTGTATGTCGTCGACTGGCGCAACGACCGCGTGCAGAAGTTCGACTCTGAGGGGCGTTTCATTCGAGAATTCGGCGGTACGGGCGCGGGCGCCGGCCAGTTCAACCGGCCTGCCGGCATCGCCGCGGATGGGGATGGCGACGTGTACGTGGCAGACCTGGGCAACCACAGGGTCCAGATGTTCGACCGCGGCGGCCGTTACCTTCAGAGCTTCACGGGGGACGGGACGCTGTCGAAGTCGGCCCGACAGTACACTCTGGCGAACGCCAAGGTCCTGAGGCTCCGCTCGATGGCCGACCTCGAGCCGGAGAAATCTTTCATTGGGCCCACCTCGCTGACCGTCGACACGCGGGGCCGCATGGTCGTGATCGACAGCGGCCACTCCCGCGTGCAGGTCTACCAAAAGGACGCCATCCCCCTGGACGAGACACAGATGGCCCCACCGCCCAGAGTACCGACGCAGGACACCGTGTAGGTTTCCGCCGGCCTTCCCCAGGCAGCGAGCCGCTCCATCGCCGGAATCGACCGGAGGATGACGCGAGGAAACAAGCGGGCTCGTCTCTTGCCTCAGGGGCTCGCGACGGCGTGAAAATAAGGGGCCCACAGGGCATGACTACGGATAACTGTTCTGATACAATCCGTTGAAGCCCGATGGGCCGCGTCGGGCACGGCGTCGCCAGTCACAGCCCCACGAGGAGGCCTGACATGACCACCACGAACCGGGACCGCAACCTAGTCATCGTCCAGATGTCCGGCGGAAACGACTACATGAACACGCTGGTACCCTACGGCAACGGGCTCTACTACGACTCCCGCCCCGAGATCGCGATCGATCCCGAATCGGTGATCAAGATCGACGACCAGGTCGGCTTCAGGCCGGGCCTGGAGCCGATCAAACGGTTGTGGGACGAGGGCAAGGTCGCCATCATCAACGGCATCGGATACCCGAACCCGAACCGGTCCCACTTCAGGTCGATGGACGTCTGGCACACCGCGCTGGCCGAGGAGGTCGGCACCGAGGGCTGGCTCGGCAGGGCGATTCGCGACATCGACCCCAACGGCGAGAACGTGCTGGCAGGCGTCAACTTCGGCCGCGGCCTGCCGCGGGCGATGGGCTGCCCGGGAGTGCCCGTGGCCTCGGTCGGCAACCTGGAGACGTATGGCCTGTTCCCGGACATGCAGGACCAGGCGCTGAGGGAGTACGCGCTGGAGACGTTCGGCAAGATGTATGGCGGGGCGGAGGGCAAGGATGCCGTGATGGGCTTCCTGGGCCAGACCGGCCTCGACGCGCTCCGGGGAGCGGACATCCTGAGGACCGCGCCCGGGACGTACGAGTCGACTGTCGAGTACGCGGCCAACCCCATGGCGCAGTCCCTCAAGAGCGCGGCGCAGGTGATGTTCGCGGATTTCGGAACGCGGGTCTACTTCACGCAGCACGGCAGCTTCGACACGCACTCCGGCGAGCTGTTCAAGCACGAGATGCTATGGAACGAGGTGGCGCCGGCCGTCGGCGACTTCTATGACGACCTCGTCGAGCACGGCCGCAACGAGGACACGGTGATGTTCCTGTACTCGGAGTTCGGCCGCCGGATCAAGGACAACGGCTCGGGGACCGACCACGGCTCGGGCGGCATGGCGATGCTCATCGGAGACTCGGTCAAGGGCGGCATGTACGGCGAGTACCCGTCTCTGGCCGATGACGACCAGCTCGAGGGCGACCTGCACTACAACAACGACTTCCGCTCCACCTACACGTCCGTCCTGGAGCAGTGGCTCAGCCTCGACGCCGCGCCGATAGTCAACGGCAGGTACGAGGCCTTCGACCTTTTCGCCGCCTAGAGCGCCCGCAGGAGGACCACGATGGCAGACGACCGGATAGCGTTGATGGCACATCTGATGCGCCGCGCCGGCTTCGGCGCGACGCGGGACGAGCTCGAAGCCAAAGTCGCCAGGGGTTACGACGCGACTGTGGAGGACCTGCTCTATCCCGGCGAGCCGAACACGATGCCCGAGGACATCATCCGACGGGTCTTCCTCGCGAACGACGAGGGCGCCGGAGGCGGAGCCATCGACTGGACCTACCGGATGCTTACGACGAGCAACCCGCTGGAGGAGAAGATCACGCTCTTCTGGCACGGGCTGTTCGCCGTCGGCTACGCGAAGGGCAACCAGGCGCGGTCGCAGCTCAACCAGATCCAGAAGTTCCGGGAGAACTCGCTGGGCAGCTTCCGCGACCTGCTGATCGAGCTGTCCCGCGACCCGGCGATGATCTTCTGGCTGGACAACAACGACAACAAGAAGGGCTCGGTCAACGAGAACTACGGTCGCGAGCTGCTCGAGCTGTTCGCCATGGGCATCGGCTCGTACACGGAGCAGGACGTCAAAGAGTGCGCCCGGGCCTTTACGGGCTGGACGATCGCCAACGCCGAGTACATGGCTGTCAAGGCCAACAAGGACTCCTTCTCGCCCTACGGGCGCATCGCGTGGCACTTCGAGTACCGGCCCGAGGACCACGATGACGGCGAGAAGACGTTCCTCGGAGAGACGGGCAACTTCAACGGCGAGGACGTGGTCGACATCATCGTCCGACAGGAGGCGACCGCCCGGTTCATAAGCACCCGGCTGTTCCAGTACTTCGTCGCCGATGAGATCGGCGAGAAGGGCGAGGAGCTCGTCGACGACATGGTCCGGTCTTATTTCGACTCGGAGTTCGAGATACGCGCCGTGCTGCGTACGATGTTCAACTCCGACTACTTCATGTCGGACGCCGCGCGGTTCGCCCGCGTCAAGAACCCGGTCGAGCTCGTGGTCGGCGCGATTCACATGGCCGGGAGCTGCCAGACCCCGAAGGCGAGCGACGGCGGCCGGTTCGACGCCTCCAACTTCATGGGCCAGGGCCTCCTGCGGCCTCCATCGGTTGAGGGATGGCACGAGGGCTCGGAGTGGCTCTACAGCGGATCGGTGGTCGAGCGGGTCAACTTGGCCGCCAAGGAGCTGAGCGACGTGTCGCAGCCGGGGGTACGCGCGATCATCGACAGGCTGGGCTCGAGCAACGGCGGCACGCTGTCGCCGGAAGAGACGGTCGACGGCTGCCTGGATCTCGCAGGGCCGGTGCCGGCCTCCGCCGAGACCCGGGAGTCGCTGATCGAACACGTCTCAAGACGAGGGGGCGTGCGTCTCGGAGACGGCCGGGACGAGGAGTCCGAAAAGCGCGTCGGCGAGCTGCTCAGCCTCATAGCGTCGTCTCCGGAGTACCAGTTCGCCTAGGTCTCGCGGACGACCGGGACGCAAGCCTCGACAGGCCTTCGCCGCACCAACACGGAGGTGACCTCAGTGAGCACGACGGCAACGGCGCCGCCGTTCACCCTCGAATACGTCAAGACGATCGGCATGATCAGCAACGTGGCCCGCGGGCGGGGCTTTCTCGTTCCGTACGCGATGGCCCGCAGTTCCGATGGCCGCTTCTTCGTCGTGGACCGCAACCTTATCCGCATAACGATCTGCAATTTCGACGAGGACTACCTGGGCGAGTTCGCGACCTGGTACGGCGAGGGTGAGGGCGACCAGAAGTTCCAGGCCCCCTCAGACATGGTATTCGACGGCCGGGAGCGGCTCTACGTCGCGGACGAAGCCAAGGACAAGGTCTTCGTCTACACGACGGACGGCGGCTTCGTCGGCGAGTGGGGGGAGCACGGCAGCGGCGACGGCGAGCTGAACGGCGCGTGCAGCATCGCCTTCGACTCGGCCGACAACGCATACGTCGTCGATCAGCACAACCACCGCGTCCAGGTCTTCACGACCGAGGGAGAGTACCAGCGGCAGTGGGGCGACTTCGGCGGCGGCGAGGGTCAGTTCAACATGCCTTGGGGCGTCACCGTAGACTCGCGGGACAACGTGTATGTCGCAGACTGGCGCAACGACCGGATCCAGAAATTCACCACGGATGGCAGCTTCGTCGCCAGCTTCGGCGAGTCGGGTCGCGGGGACGGCCAGCTCGACCGGCCGTCCGTCGTGGTGGTCGACGCCGACGGGTACATGTACATCGCCGACTGGGGCAACCACCGCGTCCAGGTCCTGGACCCGGATGGCGCATTCGTGCAGAAGCTGCGGGGCCAGGCCACGCTGACGAAGTGGACCGAGGACTTCTTCGAGTCCAACGTCGACGAGCGGGACACCAGGGCGATCGCCGACCTCTACTCTCCCCTGCCGGAGCACCTCCAGGACCCCAACAACGAGTCGTCCCAGATCGAGCCCTACTTCTGGGGCCTGACCTCGCTGATCCTGGACGACGAGGAGCGCCTCTATGTCCTGGAGCACCGGCGCCACAGGTTCCAGATCTACCGGAAGGTCCCGGCGGGATAGGACCTCAGATGAGGAGTTTTCGATGAAGCTTGGTCTCGACGCGCGCGGCGGCGTGAATGACGAGTTGCTGGCGTTTGGTGCCCAGCTCGGAGCGACCGACGTCATCGGCGGCGGACTCCCGGAGGATGCGGGCCACTGGGAGTACCTCGACCTGCTGCGGCTACGGACGAGGGTCGAGTCCGCGGGGATGAAACTCACTGCCATCGAGAACCTGCCGCAGCAGTGGATGGACAAGATCAAGCTTGGCCTACCGGGTCGGGACCAGCAGATCGACAACGTCTGCAAGACGCTACGCAATATGGGCGCGGCCGGTGTTCCGGTTCTCGGATACAACTTCATGCCGATGCGCAGCAGGACCGGCTACGCGTGGCGTACCTCAGCAGACGCACGCGGTCGCGGCGGCTCTCGAGTCTCCAGCTTCGACTACGAGCTCGTTCGCGACGCGCCGTTGACTGAGCACGGCGAGGTCTCGGACGCTGAAATGTGGTCGAACTACGAGTACTTTTTGAAGGCGGTCGTGCCGGTGGCCGAGCAGGCCGACGTCAGGATCGGTGTTCACCCCGACGATCCGCCCATCTCCCCGCTAGCTGGACTGCCACGTATCCTGCGGAGCCACGACGCGCTCCAGCGTCTATGCGACACAGTATCCAGCGATTACAGCGGCCTCGAGTTCTGCCAGGGCACCGTGGCGGAGATGCCAGAAGACGTGATCGGAGCCATCCGGCGGTTCGGCGGTCAGGGCAAGATCTTCTACGTCCACTTCCGGAACGTCTCGAGCCCCATCCCGAGGTTCCGGGAGACGTTCATCGACGAGGGCCACGTGGACATGCTCGAGGCGATGCGCGCCTACCACGAGGTCGGCTTCGACGGGCCGTTCATCCCGGACCACGTGCCGTCAATTGGCATCGGTTCGCCCGGCTGGTCTTGGTACGCCTCTGAGGCCTACGCTATGGGCTACATCAAAGCCCTCGTCGACGAAGTTACCGGCGGCGCGTAAGCGACGGTATCGGCGCAGGTCAACTCACCATTGCCACGATCTGCAGGTCTGGCCAACCGCGTGTCCATCGCTTGGCTTTCTCCAGGTAGACCTTTTTCGTGACCTGGACCTTGTTTGGCCTGACAACCATCCCCAGCAAATCGGCCAGACCGTACGGCGCGTAGACCGTAACCTTGCCGTGCCCATAGCGGACTCCAACGCACGGGGCTGTAGCGGACCACGACTTGATAGCGTCCTCGACCGATCCGTAGGGCTCGATCCGATAGCCGAAGTGCTGATCATACCACGCGACCATCAAGCGACGAGGTCAGGGTCGCTCATAGACGACCCTTCCCTCTCGGAGCGCGGCATGGAGTACGCTACCCACGACATGCCCTCGCAACTCGATTTCTTCGGGCGTCGTCACCACCACATCTTTACTTGTCGGAAGATCCCCCAGAGGCCTGCGAATGTCGATTGCGGCGCGACGCTTGTCCAGAACCTCTGGCAAGACGACGAGAATGTCGACATCGCTCCATCGGTGCGCAGTGCCTCGCGCCCGAGAACCAAAGACCAGGATACTCTCAGGTCGGAACCGCTCGACGATACGGTCGACCATAGTCGAAATCACTGTGTCTGAAGCGACCACGCTCCGCTCTCCCACTCTTCAACGGCGCCAAAGCTCGCAAGGGCCGCGTCGGCCGGTGTCGCTGTATTCGTCCGACGTGTACACTCATTGTAGTCCAAGGCAGGTTGACTACACTCGGCGCGCGTTCGGGGGAAACGACCGCGCCGCTACATGAACAATATGGAGCATGCGGCAGTGCTGTCAGGAGAGCGCGGGGCCGTCTGGGACGACGAGTACAGGCGCGGACGATACCGGAACGAGCCACCGATTCCGTTTGCCGGCCGGATCGTGGACGTCCTTCGCGATCGACCTGAGATCATGCGCGGCAAGGGACTATACGTCGGATGCGACAACGGGCGAAACTACATTCCCCTTGTCGACGCGGGCCTGGACGTCATCGGGCTCGACTCGTCTGGGGAAGCGCTCGCTCAGCTCCGGGCTGGACGTCCGAGTCTGGCGCCCCGGTTGGTCCAATCCGACTTTCTGGACTTCGATCCGGAGCGGCTGTTCGACTACATCGTCGCCATACAGGTCTTCCAGCACGGCACGGAAGCGACGGTGCGGGCTATGTTCGCCCACGCCGCGACGCTGCTGAGAGACGGTGGGCTGCTCTTCGTTCGCGTCAACTCGGCGTCGACCGACGTCTACCATGCCCACGATGTAATCGAGCGAAACGATGAAGGCGACTTCACGGTAAGGTATCATGAGGGCCCGAAGGCGGGCCTGGCAGTCCACTTTCTTGCTCTTGGGGAGTTGGAGGGCATGCTGGCGCCGTGCTTTACGGCTCTCGTGCCGCCGACGGAGGAGACGATACCGCGAGAGGCCCCGGAACGTGGCTCGTGGGCACAATGGGAAGGCGTCTGGACGAGGCGCTGACAAGCTTACCGACAACACGAAAGGAACCAATGCAGATGACAACCTCCGACAGCGTTACCGACATCGGCAGGGACCGGCAGCTCTTCGTGGACGACTTCTGGATAGAGGAAAGCCGCGGCGTTGAGCGGCGGCTCCACAGCCCGGAACGGCGGGAGGTCGCGATCGCCAGCGACCGGCCGTGGGACACCGGCGCCTGCTGCGCGGGGTTCATGGAGGACGGCGGAAGGTTCCGGGCGTGGTACCGGTGCGACCACGATCCGTCGATGCATCTCAGGCGCAGCGGCCACGATACGGCCTACGCCGAGAGCGCGGACGGAATCCACTGGGAGAAGCCGGACCTGGGACTCTTCGAGGTGAACGGCTCGACGGCCAACAACCTCGTCTGGATGGGCCCGGGCGCCAACATGGTCCCCTTTCGCGATCCGAATCCCGACGTTCCCGATGACGAGCGCTACAAGACCATCATCCGGGGCAACGCAGTAGTTCGGGCGCTCGTGTCGCCCGACGGCATCCGGTGGCGCCTCATACAGGACGAGCCGATCCTTACGGACGGGCCGTTCGACTCGGTCAACATCGCGTTCTGGGACGTCTGGCGTAACGAGTACGTCGCATACACGCGGGGCGTCGCCGGCAAGGGCAGCTTCAAGGGCGGTGTGCGCTGGATCAGGCGGACGACGTCGAAGGACTTCCGCGAGTGGACGCCGCTGGAGCTGATCGACGCGGGCGACACGCCGTTCGAGCACCTGTACACCAACGCCTGTGTCCAGTACGAGCGCGCGCCCGGCACGTACCTGATGTTCCCGTCGCGGTTCGTCGTGGACCGCGTGCCGGACCCGGACTGGACGTACAGCACCGGGGTCAGCGACATCGTGTTCATGTCGAGCCGGGACGGGCTGCACTTCGACCGCAGCTTCATGGAGGCGTTCATCCGGCCGGGTCTGGACAAGAACAACTGGCACGACCGCGGCATCTACGTCGAGCGCGGCATCCTGCAAACATCGCCTGAGGAGCTGTCAATCTACGGCATGGAACACTCGCACCTGGACTCGATGCGCATCCGGCGGTACGTGCTGCGCACGGACGGCTTCGTGTCGGTGCAGGCCGGATACGCGGGCGGCGAGTTCAGCACGCGCCCCTTCCGGTTCGCGCGCAGCAACCTGACCATCAACTTCTCGACGTCAGCGGTGGGCTCCGTGCGGGTCGAGATGCAGGACCCGGACGGCTATCCCGTGCCCGGCCACACGCTGGACGATTGCTCGCCGATGTACGGCGACAGCATAGAGCGCGTGGTGTCCTGGAACGGGGTGACCGACGTGAGCGCGATGGCTGGCAGGCCGGTGCGGCTGCGGTTCGTCATCAAGGACGCGGACCTGTACGCGTTCAAGTTCCGCTAGCCGGGCGGCACCCGCCCCTGCCGATCTGTCGCGGGCTTGGCGCGGAACGCGCCGGGCGTGCGCTCAGTCGACGTCTTCGTATATCTCGGTGACGTGGGTGGACGCCAGCAGCGGGTAGATGCGGCCGAATATGTCGGTGATCGCGGACGTCGCGCGGACACGCTTGCGCGAGTCCTCGTACGCCGCGATGGACGGCCACCGCTGCTCGGTGACCAGCGTCCCGTGCGGGCCGAGCACCCGCCGGTAGATCGCGATCGGAGGAAAGCCGGCCTCCACGGTTGCCCAGCCCACTTCCCTCAGGTGCTCCACAAGCCCACCCCCGCCGGGCTGCGGCGTGTATGTCCGACGGACGACTATCATTCGCTACTCCTTGGCTCCATCGATGCGGCCTGCGAGATTGTACACGCTACGACGACGGTGAGTGAAGCTGCCGCAAGGGGGACGAATGCGGTGCCCCAACGGCGCATGTCACAGCGCCTGGCGTTCGGCGAAACCGGTGTCGGTCTCGTGCCAGAACTCGATGTCCGTCTCGCCGCCGAGCCAGCACAGGTACACCTCGCGGCCCTCGCGCGTCGACGGGAAGTCGACCAGCGGCCTGTCGACGCTCCTGACCAGTATCCCGCGCTCCAGCACGGGGCGCAGCTCTTCGGAGAGGGTCTCCGCGACCTCGGACAGGGCGCGACGGCTCAGGTCCAGCCGCTGTTCCGGGTGGCTACCCCCGTTGGACCGCCTGCGCTCGACCATCTCGTCGATCTCGCCGTGGAGCCGCAGCATCCGGTCGCGCAGCGGCGCCAGGCTGTCGAACGTCTCCTGCAGCCACTGAACCAGGCCGCGGGCCTCGTCCAGCGTGAAGCGCTTCTCGCTCATCCGACGTCCCCCGCATGGGGATCGGCCATTCGGCCGCAGGCCATCGACGCGCTTCGACCTTCAGGCGCCCGCAATTGCGTCCCTTAGGTGCGCCACCGCGAGGGCGATGGCCTCGCGGGGATCGCAGGCGTTGCCCTGGTCCTCGTAGACGATCGAGATCGTTCCGTTGAAGCCGACGGCCTGGAGCACCTCCATCACTCGACCGTAGTCAATCCACTCCTCGCGGCCGCTGTCGATCTTGTATATTTTCGCCCTGACGTACGACGCGTACGGCGCCGTCTGCTCCATGTACTCGTAGATGTCCACGTCAGGATCCGTCTCGCCCATCGGGGCCGTTCCTGGGGAGCCGTACCAGCGCCCGGTGTCCAGTATGAAGGTGAAGTTGGGCCGGTCGGTGTCTCGCAGGATGCGGAGTATGTCGTCGCCGGTCGGCGAGTCGACCGGCGGGTGGTTGTGCAGCCCTATGAAGACGCCCCGGCCGGCCGCGTAGTCGGCGACCTCCTGGTAGCTGGCGATCATCTCCGACCAGAGCTCGTCGCGTCTCTCCGTGGCCTCCGGGATGCTGCCGCCGAAGATCCGTATCAGCGGCGCTCCCATGTAGGCCGCGTCGTCGACGGCCGCTTTGGCCTCGTCGATGCGCCGGCGCAGCTCCTCACGCGGCAGCGGCGCGCCTACGCCGCCGAGATGCGGCGGCGCGGTCGAGCCGATGAAACCGCTGCCGATGCCGAGGAAGCCTATGGGCAGGCCGCGGTTCAGGCACGCCCGCTTCAGACGCAGCAGGTAGCCGCGGTCGCGTGAGCGCAGCCCGCGGTCGAGCTGGAAGTCGACGGCGTCGAGTCTCAACTCGTATGCGAGCTCGACGAACTCCTCGGCGTCCATCGACTGGCCGTCCCCGACCGCGATCAACGAGTTACACGCCAGTTTTATCATCTTGGAGAGTCCTCCGGCCGATTCGGCGCAACGTTCCGGCGCAGCGTGGGTGACGCGACGACCCCCTCGGTTCTTACGATTCTTACGATGCGGGATGCCCAACCCCGCTGAGAGGCGCCGACGACGCTTGCTAGTCTACCACGCACCCACGGGGGTTGTTTCTTGAAGGAGTCGTCCCGTGCAGGCCGGCCTGGGCACCAAGGCGGGCAACTCTGCCACCAGCGGCAATGCGGGGTCTCCGGGGCAATTGAGCAGCCGAAGAGACCACGTCACCTTTGAAAACGAATCCGTGTCGTGGTGTAATTGAGGCGAGCGCCGGCGCACGACGTCGTCTGACAGGGCGCGACGTATCGGCCGCCATCGTTCGTCGGGAGGGAGCACATGAGCGATGAATCGACCACCGGGTACTTCGGCACCGGATGGAGGCGCGTCGACTCGGCCTCGGCCCTGGTGGTGGACACCCACTGCCACAGCTTCCCGCCCCTGGGGCGGTCCCGCGGCTGGGACCCGCAGGTGCATACGCGGCTCGTCCAGTACCACATGAGGGACTTCCGAGACATATGGCGGAAGGCCGACGGCGCCCGTCTCGACGCCACCCTGCTCGACTTCCCGTCCGACGACATCCACGAGATGCCCGACCTCGGCTTCCGGCTGACCGAGTTCGGCAGGGTCGAGTTCAGCCGGGACGGAGTCGACTACTACATGCAGGCGTACCCGCCTGATCTGACCACGTGGGACGCGCCGGGCGAGCGAATGGTTGCCGAGATGGACATCGCGGGCGTCGACGTGGCAGTGCTCCAGAGCGACCACGTTTACGGTGACCTCAACGAGTACTACGGCAGGCTGACCAGAGAGCATCCGGGCAGGTTCGCCCCGCTGGCCCAGGTTCGCGAGTGGGAGGCCGACCGCGACGAGGAGCTGGAGCGCGTGGACATGGCCGTGCGGGAGTACGGCTGCAAGGGGGTCTACTTCAGCGTGGAGCCGCTGGCTATGGCCGGGTACGCGGACCGGCTGCAGGACGACAAGTTCACCGGCCTGTGGGACCTGGTACGGAGACTGGACGTCCCGGTTTGGTGGTATCTCGACGCGCGCAAGCGCGACCGGAAGAAGGCCTTTACGGAGAGGCTCGACGAGCTGACGCGCTGGTCCGACGCCAACCCCGACATACCAAGCCTGATCACTCACGGCCTGGTGCCGGCGATCATCTTTCACGATCTCGGAATACCCGCCGAGCTTATCTCTCTCCTCAAGCGCCCGGACGTCTACGCGGAGTTCCAAAACCCCGCGAAGTGGCCCGAGTACCCGTACCCGGAGGGCCAGGAGTTCGTCAAGCGGATGTGCGGCGAGGCCGGCGTTGAGACCTTCACCTGGGGGTCGGACATGCCGTTCGCCTCCGGCTTCTGGTGCACGTATAAGCAGGCGGTGGACCACATCGCCGTCCACTGCGACTTTTTCACAGACGAAGAGCGGGCGCTCGTCCTGGGCGGCAACGCAGCCCGGATTTTGAAGCTCTAGCGCGTCACGCTCACCCGCTCCTGTCGAGAGACCTTGGCGTAACTTCCCTCGCGGGAATGACGGTGTGGGTGCGCCGCCTCCGCCCGTCGTTCCCGTGGAGACGGGAACCCATCCCCACCCCTCGCCGTTGCTTCCCGCGTCCGGAGACCTTTGCGCAACTCCCCTTGTGGGAGACGAATGTCGTGGAGATACGTAGATTTCTTAGCTGGACAACTCACCCCTAGATTCCCGCTTTCGCGGGAATGACGGTTGTGCAAACGTCTCCGTGTCGCGGGAATGACGGTTATGCAAGAGGCCTGGTCGAGAGAGAGGGGGCTCCCTGGACGTACGGCCCGAGAGCCCTACCGGGGCGGGTTAGTCGAAGAAGTCGGCGTCCTCTTCTTGCAGGTACGGGGCCGCGGCGTCGGCGTCGAGCTCAATACCGAGGCCGGGAGTGTCCCAGACGCGTATGGCGCTGTTCTCGACGATCGGGTCCGGGAGGCCGCGGACGATGTCGCGCCACCAGTCGGGGTTGGCAACCGGGTACTCGAGGGCAATGTAGTTTGACGGCAGGGTCGCGGCCAGATGCACGTGCGCGGCGAGGCCGATGAGGCCGTCGGCGACGCCGTGCGGGGCGATCAGTATGCCGTGCAGATCCGCGTACTCGGCGATCCATTTCATCTCGGCGAGGCCGCCGACGTCCAGCGGGTCCGGCCCGATCACGTTGACCGCCTTGCGCTCAAACAGGTCCTTGAAGTGGTGCCTCAGGTATATCTGCTCGCCGGTGTGGATCGGCGTCGACGTGCTCCGCGTCACCTCGCGGTACAGATCGGCGAGGACGTAGGGCGTGTAGTCGCCGGTGATCATGTCTTCCAGCCACATGACGTTCAGCGGCTCGAGCGCCTTCGCCAGCCTGATCGCGTCGGGCACGGTGAAGCCCGGCCCGCAGTCGAGCGCGAGGCCGATCTCGTCTCCCAGCACATCCTTCATCGCCTCGACGCACTCGACGACATGGCGCATGCCGCGCTCGGTCATCAGTCCGCCGTGTACGAGGAGCGGTCCCCCGCCCTCGATCCGGCCTGAGACCTCGGGGCCGCTGTAGGCGAAGTCGGGGACCTGCTCGACCATCTGGGAGTGGAAGGCGATGCCCATCTTGATGATCGAGAAGCCCTCCGGCGACTCCTTCATCCTGCGCATGTTGTCGGCGTAGTCGTCGGGGGACTGCCCGGCGAGCGGGAACCTGACGCCGCCGTTATAGACCTTCACGCTGTCGCGGACCTTGCCGCCGAGCAGCTTGTACACCGGAACGCCGGCGGCCTTGCCGGCTATGTCCCACAGGGCGACCTCGATTGCGCTGACGGCCGCGCCCCAGGGCTTGAAGCTGCCGAGGCGCCTGATCCTGCGCATGACGCCCTCGACGTTGGTCGGGTCCTGTCCGACGACGTAGTCGCGGTAGAAGAGGACGTGAGGTTTCAGGTACGGCTTGGCCCACTCCGCCTGTCCGAGGCCGTCGATCCCCTCGTCCGTGGTGATCCGGACGACGGGGTTGCCGCCGATGATGGCGCACTTCAGGTCGGTGATCTTCATCCGGGCGATCCTCCCATGTCGTTCCCGCCTATCAGACCTTTGCGTAACCCCCTCGCGGGAGTAATAGTGAAGGTGCGGCGCCTCCGCCCGTCGTTCCCGTGGAGACGGGAACCCATCCCCACCCCTTGCCCTGGATTCTCGCCCCCGTCTTCACGAGGGCAGGCTCTGCGCGGGAATGACGGTTATGCAAAGGTCTCCCTATCGGAACTGGAACGAGTAGAGCTTGGAGTTTTTCAGGTAGAAGCGGAGCTTGATCGCCTGGCCGGCGAGGCGGCTCAGGTCGGAATCGCCGTTCCACGAGACGACCTGGTCGAGCCCCGAGTCCAAGATCGGGTCGGCGTCGTCGAAGGTGAAGCCCTCGATCTTCCGGTGGTTGAAGGTGAGCAGCTCGACGCGCAACTCGCCGTGGCCGGGTCCGGCCGCGATCGGCGCGCGCGTCCAGTTCAGGTGCAACTGAGAGCCGCTGAAGCTGAAGGAGCGTGTGACGAGCTGGCCGAACGACCGGGGGCCCTGGGACACCTGCTCCAGGTGCGGGGTGCCGGTGATCGTCCGGAGCACGTCGTCGGTTTCGTCGCCCTGGATCCAGCCCTTGCCGCTGTCCACGGATACGAAGCCGTCGAGGCGCGACACGGCCAGGCCTATGGCCATGGTGGCGTCGTCGCCCAGCTCGATCATGTGCTCCGGCGAGCGGCAGTTGGTGCCGTTGTAGTAGCAGAGGACCTTGTCACCGTGCGGTACCACCTCGGTCAGGTAGATGCTGTCGTGGTCGAAGTCGACGCGCCGGCCTCCGCGGTAGACGAACGGCTCGCGGTAGTTGCGCTCGAAGTGGACGCCGTCGCGGCTGACGACCAGCTCGGGATGATGGGTCAGGTTTGTGGTTCGGAATATCCAGAGCATCCCGAGGTACATGCCCTCGTAGGGCGTCACGTTCAGCTCGTAGAACTCGGTGTCCGGGTAGTCGAGCTCGTCCTGCAGCAGGACGGTCTCCGGGTCGCTCCAGTGAATGGCGTCCGGGCTCTCGGCGCGGCCTGTGATCCGCTTGCCGAGGGGGCCCCGCATGTGGTGAGTGTTCTCCACGTAGGCGGCGTAGGTCTGCCGGATGGGGTCCCAGCCCATGAAGTAGGTAGGGCCCCAGCGGCCGATGATCGGCGTCGTGTCGATGATCGGGTTGCCCTCGTAGGGCGTCCACTCGAACCCGTTCGGCGAGTAGTAGAGGTCGCCCACCATGGGCGCCGTGGTGTCCTTGGTCCAGTTGAGGTGCTTGTAGCGCTTCGAAGGGTCTGTTTCGTGGGCGTCCCTGAACGTCGGGGTCATGGCGCCCGGCGGCAGGATGTTGTTCTCCTTCGACCCCTGGAACTCCACCAGTCCGAGCGTGGGCCGCTCCCAGTGGATGCCGTCTTCGGACGTCGCGAGGCACTTCACGGCTTCGTCCTCGCCGAGGAGTTGTATGCCCCACGCCCCGCCTGTCTTCCTCTCCGGGTCGACGCGCAGGTTGGTGCCGCTGTACCACATCTTGAACAGACCCTCGTCCTCATCGTAGATGACCTTGCCCCCCGCGATGTGGTTGCCCTCCCAAGGCCGCTCGGCCCTGAGGACCGGGTTGTGGTCGACCTTCACCGCGGGGTTCACACCCTTCCTGGCGTCGGTCATGCTCTCGACGAGGTAGTCGTCGAGGAATAGCTGCTTCTTGGAGCCGATGTCGATCAGGGCCATGTCTTTCCCTCTCTCCGGTGACGTTCGCGCGCTCAGCTTATCACTCGGACGCGGCCGGCGCACCATCCGCGCGCCTGGCTGTGGGCCGTTGGGAGGTGCCCCCTCCAAACCACTGGATTCCCGCGCAGGGAGACCTTTGCACAACCGTCCTTCCGCGCAGGGAGACCTTTGCACAGCCGTCCTTCCCGCGCACCGAGACCTCTGCAACCGTCATTCCCGCGCAGGCGGGAAGGTGGATTGTCCATATGTCCTGAACAGCATCAGGTCCGCCTCCCAGTGGCCGGGAGTGCGGCGGTCACCGGCGCTCGGGGGACGCTCGGCAATCGGGCGTCGCATAGCCATGAAGGCAGGCTTGTCCGTCTCCAGAGTGGGGCATACCCGTCATTCCGGCCCCCGGGCCGGAATCCAGGGGTGGGGAGAGATCGAAGAGGTCAAGGTCAATAGCGGCCCCGTTCCCGCTTCGACTCCCCGCCGTGCGGTCGCCATACAACGCCGATTGCCATGAGTAGCCCACCGATGCGCCGGGGTGCATCGATGGCGCTACCCAGGATCATCGGGCTGTCTGGAACCCCGTAAGCCTGTGCAGATACCTGGTCTTGCTCGGTGCGAGCGGGTCGTTTGGGCCGTCGAGACCCTGTACGGTGGTCTCCCCTTCCCGCCCTCGGCCGTTGTCCGCGCACCGCGCCGGTGACATAATGGGCGTGCGGCTCACGCACAGGAGGTCGGTACGATGCGCGACGGCAACCATGATTTCACGTTAGTCCGTGCCGACCGGCTGATCGACGGCAGCGGCTCGGCGCCGCTCGAGCGGGGCGCGGTGCTGATCCAGGGCGACACTATCGCTGCGGTCGGCTCCGAGGCGTCGGTCGTCCCGCCCGAGGGCGCCAGCGTCGAAGAGCTCGTCTACGACGGCAAGACCGTCCTCCCCGGCCTGGTCGACTGCCACGTCCACCTCAACGGGATGGGCGACGGCCGGGCCGGCGACGACCTGACGACCCTGCCCGACGAGGTGCTGACGCTGCAGTCGGCCCGCAACGCGAGGGCGCACCTGTACGCCGGGGTGACGACCGTGCGGGACTGCGGCGCCAAGCAGCGGACGACCTTCATGCTGCGGCAGGCGATCGAGATGGGCATCACCGTCGGGCCGACTCTCGTGCTCACCGGCAGGCCGATCGCCATCATCGGCGGCCACCTGAGCTACTTCGGGATCGAGGCGACCGGCCCGGACGAGTGCCGCGCGGCGGTGCGGCAGCTCGTGAAGGAGGGCGCGGACTTCGTCAAGATCACCGCGACCGGCGGCAGCACCAGGACGTCGATACCGGAGCGGCCCTCCTTCGGCGTGGACGAGCTGACGGCGATCTGCGACGAGATACACAAGTTCGGCAGGCACGCGGCGGCCCACTGCGTCTCGTCCCAGGCTATGCTCAACTGCCTGGACGCGGGAATCGACACGATCATCCACGCGCGGCACCGGGAGCCCGACGGCTCCTGGGTCTACCGCGAGGACGTGGTCGAGCGGATGGTCGCGCAGGGCGTCATGGCGAACTGCAACCTGGGCGGCGGGAACATCCGGCGGCGAGACCTGCTGGCGAAGGCCGAGGCCGGCGAGCTGTCCCCCGCGGAGCAGGTCGAGTTCGACAGCGCCAACCGCGACCGGGACGACTACGTCGACGCGATCCAGCGGATGCGGGCAGCGGGCGTCCGGCTGGCCTGCGGCTCCGACTCGTCGTGGGGCAAGTACCCGATGGGCCTGTTCCACAAAGAGGTCGAGGCGCACGTCGACGCCGGGATGAACCCGATGGAGGCCATCGTCTCGGCCACGTCGGACTCCGCCAGGTCGTGCTGGGTCGACGGCCGCGTCGGCACGCTGGAGCCGGGCAAACGGGCCGACGTGCTGGTCGTCGAAGGCGACCCGTCGCGCGACATCACCGCGCTCGCCGATACCGTCGACGTGTTCCAAGGCGGCAATCGCGTCGACCGCGCCAACCTCGTATAGAGCCTCCATCTCCGCCGCCGGTCCCCCACTGTAGGGCCGTCGTTGGTACGACCTAGCGGGGAGGCCGCCCGCGCTATCGCTCGGCCCTGGGGATCGCCCAGGAGCCGATGTTCAGTCTTGGTGAGCGGGACCGTGGCGCGGCAGCGGAGCCCGCATTCGAAATCCTTGGCGGACATCCAGATGCGGCATTGGCGGGCTGCGGAAGCACTGTCGTCCTGAGGAACGCGAAAGACCTGGGGCGGACGCCTCAACTTCGACTGCGTGTCGCTTTCGCCCCTGCGCCAAGCCCCTCACTCCGTTCGAGGCCACATTCAGCAGCCTGCTGGGTGTAGGCAGCAGCGACGCCATAGAGGCTGACCTCCCCACCCTGGATTCCGGCTCAGGGGCCGGAATGACGACTACGCTTTGCTCGTGCGTCAGATACAGCCTGCGATGGCTCTGCAAAGGCAGACACACCCTACCGTCGTGCCTGCGAAGAGCCTGTCCTCGCGGAGGCGGGGGCGGGCATCCAGGGGTGGGGTGGGGCACTCGCCCCATCAACTCTGAACAGTCAAGCCCGACAATACGGTGGCCTCCACGACGCGACGGGAAGCGACAAACGGGGATTGACTGTCTTGCGGAGCATTGAAATGCTATGGGTTTCCCTTCACGAAATACGTTCGAGATGGCGGCAGTTGCACGTTGCATCAGGCAAAGTGCTAGCTGATAGCAATGAGAACGATACAGTTACCTGCAGGTGTCTTCGGTAAATCCCTGACGTAAACGGCGTAGGGTGAGCAAGGATGGTGAGGAATACTGGATGGCGCTCCGAGGGTCAACAACGGGGAGAGCCTCCTAATGGGACTGCCGCCGAGAAGATTTGCAACGAGAGTCGTTGCGGCCATGACACGAACCTGCGGCCGTCGAGTAGTGGGCTTGGCAGTGGCGATGCTGATGGCCCTGGCGGCGCATGGGTGCGGGCAGGACGCGCCCTGGCAGGATCTAGGTGAGGGGCACACGGGTTACCCGTGCACTACGACCCCTTCGGTGTTTCCTATGGGGGAATATACACGAGCATTTCCTCCACTGGACCCCGGACGGCTCCCATCTCGTGTTCGACGTCGACGACACCATCTGGACCCTGGACATCGAAGGCGCCAGATTGCTGCAGGTGGCTGACGTAGACCTGGACTACGAACCAGGGGGCTATTCCGATAACTCCAGATTCCTCTTCGGGTTCTATGCCGACGTATCCCCGGACGGCTCCCGTATCGTCTATGCCACCTGCGAGTACTTCCGAGGCGGTTACGAGATAGCCACGGTGAAGATCGACGGCACAGACGAGCGGCGCCTGACGCAAGACGGCTACTTCGAACACTACCCGGTGTGGTCGCCCGACGGCAAGCAGATCGCTTTCGTGGAGAACCGGTTCTGGGCTGATCCAACAAAGTTCGATGAGCAGGAAGATGCCGACGGCTATCCGCTAGTGTCCTGTATCTAAAGTACGGTGGCAAAAGCGGGCCACGCTGGCCAGGATTTGGTCAGCGGTCTTGGTCCATACCAAGGGCTTGGGGTCTTCGTTGGTGACGTCCAGGTAGCGATAGATGGCAGCCTCCAGTTCGGCGCTGCTCTGATGGACGCCCCGGCGCAACTGCTTTTCGGTGAGCAGACCGAACCAGCGCTCCACCAGGTTCAGCCAGGAGGCGCTGGTGGGCATGAAATGAATATGGAAGTGGGGCCGCTTGGCGAACCAGTTCCGGATCAGCGGCTCGGGGGCCGGAATGACGACTACACTCTACTCCGGGACGCAGACACACCCTACCGTCGTGCCCGCGAAGAGCCTGTCCTCGCGGAGGCGGGGGCGGGCATCCAGGGGTGGAAAGGGGCACTCGTCCCTCCAACTCTGGACAGTTGCTGACATGGAGGTTGCTGGACGCATCCGGCGCCGTCAGGGTAGGCGCCAGACTATTGCCTCGGCCCGCCAGTCGCCCAGGACGTTGGACTGCGCGTCGTATGGGGTTGCCCCGGTCACCGTGACGAGCGTGCCGTCGTCGAGCGCGACGCAGGCCGGGTAGCCGTGGCCGGCGCTCAGGTGGTACGTCTCGGGCCGCCAGGTCAGACCCTCGTCCTCGCTTACTTTGGCACGGGCCTCGCCCCCGTCGTAGGGGTAGCGCCGGTCGTGGACCATGACGACCCGTCCGTCGGGCGCCTGCGCGAGCTGGCCGTGGCACTCGCCGTAGGAGACGACCGGGTTGCCGTCGCCCGTCGTCAGCGGCCGCAGGTCCCGCCAGGTGCGGCCGTCGTCATCTGAGTCGCCGACGAAGACGTGCTTGAACGCGGTGGCGCCTGAGCCGGGGATGCCGGGGACGGGCGTGTTGGGCCCGGCGTTCATCGTCTCGACGATCTCCGGCGGGTCGTCGGGACGCCAGTCGCGTTGGTAGCGGAACGCGCCTAGGAGCTTGCCCGACCTGAGTTGGAAGATGTGCGGCTCGTAGACGTCGTCGAAGGTCGTGTACGGCTCGTCCCAGGTCCGGCCGCCGTCGGTCGAGGGAAAGGCCAGGTGCGCCTTCGGGCCGTCGAGCTCGATCCCCGACTGGCGTACGGCCGGCAGCAGGACGACGCCGGAGCTGGTCTGGGTGATACACTCGAACGAGCCCGCGATGCGCTCGAACGGCGCGGCGCCGATGATCGAAGGCCCATCCCAAGTCCTGCCGCGGTCGTACGACGCGAAGACCCGCAGCTCGTCGCGCTGTTCGCTGTCGTGGTCTGGGCCCACGGTCAGCAGGAAGGTGTCGTCGGTCAGGACGGTGAAGCCGCACATCCGGCCGGAGCCCGTCGGCGCCATCGGGCTGCTCTCCCAGGTGTGGCCGCCGTCCGGGGAGCGAAACAGCCGCTCCTGGTTGAAGTGGCCGTGGGCGCCGCGCAGCCCGGTGTTGAACCCTACGGCGGCCCAGACGTCGCCGTCGCTCGTGACGCCCATGCACGCCTCGCCGCGAGCCGTCAGGCCGGGATAGTCGAGGACGACGCGCTCCGCCGGAAGCCGGTCAACGACCTCGCCGTCGAGTGTCACAGTTACCGAATCGCGGGCCATGGGTCACCTCCGGAAGTTAGGCGGCTTCCGCAACTGTATCAGGGAAGCTGGGCGCCAGTGCGTTGCCCGGTCTGGCGCCGTGGAGCTGGTTCACCGGGAGGCATGCAACTGCCCAAAGAACAGGAACTGATTGGCATAGCCGGCATTGTCTCCAAAGTGGCGCCGCGCCCACTTCGCCAACTGATTGCCGGCGGGTTGCTCCCCGCACGGGAAATAGCCTGCCGCTGCTCTCGCCACCCACCTGTCCACCGGGAACGCCTCCGTCTTGTCCAGCCCGAATAGCGCGATGCAGTCGGCAATCTTGTTTCCGATGCCGTAACACTCCATCAGCCGCCGCCTCGTCTCGGCGTAGCACACCTCGGGCCCCGCGAGGTAGCGCGGGTCCAGGTTGCCGTCACGTATCCGCTCGGCGGCGGCGACTATCTTGGAATGGCGGTCGAGGCCCAGGTTCAACTCCTCCAGTGCCCCCACGCCTGCCTCCAGTACCATCTCCGACGTGGGAAACGTGTTGCGCACCTCGCCGTCCAACTCCAGCCGCCGTCCGAGCGCCGCCGCTATTTTCTCCACGATGGTGCTGATGCGGCTGACGTTGTTGGTGGCCGAGCAGATGTAGGACGCCGTGCACTCCCAGGGGTCCGGTTGCCGCAAGATGCGCAGCCAAGGATACTCTTTCACCAGCCTCGCCATATTGTCGTCGCGGCGGGAGATGTCGTCGTGGATGGCGCCGAGGTCGTCGTTGAGCCGAAAGTAGGAAATCAGCAGAGAGTCCAGGTCGGAAGCGGCGCTGTACTCCACGCCGCGGGCGACTTGCCTGATGTGAACCAGATTGCCGTCCAGTACGCCGGAATGCCAGCCGTCTCTCCACGGACGCCAGCGGAAATCTTGCGTCCCATTCAGGATCGCGTCCAGGTCAAAGGGCTGGTCGGTGATCAGCTGCCGTTTCAAAAGAGGGTTTTGCTCGCGCGGGTATGCTACAGGTGCCAGCTCGTGGCCTCGAGGGTTGCCAGGTATGAGCGGGCCTCGAGGTACTTGTACATGTACTGGTTCATGGCGGCGAGCAGGCCGACGTCCGACTCGTCGCGGACGATCTCGACGTGCGCTTGGATCGTCTCGCGGGCCAGGTCGAGCGCCCGTTCGAGCAGCCTGGCAGTCTCGTTCAGCCTGCGGCCGAGCTCTTCGGGGTCCCGGTCTTCCCTGGCCTCTTCGGCGGCCCTGTTGGCGAAGCCGGCCCGTTCCACGGTGTACGCCGTCTCCAGGAAGAGCGCGCACGTCCTGGCGCGGCCGATCATGTACTCGAGCCTGCTTCTGCCCCGGGCGCGGCACCTCGGCAGCGCGGCCTCCAGCAGCTTGACGAGGCCGGCGTACGTGTCGCGGCTCTTCAGCAGGCCGGCGTGCGGCTCGGTGCGGCCGGCGAAGTTGCGCTGCATCTCGAAGTGGCGGCGCATCAGGCTCGGATACGGGAAGCCGACCGCGAATATGGCCGTTCCCTGGAACTCGCCGTTCTCCTCGAGGACGCGCAGCGCCTCCCTCATCTCGGGCAGGCAGTCTTCACCGAACACGCTGCGGGCGTAGTCGTCGTAGGCATCGTCTACGGTGAGGTCCGCGTCCCAGGAGGCGCGCGCGAGGTAGGCCACGCTGTGGTCGAGGTCTCCGATGGACCAGTACCGCGACTTCCAGCCCTTAAACCCGGCGTCTCGCATCCGCTCCAGGAAGCGCTCCATGCGCGCGCCCTCGGACGACACCAGCAGGCTGTTCATGTCGTCCTGCACGCTGAGCGTGACGTACTTGCCGAAGCCGGTGCCGAGCGAGGAGAGCCGGTCGAGGCGCGGAAGCGCGAGGCTGAGGTTGTAGTCGATGAGCGCTCCGATGCCGAAGTTCGGGGGAAGCACCCTGCCGAGTATGGGGTACATCTCCTCTGTGACGGACGACAGCAGCACCTCGACGTCCGTTCGGCCCAGCCTCTCCAGCAGCCTACCCTCGGTGAACAGCTTGTCGACGAAGTAGAGGAACTCGACGTCGGCCTTCAGCTCACGCTCCGCCCGGCCCTCCCCGTGGTACTCGCGGGCCCGCGCCCGCTCTTCCAGCTCCGTCAGCGGCGCCGCCGACTCGATGCCGTACTTCTCGTCGAGCCTGCGCCAGCACCGCTCGTAGCCGGACGCCTCGGCCCGGAACTCGGCCGAGCCGATCTCGATGAAGTCGATCTCCGGGTACGTCTCCAGGTGCGCCCTGACGATCTCCTCGGCAAGCTCGGCGAGCGCCGGGTTGTCGACGTTCTGGAAGCCGCGGCCGCCGGGCGGCGCGCCCATCGAGAGCTGGCCGAGCCGGACGTAGTCGCCGCCGTCGTCGGCCGGATCGCCGGGCAGGTCCGGCGTCCACTCGCGCAGCCGGGCCTTGAACTCGTCGGTGGTGTTGGTGAGGCTGAAGCCAAATCCGATCCTCATGCCCCTGGCGCGGGCGTGGTCGAACACGGCGCGGGCGTAGCGTTGGCCCGCCTCGACCATGTCGTCGTAGCCGTCGCAGTGGCGGAACTCGGGGTTGGTGAACTCAGCGGCGCCGCCGAAGTGCTCCCGGCCTATCGTGTCGTCGTCGACCGGGTACCGGAAGCCGAAGTCGAGCACTCCCGTGCTCTTGGCGACTCCCCGGAACTCGTAGTGCACGAACGGGTGGGACGGGTACGTGAGGAAGAAGATGCCGTTCATCTTCATCTTGGCGATCTGGTCGATCACCCGGCGGCATTCTGCGAGACTCCACATCTCGGGGCCGTGGGGCTCGTCGTTCATGAGCCGCCAAATGCGCTCGGTGAAGAGGGGCTCGACGCAGACGTCGAGATCGGGGAGGCGGAGCGGGCCGGGGTCGTCCGGGAAGACATCGCCCGACAGCAGGTAGCGGACGCCGAGCCGCTCCACCAGCTCGTACACGGCCCACGTCGTGGCGACCGGGCTGCCGCCTCCGACGGCCCACGTCTTCTCGTCGGCGCCGCCCTTGAGGACGATGCCCTGGTCCGACGTGGACGGCCAGTCCCGCGCGAGCCCGCTGGAGGCGACGGCGGGGTTGGTCTGCGGGCTGCCGATCAGGACTGCGGGCGTCGCGCCCCCGGAGGCGTTCTCCACGACCGGGACCGTGGGCCCGAACAGGATGCGGAGGTAGCGCTGGAGCTCCGAGGCGGCGAAGCGCTCGAGGGCGGGCGCGTTGGGGCCGACGACTATCCGGAGGTCGTCCATTCCGCCCACGTCACGCCGGCCCTCCGGCGGCTCAGCTTGCCTTCTTGATTATCGTCGCGGTGTGCTCTCCCACAGCCACGCCGGACCCCAGGATGCTGCCGTCAATGGCCTTGAGCAGCGCGTCTTTGGTCGTCTCAGCACCGAGGCCCTCGATCACCTTGTCCAACGCGTACAGCGTGAAGGTGTAGGTGAACTTGACCTGGTCGACGGCGGGCCTGCCGTGGTAGACGGTGGCGGGCGGCGGGCACGGCCCGTAGTAGCCGATCTCAAGCTCGGAGTTGGTGCCCTGCATCGCCTGCGGTCCTACGTCCGGGAGGGCCGCGGTCGTCGTCGGCACACCTTCATCGAGGCCGCCGGCGTCGGCCGGGACGTTCCAGATGACCCAGTGGACCCACTTCGCGCCCTTCTTGAACTTGTCGAAGTACGTCGGGTCCAGGTAGACGGGCTTGTGCACGCCGACCGTGGTGCCCTGATCGCTGTCGACGACCAGCGCTACGCTGACGGTGCCCGCGGGCAGCTCGCCCCACGTGAGCGGCGTCGACTTGTTCTCCCGCTTGGTCTTGACGTTGGTCGACGGGGCGCCTGTGACGAACTCCACCTCGACGCAGGCGTTCGTCTTCGAGATGCGCCGCTTTTCGTTGAAGGCCGTGCTGGTGACCTGGACGTTCGTCTCGAACTTCTGGACGAGCTGATAGCCGGCTTCGTCTGTCGGCACCTCGCTCTGACTATCCGCCGCCGCGGCCGCACCGGACTCCCCGCCGGACGACCCGGTCGCCGCGGTCTCCCCGTCGCTGCTCGAGCACGCCATGGCGAGCGCAGCCACGAACAACGCCATGATCCCAGCCATCAGTGCAAACCTGCGGTGGATCATCTACTGCCTCCAAAACGGCTACTTGGGCCTTGTCCCAACGCGTGCCATAGCTTACAGCGGCCCGTCGGCCTATGGCAAGTTGTCCGCGGTCGGTTCGCGTTGACCGGGGCGGCCGGCGCGAGTAAACTCCGGCCTGCCGGCGAGTGCGCGTAGGACGCGTAGGAGACGCGTAGAAGAGGAATGGATGGCCGACTACCGCAAGCAAAAGCTGGTGGGCCCTGTGATATCGCTGCCCACCTTCACCGACGACGAGCACAACCTGCTGCTGGACCGCCAGCGGAAGCACATCCGGTGGCTGATCGACAACGGCATCCGGGAGGGCTCCGGCGTGCTGATGGTCGCGGGCGGCTACGGCGAGAGCTACTTTTTAGAAGACGACGAGCTCGAGGCGCTGGTCGACGTTCTCGCCGACGAGGCCGGCGGTGAAGTGCCCACGATGGTGGGCGTGTTCGAGCTGAGTGCGCGCAGGGCCGCGCGCAAGGCCCGGTACGCCGCCGACGCGGGCATCGACTTTGTGGAGCTGGGAATGCCCCACTACTCGCTGCCGTCGGAGGAGGACATCTTTCTGCATCACCGGTACGTCAATGACAACGCCGACATCGGAATCATGACGTACAACAACTACTGGGTGATGCCGGGGGTGCGCGAGATATCCAGGGGTCTTTTGGAGCGCTACGTCGAGTTGGACAACATGGTCGGCGTCAAGTGGATCTCGGCCAGTGAGGCGCACTACGTCGGGATCGTCAGGCTGTTCGGGGACGAGCTCAACTTCATAGACAACCGCATGGTCATGGCCACCGGCGCCCGCCAGGGAATGAAGGGCTTCGTCGACTTCTTCGGCAACGTCGCGCCGAGGCTCTCGCTGCGCCTGTGGGAGCTGATGAGAGAGGGCCGGTACGACGATCTGGATGAGCTGCTGATGATGGTGCACTTCGACCCCATGACGACGATGACGACGGCGGACGCGCCAGGCTTCGCCGGGATGGGAGACGGCCCGCAGGGCAAGCTGCGGTGGAGCATCCTGGGCCTGGAGACCGGACCGCCGTTCCCCGCCCAGGCCATGCCATCGAAGGCGTTTTCTGACCATACGCGGAAGATCCTGGAGGCGCCAGGCGGAGTCAGGGAGTGGGTCGACTGGGACCAGTCTATCCTGGAGTAGACGGCTTTCAGAGGCGCGGGCGGTTAGCCCGCGGAGGCGGTAACAAATGAGACTGATCATCACAGGGTGCGAATACACGGGCAAGACCACGTTGGCCAACGAGATCGCGCGGTGGAAGGAACGGACAATGGGGCCGCCGATCCCACCCGGCATGCCGGCGTTCCACGACCACTTCACGCTACCGGACATCAACCACGGCGACGTGACGGACGAGGAGGCGGAGCAGGTGTCGGCGCTGAGCCCGCGCCTCAAGATGCTCATCCAGAACCACCAGGTCGTCTACCACCTGAACCCGTCCTTCTACGCCGACCACGACAACATCCTGGTGGGATTCCACATCGAGGACGCCGTGTACGCGCCGAGGTACTACGGCTACGGTGGAGGCGGAGAGCGCTCCCATTGGGCGCGCATCGTGGAGGGCGAGATAGTCGGAAAAGCCTTCGAGACCATAGTGGTGCTGCTGACGGCCTCTCCGGAGACGATCCGCGAGCGCATGAGCTCGAACCCGCATCCCAGAGGCCTGGTCAAGGACGAGGACGTGGAGGACGTGTTGGCAGACTTCGAGACGGAGTTCGGGAAGAGCATCCTGCGCTATAAGTTCACGCTGGACACCTCGAACTCCACACCGCAGCAGACGCTGGACCGCTTCGTCGAGCAGGCGACACCCATGCTGCGAGACTCGGATATGCTCCGCATGCAGACGAACCGATGATGGCCCGCATGTTCACCGAGAACGGAGAGAGGAGCGCGCAGTGACAGACGCCTCCCGTGTCGACGCCGACTTCCTGCAAGGGTTCGCCGACGCGTGGAACGCGCACGACCTCGACGCGCTGATGGAGTTCATGGCCGACGAGTGCGTCTACGATCTCTCGGTTGGACCCGACCGCTGGGGCGCCCGATACGAGGGCCGCGATCAGGTCCGCGCTGGGTTTGCGTACGTGCTGCAGACCTTCCCCGACGGCCGCTGGAACGACGCGAGCCACTTCATAGCAGGTGATCGCGGCGTGTCGGAGTGGGTGTTCACGGCTACGGCTGCGGACGGCTCGGCGATCGAGGTCAACGGCTGCGACGTGTTCACCTTGCGCGACGGCAAGATCGCGGTCAAGGACTCGTTCCGCAAGGTCCGCACGGCCTCCTGAGCGGCCGCCGCCGTGACTGCCTCGACTCCGCCAGACCAGACAGCCCAGATCGTCGACCTGGTGCGCGAGTTCGTCCGGCGCGACGTCGAGCCCGTCGCCTCCAAGTACGACAACGAGGACGTGTACCCGGCGGAGCTCGCCGACCGGATGGCGGGGCTGGGGCTGTTCGGCATTATCATCCCGGAGGAGTACGGCGGGCTGGCGCTGGACCACTCGACCTTCGCCACGATCTTCTTGGAGTTGGCCAAGGGCTGGATGAGCCTCACCGGAATCCTCGGCACCCACCACGTGATGGCGTCGATCATCGCCAACGGCGGCACGGAGCAACAGAAACGGCGCTTCCTGCCCCGGATGGCGACCGGCGAGCTGCGAGGCGGACTGGCACTGACCGAGCCGGAGGCCGGAAGCGACGTCCAGAACATCCGGACCACGGCGGTCCGGGACGGCGACGACTACGTCATCGACGGCAGCAAGCTGTTCATCACCAACGCCGAGCGCGGGCACGGCTTCGCGGTGTTGGCCAAGACCGACGCGGCGGCCGATCCGCCCTACCGGGGCATAAGCTGTTTCGTAGTCGAGAAGAGCGGGTCGGGCGTGGAGGTGGGACAGCACTTCGACAAGCTGGGGTACCGCGGCGTCGACACCGCCGAGCTCCTCTTCCGGGACTGCCGAGTGCCCGCCGCGAATCTGGTGGGCGAGATCGAGGGGCGCGGGTTCTCGCAGGTGATGGCCGCGCTGGAGGCGGGCCGAATCAACGTGGCGGCCCGGGCCGTCGGCGTTGCGACCGCCGCGCTGGAAGCCGCGGTGAAGTACGCGCAGCAGCGCGAGACCTTCGGCGTTCCCATCGCGCGGCATCAGGCGATCCAGATCAAGCTGGCCGACATGGCGACCAAGATCGAGGCCGCCCGCCTGCTCACGTACGAGGCCGCCCGAAAGAAGGACCTGGGCGAGCGGGTCGACCTCGAGGCCGGCATGGCCAAACTGTTCGCATCGGAGGTGTGCGGCGAGGTGACGCTGGAGGCGATGCGTATCCACGGCGGATACGGGTACGTCAAGGACTACCCCGTCGAGCGCTACTACCGCGACGCGCCGCTCATGATCATCGGCGAGGGCACGAACGAAATGCAGAAGCTCATCATCGCCCGCCGGCTGCTGGAGAAATACGCGGTCTGAGGCGAAAAATCGGGGAATCCCGCTGCTGTCGTGGGCGCTGATCGTGGGCGTGCTACGGGTCTGGCAATAGCCGAAATGGCACGGCTATGACCACAGAGAGCCATCGGATCGGGGTGTCGTTTCTGCTGCTGCTCGGGGCCCTGCTGGTAGGCTGTGGTCAAAGCGAGGCGACAGCAACGCCCCCCGCGACGGCCTCGGCAGCGCCCATCACGGAGCCTACAGCGACGCCCGCCACGCCACCCACGATGACTCCTGCTCCGCCTCCCACAGCGACAGCCAATGCGGTGCCTGCCGCGGCTCCCATCGCGAAGCCCACGGCGAGCCAGACCCCCGGGGCCCGCGAGCCCTGCGATCTCAGACAGAAGCATATCGGGTCGCGGCCGCCAGGCGAGCGTTGGCGCGGCCTCGAGCTGTTGCTGGAGATCGAGGACGCTGTACGGGGCGTGAGGTTCCACATCACGTATTGGAACGCCAGCGACGAGACGATACGTTTCGAGAGCCCAGACCGCGCCCCTGGCTATTGGATTGTTGATGCGAAGTGCCACGCGGTATCGAAGACAGTGCCGGCTATCAACGCTCGCAGCAGCCACGAACTAAGGGCGGGAGAGGTCCGTCGGGTGTCTCATCTATGGAATCGAAGTGGCTCCGGCGCATTTCCCCATGTCCTGCCGGGGATCTATCAGGTATACGCGACTTTCACGTTGTCGCCGACCGCAGTGTATGTCTCGCCTCCCCAGGAGATAGAGGTCAAGGCCGGCCTACAGCCCACTGGTCCGGAGCAGACGGAGCCCGACCTGAGAGCGATCGACCTGCGAAATGCAGTCCCGATCTCGATGGCCGGTCGTAAGCTGACAGTTCACCGCCAAGAATACAGAGCTGAAGACGGCTCAGTGGTCAGGGGCGACACGTTCTTTGAGGTCGACCTGGATACCGGGGAGTGGACGGAAGTTCCGGAACCGGAGCGGGTCAACAGTCCGCGGCGCTCAGGTTTTCCGCCAACAGAAGTGGAAGTGGTGAAGCAACTGGCGTTCCCCTATCTGTGGGTCTCCGAGACGGAGATTCGCGAGGCGAGGGGCGTCGTTGAGTTCGACCTGGACACAGGAGAGGGTAAAGCGTACGTGTTCGTAGGGGATCACGGAGAACGCTACTGGTGGGACTACTGGAAGTTTTTGGAGCATTCGGCGACCATAGCCTGGTCAGGTGACTGTAGGTATGCCGCGTGGAACCTCCCCCAACCATGCCAGTTGCCGCGTTTCGGGCCCACGGGAGCTTACCTGTACGACACGAAGACCGGCAGGACGTGGATATTCTCGACGTCGGGGGCTGTCAGCTTCTGGGATGACCTGCTGGTCGTGGCACGGCATTGCTCGCACCGCGAGGTACGGTACTGGACGACCGGCTACTTTCTCGATTAAGCCGGTGGGCCAGCAAAGCCCACGGTACTTGGTAGCGCGGTCCGTGAAGCGGCCGGAGGTCGGTCCCGCGGATGGAGGCGCATAGCGGCATGAGAAGGCCAGATAGCCCAGACGTGAGCCTGACCGACGCCGATCTCGACTTCGTGATCGGGCTGGCAGCGCCGAACGCGAGGGACCCGGACCGCCTGAAGCGGCTGGCCCGCCAGGACGAGGAGCTCCGCAAGGCGCTCGTGTCGGACGACGCGGTCTTCGAGCACGTCATGGCCGACGACGAGGCGTTCGTCCGCGTCACTCCCGCCCTCTACTTCGAGGTGCTGCTGCGCCGCGCGCTCAGAGAGCTGGAGACGGCGACGCACACCGTAGAGCGGTCCGGCCGCCAGGCCATCCCGGTATTCGATACGGACGAGGTCGTGCGGCTGATGGAGGCCCCAGGGGTACCGGAGTACCTGGCGGCGATGCTGGCCTCGTTCACGCGCGTCGAGACCTACGTGAGGCCCGTGCGGGTCCGCAGGGGAGTCTGGCGCAAGGTGCGCTACAACGACATGGACGTCGACAGCCTGCTGCGCTTCTGCGCCGAGGCGGACGAGCAACAGCGTCTGCGGTTCTACAAGCGTATAGCGGACGTGTGCCTGTTCGTCACGGGCATCTTCCGTGACTACGCGTCCTCGGCCTGCGTGGTCGGGGCCGGCAGGGCGCGCCGCACACTCGAGGACTACGAAACCGTGGGACGCCGCTTCTATGGCCTCGCCGCCGAGCATCCGGGAGCGCAGACCCTCGGGCTGTCCGAGGTGTTCGATTTGCTGCGGGAGCACTTCACGTCGGCCCGCAAGCCGCTGGCCTTCATCGCGTCGCAGTACCTGCACTCGGGCCGCCACCGGCTTTTCGCCGCGCCGGGGTAGCGCCCCGCGCCGTACATCGGGCGCGCCTCTTGCTCAGTGGCCTGGTATACCGGTAGGCGTCGGGCTGAAACGTCGGTCTGGCTCGTTGCTCTCAGGTCGAGTCTACGTTGGGCCTCCGCCTCAGTAAGTCAACGCGGGTGAGGATGGCCTGTGGCGGCGTCAGCAGCGTGGCGGTGGCCACGGTAGGGATCTCGAACAAGAATACGGCCACTTCGAGCACAGTGCCGACCAGGACCAGCTCAAGGGGTCCAGGCCTACGTCGACGATACGGTAGACCGACGCGATGAATGCGTACATCGAGCAGGCAGCCGAGCCTACGGCCGAGACAAACAGGTAGACCGATACGGCGGCGGGCCTAGGAAATCGCAAGAACGTCATGAAACTGTCCTCCCGACAGCGAACAAAGAAGAGCGGCCAGTCCGGCCGCTCTTGAACGTCGCTGAGGGAGACGTAGACGTTACGCTACATCGTCAGCAAACTCTCTCGTTAGTGCGGATCACTTGGAGACTCATCTTTGGAGCCTCCGAGTCGGGTCCAACGGTGTATTCGTCAGCGGCGCCAGGCGCGGGCCCGACCGGACGGTGATGTGGAATCGTTGCCGTGTCGTGCCTTCATCGGGCTCACCTCTGCGGTTTCTAGCGAGGCACTATATCACAGCCGGTCATAGCTCCTTCAGGAAATGGACCTGCCGGACAAGTTCCTCGAAGCTCATCGACGTGTAGAGGCCGTAGCCCACGTCGTTCGTCACGAGGGTCTCGATCTTCGCGTGAGTCATGCCCGCTGCCCTGAAGCTGTCGAGAGCGTGGGCGATGAGCCGCCGCCCGATTCCCATGCCCCTGAAGCCGGCCTTCACCGCGATGTTGTGGACCTGGCCGATCCCCGAAGCAGCGTCCGTCGACGTTGTGACATAGCCCACGACGGAGCCCTCGATCTCGCCGACGAACACGGCTCCCGTCTCCCTCGCCACGTCCGCGTCGAGGTGGCGCACTTTCCGCGCTCTCCACCCCTCGCCGTTCAGCAGCCCGTGTCGCCGTTCGATGACCTGGTCGATGGATACGCCGTCGAAGGCCTCGGCCGTGATTTCCTTCAGCACGCCGAGGTCTTCGGCTCCCCGGTGGGGACGGATCGACAGTGGAGTCACCGTGCGACCAACTGCAGCTGAGCGTCCACATCCAGGTCGAACTCGGGGATGCTCTTGAGGTTACGCGCCCGTACCCCCGTCATGGGAAGCCGCTGCTCGTCTTCGTCCGCTTTGGCCGTCATGGGCAGAGTCTATCATGGCTCCGCGACCCATAGGATGAGTCGCGACGGCCTTGCGCCGCCCTGAAGGGTCGTGGCGGGCGGTCAGCACCGTCCACCTCGGTCAGTCGTCGTGCGCGTCGTTGCGGCGAATGGGGGCGTACGACTAGAATATGGCTACGAGCTTTCTCATGCGCGCCAAAGCGCGGTCGTTGCGCGTCGAGATCTCGTCTTCATGCCCCCATCGTCTAGAGGACTAGGACAGCGGCCTTTCAAGCCGTAAACACGGATTCGAATTCCGTTGGGGGCACTCCCTCCCCTGCCGCACCAGTACGCTCCGCTCTCCAACGACGCGAACACACGCCCGACGTGGCTTGTCGACGGCCGTGGAACATATCCGCCGCCGCCGTCGTCTATATCCTTGACGGATCGCCCGCAGAGCGGCCGCAGGGCCGTGTTGCGAACAGGTGGAGGGACGGACTATGATCTCGGACATGCGCATACTTGCGATTCTGATACTCGCCGCCGGGGCGCTGGCGCTTGCGGGGTGCAGCGGCGTGGGCGTGGACGACGCCGGCGGCATCTGGATGTCCGCCGCTGACGAGACAGCCTCCTATGAGGAGAGCGCCCCTAGCGCTCCCGCCGCGGCCGCAGGAGCTCAAGGACCCCAGGGAGAGTCCGGGGCGATGCAGAAGCGGGCGGTGACGCTCGCGGCCCCAGCCGCTCCATCGCAGCCACAGGCGGCCGCGATGCCCACACCAGCGCCCCCGGCTGCCGCGGCGCCCGCCATGAAGATGCGCGACGCGGGCGACGGCGGCGCGCAGGAACACGTCGCCGAGCTGGCTACGCAACGGCGGATCATCGTCTACACGGTCGACATGACGCTGGAGGTGGCCGACGTGGCCGCCTCGGTGGACGAAGTCGGCGCGCTGGCGCAGCAGATGGGCGGCTGGGTCGTCTCGACAAGCCGCGCGGAGAAGCACAGGGGGTTCGTCGCCATACGCGTGCCCGCCGAACGCCTGGACGAGGTCGTCGGCCGGCTGCGGGGTATAGCGGCCGAGGTCGTGTCGGAGGTGTCGTCCAGCAGAGACGTCACCGACGAGTACGTGGACCTGACGTCGCGGCTGGGCAATCTCCAGGCGGCCGAGGCCGCCCTGCTGCGTCTGTTCGACAGGGCGCAGACGGTCGAGGAGGCCCTGGACGTCCGGCGCACGCTGACAGACGTGCAGGGAGAGATCGAAGTCCTCAAGGGCCGCATAGCGTTCCTGGAGCAGACCTCGGCGTTCTCGCTCGTCAACGTGACCCTGGTGCTCGAGCCGCAGGACATGGAGGTGGACGCCGGGGGCGAGCAGGTAGCCGGCGTCGGCCACCCGGTCACGTTCCGCGCCTTCTTCAAGCCTCCCGAGGGGATAGACGACTTCACTTTCACCTGGGACTTCGGCGACGCGTCGCCGACGATCTTCAACAATCGAACGGCGCCGACCGCCGAAGAGGGCACCAGGGTCACCGCGCCCGAGAGGCACTTCTACGAAGACGACGAGGGCTCTCCGTTCTTCGCCGAGGTCACCATCACGGGCACGGGTGACAGCGGCCTGGTCGAAGGAAAGGCCTCGGTGATCGTGACGATCAGCGAGATACCGGTCATCGAGGTGTTCGCCGGCGACCACATCAGGGTCGAAGAGGACGAGGAGGCGAACTTCTCGGGATCGTACACCCGGCCCGAGGGCGTGTCCGAGCTGAAGTTCACCTGGACCTTCGGCGACGGCTCGCCGCCCGTGACCGGCGACGTCGAGCCCGGCGTAACGACCGCCGCGGCCGCTCACGCGTACGCGGACCATCGCCCGGTGTCCTACACCGCCACTCTGACCGTGACGGGCAAGACGGACTCTGGCGACGTCGAGGCGTCGGACTCGGTGACCGTCCGGGTCACCGAAAAGGAGGGCTACCTCATCGGCGCCTGGAGCGTCAGCGGCACCGGCAAGGACGCGGTGCGCGCTCTGTCGGCAGTAGGCGCCGGCCTGGTGATCCTGGCGGTCTGGCTCGCCATATTCAGCCCGGTCTGGATCGTCGCCCTGGCGATCGGACTGTTCTTCTGGCGCCGCCGGGGTTCGTCGGACGACGACGACGAGAAGCCGGCGGAGCCACAGCCGGCGGACTAGCGCGGGGCGGAACGGAGAACGGACGCATGTCGGTAGTCAGGCACTTCACCGCAACGGCCTACGTGGTCCATGACGGCCGCGTCGCCCTGCACTGGCACCCCAAGGTGAAGGCCTGGCTGCCGCCCGGCGGCCACATTGAAGAGAACGAGGACCCGGTGCAGGCCGTCCTTCGCGAGACCGAGGAGGAGACCGGCTTGGAGACCGTCATCGTGCCCACCGGCCCGTCTCTCCACCTGAGCTACCCGGTCCTCGTTGAACCTCCCCTGACGATCATGGTCGAGGACATTCACGATCCGGTAGACGGATACCATCAGCATATCGACTTGATCTACGTCAGCCGGCCGGTCGGGACCCCGGGCCGGCTGAACGACGGGTGGGTCTGGGTCGGCCGCGACGAGCTGGCCGACGGGACCGCCCTGGACCGGGACGCCGGGCCGAGGGAGCCTCCGCCCGAGGAGGTCCGAGCGCTGTCGCAGCAGGCTTTCGCGCTGGCGGCGCGCCATCGGCCGGAGCGAGGATAAGGACGACCGCAGCTTCCGCATCACGGTCTCAGTCCCTATGTTTGCGCGATGCACTCTACCTGCGGTGCGCCGGACACCCTCCCATCGCAGCCATCCGGCTCGCCCCTCCCCCTGTGATGTAACTGTTCAGTCTTGAGGGGATCTCTCGAAGAGCCGCCGCATCTCTCCGTCATACCCGCGAAGGCGGGTATCCAGGGGCGGGGTATTCCCCTCACCGAGTCTGAACACTTACCCTGTGATAAGCCGTTTGCATTTCGGCAATATAGCTGATATGCTGATGTGCGTACTTTGCGCCTCTGGACATGTCCATGTCCAACAGGTTCAAGGCCCACGAGTGACTCCATGAGTACGCCTGAGCTCCAACTCCCCAATGCTGCCTGAGGCGGAGGGGAACAGCAGTTGCCTTGAGTGAAGCATTGCGGGCTGAGGCCTGGGTTGCCGACGGCAACTACTACAGGATGGCCCGGGACGTCGTGTGGCCCAGGGCGAATACGGTGCTATGGCTCGACTACTCGATCCACGTGGTCATGTGGAGGCTGTTCTGCAGAACGATGCGCCGAGGGATCCTCCGCGAAGAGCTATGGAACGGCAACAGAGAAAGGCTCTGGTGGCACTTTTGCAGACGCGACTCCCTGTTCCTTTGGGCCCTCAACACCCACTGGCGTCGGCGCCGAACGATGCTGGACGCGTTCGCTCAGCCTGAACACGCCCATCTCGACGTGGTACACCTGCGTTCCCCGAAATCGACAAACGAGTGGATAGGAACCCTATGCCCGTGACGACGGGCGCTGGCGAGGAGGTACGGATATGACTTTCGGACAGACGATTGCCAGGGCACGGAAGGACCTCGGCGTCAGCCAGCGGGAGCTGGCGCTCAAGGTCGTAAAGGAGGACGGCACGCCCATTTCGCCCCAGTACCTGAACGACATCGAGCGCGACCGGCGCAACCCACCCGGCGACCACCTGCTGGGGCAGCTCGCCAGGGCGCTCGACCTGGACGAGGACTACCTCTACTTCCTTGCGGGCAAGTTCCCGTCCGACGTGCGCTCCGGCTCGGAGAACCCCAAGCAGGTCGCCGCGGCCTTCAAAGCCTTCAGGCGGACGCTGGGAGGGGGGCGATGAAGTGGCTGCGCGACCGGTCCGGACGTTTCGAGCAGCGGCCCTTCTACGACCAGCACGAGCTCGACGCGCAGTGCGAGGAGATCGTGGACGGTTTCCTGAGGAGCAAGAACGGCGTCACGGCCTACCCGATCACCACCGACGACCTGACCGTGATGATCGAGCGGGACGTCGCCGAGCTCGACCTGTACGCGAACCTCGCCGGTGACGGGCGCGGCGTCGAGGGCGTGACGGAGTTCCGCCGGCGGCGGAAGCCGTCGGTGCGCATCGCGAAGTACCTGTCGGCGTCGGCCGCCAGGGAGAACCGGCTCCGCAGCACGCTGGCGCACGAGTACGCCCACGTCGTGTTCCACGGCTTCCTCTGGACGCTGGAAGGCGAAGGCCGCACCCCCGGACAGATTCGGCCGCACTACCGGCGCTGCCAACGGTCCCGGGTCGTCGCCGCGCCTCAAACCGACTGGATGGAGTGGCAGGCCGGCTACGCTGGCGGCGCGCTGCTGATGCCAATCACGCCGCTCAGGGCGATGGTCGAGGCCGCGCTGGCCGAATCCGGCGGCGGCAAGCTGGTCGAAGCGGGCACGGACCGCCATGACGGGCTCGTACAGCGCGTCGCCGAAGGCTTCGCCGTGTCGAGAGACGCCGCGGCGTTTCGCCTCACGAAGCTCGGCTACGTCGCCCCCGCGGCGACCAGGTAGGACGGCGGCTCAGTTTGTCCGGCTCACGAAGAGGTGTTCCTATGGCCGATGACGCCGAGATCTCAAACGAAGAGATCAGGGAGATATGGGACCGGAAAGCCGCGTTCTGGGACGACTACATGAAGGACGGCAACTGGCACTCGAAGGAGCTTGTCTGGCCCGCGCAGGAACGTCTGCTCGGGCTGAGGCGGGGCGAGTCGGTCCTGGAGGTAGCGTGCGGGAACGGCAACTTCGCTCGACGGATGGCGAGAGCGGGCGCGAAAGTGGTCGCTTCGGACTTCTCGGAGGTCTTCATCGATCTGGCTAAGGCTCGAACAGTCGAAGACGCCGACCTGATCGACTATCGAGTGCTGGACGCCACAGACTCGGGCCAGCTCCTGGCTCTCGGAGAAGAACGCTTCGACGCGGCGGTGTGCACGATGGCGCTGTTCGACATGGCGGCGATAGAGCCTCTGGCGGCGTCCCTGGCCAGGCTGTTGAAGCCGCGGGGTCGGTTCGTGTTCTCGATCGTCCACCCCTGCTTCGGCTCGCCCACGGCGACGAAGGTCACCGAATGGCAGGATAGCGCGGACGGCGCCGTCGTCGTCACGCACGCGGTGAAGGTCAATCACTACGCCACGCCGTTTGTGGCCAGAGGGACGGGCGTCCAGGGAGAACCGGAGCCGCATTGGTTCTTTCACAGGCCTTTGAGCGCGGTCCTCGGCACGTTCTTCGCGGCGGGGTTCGTTCTGGACGACATCGAGGAGCCAGTCTCGTCGCGCGGCGAGCAAGGCAAGTGGTCCTCGCAGTCGGAGATCCCGCCGGCGCTGGTGGCCAGGATGAGGCTATGCGACCGGGATGCCTCTACGGGGTCATGCTGCAGATGACGGGTCTGGATCACGTGGCGCGCGAGGGAGAAGAAATCAGGTTCCGCGACGGCCGCGGCCAGGACTGGGTCGAGTCGTGGCATTCGCCGGAGCTCCTCGCTCCGGCCGGCAAGCCTCACGGCTCCGCGGGTATCTGCTTTACCCCAGAAAAGAACATCGTCCTGGTGACGCGGCCGGGTATTTCCTGGGAGTTCCCCGCCGGCAGGCCCGATGGGGATGAGGACTGGCGGGCGACGCTGGGCAGAGAGGTGCTGGAAGAGGCCTGCGCCGTCGTAGAGGATGCGACGCTGCTCGGCTTCGTCAGGATCGGATGTATCAGAGGCCCGGAGGAGGGCCTGGCGCGGGTGAGGTCCCTTTGGTGCGCCGACGTCTCCCTGGACCCGTGGGAGCCTCGTCACGAGACGACCTCAAGGATGGTCGTGCCGCCTGACCAGGCGTTGGAAAAAGTCGGGTTCGGCGGCGATCACCGGCCCATCTTCGAGCGATGGTTCCGCGACGCCTTGGCCGCCAAGGGGTTGGCCTGAGCATATATTTTTTCGGCCTGAGTACGGCATTCAGCGGATACGCATAGACATGACACACAGCACTCCCCGGCCCATAACGGAAGTCACGGCAATCGACGTTCACGTCGAAACGTACCTGAGAACTGCTGGCGGCGTCTTCCGGACGTTCCCGCACCAGGACTCCGGCACGACGTCCTACGGCGTGTTCGCGGACGGCGAGCGATGGTTCGTGAAGCCGTCCATCGACCCGTCACGAGTCGAGTCTCTTCGCCGCGCCCTGCGCCTCAACTCCGTCGTCCAACATCCCGCATTGCCGCGCCTCCACAGCTCGCTGTCGATCCCCGGTGGCATGGCGCTGGTATACGAGTGGGTACCCGGCGAGGTGCTGAACGACCCTCGGTACACCCGCGAGCAGCGCGAGCACGACCCGACGAATCCCCACGTCCGGTTCCGTTCTCTGCCAACCGAAGAGATACTGGCCGCGCTCGACAGGGTCTTCGACGCGCACCTTCTCTTGGCCGAGCGCGGGTTCGTCGTGTCCGACTTCTACGACGGCTGCATAATCTACGACTTCGAGAACCACCGGACGTACCTCTGCGACCTCGACGAGTACCGCGAGGGGCCGTTCGTTCTCGAGATGGACCGGGCCTATGGGTCGACACGCTTCATGGCCCCCGAGGAGTTCCAGCGGGGCGCGGTCATCGACCAGGTGACCAACGTGTTCAACCTGGGTCGGGCCGCGGCCGTCCTCCTCGGCGACCGAACGGAGTCGATGGATGCCTGGAAGGGTACGGAAGCCATGCGCAAGGTAGTCGAGCGAGCCACCCTTGCCGACCGGACGCGGCGCTACCAATCGGTGAAAGAGGTCGTTGGAGCGTGGCGTGCCTCTGTGAGCAGGAGCGTATAGATGCCGCAGATCGTCGTCGAGGACCTCGTCAAGACCTTTCGCATCGCGGAGCGCAGTCCGGGGATATGGGGCGCTCTGCGCGGCATCGCGCACAGGCGCTACCGCACGGTGAGCGCGCTCGACGGCGTGTCGTTCGAGATCGAGCCGGGGGAGCTCGTCGGCTACATCGGGCCGAACGGCGCGGGCAAGTCCACGACCGTGAAGGTCATATCGGGCATCCTGGTGCCCGACTCGGGCCGGTGCGAGATCCTGGGCCGCGCGCCCTGGCGGGAGCGCGTCGCCCACGTCCGCAACATCGGCGTCGTCTTCGGACAGCGGACGCAGCTCTGGTGGGACCTGCCGGTCGTCGAGTCGTTCGAGCTGCTGCGGGAAATATATCGCGTCTCGGCCAACGACTACGCCCGCACGCTGGACGAGCTGGTGCAGATCATGGACCTTGAGCCGCTGATGGACGTGCCCGTCCGGCAGCTCAGCCTGGGCCAACGGATGCGGTGCGATCTGGCCGCCGCCCTCCTGCACGGGCCCTCTATCCTGTTCCTCGACGAGCCGACGATCGGCCTGGACGCCGTCTCGAAACTGGCGTTCCGCGACTTCATCAAGCGGTTCAACCGCGAGCGCGGCGTGACGGTGATCCTGACGACGCACGACATGGACGACATCGAGGCACTCTGCACCCGCGTGATGGTCATAGGCGAGGGCGTCATTCTCTACGACGGCGCACTGGAGGCCCTGCGCGAGAGCATAGCTCCCGAGCGGCGACTCATCATCGACCTGGCGGAGCCTGACGCGGCGGTGTCCGACCCCGACGCCGTGGTCATGCGGCGAGAGGGGCGGCGCGTCCACCTCAGCTTCGACCCCCGGCGGATACCGCCGGCCGACCTGATCGCACGGATCGCGTCTCGCCACCCCGTGCGCGACCTGTTCGTAGAGAACCCGCCGATCGAAGAGATCGTCGCGCGCATGTACTCCGAGCAGCGCCGGTGAGATCCTACGCGGCCGTGATCAGCGCGAACTTCCGCACGCTTCTCCAGTACCGCGCCGCCGCGGTAGCCGGCTTCACGACCCAGATATTCTGGGGCTTCATCCGCGTCATGATCTTCGAGGCGTTCTTCCGGTCGAGCACGACCGACCAGCCGATGACCGTGGACGAGGTCACGACCTACATCTGGCTCGGCCAGGCGTTCATCGCGCTCCTTCCGTGGAACACCGACCGTGAGCTCAACGCCCTGATCCGCTCGGGTCTCGTTGGCTACGAGCTGCTGCGGCCCGTGGACCTGTACAACTTCTGGCTCGCCCGCGCCGTCGCCTACCGCACGGCCCCCACCCTGCTCCGGGCCGTACCCCTGATCGCCCTGGCCCTGCTCTTCTTCGGGATGGACTTGCCGGCGTCCCCCGCCGGCGGCGCGGCCTTCGTACTCTCCATGATCGCCGCGCTGCTGATCAGCAGCGCGTTCACGACACTGATCAACGTCACGATGATGTGGACCGTTTCGGGACAGGGCGCGGCCGCCATGGCGGGCATCGCCGTGACCATCTTGACCGGCATGATCGTGCCGATCCCCTTCTTCCCCGATTGGGCCCAGACGATCATCAACGTCCTTCCGTTCCGCGGCATCGTCGACACGCCCTACCGCATCTACCTCGGTCACATCCCCACGAGCGACGTCTTGCCGCACCTGGGGCACCAGCTAGCCTGGGCTGCAGGCCTCGTGCTGATCGGCCGGTGGGTGCTGTCTCGCGGACTGCGCCGCCTCGTGATGCAGGGAGGCTGAGATGATAGACGCCATCCGACTCTATCGGCTCTACGCCGGCGTCTCCGTGCGCGGCCAGATGCAGTACCGGGCCTCCTTCGTCATGGAGACGATCGGGCAGTTCGGCATCGTCGGCGTAGAGTTCGTCGGCATCCTGGTGCTCTTCAGCCGCTTCGACACGCTCGAGGGATGGACACTGCCCCAGGTCGCCTTCCTCTACGGCCTCGTTCACCTGGGCTTCTCGTTCGCGGACACCTTCAGCCGGGGTTTCGACAGCTTCGGGGTCACGGTCAGGCTGGGCGACTTCGACCGGCTGCTGCTCAGGCCGCGCTCGACCGCGCTGCAGCTCATGGGCCAGAAGCTCGTGCTCAGGCGCCTGGGCCGGATCGCACTGGCGCTCGGGGTGATCGTGTGGGCCAGCATGGCGCTGGACGTCGAATGGACGGCGCTGAAGGTGGCGCTTTCGGTCGTGACGGTCGTGTGCAGCGCCGCGCTCTTTTCAGGGCTGATGATTCTCCACGCGACGCTGGCCTTCTGGACGACCGAGACGTTGGAGATCACCAACATCGTTACGCACGGCGGCGTCGAGACGACCCAGTTCCCGCTCTCGATCTACCGCCCGTGGTTCCGCGGCATCTTCACCTTCGTCTTCCCCCTCGGCGCAGTCAGCTACTTCCCGGCCATAGCGATCCTGGGCATACCCGACCCGCTGGGGTCGCCGCTCTGGTTCCAGTACGCGGCCCCGACGATAGGGCTCCTGTTCCTGCTGGTCTGCCTGCGCGTATGGGAGTTCGGCGTCCGCCACTACATGTCCACGGGAAGCTGACCCGCCGCGTCTCCGCGGCGTCTACGGACGGGTCTCGGCTTCGCCTCCCGCCCAGCGTGCTAGGGCCTTGTCGGGAGACTCGATCTCGGCGATGGACGTGTAGTAGCAGTCGCGCCAGCTCTCCCGGGGCATTCCGGTGAACAGCATCAGGTTGAGGGGGTACTCCTCGCTGTCGGTGGCCCGCCGGAAGTCGTCCCGGAACAGGAACGTCGGCTTGCCCAGGGCGATAGCCATCCCGAGCTCGACCATGACGCCCTCGTCAGGCGGCACCCCGTTCACCACGGCGAATATGGCGTCCGCGTCGCGCACGTCCCTGGAGTCGGCCTGGCCTATCCGGTACGCCCAGCCCGCCTCGGAGAGGTCGAGCTGGTTGTTGCGCTCGAACGGCTCCCACACCTTCAGGCCCAGCGCTTCGAGGGCGTCGACAAGCTGAGGGAGCAGCAAGGCCCGCTGCTGCGCCGAGAAGCCGTAGGGGTTGGCCAGATATATGGTCTTGCGGTGGGTGAGTCCCATTCTTCGCCGTATCCTACGAGGGCCGCGTCGGGCCCTTCATGCCGCAGGCAACGTGGAGTTCGGGCCCGCCTGCCGCCGCGCGGGCTCCTCGACGTCGATAGACCGTGTCGGGCCCGGCAGGAGCAGTCATGGCGCACCAGGGCTCTTCAACTCAGGGAAACAGATGGAGAAGAATCCTCGGTCCCGTGTGAGCAAAGCGTCCGCTACCGCCGTGGCGTGAGCACCGACCAGAAAGTCTGTCATTATCCGCTCCCGCGGGCCGCTGGCGGCACGATACCGCTTCCAGCGTAGTCCCGCCTCGTAGGCTATCGAGGAGTCGATCGGGGAAGGGACCGTGCCGATCTCATGCAGCGCCCTATCCAAGGCGGCTCGGTCTCCGAAGGCCGGCACGAGCTCGCCGTACACGACGTCGCAAACGACGATGGCGCCGGCGTTATAGGCAGCGGCAAGCCGTGCTTTGGACTGTGGACCATGCTGGCCGCCGGCCATAAATACATCCAGCAGGACGTTGGTATCGACGGCGGTTATCATCTCCCGCGGATCTGTTCGATGTAATCATCGACGCTGACGCCCTCGCCGAGCGCGTCTCCGTCAAGGATCCCGTACACCCGGTCCACGGGATGTTCCGCGGTCGTTTTCTTTCTGATCAGGAGACCATGCTCCGTAGGGCTGATCTCAACCTCGACCTCGTGGTGCATCCCAAAGCGCTGTCTCAGGTGCTTTGGGATGGTGATCTGGCCCCGCTCAGATATTCGCATGGCTTTCTCCGCATGAAAAACGGATACATAACATCATACCGTCTTGGTCATGGCCGTGCAATCCGTGCGCGCGAAGCGGCCCGGATAGCCCTATTCGCAGGTCATATCCGGGTGTCCAGACTGCTCAGGTTCCCGGGCCAGTCGAGAATCAACGAGTGTCGAGCTGAAGTTGCCGTTCGGCAGGCACCGCGACAAGATCCGGATTCTCGACGATATCGCCTCCCCCATGCCGGCCGACTGGTTCGCGAAACCAAACGGCGATAGGGACGATCTGCTTTGATTCAGTTTCTTCTCCTTGAATTCGGACGCCTCGAATGTCTTGGACCCTGGCACTTTCTTGCCGTCGGTAGCCATTGATGCTCTCGCGTGTCGAATCGTGAACATATTGTGGCAGGGTACTAACCGCGCGACAACAGGCCACATGTAGGAGAAGCGGGCCTGTTCGGGGTCTGGATGCGCCTTTTGCTATCAGAGCGTGTTGTTGATAGGATTGGGCGGCTACGCCAAACCGTAGGGATTCATATACCTGAGGCTTACCATATGCACAACTTTCGATCGTTTTTCATCCTGCTGGGTATGACCCTCTTCGCCGCCCTCTTCGTCGCCGGTTGCTCCGGCGACAGAGGAGATGAGAAAGATACCGCCAGCGGTGCTTCGGCCGACGCCAGCGGTGCCTCCGCCGCCGCAGCAGACACCGGTACCGCTGCCCAAGACCAACCCAGCGAAGTTTCCATCCAGCAACAGTTCGACCTCAGCATGACATTTACCAGTCCCGTGTTCAATGAGAAGCGACGCATTCCGAAGACTCACACCTGCATCGGAGGTACGGTGGACAAGCCGGGAGCGTATTTTGCCCGGTCTAACCTGACTCCGACGGATGCGCAGAACCTGTCTCCGCCTCTGGCCTGGAGCGGTGCACCGGAGGGGACCCAGAGCTTCGCCTTGATCATGCGCAGCACCGAACTTTTGGCATCGGACGAAACCTGGGTTCATTGGGTAATGTGGAACATTCCGGCTGAGGTGACCGAGCTGGCTGAAGGTGTGGAGGAATTGGAAACACTGGCGAATGGCGCCATACAGGGGCTTAACAGCGGCGGAGTGCCCGGATACCTTGGGCCATGCCCGCCGGATATGCTCAGTGTATACAAGCCTTCAGCTTCAGTCGGCAATGAGAATCCCAAGCAAGAGATTGAGAAGTATCAGTTCGAAATCTATGCGCTGGACACCAAGCTCGACCTGGCTGCTGGCGCCACAAGAGATGAACTGCTCCAGGCTATGGATGGCCACATACTGGCAAGTGGAGTGCTGGTTGGTGAGCGCCAGGGCAAGCTGATCATGAAAGCGACCGGATAGAGACCACGCTCCTGGATACCTCTGGAAGCGCTGTATACTGCGGTGGAGGGGAGTGGCCCGCCTCGGACACCCTCCCGTCATGCCCGCGAAGGCGGGCATGACGGGGTCTGGAGGGACATCTGTCCCCTCAACTGTGAACAGTTGCCGCCGCTGTGGCCGGTTGACCGGGGTGGGTCGCCGTGCTACGTTGGAAGATATACATAGATGCGTCGACGGGGAGTAGTAGCGGGTACCGCGCGATAGAGAACGGGGTTAGGTGGAAGCCCGGCGCGCGTTCGGCCCGTGAACTCGCCCTCAGGCGGTGGAAACGCCGTCGGAGCCCGACCCTCCTGTCGGGCCTGAGCATCCGGCCTAAACGTCGAGTAGGGCTGGCCGGCAGAGCGCCGTTATCGCTGTGAGGAGGCCCCGCATTTGTCGGGGCAACCAGGGTGGTACCGCGGGGTACTGCGTACGCTGATCGCATTTCCCGTCCCTGATTTCAGGGGCGGGTTTTCTTTTTTGGGGCAGCCTGGACCAGCCGGACGAGGCGCTCCGGCGGCGGGAAAGACAATGCAGGAGGTCGACATGTCGGCGACGATGGACACGGCCGTGAGGACTGACGCACGGTACGACGCCGCGCAGATAGAGGCGAAGTGGCAGGCGCGGTGGGACAGCAGCGGGACCTACCGGGTGAACGACGACGACCCGCGCCCGAAGTGGTACGAGCTCACGATGTACCCCTACCCGTCCGGCGACCTCCACATCGGCCACTGGTACGCCATGTCCGGCGCGGACGCCCACGCACGCTTCATGCGGATGATGGGCTACAACGTACTGCATCCGATGGGGTTCGACGCCTTCGGGCTGAACGCGGAGAACGCCGCGATCGAGCGCGGCATCCATCCGGCCAAGTGGACCATGGGCAACATCGAAAAGATGCGCCGGCAGTTCCGCTCGATGGGGCCCATCTACGACTGGGACCGCGAGCTCGTGACCTGCGTCCCCGAGTACTACCGCTGGAACCAGTGGATATTCCTGCAGTTCCTGAAGGCCGGGCTGGCCTACCGCGACTTCGCGCCCGCCAACTGGTGCCCGACCGACAACACCGTCCTGGCCAACGAGCAGGTCGTCGACGGCCGCTGCGAGCGCTGCGACTCCGAGGTGATTCGCCGCGAGCTGAACCAGTGGCTGTTCCGCGTCACGAAGTATGCGGACGAGCTGCTGGACCAGTCCGAGATCGACTGGCCAGAGAAGATCAACGTCATGCAGACGAACTGGATCGGCCGCAGCAAGGGCGTCGACATCGAGTTCGACATATCCGAGTACGGTCTCGACCAGACGACGCTGACGACCTTCACGACGCGCATCGACACGATCTTTGGCGTGACGTTCGTCGTGCTGGCCCCCGAGCACCCGCTGGTGGACAGCCTGACCACGCCCGAGCACAAAGCCGAGGTCGAGGCCTACGTGGACCAGGCGCGCCGCCAGACCGAGATCGAGCGCATGTCGACCGAGAAGGTCAAGACGGGCGTGTTCACTGGCTCCTACGCGGTCAACAGGCTGAACGGAGACCGCGTGCCGATCCTGATCGGCGACTACGTGCTGCTCACCTACGGCACCGGGATCGTCATGGGCGTCCCGGCGCACGACCAGCGCGACTTCGAGTTCGCAAAGAAGTACGAGCTGCCGATCAAGGTCGTCGTCGCGCCGCCCGACTGGGACGGCGGCGAGCTGGCCGAGGCCTACGTCGACGAGGGCACCCAGGTGAGCTCCGGCCAGTTCGACGGCATGCCCAGCGCCGACGGCAAGGAAAAGATCGCCGACTTCATCGAGTCTCAAGGTTGGGGCAAGAGGGCCGTGCAGTACCGTATGCGCGACTGGCTCATCTCGCGCCAGCGCTACTGGGGCACGCCGATTCCGGTCGTCTACTGCGGCGACTGCGGCACGGTGCCCGTCCCGGAGGAGGACCTGCCGGTGCTGCTGCCGGAGGACGCCGAGTTCCGCCCGACCGGCGAGTCTCCGCTGGCGCTCCACGAGGGCTTCGTGAACACGACCTGCCCGCGCTGCGGCGGGCCGGCCAAGCGCGAGACGGACACGATGGACACCTTCGTCGACTCGTCGTGGTACCAGTTCCGGTTCGCCAGCCCCAAGTTCGACGGCGGCATGTTCGAGCGCGAGGCGTTCCAAGCCTGGGGCGCGGTAGACCAGTACACCGGCGGAGCGGAGCACGCGGTCATGCACCTGCTGTACGCGCGCTTCTTCACGAAGGCGATGCGCGACCTGGGCCTGCTGGACTTCGACGAGCCGTTCGTCCGCCTGTTCAACCAGGGACACATCCTGTCCGAGGGCGAGAAGATGAGCAAGTCGCGCGGCAACGTCGTCGCGCCCGACGAGTACGTCGGCAAGTACGGCGCCGACGCCGTCCGCTGCTACCTGATGTTCATCGGCCCCTGGGACCAGGGCGGGAGCTGGAGCGAGTCGGGCGTCAACGGCGTCTCCCGGTGGCTGAATCGCCTGTGGGAGCTGGCGCAGCGCGACCCGAACGAGCTCGACGCGGGCCCGGTCGACGAGAACGCCGCCGCCGACCTGAGACGAAGCGTCCACAAGACGATCAGGCGAGTCGTCGACTGCCTGGAGCGCTTCAAGTTCAACACGGCCATCGCGTCGCTGATGGAGCTGTCGAACACGATGAACGCCGCGTGGGCGGACGGCGGAATCACCTCCGACGCGTGGAGCGAGGCCGTGGAGAGCCTGCTGGTGCTGCTGGCGCCGATGGCGCCCCACGTCACCGAGGAGCTGTGGGAGCGCACCCGGCGCGGGTTCAGCATCCACGACCGGCTGCTGCCGGAGTGGGACCCTGTCCTGGCGGCCGACGAGACGGTTACGCTCGTCGTGCAGGTCAACGGCCGGCTGCGCGACCGCATCGAGCTGCCCGCGCCGCTCACCGAGGAGGACGCCAGCGCGGCCGCGCTGGACAGCCCCCGCGTCCAGACGCACACGGCGGGCAAGAACGTGGTCAAGGTCGTCTACGTGCCGGGCAAGCTCGTCAACATAGTCGCGAAGTAGACGCGGACTGCGAATGACGTGGCCCAGATTGGCTGAGGTAAGGGTTACAGAGAGTGGGATGGTAGCGACTTCCAACGGACCGAAAGTCGCTACCATCCTGGTGGAGCCGGAGGACGCCATCGCGCTGCTGATGTTGGGTCACGGCTCTGGTACCCCGATTTACAGGCCCGTAATGGTCCAGATGGCGGAAGAGCTCGCCAACCATTGGATAGCGACCTTCCGCTACAACTACCCGTACAGCGAGGGTATGACCACCGACTCTCCCGACTTGATCGACCCCCTGGACGTCCTCCTGGCTACGACAAACTCGGCGAGGTGTGCCGCGGTGGCTCTGCCGCTCGACCTCCCGCTATTCCTTGGGGGACGCTCCATGAGCAGTCAGGTCGTTTCGCTTGCCCTGACGCGCGAGCACTGGCCCGACGTCCGGGGTGTGGTGTCGTACGTCTTTCCGATGCGGTGGAGCAATCTGCTGGAGAATCCCGTCAGCCATCTCCAGCGTGTACCTGTGCCCATGCTTTCGTCCAAGGCGGTCGCGATGAAGAGTTCTGCGACCTCCGCGAGTTTCAACCCGTATTGGACGGATTGGGGGACCGCGCGACTCTGCACGTCATAGAGGACGCCGACCACTTCTACGATTCGCCGGTCAAGTCGGGCAGACGAGGTCGGACGCGCTATCGGAGGTCGCTTCCGTGACGGCAGGGTGGATGCGCAGGCAACTGAAGTGAGGACAGGAGCACGGCCACGATACAATCGGTATGGGTCTGCATGATCGTGGGACCGATTTCGTGCACGGCCTGGGGGACATCTCATCTGTTCTGACATCTTGACTTCCTGGAGCGGCAGCGTAATCGAGCGCGTCGCATCGCTTGTCGCGCGTCAGTTTCTGGCAGCGGGGGCAGCATTCGGGATATTCGTTCTGACCGCTTGCGGCGACCTGTCGCCCGAGGACCTCACGGCGGTTGCCCAACTGGAACCGTCTCCAACGCCTGTGGCAGACGTCGTCGCGATGTTCGGAGGCAATCCGAGCGGCGACGGCGTATTCGACGCCCGCGGACCGACGTTTGCTCCTGACGAGGCGTGGAGGTTTCCGGCTGCCGACATCACCTCCCCTCCTGTAGTCTCGGGCGGGCTGGTCCTTGTCAGCGTGGCTGATGGGGCATCCGAGTCGGGGTTCCATCTCTCCGCGTTCGACGCGCGAGCACAGAGAGAGCTATGGAGGTTCGCCACGGGCCGGCAGGTATACTCAGCGCCCGCCGTGTCCGACGGAGTCGTATACCTGGCCAGCACGGACAGCCGCCTCTACGCCCTGGACGCCGCAACCGGAGAGGAGCAGTGGAGGTTCCAAGCCGTGGGCGGATCGTGGGCCTCCCCGGTTGTCTCGGACGGGACTGTCTTCTTCACCGCGTCGGATGGCCATCTCTACGCGCTGGATGCGACGACCGGAGAAGAGCGCTGGAGATTCGAGCTGTTTGGCCCGAGGCAGCTGGACGCAAACTCGTTTGGACGGGGGACCTGGCTGTCTCCATCGGTCCATGACGGTACCGTCTACGCGGGAAGCCTGGACTGGCATCTCTACGCGATAGATGCCGCCACTGGACAGGAGAAGTGGCGATTCAAGACGAGAGGTTCGGTGTGGGGCTCGCCCGCGATATCGGACGGCATGGTGTACTTCGGAAGCAACGACCTCAACCTCTACGCGGTGGACGCCGCGACCGGCGTGGAGAAGTGGACGTTCAGGTCTCACTGGCCGCTCAGAGCTTCCCCTGTCGTCTTCAACGACACGGTGATATTCCAGAGGGGATACGTCCACGGGCTCGACGCCGGCACCGGCGAAGAGAAATGGAGGACCGAGATCATAGCGCAGGGTTCCGCCGCGCAACCCATCGCATCCGGAGGCAACGGCCTCGTATACCTGACCGGCCGGGGCGATATCTATGCTCTGGATCCCGAGACCGGGGCGATGTGGTGGGAGAAAGACGTCGAGGGCTTTCCGTCCGGGTACCTGACCCTCGAGGACAACGCGCTCTACGCAGTCATCCGCCAGAGGGATGGCGCGTACCTGCTCGCGCTGGAGTAGCGGCGGCGCCGGGCCTACGGACGACTGCGGCCCGACGACGGCGCACCCGTACTACAAGGCGGTGTCGGGGGAGCCGGACCGCTACGGAGTCGGCGAAGGTGCGGCGGATCATCCTACCCGGGGCTGTCAGAACAGTTTTCTCTGGCCGTCCGGCCTTTTCTCGGAAGACTTGCTCCAGAAGTCGAGTCCTCGGGAATTCCGAGACGCGAACAGCAGATGAAAGATTGGAGCGCGTTTCGTGTTCCGGATCACCTCTGGCTCCCCGAAGTGGGAAAACTCCAAGCGCTCCCGGAGACTCGCTTTGAACGTCTCGATTAGCACGTGAGTGCGTGGGCGCGACGGGTCTCCCGCTGCCGCAAAATACTGGCCTCTCCAGGCGTCGTCGCCGAGAAATCTGTCAACAGCCGAGATTTCGTGGCGCGCATTGCGCTTTATCGCGGTGCTGTGGAAGGTCACTATCAGGTCAATTGAACCATGCTTACATAGGGCGGCCAAACTGTCGAACGTGACCTCGTACGTCCAGGGATCTACGAAACATAGGACCAGCGCCCAGGGGGGAAGGTCGCGAGCAATGGCGCCGGCGGCATCGTTGCAGTCCAGATTGTAGTAGGAGACATTGCTCTCAGGGAATCTAGACTCCTGTCGTTGCCTCAATGCATCCACGAACTCAGGTTTGTGATCGTTGAAGTAGAGGTGAGTGAATGGCGTCTTGCAACCGAGCGCTCGCATCGGGGAGCCGTCGAATTCCTCTCCCGTAGTCTTGTCCAGACTTATACCTGGCCCGGCGAACAGGTCGACATATGCCCGTGTGGGCCAACGGTTCTTCATGCCTGTGCTGAACATCTCGGCGAAGTAGGAGAGGAAGTGCAGCTTGTCCCGGCTCCACGGACCCTGATCGATCGCCGGCAGCCCGTCGCTCGCCAGTATCGTGTCCTGAACCATCGAAGGCTAACCCTGGGCAAGAACAGGTTGACGACTACGGTCCGGCATCTGGTCCCATGTGCGGCCCTCGAGCGTCCTACCATTGGCCTTGCTGGTCCGCCCGCCCCACTGCTTGAAGAAAAACGGCACACCGGCCTCCAGACAGTCGTCGCGGATGCGTGTCGCCCATTCGGCGTCCATAGGTCTCGCCTTGTGACCGCTCTCTCCACCAACGATGACCCACTGAATATCTGCCAGGTGTGAACGCAGGTCCACTGCCTTCAATAGCGGCTCGACCGATAGGAAACGTACTCTTGCGGGAATATCAGCCAGCTGCGGGATACGGCGGTCGGCCCAGTACTGGTTTTCGACCGACACTCCTGCCCAGACGTGCTCAGGCCAGTCGGGGCCATTGCCCCAGTCGACGTACTCCAGCATGCGTTCGGGACGCTTGGTAAGTACCTGGTATATATGCTGGTCGTACTCGGACATCCGCAGGAACACCTCTCGCACGAAGTCGAAAGGCACCTCTTCGTGGAAGAGGTCGCTCATGCTGTTCACGAACACGCGGCGCCGCGACCTCCACTTGCCCGGGGCGTCGAGCCTGTCGTGGTGGAGGTTGATCGTGGTCTTGCCCGGAAGAAACGGACCGCCACGCTTGAACCTCAGGGTGATGCCTTCCGCGTAGCAGTAGGCGCATCCAGGGCTGATCTTCGTACAGCCGGTTACCGGGTTCCACGTAGCGTCCGTCCACTCGATCGCGCTGTTATCCGACATTGCTTCCGCCCACAACGAGATGAGAACAAAGTAGAACACTCGTGCGCCTGCTGTCAAGCAGAATCTGGTTCACGAACCGTGGACGATGTTTGGAAACGAATCTACGGGGCTACGGCGGCGGCGGGACGACCGCGCACCCGTACTCCAGGGCGGCGTCGTGGAGCCAGAGTGCTGCGTACTCGGCGAAGCTGCGGCGGACGATGAGCTCGAAGGACGGCGAGTCGTCGACGCAGCGAATGGTTACGTTGGCTTTGGCGAGCAGGGTCTGCGCGCAGTCGCCGGGCTTGAAGACGGCGGGGTGGAGATCGAGCGGGCAGCCTTTCGCCAGCACGTCGCGGGCGCTTGGGCCGCTCAGCGTGATCACGGTCTGACCGCCGGTTACGTCGGCGACCGAGACGTGCATCCCGTCGAGCGCGGCTTCGAGAGAGTCCGCAAGCCGGGTCTGAGCGTCCGGGGGCGTGACGACGAGCCACTCGTCGGGCCCCAGCCACAGCGCTAGCAGACCGCCCTTCCCGCCCGTCGTGTTGGGCGCAGTCGGCAGTGCGAATCCGAGGACTCCCGCCGCCGCGCTCGTGAAGCCCCCGTCTGCGGGGTCGCCGCGCAGGTTCAGGTGCCCGAGGAACGGCCGCTCGGAGATGACGACAGCGGCGCCGTCCGCCGGGTCGCCCGAGGCCGCGGCAAAGAACGCGCTTAGCGGGGACTGGCGTCCCTTCCCGTCAGTCGACATTCTGCTTCTCCCCTTCCGGGTCGTAGAAGGACGGGCTCGCGATCCGCGCCGGGACCGAACGCCCGGCCCCGATGGACACGTGGACGAGGTCGCCCTCGCGGGCTCGGCCGCCCTTCACGATGCCCATCGCGATGGAGCGCCCGAGGTTGGCGCTGTAGTAGCTGGAGGTCACGTGGCCCAGCATCGGCACAGGGGCCGGAGCGGACGGATCGTCGACGATCTGGCCGCCCTCGGGCAGCACCTCCTGGTCGTCCTCGGTGAGCAGGCCGACGAGCTGCTTCCTGTCCTCTTGCACCAGATGCTCCATGGCGAGCGACCGCCTGCCGAGAAAGTCCTTGCGCCGCGACACCATGCGGCCGACGCCGAGGTCGACCGGCGTGACCGAGCCATCGGTGTCCTGGCCGACGATCGCGTAGCCCTTCTCCGATCTCAGGACGTGCATCGCCTCGGTACCGTACGGCATAATGCCAAACTCCTCGCCGGCCTCCATCACAGCCTCCCAGACGCGGGGCCCGTGGCCGGCTTCGACGTTGACCTCAAAGGACAGCTCGCCGGCGAAGCTGATCCGGAAGATCCGGGCCGGGACGCCCGCCACGGTGCCGGTGCGGACCGACATGAAGGGAAAGGCGGCGGCGGAGAGGTCGACGTCGTCGCACATCTTCTCGATGACCCACCGGGCGCGGGGCCCGTTGATCGACACGGTCGCCCAGTGGTCGGTCACCGACGTCAGGTACACCTTCAGGTCCGGCCACTCGGTCTGCAGCCACCGCTCCAGCCACGCCATGACCGTGGCAGCGCCCGAGGTGGTGGTGTGCATCAGGAAGTGTTTTTCCGAAAGCCGCGCCGTGACGCCGTCGTCGAGCACCATGCCCTCTTCGTTCAGCATGAAGCCGTAGCGGCAGCGCCCGACGCCGAGCTTTGTCCAGCCGTTGATGTAGACGCGGTCCAGGAACGCGGCCGCGTCCGGCCCCCTGACGTCGATCTTGCCGAGCGTAGAGGCGTCCAGGACACCCGCCGCGTTCCGCACGGCGAGGCACTCCCGGTCGACCGCTTCGGGCAACGACTCCCCGGGCCGGGGGTAGTACCACGCCCGCTTCCACTGGCCGACGTCTTCGAACTTCGCCCCGGCCCGGACGTGCCAGTCATCAATAGGGGTCTTGCGCACGGGATCGAAGAGCTCCCGGAGGTCGCGGCCGGCTATGGCGCCGAACGTGACCGGCGTGTATGGCTGCCGGAAGGTCGTGGTGCCTATTTCCGGGATCGGCTTTCCGAGGATTTCCGAAAGCGCACCGATCCCGTTGACAGCGCCAGTACGGCCCTGGTCGGTGCCCATGCCCAGCGTCGTGTAGCGCTTGACGTGCTCGATCATCTCGTAGCCCTCGCGGGCGGAGACGGCTATGTCGGCCGCCGTCGTGTCGGTCTGGAGATCGACGAAGCTCTTGCTCGCCCTCGTCACCGGCTTGGTTCCCGGCACGATCCAGCAGACGCTATGGGGCGATTCGGGCCAGTCGTTGGCGTCCGGAGCGGGCGCGGAGGGCCGGCCGTCGCCGAATCCGGCATCGCCGGCCGCGGCCGCGCCGGCGGCCGTGCCCTGCGCGAGTGACTCCCGAAGCGTGAACGCGGCGTTGCACGAGCCGGCGGAACGCTCCGCCTGTACCGGCGGACCGGGCACGAAGCACGACAGCGCGTCGTCGAACCTCGGCCGTCCGCCCGACTGGGAGTGGAGATTTAGGGTCGGGTTCCATCCGCCCGACACCGCCACGAGGTCGCACTCGATTCGTCGAGACTCGCCGACTGTCGAGCCTCCTTCGACTCGGCTCACCTCGACGGCCTCGACGCCCTTGCCGCCGTGCACGTCGACCAGCGCGCTGCCCGTCAGTACCTCGATCTCCAATGCGGCAACCTTCCTCGGCAGCTCGCCTCGAGTCTCCGGCCGGAGGTCGACGACCGCTTCCACGTCGACTCCGGCGTCGAACAGGTCGAGCGCCGTGACGTACGCGTTGTCGTTGTTCGCGAACACGACGGCGCGTCGCCCCGTGGCGACGCCGTAACGGTGCACGTAGGTCGACACCGCCGAGGCGAGCATCACGCCCGGGCGGTCGTTGTTTCGGAAGACCAGTGGGCGCTCGATTGCGCCGGTAGCCAGGACGACCTGCTTTGCTCTGATTCGCCAGGTGCGCTGCCGCGGCGCGTGACCGGCGGTCGGCCCAAGATGGTCTGTGACCCGTTCGAGTACGGCGACGAAGTTGTGGTCGTAGTAGCCGAACGCCGTGCTTCGCGGGAGAATGCGGACCTCGTCCAGGGAGCGCAGCTCCGCCAGCGCCGCTTCGAGCCAGTCCCCTGCCCACTCGGTCCCGATACTCCGGCGGCTGGCCAGCAGGCTGCCCCCGAGCTCCTGCTGCTCGTCGACCAGGATCACTCTCGCTCCGGCCCGGCCGGCCTCCAGAGCGGCCGCGACGCCGGCCGGGCCCGACCCGACCACCAGCACGTCGCAGTGGGCGTGCATCTTGTCGTACCGGTCGGTGTCGGGCTCCGTCGGCGCGACACCCAAGCCGCCGGCCTTTCGTAGCTGCCGCTCGTAGAGGGGCCAGAAGGACCTGGGCCACATGAAGGTCTTGTAGTAGAAGCCGGGCGGAAGGAAGCGCGAGATGAGGCCGTTGACGGCGCGCAGGTCGAAGCGCACCGACGGCCAGCAGTTGACGCTCGCCGCCTCCAGACCGTCGTACAGCTCTATCTGTGTAGCGACGTAGTTGGGCAGCGTTTGGGCGCCGGTCCCGAGCTGCACCAGCGCGTTGGGCTCCTCGACGCCGCTGCCCACGATTCCGCGCGGCCGGTGGTACTTGAAGCTCCGACCTACCAGACGGACGGCGTTCGCCAGCAGCGCCGAGGCGAGCGTGTCCCCCTGGAGGCCGGTGTAGCGCTTGCCGTTGAAGGTGAAGTCGAGCCGCCGGCCGCGGTCGACGCGTCCGCCCTGAGGAAGCCTGTTGCGCTGCGTCACGACTCGCCTCCGGGCGGCGTCTCGCCGATGCGGTAGACGTACTCGATCTTGTAGGTCAGCGTGTCGCGCCGCACGTTGAACCAGCGCCTGCAGCCGGAGGAGTGGCACCACTGCTCCAGGTGATCGCCCTTCGGGTTCTTCCGGTAGAAGAGGTAGTCGGCCCACTCTGCGTCGGTAGCGCTGTCCGGGTTCTCAGGGCGAACGATGTGGGCCTCACCGCCGTATGTGAACTCGGACTCGTCTCTCGCCCCGCACCAGGGGCACTCGATGAGCAGCATCTTGTTCCGGTTTCTCCGTTCGCGGCTAGTGGGCGACCCCGGCCGCGCCGTGCTCGTCGATCAGGTGGCCGGTCCTGAAGCGGTCCAGCGAAAACGGCTTCGCGAGCTCGTGCGGCTGTCCGGTGGCGAGGTCGTAGGCGAACACCCACCCCGAGCCCGACGTCGCCTTGTACCCGCCGGTGCCCCAGCCGCAGTTGAAGTAAAGGCCGTCGACCGGCGTCGCGCCTATTATCGGGCAGGCGTCCGGGCACGTGTCGACGATGCCGCCCCACTGCCGCATCATCCGCAGCCTGCTGAAGACCGGGAACAGCTCGACCAGGGCGGCGATGGCGTGCTCCGGGACGCTGAAGCTGCCGCGCTGCCCGTAGCCATTGTAGGAGTCGATGCCCGCGCCTGAGAGCAGCTCTCCGCGGTCGGTCTGGCTGATGTAGGCGTGGACGGCGTTCGACATGACGACCGCGTGCAGCAACGGCTTGATCGGCTCGCTCACCCACGCCTGGAGAGGATGGCTCTCTATCGGCAGCCGAAAGCCCGCCATGTCGGCCAGCACGCCGGAGCTGCCCGCAGTGACGACGGCGACCTTCTTCGCGCCGATGTATCCCCGCGTCGTGTCCACGCCGACGACCCGGCCGTTCTCCTGGCGGAAGCCGACGACCTCGCACTGCTGGATGACGTCGACGCCGCGGGCGTCCGCCGCCCGGGCGAACCCCCACGCGACGGCGTCGTGGCGCGCCGTCCCTCCCCTGCGCTGGTAGGAGGCCCCTAGTATCGGATATCGGGCGTCCCTCGAGATGTCGATGATTGGAACGAGCTCCTTGACATCCTCCGGGGTCAGCAGCTCGCTGTCGATGCCGTTCAGGCGGTTCGCGCTCACGCGCCGGGCGATGTCGCGCATCTCCTGAAGGCTGTGTCCGAGGCTCAAGAGGCCGCGTTTGCTGTACATCAGATTGAAGTTGAGGTCGCGGCTCAGGTCCTGCCACAGCTTCAGTGAGAACTCGTACAGGTGGGCGGCCTCGTCCCAGAGGTAGTTGGATCGCACCACCTCCGTGTTCCGGCCCGTATTTCCGCCGCCGACGTAGCCCTTCTCCAGCACGGCCACGTCGGTCATGCCGTGCTCTTTGGCCAGGTAGTAGGCGGTCGCCAGCCCGTGTCCGCCCGCGCCGACTATCACGACTTCGTACTCCCGCCTAGGCTCGGGGTGGCGCCAGGCCCGCGGCCACTTTTCGTGGTGGCTCAGCCCGTTGCGGACCAGGCTGAACAGCGAGTACTTCAAGGGACCTCCGTCGGCACCGTGTCTGTGCGGCGGGCCATATCATAGTCCAACCGATTGGCAGCGGCTACCGGCATGGAGCCGCACAGCTTGGGCACTCTTCGGTGAACCGGTGTTCTCGTTTCCGGGATTGACACTACCGACCCGACGCTGGCCACGCGGTTTTCCTATAATAGTTAGTAGTCCAGCAAACATGACGCAGGGAGTATCAGGGGCACAATGCAATTTAGGATAGCGGTCATTCCGGGTGACGGTACGGGCCCTGAAGTCGCGAGCGAGGGAATCAAGGTACTGGAGGCTGCCGCCTCCGGCACCGACCTCGAATTGACATTCGTTTCCTACGACTTCGGAGGAGACCGGTATCTCCGTACCGGAGAGATCCTCCCCGATTCAGCCGTCGAGGAGATCAGAGGCTTCGACGCGATCTACCTGGGGGCGATCGGTCACCCTGACGTCACGCCCGGCGTCCTGGAGAAGGGCATCCTGCTGAGGCTGCGGTTCGAGCTGGAGCAGTACATCAATCTGCGGCCAGTCAAGCTGTACCCCAACGTCGAAACCCCATTGAAGGACAAGGGGCCGTCCGATATCGACTTCGTTGTAGTGCGGGAGAACTGCGGGGGTGTGTACACGGGCCTGGGCGAGGTGACGAATAAGGGCCTGCCGGACGAGCGGGCGACTCAGATCATGGCCTACACACGGCCTGAGGTCGATCGATGCCTTCGATATGCGTTCGACCTGACCCGTGAACGGGACAGCGACCGCCAGCTCACCCTGTGCGGCAAGACGAACGTCCTGACCAACGTCTACGGCCTGTGGGAACGGGCATTCCACGTAATGGGAGAGGCGGATTTCCCGGACATCAAACGAGAGTACGCGCACATCGATGCCACGGTCATGTGGATGGTCAAGAATCCGGAGTGGTTCGACGTCATCGTTACCGGGAACATGTTCGGGGACATAATCACGGATCTCGGCGCGATGATCCAGGGAGGAATGGGGATCGCCGCAGGGGGCAACATCAACCCCGACGGAGTCTCCATGTTCGAGCCGATCGGCGGCTCTACCCCGAAGTACACCGGAATGAACACCGTCAATCCGCTGGCCGCCATCGAGGCGGGGCGGATGATGTTGGAGCACCTGGGACAGAAGGTAGCCGCGACGCGGATCGAGGACGCCGTGGCGAACTTTCTTAAGAGCGGCAAGCTGGGCGGTCTATCCGCCCGGGACGTAGAGGAGAGCGGACTGGGCACCGATGGCATCGGTGACGCGATCGCTCACGGTGTCTGAGGGCCGGCATCGTTCGGCGGGCGCGGGTAACCCCGCGAGAGATACAACGTGAGCCTTCTGCGTAACCTGGCGAGGCGAAAACTCCGCACCGCGCTGACTGTTGTCGGCATCACGGTGGGCATCTGGGCGCTCGTCGTCATGACCTCGATGGCGGACAAGATCCAAACGCTGATCGACGGAAACCTCACCTACTACGAGAACAAGATCGTAGTCAGCGACGCGAACGCCCCGGCCTTCCAGTTCGGGCTGACGCCGATGCCGATCGGCATCGTGGACCAGATAGCGCGGGTCCCCGGGGTGGGAGTCGCGGTCCCCCAGGTGATGCTGCTCTTCGATCCCGACGACTTGGGGAGCGGTTTCGGCGCTCCGGACTTCGTCGTGGGAGCCGCGCCGGACGCGGACCAGGGACGCGAACAGTTCGACCTTAGGATCGCCCAGGGACGGGCCATGGCACCGGAGGACGAAGGCCGAAACGTCGTCGTACTGGGCGCGGACATCGCTCGGAAGTTCGACAAGCGGCCCGGCGACACCCTCCCGATTCGCGGAGTCGAGTTCGAGGTCATCGGCGTGACGGAGCCAACGCTGACGACCCCTGACACGACCGCGACGATCCCGTTCGAGGCCGGACAGGCGCTGCTCGCGGGAGCCGCGCCGATCCTCGCCGGGACCGGCCAGGCCACGGGTCAGCTGGTGTCTAGGGTAGTCGTCTACCCCGAAGCCGATGTCGACGTCCGCGCGCTGGCACAAGCGATCGAGGCCGGGGTTGGGCAGGTGCAGGCGACGACGGCGGACGACTTCGACCAGGCCTTCGGGTCGACGGTCGCAATATTCAACGCCATCATTCTCGGCGTCGCTCTGATCAGCCTCGTCGTGGGAGGTCTGTCCGTGATCAACACGATGGCCATGAGCGTGGCGGAGCGCACCCGCGAGATCGGGATCAAGCGCTCCATCGGAGCGTCGCGGGGTTCGATCATGGGCGAGCTGATGACCGAGGCGGCGTTCATGGGGCTGTTGGGCGGGGTGATCGGCCTTGCCATGGGCGCAATTGTGATCTATTTCTCCAACGAGGCCGGTCGAAGCTCGGGAACGATCCTGTTCCTTCTGACTCCGGGGACGGCTCTGTTCGCCGTGGCCTTCTCTACGGTGCTCGGTGGCGTGGCAGGTGTCGTGCCCGCCTGGAAGGCCGCCGGACTGGACCCTGTAGACGCGCTCAAGTACGAGTAGAGGCGTCGGCATGGCCTTTCTGCAAGCGCGCAATCTCCACAAGACCTACCGGCTGAGTCGTCACAACTCGGTCTATGCCCTGCGAGGGGTCGACGTGACGATCGAACGGGGCGAGATGGTGGGAATCATGGGGCCATCGGGGTGCGGCAAGAGCACGCTGATGCACATCATGGGGCTGCTGCACTCACCGGACGACGACAGGGAGCCGACGCCGAGCCTTCTGATCGACGGCACGGACGTGACGGACCTGCCGGACCGAGAGCGGACCAGGGTGAGGGCGGAACAGATAGGGTTCGTCTTTCAGGCGTTCAACCTCGTCCCTACGCTAACCGCGATCGAGAACGTCGCGCTCCCGGCCAAGTATGCCCGCCGGGGGCGCTCGGAAACGAGGGCAGCCGCCTCGGACGCGCTCCGGATGGTGGGCCTCGCCGACCGAGAAAACCACAGGCCGATGGAGCTTTCCGGCGGTCAGCAGCAGCGCGTCGCCGTCGCCAGGGCGCTGGTGAACGAGCCCTCTCTTCTGCTGGCGGACGAGCCCACCGGCAACCTCGATTCGGAGAGCACCGACGCGATACTCGGCCTGCTGCTCCGATTCAACGCGGAACGCGGGCAGACGACCGTGGTGGTGACGCACGACGCGCGCGTGGGCGAGGCCTGCGGCCGCACCCTGACGATGCTCGACGGCTCGATCTGCGACGGTCCGCAGACTTCGAGCGAGGCTGCCTAACGCCCGTCCCTGCCGGCAGATGGCCCACCGCGGCTGCAGCCCACGCCGCCTGCTTCGGCCTACGCGCCGGACTCGGCCATCGCGAGGATGGTGTCCCACTCCTGTTGCGTGATGGGGTGTACGGAGATGCGGGGGCGCTTGAACAGCGAGATGTCCTGAAGTACGGGGTTCGCCCTGATCTGCGCAAGCGTCACCTCGTTCGGCAGCGCCTCCAGTCCCCTGATGTCCACCATGAACCACCGGGGATTATCCGGCGTGGACTTCGGGTCCGGATGTTCCGAGCTCGGGTCCCAGGCCGTGAAGTCCGGGTAGCCTTCCCGCACGACCACGGCGGTGCCTACGACTGACGGCGGCGACGCGTTCGAGTGATAGAAGAGCACGCCGTCGCCCTCCTTCACCTCGTCGCGAAGGAAATTGCGGGCCTGGTAGTTGCGCACCCCGTCCCACTCGGCCGTCTGGTCGGGCTCGGCCATCAGGTCCGAGAACGAGTAGGCCGAGGGCTCGGACTTGAACAGCCAGCAACGCTTCGCCATAGTTCGCTTCCTCCATCGAGGCCGTCTCGCTGGGCACGACAAGTGTAGCACCGTCTCACCGCGCGTCGAGTTCAGAGGTTGCGCCGAACGCCGCTGCGATGAGAACATCACCCGCATTCCAGTAGTTTCCTGCCGGAGGGCTTCCATGGGCGCGAATCTTCCCGACCGGGCCGAGATCGTCATCATCGGAGGCGGCATTGTCGGCTGCAGCGTCGCCTACCATCTGGCGAAGCTGGGCCGCAGAGACGTAGTGGTCCTCGAGCGAGGCAAGTTGACCGGCGGTACGACCTGGCACGCCGCCGGCCTCGTTACCCAGCTCCGCAGCACGCGGACGCTCATCGAGATCGCCAAGTACGGCGCCGAGCTCTACGGCGGACTGGAGGCCGAGACCGGCCATCCCACCGGGTTCCGCCAGTCGGGCAGCGTAACCGTGGCGCGGACGGAAGGCCGCATGGACGAGCTCAAGAAGATCGCATCGCTGGGCAGGTCTTTCGGGATCGAAGTCGAGCCGATCAGCCTGCAAAGGGCTGGCGAAATGTGGCCGCTGATGCGGACGGACGACCTCGTCGGCGCACTGCACATCCCCAACGACGGCGAGACGCTGCCGGAGCATACGGCGAAGGCGTTGGCCGCCGGCGCTGTAAACAATGGCGTGGCGATATTCGAGGATGTCGTAGTGACGGGCATCGACCAACGAAACGGCGCGGTGACCGGCGTGTCCACGAACCGGGGCGCCATCGAGTGCGAGCTCGCGGTCAACTGCGCCGGCATGTGGGCGCGTGAGATCGGTAAGCTGTGCGGGGTCAACGTCCCGCTCCACGCGGCCGAGCACATGTACCTTGTGACCAACCCGATGGACGTACCGTTGGACCTCAAGTCGCTGCGCGATCCCGACGAACAGATCTACTTCCGGCGCGACAAAGAAGAGCTGGGCGCCATCCTGATGGGCGGCTTCGAGTCCCGAGCCAAGCCCTGGGGCGCCGGCGGCATCCCCGAGGGCCACAACTTCAGCCTGCTTAAGCCGGACTGGGACCACTTCAAGGTCTTCTGGGAGGCCGCAATCCACCGTGTCCCCGCGATGGAAGAGGCCGGCATAGACCGGTTCTACGTCAGCGCGGAGAGCTTCACGCCGGACAACCGTTACGTCATGGGCGAGGCGCCCGAGCTCAAGCGCTTCTTCGTGGCCGCGGGACTGAACTCTACCGGGATCGCGGCCGGCGCCGGGGTCGGCAGGGCCGTCGCGGAGTGGATCGTAGCAGGCCACCCGACGATGGACCTGGCCGAGGTGGACATTCGGCGGTTCCACCGCTACCAGAACCACTCCCGCTATCTGTACGACCGCACCGTGGAGACCGTCGGCACCCTGTACGGGTTGCACTGGCCCCACCTGCAGCCGGAAACCGCCCGGGACGCCAGGCAGTCGCCCCTGCATGACCGGCTGGCCGCGGCGGGCGCCGTGTTCGGCGTCGTGAGCGGCTGGGAGCGGGCCAACTGGTTCGCCCCCGAAGGCGTGGCGCGGGAGTACGAGTACTCATACGGGCGTCAGAACTGGTTCGACTACTCCGCCGAAGAGCACCGCGCGGTCCGCGAGGCGGTCGGGCTGTTCGATCAGACCTCGTTCGCCAAGCTGCTGCTCCAGGGCCGAGACGCGGAGCAGGTGCTCCAAATGCTATGCGCGAACGACGCGGGCGTGCCACCGGGACGGGCGGTATACACGGCGATGCTCAACGACCGCGGTGGATTCGAGGCCGACCTCACGGTCACCCGGCTTTCCGAGGATGCGTACATGGTCGTGACCGGCTGCTCCACCGAGACGCGCGACGAGCACTGGCTGCGGAACGGTATCCCAGCTGACGCGCACGCCTTTGTCACGAACGTGTCGTCCGCGTACGCGGTGCTGGGCGTCATGGGACCGCGGTCTCGCGAGCTGCTATCGCGGCTGACGGACACTGACCTGTCGAACGAGGCGTTCCCGTTCCTGGACAGCCGGGAGATAGAGCTCGGTTACGCGCCCGTGCGCGCCACCCGGATCACCTACGTCGGCGAACTGGGATGGGAGCTGTACATCCCGACCGAGTTCGCCGCCCACGTCTACGACGCCATCGTCGCGGAGGGTGGGCCTTTCGGGCTGCGGCTCGCCGGATATCACGCCCTGGAGTCGCTCCGCATGGAGAAGGCGTACCGGGCCTGGGGCACCGACCTGACCGATCTGGACACACCGCTGGAGGCCGGGCTGCGTTTCGCCGTGGCGTTCGACAAGCCGGACTTCATCGGCAAGAGGGCGCTGACGGCTCAGGCAGGCAGGGCTTTGACGAAGCGGCTGGCGGTGTTCACTCTGGACGACCCCGAGCCGCTGCTGCTCGGCGACGAGCCGATCTACCGGGACGGCGCGCTCGTCGGGCGCACTACGGACGGCGCCTACGGCCACACGGTCGGCCGTTCGGTGGGCATGGGATACGTCGAGAATGAGGGCGGCGTGGACCCGGCTTACGTCCGTGGCGGGAGCTACGAGATCGAGATCATGGACGAACGCCACGCGGCGACCGCCTCCCTGCGCCCCCCCTACGACCCCCGGAGCGCCCGCGTCCGGATGTAGCCCGACACGCCGCCAGACCCGACATGGGTGCGAAACCCTGTGCCACCGGCCCAAGAGGCCGTTCGCTGCCGCACGTCCGATCCAGATCGGACCCTCGGGACACCACTGGCATGTGCAGTTCAGTTATGGCACAATATCTCTGAGGTGGCACATGCTTGAGACACGGGCACGAATAGGAAAGGCGGGACGGCTCGTCATACCGGCGGCCCACCGCAAGGCGCTCGGCCTAAATGCCGGGGACGAGGTGGTCCTCATGATCGAGGATGACGAGCTTCGGCTGATGACACCGCAGACGGCGATCCGGCACGCGCAGCAGATGATCCGACAGTACGTTCCCCGAGAGCGAAGCCTGGTAGACGAGTTGATCCGGGAGCGCCGCGAGGAGGCCCATGGCGACTGAAGTCGTCCTGGACTCCTCGGCATTGTTGGCTTTGCTGAACGACGAGCCGGGCGCGGACGTCGTGGCCGGGCTACTGCGCAACTCGGCCATGAGCACGGTCAACATCTCCGAGGTAACGGCCAAGCTCGCGGAAGCCGGTATCCGCGAGCGCGACATCAGGAGAGCGGTCGGCGGGCTCGTACTGGACATCGTGCCGTTCGACGCCGAGCAGGCGGTAGGGGCCGGCATGCTCAGGAGAGCCACGAGGGCAGCCGGTCTGTCGCTTGGCGACCGCGCCTGCCTTGGCCTGGCGAAGCGCCTCGGCGTACCCGCAGCCACCGCGGACCGAGCGTGGCAGCGGGTTGACACAGGCGTAGAGCTAACGTTGATACGGTAACCGGACAGAACGGGAGACCAACATGAACGAGCCGAGCGCAGAGACACGAAGGCGCCTCGACGCCTTGCAGGACGACCTCGAGGCGTTGCACCGACAGCAGGTCGGATATCCGTGCAACCACGACTTCGACTACACGGCGCTGCTGCCCTTCATGAAGTACTGCGTCAACAACGTCGGCGACCCGTTCCACGACAGCAACTTTCGAAGCAACACCCACGAGATGGAGCGAGAGGTCATCGGCCAGTTCGCGGAAATGACGGGCCTGCCGCGGGAGGAAGCGTGGGGCTACGTCACCTCCGGCGGGACCGAGGGCAACATCTACGGCCTCTACATCGGGCGAGAGACGTTCCCGGACGGCGTCGTCTACTTCTCGCAGGACACCCACTACAGTGTCGTCATGATCCTGCGCCTGCTGAGGGCGCGCAACATCATGATCAAGAGCCAGGACAACGGCGAGATCGACTACCAAGACCTGCACGAGACCATATCGGCGACGTCGGCAAGGTTTGGGCCATCCTCGACGATCTGGCGGTCGCCAATTCGTACATACACTCGGACGCGGCCCTGAGCGGCATGATACTGCCCCTTGTGGACGACCCCCAGCCTTACGGGTTCGACGCCGGAGTTGACAGCGTGGCTATCAGCGGCCATAAAATGATCGGCGCCCCCATCCCCTGCGGGGTGGCTCTCACGAGGCGCGAATACGCGAAGCGCATCGCCCGGTCGATCGAGTACATCGGCGCGCTGGATACGACGATCGCCGGGTCACGCAACGCCATCACGCCACTGATGATGTCGTACGCGCTCCGCCAGCACGGGATGGACGGCTTCAGGGAGATTGTGGCCGGCTGCCTGGAGGTCGCCGAATACGCCGTCGCCCGGTTCAACGACAGCGGAATCCCCGCGTGGCGAAACAAGAACTCCGTGACCGTCGTCTTCCCGAAGCCGCCGCCGGAAGTCGTCCGCACGTGGCAGATCGCCCCGTTCGAGGACATCGGCCACCTGATAACCATGCCGCACGTGACGCGCGAGACGATCGACGCGGTAGTCGACGATTGCCTGAAGCATCCGGCCATAGGACCGGGAGGGAGACAGCATGAACAGGATCATCGTGATGGCGAAGAACGAGGTCGGGACGATCGCCGACATAAGCAGGGTGCTTGCCGACAAGGGCCTGAACATCGAGACGATCAGCGCCGAGGCACTCGGCGCCAAGGGCGTCGTCACCCTGACGACCAACGACTGCGACGACGCCCTGCGGGCGTTGACGGACGCGGGCTTCAAGACCGTCACCGACGAAGCGCTCGTCCTGAGACTCCGGGACGAGCCGGGAGCCCTCGCAAGGGTCGCCGAGAGGTTCTAAGGACGCGGGCGTGAACCTACAGAGTCTGCACATCGTAGACCGTCGGGACGGCTACACCACCGTAGCCCTGGCCGACGACGACCGAGCCCGCGCGGAGACGCTGGTCGACAAGGAAACCATCGTGTAGGACCGGAGGGCGAAGGGCCAAGGACTGTCCCGCAAGGCTCTTTGCGATCAAGACTCCGAATGGATTCTGTCCGTTCAGACCTGGTACCCCAGCAGCCCGTTCACCCCGAGTACCGCCGCTACTTCAGCGGTACGAATGGAGGGGCGGTCGCCGGGGCCCACCAGACCTGATGAGTTAAGCGCCGCTGCTCCTCCGTCAGCCGAGCCCGAGCTCGCCGGCCATGCCGTACTCGACCGCAAGCTCGGTGAGCTTTGCCCAGGTCGAGTCCTCGACGTAGATTCCCTCGGACATCAGCTTCTGGGTCCGCAGGTACTCCGGCTCGCCGGGGTAGTAGACCTCTGTGAAGCCTTCAGCCGGTGCCGAGTTCTTCAGGTAGGAGGCGAACTCGGCGACCTCGCGTTTGAACTCGTCGAGCGGCCGGAAGGCCTCGACGTTGAACGCGGCCATGAAGCAGCCGTCGTTGTGGCGGCCGGACGTATCGTAGCCGTAGCCCAGGCCGGTGAGGATGCCCGACAGTATCTCGACCATAACCGACAGGCCATAGCCCTTGTGGCCCTCAGGTCCTCCGAGCGGTAGGAGCGCGCCGCCACGCTTGAGGTCGTGCGGATCGGTCGTCGGCTTGCCGTCGGCATCGACTATCCAGCCTTCCGGTATCGGCTCCTGCCGAGCGGCGGCGACGGCTACCTTGCCAGCGGCCACGGCGCTGGTCGCGCCGTCGATGAACATGGGGCCTGCCAGGTCGCTGGGCATCGCTATGCAGATCGGGTTGGTACCGAGACGGGGCTCCCTGCCGCCGAACGGTACGACCGACTTGCTGGTGCGGCCGGAGTCGGCGGTCATGATGCCGATCATTCCAGCCTCCGCGGCCATCAACGGGTAGTCGGTCACGCGCCCGACGTGGCTCTGTTGGTAGACGGTCGCGGCCGCGAGATTGCTCTCTCGAGCCTTGGCGATCGTGGACTCCATGGCGCGCTCGGAGACAACGTAGCCGAATCCCCAGTTGCCGTTGACGACCGTGGTCGTGGGGGTGTCCTTGACTATCTCGAGCTCGGCGCCGGGGACGATGTGGCCCGCGTTGACGCGGTCGATATAGGTCGGTATCTGGATGATGCCGTGAGAGTCATGGCCAGCCAGGTTCGCGTCCACGCAGTGGCGGGCGACCGTCGCCGCCTCGTGTTCGCTGGCTCCGGCGCCCTGCAACAGGCGCGCCGCAATCGTGTTGAGCCTGTCGGCTGGTTCTGTAGGCATGTGTCGTTCCTCCGGTTGTCGCCCGTGCACCGCCCTACCCGCTTCACGTGACTTGCCGAAGGCGACCGGGGCGCGGGCCGGACGGCCCGCCGCTGTCTGACACAGGCCGGCGTCCGCCGACGGTATGATGAGATCGGTGACGGAGAGGATAGCATGCAGGGACGACGAATCAAGATCACCGCGGGCGGCGTGACTGTGACGGCGCTCTTGGACGAGACCTAGACCGCCGACCTGCTGTGGGGCGCGCTGCCTATCGAAGCGCAAGCCAGACCTGGGGCGACGAGATCTACTTTCGCACTGGGCTGGAGGCCCGCGAGGACGACGCCCGCGAGGTGGTGGAGTTCGGAGACGTTGGATACTGGCCGCCGGGTCAGGGGCTGTGTCTTTTCTTCGGCCCGACGCCGATGAGCCGGGGAGACGAGATCAGACCCGCGAGTCCGGTAAACGTGCTCGGGAAGATCGAAGGCGACGCCGCCGTGCTCAAGTCGGTCGGCCCGGGCGCCGGCGTCACCGTGGAACAGGGCTGACACACGCCCGACGCTTCGGCGCGAGAAGCGGCTGCAACACCCAACTGGCGTCGTAATCGCTCGTCCCGTATGGCGCCAATACGGTCCACGGGCTTGTCATTCGTCCGAGGTCGCATATCGTCTGTCCGGCGTAAGTCTGAGTCCATATCGTGAACAGGCCGGACTTGGCCGAAGACGAGCGGCGTCGAAAAGGGCTATGTCAGGGCGCATATTCGCCTTGACACTCGAAGAAGGCGCTTGCTAGACTTGCGCGTCAAATCAGCAATACAAGCGTTCTAATCCTGATGCGCGAGGCTCTGCTGGCATCAGAGGAGACGCTGGAGGCAACTGGAGGGAGAAGGTGGAAGCATCGACGTCGACGCAGAAACAGGAGGTACCCGACGAGGAGGCCGTGGCCTGCGGTCACCAGTGGATGATCGACACGCCGGCTGGGCCGTCAAGCAAGGGCACGTGCAGGCAGTGCGGCGCGGAACGAGAGTTCATGAACTACATCGAAGGTTCGTCATGGGGGTACGACGTGTCGTTGGACCATCTGGCAGGCGGTGCCAGGTTCCCCACCGACGTCGAGCGTCCCGCCAAGCGGCTAGCCGACGACGAGGACCTCAACTAACCCACAGGTAGACGTCGTTCCCTGAGCACCGGCCGTTCCCCGATGGGGAGCGGCCGGTGCTGCTTATGGCCGACGTGGCCCGCGCTATCGCCTCGCCCGGAAGGGACTGCGCAGGCCAGGGGACGTCAACGCGATCAGGCCCAGCAGCACGGCTCCCAGGGTGGCGTTCGTCCCTATGGCGAATTGAACGTCGATCCGCTCGGCCATCAATCCTAGAGCGAACGCCCCCAAAGGGGCCGTGCCGATGGCGATCGTTATCACTCCCAGCGCCTTGCCGCGCATGTCCTGGTCCGCGATGAGCATTACGATCGTGCTCTGCATCGTCGAAAAGCCGGAGGTGCCCAGTCCTACCAACAGAAGCAGAGGAAACGACACTGCGTACCACTCGGAGAACGAGAACAAGAGCAGCGCGAGACATGCCAACAGGGCTCCTCCAAGATAGACGCGGCCGTGGTATCGAAGGGCCACCCACGACGCTATCGATACCGCCCCCACCGCGGCGCCCAAGCCGGCCGCCGATTGCAGCAGCCCCATGAGGCCAGGCCCCACGAGGAGGACGTCCCTGGCGATGACCGGGATCAGGTTGGCGTATGGGAACATCAGCACGTTCATCGCCAGGGTGACCAGTACCGTGGCCCGAAGCACCTGGTTGCCGACAACGTAGCGAATCCCGGCCGCCAGGGACGGCAAGGCGCCCTCAGCGCGAACGCGGCGGGACTGCGGCGATGTCAGCTTCAGCCGATAGATGAGGACCAGGGAGGTCAGAAGAAAGGCCGTAACGGCGAGGTACCCCCCCTTCACGCCGAGCACGGCGATCAGTCCACCGCCCAACGCCGGGCCCGCCATCATGCTCACGCTCTGACCCATCGAGTCCAAAGCGACAGCGTTCGTCACTCCGGACCTACCGAGAAGGTCGTGGAACAGAGAGCGTCGAGCCGGCATGTCGAACGACCAGCCGATCCCGGCCACCAGGATCACCGCATACGCGTGCCAGAAACGTTCCGAGCCGGTCCACAGCAGGACGGACATGACAAGAGCGGCGGCTAACGTCATGGCGTGAACTCCCATGAGCATGCGCCTGCGGTCCACGACATCGGCCAGCATCCCGCCCACGAGTCCAAGGAGAAGCATAGGCGCCATTGCGAATACGCCAACCAGGGCCACCCGTAGCTCCGAGTCGGTCAGCTCCAGCACGAGCCAGCCGAGGAGGGTCATCTGCATCCAGCGGGAGGAGTACGCAAGCACGTTCGCCGGCCAGAGCAGGCGATAGTTGCGGTCCCTGAATGCCCGGAAGGTTCCGGGCAGGTGGACGCTTGTGGCGGGAGGTCTCGAACGGGCTTTCATCACAAACAGCCATATTGTATGGCCCAGCGCGAGGCGCATGGAATGGCAAAGCCGTCGTAGATGACGCTTTCTTGTCGTCCGTGGTCAGCGTGTAGCTTCTATCCCGGCTCGCGCGTCCTGCATCGCCGCAATTGCGAGCCCTCGCGTACCCCCCTGGCCTCCCTGCAGCGACAGACTTCGGCCCATAGGGCCCCAATCTGTCAGCTTGACACCAGATTCGCCGTAGCTTTAATATGAGGCCCATGGGACATAGAGCAAGGAGGTCCTAAAACTTAAGAGGAGGGTGAGTAGCGATGGATATCGCCATCATGGCACTCGCCGTCCTGATCGGCCTATCGATAGGCGCACTGATTGGTTACGTAGTCAGGAGACTGGTAGTAGGCAGACGGTACGAGGCAGCAAAGCAAGAGGCTTCAGGAGTACTTAGCGAGGCCCGGGAACAGAAGCGAGCGCTTCTTCTCGAAGCGAAGGAAGAGGGTCTCAAGATCCGGTCGGCGGCGGAGAACGAGCTGAGAGAGCGGCGCGCCGAGCTACAGACTTACGAGCGCCGACTCGCCAACCGCGATGAGAACGCAGACCGGAGGGCGACGAACCTCGAGCGAAAAGAGACCGAGCTAAACAAGAAGAATCAACAGACCGAAAGCCTTCGTGCCGAGCTGGAAGACCTGAAGGAGCAGGAGGTCACACGCCTCGAGCAGATCGCGAATCTCTCGGTGGCAGACGCGAGAGAAGAGTTGATGCGTCGCACCGAGGACGAGATCCAGCACGAGGTGGCCATCCGCTACAGGGACGCTGAGCAGCGGGCCAAAGACGAGGCCAACGACAAGGCCCGCAACATCCTTGGTGAGGCCATACAGCGGCTCGCCTCAGAAGTCGTCTCAGACATTACGTTAACCACCGTGCCGCTGCCGAGCGACGACATGAAGGGTCGTCTGATAGGCCGCGAGGGACGGAACATTCGGGCAATAGAGAAGGCCACCGGCGTCGACCTGATCATCGACGAGACGCCCGAGGCCGTTACGCTTTCGTGCTTCGATCCGCTGCGCCGGGAAGTCGCACGCCTGTCGGTCACGAAGTTGATCGCGGACGGCCGGATCCACCCGGCCAGGATCGAAGAGACGGTGGCTCGGACGGAGAAGGAGCTCGCCGAGACCATCCGAAAGACCGGAGAACGGACGCTCATGGACGTCGACGTCCGGGGGCTGAACTCCGAGTTGGTCTCGCTGTTGGGCAGGCTTCGGTACCGGTACAGCTACGGCGAGAACGTCCTTCAGCACAGCATAGAGGTCGCCCACCTGGCGGCCCTGATGGCCGCGGAGATCGGCGCCGACGTCCGGGTGTCGAAGGAGGGCGGGCTGCTGCACGATATCGGCAAGGCGCTGACCCACGAGGTGGAGGGGCCCCACGCCGAGATCGGTGCGGACGTCGCCACCAAGAACAAGGTCCGTCGCCATGTGTGCGACACGATCCGTGAGCACCACGACGACGTCCACAGCAGCGCCGAGTCGTTCATTGTCGCCGCCGCGGACGCGATAAGCGCCGCGAGGCCCGGGGCCCGCCGAGACACGGTCGAACACTATATCAAGCGGCTCGAGGCGCTGGAAGAGGTTGCCCTCGCTTTCGACGGAGTCGAAAAGTGCTACGCCATCCAGGCGGGTCGCGAGGTGCGCATCCTGGTCGAGCCCGAGAGCGTGGACGATCTGGCGGCCAACAAAATGGCCAGAGAGGTCGTCAAACAGATCGAAGCTACGCTCGCATACCCGGGTCAGATCAAGGTTACGGTCATCCGCGAGAGCCGATCCGTAGAGTTCGCACGTTAGATGTGTACCAATCATAGCCGGAGGCAGGCGTAGTGCCTCCGGCTATGGCTTGCCCGCCAAAGTACCAGTGCGTCAGCCGGAGCCGCCCGTTAGGGAGGCCCATCTACCCCCCGTGGCCCTAGTAGACCTACATCTGCACACCACGTCTTCCGACGGGAACCTGTCCCCCACCGAGTTGGTGCGCCTGTGCGCGGGGAACAAGCTCGACGTAATCGCCATTACGGACCACGACTCCACGGAGGGTATCTCCGAGGCCCTCGCCGCCTCGGAGGATGCGCCCGGTCTTCGCCTCGTGCAGGGCATCGAGTTGAGTACGGACGCGCCGGGGATGGAGATTCACATGCTCGGTTACTTCGTCGATCCGGCGGACGCGGCCCTCCAGTCGAAACTCAAATGGCTGCGATCGGGGCGCGACGAGCGAGCGCAGGAGATGGTGCTGAGGCTTCGATCCATCGGCCTTGACATAGAGTGGAGCCGGGTCCAGGAAATATCCGCCGGCGGCGCCGTCGGCAGGCCGCACATCGCCAAGGCGCTGGTCGAGCAGGGCTACGTCACGTATTCGGCGCAGGCGTTCGATCTCTATCTGGGACGCGACGGCCCGGCCTACGTGGGCCGACCGAGCCTCCGCCCTGCGGAAGCCATCGAATTGCTGCGCGCGAACGGCGCCGTGCCGGTTCTCGCACATCCCAGCTATGTCTTCCCGGCGGACCACGAAGACGACGGGACCGCCCTGAAGGGCGTGGTCGCCGGACTAAAGGAGGCCGGGCTGGCGGGAGTGGAGGTTTACTACAAGGACTACACCCCTGAGCAGGTCGAGTCGCTGGCGGCGCTGGCGCGGGACCTGGAGCTGATACCCTGCGGCGGCACAGACTATCACGCGTCGGGCAATCCGGGGGAGCCGGAGCCCGGCGCCGCGGGCCCTCCCCTGGAGACGGTGGCCGCGCTGGAGAACGCGCGGCGGTTCCCCGCGGTAGCATGAACGGTCCCCTGGCGTGGACCGTGTTCTTACCGCCATAGTTCCGGCGAGCAGCCGGGCACGAGGCCCTCGCGATGTACGACATCCCATACTTCACAGGCTTGGAGGAGGTAGTCGCGGTCATTGCGGCCTATCTTTGGGGCGCAATCCCGTCCTCCTATCTGGCAGCGCGTCGCCTGCGCGGACTGGACATCCGCCGGTTCGGCTCCGGTAACGTCGGCGCCTCGAACGCCGCCGAGGCCCTGGGCGTTTGGCCTGCGGTGGCGATCGGGGCATTCGATTGCCTGGGGAAGGGCGTGCTGCCCATCGTCCTCGCCAAGGCGGTCGGTCTGGATGCATGGGTGCAGGGACTGGTGGGCGTTGCGGCGATAGCCGGTCACAATTGGTCTCCGTACATCCGCATGACCGGCGGCAGAGGAGTCTCGGTGGCAATAGGCGCGTTGCTCGGACTGTTGATGTGGCGTGAGGTCCTGATTGTCGGAGTGCTGTTCGGTCTGATCGGCCGTCTGATCCTGAAGGACACCGCGCTCTGGACACTGGTCGCCCTGCTGGCGCTACCTCCGCTGACCTACGTCTTCACCGAGCCGGCGGCGCTCAGCTACACCGCCATCGCCATCGCGCTCGTCATCGTCGCGAAACGGGTCACCGGGAACTGGGAGAATCTGTCCTCCGGGGACCGGTGGTACCGGGTAGTCGCAAATCGCATCGTGTGGGACAGGGATATCTCGTCCCGGGAGTCGTGGATCAGCCGGCGGGAGCCGTAGCCCGCAATAGACCGTCATGTCCCAGACAACAGACTGCGCAAAGCATCCCGGCGTGTCGACGAACCTGCGTTGCAGCAGGTGCGACACGCCCGTCTGCCCGCGTTGCCTGGTGCACGCCGCGGTCGGGATACGATGCCGCGAGTGTGGGAAGGGCACGGTGCCCCCTACGTACCGTGTCGACGCTTCGGGCCTGGTCCTCGCCGTAGTGACTGCGGTCGTACTCGGTCTCGTCGGCGGTCTGGCGCTGAGCATCGTCGTCCGGCCGCTTGGCGACGTGCTCCATCTCGCGGCTCTTGCGGGGCTCGGCTTCGGCCTGTCCGAAGCCGTAGGTCTTGCTGCCGGTCGAAAGCGAGGTACGAGGCTTCAGGTTGTGGCGGCGGCCGGGGTCGTGCTTGCGGCCCTGGTCAGCGCGGCCATTGGCCTCGCTGACCAGGGCTACTGGTCTCTATTCGACCTCCTCGCCGCCACGCTAGCGGTCTACGTGGCGTGGATGCGCCTGCGGTAGCCTCCCGCTCAAAGAGGCGCTCAGCCCGCTGAGTTTGGCTGGTTTTGGCATTGACAGTATTCGTCGATAACGCTATTATTCGATACGATAAACACCACAAAGATGCGAGGCTGGAATGGACGAACTGGATACCAAGATCATTGACATTCTTCAAGGGGACGGCAGGGCGTCGAACGCCGGGATGGCCCGGCTCGTTGGGGTCAGCGAAGGCACCGTCCGGCGGCGGCTCAAGCGGCTGGTGGAACAGGGATACATCGAGATCGTCGCACTCCCCGACCCGATCAAGTTGGGCTACGAGTCTCAGGCCCTGGTAGGGGTCCAGGTCGATCCCGACAAGGTGGACCAGGTGGCCAACGATCTCGCCGACCTTGCCGAGATCAACTGGGTCACCATAACAACGGGATCGTTCGACGTCTTCGCATGGGCGACTCTACAGTCGGCCGAAGAGCTGGGCCTGTTCTTGCGAACAAAGGTTGGCGTCATATCGGGAGTGCGCCGGACCGAGACTTTCGTCAATCTGGAGAAAAAGAAACGCGGCAACGGCAGGATCATCTGAACCGTCGAATCGGTTGTCGCGAAAGACTGGCACGAGCCGGCAGCGAGTCGGCCCGCATTTCACCCCGCGTAGGGACGTCATCCACAGGTTTCCAGGCCTCGAGCTAGGGGCGCCGACAGGATCGGATGCGCGGCCGGTGCGGCGGCTCTGCGCTCAGCGACCGTTGGAGACCCTCGTTGGCTAGGACACTGAACGTGCTCCGACTCTGGAACGCGGCTCGTTACTCTATTGCGGGGCTTCGAGAGGCGGTCAAACATCACATCGCCGTGCGCCAGGAGCTGCTGGTCGGAGTCGTTCTCGTGCCGGCCGCCATCCTGCTGGGAAGTAACGGCCTGGAGCGCGCCGTCCTGTTGGCGTCGCTTCTGCTGGTGTTGATCGTGGAGCTGCTGAACACCGCCGTCGAGACGGTGGTAGACCGCGTGGGTACCGAGAGCAACGAGCTATCCGGACGGGCCAAGGACATCGGCTCCGCCGCAGTGCTCGTCGCCCTGATCAACGTGCCGGTCGTGTGGGGACTCGTACTTCTCGGCTAGGCGGGCGGATACACTACGGCAACCCCGTGAGACGGGAGGCAAAGATTGCTCAGATCGACTAGCTGTGGGGAGCTTCGAACCGGCCATGTCGGCCAGACCGTCACACTGGCGGGCTGGGTGCATCGCAGGCGCGACCACGGCAATCTGATCTTCATCGATCTGCGGGACCGGTACGGCCTGGTGCAGGTGGTCTTCAATCCCGAGCTGGCGCCGAAGGCCCACGCGGCCGCGGAGAGGTTCCGCAGCGAGTGGGTCGTGAAGGTATCCGGCACCGTCAACACACGCCCGGAGGGGACGGCAAACCCCGGACTCGCCACCGGCGAGATTGAGGTCTCGGCCTCTTCAACCGAGGTGCTCAACGAGTCGAAGACGCCCCCATTCGAGGTTGGCGATGACGGGGAGGTGGACGAGCTCCTGCGTCTGAAATACCGGTACATCGACCTTCGCCGTCCCAGCATGCAGGAGACGATTACACTGCGGCACAGGGTGGTCAAGTACATTCGCGACTACCTGGACGAACGCGGTTTCCTCGAGATCGAGACGCCCATCCTGATCAAGAGCACCCCGGAGGGGGCCAGGGACTACCTCGTTCCCAGCCGCCTCTATCCGGGGAAGTTCTACGCCCTACCCCAGTCACCGCAGCAGCTCAAGCAACTCCTCATGGTCGCGGGCATGGACAAGTACTTCCAGATAGCCCGCTGCTTCCGGGACGAGGACCCCAGAGCCGACAGACAGCCTGAGCACACCCAGCTCGACCTTGAGATGAGCTTTGTCGAGCAGGACGACGTGTTGAGCCTCATCGAGGACCTCTATACGTCGATGCTGGAGCAGCTCGTGCCTGCAAAGCGCGTCGTCAAACCTTTCCCGCGTCTGAGCTACCAGGAGGCGATGGACCGCTTCGCGAGCGACAAGCCCGACCTCCGCTTCGGACTGGAAATGGCAGACCTGACCGGCCTTGCCTCTAAGAGCGGGTTTCGCGTGTTCTCCTCCGCCGCCTCCGGCGGGGGCATCGTCAAGGGGTTCAGCGTGCCCGGCGCAGGAGGATACGCCCGGCGGCAGCTCGACGAGCTGGTCGAGTTCACGAAGACACGTGGAGCGCAGGGGTTGGTCTACATCGCCCTGGACGCGGCGGCCCCGTCCCTCGACGAGCTGACCGGCGACGACTTCAGGTCCCCCGCCGCTCGCTTCCTCACCCTCGACGAGGTGAAGGAGGCCGCGGCGCTGACAGGCGCGGGTCGGGGCGACCTGGTACTCATCGTCGCCGGCCCAGCCAAGTCTACGAATATCGCCCTCAGTGCACTTCGAGACGAGATGGCCCAGCGTCACGAGCTGGCTGACCCGGACGTGCTCCACTTCGCGTTCATCGTGGACTTTCCGCTCTTCGAATGGAACGAGAACGAGGGACGCTGGGACGCCATGCACCACGCCTTCTCGATGCCGAACGCCGACACAATTCAGTACCTCGAGAGCGAACCCGGCAGGGTCATCGGCACTCTGTACGACCTGGTCTGCAACGGGGTGGAGCTGGCCAGCGGCAGCATCAGGGTGCACCAACGCGACCTCCAGGAACGCATATTCAAGGTCCTGGGGTACACGGAGGAGCAGGTCGGCCAGCGCTTCAAGCAGCTCCTCGATGCCCTGGAGTACGGTGCGCCGCCACACGGGGGCATAGCTCCCGGCATCGACCGGCTCATCATGGTGTTGCTGGGTATCGACAACATCCGCGACGTCATAGCATTCCCAAAGACCCAGAACGCTATCGACCCGCTGTTCGAGGCCCCGGATAATGTGGAGGCGGAGCAGCTCGACGAGCTTCGTATCAGGATCATCGAGTAGGGCCGACGCACCCAGTCTCAGCCGAGTGCGTTCTGGGAGGGCCGGATGACGCACATACAGGAGGAGTCATGGCGTACGACGTAGTAGTTCGCGGCGGCACAGTCGTAGACGGTACCGGCGGTCCTGGCCGCCCTGCCGACGTCGGAATATCGGGAGAGCGCATACAGGCCGTCGGCGACCTCTCCGCGGCCGAGGGCGGACGGACGATAGACGCGTCCGGACTCACCGTCTCGCCGGGCTTCATCGACACCCACGTCCACTCCGACGCCGCCCTGCTGACCGATCCACAGCACGCCCAGGGCCTGCGCCAGGGGATCACCACGGAGATCCTTGGGCAGGACGGCCTCTCCTACGCGCCGCTCTCCCCGGAGAACTACGCCATCTACGCGCGCTATCTGTCCGGGATTCTCGGCATGCCGCCCCTGGACCTCGACATGAGCACCGTGGCGGCGTTCCGCTCTCACTACGACGATGTCGGCGTCAACACGGCCTATCTGGTCGCCCACGGAGCCGTGCGCCTGGAGGTCGCGGGATTCCGCGACGTTCCGCTCGAAGGCGGTCTGCTGGACAGGGCAAAGAGGCTGGTCGCTGAGGGGATGGAACAGGGCGCCGTGGGTCTCGCCACGGGACTGTCCTACCATCCGCACGCCTGGAGCGACACGAGCGAGATCGTCGTGCTGTGCGAGGTCGTGCGGGAAGCCGGCGGCGTGTACGTGACCCACCTCAGGGACGTCAACACCGACCGCGCCTTCGGCGGGGGCGGCATCCCCGAGGCGCTGGAGATCGGCCGCCGGTCCGGCGTGAAGGTCCACTTCTCGCACCATCGCACCCACGCCCCCACCGCCGGACAGGTGGCGCAGCGCATGGCGCTGATAGACGAGGCCAAGGCCGAGGGGCTCGACGTCACGGCCGACCTGTACCCCTACCCCACCGGCAGCACCTATCCGCTCAGCTACCTGCCGAGTCAGGCGCACCAGGGCGGCATCGACGGCGTGTTGGACCGGCTTCGGGACCCCGTGGCCCGGGCCGAGATGGCCAGGGACCTCGACGAGAACCCACGGGAGCGCTTCATCGACGCCGTCTTCTCATACCTCGGCAGGGACGGCGCGCTGGAGGGCATGAGCCTGGCCGACATCGCGGAGGCGAGGGGCATCACCGGCGGCAACGCGCTCTGCGAGATGCTGCTCGAGCAGGACGGACAGGTCTGCTACTGGGGTTCGCCGCCCGATAGCGTGGCCGTGTGGAGGCAGGTGAGCCGGGACGCGATTGAGCTGCTTTCCCGACCCGACTACATGGTGGGCAGCGACTCGATACACGTCGGCGGCATCCCCCACCCGCGCGCCTACGGCACCTTCCCGCGTGTCCTGGGCAGGCTGCGCCGCCAGTTCGGCACGATGACCCTGGAGCAGACGGTCCAGCGCATGACCGACAACCCCGCGCGCCGCTTCAATCTGACCGACCGCGGCAGGGTCGCGGAGGGCTACTTCGCCGACGTGGTCGTCTTCGACGCGGAGCGAGTCATCGACAACGCGACGTACGACGACCCGAAGCAGTTCCCGGCCGGCATACCGTACGTGTTGGTCAACGGGCAGGTCGCCGTAGACGAGGAGCGGTGCACCGGCGTCCTCGCCGGCCGCGCCATCCCCTAGCTCGGCCCCGTACACGGGAGCCGCGCAGAGCAGCGATTAGGTGAGGCGACCGGCCTACCCGGGCCCTTGTCTAGATTCTCCACAGCCCCGACCATAAGGGCACGGCCTGTCTCATTTCCGGGCGAGGGTCTCCTCTCCCTTGACGGGAGAGGACTAAGGTGAGGGTGATTGATCGCTTCACGGCCTGTTCAGACTGAAATTGCATTAGGCCGACGGCCGAATGCCTGACGTCACCGAGATTCTCGTCGCCGTCCCGGTGATGCTCATGGGAGCAACGGTGCTCAGCACCGTCGGCTTCGGTATCGGGATCGCGACGAGCCCGCTGCTGCTCCTCGTGATCGAGCCGCAGACCGTCGTGGTGGTCGTCAACACCGTGTCGCTCGCCGTGTTCGCCCTGATCATCGCCAAGACGCGGCGACATCTCCGCGTGCGGGAGCTCCTTCCCGTAATCGCTGGCGGCGTGCTGGGAGCGCCCATCGGCGTGCTGATGCTGAACACGCTGAGTGGCAGCGCGCTCAGCATAGGCATCACGGCGCTGGTGGTGCTGTTCACGGCGTCGCTGCGCTTCGGCGGGCTGGTCGTGCTCGCCCGCAAGAGGTCGACCGGGCCGCTGGTCGGCCTGTCGGTGGGGGCGCTACTGGCCGGGTTTGGGATCGGCGGCCCCCTGGTCGCCGTGTACCTGCTGGCCCGAGAGATGCCGAGCCAGACCGTCAGGGGTCAACTCTCGCTATTCTTCTTGACGGTCGAGTCGGTGGCCGTGGTCGGCTACGCGGTCTCCGGCCTCTTCACCACGGAGAGACTGACACTGATCGCGGTCGTGATCGCGCCGGTGCTGCTGGGCTACGTCCTGGGCGCGGCGCTGGTCGGCAGAATGTCAGAGACGCGGTTCCGCCAGAGCGTCGTCGGCGTGGTACTCGCCACCAGCTTCGTCGTGCTGGCCCGCGAAGCGCTTCGTCTACAGGGCGTCATCCAGTAAACGGCCGCGCACTCGCGCCGGCCTGCGCGGTCCGTAGTGGCGCAGCTGGACGGTAGGGATCATCGGACTTTCACTCTCTGACAGAAGAGAACAGGCCGGCGGCGCCCGATAGCGAAGGGTGTGGCAGGCTTGTCCTGACCAGGTCGCCGCCCTTGGGCTCCACACGATTCTGGACCGCCGGCTCCATGAATCTCCATGCCGCAGCGAGTCCGCCGGCTACGACTGCGGTCTGCGTCTCGGTCTCCGAAGCCAGCCGGACAATCGTGGCCCCGAGCGCATCGCCGACCTCTTGCCAAATATCCAGGGCTTCAGGGTCGCCATCGCACGCCCGCCTGTACACGGTCTTGGAGTCCGCGCCGTAATGATCGGCAAAGTGATTGCCCGAGTGCCGCCATGCGCCAGGCCAGCCCCAACCCGTGTAGAAGCGCATGATCACGTCTGGGAAGCCTCCGGGGCCCGTAAGCACTTCGCAGTGTCGGACAAGGCTGACAGCTGTGCCGGTGCCCAGTGCGACGGCCACGAAGCTGTCGCATTTCGTGCCCTCACCGAATCGGAGCAGTCCGTAGGCAAGCAGATTGGCATCGGGCACCAGCCTCGTTGGAACCCCGTAGGTGTGTTCCAGATGATGTCGGAGTGGGAAACGGTGCATCGAGGGATAGGCGGACAGCTCGCTATCGAGAACGCCTAGTTCGTAGCCCCCGAATGAAGGGAACCCGGCCCCGAGTCCCATCACAGGCTCGTTCCGGTATGGAGCCAGAGCCAGGTCGATGTCTGCCAGAACCTGCTCGCGGGTGCCTCCAGCATGACTGGGCGACCGTGTTGGCAGAGAGGACAAGTCCGGCCCCTGTGACAAGTCCGGCCTTGACGTTGGCCCCTCCTACATCAAGCGCGAGGAACAGAGCGTCTCGTGATTCGGCCACGGCTCACCCGGTAGTTGTGCCCTGTGACCCACCCATAGTCCGATCCACTGGCAGTCCGAGAGCTCTACCGGAAGCGGAGCGAATAGAGGTCGGCGTCCTTCATCGCGAAGCGCAGCCGGATAGGCCGGCGGGCCGTCTTGCTGACGTCGGTGCTGCCGTTCCATGTGACTGCCCGGTCGACGTCGTCGCCGATGATCTCGTCGCAGTCGTCCAGCGTGAAGCCGTCGATGGGCGCGCCGGTCTCGTCGTGCAGCTCGACGCGGACGTTGCCCGCGGCCGACGTGGCGTAGTTGATGAGAAGCTCGCTGCCGCCGAACCAGAACGGCCGCGTCAGCATCTCGCCGCCGCCGTAGCCGCCGTGCAACGACGCGAAGCCGTCCGTCCTCAGCGTCAGGCGCTCGATCCGGGCCGTCGTCTGGCCCATCCCGCGGCCGACGTATATCGACATCTCAGTATCGCCGGTCGGGACGACGCCCTGCGCCGGGTAGTTGGCCCGCGACACCCAGTTCGCCTTCTCCAGCCCCGGACGCACGAAGCTCTCCATGAACGTGCGGTCGTAGCGATTGCCCCCACGCGTGGTTATGAGCACGGCGTCCGAGCAGTCGTTGGCAGCCCCGGAGCCCTCCCACACGTCGAGCGCGCCGGCGTCATCGTCGCTCAGGGCCTTGCGCGCCGGCCAGAAGCGCCCCGGCAGTGCGACGTAGATGTGCGGCGCGCGAAAGTACGACGTGGTGCCGTTCGTGTACAGCTGCTCCTTGGGCGCGCCGCCGAACTCCATCTCGACCGGCTCCGACCAGGTGCGGAAGTCCTTGGATGTCGTCCTGGCGACCGTGCGGACGCGGTTAGTGAATACCCTAAAGTAGCAGAGGTACAGGCCCTCTGCCCACGACCAGAAGCACACGTTCTGGGAGTCAAACGCCCCCTTGGTAATGACAGGCTCTTCGACGAGCTTCCTCCACGTGACGGCGTCCGCGGATGCGAAGGCGGTCAGTCCTCCTCTACCCGACCCGCCCAGGGCCTTGTACTGCTCAGATTCGGGGACTCCCGGTCGCCTGTCCAGCATCGGCGAGAAATTGTGGGTCGCGTCGCCGGCCACCTCGGGCGTCAGGATGACGTTGTTGTCCCTCGTGCCGGCTACGTCGAACAGCCCCAGGTCGGGCTTTGTCCACGCGATGCCGTCGGCGCTCTCCGCGTAGCATGTCACCTGCGGCCCGTCACCCGGAGCGCCCCGGTAGTACAAGCGGTAGACACCGTTGTCCTCGAGCACCGTCATGTACGCGGAGCCGCGGCCTTCCCACGGGCGGTCGTACTCTATCGCCGTGCCGGCCGGCCGCGGCTCGTGCAGCTTGAGCGACGTCCCGTCCATCCGGTCGATCAGGTGGTGATCGACGAAGAGCTCGCGCCAGTTCCAGAGTCTCAGCGGCTCGCCGTTTGCGTCGTTTGCCATGTTCGAATCCGCTCCTCGGGCAGAATGTTCGGAGACCGTACTCTAGGTTTTCGCGGCGGGACTGTCAACGCCGGGCGCAGCGCAGCGGTTCACATGGTCCCAAATCCCCCACCTGACATGGTTGGGAGCTGCTCGGTGTGCTTTCAGGGGGTGTCCGGGTGTCGACTTGGGGTGACGCATGACATGATCGGCATCGGACAGGGTCTAGGGTGCCGTCTTTGAGTGTATCGGCAGCGGTTCGCTGCCAATTGTGGCTGTTGTCAGGCCGAAGAAGGCATGGCCCGGCCTGGCAACTCGGCAGAGTCGCCTACAAACCGATGCTCCAGGCAGGGTCGCCTATGCCCGATACGGCTCGGCAGCCAGCGCCAATATCCTCTGCCGCGCGCTGAGCAGCAACTCGTATGAGGGATGGCCACGGGCAAGACGGATGATCAACCTCCTGGCGTGACGCACCACACGGCCCGGTAGGGCGATCAGGGCGAAACGCACCGCCTTGAGACGCTTGCCCACCCACTGTCCGCCCAACACCAGCCGCTTCATGGCAGAGTTCAAGTTGAAGGCCAACACGGCTATCGCCCACCATGCTGCGTTGGCTCCGAACAGCCCCGACGGAAGCCTGCCCCCGGCAAGGTCACTCTTGAGGACGCCGTGGACCTCCTCGCCCTTGCCACATCTCTGCCTCGACCACCAGATCAACTCATCTGCCGCAATGCTCCGGTTGGTCACCACTCCGAAGACCTTGTACCAGCCTCTGTTGGACAGCTCCATCGCGGGGAACGGAAGCTCCATCTGCCCCTCCATTCCCGGCAGAGGCTGTTCGATCAACCGCTCCCTGGTAGCTATGAACCGATACTCAGGGCTGTTCTTGGAGTGCCCTATCCAGTTGGGCACGAAGTTCACATCAGCCCACTGCTGACCCGTGTCCACACGATGCTCCCCAACCTTGCGGTACAGCGTCTGCCAGTCTTGCTCGGCGACCTCGGACACCGCACGGCGGAACTCCGTCGTCACGTCGACCCCAACCGCGAACTCGATCACCCCGAACCGCTCGTCTCTACCCTCCGCGCAGTACCGCAGCAACTCCCGCTGATACCCCGCCGTGTCAGACCTGAGCATCACCTTCTCCACCCCCGCAGGCAGATGCTCCAGTGCTTCGGTCAACACTCGTAACTGCTGATGGCCCGCAGGTACGTTGCCGTCCCGAAACTCCGAATGCACAATCAACTCGGCCTCTGACCAGTAGGTGGTCAGCGGCTGGTAGGCCCTGTACTTCTTGTAGCTGTGGAGCGCCTCCTGCTTGTGTGTCTCCACCAGACAGGCGTCCATGTCCAGTGTGGCCTCTCTCTGAGGCGAACGGCTCTGCACGAAGCCCGCCAGGTCGGCGTTCACCTTCCCCAGACCCTCCATAGCTCCGTTGGGAGCAGGTATGAATGCTCTGTGAGCTTGCCGCATCGCCTCCTCGCCCGCGTCATGGAACCTCTCCAGATACCGGAACACCGCAGACTCCGACGGCACGCTCCGAAGACGCTCGACTCGCCATCTCGCCTTCAGCGCCCTGCGCTCCCTACTACCCATCCCCCAGGTCTCGGCATGGCGAAGTACCCTGCACAAACCTGCGTCCTTCTCAAGGAGATCAAGGTCGGACACCGACTCGCCGCCTGCCAAGTTCAGCAGTATCAGCGACGTGATTATCTGGCTGTCCGTCCAGCCCTGACCACACTCCCGCAGTCTCACGTGGCGTTCCACCGACGACCTCAAACCCGCTGCTTGCATCAACTCCAGGTACGTCATCAGCCCGGACAGTCCCGTCATACCTGTCGAGCCCTTCTCCTGCTCGTACTGGAATGCCAGTAAGCCTTGCTTCATAATAGATGCACCTCGTTGGTGATCGGTTCGTTTGCTCAACAACCATCTTAGCCCGCATCGCGTCGGGCTCCAACGAGGTCTTCCTCTTATCTAGGTGGGGAATCTGGGTGGTACGGGGTGCGCGCCCTTCGAAATGGTTTCGCCTATAATGCGGCTGGGCCGGCGGCGGAAGAAGCCCCCGGCCGCGGAGTCACGACTCCATGAAGATCACCGCCGTCGAGTCGATACCGGTCGACCGGTACCTGTTCGCCAAGGTCCACACCGACGCAGGCCTGACAGGCGTCGGCGAGTCGGGCGCGTGGGGCTTCCTCGAGGCGTCGCAGGCGGCCATCGACAAGCTCGGACGCTACCTCGTTGGCGAGGACCCGCTGCGCATCGAGCACCACTGGCAGTACATGTACCGCTTCAGCCACTTTCGCGGCGCGGCCATCATGGGCGCGATCAGCGCACTGGACATCGCCCTGTGGGACATCGCGGGAAAGCACTTCGGCGTGCCCGTGTACCAGCTCATGGGCGGCAAGACGAGAGACAGAGCGCGAGTCTACTGTCACGTGTTCGGCGACACGAGAGAGAAGCTCGTGCAGGGCGTCAAGGACGCCAAGGAGGCCGGATTCACGGCGGTCGGGCATCTGACGCCCTTCCTGGACGAACCAGTCGACAAACCGTTCTTCAAGACTCACGCCGAGAACATGCGAGGCGCCATAGAGGCGGTCGCCGCGTACCGCGAGGCGGCCGGAGACGACGTGGACCTGTGCATCGAGATCCACCGCCGCCTGACCCCGGCGGAGGCGGTCACGCTGGCGAAGGGTATCGAGCCGTACCACCCGCTCTTCTACGAGGACCCCATACTCCCAGACAACTTCGACGCCATGGGGCTGGTCGCGCAGAACATCTCCATCCCCATTGCCACTGGAGAGCGGTTCCACACGATCCACGAGTTCCAGATGCTGCTCAGCCGGGGCGCGGTACAGTACGTCAGGCCGGACGTGTGCCTGGCCGGAGGACTCACCCACAGCAAGAAGATCGCGGCCATCGCTGAGGCGCACTACGTCGGCGTGGTGCCGCACAACCCGCTCAGCCCGGTGAGCACCGCGGCCTGCCTTCAGCTCGCGGCGTGCATCCCGAACTTCACGATACAGGAGTATCCGGTCGGCGAGCACGAGCCGCCGAAGAGCGAGATAGTCAAGACGCCGTTGGAGCTGGAAAACGGCTTTCTGATCGTCCCGGACGCTCCGGGCATCGGGATCGAGCTCGCCGACGACGCGCACGAGAGGTACCCGCCGACTCCAAGAGAGGTGCGGACACGGCTCAACGTCGACGGCTCGGTGGTCGACCAGTAGGAAAGGAGAGCTCAAGATGCTGACTGACCAACAGGTACGGCACTTCAGGACCTTTGGATTCGTCGCCCTGCCGGGCCTATTCCCTCCAGACGAGATGGCCGAGATCGAGTGCGAGTTCGAGGAGGTCATGGAGGAGGAGCGGCAGGGGCAAGCCTTCCACGGCGAGAAGCGGCAGGCCGTCATGGCCTTCGCCGAGCTGCGTCCCAAGCTGATGAGCCTGATCGACGACGACCGCATCTACGGGCCGATGGAGCAGCTACTGGGGCCTGAATTCCTCTGGTGGGGCTCGGACGGCAACCTGTACGTCGGCGACACCTCCTGGCACCCCGACGCGCCGGACCCGGAGATGGGCCACGGCCGCATCAAGATCGCGTTCTACCTCGACCCCGTCACGCGGGACAGCGGCTGCATACGCTTCATCCCCGGCTCCCACCGGATGCCGTTCCACGACCAGCTCAGGCCCCTGAGGATGTGGAGGACGCTGCAGACCATCGCCGAGGGCAGGCAGACCAAAGAGGCGCTGAAGCCATACTTGGAGCAGGGACTGGACCCGAACAAGCCCGTGTTCGGCGTCGAGCAGCGGGACCTGCCCGGCTACGCCGTCGAGTCCAACCCCAGCGACGTCGTCTTCTTCGAGCAGCACCTGTACCACGGCTCGTGGGGCGGCCGTACCGGCCGACGGATGTTCACGCTGAACTACTTCGCCAACCCCACGACGCAGGCGCAGGTGGACGCGATCAACGACATGCACAAGACTACGATGGGAGCGCAGCAGGCCATCCAGTACCGGCAGCGCCAGCAGGCCCACGAAGACGCGTTCCTCCAGTGCGACCGCCCACGAATCAAGCGCATGGCCGACAGGCTGCGGGAGCTGGGCGTCGCCTGACCAGCCTCCATGGCCCCGCGACGGGACGACGGCTGCGACTAGATGCCTCATGCCGCACGGCCCCATCACCCCGAACAGCGCCGCTGCTTAGGTGGGGCGCATCGCCGGTCGCGACCACGCGCCGCCTTGCCGAAGACCAATCGCGCACAGTCGTGACCAGGCCACGGCAATTGCGATTGCCCCGCTGGGTGGTACCATTGGAGCGCGTCCCGCGGGGTTGGCGCCGACTCCGCCGCCGCCGAGCTGACGTAAACGGACGTGAGCGCCCGGCGCAGGCCATCAGGCCGGCGAAGGGCCCTCGAGGGGAGATGGTCGTGCTGGTAGTCTACGTGGTGTTGGGAATAGCCCTATTCGCCCTGGCGATCGTCGGAGCGGTGTTCGGGACCCTCCACATAATGAAGCGGAGGGACGAGGCCGAGCTGGAGCGGTACCTGCAGGACGAGGACTGCGACTGGGAGAGCATACCGACCACGGGCGGCCCCGAGATGAGCGTCCTCTTCCGGAACACGAAGTCGGCATCGAGCGGAATAGAGATGCGCGTCTACTTCCTGTCCGAGCCTCCCGAAGACGCGGAGTACGAGGGCGTTTGCCTGTCCATGATCGACCCGGAACGCGTCAACGGGATGATACTCGAAGGATTCGGCCGACTCGTGGACGCGATGAAGTTCGGCGACGGCCTCTGGAACGACCGGTTCCTGGGCGACGCCGGAATAGTGGAACGGACGATCATGGAGAAGCGTGAGGACTGGGACCAGATGCAGATGGAGATAATCGTCGGCCACTACAGCCACTTCATGTAATGGATGGGGGGATAGTGGATAGCTATCGGGAGTTGGTCGTCTGGCAGAAGTCGATGGCGTTGGCCGAAACGGTGTATCGCTGTTCGCCGCTGTTGCCCAAGAAAGAGACCAGGTTAGTGGATAGTGGATAGCTATCGGGAGTTGATTGTCCGGCAGAAGTCGATGGTGTTGGCCGAGACCGTGTATCGCTGTTCGCCGCTATTGCCCAAGGTAGAGACCTATGGGATGCGTTCGCAGCTGACGCGGGCGGCGGTGTCCGTTCCGGCCAATATCGCGGAGGGCCAGGCGAGGCACGGCACTGGAGAGTTTCTGCATTTCCTGGGCGTGGCCCGGGGTTCCTTGGCCGGACTGGAGACGCTGCTTACGTTGTGCCGCAACTTGGAGCTCCTGCCACGAACGAACTCTGAGAGCGCGTTGAAACTCTGCGATGAAACCGGCAGACTGCTGACCGGACTCGTAAAGTCACTCCGCCGCTGACTCCCCAACTACCCACTATCTACTATCCACCATGACCCTCTTCGCGGTCCGCAGATAATGGCGCGAATTTCGGCCTGGGCCATCCGGGCGGTGGTGCTGGTCGCGTTTCTCGACCTGTTCATGCAGCTCCCGGTGATCTCGGCCTACGCGCAGTCGCTGGGCGCGACGGCGTCGTTGGGCGGTGCGATTGTCGGCATGTATTCTGCCTCCAACCTCGCCGGCAACGTCGGCGCGGGAGTGCTTCTCGACAAGCTGGACCGCAAGCGCCTCATAGTCGCCGGGATGCTGCTCACGGCGGGGTCGCTGTACCTGTACGATTTCGTCTCGACCCCTGGACAGCTTCTGGCCCTTCGCGCCTTTCACGGGCTGGCCGCGGGCGTGCTGGCCCCCGGCGCGTTTGCGATGCTCGGCGACCGCGCGAGCCGCCACCAGACCCGGTCGATCGGCATGACCGGCGCCCTCATTGCGGTGTCCGCCGTCATCGGCCCTCCGGTTGCCGCCTACATCCGAGACATCTGGGACTTCGGGGCGGTATTCGCGACGAGCGGAAGCCTGATGCTACTCGCCGCGGTCATGTTCTGGACACTGGTGCCCTCGGCGCCGGCCGAGGCGGTCGAACGGCAGTCTGCGGACAGGGCGCGCCCCTCGTCCCGGATGTGGCGCGAGCTCGCCCCGGTGCTCTGCGCGGTGATGGCGATGACGTTCGGCATCGGCGCGCTGATCAACCATCTCCCGATAGCGCTCGAGACGGCCGGCGCTGCGCCGCGCATGTCGGGCATCGCCTTCGCGACGTTCTCGCTGGTGGCTACGGTGGTCATGGGTAGTCCGGTACATCGTGCGGTCGACGACGTTTCGCGCAGACTCGCCGTTTCGTTGGGTCTGGCGCTTCTCTGCGCCAGCGGTCTGGTGCTGGCGGTGTCCGACGGCGCGGCGCCCCCCGCGCTTGGGGCGATGGTCGTGTTCGGCCTCGGCTTCGGCTTTCTGTTCCCATCCCTGGGCACAACGGTATCGGAGGTTGCCTCGAGCGGCCGCAGGGGTATCGCGTTCGGCATCTTCTACGCCGCCTACTCCCTTGGCGTCGTCCTCGGGTCCGGGGTGTCCGGCATGGTGGCGGGTATGGCAGTCGACCTGGGCACACCCTTCTTCGTGAGCGCGACCGTCGCACTGGCCGCGCTGCCAGCGGCACTCTACATACGAGCGGCACGGGAAAAAGGACGCCTGCCCTAAACGGAGGGTTACCCCGCCGAACTGGGCCACGACCGCCGGCGACGGGCCTGACAGTCGACGGCCTGGCCGACGACGACGGGACGACGACGAGCATATTCGCCTCGTGCGTGGCTCGTGACACGAGGCCATCTCCCATTCCGACATCAAACGCGCGCGGAGGCAGAGCTATGGTGGATGAGCGGCTGGCATACGAACCGGCGACGGAGTTACTCGAGCTGATCGCTGCGAAACAGGTCTCGCCTGTCGAGCTGGCGGAAGTGTTCTTCGACCGTATCGCCCGCTTCGACCCTCAGCTCAGTTCCTTCCTTCTGCTGACGCGCGACCTGGCGATGGAGCAGGCGCGCGCGGCGGAGGACGCCGTAATGCGTGGTGACAAGCTCGGCGCGCTGCACGGCCTGCCCGTGCCGATCAAGGACACGCAGATGACCGCGGGCGTTCGAACGACGATGGGGTCCGTCGTGTACGAAGACCGGGTGCCGGAACGGAACGCCGCCGTCGTCGAGCGGGTCCTGAACGCCGGGGCCGTGATGCTGGGCAAGACGAACGTGCCCGAGTTCGGCATGGTGGGCACGTGCGAAAACTCCCTCGGGGTGCTGGGGCGCAACCCGTGGAATACCGACCGGACGCCCGGAGGATCGAGCGGCGGAGCGGCGGCGGCCGTGGCGGCGTACCTGTGCCCGGCGGCGACCGGAAGCGACGGCGGCGGATCGCTGCGGATACCCGCCAACTTCTGCGGCATCTACGCCATCAAGCCGACGCTGGGCCGCGTATCGGGCTACACCGGACTCGGCGGGCCGCCCGTGCCGAACATCTTCTCGCAGGCTGGGCCGTTGACGCGGACGGTGCGGGACGCCGCGCTGCTGCTCCAGGTCATGGCAGGCTTCGACCGCCGCGACCAGGCGTCGATCCGACAGACTCCGCCCGACTTCATGGCCGCGACGGAGCGGGACATCGACGGCCTCCGAATCGGTTGGAGTGCCGATTTCGGGTTCGCCCCGGTGTCGCCGGAGGTCGTCGACCGTACCTACAAGGCCGCGGTGGCCTTCGATGATCTGGGCTGCGCCGTCGAGGAGGCGAACATGGTTCTGCCCGAGCCTTACGACTCGTTCGGGCCCATCCAGTCGGCGGGCGCTTACCACATGTTTGCGCAGTACCTCGACGAGTACGGAGACCGAATGACGGAGTTCGCGCGCTTTTTCATCGATATGGGATCGCGGGTCACCACCGCGGAGTTCATGCGCGCCGAGGGGAGGATCGCCGAGCTGAAGGCGACGTTCGACGACGCGTTCGAGACCTACGATCTGATCATGTCGCCCGTGTCGTGCTTCCCCGCCTTCCCGAACGAGACCTTCCCGGGCAGCATCACGGGGAGCTCGTCGTACCCGGTGCAGTACTGGAACGGGGCGTTCACGATGCACGCGAACGCCATCGGTCATCCAGCCGCGTCCGTACCCGCGGGTTTTTCGCAGGACGGTCTGCCCATCGGCCTTCAAATTATCGGGCGCAAGTACGACGAAGAGACGGTGCTCGCCGCATCAGCGGCGTTCGAGCGCGCGCGGCCGTGGTCCGGGCGCAGGCCGCCGGTGTCGTAGGACGCCAGTCCTCGGTCACGAGATGCTACGCTGTACCCCACGAGATAGGAGGTAAGCATTTGCGCACCGTCGTCCGCGGCCTGGTGTTCGATCTGGACAACTCACTGCTCGATAGGGAGACTGCCTTCTGCAGAGTTGCCGACAGGTTCTATGAAGAGCACGTCCGCGAGACGACGACCGCAGCGCGGGACGATGCGGTCGCGATGATGGTCCGGTGGGACGATGACGGCTACTCCGACCGCAAAGCGATGCTTGCGCGATGGCTCCGTGAGTGGCCCGAGGCCGGCCTGGACATGGAGTCGCTAACGTCCTGGTACCGCTCCGAGATGACGAGGCAGGTGGAGCCGGACCTGGAGATCAACGGACTACTGGCTGGTCTCAACGAACGACACGTGCCCTGGGGAATCGTCACGAACGGCTCGCCTAGCCAGCACGGCAAGTGCCGGGCGGCGGGCCTGGACGAGCTCGCCCCCTTCATCATCGTCTCCGAAGAGGCTGGCTACAGGAAGCCCGACCCGCGGATTTTTCGCGATGCCCTGAAGGCGACCGGACTCACGGCGCCCGAAGAGGTCATGTTCGTAGGGGACAACCCCGTCGCCGACATAGACGGCGCCAGGCGGTTCGGAATGAAGGCCGCCTGGCTCCGACGGGGCCGGCAGTACCCGCTCGACCTGCAACCCCCGGACCACACCATCGATCACGTTACCGAATTGTGGAACATCCCGTGCATGCCTATGTGCGACGCCGATTGAACCGACATGGCCCCGGAGCCGGTCAGCTTCGCTGTCCAAGCTCATAGCGCATATCACCAATCCTTCCAGCAAGCGAAAGGGGCTACGTATGACGACATTGCGTACCGGTCACCTTCTAGTCGGGCTGACCCTACTCTTGGCCGTCGCCTGTTCCCCAAGCAACGAGGAGCTCCGATAATTGGTGCAGGACGAGCTCGCAAGGGCTGAATTGCCGCGAGGGGGACCGGGGATGGCGGGACCTCAGGGTGAGGCTGGACCGCAGGGTCCAACAGGCGAGCGAGGAGAGAAGGGCGCCAGAGGAGACCGGGGTCCACCCGGGCCTTCAGGTGAGCCTGGGCCGCAGGGTCCAGCGGGCGAGAGGGCTCTCCTGGGCCACAGGGCGAAGCTGGTGTCGCAGACTTCACAGCGGCCATTGAACTGGTACGCGAGAGCTTGGTCTGTGTAACGTTCAGAAGACTAGTGGTACGAAATCTTTGAAATGAGGGTTAGTCTGGATTGGCGAGACTTCACGGCAACAGTGAGTCCCTTCCCCTGGGCGGGAAGGTTAGGATGGGAGCGTCGCGCGGTATTCTCGTTACCCTTCATTGCTAGGATTTCGGTCTACTAGACGAATGGTCCAGTTGCCTACTCGGCTTCTACCACCCACGACGGTTTGCTCACCGGTAGCGACGGCCCCGGCACGGAGTATCTGGTCAGGGAAACAATCCCAGACTTAGCTGTGCTTCTCGTCCCTAAGGAAGGGACTGTTACGTCAACCCCTGTCAGGATCGCCTCGAGCGTCAAACAGGGCCAGCCCATTATGGTCTTCGGATATCTGGAAGACCGCGATGACTCTCCGGCAGAAAACTCCTAGTTGCATTGCCCGGCGTCGTGGGCGCGACAGGGCGGTGGACCAGCGTGGACATCCTTGTGCTCATCCTCAATTTGCAGGGTCAGGACAATCTGAAGTCGGCTCCGGTATTCGACAGAGACGGCTCCTTCGTAGGGATCGTCGAGGACGTCAGAGACCGGGACCCAACAATCTACGGCTTCGACTTCACAGGGCACCAGTCCTTCTGGGGCAATTGAGGATGGCGACGATCGAGGAGGGTGTGTGTACGACGCTGGGGAAGGAGCTCCGTTAGCCACGCCGAATGAGGGTGCGGCATGCAATTGTGCAAACATCCACATCTTTGTGCAGAACCGATTTACTGTGCAATTCCCCTTGAGCCCCTATTGCTGATCCAATCCGAGCTTCGACAGGCATCTTTTCTGTGAGCTCCGCCAAGTTGGACTGCAGGACATCCACGAGCATGAAACCATGCCGCCTAACAGCCTCGACCATCCGGGAGTTGTAGGCAAGTGCGTCGCAGGAACTTGTCCACCATCATTCGCTCTCTGGGAGGCTTCGAGTTGTACCGGCTTGCGGAGTAGATCCTCTGTCTGAAGACCTCCTCGCTGGCGGTAAGCCACAGCGCCGCGGTCCTGTCGAAGTTCAGGCTCGTCGCGAATTCGGGCCACAGCGCTGATCCCTCTACGACTACTCCCGCACTGGAGCTATCGGTCGATTGCGACGCCACAATCGCCTCGACCTTCGGCCACACGTTGTCCCTGTAGGGCGCAGTACGTCGCTGAGCAGCTCGTCGACCGACAGGGAGAGATAGTGCTCCGCCACACGGTCTGACACCTGTTCCCGTTTGGGCCTCCACGGCCGGCCAGGGTGGCTGAGAGACTGTCTGTGGAGACTCGGGGTCAGGCCAACTCGACCGCCAGCGACTCCGATAGCGTGGATTTTCCGGCGTGGGATGATCCGCCGATCAGGACAGCCCTGAGGCTGAGAGGCCTCGTCACAAGTCGGGCCCGACAGGCTCGCCGACATCGCCGGCCCACAGGCGGCGCATCTCCTCGGACGACTCCAGCAGCTCGTCGAGGGCGCCCTCCGCCTCTACGCGGCCGTCCTTCAGGACCACGACGTGATCGGCGCGTCGGAGCGCGGCGCGTCGGTGAGATACCACCAGCGCGGTGGCGTCGGTACGTGCGAAGAGGCGGGCCCAAAGCTCCCCCTCAGTGTCCACGTCCAAGCCCGACGACAGGTCGTCGAATACCAGCAGCTCCGGCTCCCGGACGAACATCCGGGCCGCCGCCGAGCGCCGGAGCTGGCCGCCCGAGAGCTTGACACCTCGCGCGCCGACCACCGTGTCCAGGCCCTGCTCCAACTCCTCGACGTCGCGCTCCATGACCGCAGCATGGACGGCGCCGTCGAGATCGGTGCTGCCATCCGGCATGCCCATGAGTATATTGTCTCTCAGCGGCTCGCTGAACAGGCGCGGCACCTGGGAGGTGTAGGCCGAGCGCGGTGGGACGAAGAAGGCGGCGAGGTCGTCCACGGGCTCGCCGTTCCACCTCACCACGCCCGCGTCCCTGGGGAGCAGCCCCAGCAGCACCCTGAGCAGCGTCGTCTTGCCCGAGCCGACACGCCCCGTGACCACCGTGAAAGAGCCGCGGGGCACGCGCAGCCGGATTCCCTCTATGCCCCGGCCGTTGCCTCCGTAGCCGTAGGTGAGGCCATCGACCTCCACCAGGTCGAGACGGTGGGCCTCGGTCTTGGCCGTGTACGGCACCTCGGGCAGAGGGCCGGCAAGGTGGGTCTGCTGGTGGCGCACGAGACCGTCCGGCGGCGCACTCGGCATCAACCGCCTGAGCCGGTCGAATGAGACGCCGGTCTGGCGGTACTCGGCCAGCACGCCGCCCACCTCCGTGTTCAGCCACCCGACCGTGTACAGGTAGCTCACGAAGAGGGCGAAATCGCCGATGGTGAACGAGCCGTCCCGCATCGCCGACGCCGCGATCAGCAGTATCAGACCCGTGCCGACCGTGACCGTGTTCTGGAAGACGGAGTTGAGGGCCTGAGTGAGGAGTGTGTCGCGGATCGTGTAGGTCTTGCGACGGCTGTTGAGCCGCTTGAGCTCGCCCAGCATTCGGCTTTCGGCGTTCGCGACCTTGATCGCCTCGACGGATCCGAACATCTCCCCCAGCAGGCTGGTCACGTCGCCCGTCGACTCCCTGTTGTCGATGCGAAAACGGCGCAGCCAGCGGGTCGCGACGCTCACGGTGACCATTATGAACGCCAGCGGCAGAAATACCGCGAAGGTGATCAGCGGGCTGATCTGGACCATGATGTAGAGCGCCACCGCGCCGAACACCACGAGCGGAATCGCAAACCCGAAGCGTTGCAGGTACCGGGTGATGTAGTCGACGTCTTCCCGGAACCGGGTCACTGCCTCGCCCGTCGACTCCGGAAGCGCCCGGTTGCCCGGCTGGTCCAGGACGTGGTCGAAGACGTTCTTGCGCAGCAGCGTCGCAAAGGTGAACTCGACCCGGACGCCCAGCACGACGTTGCCGAAGATGATGAGCGACCGCGTTACCGCAAGGCCGAGGAGTATCGCCGCCAGGCTCCAGAAACCGACGGTTGCGGCCTGCTCGTTCGTGATGTTGTCGAATATCGCCCGGGTCGTAAGGGCGACGCCCTGCGGTACGAGCGCGATGCTGACTGTGCGGCCGGCTAGCATCGCGAAGTAGCGAGGCTGGTACCGGGCCAGACGGAGAAGGTACCGCCAGGTGTTCACGGCAGCACCTCCTCCAACCCGGTCTGCAGCAGGCGGTGGAACTGGGTCGTGCCGTCGACGGCCAGCCGCTCGCGCTCGCCGTGTTCGACTACCCTGCCCTGCTCTAGGATCAGGACCTCGTCGCAACGCCGGATGGTGGCCAGGTGGTGGGCTATGACGATGACCGTCCGGTCGCGTACGAGGCGTTCGACGGCACGCTCGATCATCTGCTCCGTGCTTCGGTCCAGCCGGGACGACGCCTCGTCGAGGATCAGCACGCCGGAGCCCTTCAGGAAGACGCGCGCGAACGCCAGTAGCTGCGCCTCGCCCGCGGACAGGCCGCCTCCCTCGGACAGCAGCCGGGTATCGAGGCCGTCCGGCAGCGAGTCCAGCCACGGCCGCATCCGAAGCTCGTCGATTACCTCGACCAGCCGCTCGTCGGGTATCGACTCGTCGAAGAAAGTCAGGTTGTCGCGGACGGTCCCGTGGAAGAGGCGCACGTCCTGGGTCACCATCGAGATGTGCCGCCGAAGCCGGGTCACGGGCATGCGGCGGATGTCCTCTCCGCCCACGCGGACTACGCCTGACGTCGGGTCGTACAGCCGGAAGAGCAGGCGAGTCATGGTCGTCTTGCCGCTGCCCGTGCGCCCCAGCAGGCCCAGCACGCGCCCCGGCGCCAGGTCGAGGGAGACGTTGGACACCACGGGGTCCTCTCCGTAGGCGAATGTGACGCCGTCGAACTGCACGCGGAGGGGCCCGTCGGGCAGCTCGACGCGGTCCTCCGCCGGCGGGTCGAGCACTCTCTTGCGGACTGCGTGGAGCTCCAGGATGCGCGCTATCGCGGCGCTCGCGCGCTGGAAGCTGTCCAGCTGCTGAGTGAACCGGTTTAGGGGCATCACCAGCATCTGCGTGTAGTGGAAGATGAGGTAGACCGTGCCCAGGCTGATCGAGCCGCCGAAGTAAAGATAAGCGCCCAGGGAGAGCGAGATGGCGCTGCCGGCGCCGAACATGAACATCGTCGTGCTGAACATGATGCTGCTCATGAGTCCGGCCTTGAGCGCCTTGGAGTACCAGCTCCTCATCAGCTCGTGGAAGCGGCGCATGACGTAGGGCTTGGCGTCGTTCGAGCGGATGTCCTCTGTTCCAGACAGACGCTCTTCCAGGAAGCCGAACGAGTCCGCACTGGCGGCCCGGTTGGCCTTCCAGTACGGCACGGCGATGTTGCGGATGCTCGTGAGCACCAGCATCCCAGCAACCACGAAGGCGGTCAGCGTCAGGCCGGCCCTCCAGTCCTCGCGCAGCAGCAGCACGAGGATGCCGATCAGCAGAAGCAGGCTCCCGAGCATCTCGAATATGAACAGCGAAAAGAAGCTGCCCAGCTCGTTCGGATCGCCGTCGACACGCTCGATCATCTCCCCCGGCGTGCGGTCGTTGTGGTACGACATGTCCAGCGACAGCGCGTGCGCGGCGAGGTCCTCGCGGATGTTGTTGGTGGCCGTCCAGCCCACGCGCTCCGAGAAGTAGGTGGCGACGACCTGCACGACCTGCTGAAGCACCGCGATGGCTATGAACGCGACCGCCGCGACCGCGAGCGACTCCACCGGGGCGCCCTTCTGTGCCTCGTCGATGAAGTAGCGGATGATCTGCGGCAGGACGAGCTGAAGCCCAAGGCTGAGGAAGAGCAGAACGCCCAGGGTGACCACGAGCGAAAGCTGGGGGCCCAGGTAGCGCCGGAGGAGGCCGCCGTACTGCCGCGGCTTGATATCGACGGAAGGCTCACGGAATCCGAAGGGAAGGCTCACGGCGACCCTAGATGCGTACGCGTCCGGTCGGCAGACATGGCTCTATTCTCAACGCTCAAGTAACCCGCCTCGACAGGGATCGGACCAATATCGGACACGTCTGCAGGTTTTGGGGTTGCCCATAGCCGCACCCACTCCTCCTGTCTGATTTTCACTCTCAGAACTCCAGGTCACCCTGCCAGTGCAGCCTTCTCAGCTCGACCGGCATCAACTTCCGAAACGCCTCGGCCCGCGCGATCAGTGCGATCAGCCAGTGGTCGGGCGGGAGAAGCGCTGCAGCCTCCTCCGCCGTGACCCATCTGTGCTCGGAATGCTCGTCGCTCAGGCGCAAGCCTGACGCATCACCGACGGAGCATCCGAAACTGACACCAACCATTTCATTGTCCGGTACAACCGCGCCGCGATACAAGTGAACTGTACCCAGGAGACACTCGATGCGCACGTCAAACCCCAACTCCTCCCGCGACTCTCTTCTCAAAGCCTCGATGAAGCCCTCTCCCTGTTCGAGTCGACCGGAGCCGGACTCCCATTGCCCGGGGGCGAAGTCTTTGTCTGGGGCCCTTCGGAGCAGGAGATACCGTCCGTCGGTCCGGTGCCATACCAGCATGCCGACCATCGCTATGAAGCAGTCTGCTGCCACCGTCACCTCCTGGTCTAATATCTCTTCGCCCTTGCCGGTCGCCGGCCTGCCCCGAAGCGAGTGCACCGGGGCGAGCGATGTCAGACACGCCGAGCTTGGGCAAGCAGGCTGCCTATCACATCGCTCTTTCCGTGTAGGCAACTCTGTTTTCTTTGTATCGGATGGCGAGCCTGGTCTTTTCAGCCGCGTACGCCTCTCGTGCGTCCGGGTTTCCCCGGAGATAGTCCCTGAAGGTCAGCCAGCGTTCCCAATTCGGGTCGCATAAGCTCACGACGTGGAGATGGTGCGTGCGGACATCTTCTTCGGTTTCCCGGACGAACAGGTGGCCTATGTCGACATCTTCGCCCCGATAGATGTATCCCGTGGCCTCTATGGTCGGCATGCAGTCCGCGATCGGATAGGGCGGCTTGATTCCGATCGCGATGTCGAGTATCGGCTTCGCCTCCAGCCCGGTCACCGCAGTGCTGCCGATGTGCTCGATCTCGCACGGCGCCGACGCAAGAGCTTTGGCCAGGACGGCACGCTCTTCGCGGAAGGCTTTCCGCCACGAAGGCGAGTATTCGGCCAGCAAGACGGTGCCGCGTTTCAGACCGAGTGCCGTAAAGGGAGGTCCTGACATGAACACACCTATTTGGAGCCCCGTCCAGGCTGGAGATAGTCTCTTGGCGCTCCGACGAGATACTCCATTCACCAGCATACGCTACGAGACCCAACTTGCGGGCAACAGCCAGAGAGGCATCGTTCGACCACGACGTACTGCACAGTGCGGTGCTTCTGGAAACTTGCCCCGCGTTGGCCCCTGTCGGACGCGGATCGTATTCCACCCAAGGGACTTTGCCGGCGCTATCGTGAACCCTCTTTCTTGGGGGCCTCCGGTCCAGGGCCCCCCAAGAGTCGTCGACATCCTGGCAAGTTTGCCGAGGTGTGCCATAAGTATCCTTGCTGCCTTGGGAAGAGTGCTGACTGGCTGGTACGTCCTCGCCGTCGCCCTCGGTGGATATTCCCTTTCAGCAGATAACTTCGCCTGCCGCGGCCCCGGACACTCCTGTCGATTCGGGTTCGGCCCAGATCCGGAGAGGTCTGCTGCTGATCGACGCTCTGCACGTGAACTCCTTCACGGCGAGCGAAATAGTCACGCTGACCTCGTGGGTCGCCAACCGCGGCTACGACGTGGAGGTGATCGGCAGTTTCGCTCGGGTGGGAGCAGATGTCAGGCTAAAGCTGCTCGAGGAAAACTGCGGCGCGCAGACACGTCCTGGCCAAGAGGTTCGGGCTGGAGTTTCTGCCCGACTATCTCTACAACACCGTGGAGTATGACCTGAACTTCCGGAACATTTTCGTTAGAGACTTCCAGCCCGACCCCCTCACCAATGGCCTGGACACCATAGCCCTGTACATCGCCGGCTCGGTCCGGTCTTCCGGCCACGGACTGGTCTTCACGGACACCAATACGAAGTCTTCTCTGGTGGAGGCTGCCCAGGACTTCTATCCCGTCGCCTGGGGCGACAGCCGTTAACGTGCTCGCGATAGCGGACTTCACCTTTATGGTCCCGCCCTACAACTCCCTGCTGGACAACGACAAGCTCCTGTCCAATCTGGCAGACCATTTGACTGACAGCCAACGAGAGTTCGACCTGGACGACTTCCCCTACTTCTTCGAAGGCGCTCCGGAAGGCAGCATAGACATCTTGCTGGGGCAGCCCTCCCTTTGGGATATCGGCATAGGGATGAGAAACGGCCTTGCCGCCTATGGGTTGTCTTCCGGGATTCGCGGGGTGGAAGACGTAAGCCGGGACACGGTATTCGTGGGGCTGTATGAGGACGCTCTCCCGTGAGCCAATACCTCCAAGCCGCCGGAATACGGATTGACGATGTTCTGAGCGTTCCCTTCGCGCCAGACCTGAGCCGTGAAGGGACGGCAAATCACCCTGCTCCACCGGGACCAGGACCGGCACCTGCTGGTGGTGCTGGCGGATACGCCGGACGCGTTGACCGGTGCTGTAGGCGGCTTACTCAGCGGCGATTTCAGAAAAAGACCTGGTAGGTGATCTCGTGGGGATGCGCAATAGTCCATGAAGACAAAATTCGGCTCCTATCTCTTGCTACCCACATTGGTTATTCGCGCTGGCCCTGGTGCTGGCCTGCGGGGATACTGACAGTCCCGCAACGTACCCGTGGCCCTGCCCACGACCTCGCCTGCCCAGTCCGCCAAGCCGTTATCGGCCAGCGACCTGGAGGCGATCGACGAGTTTGCAGCTCAGCAGCAGACCGTGGGCCAGGAGTGGGACCGATTCCACCGAGAATTCGACCAATGGCGCGCCGAGCCGACCTCATGCCACAGAAGCTCGGTGCAGGAGGCCCTGCAGGACTTCGCCGTCGGTTTCAACGCCGTGACGGAGCAGGCCCGGGACCTTCCCAGGACCTCCGTCAATCCGAAGTTGGCCGACATGCTGATAGCGGCTGCCGAGGCGGAGGAGGCCGCATTCCGTCAGCTACGGGACCGGTGGCAACCCAACAGCCCTGCCCTGTTCGAGACGGTGGAGCAGCAGCGTTCCAAGGCGGCCAGTGCCCAGAAGGAAGTCGAAGATCTGGCGCTGGAGTTGCAGGAAGAGCTCGAGAGAGCCGCCGACCCGCAAGAATTGCGGGCGATGGAGGAGTTCTCCAAAGCCTTCGATCTCATCCGCGACAACTGGGAGGAGTTCCACGACGACTACGAAAACCTGTTGCAGGAAGTGGGCAGCCTGGACGACCCTGCGGCGCTCGCTCGACTCGAACAACTCATCCGGCAGTTCGGCGCCGTGTCTCGGGCTATAGGCAGACTGCCTGCGGCAGACGCCGCCGAAGACGCGACCGCAACGCTCGAAGCGGCGGCAGAAGCTGAGTTTGCGGCCCTGACAAGCATCCTCGACGCCCTGGCCCAGACCATCCATGCGGCCGCCGAAGAGACCGATGCTCCGGAAGATGGCGAGTCTGGTAAGGCAGCCGGACCTCTGCTGGCGGCGATGGACGCCATTATTGGGAGGGTCGAGACAACCCTGAAGGAAATCGGCCGCACCATCCATGAATCTCTTGACCGAAGCGCGGCGGCGGACCTGGAAGAGATCCAGGTGTTCATACGCGACTACAAGAAGCTCGTAGCGGAGTGGGACGCGTTCCACGAGGGCTACAACGAATGGCGGAGGACCGAGGGCGGATGCGACCGGAGCGAAGTCCTCCAGTCGCTTTGCCAATTCGATACGCGTCTTGGCGAGCTTGGGCGTCAGGTGCGGGACCTTCCCCAGTCGGGCTATCTGCTGCCCATCCACAACCTGCTGGTGGAAGCGGTGGAACGAGAAGAGGGAGCTGTCCGGGCCCTGCGGAATTCCTGGCAGCCCTTCGCCGTTGACGCGTTCATAGCGGTGGAGCGGGAGCGGGACAACGGCAACAGGCTGCGCCGCGAGGCGAACATCGCCCTGGAGGAGCTCCGCAGCCGCTCCTGAGCTTCACGGGCTAAAACCAGGTGTTCCGAAGTGGATGAACCGCGTTCGGCGTAAGCTGGGACTCTGCCTATGACCGCATCGACCGGCTGACGCACTCAGATGCGGTACAGCTCCTCGGCGTTCGTCGAGAAGAGCGCGGTCTGCTCATCCCGGCTGAAGTCCGAGACGATATCCGTGTAGGCGTCGACGAGCTCGTCGTACGTGCTCCATAGCCAGTCGACCGGCCAGTTGGTGGCGAAGAAGCAGCGGTCCACGCCGAACGTCTCGATGGACGTGAGCACGTACCGCCTGATGCTGTCCACCGTCCAGTCGTTGTCGCCCATGCCGAGGCCGGAGATCTTCCAGCGGATGTTGTCGCAGGTGGCCGCGACGACCATGCCTCCCCTCCACCTCTCGAACTCCTCATCCGTGCGCTCCGCGGGCATGCCTGCGTGATCGACCACTATGGTGATGTTGGGGAACTTGTTCGCCAGAGCCCGTACCTTCTCCATGTCCTGCCACCCGACCGCCATGCTCGACACCAGGTTGTATTTCTCCAGAAGGGCGAAGCCCTGGTGGTAGTCCGGCTCGACAAGGTAGTCGCCGTAGGAGAAATCTCGTATCCCGCGCATGTTGGGGGACTCGCAGTGACGCTCCAGGACCCCGTCTACGCCTGGGTCGCGCAGGTCGACGTGCGCGACGATCCCATGGGGGAACCCCGTACGGTCCGCAGCCTCCTGCAGCCACTCGGTCTCCGTGACCGGGTCCGGGCTGCCAATGGCGGCCTGCACGTGTACCGCCTTGGTCACGTTCGCGTTCAGGGTCTCGGCGATATAGTCCTCGGCGACATAGTTCCTGTTGGCGAGCTTCTGCAGCTGCCAACCCAGGGTCGGATGCGGGACGCCGGGCTGCCAGTGCCCGTACACCAGCTCCGGGTGCTGCATGTCGTAGAAGTGGACGTGGGTATCGACGAACTCCAGCTTGTCCATGAACGTATCCTCCCGCGCCGAAGAATAACACGGCCCTACCCTGCTACGGGGAGCCCCGTGCCTGCAGCAGGGAATCCACCGGCGCAGCCGGACACGCGCGCCACCTCCCGCGTGCTCATCGCACTGGAACACGACGTCACATCGGTCGTCAGTTGACCTTCGAGAACGGCGGCGACGAGGTGATGGTCCAGTGCTGCCTGCACACGTCGCAGTACGCGCCGCAGGGATGGTACGGCCCGGCGGAACGCACGATCAGGCTCAACCGTCCGGTGCGGCCATGACGCTCGTGCAGGCGAAGAATGCGGCCGAGGCGTATCATATCCGGACAGCTCAGGTCCGCGAAAGCGGGAAAGGCTCCGGCGCCAGCGCGATCGAGGACAGCAACGAGCATCAAAGAGGAACGACCATGGCTCAGGTACCCTGGAAGGTCAGCAGGCACGCCCTCTCGTGGGCCGACCACATCGAACAGAAGTCGCTGGAGCAGATCATCGACCTGTCGAAGATGCCGTTCATCTTCAAGCACGTGGCGGTCATGCCCGACGTCCACTTCGGCCTGGGCGCCAGCGTCGGGACCGTGATCCCGACCCTCGGGGCGATCATCCCCGCAGCGGTCGGGGTCGATATCGGATGCGGCATGATCGCATCGCGCACGTCGCTCACAGAGAAGGACCTGCCAGACGACCGCTCAGACATCCGGCGGGCAATCGAGCATCAGATCCCGCTCAGCGCTGGCCGGTACAACTCTCGTGTCAAGGGGACTGCCAAGACCCACGTCGATCTGCTGGAGGCAGACGCGGAGAACAGCCGCCGTCTCGTCTACTACGACAAGTTGGACAAGCGCTGGCGGCAGCAGATCGGGTCCCTCGGCAGCGGCAATCACTTCATCGAGCTCGTCCTCGACGAACGCGGCCGCGTCTGGATATTCCTCCACTCCGGGAGCAGGGGCATCGGAAACAAGATTGCGCAGCACCACATCAAGGTCGCCGAGGCGTACGTCAAGCAGCACCACATTTCGCTGCCCAACCCGGACCTTGCCTATCTCGTCGAGGGGACCCGGGAGTTCGACGACTACATCACGGACCTACGGTGGGCGCAGAAGTTCGCGCTGCTGAACCGTGACGAGATGGCGAGCCGCATCGTCAGGCTGCTGACCCACCGCTTCCCCGACATGGAGATCGAGGAAGAGTTCGACTGTCACCACAATTTCACCGAGCGCGAAGAGCACATGGGCGAGAACATCTGGGTGTCCCGCAAGGGCGCCATCGAGGCTCGAGAGGGACAGTTGGGGCTCATACCAGGCTCCATGGGCACCCGAAGCTACGTGGTGCGCGGCAAGGGCAATCCCGAGGCGTTCCGGTCCGCCCCCCACGGCGCGGGGCGTCGGCTGAGTCGGGGATCGGCCAAGAGAACGCTGACCATGGACGACTTCGACAGGGACATGGAGGGTATCGAGGTCCGCCGTTCCAACGCGTTCCTGGACGAGCTGCCGGCCGCCTACAAGGACATCGACGACGTGATGCGCCTCGCGGAGACGCTCGTCGAGCCGGTCCACCAGTTCCGTCAGATCGTCAACGTCAAGGGCGTATAGAGCTCTTCTGAGCCCGGCTCAAAGTCGTCGGAGGGGGTGATGCAAACCGATCCCCTCTCGTGTCGCTGCTGAGGACCGAAGCTCGGCGACGTAGCCTGCCCACAGGAGGGCCTCTCGTAACTGTTCAGTCCTGGTGAGAGGGGCTACCCCCGGCGCACCGGCAGCCCCCCGCCTTGGGAGACCTTGGCAGAGCTCCAGACGTGGACTGGTTCTCGGCATTAGCGGGCGCTGCTGAGCTCGACCTCCCCACCCCTGGATTCCGGCTCGGGGGCCGGAATGACGACTACACGTAACTGTTCAGACTTGAGGGGATCTTGTCGATCCGCAGTGTCACCGACAGGCACACTTAGCTTTGGGCAAGGTCGTATCCCCGCGCTCCGCGGGCATTCGACTCGCTAACTCTGAACAGTTACGACTACACTCCACACTGGGACGCAGACACACCCTACCGTAGTGCCCCGCGAAGGCGGGCATCAGGGGGTCTGGAGGGGCACTCGTCCCTCCAACTCTCTGAACAGTTGCGGCCTCAGGGTCGATTTGACACGGAGTCCGCCCTCGTCTACACTGCGGTCCAGCAGCAAAAATATTCTTGGGGGAGCTTGGCAGGCCAGGCTGAGAGGTCCCGATGTGTCGGGACGACCCCGCGAACCTGATCTGGGTAATGCCAGCGAAGGGAAGAGATGACAGTTCGTGTTCACCATAGGCCACCCAGATTTCCTGGGTGGCCTGTTTATGTTCAGGGAGTGAGGCGTTTCCGCAATGATCGATAGTGGAGCAGCTATAGCGATTGCAGTGGTTGCCGCGGCGGTGTTCGTGGTGGCCAGCGTGCTGAACGTGAGGCGTCACCGGCTGAACATAGAAGAGTACCTGGTGGCCCGGAACAGCGTTCGTGCGCCGGTTGCCACCGCGACTCTGGTGGCATCGGTCCTGGGTGCGTGGATCCTGTTCAGCCCCGCCGAAGCGGGCACCTGGGCGGGCATCGTGGCGCTGATCGGATACGGAATAGGGCAGGCGGCGCCTCTTGCCGCGTTCGTCCTGGTGGGCCCGCGCATGCGCCGGCTCATGCCCGACGGCCACTCGCTCACCGAGTATGTCTGGCACCGATACGGTCCCGCTATGTACGCCTTCGCCCTCGCCGTCATAGTTTTCTATATGTTCATTTTTCTCTCCGCGGAGCTCACCGGTATCGCGTTGGCCTTCAATATCGTAGCTGGCACACCTCTCGGAATTACGGCCGTGATCGTCGGTGTCCTCACCGTCGCCTACACCGCCTACGGGGGCATCAGGGCTTCCATATTCACGGACAGCATCCAGTTCACCATTATCCTGCCATTGCTCTTGCTGGCCTTCGTGGTCGCAGTCGTGGAGCTGGGCGGTTTCGGCGCATCCCTGGACCCTGTACGCGCCGACAATCCGCAGCTTCTGGCGCTCGACCATCGTCCCGGCCTGGAGTTCGGTCTCACGCTGATCGTGGCCATTCTGGCCGCAAACATGTTCCATCAGGGGTTCTGGCAGCGGGTGTACACGGTGAAGGACGACCGGGCGCTGCGCAGGGGCTTCGCGGTGGCGGGAGCAACGGTTGTCCCCGTCATCATTATCGCGGGGCTCCTCGGCATTATGGCCGTCGGCAAAGGCCTGGTGGGTGACGATGCACCGGCCTCGGTGGCATTGTTCTCGCTCGTGCAGGAGGTCATGCCCACTTGGGCGGTCGTCGGTGTGCTGCTGTTGGCGTTGGTGCTGGTCATGAGCAGCCTGGATACGCTCCTCAACGGCATCGCCAGCGCGGTCACCAGCGACCTCGCCCGCTTCAAGCCCAACTTTTCCGGCGCCCTTCTGCTCAGATACTCCAGACTGATCACCATCGTCCTGGTGCTCCCGGCCATCGTCATTGCGTCCCAGGGATACAGCGTTCTGTACCTGTTCCTGATAGCCGACATGGTCTGTGCAGCGGCTGTCTTCCCGGTGTTCTGGGGCCTCTACTCGGCGCGCTTCGGAGGACGCGCGGCCCTGGCAAGCAGCGTAGTCGGCCTCGTCGTCGGCACGCTGTTCTTCCCCACTCCGGAGGCGCCGTACCTGACGGGATGGATCATCGACATCGACTGGGCCACCCAGCTGGTGGTGAGCTTTGGCCTGGCGCTGGGAGCCTCCACGCTGGTGAGCCTGGTGCTGACCGTCCTGTCCCGGCAGATCACGGCCGCCCGGGTGTACGACTACTCCCAACTGAAAGACCAGGTACGCCTTATCCCCGAATAGGACTCGCCGAGATTGGACGTGCCTTTGACCAAGAGACTCCGCCAGAAACATCATGATCTCTGGCATAGGATGGTCACCCATCCATTTGTCACCGAAATGGGCGACGGCACCCTGCCGGTGGATAAGTTCAGGACGTACTTCCTGCAGGACTACGTGTTCGTCAGAGATCTGGTTTCCATGACCGCACTGGGAATCTCCAAAGCGCCGGACTTCGAGGGCGCCAACGTCTTGAACCGCTTTCTGACCGGCATTCTCGATCCTGAGAACGACCTTTTCGTACGTGCGTTCGAGGAGATGGGAGTCTCCGAGCAGGAATACGCCTCGGTCGAAGCGTCGCCCACCACCCGGGCATTCGGAGACTTCTTGATGCGGGTAGGCCTAGAGGGCGACTTCGACGACATCGCGACTGTCCTGTACGTCACCGAGGGAACCTACCTGGACTGGGGTACGCGCCTCATCGAGGAGAGGAAGAGGCCGGACAACCGGATCTACCGGGAGTGGATCGATATCCACGGCCCGCACGTGCTGGGAGAGTTCGTTAGCTGGCTGGGCGATCACCTCGACGGAACGGACGGCGGCCGTATACCGAGGATCGAACGGGTCTTCCACGCCCCCCTGCGCTACGAGTACCTCTTCTGGGAAGCGGCCTACCGGGGAGAGTATTGGCCTGACGGGGACACAGAGCAGTGAAGGTGGTCATTACGATAGCCGGGTCGGACTCCGGCGGCGGAGCGGGGATACAGGCCGACCTGCGTTCGATCTCGGCCAATGGTGGCTTCGGCGGGTCGGTGGTCACGGCGGTGACGGCCCAGAACACCCAGACGGTGACCATGGCCGAGGAGCTCCCGACCGCGCTGATCGAGGCCCAGTTTGACGCGGTGTTCAGCGACCTTACCGTGGCCGCCGTCAAGACCGGCATGCTGGCCTCCAGCTCTGTGATCGAGACGGTCGCCGCCGCCCTGCGCAAGTACCGGCCGCCATTCTTCGTCCTGGACCCGGTCATGGTCTCCAAGTCGGGCTATAGGCTGCTCGAGGACGAGGCCAAGGGCGCTCTTCGAGAAAAACTCTTTCCTCTGGCCACCGTCATCACTCCCAACGTGCACGAGGCAGAGGCGCTTACACAGCGAGAGGTGCAGTCCCGCGGAGACGCTGAAGACGCCGGTCGGCAGCTTCTGGAAGACGGGCCCGGCGCCGTGCTGATCAAGGGGGGGCACCTCCTGAAGGACCGGGCGACGGACATACTCGTCACGCCCGAGGGCGTGGAGGTTTTCCCCGGAGACTGGATCGACACGAAGAACACCCACGGCACCGGATGCACATACTCCGCGGCAATCGCCACGCACCTGGCGCGCGGCCGGTCTCTGTCCGACGCGGTGGGCGTGTCGAAGGCCTACGTCACGGGCGCGATACAGAACGCTATCACCATCGGCCGGGGAGCCGGACCCACCGACCATTTCTTCTACCTGCGTCACGGCGACGCGGCGGCGTGGGCCCGCGACCTGCGTCTGAAGGAATCGGCGGAAGAGATATGAAGCCCTCCCTGGGCCGCCTCCACGTCATTACCGACGAAGTGCTCCAGTCACGCTACACGCATGCGGAGCTGGCGCAACTGGCGCTGGAAGGCGGCGCCGACGTCATCCAGTTCCGCGAGAAGCGGCCGAGAACTACCCGGGAGCTCATGGCGTCCGCGTTCGCCGTCGCGTCCGCGTGCAGCGGTTCAGGGGCCCTGCTGGTGGTCGACGACCGCGTGGACGTTGCGGCGGCCATCGGAGCTCCAGCGGTCCACCTGGGCAGGGACGACTTGCCGGTAGAGGTGGCGCGACATCTGCTGGGCCCAAACGTGCTGATAGGTGGCACGGCCAACGACTTGGAGGAGGCCTTGGAGGTCGCGGGCACGCCCGTGGACTACCTTGGCGTGGGCCCAGTTTTCGGGACGGCCTCGAAGGCGAATCCGGCGCCCACGATGGGCCTCGAGCTACTGGGCCGCATAGTCAACAGCTGCGACCGGCCCGTCATTGCCATCGGCGGCATCACTCCCGAGCGTGTTGCAGACGTATTGACGACCGGCGCCCACGGCGTCGCCGTTCTCTCGGGTGTCGTCGGTCAGGCCGATCCGAGCGCCGCGACCCGCATGTATCGGGATGCCGTCGACAGTGCTGTGGCCCCCAGTCGAGTCCAACCGCAGTGAACGACCAGCTGCCCTACAGAGCCGAGATCGTCATCATCGGCGCCGGAGCGATCGGTCTGGCCATCGCCTTCGAGCTGGTCCGGCGCAACAGGTCCGTGCTGGTGCTGGAGCGAGACCGCATCGGTGCGGGGGCCACGTGGGCCTCGGCCGGCATGCTGGCGCCAGTCTCGGAGGCCAAGGCCGAAGAGCCGGCCATGGTGGAGCTCGCCCTGGAAAGCCACCGGCGGTACCCGGAGTTCGTCAAGGCGGTAGAAGCCGCCTCCGGGCTGTCGTGCGGATTCCGCCAGGACGGTACCCTGGTCGTGGCGCTTGGCCGCGACGAGGAAGAGGAGCTCGAACACTTGCGTGAGGCCCAACAGTCCCGGGGCCTGCGCTCTATTCCCCTTTCGGCGGACGAGGTCTTCGAGCGCGAACCCCACCTGAGCGGCTGGGTCACCGGCGGTCTGCTCGCGGCGGAAGACTATCAGGTGGACCCAAGGCTGCTGGTGAAAGCCCTGGCGACCGCTATCAGAAGTGGCGGCGGGCGCATCGAGGAGGGAGCACGGGTGGAGACGATCGAGTCCGAAGGCACCCGTCTGCGACAGGTGTCGGGACGGTGCGGCAGCCGCGAGTTCACCGTGGACTGCGACGTGGCGGTGGTGGCCGCCGGGGCATGGAGCGGTACGACCATCGACTCGCCGGTAAGCGATTTCGGCATCAGGCCCGTAAAGGGACAGATCTGCCGGCTTCGAGGACCGCGCCTCATCCGGCACGTCCTTCGCACTCCGGAGGTCTACCTCGTCGGCCGCGGCAGCGGCGAACTGGTCGTGGGTGCTACTATGGAAGAGTTGGGCTTCGACTCCACCCCAACGGCGGGGGCGGTCATGGACCTGCTGCGAAAAGCTTGGCGGGTGCTGCCGGGCATCTACGACTTCACCTTTTCCGAGTTCACCGTCGGGTTACGACCGGCGGCGCGGGACCATATGCCCCTGATGGGCGCTACAGAGGTGGAAGGCGTGTTCGTGGCGACGGGCCACTACCGGCACGGCATTCTGCTGACCCCGGCAACGGCGTGGCTGATGGCCGACCTCATAGCGAACGGCCGGGGGTCGCCGCTCCTGACCCCGTTCGGAGCGCAGCGTCTCCAGGCCCGGTCTGGATCGGCGGGAGCGGGCTGGTGAGCGGTACAGCCAGGGGTATGATCACAGTGAACGGCAAAGAGCGGCCCGTGCCTGATGACGGCAAGATCCCTGCCCTGCTGCTCGACCTCGACATCGAGCCGGGGGAGCAAGGCGTTGCCGTCGCCGTCAACGGGGAGGTCGTACCCAGGCAGGAGTGGAATTCGAAGGGCCTGACCGCAGGAGACCGCGTCGAGCTGGTCAGGGCGGTGCAAGGAGGCTGAGGTGAGCAACAGCACGGAGCCGAAGGACCGGTGGGAGCTGCCAGGGCTTACCCTGGGTTCCCGTCTCATAGTGGGCACCGCCCGCTACCCCAGCTTCCAGATGCTCTTGGACGCGCTGGAGGCCTCGGGCACGGAGTTGGTGACTGTCGCCCTGCGCCGGGTGGGAGTGGACACCGGCCACGAGAATCTGTACCGGGTGTTGGGCGATCGCCGGCTCACGATGTTGCCCAACACGGCTGGCTGCTTCACGGCCAGGGACGCTGTGCTCACCGCCGAGCTGGCGAGGGAGGCCCTGGGCACCGACCTTATCAAGCTGGAGGTGATCGCCGATGAGGAGACCCTACTCCCGGACAGCGAGAACCTGCTGGCAGCGGCGAAGACTCTGGTGGGAAAGGGGTTCACCGTCCTTCCGTACACCAACGACGACCCTGTCCTGGCCCAGAAACTGGAGGACATCGGCTGCGCGGCAGTCATGCCCCTGGGGGCTCCGATCGGCTCCGGCCTGGGCATCCGCAATCCCCACAACATAAGCCTCATCAAGGCCCGGGCGCAGGTCCCGGTGATCGTAGACGCCGGTGTCGGCACCGCCTCGGATGTCGCCGTGGCCTTCGAGCTGGGATGCGACGCCGTGCTGCTGAACAGCGCCATCGCCCGGGCCCAGGATCCGGTGAGCATGGCGCACGCCATGAGGCACGCCGCGATCGCCGGCCGCCAGGCCTTCCGGGCAGGTCGGATGCCACGCAAGTTCTACGCCGAGGCCACAAGCTCCATGAGCGGCCGAATGGAGGCCGTCCCTCCGGTGCGAGGCCCTCAGGGGTAGGCGGAATGACGAGCCTGTCGCAGGAGCTCTGGCAAGGCTCCACAGAGAGCGCCGAGAGCTGTCTCCAGCATCCCTTTGTACGGGGCCTGGCCGAAGGGACACTGCCTCCCCTGCGGTACGCCAAGTTCATCGCCCAAGACGCCTTCTTCCTGGACGTGTTCGCCAGGGCCTACGCCGCAGGTGTCTTTCGCGCCCCCGACCACGAAGGGAGGCGCGTCTGGCATGAGCTCCAGAGCGGGGTCTTCGAAGAGCTTGAGCTGCACGCCGCCGCGTCGAAGGAAATGGGCATCGACCTGACGCGGGTAACGCCGCTCCATGCCACCCGCGCCTACACGGACTTTCTGCTGGCCAACGCCTTCGGCGGGACCCTGGGCGAGCTGGTGGCGGCCATGGCGCCCTGTATGAGGCTCTACTACTACCTGGGGTCGTGCCTGGCTGAAGAGGGCCACCCCGCGCATCTGTACACCTCCTGGATCGAGACCTATGCCGGCCCTGACTTTGGTCAGCTGGTGGACCGCATCGAGGGTCTGCTGGACCGCTACGGGGAGGGGACCTACCGGGAGCGAGACCGATACCAGCAGGCGATGCGGCTGGAGTACGGATTCTTCAGCGAGTCGTGGACGGAGTGAGTCCGGCCCGCACGGCTACTGACGTGTGGGCTCCCAGGAGCCCTCTATGATCCCCCGGCTGATGCTGGTGACCGACCGCCACACCGTGGGTCGCCGAGACTTGATGCAGATAGTTGGGGCGGCAGTGGCTGGGGGCGTGGACGCCGCCCAGGTGCGTGAGAAGGACCTTCCGGACGACGAGCTGACGGCTCTGGCCAAACGGGTGCAGCGGGCCGTACAGGGGAGAGCCGCTGTCCTGGTCAATGGCAGGCCGGGGGTGGCGAAGGCCCTGGGCGCCGGGCTGCACCTGCCCGGGGACGCACCGGCCCCAGCTGAGCACGACTGGCCCCTCTGGGGACGTTCGGTCCACTCGCCTGAAGAGGCCGTGCGCCGCGCGGAAGAGGCGCCCGACTACCTGCTGATAGGGCCCGTATACCCCACCGACTCCAAGCCCGGGCATCCCGGAGGCGGCCTCAGCCTGATCGAGGCGACGGCACGGGCGGTAGCTCCCCTTCCGGTTCTGGCCATCGGTGGCATCGAGGCGACCAACGCCGGCGCCGTCATCGCCGCCGGGGCAGCCGGGCTCGCGGTCCGCGGGGCCATCCTGGAGGCGTCCGACCCGGAGCGGACTGCGCGGGCGATCCACGCGGCCACTACGGAAACTCCCCTCTAGCGGGGACTGAGGGTCACCGGCGGTAGTCGCGTCGACATCGCAGGGGCATCGGTGCTGCCAGCCGCAGTCGCGCCTCGCGGGGACGAGGGAGTGGGGCCTCGCAACCCGCTGGACTACAGGCCTTCGGCGCCCGTTGGCGGCAGACGTCCTGTGACCTGCGCTGAGCCGGTTCAGAGAGCGGTTTTCGGCCGCTCCTTGGACGGGTCTAAGAATGGGACACGGGTAACCTCCGCGCCCACGGCACCATCCTTTGGGAGCAGCACCTCGACGCGGGTGCCTCGCCTCCAGTGCGATGCAGGCATGACGGCCAGGGCGATGTTCGATCTCACGTTTGGGGACCAGAAGGCGCTGGTGACATAGCCCACGTCGGCACTGGTGTGGATGTCCCTGACCGGGTAGAAGCCCTCGTTGTACCAGAGGATCGGCTCGCCTCCTACCTTCAGTCCAACCAGACGCTGCTTGACGCCCTCGTTCGCGATCTTTACCAGGGCGTCTTTCCCGATGAAGCTGCTCTTGCTCAGGTCGACCTGCCAGCCGAGCCGGACTTCGTAGGGGTTGTTCTCTATGTCCATGTCCTGGCCATAGGACAGGATACCGGCCTCCAGGCGTCGGATGTGGCTGGGGGCAATGACGCGCAGGTCGAACTCCCTGCCCTGCTCCAGGATGTGAGGCCAGACATCGTCGGCGTAGAGCGTGGCGTCGTGCAGGTATATCTCGAAGCCGACCTCGGCGGAGAAGCCCGTACGGGAGATCGTCACCGCCCGGCCGTTCAGCCTTTCGTGTATGAGGCCGTAGTAGGGGATTTCCCTCACGTGGGAGCCGAACATCTTCTCCATCAGCAAGACCGACTTTGGCCCCTGTATCTGGACCGGCGAGACGTCGATTTCGTTGATTTCGACGTTGTACCCGGCGGAGGCGTTGACCCCCTGAGCCCAGAGTAGAACGTCGGAATCGGAGATGCTGAACCAGAACTCGTCATCCGCAACCCGGAGCAGCACCGGGTCGTTGATGATGCCGCCGTACTGGTTGCACAGGATCACGTATCGCGCCTGCATCGTCGGCACAAGGTCATGAACGTCGCGGGTGATCAGCAGGTTGACGAAGTCGGCCGCGTCCGGGCCCTTGACCTGGATCTGACGCTCGACGGCAACGTCCCACATGCTGACGTGTTGGGTGAGGTACCGGTACTCCGCCAGGAGGCCGCCATCCTCGGGGCTGAAGTACGCGCGGGGGTGGTACATGTGGTTGTAGGTCGTGTACGCCCAGCATCCCGCCGCCTTCGAGAGATGCCACCACGGAGACTTCCTGATGCGGGCGGATATGAGAATCCGGGCGTCGCTGTTCCCGCTCTGTCGGAGGTTGATCGGCACCTTACGCCGCTTGAGACCGTCGATCATCAGAGTCTGCGCCACCTGGGCACCTCCCGTTGAATGGGTCCGTTGCACCAATACGGCATGACGCCATCGGGGGCGAGCGTCGGATCGTCGATGTGGCCTGGCTCAGTCTTTGTACCACCCGCTGCGTTAGTTAGACAAGGACGACAAGCGTGAACGTCTTCGGCGCCGGCTATCCGAACCCCGGTTTGCCCAGTTTGGATGGCGCGGTAACAGTGAGCCGTCCCCACATCGTCATCGGACTATCCTCTGTGGCGTGGGGGTTCTCGGCGCACGCCATGAGCCCCAAGCCTGTGTTGTTCAGAGAGGGTGCGCGCAAGAATCTCTTGCGTCCTCGGGTTGCACCTCTCCCTTTGGGGGCGTGGAGCATTGCAACCAGTTGACTTGCGGCGACGGCGTATACCTGCACGGGAGCGGGTTGGCGGACGGGGCAATATAGCCCAATCCGTGGGTTGGTGGCGCTGCTCGAGGCTGACAGCTCCCCCTGTTTCGCCAGAGACGGGACTTACAAGATCTGATACGAGGCTGATCACGGGCAGCACCGCCACCTGGGCGTCAGGAACGGACGTCAAGGTTCTCCAGAGGCTCAGGCCGCTCTCTCCCCACGGCGGTCGTTCGATCGGGCCGGACGTCTATGCCGCCTTCGGGTGCGGCCCAGAGCACAGCGTTCCCGATGATCTGAAGGACCTCCTGCTGGTGAAAGATCGGATAGTCCTGGTCGCCCGGACGGAAGTAGAATACCTTTCCCCGCCCCCTCTTGAAGCAACAACCGCTGCGAAAGACCTCCCCTCCCTCGAACCAACTGACGAACACCAGGGAGTCGGGCTCCGGTATGTCGAAGGGCTCACCGTACGTCTCCGCACTGGGAATCTCGAAGTATTCCCCGATCCCCCTTGCGATGGGGTGCCCGGGATTGACGACCCAAACACGCTCCCTTTCACCGTTGCGTCGCCATGTCAGTCCGCAGCTGGCGCCCATCAGCTTCCTGAATATCTTGGAGAAGTGGCTGGAGTGCAGAGGCACTAAACCCATTCCGTCCAGCACTCTCTGATGAACGCGGTCCACGACCTCATCGTTCACCTCCTCATGGGCCAGGTGACCCCACCAGACGAGGACGTCCGTCTCGTCCAGCGCCTGTTCGGTCAGCCCGTGTTCGGGCTCATCCATGGTCGCCGCCCTTACCGGGTACCCCTGATCTTTCAGGTACGCGACGATGGGCGCGTGTAGTCCATCCGGGTATATATCGGCCGGTTTGCCCTTCAGCCGTTCGTGTCGGTATTCGTTCCAGACCGTTACCCTGGGTGGTTTAGACATCTCCCCCGATCCTGTCTCGAATCTTGTTCGATCTGAGCGTGGGGCCGCTCAGCTTCCGGTGGTTACGTCCGCATCCGCACGGGCGCCCCGTCCTGTTCGGCAGACTGCGTTATCGCGTCCCATATGAGGGCCATCCTCAGTCCCAGCTCGGGAGGAGACGGGTTGTCTATCAGTCCTTCACGGGCGGATAGGAATTCCTCCCACACCCCCCGAGTCTCTCTCACGTCAACAGGCTCCCATCCCTCTTCCCGGCTCGATCCGGTAAGGCGCCAGTCCTGAGGCTGCCGGTGCATGATCTCCAGTGAATCGCCCCATACAGTAGTCCGGAGAACGGCCTTGGAGCAGAAGACGCGAACGTCGGATGCGCACGACCGGGTGGTGTCGCCGCAGGCGTGGATCGTGACCAGCGCGCCGGACCGGAGACGCCCCATGATCGCTGCATTGATCTCCACCGGCCCTCCTTTGTTGTCCAGGATCGCGCTGATGACTGCGAATTCCTCGCCTGCCAGGTCGCAGACCGTATTGAGCATATGGGCTCCGGTGTCAAACAGGAACCCGCCGCCGGAGATCTCGGGTCTTGACCGCCACGCCTCGGCGAACGTGTCGCCCCAGTTCTGCCAGAGCATCCCGGAGATGCTCCGGACCGGCCCCAGCTCCCCGGAGCGTAGCATCTCTACGGCTCTTCGGACCTGTGGTGACAGGCTTCCCTGGAAGCCCACGACCAGGAGGCGTCCGGTTCGGTCACGGGTTTCTATCAGGGCTTTTGCTTCCCTTGAGTTCATGACCATCGGTTTTTCGACTAGCACATCCAGTCCCGCCTCGAGGCACGCCCTGGCCTGGCTGAAGTGCAGGACATGGGGCGTTGCGATGGAGACCGCGTCGAGACTGCCCGCCCACGCATCGAGCATACGCTCCAGGTCGGGAACGTTGGCCGGGGCTTCACGCCCGGCGGCCTGGAAGATATCCGCGGTCTGTCTGTACGACTCCGCGGAAGGCTCGCACACTACCTCGATACGAGTGTTGTGGAAGTCGGCCAGAATGCCCCTGACGCTCCCTCTGGCCATATTTCCGCATCCTACAATCGCCGCTCTTGTAGTCGGATCAAATCCCATCTGTCACTCCTCCACCTCGGTCCCGGCACCCTGCCCGCTGCCCGTCTCCGCTGGTCGTTGGGTAGCGCACTGGACACGATAGACGCCACCCCGGGGAAATGGTCAGAGGACCGAACCACCATAATTCCTCCAACCTGAGTGTTGCCCTCCGTCCACAGAGACGGATATCCTATCATCGCTCGAATCAAGCGTCGTCACCCCCGCCTCCTTGGCATCTTCCCCAATGTTGCGAGGCTCGATGGGAATGCACCCGCCTTTGACTATGCAATCGAGGTATCCCGCTGCTCCTGAGCTGGCTATCACCCGTTGGTTCAACGCTGCCAACAATCTGACTCTGACCGGTCTCAGGGGCGAGGTTGTGGTAATCGAGGCGTTCCAGATGCTCTGTCCCGGTTGCGTCTCCCACGGGCTGCCACAGGCCATGCGCATCCAACACGCCTTCGGCGACGCCGTCACCGCGCCCGGGCTCCACTGCGTGTTCGAACACCACGACGCCATGACCCCTGTGTCACTCGAAGCGTTTCTGTACGAGTACCGCATCACGTTCCCTGTCGGTGTCGACGCCCACGACCCCGGGGGCGCTCTGCCCATCACGATGGGCCGGTTCCAGCTACGGGGCACCCCGAGCCTGGTTGTCATCGACCGGGCCGGACGCATCCGCCTCAGCGCGTTTGGCCAGATCGACGACCTCGTCGTCGGCGCCACCCTCGCCCGCCTCATTGACGAACCTCTCTCCGACCCGGAGGCCGCCTGCGACCCCGACGTCGGATGTCCTGCCCCAACCCAGGAATCCAACTCCTAGCCGGCGGCGGCGACGTCGACCGCAAGCTGTTCGCCGCGGGTGTGTATGAGCAAATGGGGTTCGTCAGAGCGACCGAGCTCGATGACCCTTCGCCAAGGTCTTGCCGTACTTCCGCAAGTCAGAGAAGGACCTGGACCATGGCGCCGACGAGTACCATGGAGGAATCGCAAGAGCGAGGATATCCTCGGCCGCGCGCCGGCCGGCGTCACGAGGGGCCCATAGGGCATGGTGACCAAGGGTAACCGCGATCTGTCGCGCCAGGGGCTTAACCCGACGCCGGTGGACTACCCCGACACCGCCATCGCCTCGGTTGAGCAGAGCCTCGAGAGGCTGGGGACGGACTACAGCGACGTGTTGCTGGTTCACGGGTTGCAGGTCGAGCAGTACACCGAGAAAATGAGCCGGCTGGGATTCGAACCCAGGACACTCGGATTAAAAGTCCGATGCTCTGACCAACTGAGCTACCGGCCCTCGGGTGGCGGGAAGAGCGACGTGCGCTCTCGGCGTTAGCAGGGCCATATCTTAACATCAAGGGACGCGCCGTGTGCTCTGACCGGGGCTCCGTATAGTCGATGGCAGCCCGGCCGGCGCCACAGCGCGGAGCGGCAGGCGACGCGCGTCTGTGGTAGAGTCGAGGACGAGCCGTGGACGCGGGGACCGGACGGCCCGGCCGCCCGGTCGTAAACGTCCGGTGGACGCTCTCCGGGAGGTTCGCAGATGATGTACGTCAAGCTGGCAGCCGTGGCCGCAGCCGCGTCGCTGGTGCTTGGCGCCGCAGCCTGTGGTGCGACCGGTGAGGCCCCGGCGACGGACACTACGCCACAGTCCGAATTCCCGGCGCCTGTCGCGACACCGACGCCCAATCCGACGCAGGCGGCCTCGAGGCCGATCATCGCCGTGCCCCGCGCGGTGCCCAGGATCGAGGACTTCGAGGAATCGATCACCCCTGAAGAGGCAGTGGCGATGGAGGGCAAGACGGTCAAGGTGTGCGGCACGGTCGCCGAGATCGTGCCTCACCGCGTCAGGACGCATATCTGGGTCTTCAACTTCGAAACGGCGAGTCCGGACCAAACGTTCACCATCCATGTCGGCAAGGACCCGCAGCGCCGACACGGGATCTGGCCGCCGAGTCCCGAAACGTACTACGTCGGCAAGGGCCTGTGCGCCGCGGCCCGCGTCGAGTTAGCAGACGGCAACCCTTTCATGATCATCAACCACTCGGACCAGGTGGAAGAGCTGGCGCAGTAGGCGGTCCCCCCAGCCGCGCGAGCCGCCGCCCAATGCTCCGCGGGTGACGGTATGAGGGACGACCCCATCCAGGCGGTCCCCCCAGCCGCGCGAGCCGCCGCCCAATGCTCCCGCGCACCAACGGGCCCTGAGGCCGCCCTCAGGACCGACGCAGCTCGCTGAGCATCACCGGCCACGCTTCTTCGGCGTAGAAGCGGTGGCCCTCGGAGCCAACGACCAGGTGGCAGCGGTTGCCCGCGCCGGCCGCTTCGTAGATCGCCTTCAGGTCGGCGAACGCTCGCCTCGTCGCCTCGATCGGGAATATGTTGTCGTGTTCTCCTGCGACGAGCACGACCGGCCGAGGCGCGAACAGCCCCATCACGTCGGCCATCTCCGCGTACCGCAGCAACCCCGGCACGTAGTTGTCCGAGCAGTGGTAGATCGACATCACCGAGTCGCGGAACGTGCAGAAGTAGCACGACGGCATCCCGTACCTGATCCGGGGAAGCACGGCCGCGGCGAAGAGGCTTATCGTGCCTCCGCCGGAGTTGCCCACGATCCCGACACGCGACCAGTCGACGTCGTTGCGGGTCGCCAGGTAGTCGAGCCCGCGATCGACGTCGAACACCCTCTCCCCGATCAGCGTGCGGCCGAGCATCAGCGCGTGCATGGCGGCGTCGTGGCAGCCGTGAGGCGATACGCGCTCCTGCAGCCGCTCGCGCCGCTCGCCGAAGGAGCGCTGCTCGATGCACAGCGCGGCGATCCCGCGCCTCATGCACCCAAGCCCGAAGTCCCGGTCGCCCTCTACCTCTATCGGTATGCGATTGTCGTCGCGGTCAACCGCGATGGAGACGTGCGCCCCCGTCGTGTGCCCCTGAACGCAGACGAACAAGGGGTACGGCGCCAACGCTGAGTCCGGCAGGCAGACGTAGGCCATCACGTCCGAGTATGGCTCGCTCGTGAAGACGATCTTCTCGATCGTGCCCAACGGGTGCCGCCGCTTCCAGAGAGAGCGCACGTCGAGCGCAACCCTGTCGCCGGACGGCATACCGATGAGGGACTTGACCTTGCGGCGCAGCCGGCGCTGCCAGGCAGCAACGTCGCCGCCGTCGTAGGCCATGGATGGCGGCGACGAGTCGATCAGGTGATGATGGCTGAGCGACGGCGAATACAAGTCGCCCCGATCCTCACTATCCACTATCCCCTCTTCGCTCTTCACTATTCACTATCCACTATTCACCATCCACTATCCACTACTTCCCCCGCCGCTCCCTCATCCACGCCTCCATCTCCATGCGTCTCTCCGCGGTGGGCGGATAGACGTCGTGAAGCGACTCCCCGGCTTCGAGGCGTTCGCGTATCCAGATCTCCTCCTCCTGGTGCTCGAAGGCGGCCTCGGCCGTCTCCGCGGCGACGGCCGGTGACATCACGACGACACCGTCCTCGTCGCCCACCACCACGTCGCCGGGAATGACCGGGACGCCGCCGCATCGAATAGGCTCGTCGCGTCCGACGGACATCAGCGCCCGCGGTATTCCGGCTCCGTGCACTCCCCTAGCAAACACGGGCAAACCCACCTGCCGGATCGCCGACAGGTCGCGCACCACCCCGTCAATCACGACCCCTACCCCTCCTCGCTCCATCACGCGCCGCGTGAACATGTCTCCCAGCACCGCGGCTTCGCGGCTGCCCCCAGCGTCGATGACGAGGACCTCGCCGGGGCCGATGTCCTCGAGCGCCGCACGGTGCGGCGACGACGTGAGCGAGCCGTACTGCGCCTCAACCAGGTCCTCTCGATATGGGATGAACCTCAGGGTGCGGGCGCGTCCAACCATCCGCAGACCGGGCCGCACCGCAAGCGGGTCCACGCCGATCATGTAGCTGTTGCGGTAGACGCCGTCAAGCTGTCCCGTCAGCGTCGGGGTGCCGACGGCCCCCAGTGAGCCCAGGGTACGCTTCGAGACGGCGGTTCGTCTGAAGTCCACGTCTCCGCCTCCGGTTCACACCCGCGCCGTGCGGAAGGTGTTGCCGGATGGTACCATCTCACGACGGCTGACCGCTTCGTACTGGATACGCACAGCCGAACGGACCCGCGGCCGGCACGGAGGTGTCCCCGATGCGCATGAGAGAAATCACCGCAACGCCGGCGCAGCTAATCGTCGAGCAGCTCGCCGCGTCTGGCGTCCGGTACGTGTTCAACAACTCCGGGTCGCGGGAGGCGCCGTTCTTCGACGCGCTCCACGAACACCCCGACATACACAGCATCCTGGCGCTGCACGAGGGCAGCGTGACGGCGATGGCGTCCGGCTACACCCAGGTCAAGCTGGACCCCGCGGTGTCGCTGGTGCACCTCGGCGCCGGGCTCGCTCAGAGCCTCGGCCAGCTCATCAACACATGGCAGGGCAGCCTCCCCGTCGTCGTGCTGACCTTCGCCGGCGACACGGGCAGCTATGCCGACCGCATGGGGCTCGACCTGAGCCACGACTTCGGTCCGACTGCGATCTCCGCGCCGTTCACCAAGGCCGGATGGTCGGTGATAGAGCCGGACCACCTGCCGCACGCCGTCGAGCGGGCGTTGAGGGCCGCCAAGACGCCCCCGGTCGGCCCCGTTCATCTCGCGGTCTACGACCGCATATTGGAGATGGGGCCCATAAGGGCGCGGATCGCCGACGGCCCCATCCCCGAGGCGCGCGCGGGCCATCCCGGTGACGACGACGTGGAGGCGCTGACGCGGGCGCTGCACGACTCCAAACGCCCGCTGATCTACGCGGGAGACGGCGTCTTCAAGAGCGGCGCCCTTGCGGCCCTGTCGGCCGTCGCCGAGCACTTCGGCGCCCCGATCGCCGTCGCCTACCCGCAGAGCGTCCCCTATTCACACCCGCTGAACTGCGGCCTGTCTCCGGCGGCCGTGCCCGCGGTCGACCCCGACTGCGTCATCGCCGTCGGAGTGCGGCACCCCGGACGGTCGTCGCCGAACGACTTCGCGCCGTTCGCTGGAGCGGACCGTATTCTGGCCATCGGCCCCGACTCCAGGAACCTGAGAGGCCTACCGGGTATCGGCCACGCCATCCTGGCGGACGAGAAGCGCACGCTGGAGAGCGTCGAGCTCGACCCCAACGACTCCGCGCGCTTCGCCGCCCGCCGTACGTGGGCGCGCGAGACGGCCGCAGAGCTGCGGGCCGAACGGCGCCGCGCCGCGATGGAAGGTGAAGCCCGCCCTGGCGTCGTTCGCCCCACGAGGCTGGGCGAGGCTTTGGACTCGTCGCTGAGGCGCGCCGGCGGCGGCCTCGTCGCAATAGAGCAGTTCGCGGTGCCGATGAACACCGTAGGAGAGTACGGCGGTCCCAACATGAACGAGTACATCTTTCCGGCCGGAGGCTCGGAGGGCTACGGCGTCGGCGCCACGATCGGCGTCAAGCTCGCGGCGCCCGACCGACCCGTGGTCGGCCTCGTCGGCGACGGCTCGCTGTACTACGCCGACTCCGGCCTGTGGACGGCCGCGCATCATCGCGTACCGGTGCTGTACGTGATCTCAAACAACGGCGCCTACGGCATTGTAGCGGACTCCTTCGAACGCGGCGCCAGGACGATGAGCGAGACGGGCGAGTACGCCGGCGTCGTGCTCGGAGGCATCGACCCGGTCAAGATCGCCGACGCGTTCGGCGTGGAGGGCCTTCGCGTGGACGACGAGTCGCGCCTGGAAGACGCCATCGCCCACGGCCTTCGCGTGAACGAGACGGAGGCGCGCCCGTTCCTCCTGGACGTCAGGCTGCCGCTCGGCCTGCCCGAGGGCGGACGAGAGGCCCCCCAGTTCCAACTCGCGTCGGCCAGGAAAGCCGCCGAAAGGGCAGCCTAGCCGGGGGAACGGCCCCAGCCATAGGACACCCCTTGCATAACCCGTCATTCCCGCGCGGGGCGCCCCTCACATACTCGTTACTCCCGCGCAGGCGGGAATCTAGGGGTGGGGCTTCCCAGATAGGAAACCAACGCATCACCACCACGTCTGCTTCCCCGAAAGGGGAGTTACATACATGTCTCCCAGAGCGGGGTGACGCCGCCGAGTCGGACTAGCCCCACGGCGTGTACCTGCGTCGCTTGCAGCTACAGACGCAAGGTCAAAGAAAGAAAAAACCCCGGCAACTGAGTGGAATCCAGCAAGCGAAGACCAACTAGAGCACCTCGCCCCGGACATGAGTGGGTGGAGTGTTCGACGTGTCACGGGCTGGGAGAAATCATAAGCCATTGGAGCGAAAAGATTGGCGGGCAAACAATAAGGTGCCCTCGTTGCTTTGCCCTTGGGTGGTCCGAGCAACCTATACAACGGCGATCCGGACAGGGGCGGACACCAAAGGAGTCAGGCACAGACGAGGAGGATTCGTCAAAAAGGCAAGGCGACCCGGACACCAGAGGCTCCGCCGACCCTGAGCCGCCGGCGGAAGCCATCGATTGGGATGCCGTCCAGGGCTTTCTCAAGGAAGAGGAGACCCGCAAGGCCGAACGCAGGCGACCAGGATCGATGACCGGACGGAGTCCCCAGAGCGCCGGAGCCAAGAGCGGCGGCACAAGACAGTCACCAAGATCGACGACCGGGCGCAGCCCTAAGGAACCTGCAAACAAGAGCGGCGGCGCAAGGCAGTCACCAAGATCGGCGACCGACGAGAGCCGTCAGCGACCCGGAAACCAGAGAGGCGGCTCCGTAAGGCCGCCACCAAGATCGACGAGTGGCAGGAGGCGTCCGGGACCCGGAAACAGACGGGGCGGCGGCTACAGGCTCCCCGTCGCGATCGCGCTTGGTGCCGCGGTCGCGGTCGTAGGGGTCGTCTACACCACCAACGAAGACGTTAAGTCCCGGGTCGACGATTTCATCGGCCCGCGAAGTGGAGCCTCAGCCTCCCCTACCGAGACGCCCATCGATATCGAGGGGCATGTGCAGGCGGCAGTCGCGACGGCGCAGGCCCCGCCCAGCCCCGCACCGGACGTTCGGGCTACCACTGAGGCGGCGATCGCCTCGACCGTAGAGGCCCTGCGCCCAACGCCCACGGGAGGGGCGGCCCCGCTCGCCGGGGCGTCTACCTCGACACCCACTCGGACCGCAGCTCCTGCTCATTCGCCGACGCCCACTCGGACCGCAACCACTCCGGCCACCGCCACGCCCACGCCTACTCCGATGGCACCCGCGACTCCAACAACCACGCCATCGCCGACTCCGACGGCAACTGCGCCTCCAACCGCGACCCCGACCAGGACGCCCACGCCCACGCCAACCCCGACGCCGGAACCCAGGACCGTGCTGGTGCTGGAGGCCGATGCGGAGATCGAAGGTTACTGGTCCGACGGCACCGCCGACGTGACGGTCAGCGCGACGCTGCGCAACGACGGCGACCTGGGAGTTGATGCATCGCAGGCCATTACATCGACCTGCACCTCGGCTGCCGGCGCTCTCGAAGGTTGCCCCCGGGAGATCACCCTGACTCTCCCGGACGGCTACCGCCCGGCCTCTGCACAGTTCACCATCCGGGTACCTATGGGCGTCACGACCGTGATGTTCGGCTACGGTGACGGGCAAGTCGCTACCCTGGACGTAGACGTGCCGGAGCGCATCCTCGGGGTCGCCCGCGACCTGTGGGAGTGTTACAGCGACAGAGTGGTGAATGGCCAGTTTCTGGGCGGCTGCGGCGGCTGGCAGTCACCGACCGTCCAAAAATGGCTCAATGACGTCCCCGTCAAGGTATGGGCAACAGGAGACGCGACTCACATCGCGGTTCTGGAGACGGTACTGGCTGAGCTGGCTCCAGTCTTGGACCTGGAGTTTGTGTGGGTGGCCAGCGAGGAGGAAGCGGACCTCAAGGCGTTTGTGGGTGTGCCTCCTTCCAGAGCCTCGGAGATCGGCTTCGACCGCGACCCGGAATGGGTGGACTATTGGGGTTTCGCAAGTGCGGACGTGAACAGCGGCGAGGCCACATCGGGGTATGTCGTGATATGGGACATCGGCGCGGCCGCGTTCAGGTCACCCATCGATTCGATCAGGTCGGTGACCATCCACGAGGCGCTGCATGCGCTGGTCCCAATCAGCCACAGCACCCGACCAGCCAGCATCATGGGAGGGTCGGGCCTTAACGCGCCAAGCCCACGCGACCTCGAACTGATCCGGCTCAACTCCCACCGGCTGGTGCGGCCCGGCATGACGATGGAGGAGGTCCGGGAGGTCATCGTGCTGGACGACGAGCTGCTGGACAACCCGACAGCGGCCCCAGAACAACAAGGCGAGCCGCTCGACCTGATATGGCGGGCCTATGTCGCGTTGGCCGAGGCAGACTCCGCCAGTTTCCGGCTGAGCGGCGGATGGATAGAAAGGCACTGCGGCCTCACCTTCGGGGTCCGCCGAGGCCCGATTGAGATGAAAATCGGGGACTTCACGCCATTGAGGGATGATTCTGCCCTGATCCACCTGAACCTACAGCCGGCTCAGTTCTTCAAGAGGTATTCTCCGGAGGATAACGAGTGGCGCCATTGGCAACTCTCGGCGGACGGCACCTGGCAAGAAGTCGAGAGGCAGGTACTTGTCGACGCCTCCTCATACTGGCTGTGGAACGGCAAGCTCCTCAGGACACTCCGCAGCCTGATCATGGACGGTGTTCCAGAGGACGCGGTTGTAGAGGAGACCGCCAGCGGCGACCTCAGCCTTCAGGCCACCTTGGGGCCCTCCCACGTGAACATGTGGGACTGGGACGGCACAGAGTCGCTTAGCTTTGGTCTCGTCATGGATCGCGAAACGGCCGCGATCGAAGGGTACACATGGGAGATGCGCTACGACCCTGTTGCCCACGCCGGGGGATGTCTCGTTTACAGGGAGGTGGCAACAGAAGGGCAGATTGGGGTCGACATAGCGGTGCCAGAGACAATTCAGAATGAATTGAACGGAGCGGGCGGCTAGAACCCGATCCCTCCTGTTCGCCACGCAGGTTTCGTGGAACTCGTCGTCGCACTTGGTCGGGTGGCGCACCCCTTCCCCCAACTCTGGGTTACGGCTCGGGGCCCGGAACGACGGAGCTCCCTGGGACGCTAGCTCTCCTCGCCGAAGCGCCTGATCTCGTCGATCACGTGGGCCGGCACGCCCTCCGGCACCAGGTTCGCCTCGACCTTGGCCGTCTGGATCTGGACGCGGATCTCCTCGACGACCTCGGGGTTCGACAGGGTTGTCGTGTCGCCGACGTCGATGAAGTTGGTGATCGAGGCGATGACCCGGCGCATGATCTTGCCGGAGCGGGTCTTCGGCAGGTCGTTGGTGACCCACACGTGGGCCGGGCGGGCGATCGGCCCTATGATCTCGGCCGTGGCCTGCTTTACCTTCGCCTCGATGTCCTCCATGCCCTCGTATCCAGGCTTGAGCGAGACGAACACCTCCGGCACCCTGCCCTTCAGGGCGTCGTAAGCCGGCACAGCCGCTGCCTCGCCGACCTCCTCAACCGTGAGCGCGGCCGATTCGAGCTCCTTGGTGCCGAGCCGGTGTCCCGCGACGTTGATGACATCGTCGACGCGTCCCACGATCCGGAAGTAGCCGTCCTTCGCCTGCATGGCGCCGTCGCCCGTGAAGTACGGCCAGTCGCGCCAGTCCTTGCTGTCGGGGTCCTTGTTGTACTTGGCGAAGTAGGTGGCGATGAACCGGTCCGGGTCGCCCCAGACGGTCTGCATGAAGCCGGGCCACGGGTTGCTGATGCAGATGTTGCCCGCCTTGCCGCTCCCCGGCTCGACCTCGTTGCCGTCCTCGTCCAGTATCACCGGCCTGATGCCCAGCGCCCCGGGGCCGCAGCTACCGGGCTTCATGGGCTCCAGCGCGGGCAGCGTGGTCCCGATGAAGCCGCCGGTCTCGGTCTGCCACCACGTGTCCACGATGGCGGCCTCCCGCTTGCCGACCACCTCGTAGTACCAGCGCCACACCTCGGGCTCGATGGGCTCGCCCACCGTGGTCATGTGCTTGAAGTTGTAGTTGTACTTCTGCGGCTCGTCCGGGCCGGCCTTGCGCAGCATCCGAATCGTGGTCGGCGCGGTGTGGAAGATGTTGACGCCCAGCCGCTCCGCGATGCGCCACGGCCGTCCCGGGTCCGGGTACGTCGGCACCCCTTCGTAGATGACGCTCGTCGCGGCGACCGACAGCGGCCCGTACACGATGTACGAGTGTCCGGTGATCCAGCCGATGTCTGCGAAGCACCAGTAGACGTCCTCGGGGTGGATGTCCTGGTAGTACTTCGACGTCCCGGCGACGTAGGACATGTATCCGCCGGTGCTGTGCTGGCAGCCCTTGGGCTGCGCCGTCGTACCAGACGTGTACATCAGGAAGAGCGGCGCCTCCGACGGCATCGACTCGGGCTTGACCCGCTCGCCGCGGTACTTCCCGAGCACCTCGTCGACGAAGAAGTCGCGCCCCTCCACCATCGGCGTCTCGGACGAGTACTGTCCCGGGGAGCGCCTCCACACGAGCACCTTGTCGACCTTCTGGCCGCCGGCCTCCGCCTGGGCGACGGCCTCGTCGGCCTTCACCTTGTGGTCCAGCAGGGCGCCGTTGCGGTAGTAGCCGTCCATCGTGATCAGGACGTGACTGCCGGAGTCGACGATCCGGTCGCCGCACGCGGCGCCGCTGAAGCCTCCGAACACCTGGGAGTGCACCGCGCCGAGCCGGGCGCACGCCAGCATCGAGACGGGCAGCTCCGGCATCATCGGCATGTGGAAGGTCACCCGGTCGCCCGCCTTGATCCCGGCGAAGTCGCGAAGCAGGGCGGCGAACTCGTTGACCCTGACGTAGAGCTCCTGGTACGTAATGACCTGGTCCTGCTCGTCCTCCGGCTCGGCCACCCAGATGAAGGCGGCCTTGTTCCGGTGCTCCTTCAGGTGGCGGTCGACGCAGTTGAACGACGCGTTCAGCCTGCCGCCCGCCCACCACTTCCAGAAGGGCGGGTTCGACGTGTCGACCGTCGTGTGCCAGTACTTGTCCCAGGTCAGCAGCTCCGCGTACTCACGGAAGCATTCTGGGAAGTTCTCCTCGGAGAACCGCTCGTGGACGCCCGGGTCAGCCATGTTCGCCTGGGCGATGAACCCGGAAGTCGGATGTATGAGCTCCTCCTCCCTCCAGTGCGAAGCGATCTGGGCTTCGGTTACTTTCGGCTGGTCTTTCGACTCTGTCATCCTGCGTCCTCCTGGGGTCGTCCTGAATATCGCCGGCTCGCGGCGCGGCCGGGCCGATGGGAATGGCGTTCAGGCAGCTACGGAAGCATATCAGCACTCTCGACGGCCTTTCAAGCCTGTGACGTCCCGCCGCGCGGGTTGGACGGCGAGCGGCCCGGGCCGTATACTCAGGCTCAGGACGAGGGATTGTCCCGCCTGACCCGCAACGAAGGAGGCCTACCCGTGAAAGCTGCCGTATGTCACGCGCCGAACGCCCCGGCAGTCGTAGAGGAAGTCGACCTCGAAGCGCCCCGGGCGGCCGAGGTGATGGTCGAGCTCGTGGGAGCCGGCGTCTGCCATAGCGACTACCACTTCCTCGACGGACACATCACCGCGAGCCACCTGCCCTTCGTGATGGGCCACGAGGGCGCGGGCATAGTTCGAGAGGTCGGGCCGGGCGTGGCGAGCGTCTCCCCCGGCGACCACGTCATCTTCTCGATGGATACGATGTGCGGGTATTGCCGCAACTGCACCCAGGGACGGCCGACTCTGTGCGAGACGTACGGCCGGTCGTACACCCTGCCGGACGGCACGACGCGGTTCAGCAAGGACGGCATGCCGTACTACTCGATGGTCGCCACCTTCTCGGAGCGCACCGTCGTGCCCGCGGACAAGGTCGTCAAGATACGCGACGACGCGCCGCTGGAGCAGGTGTGCCTGATCGGCTGCGCCGTGGTAACGGGCGTCGGCTCCGTGGTGAACCGCGCGAAGGTGGAGCCGGGCAGCACGGTCGCCGTCTACGGCTGCGGAGGAGTCGGCCTGAACGTCATCCAGGGCGCGGTCCTGGCGGCCGCGTCGAAGATCATCGCCGTAGACAAGGTGCCATTCAAGCTGCAGAAGGCCGAGGAGATGGGCGCGACGCACTTCGTCAACGCGGACGAGGAGGACCCCGTCGAGCGCATCAAGGAGATCACCGGCGGCGGCGCCGACTACGCGTTCGAGGTGATCGGATTTCCGGAGCTGGTCCGCATGGCGTTCGCGTCGGTCCGGCCGAGCGGCTCCGCCGTGATGGTAGGCGTACAGCCGCCCGGCGCCCAGATCACCGTGGACGCGTGGGACCTGATGATGGACCGCAGCCTCATGGGCGCCTTCCACGGCTCGGCACGGCCCAGGGTCGACTTTCAGTGGCTGGTCGACCTGTACATGGACGGCCGTCTACAGCTCGACGAGCTGATAACCAGGTACCGGCCGCTCGACGAGATCAACGAGGCATTCGACGACATGAACCGCGGCGTGACCGCGAGGACGGTCCTGACGTTCGGCTAGCCGCCCCCGTCTGGGCCGAGACCGAGCACCTCAATCGCGTTCAGGCCGAGCACCTTGCGCTTCGCCTCGTCCGAGATGTCGGCCGTCGCGACACGTCCCACCTGATAGCGGGCGTCCTGCTCGGGCATGTCGGAGCCGAAGAGCACCCTGTCCTCGCCTGCGCCTTCGACCAGGAACTTGATCGTGCCGTGGTCGCCCCACGACGTGGACGCCTCCAGGTAGACGTTGTCGGCCGACCTCGCAGCCTGCACCGCGTCCTCCTGTCCCATCGGCCCGTTGCCCGCGTGGGCAATCACCCACTTGACGTTGGGGTAGCGTTTGGCCAGCCCGACGTAGCGCAGCGGCTGGGGCCAGTCGTTGTGATGGCTCATCACCGCTAGGCCCCGCGCGTCCGCCCATTCGAACACCGGAAAGAAGGCGGGATCGTCTATCGCCCTGCCGGAATGGTATGCCGGGTACAGCTTGACGTACTTCATGCCGAGACTGTCGACGGCGCGCTCCAGCTCGGGAAGCATTTCCTCAGGGTAGTTGGGCGTCACGTAGGCGGTGCCGATGAAGCGGTCGGGATGCGTGGCGACCAGGCGCGCCGTCATGTCGTTGGCGCGCCGCGCGTCGCCGTACCAGATGCAGAAGACGCACGCCCGGTCGACCCCGGCGGCGTCCATGATGCGTACGAACCTGTCCGGGTCGTCGTCCATCGCCAGATGCCCATAACGCCCGACGTGGTTATGAAAGTCGATCACGGGTGTCCGCATGTCACGCTTGCGCCTTGCGTCTTACCTCCTCTCCCTCGACGGGAGCGGGCTGGCGTAAGGGTACAGACCGGGGAGATAGGTTACACCTAAACCGGGCACATGGGTAACACATTGTGGGATTGTAAAGGCAATCCCACAGGAGGAGGATGTGTTGCCCTGGAAAGAGACGAGCGTCGAATCGGAGCGGTTACAGTTCATCGAGCGCCACTCTGCGGGGGAGGCGACTGTTGCCGAGCTGTGCCGAAAGTTCGGGATCAGTCGCAAGACCGGCTACAAGCTGATCGGTCGGTATGAGGCCTACGGCGAAGGTGGTCTGCTCGACTTGAGCAGGGCTCCTCATCACCACCCCAACGCCACACCCACACAAGTAGCTGAGCGCATCGTCGAGGAGAAGCGCGCCCGTCCCACATGGGGCCCGAAGAAGATAGTCGCTAGGCTGCGTGAGATCGATCCCGACGTGCCCTGGCCGTCCCCCGCCACGGCCAGCGGCATACTGGACCGTGCTGGTCTGGTAAGGCGGCACAAGCGACGACGTAGGACTACACGCTGGGGCGAACCCTTTGCCGACGCCCAGCGCCCCAACGACGTCTGGTCCATCGACTTCAAGGGCTGGTTCCGGACCGACGATGGAGTGCGCATTGATCCCCTGACGGCCCAGGACGCCATGTCTCGGTACCTGCTGGTGTGCGACGGTCTGCAGCGCCCCACCGGTCCAGAGGTTAAGCGCGTATTGGATCGGGCTTTCCGAGAGTACGGCCTGCCCCACGTCATCCGCACCGACAACGGGCCGCCCTTCGCTGGTCTGGGGCTGGGAAGCCTCACACCACTGTCCACATGGTGGGTCAAGCTGGGGATAGTGCCAGAGCGGATCGAGCCCGGACACCCCGAGCAGAACGGGCGTCTGGAGCGGCTTCACCGAACCCTAAAGGCCGAGACGGCTACGCCGCCTAAAGCCAACCGGAGACGACAGCGTCGGGCTTTCGACCGCTTCAGGCACAGCTGCGAGTTCATGGGGCCGAACGCGAGTAAGAGATCCTACGCCCTACCCGCGCCTCGACGACCATTCATTGGCCGAATCCAAGGAGGTCTCACCTGGAGCGGCGCTCCAATGAGCCGACCATGTCCCGTCTCACGTACGACCGAACGTGAACAGCCGCGGCCCCGTCTGTGCGATGATGCGGCGGATCGAACACCCCGGGAGGCAGCTCGAAATGAGAGTCGGATTCATCGGCGTCGGGAACATCGGCCGCCCGATGGCGGGACAGATAGCCGCGGCGGGCTTCGACCTCACCGTCCACGACCTGCGTCGGGACGCCGCCGCTCCCCTGCTCGACGCGGGCGCGGCGTGGGCCGATTCCCCCAAAGACGTGGCTGAGAGGTCCGATATCGTCTGCACGTGCGTGCCGGGCCCCGCCGAGATGGAACCGGTCGTGCTGGGCGACGATGGCGTTGCTGCCGGGCTCCGGCCCGGCGCGGTCTACGTCGACCACACGACGAACTCCCCCGCGCTGGTACGCCGCGTCCACGACGAGCTGCTGACCGCGGGCGTCGACATGCTGGACGCACCCGTCAGCGGCGGCATGGAGGGCGCTCAGACCCGCGACCTGACGGTGCTCGTCGGCGGCGACGCAGCGGTCCTGGAGCGATGCAGGCCCGTGCTCGACGCGATGGCCAAGACGATAATCCACGTCGGCCCCATCGGCGCCGGCTGCGTCTGCAAGATAGCCCACAACTGCGCGTCGTTCGTGCGGTCGATGGCGCTGATGGAGTGCCTGACCCTGGGGGTCAAGGCCGGCGTCGCGCCCGACGTTCTCATCGACGCGTTTAACCGGGGCGCGCTCGGAACGAACCTCGACCTCCGCGTCCGTCTGCCGGCGACCCTGTTCCGAGGCGACTTCGAGCCGCGATTCGCCCTCACGACAGCCTACAAGGACATCACGCTGGCGACGGAGCTCGCGGCGGAGGTCGGCGTGCCCGTCCAGCTAGCCGAGGCGTGCCGCGCCGAGATGAGCGAGGCGCTGCAGCGCGGCCTCGGAGACCTGGACAGCTCCGTAGCCCTCACACTCCAGGAAGAGCGCGCAGGCGTACAGGTGCGGCTGCCGTAGGCGGCAGGCCTGTTCTGCACCAGATCAGTCCCCGGTGCGGCCGCCTCGTGGTCGGCCCTATTGCGCCGATTTCTCCGCGCTGTCGGACGGTGATGTGTGCGCCAGCACCCCGGCACGCAACTGGTCGGCGTAGTCGAAAAGACTATCGATATCGTCAAGGGGATACGGCTTGTCGAGGTCCAGTCTCAGGTATCCCTCTCGCCGGACTCGGAGACGGCATATGAGCTTCCCGTAGTCGGTTCGCTCTGGTCCGTCGTGCAGAACAACGCTCGTATAGGTTTTGGCTGCCCTGAGACCTATACAGCGAACGTCAATAATGTCTCTAGCTATGGCCTTAATTACATTCAGAGATTCGATTTCCCGGTCGACGAATTCGGGCTCATCGGCCTCTGTGGAATCTTCAGCCGGTGCCTCGTCGGGTTGCTCTTCCTGGGCGTCGTTTCGCTGGAGCGCGGACTTGAGCCGGTCGTCGATACGTTCGTTGATGAATTGTGTGAACGCCCGATCCGTCAACGACCCGAACATTTCTCGGACCGGCGGCGTGACCCGGCCTTCATAGACCTGTTTGATAATGAACCGCACAAAGTCTTTGGACGGGCCTGCGAGCTCTTCGGCTAGTACCCGCTTGATCTCCGTAGTATATTTGAGCTCCCGGGCGGCGTCGACAATCTCGCTCATGTCGAACGCCATCTTGGTGAACCGCTTCAACTCCCTGACCTGCGGCTCGGTGAAGTCGAGCATGTTGAACTCAAAGAACGGCCGCTGATCCATCATCTTGGGCTCGTCCAAGTCGGAGAAGAACAGGTAGGAGATGCCGTCAGTCAGGACGCCGAAACGGGCATCCGTGACCGTGAAGTACCGAAGGAGCTGCCCCAGGTCGGCCTCGTTCAGATTGCTTCCGTGCTTCTTGCACTCGATCAGTATGGTGGGCTTACCGTCTTGCATGAGAGCGTAGTCGACCTTCTCGCCCTTCTTGGTACCCACGTCCGCCGTGAACTCAGGAACAACCTCGGTAGGGTCGAATATCTCGTATCCCAACATCTGGAGGAAGGGAAGAACCAGCGAACTCTTGGTGGCCTCTTCGGTCTCCAGATGGTCGATCCGGTCAGCGAATCGGCCGGATCGCGTTCGCACTTCGTCGATAAAGTCCATCTGTAAGCCTCCCTACCAGAATCGTTACTCAGCATTGCCCGCATTCCAACGTGTTCACTACCGTCGGCAGTCGCCGAGCGGCGTCATGATATAGCGGAGCGCCAATGCGGTCAATCTGGGGGCGGGCTCCATTCAAATGACGCAAAAAATTACAGGACCCCCGCAGGGATCCTCTTATGGCCCACGCTCCAACTTGGGTAATATCGGGAGGCGCTGGGTAACCACGACAGTATCATCGCATGGGCCCGGCCGTCAATACGTCGGGTTGCTCCAAAGACGGTGGTCCCATCCGGGCTTTCGGACAATGCAAATGCTCCGGCGGACGCTCGTCCGTTCCGGATGCGTAGTCTCGAACCGGCTCAGGCTAGCTGGTACTCCCTGGTCGAGGCGATGAGGCCCAGGAGCTCCGCGACGCGTTCGCCGGAATCCGCCGCGGCGCCGGCCCTCAGGTCGACGTCGCCTTCCTCGGCCACGTGGCTCACGAGCGCCCGCCTGGTGTCGTCGTCGGCCGGGATCGGCCCCACCATGTCGAGGCAGCCGTTCACGACCTGCTCGGGCGACAGGACCCCGCCGTCGAGCTCGCCCAGCCTCTTGACGATGTCCCCCACGCCCGGCTGCCGAACGTCGCCGAGGTACTTCGCCGCGAAGTTCACCCGCTCGACCAGCGCGCCGCTGTCGACCCACTCGTCGCCCTCGTGCCAGCCCTCGACGGACGGCGGGCCGAAGAGCTGCTGGCCCATGTAGCCCGACGCGAGCGTCGCGTCGCGCACGTCCAGCGTCGGCCATCCGAGGGCGCGGGCCATCCTGAGCGTGCCGACGACCAGCTCCGCAGGGCTCTTCACCTGCACGAAGCGCACCGACTCCGACCTGAAGTGGTAGGAGTTGAACAGCGTCCGCAGCATGGCCCGTATCTCGTGTCCGGAGTCGAAGTAGGACTGGACCAGATCGTCGATCAGCCGCTCCCCGTCCGCGTCGACCTCCTGTGAGACGAAGAACTGGTAGAGCCGCAGCGCGACGAACCGGGCCGTCGCTGGCTGCCTGACGATTATGTCGACGATGTCCTCGCCGTTGAAGCGCCCCGTCTCGCCGAGGAAGGTCTTGACGCCGTGGTCGTGGTCGTCGTCGTCGTACCGGAACTGCCACGCGATCTTGCTGTACGGCCAGATCGACGCGCTGTTCGAACGCAGCACCATGTACTCGGCGTTCTCGATCGTCCAGCCGGTGAACGCCCGCGCGCACTCCTTGATGTCGTCCTCGGTGTAGTTGCCCACGCCCATCGAGAACAGCTCGAGCAACTCCCGTCCGTAGTTCTCGTTGATCGCCTGGTTGTGGTTGTCCTGGTTGTCGAGCCAGAAGATCATCGCGGGGTCCTTGGACAGCTCGACGAGCAGTGTCCGGAAGTCGCCCATGCCGAGGCGCCGGAACATGTCGAGCTGGCTCAGCATCGACTTCTCCTGGAAGACCTTGGTGGCGCTCGTGGCGAACAGCCCGTGCCAGAACAGCACCATCTTCTCCTGGAGCGGGGCGCTCGTCGTCACGAGGCGGTACATCCAGTTCGCGCCCGCGCTGTCGAGGAGGCGCGCCTCGGCCTGGTCGACGTGGTAGCGCCGTATCAGGTCGTCCGGCATCGACCGGACGTCGACCGGGTCGAGCAACTCCTCGACGGCGGCCGCGTACCCCTTGTCCACGTACCCCTCGAGCTCGGCGCGCGTCGCGCCAAACCCGGCCCGCCTCAGCAGATGCGCCATCTGCGATACCGGTTCACCCTGCGGCTGGTCGATGGGAGTGGGCATGTGGTCACCTGGCTGATAGGTGGACTGGGTGACAATTGTACACGACGATCCGGGCGTGTGGATGTATTGCAGGGGAGTCTCGTCCGAGTACACACTGACCTCCTTCGGCTCGGCCACTACGCGCCTGTGCGATACATCCGTTCCGGGCAAGATAGGACCTTCTATACAAACGAGATCAGACCTTCAGGACAGTGAGCACGCCTGCACCACTCCCTCCAAGAAGCTCTCCGTAGCTCGTCCTTTCGTTTCTACCATTTCCGTTTGGTCCGCAGTAGCTCAACAGGCAACTCTTGCTCTTGCACTCGTTGAGCCTCCCGCACCGTAGCTCTTGCCTGCTGCTGTCGCGGGTCATCCTCCCTCACCGTAATAGTCTTCCGTTCCTGTCCACCTTGCACCCCCATGATCAGCCAAACGATCAACCACAATCCAGCAGTGACGAGAGAGAGGAGTAGGTGCAAGATATGATTTATGGGATCGCCTTTGACTAAGGTTGCGTAGAACTCGCCGCGTGACTCCACACGCCATCCTTGTTCAACATGTCTTAGGATGGAGTTTTCCAACAGTTGTTTGCGTTCTTCAGGTGTTCTCTTGCTAGCTACGTTGCCCATCTGTGTGTTCTCCCGTGAAGACTGAAGCACGCTCGCGCCGCAGCCCACACAGTTCCTCGGTCTACCCCAAGGCCACGCCCATCACCCGCCGGTCTGGCACAGCCGAACAGTAGCAGACGCGCGCTGCAGATTGCGCCACACACCGACGCCGGAGATTATGCCCCCACTGCTCTGGCCCGAGTCTGTGCGTCCCATCACGGCGCGAACATTTCCGCGGCGTCGATTGCCCGCATGAAGGCGACGCCGGGGTAGCTCTGCATGTCGCGGATCAGCCGGGCGAGCATCCGGAGGCGACCGGGGCGTCCCATGACGTAGGGGTGCATCATCAGCACGAGGCTGCGGCCGTAGTGGTACGCCCCCTCGAACGCCGACGTCCAAACGCTGTAGACGTGCTCCGGCGTGGCCATGTACTGCCTGATGCCGAGCTGCGGCGCGTAGTTGAAGTAGGAGACGTCGTTCAGCTCCCAGTGCGTCGGGACCTCCACGATGCTGCCGGCGCCGGCGTCTACCAGGTAGGGCACGTCGTTCTCCATCAGGCTGGAGTCGTATGCGAAGCCGCGCTCGGCCAGCAGCGCCAGGGTGTGCTCGCTGAGCTCCGCACCCGGCGCGCGGTACCCCACGGGCCGCCGTCCCGTCAGGCGCTCGAGGATGTCCGAGCCCCGGTCGAGCACGTCGACCTCGTCTGCCCTGGAGAGCGTGGCGGGCGGCTCGTGCATGTAGCCGTGGTGGGCGGTCTCGCGGCCGCGCCGCACGATCTCGCGGACCATCTCCTCGTGGGTCTCCGCGACGTAACCGGGGACGAAGAACGTCGCGGGCACGTCCAGCTCGTCGAGCAGGTCGAGGATGCGCGGCACGCCGACGCTGGGGCCGTACTCCCGCACCGACATCAGCCCGGGGCGGTTGGCCGACTCGGGGTCGACGTTGATCGCGCCCGACACGCCGTCGATGTCGAAGGTCAGCACGACTGCGCACCGGGTATCGCCGGGCCAGATTCCGCTCACGGGCCACCTCTCTCACACGTCGAGGTCTTTGCACAACTCCCTCTCCCGTGACAGGAGAGGGCTGGGGTGAGGGTGAAGGTCGTCTTTCGCAAGCTGCCTCCCATGTTCAGACAGGGCCTGGATTCCCGCCTGCGAGGGAATGACGGGTTATGCGAAGGCGGGAATCCAGGGGTGGAGGAGATGGGTTCCCGTCTCCACGGGAACGACGGGCGGCACCGCACCCCGTCTCCGCCGCAAGTCCACCTCCCCGACACGAGTATATCGTATAGACGTTTACGAGAACTGGAAGGCGTAGAGCTTGGCGGCGCAGGTCTCGATCCGGAGCCGCACTGCCCTGCCCGCGAGCGAGCCCACCTCGGCCCCGCCGTCGAAGCGCACGGGCATACGCACCGAGTTGCCGTTCAGGGTTGGGCAGTCGTCCGTCGCGAAGCCGGCGATCCGCGCGCCGTCCGCGTCCTGGATCTCGACTTTCGCGAGGCCCCCGGCGCCGGTGTCGACGTTGAGCTCCAGGCGGCCGCCTTCGAAGACGACGGGCGGCGTGAGCAGCCATCCGCCGGCGTAGGGCGTGTCCGCCGACATGAAGCCGTCCAGACGCGATTCGCCGATGAGCACGCCGCCGCCGCGCCCTTCGGATTCGGCGTCGAACTGCCCCGAGTGGTTCACGTTGGTGCCGAAGCAGTAAGTCTTGAGGGTGTCGCCGACGCGTACGACGCCCGGCGCCGCGTACACCTGGCGCGAGCGCGGTCCGCCCGCAAGGCCGACTGGCAGGAAGGCCCGACGCCCGGGCGCCTGCTGCCACGACACGCCGTCCCGGCTCGTGACGAGCCGCACGTCCGCGGTGTCGGGGAAGTTGACGTGGGCGTCGCCAGCCTCGTCGCCCTCCGCCTCGACGACCTCGACGGACTCCCAGTGGTACAGGAAGGTCGGCATCATTATGTAGACGTCCTGCGCGTACGGGTACTTCATCGCCGCGTTGGTGTACACGTCGACGTAGCCGCCGAGGCGTTCGCGCAACTCCGCGGGCGGCACCCAGCGCCAGTCCTCGTCGTCGGCGCGAAAGACCTCCACCATGTCCGTCCACGTCCGGAAGTCGGCCGACTCGGTGCGGCCCACGCCGCGGACGCGGAAGCCGTTCATCTCGTTGCGCGTCCGGCCGTAGCCGACGTACCTGCCGATGCGGTCGTCCCAGAGCGGGACGTTCTGAGTGTCGCAGGGGACGAACTCGGTGTCCTTCGGGTACACGTTCCAGTAGATGCCGTCGTCCGAGTACATCTGCCAGAACTGGCCGACCATACCGCGGGCCACGTCCTCCTCCGGTATGGACCGCACCTTGGTCCAGAACTTGTACCGCTCCCCCGGCCGGCAGTCCGGGTTGGGGTCGAGCAGGACGGTCCCGCCCTCCGTCTCGCCGCGCGGGGCGTCCGGCAGCCTGGGGATGATGACGTTGTTCGCCTTCGAGCCGCCAATCTCGACGAGGCCGATCTCGGGCTTGTCCCAGTGGACGCCATCGGCCGACTCGGCGTAAGCGACGCCGCGGGTGATCCCTGAGGGGTCGTCTTCCGGCGGGATGAAGTCGTACCACATCCGGTACCGGCCGCCATCCTCAATCACCGTGTTGTAGGCGGCGATGCTGGCCTCCCACGGCCTGTCGGCCGCGAGCACGGGCTCGTCCCGCACCTGCGCCGGGTTCATGACCAGATCGACGCCGCGGCTGTCGGCGATGAACCGGCCGTCGATGAAGAGCTGCTTTTGCGTTCCGACGTGTATGGGTTCGTCTTTCATCGCATTTCCCCAAGCGGACTGTCCGCCCGATTCAGCACGGCTCCATGTGTCCACGGCTGTGACCGATAGCCTAATCCACGTGCCGAGGCTTCAGTATCTGCCTTAGCTCTGCCGCCGCCTCGACGGCTGGCCACGTGTACAGCATGGGCACCACGCCGTCGTCCGCCCAGACCGGGACCTGGTCGGCGTAGTGCGTACTGCCGGGATGGCCGGACGCACCGAGCGGGACGACCCATCGGGAGTTGTCCCAGTCGGCCGCGTCGAAGACGTACCGGGCGACGGACGTGCCGGTGACCGTGAACGGGTCGGCCGCATTGTAGGAGGCGGAATGCGGCGTGTCGCCATCCCCGCTCATGGGCGTCGACGGCGGGTCCAGCAGCCCGGCGAGATCGGGGAACGAGGCCGACAAAGGGTGCCGGGGTGCGGTGCCGTGGATGCTCCCCCATCGCCACGAGTCGACGACGTCGCCTAGGCGGTCGCGGAGATGGGTGACCGCGGCATCCAGGGCCCGTGTCGCCACGGACTTCCAGTCGGCGCCGTCGGGCAGCATCGACGTGTCCCCGTCCGCCGCGTGCGACGCCAGCAGCGCGCTCAGGTGGCCCACCTGCCGGGGTGCGCCGCGGCCGGTGGCGCCGAACGCCTCGTCGCTCAGCGGCCCCAGCAGAGGGCTCAGCACCAGCCGGTCCAGCTCGCGCCGGAAGGCGCTGTAGATGGTCGGTGCTACCAGGTCCCTGTGCATCGAGCCGTCCCAGGCCCCCAGGAGCTCCACGGCGCGCTTCGCGGCCTCGCCGCGGGGCTCGGTCTCGCCGAGCAGCGATGCGTACGTACGTCCCGGGATCGAGACGATATCCCGGTGCACGTCCGCCATGTCGTCGACCGTCGCGCCGGTGAGACCCTGCAGCCGGCCGAGAATGCGGCGGGCGCGGTGGTCCGAGCCGTAGTAGAGGCTGATGTAGTGCGGGTAGTCGTCGCCGGCGATCTTGTTGTTGGCCGTGACGATGTACCCGGTGTCCGGGTTGCGGGACCTGATCATCTCGCCGAAGGGCACAAAGCCGGTCCACTCGTACTCGTCCGACCATCCCGGCACGGGAAGCCAGGCGTTCGCCATGCTGCGAACGGGAAGCCGGCCCCTGTTCAGGTACTGGATGTCGCCGTGGATGTCTATGGAGACGAAGTTGTTGGATGGGTCCACCCAGTCCCTCATCGCCTCGTCCAGATCGTCGACCCCTCCAGCCCGCAGCATCCGAGGCAGGCACTGGGCCGTCGGATTGGGGCCGTCCGTGGAGGTGTAGCGGAAGGCGATTCCGTAGCCCTGCTTCGGGTCCCCGGCTATGACCGGGCCGTGACGGGTGACGGTGACGTCTATCTCCACGTCCTCACCGCCTCGGACCTTCAGCACCTCGTGCCGGACATCGACCTCGTGCCACTCGTCGCCGTATTGGCAGAGGGGACGCGGGCCGTCCCTGAACCGCTCGACGTACACGTCCTGGTAGTCGGCCACGGCGTGAGTGACGCACCACGCGACATTGGCGTTGTGTCCGAAGTGCGGGAAAGCCGGGAATCCCGGGAACGAGAGGCCGACCGCGTCGAACTCGGGGCAGGCCACGTGGTTCTGGTAGTAGACGTTGGGCGTGTCGAGCGCCCTGTGCGGGTCGCCGGCCATCAGCGGCTTGCCCGAGGCCGTCCTCGCGCCGGACAGAGCCCAGTTGTTGCTCCCCGAGTCGATCTCGCGCATCGCGCCGATGGCGCCTTCGAGATCGGAGAGGTGCGGCAGGGCGTCCGCACCGGCGCCGTCGTACTCGGCCGCCGGAGGCACGATGAGCAGGTCGCCGCGGTGGCCCGGCAGCAGCTCGGCAGCCTTCTTCGGACCGAACGCGTCGAGCAGCTTTGCCCGCCAGAGCTTCGCCTCGAAGACGCCCATCAGGATGTGACGTCCCTTGAAGACCGCCAGGCAGTCCCACGGCTGCCACCTGTCGGGCGCGTCGTCGACCAGCGCGAGCTCCGCGGGAAGCGGCCCGGAATCGATGAAGGCGTTGACGCCGGCCGCGTAGGCCTCCAGCATCGCCCGCGCCTCGTCGTTCAGGTGCTCGTAGTCGAGCCGGACAGACGGGCCGATCTGGAATCGGCGCATCTGCACGTCCTGCTCCAGCGCGTCGGGGCCCGCGTACTCCGCCCACCTGCCGTAGGCCACCAGGCGGTCGTGCTGCATGTGCCACAGCCGGTCCTGGGCGGCGGCGAAGGCCTGACCGAAGAAGGCGTCACCGGTGGAGCCGGCCCTCACGTGGGGAATGCCGTACGAGTCGCGGTAGATCTCCACCGCGCCCTCCAGTCCGTCCACGGCCACGGAGCCTGATAGCTCCGGAACGGCTTCCTCAAGGCGTTTCCTGGTTAGCGTCACGCGGTACTCCTTACTCTGCGGCCGGCGATGCGGGGCGCCGCATCGCCGGAATCGTGCGGCGGGCCGACGGCGGCTAGTCTCTGGGTAGGGGCAGCGATACCTCTTCGCCCCGGGCGGCTGATTCGTACCCGCCCAGGATCGTCTCCGCGATCCCGGCCGCCGCCACGGCGTTCAGCTCAGGCTCGATGTCGTTGCCTATGCAGTCGACGAAGTGCGCCGCGTCGATCGCCATCGTGTCCTGCGCGGGGTCCAGAGAGACCCAGCGCCGCTTCGGCATTGAAACGTACTCCGGCTCTCTACCGAACCACATGCCCATGGGATCGAGGGGATCTACCTCCGGCGGCGTGAAGTCCGGCTCGGCGTTGTAGACCTCGACGCGGCGTCCGCTGACGTCCGCGCTGAGCGTGCCCTTCGTGCCCACCACCGCCACGCGCTGGGGGCCGGACTTGGGGTGGCTCGACCACCCGAACCGCCCCCCGACCGCGGTCGCCGTCACGCCGCCCTCAAGCCGGAGCGCCATCGCGCCGAAGTCCTCGACGTCCACAGCGGCGTGGTCGGCGAAGAAGTAGTTGCCGGTCAGCGCGAAGACCGATTCGACCGCGCGGCCGGTCAGCATGTGGATCCACGCTAGGCTGTAGACGCCCACGTCGAACATCTCCCGCTTGGCTCCGATGAATGTGTATCGCTCGACCGGCGACTTCTCCCGGCGGACTGTGCCCGGCAGCACGGACCCTGCCCTGCCCTTCGCGAAGATATTCTCGGCGTGGACCGATACGACCTCACCGACGGCGCCGTTCTCGACGGCCTGCCTGGCATCCTGCACCCAGGGCGCCAGGTTCTGGCTGAACATCTGCGTCTTGACGTCGGCGCGGGACGCGGCGCGGGCGATGGCGTCGATCGCCTCGAGCGAGCCGGCCAGCGGCTTGTCCATGTACACGTGCTTGCCGGCTTCGATACAGCGCACGAGAACGTCGCCGCGACGCTCCACGTGGGGCGTCGAGCTCACGATGTGGACGTCGTCGCGGGACAGAGCGGCGTCCATGTCCGCGAAATAAGGAACGCCGAGCTGCTCCGCCAGAGCGCGGCCCGAGCCCTTCCTGAAGTCGGGCTCCGAGGGCTCAGCCGCAACCCCGACCAGTCTGCACCGGGGGTTATTGGCGAATATGGGGCCGTGCGCCTCCTGGTGAGTGCGCTTGCCCCCGATCAGCAAAACCCCGTATTCGCTCACTCTTCGTCTCCGTGTGCAATAGACGTGGCCGCGTTGCGCTTCGTATCTGCGGCCCTTCGCGGCTCAGTCACGGTGGTACAGGCTGCCCTTGCTGCCGACGAGCAGCAGGTCGAGGCGCGGCTCCGGGTTCGATCCGACGCTCACCGTGACGATGGCGCCCTGTCCAGCGCCCCACTTGTGCATCTCCGTGAGATAGAGGCCGCTGCCCTCGCCAAGCCGGTGCGTCTGAGCGGGACGGGAGCCGAACCACGTTTCGCCGAGGGAGGTCAGCGCGGCCAGCGAGGAGTCGAGCAGGTCGGCATCGGCGGTAACCGCGTGACACCTGAGAAACTGCGCGACGCCGAGACTTCCTTCGTCTACGACCTCTGCGACGACCTCGCGAATCCGCGCGAGCTCAGTCTCCTCGAACAAGCCGGCCCTCCCCCAAGTCGATCTCGGCGGGATGCTAGCACACACCCCGCACCCAGTCGAGACACGCAGCCGGCCGCCGGGCCGTATCTGTTCAGACTTGATGCTTCGACAACCCTTTCACCCCGAGTAGCGCCGCTGCTGCAGCGGCGCGTATTGAGGGGCGCACGCCGGGTTCCGTCAAACGTGAACAGTCACGCTATGGCTTGTTCATACGATAGCCGACGCGGGGCTCGGTGAGGATGTACTTTGGTTTCCTTGCGTCGTCTCCGAGCTTGCGTCGTAGGTTCCCAACGAAGACACGCACCAAGTGTCCCTCGCCAGAGTACCCCGGTCCCCAGACCCTCTGCAGGATCTGTTCGTGCGTCAATACACGTCCGGCGTTGATGGAGAGCTCGAAGAGCAGCTTGTACTCGGTCGCTGACAGTGGCACCGGGCGGTCGGATACGGTCACCGCGCGGTCTGCATAGTCGATAGTCAGTTCTCCCCGGCGGGAGGGCTGGCGCGGCTCAGGCATACCAGCCGATCCTCGCTTCCGCAAGGATGCTTCGACCCTCGCCACCAGTTCGGTAGAGGAGAATGGCTTGACTATGTAGTCGTCGGCTCCCATGCCGAGGGCCTTTACGACGTTCTCCTCCTGGTCGTTCGCGGACAGGAAGATGATCGGCACTTCGGACACCTCGCGGATGCGGCTCATGAGCTCGAATCCGCTGGTCCCGGGCACCATCAGGTCCATGAGGACGAGGTGGGGCCGCTCCATCTCGAAGAGATTCATCATCTCATCTGGATTGCCGGTCCCGAACGATTTGTATCCGTGGTCCGAAAGTATGTTTCGGAGGAGCCGCAACACCTGAGGCTCGTCGTCCACCACGAGAATCCGCTTCTCATCACCGAGCATAACAGCCATAGCGTCGCCGGTGAGCTCACGAACGGCCTCGGGAATCGAAAAGGTGATCCGCGTGCCGCGTCCGGCGCCGCCGCTCTCGGCCCATATGCGGCCTCCATGCGCCTCGACTATTCCCTTGCAGATCGCGAGCCCCAGACCTTCTCCCGCGATTTTCCGCTCACGGCCGCTGTCGTCTATCCGAGAGAACTTTCTGAACAGCCTGGGCAGTTGGTCGGCAAGTATCCCTCTGCCCTCGTCCGTTACGGAGATGACCACGTAGAAGTCGTCGCGTGATGCACCCACGCTAATCGGGGAGCCAGCATCCGAGTGCTTGGATGCATTGGACAGCAGGTTGTTCAGCACTTGAGCGATACGCTGCCTGTCCGCCGCGACCGGGGGCAGGTTCGGGGCGAGGTCCGCCTCGATGGGATTCAGCGCTCCGCGACGAACGAACGACAGTTTCGATTCCTCGATCAGAGCCTTCACGTCCGTGGGTTCGGGAGTTACCGACAACGCCCCGGCTTCTATCTGTGTCATATCGAGGAGGTTGTTGACGAGATCACGCAGGTTATCCGACTGCTCATCTATCATTCGAAAGTATTGGAGAAGCTCAGAGACGTTGGGGGCTCTGGTGCTGTTCAGCACGACAGACGTGCAGCCCTTGATCGTGGTCAGAGGCGTTCGCAGCTCGTGGCTCACCATGGCGAGGAACTCATTGCGCAGGCGTTCGACCTCCTCCAGAGGTGTCATGTCCTGGATAACGGCGATGGCGGATACTATCTCCCCGCCATCCGAATAGATCGGCGTCGCGTTGACGAGGATGGTCACCGTCCGACCGTCCGGGCGATTCAACAATATCTCTTCTGCCCGCACGACCTCGCCGAGGTCCAGCGCCCTCGCCAGCGGGCGCTCGTGGCCTTCGTACTTCTTGCCGTCCGTACGCCGGTAGATAGCCACTTCGTGATATCGCACGAGCGTGGAGCCGGGCTCCGGCGACATGCCCAGGATGCGCTCCGCCTCCTTGTTGACCGACGCGAAAGTCCTCGTGGCGGCGTCGACCACCATGACGCCCACCGGCGACGACTCCACCAGCGCAGCCAGGCGACGCCGCTCGGTCTCCATTTCATCCCTGGCCCGCCGCTCTTCCCCGTATCTGAGAGCGTTGCCGATGGCGATTGCGGCCTGTGATGCGAACATGACCAGGGTCTGTTCGTCTTCTTCCGAGAACTCCCCACCTTCCTTCTCCGTGAGGAAGATGTTGCCAACAGGCTCGCCCAAGTGGCGGATCGGCGCGCCAAGGAAGGTCTTCATCGGTGGGTGGTTCTCGGGGAAGCCGACCGACCGGGAATGACGGGTGAGGTCTGCGAGTCGCAGCGGCTCCTGGATCTCGTTCAGGTAGCCGAGGATACCCAACCCCTTGGGCCGACTCCCCAGCAGTAGGCGTTCTTCAGGAGTGATGCCGGAGGTGATGAACTCTCGAACGCGCCCTGAGTCGTCGAACACCCCGACCGCGCCATATCGGGCGTCGGTCAGCCAGCGGGCGCCGTCGACGACTTCCTGGAGCACGGTGTCGAAGTCCCAGCTCTCGGTGATGCGACGGCTGACCTCGCTCAACCTGAGGTGGCGCGTCCGCAGATCGTCTATCTCCCGCCTGAGCGTGTCGATTTCCTGCAACGGTACGTCCGTATCACCTGTTTCTATGGGTGACATGTCGCCTGCGAATGCTGCCGTCGGAATTGTAGCACGAGTTTCCCATTGGAGGCCGTCACGTATCCGGGGGCGCCGAGGGGTACTGGGGACCGATTTTCCCGAGCTTTCGCGATGTCCTCCCCGTGCAGAAATCTTGACAAAATTCTTATAGTTCCAGGGTTGATCTTTACGTCAGATTGATATCCGGCCTCTATGATTGACGACAGGTATCCCAATAAGGAGGCGGGCATGAAAGCGACAAAAGTCATTGCCTACGGCAAGGGCTACTTCAAACTCTGCATCGGCTTCGTCTGCACGAAGCACAAGTACCCCATCGTCAACAAGTGGCAGTATGGCGATGGCACGACGGACCCGGACTAGCGCCATGGACACGATAGCAGTAGTCGTGATTCCCTTCGCACTGTTCGGAGTGTTTGCGGCCATAGGAGTGTACTTGGTCAGAACGTCCAAAGAGTTGGGTCTGCGTGTTGTCGGCTATATCGTAGTCGTCGTGTTCGGACTGATGGCCGTCACGCTGCCCCCCTGGGTGTACGTGAGCTCGAACGCCCCGTGCTACAACCCCAAGGGCGTCAAGGTCCCGTGTGATGGGACGACAGCAGTGCTCTTTGTCATCAACCCGGATATGGAGCGCGCGTACATCTCGGCAGACTACCCGACATTCGATAGGGTGGAATGCTACAAGGATGGCGTCAGAGTCACCTGTTGGCCCTAAACGGCCCGTAGAAGGGAATCGCGGAAACCTAGCGGCTCCGGTTTGATCGCCGGAGTCGCTTTGTGTAGGAGAGAGAAGATATGATCTTCGAGGGCGGGCTGATCTATCTAGCGGTCACGGTAGTTTGCGCCTTACTTGCCGAATGGTGGACTAGGCGCAAGGGCTATCCACGGAATCTAGGATTCGTGATTGGCTTTCTGCTAGGTCCATTCGTCTTGCCATAGCTGCACCATTCGTAGCCGACTGGAAGTGGCCCAAGAAGTCGGACAAGTGGGAAGCGTGTCCTGAGTGCGGCAGTACGAGATTGTCAAGCGGCGGTATTATCCGCGCTGTCGGAGTACCCACCCGGCTCCGCAGTTGCCAGGACTGTGAAACCGGGCCATGGACCGGGTGCTCCAGTGTGTAGCATCCTTCGGTGTGGTCTCCAGGGTCAGCGTCACGACCCTCTCAACGTCAGCATCGGTGACAGTGCGGGGTCTGCCAGGCCTTGCTTCATCCACCAGTCCGTCCAGTCGACTCTCCAAGAACCGAGACCTCCACTTGCCAACCGTCGCTTGCGACACTCTCAACTCCGCGGCCACAGCGGTGTTCGTCTTGCCCTTAGAACATTCCACAACCATTCGGGCCCGCTGGGCCAACGCTTGCGCCGTCTTGGGCCTGCGCGCCCACTGTCCCAGTGTCTCCCTTTCATCGTCGCTGAGCGTCAACGGTGGGGTTGGTCGACCAAGACGCATGTGAATCCTCCTCCTCACATGAACTCTCAGGAGAATACCAGCTACCGAACACTTATGCCACTAACTTCAGAGACAGGACACTAGGGATGCTCTGAATAAGTCCCCGGTGGGTTGCGGGATAGTAACATAGGGCCAAGGACTGAAGACGGGGGAGGCGAGGCAATGAACCAGCCGACGTTTGCGGACTTGGACTACGAGAGCAAGAAGACTCGGCGGGAGAAGTTCCTTGAGCGCATGGATGGACTGATCCCGTGGGAAGAGTTGGAAGAGCGCATCCGACGTTCTATCCCAATGCTGGCCGAGGTCGGCGTCCCTACGAGTTGTCGGCGATGCTACGGATACACTGCGTGCAGTTGTTCTACAACCTGAGCGACCCTGGGATGGAGGACATGCTCTACGAGGTCGAATCGGTGAGGTGGTTCGTAGGGCTGAGACTGCCTGGGCCGCTGCCGGACGAGACGACGATTCTGAACTTCCGCCACCTGCTGGAAGAGCATGAGTTGGGCTCGGGTCTGTTCGAGGAGATCAACCGCTATCTGGAGTCCGAGGGTCTCCGTCTTCAGGAGGGGACGATAGTGGACGCGAGCATCATAGCGGCTCCCTCATCGACGAAGAATCGTGCTAAAGAGCGCGACCCCGAGATGCACCAGACCAAGAAGGGTAACGAGTGGCACTTCGGGATGAAGGTGCACATCGGTGTGGACTCGCAGACGGGAGTGGTGCACAGCATGACCACGACATCTGCGAACGTGCATGACCTGACTGAGTTGCCCCGGTTGCTGCACGGTGGGGAGTCTCAGGTGTGGGGAGATGCTGGGTATCAGGGAGTTGACAAGAGGCCGGGCAACCGGGGCTTGGATGTGGAGTGGCAGGTGGCGATGAGGCCCGGCCAGCGTCGGAAGCTGGAGCCTGAGAGTCCTGAGGCGGTGTCGGAGAAGCGCAAAGCGTCGGTCAGAGCCAAGGTGGAGCATCCGTTCCTGTACATCAAGCGGCACTTCGGCTACGCCAAGGTCCGCTACAGGGGACTGTCCAAGAACACGCAGCGGCTGATGACGCTGATGGGGTTTGCCAACTTGATGAGGGCCGAACAGTACCTGGCGGCGTGAAACCTTGTATAAGTGCGCCCAAATCAGGGCTGACGGCGGCGAAACGCCCTGTCAGGGCCGGTTGTAGGCCGACAATAACCCCCACCACGGCGCCATGAGGCAATTCAACGCCCCCAAAACCACTCCCGTTCAACTCGGCCCAGCCTGAAGCCGATTGTTCAGAGCATCCCTAGAGGAATGACGGTGCAACTGAACCGAAAGCCACCTACTTAGGTTCTTGTTCCGGACGGAGCCTCCAGAAGGTCAAAGAAAGGGGGGTTGTGCCCACTTGACGGAGCCGTCCGGCGGCGGCAGCTGCGCTTCGGCCGCTGTCGGAGCGGCGCCGGCCGCCAAGGTCAGTGCCGCCAGCGCAACCGCGCCAACCACTCGCCGCAGCCATGATGTACCCGGCCCAGAGCTACGATCCCGCATCTCCGCGATCCCCCTTCGACCGCGCTTCGCGTCACGCGCGAGGCGTCGACACCATCGTTAAGTGTTACGAGAGAACCGCCCGAATCGGTTTTGCGGGCGACACGTCCACGAGACGTCAGAAGGCCTTGACCGGCCAGCAGGCCGGACGCGTTCTACGTCCGAGGAGAGCGCATGCCGTACACGAAACGCTGGCCGGGGCGAGCTATTGGCCGATATGGCAGAGGAGGGGGTGTTCGAGCCGAGGGCTCCCCGATCAGCGCTCCGCGCCAGGCGTGGCGACGAGCTTCATGAACTCGGTGCTCTTCAGATCGCGCTCCAGTACGTGGGTGACGTACGCGGTGAGGAGCCGGTCCACCTGTCCGGCCAGCTCGGGAGAGACTTTGAGCGACGGCGCCTGCCGGATGCTCTGCCGCTGCAGGTAGCGCAGCACCTTGATGGCGTTCATCGACACGGAGAGCAGCGGGCCCTCGGACGCAACCTTGCAGGACGGGCAGAGTATGCCTCCCGCGGCGCTGCTGTACACGTGGTCGTCGGGCTCTAGCTCGGACCGGCAGTGGGCGCATCGCTGCACCTCCGGACCGAAGCCCGAATAGCCCAGAATCTTGACCTCGAAGGCGCATACCAGCATCGGCGAGCCCTCCCCTGCTTCCAGCATCGTCATGGCGACCAGCAGGAGGTCGAGCACGTCGGGCGCCGGCGAACCCTCGGCCGTGAACCGGTCGACGAGCTCGCAGAGGTGGACAGCCACGGACACGCGGGCGAGGTCCTCCCGCAGCGCTCGGAAGCTGTGGAGGGTCTCGGCCTCGCTCAGGTGGTCGAGGTCGCGGCCCTCCGCGACCGACACCCTAACGTGTGTCAGCGGCTCGAGATGGCCGGAGAGCCGGCTCTTCGTCCGCCGCACGCCTCTCGCCACCGCGCGCACCTTGCCGCGGTCCTGGGTGCACAGCGTCAGGATCCGGTCGGCCTCTCCAAGGGGGACGTGCCTGAGGACGACGGCGCGCGTCTTGTACGTCCTTGGCCTGGCCACAGCTTCAGAACCGCTGGCGGCCCTCGATCGCCCGACCGAGAGTCACTTCGTCCGCGTACTCCAGGTCGCCGCCCACGGGGAGGCCCCGGGCGGGCCTGGTCACGACGATTCCGAGAGGCTCGATCAGCTTGTTGATGTACATCGACGTCGCCTCGCCCTCCAGGTTCGGGTTCGTGGCGAGGATCACCTCGGTCACCTCCCCTGACGTGAGACGGCCGAGCAGCGGCTGGATCTTCAGGGCGTCAGGGCCGACGCCGTCCATGGGCGAGATCACCCCGTGGAGCACGTGGTAGAGCCCTCGGTACATGCCGGTGCGGTCCAGCGCCGCCACGTCCAAGGCCTCCTCGACGACGCATATCCGGGTGCGGTCGCGGCCCGGGTCGCCGCACAGCGAGCACGGGTCGGACTCGGTGATGTTGAAGCACAGCGAACAGAGCGTGATGCGCTCCTTCACGGCGAGCACGGCCTCGGCGAGGGAGCGGGCCTCGTCCTCGGGCATTCGCACGAGGTAGTAGGTGAGCCTCTGTGCGGTCTTGGGGCCGATGCCGGGCAGCTTGTGAAACTCCTCCACAAGCCTCGTCACCGGCTCGGCGGCCGAATAGCCGTCTACGCGCATGCCCAACGTTCCCTAGGTCAACCCGGGAATGTTGAGACCGCCGGTGAGCGAGCTCATGCGGTTGGAGACCATCTGCTGGGCCTCCTCCATGCCCTCGTTCACAGCCGCCTGCACCAGCTCCTGCAGCATCTCCACGTCGTCCGGAGAGACGACTTCGGGTTGAATCGTCAACGACTCCACTCTCAACTTGCCGCTTACGACTACCCTGACGACCCCGCCGCCGACGGAAGCCTCCACCGTGGCGTTCTCGAGCTCCTCTTGCATCTTCATCATGTTCTTCTGGAGCTCGCGGGCCTGACGCATCATCTTCTTATTCACTCTGGTCCTCCTTGTCTCCGGCAACTTGGGCGCCCATCGCCACGGCCGTGCGAACGAGATGGCTGCTCTGCACCGGGTTCTGACGCGCCCTGCCGTCCGATGCCTCCGCCTCCGAGACGCGAATCTTGTAGCTCTCACCGA
>CBDCTC010000003.1:0-460137 GCA_965222125.1 Dehalococcoidia bacterium | reverse complement strand
CCTGATAGCGTACGAAAGCGGGGCCCACGCCAGCTACACGCAGAACTTCCTCTCGCGCCGGACGGCCGGCTCTCGCGGGGCCACCATCACCGGATACGAGGCGACGCTGTCGTTCGACTGGTACACGGAGACGGTCACCGTGATCGACCATCACCGCGACCGCGTGGACTCGTCCCGAGTCAGGGCGACTACGGGCCACCTCGGCGGCGACGAGGCCCTGGCACGTAACTTCGTCGACGTCTGCCTGGGCCGCGACGAGTCCAAGACCGACCTCGCGGCCGGTCTGCTCAGCGCGGCAATGTGCCTCGCCGCCCGCGAGTCTGCGCACACCCAGAGATGGACTCCCGTGGGCGACGTCTACTCGGCGACGTTCCCAGACCGCGGCGCGCGCATAGAGCCCACGCCCGCGCACGTCGAGCCCGCCGCCCTCGGGCGCTAAGCGCCGCCCTGGCGGGCGAACCGGAGCGAGTACAGGTCCGCGTCCCGGAGCCTGAAGCGCAGCCTGACCGGCTGGCCTGCCAGCCCCCCAACGTCGGGGGCGCCGCGCCAGCTCACCGTCCTCGCGAGGTCGTCGCCCCAGACCTCGTCGCAGTCCTCGAGGCTCCTGCCGGAGACCGCGTGCCCGCTCGCGTCCTGGACCTCTACGGCGATGCCGCCGGCTGCCGACGACGAGAAGTTGAGGACGAGCCTGTCGCCGTCGAATATGACCGGCCTCGTCAGGAGCTCGCCGCCGCTCAGCCCCGCGTTGACCGAGACGAAGCCGTCGATCCGTATCGTGTAGCGCCGCGAGCGGGCCGCGATGCCGTCCAGGTTCGTCGCCTCCGTGGCGAAGAACGAAAGCTCGTCGGGAGCGCCCTCTATTGCCGACCTGGTCTCTATGAGCCCCAGGCTCTGGTAGTTGTCGCCGTACAGCCAGTTGCCGCTGGTACGGAGCCCGGGCCTGTTGAACGACTCCGGCCATACGTCGAAGTTGAGGCCGTCTCTGCTCGACATCAACATCCCGTCGGTGACGGCCGTCCCCTCCCGCTCCGAGTTCGTCGCTCGAAACCGCCTGTACTCCGGGTGCGGCAACAACTTCGTCGACTCGGTCCAGCCCCGATCCACGTAGCGCGTCGGGAACCCCAGGTACAGGTGGGGCGCCCGGTAGTACGGGTTCACCTGGTTGGTATACAGCTCGCTCGTCCGGCCCGGCGAGTAGCTGATCCACACCGGATCGGGCCAGTCGAGGAAGTCCCTGGTCGCGGCGGTCTTGATGTCGCGGCCGTTCCTGTTGCCCCTGGAATCGCGCCCTGGGCGGAAGTCGCGATGGTACTCGCGGTACTCGCCGCGGACGGCGTCCCAGAAGGCCTGGTTCTGGGAGTCGAAGAAGCCGTCCGTGACGACGGGCCGGTCCGCCATGAGCGTCCATCGGACGCCGTCGGCTGACTTGTAGGCGTAGAGCCCGCGTTCCTGCCCGCGCCTTCCCTTTGCGACCGCCTTGTAGAGGGCATCGGGCGCGGCCTCCGGGTTGCCGTCCTGAAACGGGACGAAGTTGTCCGTGCCCGGGCCCTTCAGGATGATGTTGTTGTCGGTGCTGCCGTCGAACTCCACCAGGCCGAGGCCCGGCCGCGTCCACTCGATGCCATCCACGCTCTCGGCCACGCACACCACCCTCTCGTGGCCCTCCCGCTCGTCGGGCCCGTATATGTGGTCGGCCCCGCGGTAATACATCCTGAACAGCTCCAGCTCCCGCAACACGGTGAAGTGGCCCGGCACGTTGCCCTCCCACGGCCGGTCGAAGCGCAGTGCGACGTTCTGGGGCGTCGGACGATGCATCACGCGGTCGGCTCCGTGCAGACGGTCCACCAGCCAGTCGTCCACGAACAGCTCGAGGCGGGACCCGATCTCGGCTACGTCTTTCATGTCTCTTCCTATCTCCCAGCCCGCCGACGGGGCGGCAAGCCGAATGCGCGACCGCGTCACGGTCGGAAGCCAGATGGCGTGATGTTATCACCCCTCGGCGGTCCAGGTGGGACATTCACGAACGTTGTGCGCCCCGCGAACCGGCTGTAGGATATCGTACGGAATCCCGTCCGTCCCGCTGCCCCGTAGCCCGCCTTCCGAGGCTATGCTGTGCGGCGGAGCACGGTAGACTCAACATTGCGCCCGGAGGCGACTGGATGGAGCACTTTCGGGAAGAGCACCGGCTCTTCCGCGCGGCGGTCCGGCGCTTCGTCGAAGCAGCCATCGTCCCTCACGTCGACGAATGGGAGGACCGCCAGCGGATTCCGCGCGAGCTGTTTCGCCGACTCGGAGAGCTGGGCTTCCTGGGAGTGGAATACCCCGAGGAGTACGGCGGAGGGGGCGCCGACTTCTGGATGACCGTGGTGCTGGCGGAGGAGCTGGCTCGATGCCGCTCCGGCGGCGTCGCGTTCAGCATCATCGTCCACACCGACATGTCGTCCCCTTGGCTGGCCAACGTTGGCACCGACGAGCAGAAGGCGCGGTACCTGCCGGGAATCGTCAGCGGCGAGACGGTCTGCGCGCTCGCGATCACCGAGCCCGGCGCGGGCTCGGACATGGCCGGCATCGCGACGCGCGCCGTGAAGGACGGAGACGACTGGCTGCTCACCGGATCGAAGACGTTCACCACCAACGGCGTATATGGCGACCTGTACTTCGTGTCCGCGAGGACCGGCGGGACGGGCCCGAGGCACCGGCAGATCTCGCAGTTCCTGGTCGAGCGCCATACGCCGGGACTGTCGGTGGCGAAGAAGCTCCAGAAGACCGGGATGCTCTCTTCGGATACGGCCGAGATCGTGCTGGACCGCGTCAGGGTCCCCGAGTCGAATCTGCTCGGCGAGCTCAACAGGGGCTTCCACCAGCTCGCCGCAGGCCTGCAGAGGGAGCGGCTCCTGGCGGCCGTGCTCAGCGTCTCCGCCGCCGCGCAGGCATTGGAGGACACACGGGCCCATCTCCAGCATCGAACGGCATTCGACCGTCCGCTGGCGGACCTGCAGGCGCTGCGCCACCGGTTCGCCGACCTTGCCACGCGGCTCGAGGCGGCTCGTCGGCTGACATACTACGCGGCGTCCAGGTTCGCCGCGGGCGAGGAGGCCGAGACCGAGGTCTCTATGGCGAAGCTGTACGCCACCGAAGCCGCCAACGGCGTCGCGTACGAAACGGTGCAGCTTCACGGTGGCTATGGCTACATCCGGGAGACGCCCGTCGAGCGGTTCGCCCGCGACTACCGTCTATGGACCATCGCGGCTGGCTCTTCGGAAATCATGCGCGAGATCATAGCGAGAAGGTTGCTGGCGGAACCTGCCGCCGGCTCGGAAGACGCCGCGCCCGGTTAGGCCGCTAATTCCGGGAGGTTGCACTTGATTTGTCGTCCACAAGCGAATAATATCGGTTCGGCAATAAACTCCGTGCTATGGAGGCTATTTCACATCATACTGTCCGCATACTTCATGCGGCCCGTATAATTGAGGGCCAATTCGCAGAGGGCGGGTGCCGTCCGTCACCATAGTGATGGCGGCGGTCGCCACTGCGGTATTCGTACGTAATCTAGTTTGGGTAATAGGCTGTCGCCGATACTGACAGCGCTGGACAGACCGCTAACGGAGACAGGACAGACAAAAATGATCAAGACGGAGCGACATGGAAAGGTACTGGTTGCGAGCATCGAGAACCGCATCGACGGCGTCAACGCCCGTGAATTCCAGGATGCTCTACAGGCCGCCATCTCCGATGACGACAGCGCCCTGATTCTCGATCTGGAACGGCTCACGTACATCAGCAGCGCGGGCCTCCGCGTAATTCTGCTTGTTGCCAAGACGCTACAACGACAGGACAAGAAGCTCGCCGTCTGCTCGCTTGTCGGCCCGGTCCGCGAGGTCTTCGAAATAAGCGGCTTCGACAAGATAATTCAGACTCACGAGTCTCAATCCGAGGCCGTCGCCACACTGGCGGGCTGCCCGAGCCGATAGCCCGCAGGCGCGCTGGCCAGTCTCGGCCAGGAGCCCGACTTGTGTCGCCATAGCTTCCGATGCAGCGTCCATTCAAAATACTCGTAGTTGACGACGAGCCGGACCTCGAGCCGCTCATGCTGCAACGCATGCGGCGCCACATAAGAAGGGGCCAGTACGAGTTCGTCTTCGCCCACAATGGCGTAGAGGCCCTTGCCAAGCTCGACGAGGACCGGGGCATTGACCTCGTTCTATCTGACATCAACATGCCCCAGATGGACGGGCTGACGCTGCTCGAACAGATCCCCGCGGTCGATCCGGACGTACGCTCAGTGATTATCTCGGCCTATGGGGACATGAAGAATATCCGTACCGCGATGAACAGGGGCGCCTTCGACTTCGTCACCAAGCCCATCGACTTCGAGGACCTGAAGGTCACCATTGACCGCACGCTGCAACACCTGACGGAGTGGCGTGAGGCGCTCTCTTCGCGCGACAAGCTCGTCGCCCTGCAGAACGAGCTCGACGTGGCGAGCAAGATACAGCAGTCGATCCTCCCAACCGAATTCCCCAAGCACGAAGACTACGAGATATCCGCCAACATGGAGCCCGCGCGCAACGTCGGAGGCGACTTCTTTGACGTAATGCGCCTCGACCGCGGGCGGGTCGGCCTCGCAGTCGCCGACGTCTCGGACAAGGGCGTCCCCGCCGCGCTGTTCATGATGTCGAGCCGCACCCTGCTGAAGGGCGCGGCGATAGGCACCATCGACCCCGGCGAGGTGCTGCGGGAGGTCAACGAGCTGCTCGACGCGGAGAACGAGGCCGCGATGTTCGTCACGGTCCTCTACGCAGTGTACGACCCCGAAACTGGACAGTTCAAATATGCCAACGGCGGCCACAACACTCCACTGCTCGTCCACCCCGACGGGAGCTCGGACGAGTTTCCCCTGACGGGCGGGATAGCCTTGGGAGTCGCGCCGGACCTGTACTACGAGCACCACTCCGTCACCCTGGCGCCGGGTGACACCGTTTTCCTCTACACCGACGGCGTCACTGAAGCTATGAACGCCGACAGCGAAGAGTTTGGAATGGCGCGCCTGCGTGAAACCTTCGCGACGGCCCCTCCCAGGAACGCCCAGGAGGCGAACGCGGCGGTGTTCGAGGCCGTGGGCAACTTCGCAGGCGACACCCCGCAGTCGGACGACATTACATGCATGACTTTCCATCGCAAAGAGAAGTGAGTTGAGCGCCAGTCTGACCCTGAGAATCAAGCCTCAGCACGAGGAGCTCGATCGCATAACCGCGGCGGTTGAGGATCTCGGCCTGCGGGACGATTGGCCCCCCGACCTCGTCTTTCGGATCAACCTGGCCCTCGAGGAGCTGGGTCTCAACATCATGGACTACGGGCTCGAGAACGCCGATCAGGAGATAGAAATCACGCTGATCTCGGACGCGGACTCGCTCGTTATAGAGATAACGGACGAGGGCCGGCCATTCGATCCTCTCAACGACGCTCCTACTCCCGACTTGGACGGGCCCGTCGAAGACCGGCGCGTCGGCGGGCTCGGCATTCACCTGGTGCGGACGATGATAGACGAGATGCAGTACCGGCGGGAGCAGGGCAAGAACCGCCTGACCTTGGTCACGCGCAAGACTGCGTGAAAAGGGTGACTCAAAGAAACCACCCTCCCCTCAAGCTCCGACCAACAAGAAGAAGACCGGCGTCCGCGCTCCCAATCCGGGTAGCCGTAGGCCTCGCCATGGCCGCGATGCTCGTCGGGGCCGTTTCGTGCAACGGAGCCGACGGCGGTAACGGCCCCGAGGTCCCCACCCAGACAGCCACCCAGAAGCCCACACCGGGTAGCGGCGCGCACCCGGGCGTCTTCGAACAGCGCATCGTCTTTGGGCAGTCCGCCGCCTTCAGCGGCCCGGCCCAGGCCCTCGGCACCAACATGCGTCTCGGGATCGAGGCGGCCTTTCACGAGGCGAACCGGGCGGGCGGCGTCCACGGCCGTCAGCTGGAGCTCGTGTCTCTGGACGACTTCTACGAGCCGGAGGCCGCTATCGCCAACACCATCCGCCTGATCGAAACGGAAGGCGTCTTCGCGCTGATCGGCGCGGTCGGCACGCCGACGTCGCGCTCCGCGACTCCCGTAGCAAAGGAAGCGGGCATCCCGTACATCGCGCCGTTCACCGGCGCGGAGTTCCTGCGTAACGCGGGAGAATTGGGCAACGTGCTCAACCTGAGGGCCTCCTACTACCAGGAGACCGAGGAGATGGTCGCCCGCCTGACCACGGACCTGGGCATCGAACACATCGCGGTGATGTACCAGGACGATTCGTTCGGCCGGGCAGGCTACGTCGGGGCGCTCAACGCGCTCGAACGGCGCGGCATGGAGCCTGTGGCCATCGGACTGTACCCGCGCAATACGACGGCCGTGAAGGCGGCCCTGCTGGACCTGACCAGGGGCAAGCCCGAGGCAGTCATCATGATAGGAGCGTACGAGCCGGTGGGCGCGTTGATCGCCTGGGCGCGGCAGACGGGTATCGTCGATCCCGTCTTCATGACCGTATCGTTCGTAGGCAGCAACGCTCTGGCGAGGTCGCTCGGCCCCATCGGCACCGGCGTTTACGTGACTCAGGTCGTGCCATTCCCCACGGACGACTCCCTTCCGATTGTCAACGCATATCTACAGGCGCTGTCGGCCTACAAACCAGACGCGGTTCCCGGCTTCGTGTCATTCGAGGGCTACCTTGCCGGCCGGCTGACCGTAGTCGGCCTAGAACGGTGTGGCAGAGATGTAGACCGGGCCTGTTTCCTCGGCAACCTGCGCAGCGCCGACGTCGACCTCGACGGGTTTGAGTTGAGCTACGGTGACGACGACAACCAGGGGTCGGACTCGGTCTTCCTGACCGTGATCGGACCCGACGGCAACTACGTCCCGGTCGAGAAAGTGAGAAAGGAGCACTAGCGGAGCGGCCGCTGTTCCGCCGGCCCACGTCGGGTACGCGAGCGGCACCCGGTTTCGGCAGGCGCACACCGGAACACGATGCGACAGTCCGCATTGCGACCTCCGTCGGCACAAGACCGCGTCCCAGTCGCCGGCCGCGCCCCATAGGCTACAACAAGGTACTATGGATTCGAATCGAGCGATCTTCTAAATCTTGAGTTCCATGTTTGCACTTCTCCGGCGTCTGCTCGAAAGCCGCTTCCGTCTCTCGACACAGCTCTATCTCGGTATAGGGGGAGCCGTCGTGACGACGATGGCCGCGGCCCTTGTCGGCTGGTTCTCTTTCGACAGCGTCGGCGACGCCCAGAGCCACGTGAACGACAAGAGCGTCCCGGAGGTGGTGGCAGCGTTCGGAATCGCACAGCACAGCGGCACGCTCGTTAACGCCGCCCCGCGCCTGACGGCCGCGGGGACGCCCGCCGAGCTTACCCAGGTGGCCTCCAGCATCGACGATGCGCGACTGGCCCTCGAAGGACCGCTCGCCGTCCTGGGCGTCCAGGCGACGAAAGGCGGCGTGTCCCCGGCGGCGGACATCCTCTCCCCGGAGGAAGGAGAGCGCATACGCGGCCAGGTGGACACGCTCATTCTCAACATCAAAGAGATTGAGAACGAGATGTCGGACCTCTTCAAGCTGAAGATCCGCAGGGAAGGCCTGCGGATCGACCTTGAGGAAGTGCGCGCACTCCTGGATGGCATCCTGATCCCGTCGGTCGACGATCAACTCTTCTACACGATGACCGGCTACCGCGTTCTCGGGGGCGTCCCCGCGCCCCGCGAGGAGCACTTCTCGGAAAGCGAGTTTGCGCACTACCGTCACATGGCGGAGTTGCAGGCGGATGCAAAAATCGCCACCCACCTGCTGGAGAGCGCGTTCGCCATCTCGGACGCCCCGCTGGTCGAGCCTCTGCGCGAGCGTTTCGAGGCCGCGGCCGGCCGCATCCAGCGTAACCTGTCCGGCCTGGAGGACTCGCCTCTGTACGCCGAAGTAGATCCGGTCTTGACGAGAATGTTCGCGCTGGGAATCGGCGACGGCGACGGCTTCGATCTGCTGGAACAGGAGTTGAGGCTCGTGCAGCGTCAACAGGACCTGCTCGAACTCAATCGCGACATCGCGGTCGACCTCATCACCGACGTAGATGGTCTGGTGAGCACAGCCCGCGCCAGCGCCGAGGAAGCGACGCAGGCTTCCACGCAGGCGATCCTGACCGGGCGCACGCTCCTGCTGGCGATTAGCGCGACAAGCGTCGGCGGCGCCCTGCTTATCGCCTGGCTGTTCGTCGGCCGCATACTGCTCCGCCGCCTACAGATGCTGTCGAACTGGATGCGACTGATGGCGGGCGGAGACCTGGAGGCCAGGGTAGAGATCGGCGGACGCGACGAGGTCGCGGACATGGCCGCGGCGCTGGAGGTCTTCCGCCGCCACGCACTGGAGGTCCAGCGCCTGAACCTGGTGGAGAAGCTGGCCGAAGAGCTTCAGGGCAAGAACGAGCAACTCGAAAGCGTGCTGGCCGACCTGCAGCGGGCGCAGGACCAGATCGTCATGCGCGAGAAGCTGGCCGCCCTGGGCGAGCTCACGGCGGGCGTCGCCCACGAGATCAGGAACCCGCTGAACTTCGTCAAGAATTTCTCCGAGGCCTCGGCAGAGCTCCTCGACGAGCTGCGAGAGACTCTCGAAGAGGTTGGCGAAAGCGTGGAGGAGGAACAGCGAGGGCTCATCGAGGAGATCTCCGGAGACTTGACCAGCAACCTCGAGCGGATCCGGTCGCACGGCGAGCGCGCCAACCGGATCGTCCACGACATGCTGATGATGGGCCGGGGCTCGGGCGAGTCGCAGCCCACCGATCTGAACGGGCTGCTCGACGAGTACTCCAAGCTGGCCTACCACAGCGCTCGGGCGACCGATCCGGACTTCCAGCTCAACCTGCAGCAGGACATCGACCCCAACATTGGGAAGGTCGACGTGATCCCGGGGGACCTGGGCCGCGTCTTCCTGAACATGGTCGGAAACGCTTGCCACGCGACCGAAGAGAAACGGGTCGCCTCCCAGCAGGCGGGATCGGACGGCGAGCGCTACGCCCCGACACTGTGGCTGACCACCCGGCGAGGCGAGGAAGACATCGAGATCCGCATCAAGGACAACGGGAGCGGCATACCGCGGCATATCATTGAGAGTATCTTCAACCCCTTCTTCACGACCAAGCCCACTGGCCAGGGCACCGGACTCGGCCTCGCGATGTCCAGCGACATCGTCCGAGAGCACGGCGGCACCATCAAGGTCGAGTCGGAGCCCGGCGAGTTCACCGAGATGATAGTCACCATCCCCCTTGTCCCGCCGGTCGCGGCGGTCGACTCGGGGGACAACGAAGCTCCCCTGGCCTAGACCTCCCCATTCGCCACTTCTGAACGACGTCCCTGCAGGCGGCCTGCCGGACCGCACAACCCGGACCCTTCAGCTCCGGAGAAAGTCGCCGCTCGACCGCCGCCGGCATGCCGAACGGGTCTCGAATACCGCACACGGCAGGGCGAGTCCTTCTGAAGCCGGTGTGGGTGTGCACCTTTGCCGCCGCCGCGACAACGTCGTTATTCACGACCGAGCCTTCCGTCGCGTCCGTAGAGCTTACTCTCGGCGGACGGGGGCACCGTGTCTGCCCACGGGGGGAGTATGCAGGGAGAGCGCGAGCACTCAGTCGGAGTCCCGGAGGCGGCGCCGTCCACGGCGGGATAGAAGCGCGGCTACTCGCGGTTAGCCTTGAACCGGCCGATGAGCCCGGCTCTGTCCACATCGATCCGGGGAACCCGGGCCAGTGAGACAGCTTCGGGAAGCACTATTCCGCCGGAGAACACCAGCTTCATTGCATCCTCGACTGATAGGTCGGTCTCTATGACGTCGTCTTCGAGGATGAGCGCCATATTCCCTGAGGTCGGATTCGGGACTGTCGGTATGTACACAAGCACCAGGGACTCCGCCCTGTCGACCGAGTGTACGCGCCCGGTCACGAACCCCATCGCCGCCATGCCCTCTCTGGGCCACTCGAGAAAGACCACCCGGCTGAAGTTATACTGGGAGGTGAGGGTCGTCGTCGCCTGCTTCGTCACTCCGAACAAGGTCTTGACGACGGGGACGCGGGCGAGCACGCCGCTTATCGAGTCCATCGTTCCCTTTCCGATCCGCGTGGAGGTCACCAGTCCGATAGAGTAGAAGAGGACGATAAGGACGATGAACCCGACGCCCCAGAAGTCCCAGGGCCTGTCCTTCACGAACCCGAGGGGTCTTATCAGGTCGTCGGCGTGCCGGATGATGAACAGGAGTACGACAATCGTAACCAACAGCGGTACGAGTTCTATGAACCCCGAAAGCGTCGTGCCCTGAACGTGAGATTCGATTCCACGCAGCAGAGAGGTGAGCCGTCTAGGCTCCTTGTCTGGTTGAACGTTCTCCGGAGCGCTCATTAGTCATGGACCTCGGGCCACATCCTGAATGGCGTCAGGAGTCCGCCGATAGCTACGGGACGGCGGGTATCATACCACGGTGAATATGTCGGCTCAATGCACTTATTACACACCTGTCAACTTCTTCGAAATCCTGGGCGCGTTCGTCCACCGCCGCCAATCCGGCGCGCAGAGGCGTCGATCGGGTACGCCATGACCACCCATAGCGGACACGGGGCCCATCCCCACGGGATACGCCCGTGAGGTTGAAACGGGCGCATGACGTTGGAGCCGGCGCACCACGAGGCCGGGCGGCGACAGCTGCTCGAAGACAACCTGACGGCAGCCGAGAGAAGCGGCCTCGCCCGCCGGGTCGAGCCGCCCCGCCGGTCGTGATCGAACGGGACTCCGTCCGCTGCCGCGATAGGACCATCGAGTACGAAGTACGCCGCAGCAAGCGCCGCAAGAAGACCATGCAGATCACGGTCGGGGCCGACGGCGTCCGGGTCGCCGTTCCGTCGAAGACATCGATCGACGAGGTGCGGGCGTTCGTTCGCAGGCGGGCCGCCTGGATACTGGAGCGGGTCACCGTCTCGTCTGCGCGGGCCGCTCGAAACCGCCTTGTAAGCGGCGAGACCCTGCCCTACCTTGGCCGCGACGTCCGCCTGGTCGTGGAGCTCGGCGACGCGAGCTCGCCTACCGCCCACCTCGCCGACGGGAGTCTCCTGGTGACGGTCCCCGAATACCTGTCCGGCGACGAGCGCTCCGAGTCGATACGAGCCGCCGTTTTCTCCTGGTACCGCGGCCGCGCCGAGGAGCTCCTGCCGGCGAGAGTCGACCGCTGGCTGCCGCGCGCCGTCTACTATCGACCGATCAAACATCCGCACGATATCATCATGGGAGGCGAGTTCCTGCCGTGGGCCGTCGACAGCTCTCTGCCGCGACTCGGGCACGCCTCCAGGCCGCGGGTGCTGATAGGAAACCAGAAGACGCTCTGGGGTAGCTGCGCCTACGACGGCACCATCCGCATCAACTGGCGCGCCGTGATGCTGGAGCCTTCGCTGATAGACTACATAGTCGTCCACGAGCTCGCGCACCTGGATGTCAGGAACCATTCGGCCGCCTTCTGGGACCAGGCCTCGACGATCCTGCCCGACGCACAGGGGTTGCGCAGACGCCTGAGGGAGGTGGAGCGAACGCTTCCCTGGTGGACATCGGATAGACGATAACGCCTAAGACGGACACACACACGGGAGGCTCTAGTTTGGACGCAACACTGCTGCACCCACGAAGGCGCCTGGACCTCGAGGGCGCCTACAACATACGCGATCTGGGCGGATATCCTACGCTGGACGGCCGGCGAACGCGGTGGGGGAGTTTCCTCCGGGCCGACGGCCTGCACGCGCTGGCCGTGGAGTCGCAGGACGCGTTGATCGACTACGGCGTCCGGACGGTGGTCGACCTACGGCTGACCAGGGAGGTCGAGCCGCGCCCCAACGTCTTCGCGGCCCGGCCGGAGGTCTCGTACCACCGGGAGAACGTCCTCGGCGACGACTTTCTGGACACCGATTTCCCCGATGTCGGAGCGGTTGCGCGCAGACTGTCGGACATCTACACGATGGTACTGGACGAACGACAACCGGCCCTACGGCGGGTCCTCGGCCTGCTTGCCGGTTCCGGGCCGTCCGCCGCCATGTACCACTGCACTGCCGGCAAGGACCGAACCGGCGTCGTCTCCGCGCTGCTTCTCGGTCTCGCCGGAGTCCCACACGAGACGATCGCCGAAGACTACGCCCTGTCGGCCCGATTCCTCCTGGACCGCTACCTGGACCTGCTGGCAACGGGGGAGATGAGAACGGAGAGGCCCCTGGAGGCGATCACCTGGCAGACGTACCGGGACGAGTTCTGCCCTCAGGACGCGATGCTGCGCGTCCTGCGACACATCGACGACCGATACGGCGGCTTCGAGAAGTACGTCCGCTCGATAGGGGTCACCCCGGCCGAGATAGAGGCGATCAGGACCGGCCTCGTCGAGTGAGGCGCGTCTGACCGCAACTGTTCACGTTTCGTGAGCCCGTTCGCCCCTCGATACGCGCCGGTGAAACATCGGCGCTACTCGGGATGAACGGGCTGCTGGGGCATGAAGTTTGAACAGCTACGCCGGGCCGAACGGCCGGCAGCGGCGCTAGAGCGGCAGCCGGACGGGTTTGCCGGTCTCGTGAGACCTGACTATGGCGATGGCCGCCTCGGTGCAGGCGCGGCCATCGTAGCCGGTCACCGCCGGCTTCCTGCCCTCGCGAATGCTGGCGACGAACTCCTCGAACTCGGTCTTCCAGCCGACGTAGCCGGTGGCGGTGAGCTGTCTCGACATCGAGGTCCGGAACCAGTCCGGCGGCTCCATGTCCTGGCCCTCGAACGGCACATCCGTCCACCCATCCTTGCCAAGGCTGAGGCCCGACTGTTCCGAGTGTTCGATCACGCCCCTGGTGCCGCCCAGGCGCCACCACGAGTCGGTCACGCCCGGGTGAGCGGACGCGCCGAGCAGAGACGCGAAGACGCCGTTCTTGAACCTGATGCCGGCGAGTCCGTTGTCCTCGCCGTCGCCGCCGCCTACGTGGCGGCCCATACCTACCGCGTACACCTCGTCGATCTCGCTGCCGGCCATCCACCGCGTATGGTCGATCAGGATGGCGCCGGACCGCATGAAGAACCCGCCGCCCGTGTCCCGCCATCGCGCCCACGCCGTATCGCCTAGACGGCCCTGCCTGACGAACTCGCGGGTCATCCACACGACGTCGCCGATCTCGCCCGCGTCGACCATCTGCCTGGCTCTGACGTTGTACGGATAGAAGCGATGGGTGCCGCAGTACATGACGTTGACGCCGGACCGCTCCCCGGCGTCGATTATCTGGTCGCACTCCTGCAGCGTGGCGGCGAAGGAGGTCTCCACCATGACGTGTTTTCCCGCCCTGGCCGCGGTCTCGGCCGGCCCTCCGTGAGATCCCGACGTGGCGACGCTGACGGCGTCGATGGAGTCGTCGAGCACCATCTCGTTAACGCTCGTGTACGCCTTCGCGCCGACCTGAGAGGCCGCCGCCTCGGCTCGCTCGCCGTCGATGTCGCAGACGGCCTCGAGGCTCACGCCGTCGAGCGAGTCGAACAGGACGGCGTGGCGCGTTCCGATCAACCCGCAGCCGACCACGCCGATGCCTATGTCGCTCATCATCTCCTCCTCGGATTCAGGAGCCGGTGCAACAGTGGCCGATACCGCTTGCACGGCCATCCGCGGTGCAACCAGGCTGGCGCGTATCATAGTCCTCCGAATGGGCTTCCGCCAGCCTCCTGGGGTCTACCGGCAGGGCGCCGGCGCCAGATGTGGTAAGGTACCCCGCGCAGTCTGAATCCCGCCCTGCCAGCTTTGCTGGACCCGGCGCACGGTTGAAGGGCAACTTCCAGGAAGGAACAAGCGGAATTGAGCAAGTACTACGACGAGGCAGTGCTGCCGCCCAGTATGAGACGTGACTTCGACGTCTATCAACGGACCGAGAAGCTCGGCATAGACCTGGGCACGTTCGACCAGCACGTCGTCTCGCTGGCGGGCGCCAACATCGCCGGGGCAGTCGTACACGAGAGCGGCCTCGTATACCTGTCCGGAACGGCGGGCGGCACTCTGCCCATGAACGAAGACCCCGACCGGATTCAACACGGCTTCGAAGGCGCTCAGCACACGGCCGACGTGCTGATCACGACGCTGCACTGGACGCTGAGCTGCGGCGGCGAGGGCAATCTGAACGACATTCTCTACACCGTCAAGGCCCTGGGCATGGTCGTGTCGCCCGGTGGCGGCGCGGTCGCGGTCGGGCCGCAGGTCACCAACGGCTTCTCGCTCAGGTGGCAGTCGGTCTTCGGCGGCGGCATGAGCGACTTCGCGGAGAACGGAGTGGACCCGGGAGGATTCTCCGGAGTGCACGCCCGGAGCGCGATGGGCGGGTTCGACGGTAAGTTCTCCATCGAGCCCGAGATCATCGTCGCGATACCGCCGGCGCTGGCGCGCGACATCATAATGAACCGAGGCTGGGTGTTCCCGCTCCCGCCGGACATGCTCGCCAACGTCAAGGCCTCCCGCTAGCGGGAGACGAGCATGGCGGCGGGGCACCGGCCGGCAGAGTCGATGCGGGTCCTGGTCACCGGGGCGACCGGGTTCGTCGGCTCTCACACCGTCGCCGCGCTGGTCGAGCGGGGCCACGACGTGCGCCTCTTCGTTCGCGCTCCGGAGCGAGTCCCGATCGCGCTCGAGCCGCTAGGCGTCTCTGGCCGTCCCTACACCGTCGGCGACGTGACCGACCCGGCCACCGTGGAGGCCGCGATGGCCGGCTGCGACGCGGTGGTCCACTGCGGTTCGGCCTTCTCGTTGAACATCCGAGACGGCGACACTGTCCGTCGCACCAACGTCGTAGGCACGGAGATCGTGATCGACACCGCCCACAGGCTCGGCCTCGACCCGATCGTGCACGTGTCGAGCTTCTCGGCGCTGTTGCCGCCCAACGGCCGCGTCCTGACGGCGCAGTCACCGGTCGGCAACCCGAGGGGCGCGTACTTTCGGTCCAAGGCAGACTCCGACCGCATAGCCAGACGGTACCAGGAGGCCGGCGCCCCGGTGGTCATCACCTATCCCGGCACCGTACTCGGAGCCAACGATCCTCACCTCGGCGAGGTGCCGTCGTGGCTGGTGGACATCCTGAAGGGGCGCGCGCCGGTGATTCCGACCGGCGGGTTTCCGCTGGTCGACGTCGGCAGCGTCGCCAGGGTACACGCCGCGGTGATGCGCCCGGATCGAGGCGCGCGCCGCTACATGGTGACCGGAAGGTACACCACGGCAGCCGAGCTGATCCACATGCTCGGCGAGGTCACGGGCAGGCGCATCCGCTTCGTCACGGCGCCAGCCCGGTATTTGGCGCCCGTCACGCGGCTGGCGGACCTGCTTCAGCGCGTCGTCCCGCTGCGGCTGCCGATTAACGCGCAGGCGTTCGACGTCATGGTGTGGGACGCGCGCTGCGACGACTCGGAGACGACGAGGGAGCTCGGAATCGTCTATCCCGACGTCCGCGAGGCGCTGGCGGAGACGGTGCGCTGGCTGGCCCGCACAGGACGACTCTCCGCAAGAGAAGCAGGGCGCTTGGCGGAGTAGAAGCGGGGCCGCCGCTCGGATATCCTGTACCATACTCCCCACATCCTCGCTCGTAAGGGAGACCGACTTGGCCCGCGTACCGTACCTCGACCGATCCGACCTGCCGGAAGACCGTCGGCACGTCTTCGACCAAATAGCCGGGTCACGGGGAAGCGTGGGAAACGTCTTCCGCGCCATGCTCAACAGCCCGGAGGCCACGGAGGTCGTCGCCGCGGTCGGAGAGTACGCGCGCTACAGGTCCACTCTCGACCCGGTCGTGCGCGAGATCGCCGTGCTCAGCACAGCGCGGGAGCACGGCAACGAGTACGAGTGGGCCCACCACGAGCCACTGGCCAGGGAAGCCGGCGTGAGCGACGCGGCGATCGAGGCGATCCGGAGCGGCCGGGCCCCGATGGGCCTGCCCGCCAAGGAGGGCGTCTTCGCCCAGGCCGCCAGGGAGCTGGTACGGGACGGCACTCTCGGCGACCGCACCTACCAGGCGATCGAGCATCTGCTTGGCCGCCAGGGCACGGTCGAGCTGATCGTGACCGTCGGCTACTACACCATGCTGAGCCGGATCATGACGGCGCTCGGCGTCGAGCTCGAGGGGGCCGAGAGCCAGGGAACGGAGTAGCCGGAACTATGAGCACTTCACGGCGGAAGTCGGCGGGCGTGGGATGCGCGGCGGGCGTCGGGTCGATGGCGGGGATGTTCCTCGTGGCGCTGCTCGTCTTCAAGTTCGTGTGGCCGTGGGTCGTCCCGGACGTTCTGCCGGGAGCCGTGGACCAGGGCCTCGTCGCGGAGTCGCTCTCGTGGTCTACGGCGGCCAAGCTGGCGCTGCCGATCGCGGTCCTGGGGGGCATGTTCGGCTTCCACAAAGGCTCGGACGGATAGTCCGACGCGACGGCCGCAACGGAGGCGCGATTGACGAGACGACGCGTCCTCATCACAGGCGCGACGGGGTACGTCGCCGGGCAGGTACTTCCGCTCTTCCGCGAGCACTTCGACCTGTCGCTGGTCGACTCCCGGGCCGTCGACGGGTTGGGGCGTCCCGTGGAGGACGTCGACGTCGTTGACCTGCTCGACTCCGACAGCGGCTCCTACGCGCCGTTGTTCCGGGACATCGACGCCGTAGTCCATCTGGCGCTGGTGCGCACGATACCGGGCGGCAGCGTTCCCGGAGGCGTGCCGTCGCCGCCGGTACTGGCCGACTCTCCCCAGGAGATCGACGAGCTCCGAAACGAGCGGCCCAACATACGGATGGCCTACAACGTGTTTCGGGCCGCGTTCGAGGCGGGGGTGGACCGCGTCGTCTTCACCAGCTCGAACCGCGTCGGCGACTGGACCGAGCACGCGCTGATACACGACCGCAAGCTCGACATGATCACCGAGGATATGCTGCCGAGGGCCGACACGTTCTACGGCTGGTCGAAGGCGGTCTGCGAGCGCATGGGGTTCATGTTCGCGTGCGGCGCCTTCGGGCGCAGGATGGGCGTCGTGAACGTGCGCATCGGCTGGCCTCACGAGCTCGAGGGCTCGGCGTTCGGCGGCGACGTGACCAACTACAAACGCGCCCTGGCGGCCCACTTCAGCGCCTCCGACGCGGCCAGGCTGTTCCTCGCTGCGGTACAGGCGCGAAACATCGATAACGAGCACGACGTGCCCTGGCGCGTCGTCTTCGGGACCAGCGACAACGCCCGAGCGTTCTGGTCGCTCGCCGAGGGCCGCCGCATCGGCTATGACCCCGTCGACGACTCGGAGGCCAAGTACGCGGCCGACGTAGAGTCGCTGATCATGAACGACGAACATGGCCGCGCGCCAGGAGGAGTCAGCCCCACGTCCTCAGGCAACCCAAACGTCCGGACGCACCGGTAGTCCTATGTCAATCTCCCAAAGGCCGATAGGCGCATTGAGCCAGAGCGGAACGTCGGTCGTCGCGCCGTCCGCAGACCCAACGGAAGGCTGCTGAAGCTCGGCCTGGCCACGTTGGCCACATGCCTGTCGTGGGCCAGCGGGATCGCTGTGGCGGACGTGGCGGCCGCAGACGGGCCATGCTCCACCGGCATTGCAGTGGCCAACCCCCAGGACAACCCGTTGCTGGTCCAAGACTGCAACACCCTCCTCGCGGCCCGAGATACTCTGTCCGGGGGCGGCAGGCGACTGATATGGACCGCCGACACGTCGATGTCCAAATGGGGACGGCGTTTCGATCGGAGGATCGCCAGCCCGGGTTACGGAGTTGCGGATTCGTGGGGACGATGTGAACGGGCGTCTAGAGGGCAGCATACCCCCGGAGTTGGGCCTGCTCACAGGGCTAGTAACCCTGGATCTGAGTCGCAATGACCTGAGCGGTGGCATTCCCTCGGAATTGGGAGGGCTTACGGCACTGGTAGAGGTGAACCTCTGGGGCAATAGTTTGATTCTGTCGTAAAAAGTCGTGGTTATAAAAAGTCGTGGTTAAGGGTGTGGCATTGAAGATAATAGGGCCTGGGGAAGGTGGAGGAGAGAAGACTCAGGTGTTTCGGAACGAGGCTCTGCCGCTGATAGACGAGGAGCGGTTCGCTGAGATGTACAGCGCGGACATGGGCAGGCCCAACCGCGCGGTGCAGACGGCGCTCGGGGTGCTGGTGCTCAAGGAGATGTTCGATCTGACGGACATCGAGGCCCTGGAGGAGTTGGAGTTCAACCTGGCGCGAGCAGTGCCACGTGGGTCGTCACAGGGACGGTCGTCCCGGAGCGGATGACGACGATGCGGCAGAGGGGAAGGTGCCGATAGCGCTGAGGGAGCCGAGGGAGGTGCGGTCGGACTCGCTGCAGACACCGCACGACCCTGGGGTGACCTACAGCGGACACAAGGGGAAGGGATACGAGGTGCAGGTGGCCGAGACGTGTGAGAGCGACAACGCCGTTCAGATGATCACGCACGTGGAGGTCACGCCATCGAGCGGCAGCGACTCTGTGGTGACGACGCGGGTGATCGACGAGTTGAGTGAGCGGGGGTCCTTCGGAGCTGTGGGCGGACACGTCATATGGTTCTGGCCGGAACGGATGGGAGGCGGAGCGCAGGGGTACGGAGCTGGTGAGCCCGGTCGGTGGCCGGTCGCACAAGGAACCCGACGGAGGTGGTGATGAGCCGGTCAGGCTGACGGCATCCGACTTCTACATCGACGCCATGGCAACTAGTACCTACTAACAATATACAGCGTTATGTTGTATGCTCAGTTTATGTCAGGAGTAGCAACGGTTATCGAATTGACGGAGGAGGAGCGAGGGACGCTGGAGAGTTGGGTGCGCGGAACGAGTACTGAGCAACGCTTTGTGCAACGAGCCCGTATCGTGCTGGAAGCCGCGACGGGAAGCACGACGAAGGATGTCGCATCTAAGTTGCAAACGCGTGCGGCTACCGTGAGCAAATGGCGCACCCGGTTCGCCAAGCATAGATTGAGGGGACTGGCAGATGCTCCCCGGTCGGGCAAGCCCCGGGTATACGACGAGGAGACCGAGCGGCGCATTCTGGCCCAATTGGACGAGCCTGCGCCGGACGGGTACACGACGTGGACGGGCAAGCTGTTGGCCAGAGCCCTTGGCGACGTGTCGGCGATACATGTCTGGCGGGTCCTGCGCAAGCACGGCATCCACCTTCAGCGACGTCGCAGTTGGTGCGTGAGCACCGATCCGCAGTTTGCCCAAAAGGCGGCGGACATAGTGGGTCTGTACCTGGAACCGCCCGAGAACGCAGTGGTGATCAGCGTCGATGAGAAGCCTTCCATCCAGGCCTTGGAACGAGCTCAGGGGTGGCTGCGCCTTCCTAACGGAGAGGCGGTGCGGGGGCATACTCACGAGTACAAGCGACACGGGACTACGACCCTCTTCGCTGCCCTTGAGGTGCATACCGGCAAGGTTAATGTGGCCCACTATCGCCGCAAGCGGCGACGGGAGTTCCTCGACTTCATGAACCGTATAGTGGCCCACTATCCCGATACCGAGCTCCACGTGGTGCTGGACAACTTCGTCACTCATAAGCCCAAGCATGACCGTTGGCTTGCCCGCCATCCGCTAGTCCACTTCCACTACACGCCCACACATGCTTCATGGCTGAACCAGATCGAGGTCTGGTTCAGCATCCTGACCCAAGCTGTCCTACGACACCTCAGTGCCACGAACCCCAAGCAGGTCTGTCAGGCTATCGACCGCTTTACTGATGCCCGCAATCAGAACCCTACTCCCTTCGAATGGACCAAGACCGTTGTCAAACCTGGAAGTCTCAAACAACGTTACTCTGACTTATGATAGCAAGTACTAGGAGTGCGGTGTGTCCCGCAGGACATGGGGCGGTGGCAGAGTACGAGGATGAGAGGATGCGCCTGAGCGGGTGCAGATACACTTCGCCCGGGCGGTGTGTGAGCCCTGCGCGCTGCGTGCCCGGTGCCCTGTGGGGTGGCGCAGTCGCCCTGAGCTTGGGGGAGAGTGGTCACGGGGTGGAGCGTACGTGCTGAGTGCGGACCTGGCGAGGATGAACATCGCACGGAGGCGTGCGGCGGTCGACGACATTGCGGCGGTGGAAGAGGGGGCCACGCTCTCCATCACGGCATCGGCGCTACTCGCCAACGACACAGATGCGGAGAACGATCCGCTGAGGGTCTCTGCCGGCGGCGATGCGGTCGACGGTACTGTATCGCTGGATGGGACCACGATCACCTACGAGCATGACGGTTCCGAAACTGCCAGCGTCAGCTTCACCTACACCGTCAGCGGCGGCGAGGACACCGCCGCCGCAATCGTGACGATCACCGTGACGCCGGTGAACGACCCGCCTGTGGCGGTCGACGACATTGCGACGGTGGACGAAGGAGGCACGCTCTCGATCACGGCGGCGGCGCTGCTGGCTAACGACAGCGATGCGGAGAGCGACGCGCTGGTGGTCTCCGCGGTCGGCAATGCGGTCGACGGTAGCGTATCGCTGGACGGCGCCGCCATCACCTATAAACACGACGGCTCGGAGACTACCTCCGGCGGCTTCACCTACACCGTCAGCGACGGCGCGGACACGGCAACCGCGTTGGTTGCGATCACCGTGTCGCCGGTGATCGACCTGCCGGTCGTGCCGTTGATCGCGCTTGTGCTCGGGATCGGATTGGTGACCGTCGTGGGCCTGATCGTGGTCAGGGTAAGGCGAACAACAGGACCTTCGCCGACGCCGTAAATTGACCCGAGTCGATCTGGCATGCACCCGTCGTGATCGTGTCGGGAGCCACCGGGTCCACGCGGCGGGGCGTGGACGTCGGCGCAAGGCGGCCTGTAAGCCGAGTTCTGTCTCGGGAGGCCACCGGTTTACGCCCCGCGATGCGGGACTTCGTCCCGGTGTCCGTCCGAGTGGCGGCCATCTATCTAGCCCCCCCGTTGCCGGGAGGGTCGAGCAGCCAACCCGGGGACGGGACGGGCCCCCATTGTCCCCCTATTTGGCCTTGCTCCGGATGGGGTTTGCCTGGCCCCCGATATCGCTACCGGGGCGGTGAGCTCTTACCTCGCCTTTTCACCCTTACCGCGATTTTGCAATCGCGGCGGTGTGTTTCTGTGGCACTTTCCGTCGGGTCGCCCCGCCCCGCCGTTAGCGGGCATCCTGCCCTGAGGAGCTCGGACTTTCCTCTGTCCTCCACGAAGGGAGGACAGCGGCCGCCCGGCCGCCTTGCGCTAGCACAATTGTAGCGCCCCGACGTCGGCGTCCGCCACAGTCGGGGCAGTCCGCGACTCTGAACGGGCCGTGGGCGCCTCTGGTCTGAACGGTTGACCATGCCCGATGGTAGAATGCGGGTGGCGTCCCAGGGGAGAGGGCCCGAATGGCTAAAAACTACTGGATGGTCGTGATGACCCCGGAGAACTTCGAGATCACGAGGGAACGGGGCTTCGACCTGTACGGCATGCGGCGGCGCCATCGTCGTCGAGCGCAGAGGATGGAGCCCGACGACGTCATCCTGATCTACGTGAACGGGATCAGGAAGTGGACGGCGATTACGCAGGTTATCTCGCGTTACTTCGAGAGCGACGAGCCGATCTGGACAGCCGCGGGAACGCCCGACCGTGGCAGGGGCGACAGCTTCCCGTACCGTGTGAAGACGCAGCCGTCGATCGTGCTGGAGGACGAGGACTACATCGACGCCAGGCTCATCGGCCCCAGCCTCGAGTACGTGAAACGCTGGGTGCCGGAGCAGTGGCCTCTTGCGTTCATCGAGACTCTTCACCTGCTCCCGCAGCAAGACTTCAGGCTGATAGAGGCCGAGATGAAGAAGATCGTCACCGGCCAGCCCGGACGGAGGCGCCGGTGGAGGGGGGCACGGGGCAGGGACCGCCCTCGCTCCCCTGACACGGCCGACCGCGACGGCGACCGCGTCGAGCCGCGGCAACGCGACGCCGCGCGGGAGCCGTCGGCGTAGAGCCCCGTCCCGCGTCGACGGCCGGGCCGTCACGACGCCGAGAGAGCGCACACGGAGGCAGATATGCCGCCCGACAGCATCGCATCGTACCGGCCGAGCGTCAGCGGCGTTACGCACATGGTGTCTTCGGGGCACTACCTGGCCGCCGCGGCCGGGTACCGCGTGCTGGAGCAGGGCGGAAACGCCGTCGACGCCGGCGTGGCGTCGGGGATCGCGATTAACGTCACGCTGCCCCACATGACGAGCTTCGGCGGCGTGGCGCCGATCGTCATCTACGTCGCCGAGACGGACGAGGTCGTGACGATCAGCGGGCTTGGCAGATGGCCGAAGGCCGTGTCGCTGGAGCTGTTCCTCGACACCTACGGCGAGATTCCGCGCGGCATCCCGCGCAGCGTCGTTCCCGCCGCCTGCGACGCCTGGCTGACGGCCCTGGAGCTCTACGGGACGATGAGCTTCGAGCAGGTCGTGACGCCCGCGCTGGAGCTCGCCGAAAAGGGGTTCCCGGCCTCGCACCGGCTGGCGGCCTCCATCGCCGTCTCGGCGACGGACCTCGGGAACTCGCCCGAAGCAACGGCGGCCTTCATGCCCGGAGGCGAGCCGCCCGCGGTAGGCGACACGCTGAGACGGACCGGGCTCGCCAGGGTGTTCCGATGGATGATCGACGCCGAGCGCCGCGCCTCGTCAGAAGGCCGTCGGCCGGGCGTCCGGGCCGCCAGGGACGTGTTCTACAGGGGCGAGGTCGCCGAGAGGATGGTCCGGTTCTGCCAGGAGCGGGGCGGCTACCTGACGATGGACGACTTCGCGGACTTTCACGCCCGGGTGGAGCCGCCGGAGACGGCCAGCTACAAAGGGTACGAAGTCTACACCTGCGGCGCCTGGTGCCAGGGCCCGTCGCTGCTGCAGGTGCTGAACATCCTCGAGGGCGTCGACCTTCCCGCGCTGGGACACAACTCGGCCGCGTACGTCCACACGGCAGTGGAGGCGGTGAAACTGGCCTTCGCCGACCGCGACGCGTACTACGGCGACCCGGACTTCGTCGACGTGCCGATGGAGATGCTGCTGTCCAAAGAGTACGCGGCGGCCCGGCGCCAGCTGATCGACCCCGACAGCGCATGGCCCGAGATGCCCGCGCCCGGCGGCGCCGGGGTCTACGCCGCGTCGGCCTCAGCGTCCGCGGCCAACGGCGTCGCCTGGGAGGGCGACACGAGCTACACCTGCGTCGTGGACGGCGCCGGCAACGCCTTCTCCGCCACGCCGAGCGACGGCGAGGTGGGCGTGCCGCTGGTACCCGAGATCGGGATCGCGATATCGACCCGCGGGTCGCAGAGCTGGCTGGACCCGGAGCATCCGTCGTCGCTGGCGCCGTGGAAGCGGCCCCGGCTGACCCCGAACCCCGCGCTGGCGCTGCGAGACGGCCGGCTGTTCATGCCGTTCGGCACGCCCGGCGGAGACGCTCAGGTGCAGGCCATGGCGCAGATCTTCCTGAACGTCGTCGAGTTTGGAATGGACCCGCAGCAGGCGATCGAGGCGCCTCGCTTCGTGAGTATGAGCTTCCCCAACTCCTTCTGGCCTCACGCCTACCGGCCCGGTGTGCTGGCGGTCGAATCGCGGATCGGAGACGGCGTGCTGTCCGGGCTGGCCGACCGGGGCCACAGTATAGAGCGGTGGCCGGACTGGGAGGCGCTGACCGGCGGGGCGTGCGCAATCAAAGTAGACCGTGGCGCGCTGTTCGCCGGCGCCGACCCGCGCCGGGAGTCCTACGCCATCGGAAGGTGAGCGCACCACAATCCCAATCAGGAGTCCATCTCAGATGACACAATCGAACGAACACATAACCGTATACGTCGGCACGTACACGAAGGGCGACAGCGAGGGAATCTACACGTGCCGGCTTGACCCTTCGACCGGCGAGCTCCGGCTCGCAGGCGACGCCATGCCAATCGCCGACCCGTCGTTCCTCGCGGTCGACTCAAGGCGGCGCTTCCTTTACTCGGTCAGTGAGGAGAGCGACGCCTCCGGCGGTCCCACGGGATCGGTCAGCGCGTTCGAGATCTCGCCGGACGACGGACGCCTCCTCCACCTGAACACGCAGCCCTCGGGAGGCGACGGGCCCTGCCATCTGACCGTCGACGCCACCGACCGCCAGGTGCTCGTCGCCAACTACAGCGGCGGCAGCGTCGCGATCCTTCCGATAGGCAGCGACGGCCGCATCGGCGAGCCGACCGCCGTGGTGCATCACCGGGGCAGCGGGCCGAACCCGGACCGCCAGCAGGGGCCGCACCCGCACTCGATCAACGTCGACCCCACGAACCGGTTCGCCTTCGTGCCCGACCTCGGGACCGACGAGGTGGCCGTGTACCGTCTCAACCTGGTGCTCGGTCTACTGACGCCGGCCGACGGGCTGACCGCGTCACTGGCCGCCGGCGCCGGGCCGCGTCACTTCGATTTTCACCCCGGCGGTCGGTACGCCTACGCGATCAACGAGCTGGACTCGACCGTGACGGCCTTCTCCTACGACGGCTCGACGGGCGCCCTGGAGGAGCTGCACACCGTCTCGACGCTGCCGGACGGGTTCGAAGGCACGAACTACCCGGCCGATGTCCACGTATCGCCGTCGGGCCGGTTCCTGTACGGCTCGAACCGCGGCCACCACAGCATCGCGATCTTCGCGATAGACCAGAGCTCCGGGATGCTGACCCCCGTGGGCCACGAGTCGACCCGCGGGGAGTGGCCGCGCAACTTCGTCATCGACACCACCGGCGCGTTCATGCTCGTCGCCAACGAGCGCACCGACGACATAGTGACCTTCAGGATCGACTGCGAGACGGGTCTGCTTCAGCCTACGGCCCACGTGGAAAAGGTGCCCTCGCCGGTCTGCCTGCTCCCCGTCCCGCGTTAGGGCTCTACGGCGCGGGACCGGGAGACCAACAACTCCCGCTGCGTTCCGTTCACCCTGCGTGGCGCCCTTCGATACACCCCGACGGGCGTCCGGGCACTCATGGCAGTCGGTTGGTAGATACACGGGGTGTCGGGGCACTCAGGGCATCGGCTTGTGGAACATGTGCGCCGGCAGCGGTCAGGGTGGTCGGCCTTACGCTTCGGCCCACACAACCCGTTCACCCCGAGTAGCGCCGATGCTTCATCGACGCGTATCGAGGGGCCCACACCATGTTGCCGCCCCCGTACTACCGACGTGAACGGTTACCTCCGGGAACTTGGGGCTACGGGGTCTGAGCGCCCCGGACGTTCAGCTGGATCGAGTAGAGCGACTTGTCGGCGGTGATGTAGAGCCGGGTCTTGTCCGGCCCGCCGAAGACGCAGTTGGCCGTCCGGTCTTCCGGCACGAGAATCTTGCCGAGCAGCTCGCCAGCGGGGCTGTAGACCTGGATTCCGTCCCACGCGCTGGTGAACAGGTTGCCGTCCGTATCGACGCGGAAGCCGTCCGCCGCGCCTGGCCTGACGACCGCGAACAGCCTGTTGTTCGCCAGCCGCTCCCCGTCTACAACGTCGAACACACGGACGTCCATCGGCTCGCCGGTATCGGCGACGTAGAGCAGGCTTTCGTCGGGCGAGAAGCAGATGCCGTTCGGCCTGTCCAGCTCGTCGGTGACGATCCGCATGTCGCCCGACTCGGGGTCGAGGCGGAAGACGTAGTTGGCTCCCAGCTCGCTCTGGGCCTGATGTCCCTCGTGGTCGGACAGGATGCCGTAGGGCGGGTCGGTAAACCAGATGGTGCCGTCGGACTTGACGACCAGGTCGTTGGGGGAGTTCAGCCGCTTGCCCCGGTAGCTTTCGGCCAGTGGCACGACCGTGCCGTCCGGTGAGGTACGGCTGATCCGTCGCCGACCGTGCTCGCAGCTCAGTAGCCTGCCCTGCCGATCGAGGTAGTGGCCGTTGTGGTAGCCGGCCGGCTGCAGGTAGACGGAGCAGCCATCGGCCGGCGACCACCGCATCACGCGGTCGTTCGGGATGTCGCTCCAGAGCACGTAGTCGCCGTCCGCGAAATATGCGGGGCCCTCGGCCCACTCCATGCCTGTGCAGTGGCGTTCGAGCTTCGCCCCGTCCGGAACCATGGCCCGGAACCGGTCGTCGTAGACCTCGAACCCCTCTCTGATATCTTCCGGGGAGCGATAGGATGGCATTGTCAGACTCCGCGCTCGTCGGCGAGGCCGATTTCGGTGGAGACGGGGCAAATTCGGACCGCCGTGGGGATAGGCCCGGCTAGAAGGCGAGTTTCGACTCGCGTCCGTGCTGCCGCAGCATCTCGGACGCCGCTCCCATGATGGCTCCGAAGGCGTTGACCGACTCGGTGTGGTCGCCCAGCCAGAACTTCCCGGCCGCGCGAATCTTCGCCTCGGCCTCCTCGTAGACTGCCGCGACCTTCGGATGGGTGTGCTGTCCGACCATGCCCATAGATATCGCCATGTCTTCGGGGCCGCCGCCGAAGTAGTCGAGGCCGTCGACGGTCAGGATGTCGTCCAGGTTCTCCATGGCCGTGACGCTCTCTAGCTGCGCGCAGAGGATGGTGTTGTCGTTGATCGCCTGGAACAGCTCGGCCCGGCCGCCCGGTCCCGACTCGAAGGCGACCCTGAGGCTGGTCGAGCTGCGTATGCCCTTGGGGCCGAAGTAGGAGTATCGGACGATCTCCTCGGCCTGCTCCTTCGTCTGCAGATTGGGCACGGTTATCTGCCTGATGCCCCTGTCGAGGTAGTTCAGAATCGTGCTCTCCTGACCGTCGGGGACGCGCATCCCCGGCGTGACGCCGAAGCCGTCGGCGACGCGGCACATGTTCTCGATCACCTGCGGGTCCTGCGGGGAGTGCTGGCCGTCGAAGTTTACAAAGTCGAGCCCCATGCGTCCGGCCAGCTCCACGAGCTCCTCGGATGGCTGGGTCATCGAGAGCCCGAGGGCCTTCTCGCCTGCGCGCATCCGCTCCAGAATCTTGTTGGTGATCATGGTTCCTCCCTTGGTGGGCCCACCGTATGCCGGATATGGGCGACGGGAGTGTACTCACCGATCAAATTGGGTGTCAAGCACAACCAGCCCCGCCGCCGGCCCGGCGGAGACGAGTAACACTTCGTGGAGGCGGCCTTGCCCGTGAGCAGCGCGGTGGCCGTTGCATCGACAGGTGATTGCATTGATGGCGTGCTATATCCTATTTGATATCCCAGTCTGGAGGCGCATTCATGGCCGGCATTACGGTCCGCAACCTCGATGAGGGATTGAAGCGGCGGCTGCGTGTCAGAGCCGCTGAGAATGGCCGCTCGATGGAACAGGAAGCTCGCGATATCTTGCGGGCAGCGCTGGACGAAGAAGCAGCGCCCTCAAAAAACCTCGGAACCGCACTCCATGAGTCGTTCAAGCCCTTCGGCACTGTGGAACTGGAGATTCCAGCGAGGGAACCTATGAGAGGACTGCCGAAGTCCGACTGAGGTTCTGCAGGGGAGGAGGACCCGGAAGTGTCTGCGCGGAGTCGATGGGAACATGAGGGGCCGCCTCCGGAGGCGTACAGCCGGGTCACCGATTCGGGGCGTTTTGAGCCGCTGCATACCGCCGCGATCGAGATGATCGCCGGGCTGGATGCAGGCTTCGAAGTCGAGCGCGTCGAAGCCTACGCCCTGGACGATGATCTCGAAGGAAAATTGACCTGCGCTCGTCCGTCCGTCAAGCTCAGTCCCGTAGACCCGGACGCCGCGCCGATCACTGTGACATTCTCGGACTTCCCGGGGCTCCACGTTCGTTTCGGACGGTGGAGCACCGAGTAATTCCCCGTGTGCGGCTGTGACGCGTGCGACGAGTTGGCTGAGGACGAGATCGAACGGCTGACCATGATGGTCGAAAGTGTGACCACCGGTGAGTTTCGAGAGGTAGTCCGATGCTCTGCGGTGCCGTTCGTAGGGGATGGCTGGCTGAAAACGGAGTTTTGGACGCCCGCCGAGGCAAGATCGAGCGGTTCTATACTCGACCGCTCCAGTGCGCGCCGGATGTCCGGCGGGCGCCGTCGACTGGAGTTGGATTGGAAGCCATGGCCCCGCCGTCGGGCCGCAAATGACCAGCAGCCATCTCCGGGCCAATAGTCAGACTTCCTGATCCGTAGAGGCCCGCGCCGGATCTACGTCGTCAGCCCGTACCTCGACGCGAGCTTCCTCGAGACGTCCGGGTCGATGGAGCCCGGCGTGCCGGGCTAGGCCGCTACCTTGTCGAGGCGGCTCTTGAGGGTGCCCTTGGGCACGGCGCCGACGACCTGGTCGACCGCGTCGCCGCCGCTGAAGATCAGCAGCGTCGGAATGCCCCGGACCCCGTAGGCCATCGGGACCCGCTGGTTGGAGTCGACGTCCATCTTCGCGAACTTGATCCTGCCGTCGTACTCGTTCGCCAGCTCGTCGACGATCGGCGCGATCATCTTGCACGGCGCGCACCAGTCGGCCCAGAAGTCGACCAGCACTGGAACGTCGGAGTTGATCACTTCAGCATCGAACGTGTCGTCGGTTACTTCGATCGGGTGGGCCATCTGTGCCTCCGCTTTGGGGTATAGCTCGAAACGTTAGGTCCGTCTACCGATATGATGCGATTGCGGCTACAGCGGTTCGCCCGTCAGGAGCCCACGGCCGACAGCGACGGCATGCCGCGAAGCCGGGTAACCAGGTCGGACAGCACCGACAGCAGGTAGTCGACGTCTTCGCCGGTGTTGGCGGCGCCCAGAGTGATGCGCAGGCTGCCCTGCGCGACCTCCGCGGGCCGGCCGATGGCCAGCAGCACGTGGGACGGCTCGAGCGACGCGGAGGAGCAGGCGCTGCCGCTCGACGCGCAGATGCCCGCGAAGTCGAGCCCCAGCAGCACGGGCTCGCCCTCCACGTGCTCGAACGAGACGTTGACGTTGTTGGCCAGACGCTGCGTCGGATGCCCGTTGAGATGGACGCCGTCGATCCGCTCGGCGATGCCCTCTATGATCCTGTCGCGCAGGCGACGGCAGTGGGCGGCCAGATCGTCCCGCTCCTCGGTGGCCAGTCTCAGTGCCTCGGCCAGGCCCACGACGCCCGGCACGTTCTCCGTACCCGAGCGGCGCTCCCGCTCCTGGCCGCCGCCCATCTGCTGGGACTCGAATGGCGTACCCCGGCGCACGTAGAGGACGCCGGCCCCCTTCGGGCCGTGGAACTTGTGGGCCGACAGGCTGAGCATGTCGACGCCCAGGTCGCGGACGTTCAGGTCCATCAGCCCGGCGGCCTGCACGGCGTCGGTGTGAACGACGATGGTGCGATCGCGCCGTTCGGCCTGCCGCCTGGAGATGCCGGCGATCTCGGCGACCGGCTGTATGGCGCCGATCTCGTTGTTGGCCAGCATAACGCTGACCAGGATGGTACTGTCGGTGATGGCTCGTTCCACGTCCGCCGGGTCGACGAGCCCGTCGGAGTCGACCGGCAGGTAGCTCACCTCGAAGCCGAATTGCTCGAGCTGATGGCAAGTGTGGAGCACCGCGTGGTGCTCCACGGCCGTGGTTATGACGTGGTTGCCCGTGTTGCGCAGCGCGTTGGCGGCGCCCTTCAGGGCGGCGTTGTCCGACTCGGTCCCGCCGCTCGTGAATACGATCTCGCCGATCCGGGCGCCGAGAATCCGCGCCACCGTCTCGCGAGCGTCGTCTACGGCTTTTCGCGACTCCTGGGCCAGGGTGTAGATGCTCGACGGATTGCCGTAGCTCTCGCCGAAGTACGGCAGCATCTTCTCGAGCACCTCGGGCCGCACCGCCGTGGTGGCGGCGTGATCCATGTAGATCATCCTGTCGGGGCCGGTCATCGGGCACCTCAATTGCCGGCGCCCCGAGGGGCCTCGCCGGCCGGCCTCATTCTAGCACGCCGCCGGCCGGCGCCGAGCGCTAGAGCCGCAGGGCGCACCTCGGCGAGACAAGTTCGTCGACGCTCGATTTATCTGTCTCATTCTGTCCCATTCTGCCTCATCCCTATCTGACCGGTGTAACACCTGGAGCGGAAATGAGACACCCTACATTCCGTCTGTCGTATCTGGGGCGGTATACCCTAAGCCGCTGGCCAGCTTCACCGCCTGAACCGACGCGGGGTCCGCAGCCCCCGGATCCGTTCAACGAGCGCCAGGGTAGCACAGATGTGCTGTCGCGTCCATCACTCCGATCACGCTAGATTCCCCATCCGATTGGGCCGGGGGGCGTGACGGAGCGCTTCCGGTGTCATAGTGGCGCACCCTGTCGGGGATGGATTCCCGCGTTCGCGGGAATGACGGAGGTAGGGGATTTGGGTCGCAGATCGCGGGGGTAGCTTTTCAGGTTTGCCGAAGCTGCGTGTGCCCTTCCCGTCAATGCTGGTGTCGGCCCCACCCCAGGGCCTGAGTCGTGCGGGGCCTTCGATACACCCCGACGAAGCGTCGGGGCACTCAGGCCGAACGGGTTGTGTGGCGACGGCCTGGCGACGGCCCCACCCCTACCGAGATTTCGATGACCACGGCACCGTCATGCGCGCGAAAAGGGAAATCCACAGGAGTGAGACCGCGTTCCTCCCAGCGACTCTGAACAGTCACCTGTCTCGGGATTTGCGGGGCGAGTCGCAGATGTCACCCTCACCCCAGCCCTCTCCCGTCGAGGGCCCGTCGAGGGAGAGGGGGTTTCCCGCTCCGGGGGTTGCCGGCTGGAGCAGCTTCGCGGCCGCCTCCGCCTGAACGATACGGTACACGTCCTGCAGAGGCTCGCCGCGGTCGAGCGCGACGCGGCGGCAGGACTCGTACTCGGGATGGACGGCCACCGCGGAGCCGCCCAGGCGCTTGACCTTCACCGACACCGCGCCGAGGCTGGATTCGAACTCGACCACCTCGCGCTCGGCCTCGTACCGGGTGACGGGACGCACCCTGACGCCCAGGGTGGATGTCTCGCGCATGATCACGCCCACGGCGGCGGCCTCCAGGTCATCGTCCACCAGCGCGCTGAGCATGGTCGCGGGCCGGCTCTTCTTCATCTGCACCGGCGTGAACCACACGTCACGGGCGCCGAGATCGAAGAGCCGCTCCTGCGCGTACGCCAGCATCTCCGCGCTCATGTCGTCGACGTTCGTCTCGAGGAGCCGCAGGCCCGTAGTCCGGGTATCCTCCATCGCCTCGCCGACCCACAGCGCGGCCGCGTTCGGGTAGTGCGGCGAGTTTCTCGAACCGAGCCCGTAGCCGACGCGCTCGACCCTCATCGGCGGCTGCGAGAAGGCGGCCAGCGTCGTGACGATCGCGGCGCCGGTGGGCGTCACCATCTCGCCGGCGTCGGGGACGTTGCCCGGCGGCGGCACGACGGGCGCGTTCGCCATCGCCATCAGCGCCGCCGTCGCGGGCGACGGTACGGGCAGCCTGCCGTGCTCCGTCCGCACGAAGCCCGACCCCGACGGCAGCGGAGAGCAGTACAGCCTGTCGACGCCCAGCGCACGCAGGCCGGCCGGGCCGGCGACTACGTCGACCAGCGTGTCCAGGTCGCCGAGCTCGTGCAGCTCCGCCCCATCGGGGCCGGAGCCGTGGACGGCCGCCTCCGCCTGTCCGAGACGCCGCAGGATTGCGCTCGACTCCTCTATCACCGGCCCGGGCAGCCGGGAGCCGCGGACGATGCGCAGGAAGTCGTCGATTCGCAGCCGGCCGTGGTCGGCGGGCGTCGTCACCGTGACCAGCTTCCCGCTCACGGCGCCCCGCTCCGCGCTCGCCGCGGATATGCTCAGACCGTCTATGCCCAGGCACGCCAGGGCTTCGTTGAGCACGTCGACTTCGACGCCCGCGTCGACGACAGCGCCTATCAGCATGTCGCCGCTGATTCCGCCGATGCATCTCAGGAAGGCTATCTTCAGGCTGGCACCTCCGGCGCTCGCCGTGTGCATGAAAGCAGCGACGGGGCGGCGCGCGAGATCAGGCGGCGAACTGTTCGAAGGCCGCGCGGAAGCCGTCGAACGACCCCTCCAGCGTGGCGTCCTCGACGCAGTAGGCGAGGCGGAAGTATCCCGGCGTTCCAAAGCCGCGTCCGGGCACGACCAGGACTCGCCGCTCCCGCAGCGCGTTGACGAAGGCCACCTCGTCGTCGATGGGCGCCTTCGGGAACATGTAGAAGGCGCCGTCAGGCCGCACGACAGAGTAGCCGATATCGGTCAGCGTCTCGTACAGCATGTCGCGCTTCGACTGGTACTGCTCGACGTCCACGGTGACCGACTGCAGGTGACGGACGATATGCTGCATCAGCGCGGGAGCGTTGACGAAGCCCAGCGTCCTGTTGCAGAAGACGAGGCCGTCTACGACCTCCGCCGCGTCGGCGCACCGGGGACTGACCGCGATGAACCCGATGCGCTCCCCGGGCAGGGCCAGGTCCTTGGAGTGCGACGTCGCGACGATGCTCCTGTCGTGATGGTCGAAGATGTGCGGATAGTCGAGCCCGTCGAACAGTATCCGTCGATACGGCTCGTCGCTCACCAGGAATATCTCGGTCCCCAGCTCCGATTCCTTGCGCCGGATGACTTCGCCAAGGCGCGCGAGCACTCCGGCGTCATACAGCACGCCGGTGGGATTGTTCGGCGAGTTGATCAGCACGACGCGCGTCCTTGGGCCGATGCTCGACTCCAGCGCATCGAAGTCGGGCAGGAAGTCTTCGTCCGGCGGCACGACCTTGCACGACCCGCCGTGGTTGTCGGCGTAGTACAGGTACTCCACGAAGTACGGGGCGAAGATGACCACCTCGTCGCCCGGGTCGAGCAGGGTCTTCGTGACCACGTTCAGGGCGCCGCCCGTACCACAGGTCATGATCACGTGACCCGCCGTGAAGTCGAGTCCGGTGTCGACGCCAAGCTGGTCGGCAACGGCGGCCCGGGTCTCGGCGTAGCCGGCGTTGGGCATGTAGCGGTGGATGCCGGCGGGCCGCGTCGCCGCGATCCGGCTCAGCTCCTCGAAGAAGCGGTCCGGCGGCTCCGTGACCGGGTTGCCGAGGGACAGGTCGAAGACGCCGTCGTCACCGTACTGCTGCTTGAGCGCGATGCCGTCCTCGAACATCTTGCGGATCCAGGAGCCCTGCTCCATGAATCCCTTGATCTTGTTGGATACCGCCATCCCGTCGCTCCGGCCTCTTGCAGGCTATCCGATTCGAGGCCGAATGTACCGGCAGCATCGCGGACTGTCAACAACGCGCGGGCACCCCGCGCATGCCGTGCGTGCGTCCCGCGGCACGCGCGGCGCTCCATTGATTGGTATGATCTACCGCATCCCATGGGCGCGGTGAGCGTCCGACCGGTGATCAGGAGGATAGTGATGGCGGGGACGGGTCCAATCGAGCTGGCCGTCGTCGTTCTGTGCGTGGCCCTGTCGGCGTTCTTCTCCAGCTCCGAGGCGGCGTTTCTCTCGGTCCAGCGGACAGCGAGACTCGCTCACCTGGTGCAGGAGGGGGTCCCGGGCGCGCGGCGGGTGTCGCGTATGCTGGCGAACCCCGGGCGGCTTCTGTCGACCATTCTCCTGGGCAACAACGTGGTCAACGTCGCGTTCACGGCGATTACCACGGCGTTGATCCTGGACGTCATCAGCGACGAGGGCACGGGCCTCGTCGTCGCCACCGTGGTGGGGACGACAACTCTGCTGATACTAGGCGAGATCATCCCGAAGACGGTCGCGGTACGGTTTCCGATGGGCGCGGCGATGCTGTTCACCCGTCCGCTGAAGTTGGTCGAGCTGGCGTTTTGGCCCATCGTCGTGGTGCTTCAGTGGGCCAGCCGCGTCGCGGACATAGGGAGGAGCGACGGCGAGACCGACGCCTCCATCACGGAGGAGGAGCTGCGCTCGCTGATCGACATCGGCGAGGCCGAGGGCGAGTTCGATCCAGGCGAGGCCGACCGGCTGGATCGAGTGTTCCGGTTCGGCGACAGACAGGTCCGCGAGGTGATGACCCCGCGGACGGAGATCGTGTTCGTCGAGCGCGGCGCCACGCTGGAGCAGTTCCTCGCGATCTACCGCGACCACTCTCACACCCGGTTCCCCGTCTCCAAGGGGTCGACCGACAACATCGTCGGCATCCTGTCGTCCAAGGACATCCTGAGAGCGATGTCATCGAGGTCGATACCCCACGGCGAGTCGGTCACGGACTTCACCAGGGACGTCTACTTCGTGCCGGAGACCAAGCGCATCGCGGAGCTGTTCGAGGAGAGCCGCCGGACCGGCAACCAGATGGCGGTGGCCATCGACGAGTTCGGCGGCGTCGCCGGACTCGTCACGATACGGAGCCTGCTCGAGGAGGCCGTGGGGCGCGTCGGCGAAGAGGGCCTGAGCGCCGAGGAGGAGTACGAGGCGCTCGGGGCCGACACCTTCCAGATAGACGGCGGCATGGACATCCAGGAGGCCATGGAGGAGCTGGGCATCCAGCTTCCCGAGGGCGAGTTCGACACCGTCGCCGGATTCGTTCTGGATGCGCTGGGCCACATCCCGACCGAGGGCGAGCAGTTCGAGTATCGAGACCTCAAGGTGGAGGTCACGAAGATGGACGGCCTCCGGATCGGCACCATCAAGCTCACGAAGACCAGGCCTCAGAGCGAGCCGCAGTAGCCCGCCGCTTCAGGCCCACGGCTTCGGCGGTTGGCGTCCGCTACTGTTCGCGTTTGGTCAGACCCTGCGTGCGCCCCTCGATACGCGCCGAAGAAGCATCGGCGCTACTCGGGGTGAACGGGCTGAGGGAGCATCAACTGCAGGTGTTCAGACTTCTCTGGAAACAGCCCCTGGCCGACCGGGCGCAGGTGCAGCCTCATTTTCATGGTTGGTGGTGTCCCACGCCGTGTTCATCTCCTCGAGTCTGAACAGTCACCGCCAACTCCTGGCGGTTGCCGGCGCTTCAACGTCTGATATCATTCGCGCCGGCCGAGGACCGGCCGCACGTCTGGCCGCACGTCTAAGGAGGCGTCCGAATGAAGATCACCGACGTCCGATCGGTGCAGCTCGACGGCGAGATTGAGCGCGACGAGCCGATATGGGAGGAGCGGCTGGCGGTGCCGCTGGACGCCTATCCCGAGTACCGCAAGCGCGGCCCGGCGGAGATGATGGGCGCCCGCATGGGAGCCGAGGTCGTCGACGGCCGACTCCCGGTCTCGTGCATCTTCGTCGAGGTCGAGACCGACGAGGGCGTCACCGGGTTCGCCGGGCCGATAGACGAGGTCCAGGCGTTCCTGATAGACCGCCTGCTCCGCCCGCACGTCGTGGGACAGGACCCGAGGGCCAACGAGCGCATCTGGGACATCATGTACCGCGCCGTCGAGGGCCACGGGCGCAAGGGCTCCCCCATGCAGGCCCTCAGCGCCGTCGACTGCGCGATCTGGGACGTCAAGGGCCGCTTGGCCGGACTGCCGGTCTACAGGCTGCTGGGCGGGCCGCTGCGCGAGGAGGTGCCCGCGTACGCCAGCGCGCTCGGCTTCTCGCACGAGCCCGACAGGATCAGGGCCCGCGCCCGGCAGATCGTGGACCAGGGCTACAGGGCCACGAAGTGGTTCTTCCGCCACGGCCCGGCGTCGGGGCCGGAGGGCGTCGAGAAGAACGTCGAGCTGGTGCGGACCGTGCGCGAGGCGGTCGGCGACGACGTCGACATAATGTTCGACTGCTGGAAGAGCTGGGACGTGCGCTACACGATCGCGATCGCCGAGCGCATCGCCCGGTACAGGCCGAGATGGATCGAGGAGCCCGTTTTCGCCGACCAGATCGACGCGTGCGCCGCCGTGCGCAGGGCCATACCGTTTCCGGTGTCGACCGGCGAGCACGAGTACACGCGATGGGGGTTCAAGGCACTGCTCGACGCCGGCGCCGCCGACGTGATCCAGCCGGACGTGCTCTGGGCCGGCGGCATCACGGAGTTGGTCAAGATATGCGCGTTGGCCTCGACGTACGAGGTCGAGGTCGTGCCCCACGCGCACACTGCGGTCACCGTGCAGGTGCTCGCCGCCCAGCCCGCCTCGCTGTGTCCGCTGCTCGAGTACCTGGTCAACCACAGCGTCGTCCACCAGCACTTCTTCAAAGAGCCGGTCGTCCCATCCGGCGGTGTGGTAACTTTGACGGACGCGCCGGGGCTCGGCGTGGAAATCGACGAGGACAAGGTAATGCGCCGCACCGTCCTCGAATGGAGCGGCGGCTAGCGACGACAGGAGCGTCACCCAGATGAAGATCGTTCTTGAGAAGAATGCGTTGATCTACTCGGCCGAGTTCCCCGCGGAGCTGAGAGCGGAGTTCCCGGAAGTCGAGCTCGCCACGCCGGCGACGCAGGAAGAGCTGCTGCGGGAGATAAAGGACGCCGACGCGATATACGGCCCCCCCGACGAGGAGGCGTTCGCCGCGGCCGAGCGTCTGCGGTGGATAGCCAACCCGGGCGTGGGCTTCGACTACGTCATGCACCGGCCGGACCTCGTGGAGAGCGACGTCGTCATCACCCCGGCGAGGGCGCCCGGCCACGACCCGCACGCAGACGGCCTCGGAGACCACGTCTTCGGAATGATCCTGATGCTCGCCCACAGGTGGCCCGACCTGCTGGCCGACCAGAGGGCCCACCACTGGGGCGCGGGCGAGTACAACAGCCGTTTCGTGGAGCTGAGCGGCCGGACCATGGTCATCCTGGCCGTCGGCGCAATCGGCGCCGCCGTGGCGCGGCGGGCCAAGGGCTTCGGGATGACCGTCATCGGCGTCGACAAGAGGACTGACCCGGTCCCCGAGGGCGTCGACGAGGTCTGGGGGCTGGAGCGGTTAGACGAGGCGCTCGCGCTCTCGGACTGGTTCGTCATAGCGGCCCCGCGCACCCGCGAAACGCTGGGCCTGATCGACGGGCGACGGCTGGGCCTGATGAAAGAGGGCTCCTTCCTGATCGCCATCTCTCGAGGCGGCATCCTGGACGAAGACGCGCTGCTCGACGCGCTGCGGTCTGGCCGCGTCGCCGGCGCGGGCCTCGACGTCTTCGCGCAAGAGCCCCTGCCCGAGGACAGCCCGCTGTGGGACGAGGAGCACGTCATAATTTCGCCGCACACCGGGCACGTCACCCCGGAAATGCCGAAGGGGCACCGCGAGGTCTTCAAGGAGAACCTGCGCAGGTTCCTCGCCGGCGAGCCTTTCCTGTACGTCGGCGACAAGCGCGCCGGGTACTAACGCCACACGGGACGCGGCGCGCCGCGCTGCCGCTCCTCAGCAAATCAGATGCAACGGACTCCAGACTCGAGACAGGGTGGCTACCCCGGCGCGGCCGGGGCGATCGTCGTCGCGGCCGGGCGCAGCCTCCGGATGGGCGGTCTCGACAAGATCATGGCCCCGCTCCTGGGCAAGCCGCTGTTGCTGTACAGCCTCGAAGCGTTTAACGCGTCACCCGCCGTCTCCGTCATCGTCCTCGTCGTGGCCGAGCACAACCTCGAGGCCTGCCGGCGGATCGTCGACGAGAACGGCCTCGACAAGGTGATCGACATGCGTGTGGGCGCCGGGCGCCGCCAGGACTCGGTCCGGATCGGGCTGGCCGGCATGCCGGACCCCGGCTCCACGATAGTCCACGATGGCGCCAGGCCGTGCGTCGACGCGGCGACGATCGCCCGGGGTGTCGCCGCCGTGCACCGTCACGGCGCCGCCATAGCCGCCGTGCCCGTGAAGGACACGATCAAGTCCGCCGCCAGGGACCGCAGGGTCCTGAAGACCATAGACCGCGACGGCCTCTGGGCCGCGCAGACCCCCCAGGTCTTCAGGACGGCCGTGCTCAGGGACGCCCACGACGTCTTCGACGGCGACTTCACCGACGACGCCGCGATGGTCGAGGCGCGCGGAGGGACGGTCACGCTGTTCATGGGCTCCTACGACAACCTCAAGGTGACCACGCCCGAGGACATGGCGGTCGCAGAGGTCGTCCTCGCCCGCAGGGCCGGCCGCTCGTCGGGTGACGCGGGGTGACGACACGCTCCGGCATAGGATACGACGTTCATCCGCTGGTCGAGGGCCGGCCGCTCGTGCTGGGCGGGATAACGGTGCCGTTCGACCGCGGGCTGCTGGGTCACACCGACGGCGACGTCCTGACGCACGCCGTCGTCGACGCGGTCCTGGGCGGCGCCGGGCTCGGAGACATCGGGCGGCACTTCCCGTCCGACGACGAGCGCTACCGAGGCGCCGTCAGCCTCACGTTGCTGGCGGAGGCGGTCAGGCTCGCCGCTGAGCGCGGATGGCGGCCCGTGTACGTCGATGCTACAATAGTCGCCGAATCGCCCCGCCTCAGTCCGATCCTCGACGCAGCCTCCCGCAACCTGGCCGAGCCGCTTGGCGTCACCGCCGATTCGGTGAACCTGAAAGCGACGACCACGGACGGCCTCGGGTTCGCGGGGCGAGGCGAGGGGATCGCGGCGATGGCCGTGGCGACGCTCGACCGGATTCGATGAAGCTCTACAACACCCTCAGCCGCAAGGTCGAAGACTTCGCCCCCGCCGACGACGTGGTGAAGATGTACGTCTGCGGCATCACCCCATACTCGCGGGCGCACGTCGGCCACGCCCTCAGGTCCGTGATCTTCGACGTGCTGCGCCGCTATCTCGAGTACAGCGGCCACGCGGTCAGGCACGTCGAGAACTTCACCGACATAGACGACAAGATGATCGACGGCGCGGCCCGGCAGGGGACCACAGTGCGGCAGCTCGCCGACCGCAACGTCGAGACGTACCTGCGGGAGATGGACGCGCTCAACGTGCTCAGGGCCCACGTCTATCCCAATGCGACCGAGGAGGTCGCCGGGATGGTCGCGATCATCGAGGACCTGGTGCGCAAGGAGGCGGCCTACGTCGCGGACGGCGACGTCTACTTCAGCGTGCGCCATAGGCCCGACTACGGCAAGCTGAGCCGCCGCGGCCTCGACAGCATGATCGCCGGCGCGCGGGTCGAGGTCGGCGAGAGGAAGCGCGACGACATGGACTTCGCGCTGTGGAAGAGCCAGAAGCCGGGCGAGCCGGCCTGGGACAGTCCCTGGGGCCCTGGCCGGCCCGGCTGGCACATCGAGTGCAGCGCCATGTCCCTGCGCTATCTCGGCGAGACCATCGACATACACGGCGGCGGGCAGGAGCTGATCTTCCCGCACCACGAGAACGAGATCGCGCAGTCCGAGACCCACAACGGCGGCGCGCAGATGTCGCGGTTCTGGGTCCACAACGGCCTGCTCATGATGGGCGGCGACAAGATGAGCAAGTCGCTGGGGAATCTCGTGACCATCGAGGCCGCCCTGGAGACGTACTCGTCCGACGCGCTCAGGCTGTTCTTCCTGAGCTCCCACTACCGCAGTCCCCTGGTCTACAGCGACGAACGCGTCTCGGGCCAGGAGCGGGCCGCGGAGCGCCTAAGGAACGCGGCGTCGGCCGTCGGCGGCGAGGGCGGCGACCCGCTGGCCGTCGACGAGCTCGAGGGCAGGTTCGTCGAGGCGATGGACGACGACCTGAACACGCCGAGGTCCATCGCGGCGCTGTTCGACCTCGCCCACGAGATCAACCGCGCGGCGGAAGAGGGCCGCGGCGTGTCGGACGCGCAGACCGCGCTTCGACGTATGGCCGGCGTTCTCGGACTGACGTTGGAAGCCCCGGCGTCCTCCGACGATCTCGACTCTCTGCTGGGCGTCGTCGCGACTGTCTGCGACGGCCTGCGCGCCGACGGCAGCGAAGAGCTGGCCGCGCGGATCGAGGCCCGCGCGGACGCCGGCGACGGCGCCGACCCGTCGCGGCTCGTCGACGCGCTGATCGAGGCCCGCGCCGAGCTCCGCAAGGCCAGGATGTTCGCCCGCGCGGACGACATCCGCGACTCCCTGGCGGACCTGGGCTACGTGCTCGAGGACAAGCCCCAGGGCACCCGCTGGCGCCGCGCAACGCCCTAGTGCCGCTCGGCCGCCAGACTCGAGCAGGCCGCTACTTGTTCTCCTGAAGCTGGCGTCCTAGGTTCCCCACCTGATTGGGCCGGCCGGCGTCACGGACTGCTGCTGGTGTAATGGTGGCCAAATCCTGTCGAGGATGGATTCCCGTTCGGAGACCTTTGCATAACCGTCTTACCCGCGCAGGGAGACGCTTGCATAACCGTCATTCCCGCGCAGGCGGGAATCCGGGGGTGGGGTCCCCAGCTAGGGAATCTGCGCATCTCCACCACGTGTGCGTCCCGAAAGGGGAGTTACGCAAGGGTCTCCGCAGGCGGGAATGCAGGGCAAGGGGGTGGGGATGGGTTCCCGTCTCCACGGGAACGACGGGCGGAGGCGCCGCACCCACACCATCACTCCCGTGAGGGGAGTTACGCAAGGGTCTCCTTTCGCGGGTAAGACGGCAGGCTGTATCCGCTTCCCAGTAGAGCGTGGTCGTCATTCCGGCCCCTGAGCCGGAATCCAGGGGTGGGGAGGTCACATGTGCTGCTCTTCCACCGCCGGGGAGCATTGTCTGCCGAGCTCATGGTTATGCTCTCGCATCTCAACTGAGCCCCGGACGGGGACGTGCCGGGCAGCGCTAGCTGCTGTCAGTTCTGCGCGAAACCATCCCCACCGCGTCGACGGGTATGCCCAGCGGCGGCAGTAGCACCGGCAGCGCGTCGACCACTACCTGCTGATCGCCACGCGTATCTACCACGATCATCTCGCGTTGATCCGCATACTGGAATTCGCCGGCCGGACTCAAGCCGTTCAGGAAGACCCGTGGGTATACCACCAAGCCCCCGGTGAGCTGGTAGTTCCAGGTCACGCGTGCGTCTATGACGCCTATGGTGTTGCCGGCGGACACCGCGAACCGGTCCAGAACAAGCGCCCAGCGCCACAGGTCTCGATAGTCGTACTTCACTGGAATTATCTCTATCGTCGAGGTCGAGGTCTTGACGCGATTGATCGTCCTGCCAGCCTCATCGATAGACGTACACCGGCCAACTACGTCATAGCACGGGCTAACTCTCTGCCTGATGACCTCGAGCCCAGCCTCGTCCGTCGGAGGGTTCCTGATCTGGTAATATCCGCCCCCCCCTGCGCACCCGCAATGCCCGCGCCGGGGAACTGCAGCCACAAGTTGCAGGCTGTGCCGGGTTCGCGAACGCAGACGTTCACGTCGATCTCGGGGAAATTGGTCACGTCCACGCCAGACACGTCGAACCCCGAGCCGCCGGCAGTCCCGCGCGCCCCAGCCCCCTGCTGCGCCGAGACCGGAGGCCACACCTGACGCCACGACGCCCACCCCGGAACGATGCTACGTCCCGACTCTCCCCCGGGCACCAACATCACCCGCTCATACGCGCTGGGCAGTGGCAGAATGCGCCTCGCATCCAGGCGCTCCCAGGACACCCTGTCAACATAGCAAGTCGGAAAGCGCGTCCAGGTGCTGACCACGCCATGGGCGTACTTGTCCTCCGGAACGAGCTCAGGCCACTTGTAGTAGAAGGCGTACGATTCTTCGCTCATGAACCGGAATAACTCCGCAGTCAACTCAGCCTGGCTGATCGAGAAGTACAGCCGGCCGTCACCCTCGTAGACCGCCATCACGTCTATCCGCCCCTCGGTCTCCGCCCGCTCGACTACGTAGCAGTGCAGAGGGTCCTCCGACAGCGCTCCGGCGAAGCAGTCGCCCAGCGGCGGGGCGGAAACCACGACAAGCGTAGTCGTCACCGCCACGGTCGTCGTCGCCAGTGGCCCGGGATCGGCCCTCTGCCCCCCCCCCGAAGGCGACGGCGTCGGCGTCGGGGTCAACGTGGGCTCAGGCTCGGAGACAGGCTCTGAAGGCGCCGGCGTGGGAGGGGGCGTCGGGTCGACGTGGCCTCAGGGTCGGAGCCGGAGTCCTGTGCTCCCGAAGCGGGCGGGGTCGCCGTGGCCGTGGGAGTATGAGTCGGATCGGCGGAGGCCTGCTCCCCCATGGCACATGGCAGTCGGCGTGGCCGTCGGGGTCGACGTCGGATCGGGCGCCTGGGAAGTAGGTGACGCGCAGGACGCCGCGACCAAACTCATCACCGACAACGTCGCGGCGACGGCACCCAGCCGAAGCGCCTTTACACCAAGTTTGCCACTATGCTCCCGCATCTCACGCGCTCTCGAACATCGCAATCTCATCGTACACAAGAATTCAGCATCAGTCGTCACTGTTATATACGAAGCGGACGCGCAAACGGATTGATCGGCGGCCGCTCGGCAGTCTCCCCGTTCGGGGTTCGCATCCCGGCCGCGGCGCCCGGCCGGCGCCATCCCGCGAGAGGGCGCTGTGTTAGAATCGGGGCAGCCCCGCCGCGGCCGGATGCCGGTCCCAAATCGGCCCCGCGGCAGCGGACACGCGAGGACCGTATCACCGTGCCACAGTCCACCCTCGACCCTCTTCTCCGCACCCAGGCCAGCGTCCGGGCGCGCTTGGAAGAGAGAGAGCGGGCGCTGTCGCCGTTCGCCGCCACGTCCGCAAGCAGCCGGGGCCGCGCCCGACCCGAGGAGCCCGACCCGATCCGGACGGAGTTCCAGCGCGACCGCGACCGGATCATCCACTCCAAAGCCTTCCGACGCCTCAAGCACAAGACGCAGGTGTTCATCGCCCCGACCGGCGACCACTACGTCACCCGATTGACGCACACGCTCGAAGTCGCCCAGATCGCCCGTACGATCGCCCGGGCGCTCAACCTGAACGAGGACCTGACCGAGGCGATCGCGCTCGGCCACGACATGGGGCACACGCCGTTCGGCCACGCCGGCGAGGAGAAGATGGACGAGATCTGCCCGGACGGCTTCCGACACGCCGAGCAGAGCCTCAGGATCGTCGACAGGCTGGAGAAGGACGGCGCGGGCCTCAACCTCACGTGGGAGGTCCGCCAGGGCATCGTGAGCCACTCCAAGCCGCAGGGGGACTTCCTCGACCCGGCCCTGACGAAGGACCTGACGCTCGAAGGGCAGATATGCCGCGTCTCGGACGCCGTCGCCTATCTCAACCACGACCTCGCGGACGCGTTTCGGGCCGGGATGCTCCGTCCCGACGGGCTGCCGGCCGAGGTCATCCACGCGCTCGGCGAGAGCCACTCGGAGCGCATAACTACGATGGTGACTGACATCGTGGCGAGCTCGTGGTCCGCCGCGGGCGAGGGCCCCGCCGCCAACGGCGGCCGGCCCTCGATCACGATGAGCCGCGCCGTGCGCGACGCCCTGAACGCGATGCGGGACTTCATGTTCCGGCGGGTCTACCTGTCCGAGGACCGAGCGGAGGAGGAAGCGGCGGCAAGGAACATCATCCGCGTGCTCTACGCCCACTACGGCGAGCACCCGGACGAGGTCCCCCCGGAGCTCGCGGGCAACGAGCGCTCCGTCGTCGACTACGTCGCGGGGATGACGGACTGGTACGCGATCCGCGCCGCCGAGAAGATCGCGCCCGGAGTGTCAGACGCGCTCGGCGGGCGCTTGGGGTCGGTCGCATGACGGTCGTCGACAGGATACGCACCCGTATGGTGCGCAACCAGATCAGGCACATCCACCAGCACCTCGAGGCTATGCAGCGCGACGTCCACGGGCTGGAGTACGCGCCGTGGAAGCTGGAGGTCGACGACCTGTGGAAGCGCATCTTCCAGAACATACAGAAGATGGCGGACGAGCCGCAGCAGGCGGCTCTTCAGCTCATCAGGGAGCCGTGGACGATGTACCTGACCTACTACGCGGCCCCGTAGGAGTAGAGGTTTTTCGCAGGCGCGTCGTACCGGGGATGGATTCCCGCGTTCGCGGGAATGACGGACGGCGGGGCGGCCTGCCGGGCCACGGCGGGCGCCGTACCGGGGATGGATTCCCGCGTTCGCGGGAATGACGGACGGCGGGGACCTCGATCGGGGTGAACGGGTTGAGTGGGCGACGGGGGCGGCCTGCCGGGCCACGGCAGGCGCGTCGTACCGGGGATGGATTCCCGCGAACGCGGAAATGACGGACGGCGGGGACCTCGATCGGGGTGAACGGGTTGAGTGGCCGACGGGGGCGGCCTGCCGGGCCACGGCGGGCGCGTCGTACCGGGGATGGATTCCCGCGAACGCGGAAATGACGGACGGCGGGGACCTCGATCGGGGTGAACGGGTTGAGTGGCCGACGGGGGCGGCCTGCCGGGCCACGGCGGGCGCGACCTGCCGGGGATGGATTCCCCCGGCTGCGGGAATGACGGACGGCGGCGTAGGGCAGGGAATGACGGGCAGGAGCTGAGAATGAACGAAGGTCCGGACGGCAGGGACGGCGACGCGATGGAGCCGGACCAGCAGCACGCGCGGCGCACCGGGATGGCCGCCCACAGCGTCGTCGCCAAGCTCCAGGAGATGGGGCTGCCCGATAGCCTCGACGGCGAGCTGGCGGCGCTGAGCACCGACCTCGGAGACCTGTGGGGCGCCCAGAAGGAGCTCGCGGACCAGCTCGAGCGCCTCGTGCGCTCCGAGGCCGACTGGAGCGCGGTCGGAGACCACCTCGTCGACCTCAGGGCGACGGTCGACCACATCTCGTGGCACCTGAGCAGCGTCCGGCGGCCCATGACGAAGATCACCCGCTACGCGTACCGGGCCGCGTCGCAGGCGGAATCGGCGAGCTAGTATGAGCACAGTCGACGACATAAAGGCGAGACTGGACATCGTCGACATCGTGTCGGGGTACGTCCCGCTGCGGAAGGCGGGCCGCAACTTCAAGGCCCCATGCCCGTTCCACTCGGAGAAGACACCGTCGTTCGTCGTCAACCCGGAGCGGCAGAGCTGGCACTGCTTCGGGGCCTGCTCGACGGGCGGAGACGCGTTCTCCTTCGTAATGCGCCAGGAGAAGCTCGACTTCGGCGACGCGCTCAGGATGCTGGCCCAGAAGACGGGCGTGGAGCTGGAGCAGCGCGGCGAGCGCGAGCGCGGCGACGTTCTCTTCAGGGTCAACCAGGAGGCGGCGAGCTTCTACCAGGAGACGCTTGAAGCGCCGGCCGCGAGACGCGCCCTGGACTATCTGAAGGAGCGCGGCGTCGACCGGAAGACAGCCGAGGCGTTCCAGCTCGGCGCCAGCCCCACCGGCCGCGAAGAGCTCAAGTCCCACCTTACAACACTCGGCTTCGACGTCGAAGACGCCGTCAGGGCGGGCCTGCTGCGCCGCGACGACGACGGCTCGGTGCGCGACTTCTTCCACGGGCGCCTGATGTTCCCGATCCACGACCGGCGCGGTCGCGTGGCCGGCTTCGGAGGCCGCTCGCTTGACGGGTCCGACCCCAAGTACATCAACACCGCGGCGACGAGTGTCTTCGACAAGCGGACGATGCTCTACGGGCTGCACCGTGCTGCCGAGGCGATACGGGCCCGGAACACGGCGGTGATCGTCGAGGGCTACATGGACGTGATCGCGGCCCATCAGCTCGGGCACCCCAACGTGGTGGCGTCGATGGGCACGGCGCTGACGGAGCGGCAGGTCGGGCTGATACGGTCGGCCGCCGAGACCTTCGTCCTGGCGCTCGACCCGGACGCCGCCGGGCAGGAGGCGACGCTTCGCAGCCTGGAGTCGTCGTGGCGGGTATTCGAGCGGCAGAAAGTGGTCGAGAGCCGCCGTTCGGTGGGAACCCTCTATCAGTCGCGCCTGCTCGATCTGAAGATCGCGGCGCTTCCCGCCGGCCGCGACCCGGACCGGCTGCTCCGCGAGGCGCCGGAGGAGTGGGAGCGCCTGATCGACGAGGCCGTGCCGTTCCCGGACTTCGCCATACCCGCCATGGCCTCGAAGTACGACCTGACGAGCGACTCCGGTAAGGCCCAGGCCGCCGAGACGCTGCTTCCGCTGGTCACGGCGACGAGCAACGCGTTCGAGCAGGAGCGCCTGTTCCGCATGCTCGCGCAGGCGCTCGACGTCAGCGAGGCGGCCCTCGAGGCGAGCGTCGGCCGGCCCCGCGCGACGGCGCCGAGGCGCCGGGCGGCCGAGACGCCGCCGGACGCCGCCCTGTCGCCGCTGACGGCCGATCGCAGAGACGCCCTGGAGGAGTTCACGATAAAGCTGCTCGTGGAGCGCACCGAGCTGAGGCCGCTCGCAGAGAACCTCAGCCCAGAACATTTTCGCAATACGGAGAACCGAGAAGTGTTTACCTGTCTGCGTGACTGCACTACAATAGACGAGTTGCGAGATCGACTCGACGACAGTCTGAATGAGCATCTCGACCACCTCGCGCAGATAGACCTGACGCCGATCGGACGGCCCGCCTCCGAAGCTGCCCTGGAGCAGTCGATGCGGCGTCTTGAGCAGCGACACCTACAGGAAATCCAGGAAAGCCTACTGACCTCGGACGACGAAAGCCTCCCGCCCCCAAGGGACCTAGAAGAACAGATCATCGGCGTCAATACCCGACTAAGAGAGCTTTTTTCCAAGTAACAAGCACCCCCGGGCCAGCCGCTCCGTAAGGACGAGGTTGAATAACCTATGGCTAGACGATCCGGAAGCGAGGACGCGAACGACCTGCTCAGCGGTCTTCCGAGAGACCCGACGCCCCCGCGGGACCTGATACGGTTGCCGAGCGGGGACCGCTCCCCGCAGATGTCCGACGACTCCAGCGTCGCGGAAGAACCCCAGGACGTCGACGGTACCGCCGAGAACAAGGTCCAGCTGGAGGCTGACGCCGATAGAGCTGCGGAACGCGCTTGGCAGCAGGGGATCGAGTCGGCCGAGGTGATCGACGACCCGGTCCGGATGTACCTGCGCGAGATCGGCAGGGTCGACCTCCTCAAGGCCGCGGAGGAGCGTATCCTCGCCCGGCAGATGGAGGTGCAACAGCACATCGAGCGCATCGAGAAGGGCCTGACGAGCCCGGACGGCCGGCGGCCGAGGGCCTGGCAGGTGGTGATCCAGCTCATACGCGGCGTCTGCGAGGGCGGCGAGGTCGCAGCGGTGCTCAGCCGATACCGCGGCCTGAGGGGCGAGCGGACGTTCAACGAGCTGATCGCCCTGCCGGAGATGCGCGACGTCCTAGACGGCGACCTGTCCGAAGAGCTGCTCCAGTACGTCGAAGACGCGCTGAACAAGGACCTGTCCGAGGCCAAGGCCGACATCCAGATGCTGTCGCTCAACAGCCGGCTCATCCCGGACGAAGCCGCGGCCATGTTCACAGAGGACTTGAGCCTCGACGATGCCAGGGTGAAGCTGAACGAGATCGAATTCACCAGGGAGCTCGAGACCTACGAGCTCCTTTTTCATAGCTACCTGTCCAAGATCAAGCACACCGGAGGCGACGCCCAGAGCCACCTCGCCGAGGCCAACCTGCGGCTCGTAGTGAGCGTCGCGAAGAAGTACATAGGCCGGGGCATGTCGCTCCTGGACCTGATCCAGGAGGGCAACATCGGCCTGATCCGGGCCGTCGAGAAGTTCGACTACCGCAAGGGGTACAAGTTCAGCACGTACGCCACGTGGTGGATCCGGCAGGCGATCACCCGGGCAATCGCCGACCAGGCCCGCACGATCCGGATTCCGGTCCACATGGTCGAGACGATCAACAAGCTGCTGCGGGTGAGCCGCCGTCTGGTGCAGGAGTACGGCCGCGAGCCCACCAGCGAGGAGATCGGCCAGGGCATGGAGGTCAGTCCGGAGAAGGTCAAGGAGATACTGAAGATCTCCCAGGAGCCTGTCTCCCTCGAAACGCCGATCGGCGAGGAGGAGGACAGCCATCTGGGCGACTTCATCGAAGACCGCGGCGCGGTGGCCCCGTCCGAGGCGGCGGCGTACCAGATCCTGAAAGAGCAGGTCACCGACGTGCTGTTCACCCTGAACGACCGGGAGGCGCGAGTCCTGTCCCTCCGCTTCGGCCTGGAGGACGGCCGGCAGCGCACCCTGGAGGAGGTCGGCCGGGACTTCGGGGTGACGCGGGAGCGCATCCGCCAGATCGAGGCAAAGGCCCTGCGGAAGCTCCGGCATCCCAGCCGCTCGAAGAAGCTGCGCGACTTCCTCGAATAGCCGGCCGCCGGTCCAATCCGCCCGGACCGCCTCGAAGGCGCCGGCGGCGGGCACCGGCAGCGGAGGCCCAGACTACGTTGGCGTACTCTACCCAGACGCAGGCCGCCGAGGGCGGCGTTGCCGCCGCGGCGGCCCCTCCCAAGGTCGCGGTGGTCTACGCGACGCCCCACACGGTGCTGGACGACGTCGCGCGCGCGATGCGTCTTGCGGACTACTCGTCGTTCCTTCCCAGGTACGCGGCGACGCTGCTGAAGATCAACATCTCCTGGCAGCACTACTACCCGGCGTGCTCGACGACCCCCTGGCAGCTCGACGGCGTGATCCGGACGCTCAAAGAGGACGGCTACGACGAGCTGATACCGACCCACAACGGGACCGTTGTCGTCGACCCGAGAGAGGGCGCGGCCAACAACAAACACGAGGCGGTGGAGCGCAAGCACGGCCTGCAAAGCGTGTTCCTGGACTATCCCCCGGTCGAGTGGGTGCCCTACAAGCCTCGCGCCAAGATGCTGGTGCTCGACGACATATATCCGGAAGGCATCCAGATCCCGGAGATGTTCCCCGGCAAGAACGTCCTTCACCTGCCCACGGTCAAGACCCACGTGTTCACGACTATCACCGGCGCGATGAAGAACGCCTTCGGCGGGCTGCTGAACCGTAAACGCCACTGGACCCACTCCGTGATCCACGACACCCTGGTCGACCTGCTGAATATCCAGAAGGAGATCCATTCCGGGATATTCGCGGTCACGGACGGGACCTTCGCGGGAGACGGCCCGGGGCCCAGGGCGATGCGCTGGCACGAGAAGAACGTCATACTCGCCGGCGCGGACCAGGTGGCAGTCGACGCCGTCGCGGCCAAGATCATGGGATTCGACCCAATGTCGATACGCTTCATAGCGCTGGCCGACGAGATGGGCCTGGGGTGCGGCGACGTCGACCGGATCGACGTCGTGGGCGAGGACATCTCCGAGGTGAATTGGCGGTTCAAGGGCGGAGAGAACACCTTCGCCAGCAATGGCCAGAAGATGATCTACTGGGGCCCGTTGAAGCCCCTGGAGAACATGTTGCTGCGTTCGCCGATCGCGCCGTGGTCGTTCGCGGCCTCGAACCTGTACCACAACGCCTACTGGCTGCGGTTCGTGGGCCGCAAGCGTGTCCGCGAGGCGATGAAGACCGGCTGGGGCGAGCTGTTCCGCGGCTACTGAACCAGCACCACATGCACCTCGCCGGGCCCGTGGACGCCCGTGACGAGCGTGTACTCGATGTCGGCCGACCGGCTGGGCCCGCTGATGACGTTCATGTAGTCGCGACCGGGACGGCGCAGCATGTCTCGCCTTCGCAGCACGAACAGCTCGTCCAGGCCGGGTAGGACCTGCCCGCTCGTCACGACTGCCACGTGCACCGGCGGAAGCAGCGACGCAAGCCGGGCCACACCGGGTCCCGCGACGATCACCGCCGAGCCGGTCTCCGCCACGGCGTAGTCGACGCCGGTGACGCCGACTGCCGCCTCCAGCGTCTTTTCTCGGAGCGCCTCCCGCTCTGCCCGTCCGGGCCCGGCGCGATCGCCTCTGCCGCCGTTCGGCCCGAACAGTTCGATCCCCCTTCCCTCCAGCGCCTCTGCCAGCCCCATCTCGTCGAGGACGGAATGCGCGGCCCGGACGACGGCCCGTGCGCCGTGGTCGGCCGCGACGGCCGCGGCGTACCGGCCGGCTTCCGCGGGCGATTCTACCCGTCGAACGACGCAGCCCGCCCGCGCCGACGACTCCTCCAGGGCCGACATCAACTCGGCGCTCCTCTGCCGGCAGTCGTCGACGATCGCGGCGGCGCGCTCGTCCAGCGCGCCTGCATCGGGCAGCAGCGCGGTGTCGTCAGGCAGGCCGTCACCCGACGTGCGGCCGAGAGCCTGGCGGATGGTCGCGAAGAAGGCGTCGCGCCCGGTCATCGGTGCTTCCGCCATCGCGTTCTGAACGGCCGCGCGGCCAGAGCCGGAAAGTCCCGGTGCCGCGTCCAGCCCGAGAGCGGCCCGGGAATCCGTGGCACCCGACCGCCGCGGCGCAGCGGCGCCAGGGCGAGCCTGCCCAGAACATTCGCCGCGCGCATCGCCAGCGGGCTGCCCACCGCGATCCGCCACAGCTTCATCGCGAGCTTCTCCGACAGGGGCGCGCTCCGCGCATCGGGGTAGGTCTCGCCGTGGGTGAGCTCCTTGCGCAGGTGCAGCAACATGCGCGGGATGTCGATCCGTACCGGGCACACCTCACGGCAGTTGCCGCACAGGGTGGAGGCGTAAGGCAGATCGCGTGCGTCGGATAGATCGGTCAACATCGGCGACACGACCGCGCCGATGGGGCCCGGGTATACCCAGCCGTAGGCGTGTCCGCCCACCTTCCGATAGACGGGGCAGGCGTTGAGGCAGGCCCCGCAGCGGATGCAGAACAGCGCCTCGCGCAGCTCCGGGTCGGCCAGGAGGCGAGACCGGCCGTTGTCGACTACGACCAGATGGAACTCGTCCGGTCCGTCCTCGGCATCCGTCGCTCTGGGCCCGGTGACCGTCGTCACGTAGCTGCTTATGCGCTGTCCGGTGGCCGACCGGATCAGGAGCCGCAGGAAGATTCCCATGTCCTCCATTGAGGGTACGACTCTCTCCATTCCCATGATGGCCACGTGTATGCGGGGCATCGACGTACACATACGGCCGTTGCCCTCGTTTGTCACCAGGACGACCGTGCCGGTCTCCGCCACCACGAAGTTGGCGCCGGTGATGCCCATGTCGGCCTGTACGAACTTGCCGCGGAGCTGGTCGCGCGCCTCGGCGGTCAGGTCCTCGATATCCTCGTGGCGCCGCGTGCCGTGCTTCTCCTGGAAAAGCGTGGAGACTTCTTCCCTCGACTTGTGGATGGCGGGCGCGATGATGTGAAACGGGGTCTCGTCCGCCAGCTGGATGATGTACTCGCCGAGGTCGGTCTCTACCGGCTCGACACCCTCCTTCGTGAGCAGTTCGTTCAGCCCCATCTCCTCGGATAACATCGACTTGCTCTTGATGGCGACCCGTACGCCTCTGTCCCGCGCCAGGTCCAACACGTACCTGGCAGCCGCCTCGGCGTCGCCGGCGAAAAAGACGTTGCCGCCGGCCGCCAGGACGTTGCGCTCGGCCATCTCCAGGTAGTGGTCGAGATTGTCCAGAGTGTGGGCCTTGACCTCGCGTCCGCGGTCACGCATCGATTCCCAGTCAGGTGTGTCCGCGGCGGCCTGCTCGCGGGCCTGATGGAAGCCCCGATACAGGCCGTCGAGGTTAGCCTGAACCTGCCTGTTGCCTACCGCGGCAGCAGCCGCCCGTTTGAAGTCGCGCGTCGTGGACTTCACTTCGATACCTCCCCGCTTGCGAAGCCGGAGACCAGACGCGTCGCCTCGTCGAGCACCTGGGCGACGTGGAGGGGGCGCACGTCGATCCCCTGGCGGCTCAGACCGCCGCCGATCTGCATCAGGCAGCTGCTGTCACAGGCCACGACCGTGTCGGCGCCGGAGTCTCGAATCGCGTCCAGCTTGTCCTGGAGCATCGCCGCGGAGATCTCCGGGTACTTGACCGAGAAGGTGCCGCCGAAGCCGCAGCAGACCTCAGCCTGGTCCATGTCGACGAGCTCGGTGCCGGACAGCGATCCGAGCAGGGCCCGAGGCTGGCCGACCACGCCAAGCTCGCGGGCGAGGTGGCAGGAGGAATGGTACGCGGCCTTCCGTCCCGCCGCGGGCGACGCCCCGGCACCCACGCTCGATACGTCGGTGACGCCGAGAACGTCGACGACGAACTCCGAGAGCTCGAACACTCGCGGCGCGAGCCGTTGCGCCTTCGCGAGCAGATCGGGGCAGTCGTGGAGCAGCTCGGTGTAGAACACCCGGAGCATCGCGGCGCAGGAACCGGACGGCACCACGACGTACGCGGCGCCGTCGAGGACATCCAGCGTGCGCCTCGCCAGCGGGAGCGCGTCGTTCCAGTAGCCCGAGTTGAAGGCCGGCTGTCCGCAGCAGGTCTGGCCCCTGGGGAAGTCCACGTCTACTCCAAGCCGGGAGAGCACGGCGACGGTGCTCTCGCCCACCTCGGGGTAGAACTGGTCGACGACGCAGGTCACGAACAGCGACGCGGCGACGGGCTTGGTGGAGTCGCTCATCGTGGCCGCCTAGAGCACACGGGGGCGGCGATAGGGCGTGAGGTTTATGTCCTCCATCCGCGCGGCCGAGTGGTGAATCTCCTTGCTGATCTTCTGCTCCCACTCCTTCGCCCACTCGGCCGGGATGTCCCGCTTGGCCTGCCTCCATGTCAACGGCGGGCCGTCCGAGAGAGTGTTGCCGGCCACTACGTCGGCCAGGAAGCACGTCATGTCGCCGCCGTCCATGGCATTGACCACGAGGCACTCGAGGTAGCCCCAGCAGTCGCGCAGTACCGGGACGCCGATCAAGCGCTCCTCATAGTCGTAGCCCTCCAGCTTCTGGTAGATTCTGCCGGAGCGCAGGCCGAAGTCGTGAATCGGCTGTAACTGGCCTTGCCGCAGGAAGTTCAGGACGAATACGCCGCCGCGGTAGATCATGTTGTGGCTGAAGTTGCGCTTGTATATCTGCACGACCACCCTGGGCTTGTCCGGCACGATGGACGCTCCGGCGATGGCGACGGCGATCTGCGCGTTGTCCCGTCCGCGCCAGGAACTGGTCACGGCCGCGATGGGCGACCATAGCTGCCCCATCATCGGGGCGACGTTGGCGTAGTCCATTGACGAAACCGGCCGCCCGCCATGAGGCGGCCGGACTAACCTCCTGTCGACGCACGGCGGCCGGGGGAGCTGCGGCCCCGGCTAGTTCACGCGCTCGTGGCCGCCGTTGCCCTCGAAGTTTCGGGTGCTGAATACGCCTAGGTCGCGCCCCTGATGGACGTGGACGATGACCTCCTCCCGGTTGATGCCGACCGAGTCGAGCAGTTCCTCGTCGATCCTATCGACCAGGAACTGAATGTCGTCGTTGGTCAGGCTCTCCGCGATGCTCAGCGTGGCGTGGATGATGTTCTGCGCGAAGTGGACGTCGACCCGGCCGAGCGCGTTGTCGTCCTGCATCACCGTGTAGCACTCGGACTGCGGCGTCCTACACTCGCGCTCGAAGTAGAAGTCGATCACATTGTCCCTCCGCGGTACGGGCCCGCTATCAGGTCCTCGTCCAGCTCCGTCTCGCCGGTAAAAGCGGCAAACGGCGCTCGCTTCCGGCTAGACGCGGACCTGCCCACTGCCCGTGACCGTCCACTTGTAAGATGTCAGCTCGTTGAGACCTATCGGCCCCCTGGCGTGCAGCTTGTTCGTACTGATACCGACCTCGGCGCCGAGTCCGAACTCGCCGCCGTCGTTGAACCGGGTCGAGGTATTGACCATCACGACTCCGGCGTCGACCTCGTCGAGGAACCGGTTGGCGGCGGCGTAGCTGTCGGTGACTATCGCCTCCGTGTGGCCGGACGTGTACGTGTCGATGTGGTCCAGGGCCTCGTCTATCGAGTCCACGACCTTGACGGCCGCCGTGAGCGACAGGAACTCCGTGCCCCAGTCGCCATCGGAGGCAGGCACGGTTGCCTCGCCTGCGCCTCCACCGAGTATCGTGAGGGCGCGGCGATCGCACCTGAGCTCGACCCCGGCGTCCGTCCATTCGGCGGCGATGCGCGGCAGGAGCTGCGGCGCGATGGCCGAGTGGACGAGCAGGGTGTCCAGCGCGTTGCAGACGTACGGGCGCGAGAGCTTGGCGTTGGAGGCGATGCGCACGGCCATGTCGAGGTCTGCCGCTCGGTCCACGTACGTGTGGCACACGCCGATGCCTCCGGTGATCGCGGGCATCGTCGCCTCGTCGGCCACGCGCCGCACCAGCTCGGCCCCGCCGCGCGGCACCACAAGGTCGATATGCTCCTTCATCGTCAGCAGCCGGCCGACCAGCGCCCGGTCCGTCGACTCGATGAGCTGCACCGCGTTCCTGGGAAGCCCGGCAGCGTCAATCGCCTCGCGTATGACCCGGGCCAGCGTCGAGTTGGAGTGTATCGCCTCTTTGCCCCCGCGCAGAATGATGGCGTTCCCGGACTTGATGCACAGCGCGGCGATGTCGACCGTGACGTTCGGCCGACTCTCGTAGATCGCGCACACCACGCCCAGGGGCACCCTGCGCTTGGCGAGCCTGAGGCCGTTCGGCGCCTCTCGAACGTCGAACGTCTCGCCGAGCGGGTCGGGCAGCGCCTGAACCTGGCTGACGCCCGCAGCCATGCCGTGCAGTGTTTCCCGCGTGATGAGAAGACGGTCCAGGACGGCGTCCGTGAGACCGCCGCCGCGTCCCGCGGCCATGTCCTTCTCGTTGGCGGCCAGTATCTCCGCCTCGCGCGATACGAGCTCGGCCGCGATGCTGGCCAGCGCACCGTTCTTGGCGCTGCCCGGCAGTCTCCCCAGACGCCGCGACGCCATGCGAGCGTCGTCGCCGATGCGTTCCAGGTCGGTCGTCGTCGTGGTCGCGGTTGCCATCGCTCTCTCCGTCCTACAGGACCACCATGTTGTTGCGGTGGACGGCCTCGTCGCCGTAGTGCCGGCCGACGAGCCGCTCGATCTCGTTCGACTGCGAGCCCCTGATCTTGGTCAGGTCGTCGGAGCCGTAGTTGACTATCCCCGCGGCGACCCTCTTGCGTTCGGGGTCGAGGACGGAGACGACCTCGCCTCGGTCGAAGGAGCCTAGCACCTCGACGATCCCGGCCGGCAGCAGGCTGCGGCTTCCCTCGACCAGCGCGCGCCGCGCGCCCCAGTCAACGACCACTTCGCGGCTGTCGGCGAGTCGGCTGAGCATCCACCGCTTGCGGCTCTCCAGCCTCGAGGCCGTCGCCGGGAAGAATGTGCCGATACGCTCGCCTTCCAGCAGCCTGGGGAGAACGTCGTGTTCTAGGCCGCTGGCGATGACGACGTCGACCCCTGAGGCGGTGGCAAGCCTGGCCGCCTGAAGCTTCGTCTCCATGCCTCCCCTGCCCTGGTCGTCCCAGGAGCTGCCGCCCATGGCCTCCACACTCTCGTCGAGCTGCTCGACGGTGGGCACGAGCACGGCGCCCGCGTCGAGATTGGGGTCGGCGGTGTAGAGCCCGTCCACGCGCCCCAGCAGCACCAGCAGGTCGGCGTCGACCAGGTTGGCGACCAGGGCCGACAGGTTGTCGTTGTCGCCGAACACCTCGCCGGTCAGCTCGTCGACCGCGACAACGTCGTTCTCGTTGATGATCGGGATGACGTCGAGCTCGAGCAGCGACAGCAGAGTGTTGCGGACACTGAGATAGCCCAGCCGATCGCCGAAGTCGGCGCGGGTCAACAGCGCCTGGGCAACCGGGATCTCGTGCCAGTCGAAGAGCTGCTCGTAAGCGTGCATCAGTCGGGCCTGGCCGGCGGCGGCGAGGACCTGTCTGAACGGCACGTTGCGTTTGCCTTTGGGTATTCCGAGAACGTGGCGGCCCGCCGCGACGGCGCCCGAGGAGACCAGCAGCGTCTCGGCATGCTCGGAGCGAAGATGCGCGAGCTGTCCCACCAGGGACGCCATGATCTGAAGGTCGAGGCGGTCGGAGGCGTCGGTGAGAAGCGTCGTTCCCGCCTTGACGACGACACGGCCGTAGGAAAGCCGCTCCCGTTTGGAGCGCTGCGGAGCCGGCGCTGTATGACGGTCCTTTTGAGACAGCATAGGGAGACCTGAGGGGATCGAAACGTCCCGGGAACCCGCGGCCATTATAGCAGCGCGGCAGGCGGGCGGCGGCCCGCTCCCGGAGACCTTTGCACAACCGTCATTCCCGCGCAGGCGGGAATCCAGGGGTGGTGTTCCCAGATAGGAACTCTGCGCATATCCACCACGTCTGCTTCCCGAAAAGGGAGTTACGCAAAGGTCTCCTCTCGCGGTGGCAAACCGGCCCGTGGCGGCCGCCTACCAGGATGGGCCGGTGTCCTCGAAGTCGTTGTTCGTGAGGCGGCGCTGCTTGTCGCCGTCGACGTCCATGGTGAAGATGTCCGCGTCGCCGTCCAGGTAGGAGACAAAGGCTATACGACGCCCATCCGGCGACCACACCGGCTCTTCGTCCCGGACGTTGTTCGTGGTCAGCCGCAGCACGGTGTCGCCCCTGACGTCGGTAACGTATATCTCGGGATTGCCGTCGCGCTCGGACACGAACAGTATCTGCCTGCCCTTGGGTGACCAGGAGATCTGGTACTCGGGCTCGGTGGTGTTGGTCAGCCTGGTCTGTTCGGAGCCGTCGGCGAGCATCACGTACAGCTCGGGATTGCCGTCCCGGCGGGACAGGAAGGCGATCCGTTTCGCATCGGAGGACCACACCGGCTGGTAGTCGTCCTGATCGGTGAGCCTGAGCTCGTTGACGCCGTCCGGGTTCCGGACCCAGATGCCCCGGTTGCCGTGCGACGACACCGCGAACACGACGGCGTCGCCCCTTGGGGACCAGCCGCCGACGTGGTCGACCGGCACCGCCGTCAACAGCATCGGGCCGCCGCCGTCGGTGTCGATCACGTAGAGAAACGAGTCGACCCCGTCCTGCGACACGTAGGCGATGCGAGCGCCGTCGGGAGACCACCGGTAGCTGTCGATTCGCACGGTCGGCTGACCGAGCCGCCTGCGCCCGGTACCGTCGACCTGCATGACCTCCAAGGCCATGCCCCCCTCGGCCTCGGACAGGAAAGCGGCCATGGAGCCGTCGGGCGACAGCATGGGGGCGTGCTCGTCGGGCAGGCTGTTCGTCAGGGCCTGCTCCACGCCCGTCTCAGGATCAATCATGTAGACCTCCAGATCGTCCTGCCTGTCGGAGGTGAACAGTATCGAGCCGGAGCCGCCCGCGCAGGCGGCGAACGACAAACAGGCGAGGGCAGCCAGCAGCCAGACGGCGCCGCCGGAGAGGCGGGACCACGACGACACACCGGTGCGCCGGTAGAGAGATCTTGAGCGGGAGTCGTTCATGGGACGGCACGCCTTCGCAAAGAGTCGCTCGGGAACCGGCGCGGAGCTGTCACCCAAAGCCGCGCTTGTGTCGAGGCGCCATACATCGTATAGCAGCGCAACTAGGGCGCCCGCAAGCGAGAAAAGGGCGTTCTTTCGCGCCCCAGCCCTGAAGCACGTCGTCAGGCCCAGCGGTCCGGCGCGACGCAGGGAGGCCGGATGTTCTCTAGCGTACCTCGGTCAATACGTCGGTACTGTACCAGTTTCATAAGCCCCTGGAGGAAGCTCTCATGTCTCAAAAAATACGACTCGTACATTTGGACGACATCATAAGTGTTCGAGTATCCCACGGTTATCAAGGCGAAGAAGGTTGCGGCAAAGAGATAGTGTTAAGTAGGGATCAATCTCTGCCGGAGTTTTGTCCTCATAGTGGATGTGATGGCAATTTCTACAATTCTCATGGGCTGCTATCACAAACACGTATATTGTTGGAGAGTTTGTTGTTGCTTGATGAGAAGCGCGAAAAGAGGCCGTCGATAGCGTTTGAAGTACTGGACGACTAGCCACGTAGTTCCGCGAGATATCTGTGACCTTCTGCGGTCAGTCGTTCGATACGGATAGCCGTACCACCCGACATTTTGGCTACCTTGGCTTCCACCAATCCATCATCAAAAGAAAACCCCCGCCCATGTGAGAGCGGGGGTTTCGGCCTTGGCTCTATCGAGCCTGAACAGGAAGGCAAAGGGGACGAAGGCAAGGCTAAGACTGGCAATAATCATCATTGCCACACCTAACCCTTTTTCGTACTGTTTCAGTCGCCAACCTCCATAGCCCAATAGAGCCAAGATAGCCACGTCGATGAGGAAGGTCGTTTCTACCACGAGGATTCCCACCCCTTCTCTCTTCGACCTAGCAACCGCCGGACAAAGGGTTCATCTTGGAGCCCACTTGCCAACAGCAAGAGAACCTCCGGCACGATGAAGAAGATCGCCGCTCCAAGCAACAGGCCAAGTCCAAAGTCACGCTGATTGTAGATCCAGCGTCTTACCAGGACGAACCATTCCATGCCGTGTGTCCGCTGCCGTACTGGTACTTGGTGATCTTCGCTGTCCATATGCGAACGCATATGATCTCGACATTGTAGATGGTAGGGCAGTGCTGAAACTGCCCTACTCCCACGTCAGTGTGGTACGTACGGCTCGGTTCGTTCACCCATGCATCGTCCCAATCGTTGCCCGCAAATCGCCACAGGGTACTCCAGGCACCGAAGGTTCTGCCTGACCAGTGAACCTCGGGAGTACCATGTATCTTTCCATCATTCCGACACCACCACGTATCGCTCTTGTAGGTGGCTACCTTTAGGTTGAATGGGCCACGCTTGGTGAGAGACTTGATCATCCGGTTGCAGATCGGGTCGGTCTCCGATCTTTGGACAGACGAGACGACGTGGCTCTCACTTGTTACCGGACCGTCATAGGTTGCGGCCCACCTGATGACTTCCTGCTCTGCTGGTGACATGGCGTCGTACGCACCGCAGGGTCAGCAGCGGATGCCAAGGTGTCGAGCAGTCACACCACGGTGGCTTTGTCTCGGATTGGCGTTTCGCCCTCAACAGGTGGGGCAGCGCTCACCATCCCTCCAAAGAGGAACGTCGCCAAGAATACCGCAGCTAGTAGAACGATGACTGTTGTAGCTCGCATTGCACGCCTCCTTATCAGGATATCCTCACGCTACGCCTAGTTGAATCAGGCTGTCAAGTCCCTTTCGTGTTAATTTTGCCTGTGACTCTCATCACAACAAGTGAGATTCCTTTCACGAGATGTGGCTGGCAAGGCGGGACATAGGATAGGAGAGATGACTTGCTCCGATCGTGGTAAAATGAATGTGCGGGGATAGGGATTAGGCCAAGCATACTTCAAGCCTCTGGCCGTCCCCGATGCCCCGCACATAACGGGGTTGCCCCTGTATGGGAGTCTAGGCTCTATTACCCTAGACGCGAGGGCAATGACCCTCGGGGCAACCCCTAAGCCGTTGCTTCACTGACCGCTCCGCAAGAGCCAAAAGCAACGACATAGCTAGTACCTACTAACAAGATACAGCGTTATGTTGTATGCTCAGTTTATGTCAGGAGTAGCAACGGTTATCGAATTGACGGAGGAGGAGCGAGGGACGCTGGAGAGTTGGGTGCGCGGAACGAGTACTGAGCAACGCTTTGTGCAACGAGCCCGTATCGTGCTGGAAGCCGCGACGGGAAGCACGACGAAGGATGTCGCATCTAAGTTGCAAACGCGTGCGGCTACCGTGAGCAAATGGCGCACCCGGTTCGCCAAGCATAGATTGAGGGGACTGGCAGATGCTCCCCGGTCGGGCAAGCCCCGGGTATACGACGAGGAGACCGAGCGGCGCATTCTGGCCCAATTGGACGAGCCTGCGCCGGACGGGTACACGACGTGGACGGGCAAGCTGTTGGCCAGAGCCCTTGGCGACGTGTCGGCGATACATGTCTGGCGGGTCCTGCGCAAGCACGGCATCCACCTTCAGCGACGTCGCAGTTGGTGCGTGAGCACCGATCCGCAGTTTGCCCAAAAGGCGGCGGACATAGTGGGTCTGTACTTGGAACCGCCCGAGAACGCAGTGGTGATCAGCGTCGATGAGAAGCCTTCCATCCAGGCCTTGGAACGAGCTCAGGGGTGGCTGCGCCTTCCTAACGGAGAGGCGGTGCGGGGGCATACTCACGAGTACAAGCGACACGGGACTACGACCCTCTTCGCTGCCCTTGAGGTGCATACCGGCAAGGTTAATGTGGCCCACTATCGCCGCAAGCGGCGACGGGAGTTCCTCGACTTCATGAACCGTATAGTGGCCCACTATCCCGATACCGAGCTCCACGTGGTGCTGGACAACTTCGTCACTCATAAGCCCAAGCATGACCGTTGGCTTGCCCGCCATCCGCTAGTCCACTTCCACTACACGCCCACACATGCTTCATGGCTGAACCAGATCGAGGTCTGGTTCAGCATCCTGACCCAAGCTGTCCTACGACACCTCAGTGCCACGAACCCCAAGCAGGTCTGTCAGGCTATCGACCGCTTTACTGATGCCCGCAATCAGAACCCTACTCCCTTCGAATGGACCAAGACCGTTGTCAAACCTGAAGCCTCAAACAACGTTACTCTGACTTATGATAGCAAGTACTAGTTTGGCATGGGGACGAGTCGGTTGTCGATAGGAACAAAAACCTTAGTAGAGGGTAGTCTGCCAGCAAGCTAGTTTCAAAACCAAAATGCTACAATGGGGTGCAGCGGTGGCGAACAGATAAAGGCCGTTCACTCTTAACTGCGATCCGTGTTGACCATTTGGGGCTCCAGTCCACCACCGCTGCAACCTCATTATATCACCCTGATCTAGTTGTGCCTCTCACGCACGCGAGCACACGAAACAAGGGACAGGTCTTCAAACTCGAAATGCTACAATGGTGTGCGATGCGAAAACGGGACAGCGGTGTGGGCATCTGGCACGGCTTAACCGCTACTCAAGGCAAGATACCAACGGCCCTAAGTTAGCCAAAGTTATTGGCTTCAAGGCTATCACCCCCTTCTTCGACAGAGCGCATCGCACCTCTGAGACCGTGGTGGTCGTTTCACCACGGTCTTTCTTATTTTAGCAAGATGTAGATGGAGGCACTCTCCCAGTAGGAAATCCAAACTGGTACAGTACCAATACGTCAGGTGAGAGCGGCTGTACTACGAGGACGGCTTCCCTGCCGAGGAGCCGCAGCGCGTCGTTGATGCGGCTGACCGACGTGCCGTGACGCGGATCGAGCATGCGGCGGACCACCCGATCATGCACGCCCAGACGTTTGGCCAGAGCGACACGGCTCAGGCCGCTCGCCCGGAACGCCAGAACAAGCGCCGCCTTCGCGGCCATCTCCGGAGGCAGAGCCACCTGGTATTCGCCTGGAAGTGGCGTGCTCGGCGTCGGGACCGATTCGCCTTCGCCGATGTACCAGGCGATGGCTTCCTCCAGGGCATCCGCAGCCTCGACCAGCGCCTCCGCTCGGTCTCTACCTGAGGTGTGGCACCAAGGCACGTCTCGAAATGAGACGACCACCTCGTCCTCGCTGTGCTGCTCGAGCTGTGCCGGATAGGTGAATCTCATCCGATCAGGCTCCTCCCATCTTGCGCCCTGGCGGAGATCGTTGCGCTTCAGCCGGAGGTCTCGAATCATAGCGCCAGACAACCGGGCGCGACGTAGAGTACCATGAGAGGCCATCAGGCTTGGCGTCTGGGACGAAAGGGCTAGTCGAGAGCACAGCCATCGAAGGGAGCGAAGATGAAAGTAGTCAGAATAGCCGAGGTCGCCGAGCAGGACGCGACCGACGCGCCGATCTTCTACGGCGGGCGCGTGTCGCGTCAGCCGCTGATAGGCGAAGGCGTGAGCGAGTCGTTCAATTTCAACATCGTGAACTTCGGGGCCGGAGCCAAGAACAGGCTCCACGTCCACACGTCCGACCAGATCTTATTCGTGACGAAGGGCGAGGGCCTGGTGGGCACCGACGAGGAGGTGGAGGAGGTGACGGTCGGCGACACGGTCTTCATTCCGGCGGGCGAGAGACACTGGCACGGCGCGTCGGACGAATCGGACTTCTCCCACGTCGCGCTGATGACGCCGGACAACACGACGGAGGTCGTGGGGTAGGCCTCTCCCCCTGGGCCGCCCGCTAGCCCGACGCCGCCGCCGGCTCGGGCTCTTCGGACGTGTCCGCGGCCGCCTGCCGGCGTGTCGCCTCGATGCTGGACCGGAGCGCGGCCATTAGATCGACGACCTGGCCTGCTTCTGGCGCGGCCGAAGCTACCGGCGGCGCCGCGCCCGCCAATTTCGCCTCGATCCTCTTCTCAAGGGCGACCCTGTACTCGTCCCTGTACTCCTCGGGATCGAACTCGCCGGCCAGCTGATCTATCAGCGTCACGGCCATCTCGACCTCCGCGGCCGAGACGTCTACCTCCCCTTCGTCCAGCTCCAGGTCGTCTGTCCGGGCCAGCTCGTCCGCGTGGACCATCGTCGACATCAGGAGACCGTTCTCGCTCGCCCTGACCGCGCACACGTGCTCTTTCTGCTGGATAGACACGGACGCGATGGCAACGCGGTTGGTCTTCTCCAACGCCTCCTTGAGCAGCCGGTACGGCTTCCGCCCCAGGGTTTCCGGCTCGAGCCAGTAGCTGCGCTGGTAGTAGATCGGGTCGATATCTTCGAGGCTGACGAACTTCGTGATGCCGATCGTGTGGGTGGATGCGACCGGGAGTCCCTGGAAGTCGCCTGCGTCCATCACGAGGTACTGTCCGCGTTCGTACTCGTAGCCGCGGGATACCTCGTCACTCTCGACGAACTCGTTGTGGAACTCGCACCAGCGGCGGTGACGCAGCTTCGTGTTGCATGTGCTGTGGAGCGTGGAGAATGGGATGGTCCTGCTCCTCGTGGCGTTGAAGAGGCGGATCGGGATGACGACCATGCCGAAGCTGATCGCGCCTTTCCACATTGCTCTGGCTGGCATAACTTCTCCTTCGACGCTACAGTACGGCGTCCGCGGCGCGTTCGAGCTCGAAGACCGTCCATTGGCTGTCGGGCGTCCGCGGCCCCAGTATCGCGGCGTCGGCGCCGGCGGCCGCTAGGTCCGCGATCGTCTGCCTGTCAGCGTCCACGTCGTCGGCTACGATCTGCAGAGTCGCGGGGTCGCGGCCGGCGGCCGCCGCGAGCGTGTCCAGCGTCGCGCGCGCCGACTCGATCTCCGCCGGCGTGGCGCCGATCGGGATCCAGCCGTCGGCGTCCGCGACGATCCTCTCGAACACCCTCGGAGACCTGCTGCCCAGCAGAATCGGCGGACCCGGCCGGCTCACGGGCTTGGGGTAGTGGTAGACCGGCGGGAAGTCGTAGTAGTCGCCGTGGAACTCGCTCGTCTCGCCGATCCACAGCTCCTTCATGGCGCGGATGGCCTCGACGGTCTGCGTCCACCGCCGACGGAAGTCAACGCCGAGTATCTCGCTCTCCTCCCTGACCCAGCCCGACCCGACGCCGAACACGAACCGTCCGCCGGAGTACATGTCGAGGCTCGCGACCTGCTTGGCAAGTATCAGCGGATGGTGCTCAGGGACGAGGCAGACGGCGGTGCCGAGCTTCAGCTTGTCCGTGACGGCGGAGACCCGGGACAGCGTCACGAACGGATCGGGGAAGTGGCGGTACAGCTCCGGGACCGACTCTCGAGTGTGCACGGGCACCACCGCGTGTTCGGGCACCCAGAGCGAATCGAACCCGAGCTCCTCCGCCCGCTGTCCGATAACGGCGGCGTCCGCGGACTCGGACGTGTTCAGGGTCAGGATGCCTATTTCCACCGCACGCCTCCGTCGGCCAATCTCGGCCGGGCTTGACCGGCCACCCTCACATGGACTTTAATCCATACTACCCGATTCACACTGGACATCCAAAAGTTAGAGGCGGGGCAAGGGGCGACAATGGCGAAAATCAAGCATATCGCAATCGCGACACAGAACCCGGACGAGACGGCGCGGTTCTACAAGGAAGTGTTCGACCTGACAGAGGTCGGACGCGTGGCCGGCGAGAACGCCGAGGGCTACTACCTGAGCGACGGCAACGTGAACCTGGCCATCCTTCGGTTCAAGAACCCGGTCGTCGCCGGCGAGCTCGGCGCCGACTACAGCGGCATACACCACATAGGGTTTCAGGTCGACGACGCGGAGGCCGCCGACTCGCGGCTGCGAGCCGCGGGTTCACGGCCAATGAACGAGGTCAACGACGCTCTACGGTCAGGGATGGACGCTTCGCGCCACGGCCCGAACGTCGAGTCGAAGTACGACGGCCCGGACGGGGTGATGGTGGACATCTCTCAGTCCGGCTGGGTCGGCACCGGCGGCGACTAGCCTTAACCCTCACCCCAGCCCTCTCCCGTCAAGGGAGGGGGAGTTTACGCCCGGGCCGCCTTCTCGATCTTGGCCCAGGAGTCGCGCAGCGGCACGGTGCGGTTGAACACGAGCGCGCCGGGACGCGAGTCGGGGTCCACGGCGAAGTAGCCCTGCCTCTCGAACTGGAACCGGTCGCCCGGCTCGGCGGCGGCCAGACCCGGCTCGACTCTCGCCGAACGCAGTACCTCCAGGGAGCCCGGGTTCAGCTCGGACAGCGGGTCGTCGGCCTCGTCGGGATGCTCGGTCAGGAACAGGTGGTCGTAGAGCCGCAGCTCGGTCGGAAGCGAATGGGCGGCCGATACCCAGTGGATGGTCCCGCGGACCCTCCGACCGTCCGGCGCCTGGCCTCCGCGCGTCTCGGGGTCGTAGGTGCAGCGGAGCTCGACGACTTCGCCGGTGCGCTCGTCCTTGACGACGTCCGTGCAGGTGATCAAGTACCCGTATCGGAGCCTCACCTCGCGGCCCGGGGCCAGTCGGTAGAACTTGCGCGGCGGGTCCTCCCGAAAGTCGTCCCGCTCGACGTACAGCTCCCTGGAGAACGGGAGCTTCCGCGTCCCCATGGCCGGATCCTCCGGGTTGTTGACGGCCTCGAGCTCCTCGACCCGCCCCTCCGGGTAGTTGTCGATCACGACCTTGAGCGGCCGCAGCACGGCGAGAGCGCGTGGAGCCCGTCTGTTGAGGTCCTCCCGAACGCAGTGCTGGAGCAGCGCGGCGTCGACGACGTTCTCTCGCTTGGCGATCCCGATCTGCTCGCAGAATGCCCTGATCGACTCGGGCGTGTAGCCCCGCCGGCGCATCCCAGACAGCGTCGGCATCCTCGGGTCGTCCCAACCGTCGACGACTCCCTGCTCGACCAGCCGCAGGAGCATTCGCTTGCTCATGACGGTGTGGCTGAGATTCCGGCGCGCGAACTCGATCTGCTGCGGGTGGAACAGGCCCAGCGAATCGAGCAGCCAGTCGTATAGCGGTCGGTGGTCTTCGAACTCGGTGGTGCAGATCGAGTGGGTTACCCGCTCAGTCGAGTCGGACTGCCCCTGGGCGAAGTCGTACGTCGGGTATATGCACCAGGCGTCGCCGGTGCGGTGGTGGGGGACCTTCAGGATGCGGTAGATGACCGGGTCCCGTAGGTTCAGATTGCCCGACGCCATGTCGATCTTGGCCCGGAGCACCCGCGAGCCCTCCTCGAACGCGCCGGCGCGCATCCCCTCGAACAGGCTGAGGTTCTCCTCGACCGACCGGTCGCGGTAGGGGCTGTTCCTACCCGGCACCGTCGGCGTGCCGCGGTATTCCCTGATCTCCTTCTGGCTCAGATCGCAGACGTACGCCTTGCCGTCCCTGATGAGCTTGAGGGCGAACTCGAAGAGCTGCTCGAAGTAGTCGGAGCTGTAGTAGAGGTGCTCGCCCCAGTCCCAGCCGAGCCAGCGAACGTCCTCGATGATGGATTCGACGTACTCCGTGGCCTCCTTGGTCGGGTTGGTATCGTCGAATCGGAGGTGGCAGACGCCCCCGTTCTCGGCGGCGATGCCGAAGTTGAGGCATATGGCCGACGCGTGGCCGACGTGCAGGTAGCCGTTGGGCTCCGGAGGGAATCGCGTCGCGACGCGGCCGCCGTGCTTGCCCGCCGCCACATCGTCCCTGACGATGGCGCGAACGAAGTCTGTGGACTCTTCGGTGATGATCCTGCGCTCCGCGGTACCAGGTAGAAGCCGCCGGTATCGTCGCACGCCGCCCAAGACGACTGCAAGGCTGCCGGGCGGCGGGGGTGCACCTGCTTCGGGCCACGCCGTCGAGTCGGAGGCCGGCCGCAGCCGTCAGCTATCGAGTCGCTCCCCGGGTCGCGTTCTCCACAGCCTGCTTGATCCACGCGTTCAGGCTGACGTCGGCGTCCAGGGCGCAGAGCGTAGCACGTTGGTGGAGATCGGAACCCAGGCGGAGACGGAGATTGCCAGAGAAGGGCTTGACCGGCTCGACGCCATCCTCCTCGCAAGAGGCAAGGTACTCGTCGACAGATGAGGCGAATTCGCGTTTGAGCTCGGCCACGTCGTTGCCGTAGAAGTTGGCGATGGAGTAGGGGCCGCTGTTCGCAACATAGCCGTGCAAGCTGCTAGCGGATTCGTCGTATTCGATCTTCGCTACGTAACCCTTGTACTCCATCACGGCGACGCTCCTATGTGAGACAAGAAGGCAGCGATACTGCGAACCGATCCCCTTGGGACTTCCGGCTGAGGGTGCGGCCTATGAATCACGACACGCACCGCGCCCCTTCTGAGCAGCACCCGTGAGCCCTTGCGATCCATCACGTCCACGCCGAGCGTCCCCATAAGTGCCTCGATGTCTTCCCACCGGATGTCCGTCGGGGTGGGACTTCTGTGGATTCGCTCCAAGGTTCGCCGATGCCGCTTTCTCACCTAGCGATGATACCACGCATGACACCGCTATTCAGTTGTGGCACACCGATTTCTCGAAACCCCCCGGCTCCCGACTCTCCGCTACGCGAGAGGGCATCACTCGCTATTGGTCGCTGCAGTCGCGGGTGTAGCCGCAGTGGACGCAGCGCAGCTTGCAGTGGGCCGCGAGCATCTCCGCGCCGCATATGTCGCACATGACGGGCTTGTCAGCGGTGGCAGACCCCTGACGCTTCGTCCGTTGCATGGAAGCCGTCACTGGAATTCCCCCCTTCGCCGGCCAACCGCCGCGGGCTCGCCGTCCGAGCTCGCCCAGACCGGAGCGACGGTGGAATGCCTCCCCTGGTTCGGCCTAGAAGTCGTTACGGACCTTGGCCGGTTGGCCGGTGCGCATCGACTCCCAGCACGCGAGACCGGTCGCGACGACCCTGGCGCCCTCGCGCACCCCGACCCACGGCCGGGCGCCGTTCACGACGCAGTCGACCATGTGATTCATCATGACGATCATCTCGGTCCCGTGGCCGCGCTGCGTCTCCGGGAAGGTGACGTCGTACTCACGGGCGGGCACTATCCCCTCCGGTTCGAGCCGGACTCTGCCATCGACGATGGTGCCCTTCGTCCCGTAGAGGTTGAGGCCGTTCATGAGCAGCCTCGGGGGATGCACGACGCCGCACAGCGCCGCCACCCTGCCGATCCTGCCGCTCTTGAAGCGCAGGTTGATGACGAAGTTGTCCTCCTGCGGGTAGTCGGCCGCGACGCCGCCGCGGAGGCCGTAGCAGTGCACCTCCTCGACGTCGCCCATGAACCAGCGCAGCGCGTCGATCGGGTGGCAGGCGCCGCCCAGCAGCAGGTCCTGCGGCATCTGGGTCCGCCACGGGGTGCGGGCGTATACCGGGCGCAGGTCGTGGATGTAGGTTGCCTCGCCCACGAGCAGGTCGCCTATGACGCCAGAGTCGCACAGCCGCTTCGACTCCATGTGCTTAGCGTCGCCGCGCATCGTCTGGGTGACGAGCAGCACCAGGCCGGTGCGGTCTACGGCCTCGACGACGCGCTCCGCCTCCTCTATCGAGTAGACCATCGACTTGGTCACCATGACGTGCTTGCCGGCGTCCAAGGCCGCCAGCACCTGGTCAGCGTGGATGGGCCCTGGCGAGTAGACGCCTACCACGTCGATGTCGTCGCCTTCGACGAGCTTGCGGAAGTCGGTCGTCGTCCTGGAGACGCCGTACTCCGCCGCGGCGGCCGCCATCCTGCCTTCGTCGACGTCGCAGACCGCCGTCACGCGCATCGGGACATCGTCGTGCTCGGGTGAGTTCACCTGCATCAGCGTGCTGCCGTGTCCGACGCCGATCATTCCAAGTCTCAGCATTGTGTCTACACCTCCTATCGTTCGGGCGCCCCGGCGACGCCGAGCTTCTCGTACGCCGCTTCCCATCGTCGTGGGTGGCTCTCGTGGGCCATCTCCGGCTCGAAGCCCAGGTCCAGGTAGGTCTTGAGCGCGGGCAGCCTCCAGTCGTCCGTGTTGAGATAGATCTCACCGTACCCCATCCGCCGCGCGAAGTGTAACACCGCCAGGCACGCCTGGTATCCCAGTCCCCTGCCCTGGTGCTCGGGCGCCACCGAGAGCCAGCCCAGCTCCGCCCGGAGCTCCGTCGAGGTTGGCGGGATCGTGCAGCAGGTCGCCGCGGGCCGGCCGTCGAACGTGACGATGAAGGTGCCTTCCGGTATGGCGCGGCGCTCTCCCGAGAGCCACGTTCCGGCCCTGTCCGCGTCCCAATCGCCGAGCTGCCCGGTGGCGTTGAGCACTCTTGTCCAGGCGTCCACTCCGGCCTCGCGCAGAGTGGTCATGCCGTAGCCGGGCGGGAGCTCGACCGGGGGCAGCGAGTCGAACCTGTCGAAACGCATTCTGAGCTGTGGCAGCTTGGGCTCGCCGTCCTTCATGGGGTGGGTCGCAGTCCAGATCGCTCCCGGCCTATTCCCGCGGCGGGTCCACCATCAGCTCGTCGTTGAGGTGGTGCCTGTCCTCGCCGCGGACTAGGAGCAGCCCGGTGATATATTCGGCAGGCTGCGTTTTCACGTCGAACTTCACCTCCGGGGTCGTGAACCGCAGCGAAAAGCCGAGCCTCGGAACGTCGCTGCGGTTCGCGTTCGAGCCGTGAAGGGTGGCCTCGCTGAAAAAGACCACGTCGCCGGGCTCCATGATCATGTCGACCGCCTTCGACTCGTCTATCTGATCGGGCGTCAGCCCGCGCGAGAAGGCGCTATTCTTGTCGAGCGGCCTGTACTCGTCGTCCAGCCACTCCTTGTGCGAGCCGGGAATGAGCCGCAGGCAGCCGTTCTCCGGGAAGGTCGGCCCGAGCGCGATCCAGGCGGTCAGGTTGATGCGCGGTTCCATGGGCCAGTAGATGGCGTCCTGGTGCCAGGGGATGTACTTGGTGTTGTGGGGCTCCTTGTACCAGAACACGGTCGCCCACAGGACGATGTCCGGCCCCAGAGCCGTCTCGACGTGGTCGAGCACCCTCTCGTTGACGGAGAGGTCGTGGGCCCAGCGGTGCAGGACGTTGAAGCCGTACGGGCGGGCGTCGGTGGGGCCCGGAGATTCCTCAGACTGGCCGATGGCGTCGAAGTAGGCCCGCCGGCCGGCCGCCGCCTCTTCGGCGCTCAACAGCGGCACAGGGCCGGTGTAGCCGTCCTGTTTGAGCTGGTCGACGGAGAATGTACCGCGAGCCGATTTCATCACGTATCCTCCTGATGCGTCGGCCCGGACCTGCCCCGCGGTCTACCGCGAGAACATGAGGGCCGGGTCCACCACCGACTTCTCGTTGCCTTGCTCCCCCACGATGACGCCGTCTTGAAGCTGCATGGGCCGCTCGCCCGAGGCTCGGAAGAGCATCGGGTCGGCGCGAAACTCGATCACGCCGAAGTCGAACGCGTCCCTGGCGCGGAAGAGCCGGGCCATCGCGTTGCCCACCGTGCCGATCGAGACGAGGCCGCGTGCTTCGAGCCTGGCGCCCAGCTTGTTGAAGTCCGTCAGGTGGCCGCGGAGGGTCGGCCCCGGGCCGAAACTCCTGAACCCCAGCGGCCCTTCGGCGCCGTCGGCCTCCCTGATCCGGCCGACGAACTCGTGCCACCTGCCGTAGGCGGGCTGCACCCACTGCTCGATCAGGTGCCAGAACGTGCTCCGGTAGTAAGGGACGCCGAGCAGCATGATCCGTGCATCCAGCTCGTACAGCTTCCAGAACGGCCCGTCGGCGCCCCAGGCCGCGGCACGATGCACCCTCATCATCTCCTGAGCGACAGGCCCGAACGCCGCCATCGACTCCCTCATGTTGCGGCTGCGATAGGCGCCGGGACGCGTGCGGACGGTCTCCGTGATCCTCCCGACCTCCGAGTAGTCGTTGGCGGGGTCGAACACCGAGTAGTCGCGCCTGTGTCGCGGCGTGAACGCCGGCACGACGAGCGTCCCGTCCGGTCCGAGCACGTCCAGGAACGCGTCGACCACGGCGTCGGCGCTGCCCTCCACGTAGCCCATGCTGCTCAACGAGCTGTGGACGAATACGACATCGCCGGCAGCCAGTCCCAGGCGCTCCAGACTCCGAGCGACGCCGCGACGGTCCAATGGAGGCGGAGCCTTCGTCGACCCGCCGCCGGCGGCGTTCATCGGCGGCCCTCGGAGTCGCCGTGGGACTGCCCGATGGCGAACTGCTCGGTGGCCTCGCCGCCCTTGTAGAAGGTCCGCACGTGCGGCGGCGGCACGACCGCGCGCTCGTTCGGCGTTCCCAGCCGGGCGAGCTGTGGGCAGTGGTCGTACGGGTAACGATAGGCGGTCTCGTAGAACCGGTGCCGCTCGATCGCGTACTCCCACACCAGCTCCTTCTCCGCGGTCACCTCGAAGATCCTCCCGCCGAGGGCCTCGCCTATCAGGGTGTTCCCGTTGGGCAGCCGCTGGACGCTGCCGGTGTACGCGGTGAAGAACTTGAACTCGTTGTAGTTGTGCGTGTAGCCAGCGTCCTCGCTCGTGAGGTACCCGTCGTCCTCGTAGCTCCAGACGACGTCTCGGGAGACCGGGTCGATCTCCAGGATGGACGTCCTACCCGCGCGGGCGATGTCCTGGACGGGCGGCTGGCCGTTGTCCAGGAGCAGGATGTTTCCCGCGCCCGGCAGCCCCTTGGGGATCATTCTCGGATCGTGCTGGCCGGCGATGCCGCCGCGATGGCTCCCCGAGTGCTCCCAGACGACCTCCTTCGTCCGCTTGTCGACGATGAAGATGAAGCCCAGCGTGCGAGGGCTGACCAGGATGTTTCCGGGCCTGAACCTCTCGTCGCCGGCGTCGTACCACCTGTTCTCCGGCAGCGGGTCCAGGTGGTTGAAGTGGGTCCAGTTCGGCGACGGGTCGATGGCCAGATACCTGTTGACGTCGAGGTGCTCCCAGGCGTCCCACTCCCAGACCACCTCACCCGAGGGCGTCGTCTCGTAGATGGAATGCCCCTGGAGGCCCGGCGGCCACCGGTCGCCCGACGGAAGCTGCCTGCGCGCCGGGTCTTTGACCTTTGCCTTGTACTCCTCGGGCATCTCCCGGCGAGAGGAGTACAGGGTGTTGCCGTTGTCGAGGCGCCGCGACAGTCCGGCGGTGTACCCGGGCACGTGGGGCGGCTCCCAGACCACCTCATTGTCCCAGTCGTACTCCCTGGGCCCGAGCATGTTGCCGCTTTCCAGCAGGTGGGCATAGTTCCAGATGCCCGACCACTGGTGCCCGGCGCCCGGAGGATCGTCCCTGGGCCCGGAGTGGGGAGGCAGCGGAGCCTGCCCCGGGGTCGGCTCCTTGGGCCCACGCTCGACCATCCACGTGTTGACGACCTTGCCGTTCATGTCGAACAGCACGATCTCCGGCTCGTGGAGGAAGTTGAGCAGCGTGTAGCCGCCGTAGGCCTTCTCAGGGTTGAAGATGGTCGTGCCGATGGGGTAAACGGTGATCATGGCGTCTGTGCTCCCGGTTCGTTGGCGGTCAGGTCCAGTAGGTCTCAACCCCTGTTGGAGTCTGCGCCCCGAAGCAAACCACGGAAGTCGACATACGTCAACCGCCAGGCCGAGTTCAGAAGTCCCGCTCAACCCGGCTCGGATGGCGGAAGGCAGTCAAAGACACCGCCCGCGCAAACCTCGCCGACCACCATCCCCAAGGCCATGCACTTGGAGCCGCCTCTTGGAGTCCCGGCCTTGCGGCGGGCCGATCCTCGTGGGAAACGAGCGGCGCTCGCGCCGGGACCACGGTCCAACGCTACGTGGGAGGAGTGGTCACTGGTGTTTGAGTATCTTTCTGCCGACCCGCTCTCCCGCGAGCTCGCCCGTTCCCAGGACGTGCCCCTCCATCGCCCCGAGGAGGTCTTCCTTTGTCGCTCCCGGAGCCAGATCGAGCACGCTATCCAACGCATACAGATGGAAGTAGTACTTCTGGACCGACCCGGTCTTGCTGCGAACTACGTCCCCTCCGGCGCTGGCGTCTATGATCGCGAAAGGCGGCGGGCACGGCCCCAGGTAGCCGACGTCCCCTCCGCTGTTGACGCCCTGCCTCGAGCCGTCGGGCAGCTCGCCGTCGGACGCGACGCCCTCGGTCAGCCCGGTAGAGTCCGCCGGGATGTTCCAGACCACCCAGTGGGTCCAGGGACCGGCGGCCTCCTCGCTATCGATAATGAGAGCGAGCGAAGCCGAGCCCTCAGGGACGTCAGTCCACTCCAGCGGAGGCGAAATGTTCTCGCCCGCCGCGCCGGGAGCTACCGTAACCCCATCCGGGGGCGGGCGTTCGTTCGCGCAGGTGTGCTTGACCGGTATGCGGCGCTTCTCGTTGAATACGGGGCTCGTAAACGTGATGGCGGCGGCCATCTCCTGCTGGACAGAAGGCTCGGCACCTCCATCCTCGGCGGAGTCAGCCACGGCCGCGGCAGGCGCCGCCGACTCCTCGCCGTCGCTCGAACAGGCCAAAAGCAAGACGGCGAGCGATGCAACGACCAGTTGGACCATGACTCGTTGGAAGTGACTCATCAACTACTCCTGTCCAAGGGCGCCTGCGCGCCGGATCCTTGGCCCTGTTCTTTGTACTTCTCGGGCATCTGCGAGGGTGATTGTAACGCAGCACACCACGGCACCCACTCCATGTCAACCATCCGGACGGCCGACGCATGGCCGCAGGGACCACCCATGGGTGCGTGCTAGACTCTGGCCATCTACCCAAGTTCGAGGCGGCGGTGAGCAAGTACGAGGCGGTGGTCTTCGATCTCTGGGGTACGTTGGTGGACGAGCTGACGCACCCAGAGGCAAACCGAATCGTCTACCGGCAGAAGACCGACGAAACGGCCGACCTGCTCGGCCTCGACCATGACGATTTCGCCAGGGCCTGGAGCGCGACCTCGCCCGACCGCATGGTCGGACGCTCCCCGTCGACCGAAGCGACGCTGTCGCACATCTGCCGTCAGCTTGGCGCCGAGCCCGGCGTAGACCGCATCCGGGCCGCCGCCCGAATCCGGTACGAGTACGTACGCGGCGCTCTTTCGCCGCGTACCGGCGCGGTCGAGACGATATCCACGCTGAAGGAGTCCGGCTACCGGGTCGGGCTCATCAGCAACTGCACGGAGGAGGTCTCCCGGCTGTGGAGGTCGACTCCGTTCGCCCCGCTCGTCGACACGGCGGTGCTGTCTTTCGACGCGGGTCTCGCAAAGCCCGACCCGCGAATCTACGAGCTCGCGGTTCGCGGGCTTGGAGTGAGGGCGGATCGCTGCCTCTATGTCGGCGACGGCAGCGACGGCGAGTTGAGCGGCGCGGACAAAGCGGGGATGACAGCCGTGCTCATCCGGGCGCCCTACGACCGGGCGGACGGCGCCCGCGAAGCCTGGGACGGCGAGGCCATCTCGGCGATTCCCGACGTGCTCGACCTGCTCGGTCGCGAATAGCAGGCTGCGGAACAACTGTCGTCCTGAGCACCGCGAAGGACCTGGGCCGGGGTCGCTCCCTACCTGGCCCGCGTGTCGACCTGGCCCACGCCCCAGGCCCCTCACTCCGTTCGGGGCGACATTCGGCAGTCCGGTAGAGGGCGGACGGGGTTCTATCCAGGGTCTCCGGACGACGCCTAGGGGTACAGGGCGGGCCGGTCCAGCCCCTCTTCCTCGCGCAGGCCGAACATCAGGTTCATGTTCTGCACCGCCTGGCCGGCCGCGCCCTTGACCAGGTTGTCGATGCAGCTCACCACGATCAGCCTGTTCGCCCTTCGGTCCACCGTTGGATGCACCAGGCAGAAGTTCGAGCCGACGGTCTGCTTCGTCTGAGGCGGCGTCTCCGTGACCCGAACGAACGGCTCGCCGTCGTAGAAGTCGCGGTACACCTCCCTCACGTCGTCCCCGGTCATGCCCGAGTCGAGCAGCGGCGCGTAGCATGTCGCCAGGATGCCGCGCGTCATCGGGACGCGGTGCGGGACGAATGTCACGCGCGCGCTGTCCGCCTCCCGGAGCCCGGCGATCTCCTGGGCGATCTCGACCTGGTGGCCGTGGCCCTCCAGCCCGTAGGCGATGACGTTCTCGTTGGCCTCGGCGTAGTGGTCCATCGTGCTCGCCGCCAGGCCGCCGCGTCCGGCGCCCGAGATGCCCGACTTGGCGTCGATGACGATGTCGTCCGCTACGAGCCCTTCGCACACCGCGGGCGCGAGCGCCAGCAGCGAGGCCTCCGGGTAGCACCCCGGATTGGCGACGAGGGACGCCGTCTTGATCGCCTCGCGGTGCAGCTCCGGCAGACCGTACACGGCGTCCGGGAGCAGCTCGGGGGCGGGATGCTCGGCGCCGTACGCCTCCTCGAAGGCGGCCGGCGAGTGCAGCCGGAAGTCGGCCGCTATGTCGACACCCCTGGCGCCGCCACGGACTATGGGCGCAAGGACCGCCGCGCTGGCCCCGCTGGGAAGCGCCGAGAAGGCCACGTCGACCGAGACGTCGATGCTCTTCGTGACGGGAAGGTCGATCTGCCACAGGTGCGGCAGGACCTCGGGCAGCCGCTTGCCCGCAGCGCTCCGGCCCGTGACCGAGACGATCTCGGCGTCGGGATGATGCCACAGCAGGCCGGCGAGCTCGGAGCCCGCGTATCCGGACACGTTGACGATACCGACTTTCAACCTGGACCTCGGGGCCCGTAGTCTATCGGGCGCAGGTACAAGTATATGCGGTCGGGCGGCGCGCCAACAAGAAGGAGGCGCGGCGGTCCTGTCCCCGCAACCGTGGTCAGCCGGAGGGGGTGTACACTAGGCGCGTGTGGCGCGGGCCCCGGATCGTACAGGGACATCGAGCCAGGCGAAAGTGGAGCGAAAAATGCTGACCACAGAGCAGGTGGCCTTCTTCGACGCGTTCGGCTTTCTGGTGCTGCCGCAGCTCTTCTCCCCGGACGAGATGGCCGTCATCGACCGCGAGTTCGAGCAGGTGATGCGCTCCGACCGTGCCGGCGAGTCCTTCCGGGGCGACAAACGCCACTCCGTCGCGGCCTGCGCCGAGATCAACCCGACGCTTCGCCGCCTCATCGACGACGACCGCATCTACGGGGCGATCGAGGATCTTATTGGCCCTGATCTGATGTGGCTGGGCTCGGACGGCAACTACTACGCCGGCGACACCGCGTGGCACTCCGACGGCACGGTCATGGACATGAGCCGGATCAAGGTGGCGCTCTACCTGGACCCGGTCGGTCGCGATACGGGCTGTCTGCGCTTCATCCCCGGCTCGCATAGGATACCGATGCACGACGACCTGCAGCCGCTCAGGGTCGAGCGCACCAGGCAGACGATCATGGAGGGCCGCAACGTCCCCGGCGCGCTGGACGAGTACCGGAAGAAGGGGATTGACGTCGACTCCGTGGCCTTCGACACGACCCCGGAGATGATCCCCGCCTACCCGGTGGAGTCGCGGCCCGGCGACGTCGTGATGTTCCATCAGAACCTGTACCACGCCTCCTTCGGCGGCAAAGAGGGCCGCAGAATGTTCACCTTGTGCTATGCCACGGTCCCCGAGACTCCCGGCGCCATAGCGTACGTGAAGGGCTCGTACGAGGGCACGAAGGAGTCGATCCGAGCGCTGGGCTACAGCGACCGCGACTGGGTCCACCACGAGGACTTCCTGGAGAGCGACCGTCCGCGAATCCAGACCCTGGTGGCGCCGCTGAAGCGGCTCGGCATAGCCTAGGGAGTTGTCGCCGCACTGGCTACGATACACCTTCCCAGCCTGACCGTTAGCGCCGCCGGGGAGCTGCTGCGGCGCGGGACCGTCTCGCCTGTCGCGCTGGCAGAGGCCACCCTGGAGCGCATCGCCGAGCTGCAGCCCCGTCTCCACGCCTTCGTCACGGTCACCGGAGACTACGCCCTCGACCGCGCGCGGGTTGCGGAGCGCGAGATCGCGGAGGGACGCCGCCGCGGGCCGCTCCACGGCGTACCGTTCACACTCAAGGAGGTGATCGCCACCCGGGGCGTCAGGACGATCTTCGGCGACGCCGACCGGACCGAGTACGTCCCGACGCATGACTCTACGATCCACGCGCTGCTGGAGGAGGCCGGAGCCGTGCTGGTCGGCAAGGTCGTCTCGGAGGTGGGCCAGAGCCACTATAAGCCGGTGAGCAGCCGCAACGCCTGGAATACGGACATGAGCCCGGGGACGTCCAGCAGCGGCTCCGGGTCGGCCGTCGCGGCGTCTCTCGGCCTGTTCTCCATCGGCACCGACACCGCGGGCTCCGTCCGGCATCCCGCCAGCAACAGCAACCTGGTCGGCCTCAAGCCCACCTTCGGCCGCATCAGCCGGATGGGCGTATGGCCGGTCTCGTGGAGCGTCGACACGGCCGGCCCGCTGACCAGGACGGTGACCGACAACGCCATCGTGCTCGGGGTGTTGGGCGCCTACGACCCGGCCGACCCGGCCAGCATCGTCGACCCGGCCAGCGACTACCGGGCCGGCCTGGACGGCGGCGTCGACGGCGTCACGGTCGGGGTGCCGACCGACGACTGGGTCTGGCGCGAGCGGCTGACCGAGGAGGAGGAGACTATCGTACGGCGGGCGCTCTCGGTTCTCGTGGATCTGGGCGCGACGGTACGGGAGATCAGACTGCCGAGATCGGCCGAGGCGCGGGCCTCGGCTGTCCCCACGCTGTCGGAGCCGCCCGCGCTGAACCCGGACCCGGCTGCGGCCGAGCAGGCCGGCGCGTGGCGAGGCGCGCTCGAGTCCACGAGGCGGGCCATCTACGACTCTTTCGACGAATACCTCGCGGCGGTCAGGCGCCGCGCCTTCATCAGGCAGGAGGTCGAGGCGGCGCTGCGGGAGGTGGACGTCATCGCCATGCCCACGGGCAACAGCTTCGGCGACAGGTGGGACGCGAAGACCGCGACGATACGCGGGCAGGTGGTCCGGGCACGCTCCCGAGGGACGTATCGGAACCTGCTCGCCGCCGTCTGCGGCCATCCCGCCCTGTCCGTGCCGTGCGGCTTCGGCCTGGGAGGCGTCTTCCCGGTGGGGCTGATGCTGCACGGGCGCGCGAACGACGAGGCGCTTCTGTACCGCGTCGCCTACGCCTACGAGCAGGCCACGGAGTGGCACAAGATGGTACCGCCGCTTTGAAGAGCGGCCGCGCGCGGCCGCCGGAAACGGCCACGCGGACCGGGCCGAAGTGTATACTGCCGGTGATCCACCGGCGGATACTCTGCAGCCTCGTCACCCGAAGCGAATGTACGACATCCTGATAGCCAACGGCCGCGTGCTGGACGGCACCGGGAGCCCCTGGCGCCTCGCGGACGTCGCCGTGGCCGGCGACAAGATCGTCGCCATCGGCCATCTGGCCGGACGCGAGGCGGCGCGGGTCGTCGACGCGTCCGGAATGTTCGTGTGTCCGGGATTCATCGAGGAGCACTGCCACTCCGACGGCACGTTCGTCGTCGACCCGCTCGCCCAGAGCGCGGTGCGGCAGGGCATGACGACCATGGTCGTCGGCCTCTGCGGCATGTCGGCCGCCCCGGTGGCCGACGAGATGCTCGACGTCTACACGCGCTCGGCGCCGCTGTTCAACTTCGACGGCTTCGAGTGGAAGTGGCGCGGCATGGGCGAGTACCTCGCCGCCGTCCAGGCCGCGAAGCCCTCCGTCAACGTGGTCTCGCTCGTGGGCAACCACCCGGTCAGGGCCGTCGCCATGGGAGAGGCCAGCCGCACCGCGACCGCCGAAGAGCGCGTACGCATGCGAGAGCTGGTCGCCGAGGCGCTGGCGGAGGGCGCCAGGGGCCTCAGCGTCGGCCTGATCTACTCGGCCGTCTTCTCCGAGACCGAGGAGATCGTCGAGATCGCCCGCGCGCTCAGGCCCTACGGGTGGGCCTACCATGCCACGATCAGGGACTACGGGGCGCACCTGCTCGACGCCGTCAAAGAGGCCGTCCATGTTGCCGAGACCGCCGAGGTGCCGCTAGTCGTCGCGCACATGTACCCGGCCGGCCGCGAGTACTGGGGGCAGGCCGACGCCGCCATCGAGCTCCTCGAACGGGCGCGGGACCGCGGCCTGGAGACCGGCTACGACGTGACTCCATGGCCCAGGGGCGGCGGACCGATGCTCGGCATCGTCCCGGCGTGGGCGCGCAACGGAGGACACGACGCCACCCTCGAACGCCTGCGCGACCCCGCGCTACGAAGTCGCATCGGCTCGGAGATCGAACAGGGAAAGCAGTACTCCTTCGGCTTCGGCTGGGACGACATGATCATCTGCCGGACCGGCCTCGCGGAGCACCGTGCGTGGCTCGGCAGGTCGATCGGCGAGCTCGCCCGGGAGAGCGGCCGCACGCCGCCGGAAGCGGGCCTGCTGATGCTGCTGCGGGACGACGGCCAGACCTGGATCGCCCCCACCAACAAGTGCGACCCGGACGTCGACGCGCTCCTCAGGCACCCCATGGGCGTGCCCATCGCCGACGGCTTCGCACTCGCGCCCGAGGGGCCGCTCGCATACCAGGACCGGCCCAACTCCTACGGCACCTTCCCGAGAGTCCTCGGTCGCTACGTCAGGGAGCGGGGCGTGCTCACCTGGGAGCAGGCCGTCCAGAAGATGACCGCCATCCCGGCCTCCAGGGTAGGCCTGTCGGACCGCGGCGTGCTGCGAGAGGGGCTTGCGGCCGATATCGTCGTCTTCGACCCAGACACCGTCATCGAGAGGGCCGACTACTCGCACCCCCAGGAGTACCCCGTCGGCATCGAGTGGGTGGTCGTCAACGGGCAGATCACCGTGTCGCCCGATGGACACACAGGAGCCAGGGCGGGCCTGACGCTCTAGCCGCCGGCGCTACGCCTCCAGCAGCAGTCGCCTCGCGACATCCCTTGCCTCATCCAGGTTCGCGACTACGTGGTCCGCCGGGACACCCTTCAGCGCGTTGAGCCCCTGAAGCCCGGTGGCGGGCAGGCCCTCGAGCCCCATCACGAGACATTCGGTATTCTCGGCAATTGCGATGTCGATCAGCTGCTCCACAACCAGAGCGGCGCTGTCGTCCATGTAGACGGTCTCGGAAAAATCGATGATCACGATCTTGTGGTCCCGTATGTCGACGCTGATCGTGTTGATCAGCTTGACGGACGGGGCCACGGTAAAGTTCCCCCTGAGGGCCACGAGTCCGACGCGCGCGGAGAAGCGGAGAAGGGGTCCGCGCCCAGGGTTTCGTCGCCGGCGAAGAAGGTCCGGTCCATCAGCGGCACCGACACCACGCTGTCCAGCTCCAGGCGCTCGAGCTGCCGCGCCACGGCCGTGACGAGATCGAGGAACACCGTGAGCCCCATGGTGATCATCATCACCAGAAGATGTGCACGCTGAACGCGGTGGATGCGGCGGAGAAACCGCCAATCGATGATGTCCCGTCCGACCTTCATCAGGATGCCCGCAAGGGCCGCGTGGGGTATCACCTCCAAGTACCTGCCCAGGCCGAGGCCGGCGACGGCTCCCAGACCTGACGCTACGCCGAAGGCCAGGGCCACCGGAAGCCCGACTACCGCCGCGGTGACGCCGCCAAAGAGGTCTCCGCGGAAGTCTCGAGGTCGTATTTCATGCCAGCAGGCATTCGATCTTCGTCCTGGAGCCGATTCGCCGCGAATGTTACCACCGATACCGGGCAAGCGGCGGCCCCCGGACGGCCAATCTCGGTGCCGGCTACGTACCCACCGATCGCAAACATCAGCCAGAACGTACGCCTCTGGAACCAAGGGATCCGATCGGTGTTGCGCGCCGCATAACATCGTGCTACTTTGGCCGCGTTGGCAGCTCACCGGCCAGCGCGATTGGATGGCATGTTTGTGCCCAGAGCGTCCGAAGTCGCCACCAACGTCTACCAGGTCTCACTGCCGGGCACCAGCGTCTTCATGTTGCTGGACGACGAGGTCACGATTGTCGACTCCGGGTGGCGGGGCACAGGCCGGAGCGTGCTGGAGTCCCTGGTCCGGCTCGGCCGTCATCCGTCCGAGGTCTCGAACATCATCGTCACCCACCATCACAGCGACCACCTCGGAGACGCCGCCTATCTGAGCCAAAGGTGCTCGGCGCGGGTCGCCGTACACCGCGACGAGGCGCCCTTCGTACAGGGAGACGTGACGCCCCCCAGCCCGTTCACGAACCGTGTCCTGGGTCTTCTGATGTCCCCTCTGGTGGCCTCGCGGAGGCCAAAGCCCGTCGCGGTCGACCTCACTCTCGAGGACGGAGACGTCCTTGGCGGCGTGCAGGTGGTCCATTCTCCAGGGCATACCCCGGGGAGCATCGGCGTCCACCTCCCGCGCAGGGGCCTGCTGATAGTCGGGGACGCGCTGGAGCACCGGCGCGGCAGGCTCGGACTGCCATCCAGCCACTTCACCGCGGACATGGCACAGGCCAAGCGGTCGATCCGAAAGCTGGCGAAGCTGGACTTCGACGTGCTCTGCTTCAGCCACTATTCACCCATTCGCGGCGGAGCCGCGACGATCCTCCGGAGATTCAGCGAGTCGCTCGATCAGCCGGCATAAGAGAGGACTTCCAGACATGCAGACACTTGTCGACCTCCTGAAGGAGTCCTCGGAGCGGTATGGCGACTCGACCGCTCTCGCGATCGCGCCCGGCTTCCGGCAGCAGAGGTGGAGCTACGAGCGGCTGTGGGACTTCTCAGGCCGCGTGGCCGCCTTCCTGGCGCAGCGAGGGCTGGAAAAGGGCGACCGGGCCATCATCTGGTCGGCAAACCGCCCGGAATGGGTCGCCGCCTTCTTCGGCTGCATGCGCGCGGGTGTGGTCGCAGTGCCTCTGGACGTCCGGACGGCGCCCGACTTCGTGGAGCGCGTCGTCGAATACACGACGCCAAAGCTGGCCTTCCTGTCGCGCCAGACGCCGGACGGGCCCCTGAACGGCGCCGTGCCCGTGGCCCTGCTCGACGACCTCGAGGAGCTGGTCGAGTCCGCTGACTCCGGCGCCGGCTGTCCCGAAGTCGCCGCGGACGATCTGGCGGAGGTGATGTTCACCTCCGGCACGACCGGCGACCCGAAGGGCGTGATGCTCACCCAGGGCAACATACTCTCCAACGTCTTGGGCGCCGTCGGGGCGGTGCCGATCCGGCCGTCGGACCGGCTGCTATCCCTGATGCCTCTCAGCCACATGCTGGAGCAGACGGGCGGCATGCTGGCGCCGCTGAGCGCCGGCGCGGCGGTGGTCTACCCTGTCAGCCGTCAGCCGACGGTGATCTTCAAGACGCTTCGCGCGAACCGGGTGACCAACATCGTCCTGGTACCCCAGGCGCTTCAGCTCTTCATGAACGGCATCGAGCGGCAGGTCAGCGCGCGGGGCAAGGACCGCCAGTGGAGGATGCTCCAGGGAGTCGCGTCGAAGCTTCCCATGGCGATACGGCGGCTGCTGTTCCGACCCGTCCACCGACAGCTCGGCGGACACGTCAGGTTCTTCATGTCCGGCGGCGCCTACCTCGACCCCGAGCTGCAGAAGAAGTGGGGGACGCTCGGAATCCGGGTCATGCAGGGCTACGGAACGACCGAGGCGTCCCCGGTGATCACGACGAACAGCCTCGATCAGCAGAGGCCGGGATCGGTGGGACGTGTGCTCGCCGGACAGGAGGTCCGAATAGCCGAGGACGGCGAGGTGCTGACGCGCGGGCCCAACGTCACGCGGGGCTACTGGCGAAACGAGGCCGCCACCGAGGCATCCTTCGAGGACGGCTGGTACAAGACCGGAGACCTCGGCTTCCTCGACGAAGACGGGTTCCTGTTCCTCAAGGGGCGCAAGAAGGACCTGATAGTCCTGGCCAACGGACAGAACGTCTACCCCGAGGACATCGAGACCGCGCTCGGCAAGCAGCCGGGCGTGAGGGAAGGCGTCGTCCTGGCGATGCCGTCCGGCGATTCTTCGGCCGAGGTACACGCGGCGCTGCTGCTCGACGACGGCGCGGACGCCGACGACGCGGTGCTGGCGGCGAACGCGGTGCTGGCCGACCATCAGCGCATACAGGGCTTCACCGTGTGGCCCGAGGAGGACTTCCCGCGCACGCATACGCTGAAGGTGAAGAAGCAGGTCGTGCTCGACCAGCTGCTACGGCGGCGCGGCGTGGACCGGGGCGAACCGGCCGCCACGCCGGACATCAAGACCGCGCCGCTCAACGACGTCCACCGCATCGCGGCCATGGTGAGCGAGATGCCGGTCGACCAGATCGGCGACGACAGCGACCTCGCCGACGACCTCGGCCTCGACTCCCTGGGACGCGTGGAGCTGCTCTCCGCCATCGAGCAGGAGCTTGGAGCGCACGTCGACGACGACCGTGTGAGCCCGGAGACCACCCTGGCCGAGCTGACGGCCATGGTGCGGGAGGGCGCGCAGGCCCAGCCGATGCGATTCCCCGCGTGGGGCAGAGCCTGGTGGTGCCGCCTCCTTCGCGCAGGCCTTCAGTACGCGCTCATCTTCACCACCCTGCACCTCTTCTACAGGATTCGCGTACACGGCAAGGGGAACCTGGCCGGCCTCCGCGGACCCGTGCTGTTCGCCTCCAACCACAACGTCAAGCTCGACAGCGCCGTCACCCTGATGGCGCTGCCGTCAGGATGGCGCTGGCGGCTCAGCCCCGCCGCGGCCGCCGACGACATATTCGGCCCGCGGATCAAGGGCATGGCCAACGTGCTTCTCGGAAACGCGTTCCCATTCGCCCGGGAGGGCTCGATCCGTGCCAGCCTGGAACATCTCGGCCGGCTTCTGGACATGGACTGGTCGGTACTGATCTACCCGGAGGGCGGCCGGTACCCTGAGGGCATGCAGCCGTTCAAGTCGGGGACGGGCCTGATTGCCGTCGAGTCCCAGACCCCTGTCGTGCCCATCCGCGTGAAGCTGCACAAGGCGGCGATATTCGACCGCGGCCCGCTGCTGTCCCGGGGCAAGATCGATGTCCACTTCGGGGAGCCGATAGTCTTTCCGCGAGGCGCCGACTACCTCGAGGCCACCGCGCGGCTGGAGTCCGCCGTCAAGGAGTTGTAGCCGGTGACCCTCCGCCCCGCGACGTTCGTCACCCTCCCTGCTATCGGCGCGCACGCACGGGAACGCCGACGTGGCTAGCAGACTTCCGGTCGTCAACAAGCTGCTCTACACCGCGGACCTGGTCGGCACTCAGGCCATGTCCCAGAGCAGGCACCTCTGGCTCCTGTTCTTCCTGGCGCCTCCCGTGGACGAGGGCGCCGCCTCCGCGGTGCCCGCCGTGTCCGTCGGCCCACTGGACATAGACCCCAGGGTATTCATCGGCATCGTCCTGACGGCCGGCCGTGTCATCGAAGCCATCGACGACCCCATCGTCGGCTGGTGGAGCGACCGGACGCGGAGCCGCTGGGGCCGGCGCATCCCGTTCGTCCTGTTCGGCACCCCGTTCTACGCGTTCTTCTTCGCGCTGCTCTGGCTCACGCCCTGGGGCGACTCCAGCTACCTCAACGCCATCTACCTCTTCGTCGTCCTGGAGCTGTTCTTCCTGGCAACCACGCTCACGGGCGGGCCGTACGAGGCGCTGCTGCCGGAGATCGCGCCCGGTCACCGCGACCGCATGAGCATCGTCGCGTGGCAGTTCTACTTCGGGATCGCCGGCGCGGTGGCCGGGCTCGTTCTGAGCGGGCTGATAAAGGACCATCTCGGCTTCTTCGCGATGGGAGCGATCTTCGCGCTCGTGGCCCTCGCCTCCCGCTACGCCGGCCTTGGCGGCGTCTGGCGGCACGCGCCTAGGGAGACGCCGGCGGCGGACATCGAGCTCGGGTCCGCCTTCACCGCGACGCTCCGCAACAAGCAGTTCCTCTACTTCCTGCCCACCTTCGTCTTCTACCAGCTCGCCGTCTCGATGGTCATCTCGTGGCTGCCGTTCTTCGTCACGGCGGTCCTCGAACGGGAGAACGAGGGCGCCGTCACCTCGATGCTGACCGCCGTCGCCCTGTCGGCAATGGTGCTCTCGGCGTTCGCGCTGTGGAAGCTGGGCGACCGCAAGGGCAAGCGGTGGGTCTACTCCGCCTGTCTGCTCGGCACGGCGGTCTACATGCCGTTCCTTTTCTTCGCGGGTTTCCTGCCGGTCGCGCCGAAGCTGGCTCAGGGCATCGCATTCGCCTTCCTGGCCGGCATACCGATGGCGGGCGTCAACCTGCTGCCCAGGGCCATCACCGCGGACATCACCGACTACGACCACATCCGCACGGGGATGCGGCGCGAGGGGATCTTCTACGCGACACAGAACCTGTTCGAGAAAATCGGCTCGTCGTTCTCTCCCCTGGTGCTGGCCATCGTGCTGAAGTTGGGGGACACTACGGCGAACCCGCTGGGTCTGCGGATGGTCGGCCCGGTGGCCGGCGCGGTCGCCTTTCTCGGATACTGGCTGTTCCGGGGATACAGGCTGCCGAGCACGGTTACGCCGGAGACGGTCAGGGAAGCGGGCCTGTAGAGACTACCCGAAACTCGAAAGGAGACCGGTATTTGGAACCCGAACGTATACGAGATTGGCTTCAGGGCCCCATGATCCCCATGGTGACCCCGTTCACCGAGGACTTCCGGCTCGACCTCGACGCGCTGCGCCACAACCTGCGCTTCACCATAGAGCACGGCGTGACCACCGGCACCGGCTCGCTGCTCGTCGGCGGAGCGGCCGGCGAGCACCCGCTCCTGAGCGTCGACGAGCGCAAGGCGGTCATGGAGGCCGCGGTCGACGCGGTGCAGGGCGACGCGCCGGTCATCACCAGCATCCAGCACACCGACGCCCGGACGGTGGCGGACATGGCCCGGCACGCGGCGCGCGTGGGCATCTCCGCGGTCCAGGTATCTCCGGCCTACTACTATCCGGCCACGGAGGGCGACGTGCTGAGGCTGTTCCACCGGGTCGCGGCCGCCGCCGACGTGTCGATCATGGCGTACAACACCTGGTGGCTTGGCTTCTCCATGAGCCTCGACCTGATCGAGCGTCTCGCGGAAATCGAGACTGTCAGAGCCCTCAAGTGGGCCACGCCCGACGACGACTCCTTCCGCGACGGCATCGTCACCTTCGCGGACCGGCTCGTCGTGCTCGACAACACGGACAACCTTGCCTGGAGCCACGCGCTCGGCGCGCGGGGATTTGTCGGCCATCTCGGCACCTGCTGGCCCGAGTACCCGCTGAAGACGTGGAGCCTCCTCGAGGCCCGCGACTACGTCGGCGCCAAGGACCACATGGCCTCGTTCAAGTGGGCCTGGCGCCGATGGATCGCCCGCGTCGGCGAGGTGACCGCCGGCGAGGGGCCGATACTCAAGGCGCCGATGGAGACCATCGGCCTGCCAGCCGGGCCGCCCAGACCGCCCGCGACGAGGCCGCCTGAGCACCTGATGACCGAGCTGCGCGAGCTTATGGCCGCCGCCGGCGTACCCACGGCCGGACGCAAGGCCATGCCCTGCACCAATCGCGCGACGTAGATTGGCACCATGATCTGGATCACGAGGGCACTGTCCGTGGCGCTGGGGGCGATCTTCTTCGTCGTGCTCCTGCTGACGTTGGTCCTCTGGCAGGTAGGCGGCTTCTTCCTGGACCCCGAGTCCTACGCTTCGCTGCTCGACGAGAACGACGTCTACGAGTTCGCGCTCGCTGACCTGCCGACGGCGGTCCTCGAGGACCGCCGGGCGGTGGAGGAGGCGAAGACGGGAGACAACGTCGGGGATACGCCCCTGCTGGCGTCCGGCCTCACGACCGACCGGATCGTCGCGGGCGTCAACCGGGCCATCCCGCCCGACTGGCTGCAGGACACCGTGGAGCGCAACATAGACGAGCTCGGCGGCTATGTCACAGGACGAAGCGACGACTTCACCCTGGTTATCGGGACGGACGAACGCGCGGACGTGTTGCTGGCCGAGCTGCGGGCCCTGCTCGAAGAGGCGGACGCCTACGCGGTCCTCCACGAGCGGGTGCTCGTCCCGCGAATCGAGGAGTCCGCCGCCGACTGGGCTCGCGAAAGGCGCCCGTTCGGCGTGGAGATCACCGACGAGCGCATTGCGGCGGCCGCCCGCACCGTGCTGCCGCCGGAGTGGGCGCGGTCGCAGGGGCCACGCATCTTCGACGAGGCGACCCCCTATCTGAAGGGCGAGAGCGACAAGCTCGCCGTCAACGTCCAGTTCTCCGACCGTGTCGACGTCGCGGCGGCCGAGGTCAAGGGCATCCTCGCGGAGAGCCCCGCGTACGACCTGCTGTACGATGAGGTCATAGCTCCGGAGATCGCCGAGCGGCTGGGCGACACGGTAGAGGGACTGCCCTTCGGCATCGCGGTGCCTTCGAACGAGGTGGTCGCCGCCATGCGGGCGGCCGCGCCTTCGCCATGGGTGCGGGCGCAGGCCGAGCGTCTGATAGACGAGGCCGGTCTGTACGTCACGGGGCAGACCGAAGGCTTCGAGTTCGAGGTGTCGCTCGTCGAGAACAAACGCCTCGCGCACGGAATACTCTCCGGCCTCGTCGAGAGAGAGGTACAGGCGCAAATCGACCGATTGCCGATCTGCCGAACGGTCGAAGAGGCACGATCTGCGCTGGGCGGAGGCGTTCTGAGACTGCCCACGTGCGTCCCGCCGGACCTCTCCCCCGGCCGCCTGCTTGACTCGTTGGGCATAGACCTCGACGCGGAGGTGACGCGGCTGGTGTTGGCCCCGATCCCGAACGCGGTCTCCTTCTCCCAGGCCCAGCTCCGCGACGCGTTGGCGGAAGCCGGGGCCGCGGGCAACGTCGAGCGGCTCGACGACGTCAGGTCGCTCTTCAGTGACGGATGGACCTACACGGAGGACGACCTGCGCGAGGACCTGACCGCGAGGGGGAACGAGTCCGTCTACGACGCGCTGCAGGACGCGCGGTCGCTGCTCGCCGACGGCTGGACCTACACGAGCGCCGACTTCACCGAGGACGTGATCGAGAGCGACGGCGCCGAGGCGATGGCCGACATAGACCGCGGGCGATCGGCGATCGCGGCGGCCAGGACGCTCCGGTGGCTCCTCTTCCTGCCGGCGGTGCTGCTGCTGGCGGGCGTCGGGCTCCTGGGAGGACGCGACTGGCCTGGACGGGTCGTCTGGGGAGCAGCGTCGCTCATCGTGTGCGCCGTCGCGGTCGCCGTGCTGTCCGGTCTCGTCTATCCCGCCGTGGCGTCGGGGCTGATCGACGAGGCCCGCTGGCAGGCCGTGGGAGATGTAAACCCGGCCGACGACTACGCCAGGACCGGCCGGCTCGTGGCCGGCAAGGCGTTCGACGTCATCGAATCGGTCTCCGACGCGCTGGCCGCCGGGGTCACGGTCTCGAGCCTGGTTCTCGCCGTCGCCGCCGCGGTCGTAATCGCCGCGGTCGTCAACCGTGACCGGATCGCGGCCCTCGTCCGCCGCGCGAGGCGCTGACCGCCGTCCCGACCGGAGGGCCGTGCAAACGCGGCCCATTCTCGCGATCGACGGACGAATCCAGCCGCGGCGGGGCCCGACTGGGCCGGCCGCGAGGTCCTACCGGCGGACCGCGTCTTCCGACCGCCGCAACCGCCACGAGACCGCCGCGACGAAGAGCAGCCCCATGGCCAGCAGCCCCGCGGAATGAGCGGCCGGGACGGGGACCGGCGGCGGGGTTGGGCTTGGGGTCGGAGTCGGCGTGGCCGTTGGCGCGGGTGTTGGCGTAGGCGTCGGCGCCGGTACGACCGACCGCAACCGGTGGCTGTCGATCTCGCTGGTGCCGCCGGGCTCGTAGTACGTGGCGATCACGTCGTCGCCGCCTTGCACCCAGACAGCGCCGTCGCCCGACCCGGCGAAATCGGCGTCTCCCATGAGGAAGACCCCGCCGCGGAAGAGGCCTGAGGTAACGCTCGGCCTGAAGTCCGTCGTGTTGGCGACCTCGGACACGGATATCCATTCGCCGTCCGGGTCGGAGCTGCTCGTCACCCTGGCCACCCTGTCCGAGGACGAGAACAGGTCGACGCCGTCGAACGTGAACGTCACCACCAGCGTGCTCCCCGCATCCACGTCGTACGGCAGATCGAAGTACCCCGGTTCGAAGTCGAAGTCCGACACGATGGTCGGCACCCCGTTGACTTCGGCCGCAACGGTCAGCAGCGGGGTATTCTCCGGCGCGTCGGTGTCGTAATCGTCTGCCGACAACGTATGGACCGACGGGTGCGGGGACCCGGTGACCAGGCTCCAAACGTCGTCGGCCTCCACCTGATCCGGAATGTTCGTCCACGTCGCAACGCCGTTATTCGAGCCATGCAGCTGCGTGTCCTGAACGAAGACGACGATCAGGTCGCCGGGCATCAGGCTGCCGGGCACGTTGCCGCCCCCGTCCTGGATCTGGATGGTGCGGTCGGCCAGCTGGGCGAGAAGGGGCCAAGCCCCGACCGCGAGCCATGCGGACGCCAGGACGAGAAGGAGCGCCGCCGCTTGGAGCCGGCCTCGCCTCATCTGACGGCCTCGGCGTACGCGACCAGCAGGCCGTCTTCACGGTCGACGCGTATGGCCAGACCTATGCTGTCGACGGCCAGCGCGATCTCGCGGTCCTTCGGATGGAAATGCGGCTGAGTGGGGTCGTCGAACTTCTGGGAGTGCTCCCCGGCGCGGACCAGGGCGGCCACGGACTCGCGGTCCGGCCCGCGGCCCTGCAGCAGGTTCTTGATGTACAGCGCGCACTGCTCGTCCTCGTCGGTGCGGGTCCTGCCCTCCCAGCCCATCGCCACGATCGTGACGAGTCGGGGCCGCGTGTCGAGCACCGCCCGTGCGGTCGCCGACGCGATCGCCAGCGAGCCCGCGTAGACCAGGCTCGCCCCACGCGCCAGGGCGACGCCAGCGGTGCCGGCCCGCGTCGACTGGATAAGGGTCCTGCCGCGCACGTCAGCCAGGGAGAGCTCGTACGGGGAATTGCCGAAGTCGAAGCCCTCGGGCTTGACGCCCCCGACCTCGCCGATGCACAGCTCGCCCGCCCCGCTCTCGCGAAGAGTGAGCGCCTCCTCTATATCGGGCACGAGGATGATCCGCTCAGCGCCCCTGCAGAACGCGACGGCCGCCGTCGTGAACGCCCGGTACACGTCGACGATGACCACCGTTCCCTCCGCCCGAGAGGCGCCCTCGAACAGGCTGTCGACGCGAACTTCCATTCCTTCTCGCCTACGTCGCCTGATGTCCCGACTTAGAAGCTACTCCCGCGCTGCCTTAGATCGATCTGATGCCAATCGACAGGATGGTCCCTGCCACGAGCCCGCCCAGGTGGTAGGCAAGGTCGATGCCCGGCGTATCCTTGCGCTTGTGATATTCCAGGCCCTGCCGCACCCAGACCGTGCCCATGATGGCGATTCCGGCCCAGGGGTAGTCCGACGTCAGCAGTGCGCCGGCGGTTGCGCCTACCAGTACGTGGACTACGTGCTCCTTCCAGTATTGCCGGAGGTTGTGCAAGTAGAGCCGTTCGCACGGCCAGCCTTCGCACCACTCACAATACTCGGCATTTGGCGTCACCAACAGCCTCCCCGTCATCCCAAGGGACCTGACAAGTGGGACACAAGTGAACCTGCCATCATGTAGGGATCCATATAATGAAGCCGCCTTCACTTGGCGCGGGACTATATCACACTTGTCGGAAGAAACAAGTCCCTCCAGCCGTGGACGCCGGGGCAACCTGAACGCTAGTCGCCGGATCCTGCCCGACCGTGCCAGCCCCGCCATCGGCGCCTGACGGGCAGTCACTCGTGGAGTCGTTCGGTATGTGTATACTTATCGGATACGACTGTTCGGATACGACTGTACGGAGAACGAGAATGAGGCTGGCGGAGCGGATGAACAGACTGGGCACCGAGACCGCGTTCGAGGTGCTCGCCAAGGCGAGGCTGCTGGAGCGCGAGGGCCGGGACGTCATCCACCTCGAGATCGGCGAGCCGGACTTCGACACGCCGGCGAACATCGTGCAGGCCGGCGTCGAGGCGCTCGAAGGCGGCCAGACGCGCTACGGCCCCTCGCCCGGCCTGACGGAGGTGCGCGACCGCATCGCCCGGGAGATCTCAGACACCCGTGGCATCTCGGTCACGGGCGACAACGTGGTCGTCACGCCCGGAGCGAAGCCGATCATGTTCTTCGCCATCCTCGCCCTCGTCGACGAAGGCGACGAGGTGCTCTACCCCAATCCCGGCTTCCCGATCTACGAGTCGATGATCGACTTTGTCGGCGGCACACCCGTCCCGATGCGCCTCTCGGTCGACAGGGAGTTCGACATAGATCTCGACGAGGTCGCCGGACAGATCACGCCGAAGACCAAGCTGATGATCGTCAACTCGCCCAACAACCCCTGCGGCAGCATCGTCGACAGAGCGACGCTGGAGTCGCTGGCGGAGTTGGCCGTCGAACACGACATCGTCGTGCTGTCCGACGAGATATACAGCCGGTACCTGTACGAGGGCGAGCACCACAGCATCAGCGCGTTCCCCGGCATGCGAGAGCGGACGATCATCCTGGACGGCTTCTCCAAGACGTACGCGATGACCGGTTGGCGCATAGGCTTCGGCGTCATGCCGGTGGAGCTGGTCGAGCCCATCTCGCGCCTGACCACGAACAGCGTATCGTGCACCGCCGCCTTCACGCAGATGGCCGCGGTCGAGGCGATGGACGGCCCGCAGGACGCAGCGAACGAGATCGTCGCCGAATTCAAGCGCCGCCGCGACCTCATAGTCGACGGGCTGAACGCCATTCCCGGCATCCGCTGTCCGATGCCCAAGGGCGCGTTCTACGCCTTCCCAAGCATCGAGGGCACCGGCATGTCCAGCCGCGAGTTCGCCGACGGGCTGCTACAGGAGCAGGCCGTGGCCTGCCTCGCCGGCGAGTCGTTCGGCAGGTACGGAGCCGGCTGCGTGCGCTTCTCCTTCGCGAACTCGGCGGAGAACATCGAGAGGGCCCTCGAGCGCATGGAAGCCTTCGTCTCCCGGAGGCGCTAGCCCCTGCCGGCGTCCGGGGTAGATGTTCACTTTCGGTCAGGCCCGGCGCGCGCTACTCGGGGTGAACGGGCTGTGCGGATGAAGAACCGAGACCTACCACCCTGAGTGCCCCGACGCTCCGTCGGAGTGGATCGAAGGGCACCGCTCGGGGTGAACGGGCTGTTTGGAGCCTCAACTCTGAACAGTGACGGAATCGGAGCGGCCGGGGCCCTGTGGTATACTCGCCGCAATCTGCGAGGTAGGCTCCACGCCGCGATGCGCACCCTCCGCCTGGCGCTGGCCCAGACCAACCCCACGGTCGGCGACCTCGACGGCAACACCGCCAAGATACTTGAGTACGTCGACCGCGCCCGCGCAGTCGACGCCGACATCGTAGCCTTCCCGGAGCTGGCGATTACCGGATACCCTCCCGAGGACCTGCTCTTCAAGCCGCAGCTCGTCCGGGACAACCTCGAGCGGACGAAGCGAGTCGCGGAGGCCTCACGCGGCATCTGCGTGGTCTTCGGGTTCGCGGACGAGTCCGCCGACGGGCTGTACAACGCCGCGGCCGTGGCCAGCGGCGGCGAGCTTGTCGGCGTCTACCGCAAGATACGGCTGCCCAACTACGGCGTCTTCGACGAGCAGCGCTACTTCACGCCGGGCCGCGTCTGCCCCGTCTACGTGATCGCAGGCACGCGGGTCGGCGTCAACATCTGCGAGGACATCTGGTTTCCAGACGGCCCGACCGAGGTGCAGCGCGCGGCGGGCGCCGAGGTTATCGTCAACATCAACGGCTCGCCCTACGACATGGGCAAGCGCCACGTGCGCGAGAGGGAGATCGGCGCGCGGGCGACCGACAACGAGCTGTTCATCGGCTACGTCAACATGGTGGGCGGGCAGGACGAGCTCGTCTTCGACGGAGCCAGCGTCGTCTTCGGCCCTGACGGCGAGCCGCTGGCCCGCGCCGGGCAGTTCGAGGAAGAGCTGCTGACGGTCGACCTCGAAGCCGAGGCCGCGCTCCGCTCCCGCGGCCAGGCTGCCGGCGCTCTGGACGCGGCCGGCGAACCAGAAGTCGTCGAGGTGTCCGACTACTCGGAGTCGCCGCGCCGGCCCCTGGAACCCTCGGAGCCGACGCTGTACGACGGCGAGGCCGAGGTGTACGCCGCGCTCGTCACCGCCACGCGGGACTACGTGCGCAAGTCCGGCCACGGCAGGGCGCTCGTTGCGCTGTCCGGCGGCATCGACTCCAGCCTCGTTGCGGCGGTCGCGGTCGACGCGCTCGGAGCGGAGAACGTCGTCGGCATCTCCATGCCGTCGCGTTACTCGTCCGAGGGCAGCCTGCTGGACGCGATGGCGCTGGCGGACAATCTCGGCATAGCGCTGCGCAAGATCCCGATCGAGGACGCCTTCAGCGCAGCGCTCGACACGCTGGACGGCCACTTCGACGGCATAATTCCCAGCCTCGCTCAGGAGAACCTGCAGTCCAGGATCCGCGGGCTGCTGGTGATGGCGCTGTCGAACCGGCCCGGCTGGCTGGTGCTGACCACGGGCAACAAGAGCGAGATGGCGGTCGGCTACGCGACGATCTACGGCGACATGGCGGGCGGGTACGCCGTCATCACGGACGTCCCCAAGACGCTGGTCTACCGACTCGCCCGGTACCGCAACGGCCTGAACGGCGAGGTGATCCCCGAGGCCGTGCTGACCAAGCCTCCGAGCGCCGAGCTGCGGCCCGACCAGACCGACCAGGACAGCCTGCCGCCCTACGAGGTGCTGGACCCTATCCTGAAAGCCTACGTGGAGGAGGACCGCACGTTCGACGAGATCGTCGGCATGGGGTTCGACGTGGAAGTCGTCAAGCGGACGATCAGCCTGGTCGACCGCAGCGAGTACAAGCGCCGCCAAGCCCCGCCGGGAGTCAAGATCACCCCGCGAAACTTCGGCCGCGACAGGCGCATGCCCATCGTAAACCGGTACTCCCCGTTCTAAGCCGAACGGGCGCGTACCCAGGCCGGACGCGAACGTCCCCGGCAGACCCTCCGGACCAATTTCGCCCAATCCTTAGCTTGCAAGTCACTTTAGCCAGCGCCAAATCGATCGAATTTCAAAACTCCCATGCCATAGGGCCTCCCCAATCGCTTCCCCAACCTTCCAACCGACCACCGCGCCGATCAGACAGCACACCCACGGGCCCCACCACTCACCAATCAACTGGCTTCCAACGACGAATCCGACCGCCGCTCCTACTCCGGCCCCGATCACACCCGTTATCGTCCGGACCTTAGGCATTAACCTTCCCTATGGCCACCGTTCAACGTAACTCCACGCAACCGACCGAGGCGTGGGATTGGGCACCGCTACGGAGTCGCCGGGCCCTACAGGGCAACCCGCCTAGCGGCGCTTGGAGCTGACGGAGGACTCGAAGGCCGACATCTGGGAGAGCGTCTTGCGCGGCCAGGTCCGCTTCCACGCGTCCTCGACGTCCACTGTCAGCCGCCCCAGGCCCTCGATCTCCATGTCGACCACGTCGCCGTCCTGTATAGGGCTGAGGCCGACGTGGTTGGTACCGGTGGAGACGACGTCGCCCGGCTGCAGCGTCGTGATCCACGAGGCGAACGCCAACACCTCCTCGCACGTCCGGCCCATGTCGGACGTGGACAGGTCCTGGCGTATCTCGCCGTTGACCCATAGCTGCACGCGCAGGTCCTGGGCGTTTTCGATCTCGTCCCGGGTCACGATGGCGGGTCCCATGGGCGCGAAGGTGTCCCACGACTTCTGCCAGAAGAAGCTGCTGTGGCCGTTGGGGTTGATCTCGCGGGCCGAGACGTCTATGAAGTTGACGTACCCGAAGATGTAGCCGGCCGCGTCCTCGGCGGCCACGTGGTCGGCAGTCTTGCCGACGACGATGGCGAGCTCGGCCTCGTGGTGGAAGTGCCCGGCCGGCACGTCCGGCAGCACGACGGTGTCGCCGCGGCCGATCACGGCGCTGGGCGACTTGAGGAACGCGTCGCGGTCGCCCACGAGCGCGCGGCTGCCGCTCTCCATGTAGTTCCCGGCCATGCAGATCATCCGCTTCGGCTCCGGCAATGGGGCCCGCAGACGGACGTCCGAGGCGGGCACGCCGCCCCCTGAGGACGCCGCGTCTTCGAGCGCGGCCCTGTATTCGTCGAAGCGCGCTATGATCCCAGACATCCACGTCTGTCCGTCGACGTGCGGCACATCGGAGACCCTGTCCGACACGTCTACGACGTTGTCTCCGCTCAGCACGCCGGGCACGAAATCGTCGAAAAGCACCAGCTTCATATCTATGCTCCCTCTCTTGCGGACGGCCGGCTGCCCGGCGGGTCCGGATGGTTGGCGCGTCGAATTCTAGCACAAGCTCCGCGCCCGCCGTGTCGAGGCGGGCCCCGGTGATAGAGGTGCGCTGGGACGGCTTCGACTCCCGCGGTCGAGGAGCCCGCAAGCCGCCTCACTGTACCGTGCCGCTTCTAGCACGGTATCATTGCCGCTGCCAGCAGCAGACCGGCCCAACAGAACCTCGGGGCGCAGCCACATGGTGAACATGCTTCTACGGGCCTCTTCGATCCTGGCTCTCGTCGCAGCCGCCGCGGTCTTGAACGGTTGCCGCGAGCCGACCGCTGAGCGCCCGACCGCTTCGCAGGCAACGTCGACTGCCGCCCCCACCGTGCCGCCCACGGCTACCCTCACTGCAACGGCCTCGGCAACCCCCACACCCGTCCCGACGCGCACCGCCACCCCATCGCCTACGCCGACACACACCCCCACGGCCGCGCCGCCGCCGACACCGACGCGCACCTCCACCGCCACGCCGTCGCCACTGCCTACGCACACCCCCACGGCCACGCCGTCTCCGACACCCACCGCGACAGCCACACCGTCGCCTACACCGCGTCCGCTCACGGCCGCGGAGGTTTTTGCCCGGGTATCACCGTCGATCGTGTTCATCGAGTCCCCCACCGCCACCGGCAGCGGGACATTGCTGCGCGGCGGGTACGTGCTGACCAACGCGCACGTCGTTTGGCCGTTCGACCGAGTGCGCGTCGTGCTATCCGACGGCTCGGAGCACCTCGACGTTCCTCTCGCCAGATGGGACCTGCTGGCCGACCTCGCACTGCTCGGCCCCATCTCGACCGCGGCCCCGTCGGTGGAGCTCGTAGACCGGGAGGACCTGGAGACCGGAAGCGAGGTGTTTCTCATCGGATACCCCGGGGAGGTGGAGAAGTTCCCCAAGCCGACCATCACGCGCGGAATCCTGTCCCGCACTCGCGAGTGGAACGCCATCGGAATGACCTACTTTCAGACCGACGCCGCCATTGCCCGAGGTCAGAGCGGCGGCGTTCTCATCTCCGAGGACGGAGAGGTGATCGGCATATCGGGCTTCACCTTCTCGGAAGCCGACTTCGGCCTCGTAGCGTCGGCTGCCGACCTTCGCCCACGAGTCGAGAGTCTGCTCGCCGGGGAAGACATAGACGGGCCGGGTGACCGTCTTATCCCAACGTCGGGCGGCAGCAGGTCGCACAGCGTCACTCTGGCAAGCGTCCGGGATGTTGCCGCCTTCGTGGCGAGCCAGCCCGCCGGCACGGTCCTCGACGTCCGGGTCGAGAGCGAGCTGGATGTCGCGATCATGATCGTAGACTCTACGGGGGACGTGGTCGCGTACGCGGACGATACGTCCTCCGGCGCAGAGTCGGTCAGTGTCGAGACCGAGGATGCAGGGCCTCACTTCGTGGCTGTGCGACTGTGGGCGGAGGGACCCGGGACCGTCGAGGTCTCCAGCAGCGTCGACCTGGTCGCGTACGAGGACCCCGACGACGGCGCCAAGATCACGGTCGGCGAGTCCGTCATGGGCGTTGTAGACTACCCCTCCGACGCGGACGCGTTTAGCATAGCCTTGAGCGAAGGCGAGACTGTCTCGATCACAGTCGACGCGGTACTGGTCGACGCTCGAGTACTGGTCGACTTCGACGGCTCGACCCGGGTCCAGGGCATGGAAGACGACGACAGCGGCGGCGGTCTCTTCGGGACCAACGCCCGGATCGTCTATCGAGCGCCGCATGAGGGTGAGTACTTCATAAGAGTCCGCGACGCCCGCGACTCCAAAATCGGCGGATACATCCTGACCGTCACAGAGGCGCCACCCGGCGCCGAGGCCGTATCGCCGCCCGGCGCGGCAAGGGTCGACAGCCCCTTTGGCTCGATGACCGTGTACGAGAGCGAACGGTACGGTTTCTCGATCCAGCATCCAGCCGACTGGACGCCCCAGGGAGCGGATAGGCTCCGCAGCTTTGGCGTAGACGCGGCGTTCTCGAATCGCGCCGAGGACTCCTTCTTCTTCGTCGCTTCCGAAGACCTGAAGGAAGACGGGGAGGACGACGCGACAAGCCTCAACGATTACGTCGACGTCATGCTGGACAGCTTCGCCGGCGCGATACCGGGTTTCGAGCTGGTCTCGCGAGAGGAGGCAACCGCGGATGACGGCCTGCGAGTGGTGACATTGGCTTACACGGGGTTCGAGATTTCGGCGCATTACTACAGGCTCGTCTACCTCGGCGGCGACGGCGTCGCGTTCAATTTGACCTACGTAACGGCGAGCGAGGCTTTCGAAGAGATCGGGGAGATCGCCAACTATTCGTTCGGAACATTCAGCCTCGGGGATCGGCAGGCCGAAGAATAGCCGTTCCCCGGCGTGCGGCGCCGCGCGATACGCAGACGGACGCCCGCCGAGCAGCGACACAGCAGGGTGACACGCTAGTGAAGAAGCTGGGTTTGATCGTCAATCCCGTCGCGGGAATCGGGGGCCGCGTCGGGCTGAAGGGCAGCGACGGCGCCGGGACGGTCCGGGAGGCGCTGAAACGCGGCGCCGTCCCGGAGTCTCCCCGCCGGGCCGTGGAGGCGCTGCGCGCGGTCGCCGACGCGGGCGTCCCCATCGACGTGATCGCCGCCTCCGGCGACATGGGCGAGCGCGAGGCCCGAGACGCCGGGCTGTCTCCCACCGCGGTCGGCGCCGCTCTCGAAGGCACGACCTCTGCCGAAGACACCCGGCGCGCAGCCTTGGAAATGGAGCGCATCGGCGTCGATCTTCTGCTCTTCGCGGGCGGCGACGGGACGGCCCGCGACGTCTACGACGCCGTGGGATTGCGCGTGACGGCGCTGGGCATACCGGCCGGGGTCAAGATCCACTCCGCCGTCTATGCGCTCAACCCGCGCCGCGCCGGTGAGCTGGCCGTCTCGTTCTTGCGCGGCGGTTCCGGACGCACCAGAGACGCCGAGGTCATGGACATCGACGAGGAATCCTTCCGAGAGGGCGTCGTCGCCGCGACGCTACACGGCTACCTTCGTGTGCCGCGGGAGGACAGGCTCGTACAGAGCGCCAAGTCAGGCAGCCGGGCCTCGGAGGCGGAGGCTCTTCTCAGCATCGGAGCGACTGTCGCCCAAGACGCGGCCAGGGGCGGGCTGTACATACTCGGCCCTGGCACCACGACCAAGGCCATAACCGACGCCCTCGGGCTGGACGGCACGCTGCTCGGAGTCGACGCCATTGATGACGGGGCGCTTGTGGGGACCGACCTGGGCGAGCGGGAGATTCTCGAGCTGGTCCGACGCAGGCCCGCGAAGATCGTCGTCTCGGTCATCGGCGGCCAGGGCTACGTCCTCGGCCGCGGCAACCAGCAGCTCAGCGCCGAGGTACTCCGGACCGTCGGGCCCGAGAATCTTGTCGTAGTGGCGTCCAAAGACAAACTTGCGACCCTCAGAGGGCGACCCTTGCTGGTCGATACCGGAGACTCGGCCCTAGACGAAGAGCTCACCGGCTACGTTCGAGTTACCACCGGCTACAACGAGCAGGCGATGTACAGAATCGGCCGGTGAACCCCGCGGGGGCGGTCCCTACCGGCGTTGACCCGGACGCGCGGTTGGGTCTAGACTTGCGGCCACCACCGACGGATCCTGATCGTTGCAACTTCCGCCGGGAACGATCACCAGTAAGGAGCCAGCCGTGTCCGACACCAACAAGGTTCTCGAGACCATCGACGGGATGAAACAAGAGATCGTTGACGGCGTAAGCCGCGTCGTTCAGGTGCCGAGCGTCAACCCGAAGTATCCAGGGGTTGACTACGACGAGGAGGTCGGAGGCGAAAGCGACGCCAACAAGGTAATCGCCGACTTCTATGAGAAGACCGGGTGCGACATGGACGTCTGGGCCGAAGAGCCCGGACGAAACAACGTCGTGGGGACGATCAAGGGCTCGGGCGGAGGCAGGTCACTGATCTTCAACGGGCACATCGACACGGTCCCGACAGGACGCCACGAGGACTGGAAGTTCTCTAACCCGTTCTCGGGCCGCGTCGAGGACAACAACATCTACGGTCGAGGCGCGTGCGACATGAAGGGCGGAGTCGTAGCCCAGGCCATGGCGGCCACGGCCCTGCATCGCGCCGGCGTGAAGCTGAAGGGCGACCTCATGCTGGAGAGCGTCGTCGGCGAGGAGGTCATGGACCACGAGGCAGGCACGACCGCGACCATCAAACGGGGTTACAGGGCCGACGCGGCCATCGTATCCGAGCCGTCGGCATCCGGGGAGACGCCGCTGGCCGTCGTGCCCGTCAGCCCGGGGCTGCTGTGGATGTCGGTCACGTGCAGCGGGAAGGCCAGCCACGCGTCCAACCGGGCCGAGACTATCCGCGCCGGCGGGCCCGGCGTGAACGTGGGGGTCAACGCCGTCGACAAGGGCGTACAGATATTCGAGGCGCTGCTCAGGCTCGAGCAGGAGTGGGGGCTGACGAAGAAGCACCACCTGTTCAACCCCGGCCACTTCGTGCTCCATCCGGGCGTGATAGCCGGCGGCCCTCACGGCGTCCAGGTGCCCTTCATCATCTCCCAGTACGCCACCATCGAGTACGCCGTGTGGTACCACCCGGAAGAGGACGTCGAGGCGGTCAAGAAGGAGATCGAGACGTTCGTCCACCACGCCGCGCAGCTAGACCTATGGCTCAGGGACAACCCGCCGGAGATCGATTGGAAGCTGCACTGGCCCCCGTTCGACATCCCGGAGGACCATCCGATCTGCCGCACGATCGGTGCGGCTCACGAGAGCGCGTCCAAAGGGAGCCGCCTCGAGGGCCCGGCGACCACCGCCGGATTCTACGCCGTGGACGACGGCACCTTCCTGACCGCCAACGGCATACCCGCCGTGACGTACGGCCCCGGCAGCATTCATCACGCCCACATGGTCGACGAGTTCGTCAACATCGACGAGATGGTGGTCGCCACCAAGGCCTATGCCCTGGCGGCGATGGACTGGTGCGGCGTGGCATAGACCTCGTCCGCAAACGCGGAAATCAGGCCGGACCGGGTAGTAAAAGTCAGAGGAGCGAGACTTCCGAGACAGGCGTTAGCGGCGGAATCCGCGGTCCACGGCGCTCGCCGCGAGCGCGGCGGGGCTCGTCTCCATTCGGCATGAGCCGCCAATCGGCGCGGGATAGAAACGACAGGAGGTAGCGATGGCCGAGCCCGGCAGGGTATACCCGTACATTCCCAATTCCGTCCCCGAGGTCAAGGCGCAGATGCTCAGGGAGGTTGGCGCCTCCGACATCTCGGACCTCTTCGAGGAGATTCCGGCGCACCTCCGGTTCAAAGGCAGGCTCCAACTCCCCGATCCGATACTCGACGAGTTCTCGCTTCGAAAGCACGTCGAGGGCCAGCTCGCGAGGAACGCCAACTGCGAGGACTACCTGAACTTTCTCGGCGCCGGCTGCGCACAACACTTCGTGCCCGCGGTCTGCGACGAGATCAACGGCCGGGGCGAGTTCCTGACCGCCTACGTCGGGGAGTCTTACGCCGACCACGGCAAATGGCAGGCCTTCTTCGAGTACTGCAGCCTGATGGGCGACCTGCTCGACATGGACGTGATGAGCTGTCCCCTCTACGACGGCGGACAGGCGGCGGCAACCTCCATCCGCATGGCCGCGCGCATAACCGGCCGGAGCCAGGTCGTCATCCCGAGCACGATGAGCCCGGACGTGCGGCTTGTGCTTCAGAACTACTGCAAGCCCGACATCGCGATCGTCGAAGTCGGCTTCGACCGCTGCACGGGGCTGCTCGATCTGGCCGACCTGAGTGCGAAGGTAACCTCCGACACCGCCGCGGTGCTGATCGAGAACCCCTCGTACATGGGCTTCCTGGAGAGCCAGGCCGCGGAGGTCGGCGAGGTCGCCAGGGCCGGCGGCGCCGAGTTCATCGTATACACCGACCCGATTTCGCTGGGAGTCGTGGCCCCGCCGGCGCAGTACGGCGCAACCATCGCCTGCGGAGACTTCCAGCCCCTTGGGATGCACATGCAGGCCGGCGGCGGTCAGGGCGGCTTCATCGCCACCGGCAGCGACATGCGTTACGTCTCGGAGTTCAAGGACCTGATGTTCGGGATCACCGAGACCGTCCGGGAGGGCGAGTACGGTTTTGGCGAGGTGCTGTTCGAGAGGACCTCCTACGGCTCTCGCGAGAAGGGCAACGAATACACGGGGACCACGACCGGCCTGTGGGCCATTACCGCCGCGGTCTACCTGTCGCTGATGGGACCCACGGGCATGCGGGAGACGGGCCAGACCATCATGCAGATGTCCCAGTACGCCGCCCGGCGAATCGGGGCTCTGAACGGCGTCGAGCTCGGTATCAGCACCCCCTTCTTCAAGGAGTTCGTCGCAAACTTCGACGGCACGGGGTCCACCGTGAAGAAGATCAACGAGGGGCTGCTGGAGCGCAGGATATTCGGCGGCAAAGACCTGTCCGGCGAGTTCCCCGATTACGGCCAGAGCGCCCTCTACTGCGTGACCGAAACGAAGACCAAGGACGATGTCGACGCGCTGGTCGGCGCGCTCGAGGAGGTGATCTAGGATGCCCAGAGACCGAGACACCCTGCTGCGCAAGTTCCACCAGGCCCGTTGGGACGAGCAGATCGTCTCCGAGATGAGCGTCCCCGGGGAGCGCGGCGTCCTGGTGCGCGAGGCGGAAGCGGAGGTCGCCGACGAGGTGGGCGACGGCGTGTCCGCGATACCGGCAGGCCTGCGCCGAAACGACGCGCCGGCGCTGCCGGAGATCAACCAGATGCGGGTCCTGCGCCATTTCCTGCACCTGTCGCAGGAGACGATGGGCACCGATGTCACCATCGACATCAGCCAGGGCACCTGCACCATGAAGTACAGCCCCAAGGTGCAGGAGCACATCGCCGCCAGAAACCCCGGCATGACGGCCATACATCCTCTGCAGCCAGAGGAGTCGATGCAAGGGCTGCTTGAGATCATCTACAACCTGGACGGCTTCCTGAAGGAGATATCCGGCCTGGACCACTTCACGTTCCAGCCCGGCGGCGGGGCGCAGGGCGTCTTCACGGGCGCGTCGATCATACGAGCCTACCACGCGGCACGGGGCGACACGGAGCGGTCGGAGGTCGTGACGACGGTCTTCTCCCACCCGTGCGACGCGGCCGCGCCCGCCACCGCCGGCTTCAAGGTCATCACCCTGATGCCAGACGAGCGGGGCTATCCCGACCTCGACGCCCTCAAGGCGGCGGTGTCCGAGAAGACGGCCGGGATATTCATCACCAACCCCGAGGATACCGGCATCTACAACCCGAGAATCGCCGACTTCGTGAAGGTTGCCCACGACGCGGGCGCGATCTGCTACTACGACCAGGCCAACGCCAACGGCATGCTGGGCATCGCCCGCGCCAAGGAAGCAGGCTTCGACCTCTGCCACTTCAACCTCCACAAGACCTTCTCCGTGTCGCACCAGTGCATGGGCGGGTCGGTCGGCGCGGTCGGCGCCTCGGAGGAGATCGCGCGGTTCCTGCCGATCCCCCGAGTCACCTTCGACGGCACGACGTACCGCCTCGAGTACGAGGGTGCCGACAGTATCGGAAAGGTACGCGCCTTCTTCGGCAACGCCCAATCGCTGCTCAAGTCCTACGCGTGGATCATGCAGCTCGGCGCCGACGGCCTGAGAGAGGCGGCCGAGTGCGCCGTGCTCAACAACAACTACATGATGAAGAAGCTGAGCGAGGTGCGCGGCGTCTCCGTGCAGTTCGCCGAAGGCAAACGCAGGCTGGAGCAGGTCCGCTACAGCTGGGGCAAGCTATACGAGGACACCGGTGTGGGCTCCGAGGACGTGATGCGGCGCATGGCCGACTACGGCCTCCAGCACTACTGGATGGCGCACCCGCCCGAGCTGGTACCCGAGCCCTTCACGCTGGAGCCGGCCGAGTCGTTCTCCAAGGACGACATCGACGAGTACGTCGCCGTACTCCGTCAGGTCTCGAAGGAGGCCTACGAGAACCCGGAGCTGGTCAAGAGCGCGCCCCACAACCAGGTGGTGCACAAGGTCCCGGCGCCGGGTATCGACGAGCCCGAGCGCATAGCGGTCACCTGGAGGGCCTACCAGAAAAGGAAGCAGTAGCCTGGACGGGCCGACCATCGGTCCGATCGTCAGCTTCCGACGGAGTTCATGTTCCGGGAGAGTCGGTAACACGCCGGGTACGGGAGGCATCGTGATGGACCGATTTCGAGAGGCAAGAGACAGGGGCGGCGCCTATCTGGTGCGCGTGCAGAACGCCGACGGCAGCTTTCCCGGCCACGAGAATGGCGCGGGCAGCTACTGGGGCATGCTCGACGCGCTCATCGTCACCGGCCACAGCGACAGGGCCAGCAGGATGTGCGACTGGATTCGCAACAACGCCCTGACGCCGGAGGGCGACATCGGCCCGACCCGCGAGAAGGGCCTCGCCTACCCCTACCCGATCTCCTGGATCGTCGAAGGCGCGCACCGCCTCGGCCAGTTCGACGTGTCCCAACGCGGCATGGATTTCATCATGACCTTCTGGGACCCCGAGAGCGGAGGCTTTTACTCGACTCCCGGGGAGTTCGGCCCCGACGGCAAGCAGGACCTCTGGGTCATAAGTAGCCTCGGGCGTGCGGCCCTCTACACCGGGCGCATCGAGGTGGGCAGGGCCGTCGGCGGCTGGATGCAGCGGCTGATGGACCTGCAGCCGAACTATCCGGCCCAGATGCACACGGTGTACAGCCGGGCGAAGGGCGTCCACACCGAGCCGGAGCCGGGCGACGACGTGCGCCGGTACATCTTCAACCTCGACGCGACCACCGACGAGCGCTTCTTCAACCCCGGCATCGCCGCGGGCTTCCTGGTACGCCTGTACACGGCCACCGGCGAGGAGCAGTGGATGGCGCTGGCCAAGGAGTACATGCGCTGCTGCCGCAACGCCTCCGACTACCTCTACACCATCCTGCGCGCGGGCAAGACCGGCTGGGCCGCGGCGCTGCTCTACACGCTCACCGGCGAGCGGGAGTATCGAGACATCGCGGAGCGCATCGGCGAGACGCTGCTCAGGACCCAGGCCGAGACCGGGTACTGGAGTGGCCTAGACTGCGTCGAGGAGGCCCCAAGCTACGGCCGCACAGCCGAGATGACGATCTGGCTCGACGAGATATACCAGGCTCTCGGCCGCGAGTCCGAAGTCGGTTCGCCCCGCGAGACCGCCGAGGCCGCCGGGCGCGTCTGACCGGCTACCCGGACGCGGCTAGATTTCCAGGTCCAGGAGCTTGATCGCGTTCAGGCCGAGGATCTTTTTCTTGGACTCGTCGGGGATGTCCGCGGTGGCGATGCGCGCGACCTCGTTGCGCTGGTCGAACAGGGGGACGTCGGAGCCGTAGATCACCCTGTCGTCGCCGACCGTGTCGACCACGTACTCGAAGGCGCCCGCGGCCGAAGAGCTCGCAGCCGTCTCCAGCCACACGTTGGGCAGGTCTCTGCAGGCCTCCACGCTCGCTTCCGGGATCTGCCGGGGCCCTCCGCCCTTGTGGCCGATCACCCACTTCACGTTGGGGAAGCGGTCCAGCAGATTGACGTAGTTGGGATTGTCCCTCGGCGCCGACAGCCCGATATGCCAGTCGCCCCGCAGCACGAGGTTGGGACCGTACGCGTGGCTCATCACGGCGATGCCCCGCTCGTCGCACCATTCGAAGATGGGGAAGAAGTGCTCCGGCGGGTAGTTGGTCGTATCGTGGCCGAAGTAGTTCGGGTATATCTTGAGGAACTTCGTCCCGAGCTCGCCAAAGCAGCGCTCCAACTCCGATATGGCCTCGTCCGGGTAGTGAGGGGTGACGAACGCGACCGGTATGAACCGGTCGGGGTGCTTCGAAACGAACGTCTGCACCAGGTTGTTGCCCCGGCGGGCGTCCCCGAACCAGATGCAGTTCGCAAGGCTCTTGTCGACGCCGGCGGCGTCCATCGTCAGGAGCAACCGATCGATGTCGTCGTCGATATGGGGGCGGCCCCATCGGCCCAGATGACAGTGGAAGTCGATGATCGGCGTATCGATGTCGGCCACGTTCGCCTCCTTGGCGGGGTCTAATACCATTTCAGGCTAATGAGGCCGCATAGTGTGCTGGAAGACTTCGCGTTGAGTGTTTGATCCAGTTCCACGCTGTTAACGAGCGTACGCGACCAGGATCATACTCCAACTCACGCAGGTAGGAATCAACCGCCTCCATCTTCTCTTCCACACTCTCGTACACCCTCCCCTCCACCCAGCGACGGACCTCCTGGAACACACGCTCAGCAGGATTGAGCTCTGGACTGTAGGGCGGCTGGACTATCGTCGGCAGTCCTACGCTCTCGACCAGCCCGGCGCGGTGACCGCGAGCTCCATCCCACACCAGCGCTGCGATGTCCGAGTGATGCTTCAGGCCATTGACCGCTGCTGCTATCGACTCGGACTTCATTGAGTCGATCCAACTCCACTGTAGCCTGCCCCTCCGAACGTCCACTACCAGGAACAGGTACGTCCACCGGTACACCATCTGCACCCTCTGCACCACCTTCACTCCACGACGCCCCCATACTCTGCGAACCATCCCCCTCAGACCCACTCGCATCTCGTCGGCAAAGCCAAAGGCCGTCTCTGATGTCACCCCCACTCTGGTAAGGCTGTCTGCGAGGCCCCCTTTTTCCACGACTCCTGTGCTGCCAGATCCGCTTTCTCATGGCGGCCCCTCGGAACCTTCGGTGAACATCCCAACCGGGACAGCAGGCTGTAGACGCTGCCCGGTTTGTAACTCACACCGTACTCAGACTCTATCCAGTCCCTGATCTCTCCCGCCGTCCTGAAACGTCCGATCGACACCTCCTCGGTCAACTCCCGCTCTTGCTCCGCGCTCAGAAACCGGGGTTGACCTCTCCCCCCCATCTTGTGGGCACTCACTTCCCCCATACCGCCCTCTCTATACCAGCCCACCCACTGCTGGACCGTGCGCTGATGAACCCCTACCGCCCTTGCCGCCTCACCGAGTTGCCACCCCGAACGCACCAGCCACAGTCCGTGTAGCCGAGTCCGCAGGGTGATATCCTGTTCCCCATGGTAGGCTGACTTCAGCGCCTCCGGACTATCCTCTGCCCGCCAATCTATTCGAAGCGGTCGTCCGATCATCTCATGCCCTCCACCTGTCTGGTAGACTCAGCATGGATGAACCAATTGGAACATCTCTAGCCGCTTTCCGGCCTAGTTACGCTCGATTGGTATAAGCCCCGTTCAACAGCCGCTCCAGGTTGCCCCCGCAGACCGCCGCGAGGTCCTCGTCGCTGAGCCCCGACCGGTGGATGGTGTAGAGCTGCGGCGCCAGCGCCTCCGTCGGGAAGCCGGAGCCGTAGAGCACCCGGTCTACCGACGACACCTCGATCATCTCGGGCACCCAGTTGGTGCTGATGAACTTCGAGCACTCGGCGTAGACGTTGGGCAGGCTCCGCAGGAAGGGATACACCCACAGGGCGATCTGGTAGTGGAACTCGCTCAGAACGAATTTCAGATTCGGGTGGTCCTTGATCGTGTCGTGGACGGCGCTCGGGTCGAGAGGATTGGACTGGTTCGAATCGGGATCGATCTGGATCCAGACGACCATGTTCCGGTCCTCGAACCACTCCAGCCATCGGCCCAAGACCCAGTCCCGGAACGGGTACATGTGGTAGGTCGGGACCAGCCGGACGGAGCGGACCCCGTACTCTTTGACCTCGGCCGCGAACTCGTCCAGGTTGTCGAAGCTCGGGTTGCAGACGAACTGGGGCACGAACGCCGGCTCGCCGTCAATGAGCTCCATGAGCCATCCGTTGCCGTCGTGGGAGTCCCGGAAGTCGGCGTGTGGATGGTGGACCAGCGCCTTGCCGACGCCGGCCTCCTTCATCGCCTCGAGAGTGCCCTCGGCGGTGTGCACGGTGACCCGCCGGTCGTGGGGCCGGCCGAGGTACATGTTGGCGTCAAAGACCGGCACAGTCGGCCGGAAGTGAAGGTCTACCTTGCCCATAGTCGTGGCCTCGCACCGTTGAGGATCGCGCCGAGTGTATCAGCGGCCCACCCGAGGGTCAACGAGCCGTGACCCGAGTAACTGTTCAGACTTGCCGAGAGGAACGCGACCATCACCGTGGATTCCCCTGGTGGACGTGACGGTGCTTTGGTCATAGAAGTCTAGCTGCAAGGGGGGCCGTCCGCACACGACCCGTTGGCCCTTGTATCTTGAAATCGGGTAGGGTGAATGAGGGTACAGGGGCGTGACAGATCGATGTCGCCCAGGTCATTGAAGACCGACACTCAGCTGGATCGTCACGCCCCGGCCTCCCCAGAGCCCGAACAGTTGCCCGGACATCGAGTCCCTATCTGCAAGGATGGGACTGAGCGGGAGGCCAGCCTCAGTGTAGACAGGAGGAGAGCGATGGGCAATGAGGAGGTGTACCCAGATTCCCCACCTAGATAAGAGGAAGACCTCGTTGGAGCCCGACGCGATGCGGGCTAAGATGGTTGTTGAACAAACGAACCGATCACCAACGAGGTGCATCTATTATGAAGCAAGGCTTACTGGCATTCCAGTACGAGCAGGAGAAGGGCTCGACAGGTATGACGGGACTGTCCGGGCTGATGACGTACCTGGAGTTGATGCAAGCAGCGGGTTTGAGGTCGTCGGTGGAACGCCACGTGAGACTGCGGGAGTGTGGTCAGGGCTGGACGGACAGCCAGATAATCACGTCGCTGATACTGCTGAACTTGGCAGGCGGTGAGTCGGTGATGGACCTGGAGGTTCTGGAGAAGGACGCAGGTTTGTGCAGGGTACTTCGCCATGCCGAGACCTGGGGGATGGGTAGTAGGGAGCGCAGGGCGCTGAAGGCGAGATGGCGAGTCGAGCGTCTTCGGAGCGTGCCGTCGGAGTCTGCGGTGTTCCGGTATCTGGAGAGGTTCCATGACGCGGGCGAGGAGGCGATGCGGCAAGCTCACAGAGCATTCATACCTGCTCCCAACGGAGCTATGGAGGGTCTGGGGAAGGTGAACGCCGACCTGGCGGGCTTCGTGCAGAGCCGTTCGCCTCAGAGAGAGGCCACACTGGACATGGACGCCTGTCTGGTGGAGACACACAAGCAGGAGGCGCTCCACAGCTACAAGAAGTACAGGGCCTACCAGCCGCTGACCACCTACTGGGCAGAGGCCGACCAGATTGTGCATTCTGAGTTTCGGGACGGCAATGTACCGGCGGGCCATCAGCAGTTACGAGTGTTGATTGAAGGGCTGGGCCGTCTGCCTGCGGGGGTGGAGAAGGTGATGCTGAGGTCGGATACGGCGGGGTACCAGCGGGAGTTGCTGCGGTACTGCGCGGAGGGTAGAGACGAGCGGTTCGGGGTGATCGAGTTCGCGGTTGGGGTCGACGTGACGACGGAGTTCCGCCGTGCGGTGTCAGAGGTCGCCGAGCAAGACTGGCAGACGCTGTACCGCAAGGTTGGGGAGCATCGTGTGGACACGGGTCAGCAGTGGGCTGATGTGAACTTCGTGCCCAACTGGATAGGGCACTCCAAAAACAGCCCTGAGTATCGGTTCATAGCTACCAGGGAGCGGTTGATCGAACAGCCTCTGCCGGGGATGGAGGGGCAGATGGAGCTTCCGTTCCCCGCGATGGAGCTGTCCAACAGAGGCTGGTACAAGGTCTTCGGAGTGGTGACCAACCGGAGCATTGCGGGAGATGAGTTGATCTGGTGGTCGAGGCAGAGATGTGGCAAGGGCGAGGAGGTCCACGGCGTCCTCAAGAGTGACCTTGCCGGGGGCAGGCTTCCGTCGGGGCTGTTCGGAGCCAACGCAGCATGGTGGGCGATAGCAGTGTTGGCCTTCAACTTGAACTCTGCCATGAAGCGGCTGGTGTTGGGCGGACAGTGGGTGGGCAAGCGTCTGAAGGCGGTGCGCTTCGCCCTGATCGCCCTACCGGGCCGTGTGGTGCGTCACGCCAGGAGGTTGATCATCCGTCTTGCCCGTGGCCATCCCTCATACGAGTTGCTGCTCAGGGCGCGGCAGAGAATATTGGCGCTGGCTGCCGAGCCGTATCGGGCATAGGCGACCCTGCCTGGAGCATCGGTTTGTAGGCGACTCTGCCGAGTTGCCAGGCCGGGCCATGCCTTCTTCGGCCTGACAACAGCCACAATTGGCAGCGAACCGCTGCCGATACCCTCAAAGACGGCACCCGAGACCCTGTCCGATGCCGATCATGTCATGCGTCACCCCAAGTCGACACCCGGACACCCCCTGAAAGCACACGAAACAACTCCCAACCATGTCAGGTGGGGGATTTGGGGTGTACGTAGGGATCGACGTGTCCAAGGACCACCCCGACGTGAGCGTATCGTCGGAGGCCCGGGTCTGGGGAAAGGCCAACAACCCAGAAGGAATCGCGTCGCTGCTCGAGAGTCTGGGCCGCGTGGCGCCGAGCCTCGTGGTAATGGAGTCCAGCGGTGGGTACGAGTACGAGGCGGCAGCAGAGTTGGCAGCGGCGGGACATGCCGTAGCGGTGGTCAACCCACGGCAGGTGCGCGACTTTGCCAAGACCGATGAGATCGACGCTGCGGTACTGGCCCGCTTTGCCGAGGCGGTCAAGCCCCAGGTCCGACCTCTGCCGGACGAGGAGGAGCGGGAGTTGCGGGCACTGATTCGCAGAAGGCGCCAGGTAGTGGAGATGATCACCTCAGAGCGCAACCGGCTCGGGCAGGCGCCCCCCGTCCTTCGACCCCACATCGAGGCGCACATCGCCTGGCTGATTGAAGGTAGAGGAGAGATCGACCGTCAGATCAAGGAGTTCATCCGGTCCAGCCCTGTGTGGAGAGCCAAAGACGATCTGCTCACCAGCGTTCCCGGAATCGGAGACGTGGTGTCGAGCGTGATGATGGCTGAGCTGCCCGAGTTGGGGCGTCTGAACCTCAGGGAGATCGCCGCCCTGGTCGGAGTGGCGCCCTTCAATCGGGACAGCGGACAGTTCAGGGGCAGACGTACGACGTGGGGCGGCAGGAAATCGGTGCGCAGTGTCCTGTACATGGCCACGTTAGTGGCCATACGTCGCAATCCGGTCATCAAGCAGTTCTACGACCGGCTGTGCGCGGCGGGCAAGGCGAAGAAGGTAGCGCTAACCGCAGCGATGAGGAAGCTGCTGACGATCATCAATGTCATGATGCGCGACCAGGCTCGGTGGGACTCGGCACGGCACCATGCCTCCCAAATCGCTTGACTTCCAAGACAGTTGCTGAGTGCCCCGACGCTTCGTCGCGGTGTATCGAAGGGTCCGCACGACTCAGTCTTGGGGTGGGGCCGCTACTCGGGGTGATCGGTATGTGCGGGACGAAGCATCGAGGCCGATTCGGGCGTGCTACGGCGTGCGCTGTGCGTAGACGAAGTGCGCCAGGCGGCGCCACAGGTTGACCTCCTGAAGCTCGAGCGCGACCCGGTCGCCCGGCTCGACCTGCCTGGGCACCTCCGCCCTCAGCCTGAACGGGTACTCGTGTAGCTCCAGCAGTGCGCGGCGGTGGGGTTCGTTCTCCAGCACGACCGCCTCGAACTCCCGGCTCACCTCGGACGAGTCGGGCGCTTCCAGCACGGAGCTCTGGAGGAACCTGAGGAACCAATAGCGCCTGCGCGCGTCCTCGATCCTCGACAGCTCGCGGAGCTGGACCTCCGCCCGCTGCATGACCGACGCGATCTCCTCGGGGGTGTACAGGTGCTTGCCGGTGGCGAGGTAGTGGGCGACCTGCCTCTGCATCACGAGGTCGGGGTAGCGCCTGAGCGGAGACGTCGCCTGCAGGTACACGGGCACGCCAAGGCCGCCGTGCGGCCCGGGCTCCGAGTCGAGGTCGGCCGGGAAGAGCCGCCTCGCCGCCTGGTATCGCCTCAGCGGCTCGGGGAAGTCGGCGATGTCGGACAGGTCGGGCGCGGACTGCACACGGTACACGGCCGGTATGCCCTCGCTCCTGCACAGCTCGGCCGCGAGCACGTTGTACAGGATCGCCATCTCGGCCACAAGCTGCCGCGCCGGACTGTCGCGCCGCGTGACCGTGACCCGCACGCGTCCCTGCTCGTCGACGCTGATCGACATCTCGGGCTGGTCCAGGCTGACGGCGCCCGAATCTTCGCGCCGTGCCCGCAGCGCGCGGGCGGCGCGCTCCAGACCGGCGATCGCCGGATGTGTCGAGTCTGCCTCGTCTCCCAGGACCCGGTCGGCGTCCTCGTACGAGAGCGCGGCGGTGCTGCGCACCAACGACGGCTTCAGATCCCAGCTCATCGGCTCGCCGGCCGCGGAGAGCTCCACCGACAGGCTGAGGGCGTACCTGTCCTCGGCCGGGTCGAGGCTGCCGACACCGAGGCAGAAGGCCGGCGGCAGCATGTCGATCCGCCGCTCGGGCAGGTACAGCGTGGCCATCCTGCGGTCCGCCTCGCGGTCCATGGCGCCCCCGCGCGGCACGAGCAGACCGGCGTAGGCGATGTGGACTCCGATGCGGAACGTTGGCCCGCCGCCCGTCTCGAGCGAAAGCGCGTCGTCCCGCTCCTGCGTCCCCGCGTTGTCGATCGTGAAGACGCCGAGCCCGGTCAGATCGGCGGCCTCGGCGGGTCGGGGCGGCTCGCGGGCTACCGCTTCGGCCTCGGCCAGCGAGTCGGCGGGATGGGCCAACGGTATGTCGGCGCGCGCGAGCTCCAGCGGCTCGTCGGGGGAGAGCACGCCGGCCGAGGCGAGGAGCTCGAAGCACGCCCTCTGCACGTCGCCGGGGCCGATCACGGCCCGTGCGAGCAGGTCGCGTGCGGCGTGACCGCGAGCGTAGTCGTCGCCGTGGACGGCGTATTCGCGCAGATGGTGGAGCTGGGCCTCCTGGCTTTTCGTCGGCGGGTCCGGCAGCCGCCCCTCCCGCAGCGCCTCCATCAGCGCGTCCGCGGCGGAGGCGTACTCCGCCTCGCGCCGCCGCCGCGCCCGTATCTCGTCCACCGCCTCCGCCGTGCGCGCCGCGTAGCCGTCCGCCGTCCGCACGAAGTAGTCGGTGTGGCGGTCCAGGTGTAGGGCGACGGCGACCCGCTGCGCCGCCTCCGCGGAGTCGCCCCAGTACAGCTCTGCGAGCGCGTCCGCGGTCGTGGGTTCCTCCTCGTCTCTGACCAACTCCCACACTTCGGACAGGTCGACGTCCGCTGCCATCTTCTCGGACTTCCGGCGGAACTTCTCGAGCTCCTCCTGGCCTGCGGGCACGTAGTCGGTAACGAGCACGACGCGGGCCGCGGGGACCTTCGCGTCCCGGTTGCGCCCGACGGCGACGGTGACCCGAGACTTGTCGGCGTCCCTGCACTGGACGACGGTCGCGCCCTTGCTGAGCAGTGCGACGACGACTGCGCCCGGCTTCATGTGGACCTCACTACTGACCATTGTTGCCCCCGCCGCCGCGTGTTGATAACCTCGGGTCGACGACGGCGCCACGGGTATTCTATATGGCACAGAGCGACGAGCGCGCGTTGGAGCTGCTCGAGGGGCTTGGCGGCAGGCCCGCCACGCCCTTCTTCGAAGACGGGCCGGCCCGGTACGCGGCCGAAGTCCTCGACCGCGCGGGCGTCCCGTACGAACGCGACGACTTCGGCAACATCGTCGCCCGCCTCCAACGGGGAGGCGAGTCGAGCGAGCCGCCGATAGCCTTCGTCGCCCACATGGACCATCCGGGCTTCGAGGTCGTCGAGACGGCCGGGAGGCGGGCGCTGGCGCGAGCGGTAGGCGGAGTTCCCGCCGCCTCGCTGGCGCGGCCCACGCCGGTGCAGGTCGTCACGCCCGGCGCAAGGATTCACGGTATGACGGCGCGCCACGAGGCGACCGACGACCCGGCCGATCGGCGGACGCCGCGTATGGTCTGGCTGGAGCTGGAGTCGTCGGTAGAGCACGAGCCGCCGCTGCCCGCGGTGTTTGACCTGCCGGACTTCGAGCTCGACGGCGACACGATCAGGATGCGGGCGCTGGACGATCTGGCGGGGTGCGCGGCAATACTGGCGGCGCTGGAGAGTTTGGCGCGGGACGGCCTGGAGGCCGTCGACGTATACGCCGTGCTCACACGGGCCGAGGAGGAGGGCCTGCTCGGGGCGCGGCTGATGGCGGAGACGGGCACGCTGCCGCGGGACACGATCGTCGTGTCCGTCGAGTCGAGCGCGGTGATACCCGGCGTGTCGCAGGGCGCGGGCCCCGTCATACGCACGGGCGACGCCGCCTTCACCTTCGACGCCGAGGCGGAGCAGGTGCTGACCGCCGCGAGCGAGCGGCTCGGAGGCCGAGCCCCGGGGTTCCGGGTCCAGCGGCAGCTCATGTCGGGTGGGGTCTGCGAGGCGACGGCGTTCGCGGTGAACGGCTACCGTGCGACCGGCCTCGCCTTCCCTCTGGGCAACTACCACAACGCGACGACCCACATCGGCGACGTGGACGGGGGCGTCGCCGCGGAGTACATCGAGCTGTCCGACTTCCTCGGCGGTGTCGATCTGATCGCCGAGGCCGCCGCGGGCGTATCCAGGCGCGGCGAGACGCGGACGCTGCGGTGGGTCAAGCAGGCGAGAGTGCCAAGCGAGGTGCGAGAGCGCCTCACGGCTACCGGCGGAGGGACGACGTGATCCAGGGGCCGAAGCACGCTTCGTGGGCACTTGCCTGGAGCCCACGCCATCCACGCCCTGTTATTGTAAACTATAGTCATGCTGCGAGTAGTCGTCCTGTCAGCAATCGTAGCCGCCTTCGCGGCGGTCGCGTGCTCATCTTCGTCTGACGAGGGTTCGGCGAGTACGCCGACCGACTCCGGAGCTCCGACCGCGGCCACCGCTCCCCCGGCCGCCCCCACCGAGGTGCCTACCGCCACAGTACCTCCCACCGCAGTGCCCACCGCGACGGCAGTACCCCCGACGCCGCGGGCCAGGTCGTGATGGAGCTAGGCATCCCGTTCCCGGTGCTGTACGACACGTCTAGGAACGTTCCCAGAGCGTACATGGTGTATAACCTATTGGATGACAAGCTCTCCGCTCCGGCCACGTTCATCCTGGACAAGGACGGGGTCATCAGGTGGAAGTACGTGGCCCAGGCCATCGGCGACCGGCCTTCCATGGACGAGATCCTCAGCCAGTTGGCCGAGTTGGGCACGTAGATTCGGCGCCCCGATGTTCCTAGATCGTCCGCCGGTCATGGACGCGGCCGTCCGCGCGATTCCCGACCGTTTCGACTTCCGCTCACGAGTCAGCTCCCTGACGTAGCCGCGCCATGTCAAAGCAGAGCCTGTACCAAAGAGTCGACGAAGCCATCGAGCGCGGCGAGACGTGGCGCGCCAAGGAGATGCTTCGCGGCAACGTCGGGTCCGGCAGCTACGACTCGCAGCTCTACGAGCGCTACGGCAAGCTGCTCCTGGACCTCGCCGAGCTCGTGGAGGCAGGCAAGTACCTGTTCCTCTCGGGACGCCGGCACCCTGAGTATGACGAGGCGATCGAGGTCTACCTGTCGCGCCACCCGGAGAGCAGGCTGCTGTTCTACTCGTTTCCGTCGGGGGCTCGATTCCGAGAGCTTCACCGCTATCCGCTGGAGGTGCGCCGCGTGCTCGAGGAGCGGGGCCTGCCCCAATACTTCGCCGACGTTGAGCGGGAGTTGGTCGAGAGGTGGAGGAGGCGGAAGCGGGAGCGGACGCAAGACACGGATGACGACGCCACCTTGGGGCTGCTCAGGCATGAGATCGGTTCAGGTGGCTGGTTCGGCTACGCGCCGCTCAGGCATCGGCTCGCATTCACACCGGCGCAGGTGGGCCTCAGGGCGCTGCTCCAGGCCTTCTTGGGCGCGGTCATCCTATTCCTGGGCGCTTCGATGGTGGTCGGACTGGCCGTAATCGTCCGGTGGCTTGTGTCCCTGACATAGCCAGCCGATGGCGAAGGCGGCCCCGCGGCCGAGAGTCCACGCGCCAGTCCGGCGGTAACAGTTTCGGACTTGAGTAGTCCACGCAACCCGCTCACCCTGAGCAGCGCGGGTGCTACACCGGCGCGTATCGAAGGGCGCGCGCAAACCTTTCCGTCAATGGTGGTGTAGGCCCCACCCAAAGGCTGAGTGGTGCGGGCCCTTCGATACACCCCGACGAAGCGTCGGGGCACTCAGGGCAAACGGGTCGTGTGGGACGGCCCCACCCCTACCCGGACTTCGACAACCACAGCATGGTCATGCCCACGAGAGCGGGAATCCACAGGGTGTGGGCCACGTTCCTATCAGCCAGTCTGAACAGCCTTCCGGCGTTGCCAACTTGACGCGAACTCGATCCCAAAGCTATCTTTCGCGCATGTCGCTCCCGAACACCGAAGTGGACTCCTCACCGGCAATCGAAGTGCGCGGTCTGCGCAAGTCGTACGGCGACGTGGAGGCCGTGCGCGGCATAGACCTGAGTGTGTCCAGGGGCGAAGTATTCGCTCTCCTAGGCCCGAACGGCGCCGGGAAGACGACTACGGTCGAGATCCTGGAGGGGCATCGAGACCGGACCGCCGGCGACGTCTCTGTCCTGGGCCACGACCCGGGACTGAACGAACGCGCTCTCAAGCAGCGGATCGGCATCGTGCTGCAGACGACGGGCGTCGAGCCGTACCTGACGGTCGAGGAGACGATAGACCTGTTCCGGGGGTACTATCCCCACCCGCTGCCGCTCGACGAGATCCTGGACGTGATCGGGCTGAGGGAGCATCGCCGCACTCGAGCGCGGCGTCTGTCCGGGGGCCAGCAGCGGCGACTGGACGTGGCGATCGGCCTCGCGGGAGACCCGGAGCTGCTCTTCCTAGACGAACCGACGACGGGCCTGGATCCTGCGGCGCGGCGCGGAGCCTGGGAGATGGTCGGCAACCTCCGGTCTCTCGGCAAGACGGTCGTGCTCACGACCCACTACATGGACGAGGCGGAGCAACTGGCCGACCGGGTGGCGATCATCGTGCATGGGGAGATCGTCGCCGTGGGCACCCCGGGCGATCTGGTGCATAGAGAAGGCTCCACGATCATCCGGTTCAAGACCCGGCCCGGCGCGGACAGCCCGCCCGAAGACCTGAGCGCGGAAACCGCGGGCGACGACGGCCGGTACACGATCACGACGGGTACGCCGACCCACAGTCTGAACCGGCTCACGGGCTGGGCGCTGGAGCGGGCGGTCGAGCTGGAGGAGCTGTCGGTATCGACTCCGACCCTGGAGGACGTGTTCATCGAGCTCGTCAGCGCTTTCGAGATGGGCGGTGGGGAAGAGTGAACGCCCTCGCACTTGCTCTTAGGCAGGTCAGGTACGAGAACAGGGCCTTCTGGCGCAATCCCCTGTCGGCGTTCTTCGTGTTCGTCTTCCCGCTCATGTTCCTAGTGATCTTCAACCTGCTGTTCGGGAGCCGTGAGCTGGTTCTTCCGGGAGGGACTACGAACACGTCCACCTTCTACGTTCCGGCCATAGTCGCGATGTCGGTGATCTACACCTGCTACAACAACGTGGCCATCGGCGTGTGTTTCGCCCGGGACCAGGGGCTGCTAAAGCGTATCCGCGGCACGCCTATGCCCGGCTGGACGTTCCTGTTCGGAAGGATCATCCACTCCGTGCTCCTGGCGTTGCTGCTGGTCGCGATCGTGACGGCGGCGGGCGCACTGTTCTACGACGTAGACGTCCCGACCAACACGCTGCCGGCGTTCCTCGTGACGCTCGCGGTCGGCGCGGCCACCTTCTGCGCCCTCGGGATGGCGGCCACGGCGGCCATCCCCAACGCGGAGACCTCTCCGGCCGTCGTGAACGTGCTGATATTGCCGCTGCTATTCATCTCCGACATCTTTATCCCGCTGGAGGACGCGCCGGCCTGGCTCACCACCGTCGCGGACATCTTCCCGGTGAAACACTTCTCGTCGGCGATGCATACCGCGTTCAATCCGTTCGAGATGGGTACCGGCTTCGAATGGGTCCACCTGCTCGTGACGGCCGCGTGGCTGGTCGGCGGTCTGCTGCTCTCGGCGCGGTTCTTCTCGTGGGAGCCCCGCCGCTAGCGGGCACGTTGGAACACGGGAGTGTTGCCCTTCACTGAGTGAGGGGCCTGGGGCGGTGCCGAGGTCGACACGTGGTCCAACTCGATGCGACCTCGCCCCAAGTCCTTCGCGTTGCTCGGGACGACAGTTCTTCCGCAGCCTCTTGGGCCGCCGCGAGGGCCCGTAAGCGGACCCGATCCCCGCTCAGGCGGCAGGCGGCCCTGGCTCGGGACCCCGTCTGAACAGGCTCGGGATGCTCTCGTTGAACAGCGTGTAGATGATGGGTATGACGATCAGGGTCAGCCCGGTAGAGCTCAGGAGGCCGCCTATGACCACCGTGGCGAGCTCCGCGCTGATGAGCCCGCCGCCATCTCCCGCCGCGACCGCCAGCGGCAGCAGCGCGAAGCTCGTGGTCAGCGCGGTCATCAGGATCGGACGCAGGCGCACGCGGGCCCCGGTGACGAGAGCGTCGTACACAGACATGCCCTTCGCCCTGAGCTGCTCGACGAACGCGATGAGCACGATGGCGTTGGTCACGACGATGCCGATGAGCAGCAACATGCCCATCATGGCCGGCAGTCCGAGGGTCCGGCCCGTTACGGCCAGGGCGACCAGTGCGCCTATCAGCGCCAGCGGCAGAGTCGTCACGATGACGACGGGGTTCCGGAGCGATCCCAGGCTGCCTACCATCACGAGATAGACGAGTGCGACGCCGACGGCCATCGAGATGAAGATGGCCTGGAAGCCCTCCTCGATGTCGGCGAAGATTCCGCCGCTGACGACCTTTACGCCCGCGGGAAGGGACAGCGCGGCGATCTTCTCATCGATCAGGGCGCTCATCGCCTGCGTGTCCTCGCTCGAGATCTCGCCGAGAATGGTGGCCGACCGTACGCCGTCGGTGCGGCTGATAGTGACCGGGCCTTCCCTCATTACCACCTCGGCCACGTCTCCAAGTGAGACGGTCCCGCCCGGCCCGGAGATAAGGAGGCTCTCGACCTTGTCTATGCCGTTCACCGCCAGCGGGTCCGCGGTCAAGACCACGTCCACCGCCTCACCTTCGATGGTGATGCTGGTGACGGTCTGGCCAATGAGGTAATGGCCGATCTGAAAGCCGACCTGGCGGGTGGTCAGCCCGAGCCGGGCGGCCTTCGAGGGATCGACCTCTATGGATACTTCGTCCCGTGCCTGCGTCACGTTGCTTTCTATATTCTCGACCCCGTCCAGGGTTGCGAGCCCGTCGGTCAGCTCGCGCGAGACCGCTGCAATGTCTTCGTAGTTGGGCCCCGTGACGCGGATATCGATCCCGCCGGCGGGCGGGCCGTTCGCGACCTCCCTGACCCTCAGAATACGCCCGTCCTTGTCCAGCTTGTCCCTGAGCATGTTGGCGACGTCCGCGGGCGCGTCCCTGGACAGGTTGGCGAAGAGGCTGGCCTGGTTGAACCCGCCGGGCAGGCCCCCGGACGCCAGGTTCGTGGCCCCGATGACGACGCTGTACACGTCCGCAACCTCGCTGACGCTGTCCTCGATCTCGATAACCTCGGCCAGCGTCCGGTCCGGAGGCGTGCCCGGCGGCATGGAGATTTCGATCTGTAGGAAACGGTCCTCGCCGGACGGGAACAGGGTAATCGGAATTACCGCCGTCAGTCCCAGGCTACCCACCGTGATAAGGAAAGCGACGACCAGCGTGACGATCTTGTGACTCAGCGTCCACTTCAGGACCGGTGTGTACGCGCGCTGCAGCCACGTCTCCTGAAAGATGATCTCGTCCTCCTCACCCGCTCCCTCGGGCAGGTCGCCTGGCCGCAGGAGGTACGCGCCGAGGACGGGCACCGCCGTGAGCGCGACGAACAGGGACGCGATCAGCGCGAAGCTCACCGTGAGCGCGAACGGGAGGAAGAACGCCCCGACGAGGCCCTGTATGAACGCCAGCGGCGCGAACACTACGACCGTGGCCATCGTGGACGCGAAGATCGCCGGGCCCACCTCCGTGGTGGCCTCCAGCGCGGCGCGCCACCGCCCCCTACCGCCCTGAATGTGCCGGTAGACGTTCTCCAGCACGACGATCGAGTCGTCGACCACGCGGCCGACGGAGATCGCGAGGCCGCCGAGGCTCATGAAGTTGAGCGTCATGTCCTGCCACGACATCAGCAGGACGCCGGTCAACACGCTCAGCGGGATCGAGAGCGCTATCACAACCGTCGGACGAAGTGTGCTGAGCAGTCCGCGAACGACCGTCGGCCGGATGGTGAGCATGAAGACGAACACGACCGACACGGCGAAGAGGAACCCGAACATCGCCTCCTGCAGAAGCGTATCGATCTGGGCTTGGATTTCCGGGCCCTGGTCGGACACGATCACGATACCCACGTCCGGCGGAAGTCCGGTGAGGCCGTCGATGGCGTCGCGAACGGCGGACGTTACCTCGATGGTGTTCGCCTCGGGGGTCTTCAGGACCGACACGCTCACGCTGGGCTTGCCGTTGGTGCGGGAGATGCTGGTCGGGGTGCCCGCTCCGAGACGCACGTTCGCGACGTCGCTCAGGCGGACGGGACCGGATGCCGACGCGCCGACGACCAGCTCCTCTATCTCCTGGACGGAATCGAACGTGTGCGTCGTCTTGGCGATGACGGCCTGGCCGCCGTCGAATACGAGGCCCGCGGGCAGCGTCAGGTTGTTCTCGCTGAGGGCGGCGGATATCTGCAGCAGCGACAGCCCGTTCGCCGCCAGTTTGTCCGGGTCGACCGTAACCTCGACGCGACGCTCTACCTCTCCGGCGGTCTGGACCTGCATGATGCCGTCGATGTCGTAGATAGCCGGTAGGACGCGCGACCGGACGATGGCCTGGGTGCCGGCAATGTCCCGGTCCGATACGACGCTGAACTGTATGACCGGTATCTCGGTCGGATTGAATCGGCCCACCGTCGGTTCTTCCGCGCCTGCCGGGAAGACGACGTCGTTCACGGCGGCGTTGACGCGGCCCTCGGCGGCCGGCATATCGGTCCCGAACTTGAAGGTCGCGAGCACCAGGGAATTGCCCTCGGTCGTTCTCGACTCGATGGCCTCGAGACCCTCGATGCCGACAAGGGCCCGTTCCACGGGCGCGGTGACCTCGCGCAAGACTGCCTCAGGCCCCGCGGACGGGTACCTGGCGGTGACCGTCACCAGCGGAAACTCTATCTCCGGAAAGAGCTCGACCCTCAAGGACCTGTATGCGAACACGCCCGCGAACAGGAGGAGGAAAATGGCCAGCAACGTGACGGTCGGCCTGCCGACCGCCGCAGCCGTAATGAATCTCATCTTTGCTTCACAGTCCACCCGGCCCTTTCGGCGGGTGCATTAAGTTTCAGAAGAACGCCCCGTCAACCCGGGGCGCGCAAGACGACAATCTCAATTGTAGCCAGCGGCTCTCGGCCAATACCAGTGCCGCGGATACCGACAGGGGCCCCTCACCGTAGAGCAACTACGCCGTCACCTGCTCGACGTGGTTGGCGTAGTACTCGTCGGGTATCGACCGATTTCTTACAAGACGGCGCCCTGAGCCTCGAAGCGTTCGCCGATTCCAAATGCGGGAAGTTCGTTAAGCGCTCGTTCCGCCCGGGCCGCGAGGCTGTCGTTAGTCATCGTCAAGGACCGCAGTGGCAGTGATCTCGACGTACAGTCCCGGCTCGCCTAGCGCGGAGACCTCGACGTAGGAGTTCGTGGGCCAGGCGCCCTTGAAGAAATGCTCCCATATCTCCAGCTGTTCGCCCTCAATGGGCCACATAGTGCGCATGTCGGTGACGTAGGTCGTCATGGCGACGATATTGAAGGCGGCCCCGCCTTCGGCCTCCACGATGCGCACGATGCGGTCCAGGGTGACGCGGAGCTGGTCGAATACGGGGCCGCCCTCGGCGTCGGAGTTGCGTGCAGTGCAGCCGGAGACGTAGAGCGTTTTGCCCGCACGAATTGAGCGGATGTAGGTCGGGCCTGCCGGATATATGTCTTCGTGGTTGTTTCGGGTGATTGGCAACGGTCACTCCAAGCTGTGTTTGTGGTCATGATCGGCCGTGGTGTGAGCTAAGGGAAGGCGGCGGGTGGTACGGTTTTACAGGGAACGATCAACCCCGCCTCACCGGTCCAGTCATGCACCGTCCTTTACAGTCGCCCGGCACTGACGGGGTTCTTGATAGTGGAGCGTTGGCTGCCCGGAGCGTTCGGTATTGGGGACCTACGTCTGGGCCAGGTTCCAGATGCCGCGGTCATCTTCTCGCCGCAACTCGGTTCAGGCCGAGCTTTGCCATTTTCGGTTGAGGTCGTCCGGGATGCCGGTATTCGCAGGTGTATCGAGAGACTCTGGCGGAAACCGGCTCATGTCAACCATGTCGGCTCCCTAGGTCTTGACACATTGCGGCTGATGACTAAGAATGGCGCGACAGGTCTTGAAGTCCTTGATCACAGAGGAGGGCACTCATGAAGTCCCTGTTGTCACTAGTACTGGCGATCTCGATTGCGCTGGTCGCGGCGGTCGCGTGCGGCACAGAGGAAGTAGAAGAGCCGGATGCGATTCCTACGACGGCGGCGGCTCAGCCAACGTCGGCGCCGGCCGCGCCGACAACCGCACCCGCAGCGCCGACAACGGCCGCTGTCGTGCCTACGCGGGCACCGGCCGCGCCGGCGCCTACTAAGCCCCCCGTGATAGCGATGCCCAAGGGGCCCCCGGTTTTTCAGTTAGACCCCAGGACCGTTGGGCAGGGGGCGTCACTGGCCGCCGAGCAGGAACTCATCACGGCCAGAGGCCTCCGCGGCACTCCGTGCTGGAAAGGCGGTTGCGGCGGGGTCCAGCTGTGGACCTACGGGAAGGTCTTCGACTTTGACGCCGAAGGGGACCTCCTCCACTACATGGCGGCGAGCCACACGGTCAACGACGATCTCACGCTTTACACGGTGAAGCTGCGCGAAAACCTGGTCTTCCAGGACGGCACCCCGATCACGGCGGCGGATATCAAGGCGTACTGGGAGCACGGCGCCAAGCCGGAGAACATCGTCGCCTGGGGCGGCGCCAGCATCGCGCTGGCGGACATCAAGGGCTGGAACGATCTGAGAGCGGGTGAGATCACGGAGTCGGAGGGTCTGGTCGCGTTGGACGACCACACCCTCGAGATCACTCTGGAGATCACTAACCCCGCCTTCCCGTGGTTGATGGCGTTCTCCCACTCTGGGATATCGAAGCTGGAACAGGTGCTGTCGGGTGATGCCGAGTGGTCGTTCCATCCGATCGGAGCCGGGCCCTACAAGCTTACGATCGACCCGGACACGGGCCAGTTCGAGGCGACGGTCGAGGGCGCCGAGTTCTGGGGCCCCGCGCCCAACATCACGAAGATGACCGGGCTGAACGTTACGGACACCCAGGTCAAGATCATCATGTTCGAGAACGGCGAGGTGTCCTTCGTGGGCATCGGCGCGGACGTCTACAACGAGGCATTGAAGCCGGACAACCCCCTGAACCAGTTCCTGCTCACCACGCCCATCGCCAGCCTGTGGTACGTCAAGATGAAGACCGACCTCGCGCCGGTTGAGGACGTCTTCGTGCGCAGGGCCCTTGCCCACGCGGTAGACTTGAAGTCAATCAACACGGCGCTCTTCGGAACGGCTTCCACGGCGTGGGCCACCGGCCTGATATCGCCCAACATCGCGTGCCACAACGACTCCCCCGACGCCGGGCTTGGCTACGATCCCGACTACGCGCGCCAGTCGCTGGCCGAGTCGACCTACGGCAGCGCCGACAACCTGCCGACGCTCATCTTCGACATGCACTACCCGCCGATGATCAACATAGTCGTGGCGATGAAGGAGTACTGGAAGGACAATCTCGGGGTCGAGTTGGACCTGTTGAAGCGGGAGAGTGGCATGCCGCGCCGAGAGGGGGCGCAGTTCTACCGGATCAGCACGGCGTCGTACGCACCGGACCCGCTCCAGATCATGAGCGACCTGACGCGTACGGACTCCATCGAGGCGCTGACCCCCAGGCCGGGCGGATATCCGGTGATCAACGCCCTGGTCAAGACCGCCAGGTCGTTGCCCGCTGACGATCCTGACCGCTGCGCCGCCTTCCAGGCTGCGGAGCAAGAGTACCTGGATCAAGTGTACATGATTCCGCTCCGGTTCGACTTGGTCCAGACCTGGGCTGTCCAGCCCTGGGTCAAGGGGTTCTCGAGCAACATCAACCAGGACTGGCACAGCGTACCCTGGATGTACGTCCTCGAGCATTAGGATCCGACAGGAAACGTAGAACCGCTGGGCGACAAGCCCCAGGAGGACGTGTCCTCCTGGGGCTTGTTTGCCTGCTACGGAACGGTCCAGCTTCTCAGCCGGACATGCATATCGAGGCTGGGTGAGCGGTCGAGCTGAGCCGAGGCAGAGGAGAGCAACGGATGCGCAAGAGTCCGATTTTGGGCGGAGAGCCGTTCAGTGCGGAGAAGACGCAGGAGATAGTAGACCGGTTCACCCGCGACGGGTACTGTCACATACCCGGGGTGCTCACCGAGGGGGAGATCACGGCGCTTCGCGACAGGACCGACGAGCTGATGGACGATCCGGAGATACAGGCGCGCTTCAATCCGAATCTGGGGGACAGCAGGTACATCGAGGTGCGAGCCCATGCGACCACGGGCGAAGAGCTCCCATTCATCCTCAGAAACTGCATCGAGCTCGACCAGATGTACCGTGACATGCTGGTGCGCGAGCCGATCTTCAGCTTGGCGGAGGCCATAGTGGGCAAGGGCAGCAAGTTCTGCGGAGAGAACGTCATTCGGAACGTGCCGGGGCTGGCCATCGAATTCTGGCACTCCGACGGGGAGGTCTGGTTCCCACTGCCGGACAGCGTCGCGCGGCACGACCCGAAAGCGCGTATGCCGGCGCTGTGGTTTACGGTGCAGGTGGCGCTGACCGACATCGAGACTGTAGAGCAGGGCCCGACCCAGTACGTTCCGGCCAGCCACTACTCCGGTCGAACGGTCGACCGGTTTCGCCCTTCGGACGATCTCAAGGGCAACAAGGACGCTTTGGTCTTCGACGTGGACGAGGAGCCGGAGTTCGACGGGAACGGACCCGTCTCGATGCTCTCCAAGGCGGGCGACATATACCTGCAACACCCGATGACGTGGCATCGGGGTGCGCCCAACACTTCGGACCGCACGCGCTATCTCTTCCAGGCGCAGTACGCGGCCAACTGGGCGTACGTACGCTTCAACCTCTACAACCGGGTCCCCGTGCCAAAAGATGCTCTACGCACGTCCAGTGACAAGCTGTTGAATCTGTTGGGCCGCCCGCGACCCGACTAGACTAAGCCAACAAGCCTTACGGCAAAGTAACCTGCTACGGGACGGTCCGGCTTCACAACCGTACATGTATGTCGAGACTGGTTGAGCGGTCGAGCTGGGCCGGGATAGAGGAGAACAACGATGTCCAAGAGTCCGATATTGGCCGGGGAGCCGTTCAGTGCGGAGGAAACGCAGGAGATCGTAGACCGGTTCGCCCGCGACGGGTACTGCCAGATACCTGGTGTGCTCACCGAGGGGGAGGTCACGGCGCTTCGCGAGAGGGCGGACGAGCTGCTGGACGATCCGGAGATACTGGCGCGGTTCAATCCGAACCCGCCCGGCACCGCCCACTGGGGCGGCGGCAGATATCACGAGGACCAGGCCCACGCAACGTCGGGCGAAATCCTCCCCTTCGCGCTCAGGAACTGCATCGACCTCGACCAGATGTACCGTGACGTACTGCTGCGGGAGCCGATCTTCAGCCTGGTCGAAACGATCTTGGGCAAGGACATCAAGTATATCGGCCAGAATGTCTATCGCAACGTGCCCGGACTGACGATCGATTTTTGGCACACCGACGGGGACGCCTGGTTCCCACTCCCGGACAGCATCGCGCGGCACGATCCCCGGCTCCGCATGCCCGTCCTGTGGTTCACAGTGCAGGTGCCGCTGACGGACATAGAGACGGTGGAGCACGGCCCTACACAGTACGTTCCCGGCAGCCACTACTCGGGCCGAACGGTCGATCGGGTTCGTCCGCAGGACCATCCCAGGCATGCCAGCGACGTTCTGAGGTTCGATGCCGACGCGGAGCCGGAGTTCGAGGGGAGGGGGCCCGCCTCGATGTTGTGCAGGGCGGGCGACATATACCTCCAGGACCCGATGACCTGGCATCGCGGCGCCCCCAACACCTCGGACCGCACGCGCTACCTCCTTCAGTTGATCTACGCGAGCAAGAAGACGTATAGGGTCGGCCATGGTTTCAACCAGTACACCGCCGAACCGGTGAACACGGAGATGCTGCGAAATGGGAGCGATCGGTTCTTGAATCTCCTGGGCCGACCTCGGCCTGACGGGTCCTAGGCCCAAAGCCCTACGCCAAGCGCTCGCACCGACGCCGGTTGCCCTCGACTCCGCCATGTCCCCCGCGCCCTCGGGGGACCGACGCGCACGATAAGTCGCCGATGTACCGGCGCCGCCCGAGGCGCCCAACAGGCCGCCGGGAGATCGTTTCGTGACCTTGATCCGGCGTTTGACACCATCCGCGAAGGAAACTACGATGGCTTTCGTAGAGGACGGTGTGGTGCCTGGGCTCAGGCAGGTCGGCATGGGCAGTTCCGACCGGCGGAGGTGGTGGTTGCACACTGTTCCAGGCAATCTGGGACCGCTGCGCCGAACGACGGGCGTCTTCGAGTTGCCGGGACATGCCTACAACAGGAGGCGATTCCCCAGTTCAGGCCATCGCCAATATCTCGATCTGGGTGACACACGACTCGATCCGGCAGCCCGATGTGGGCAAGAGTCTTGGAAGAAGAGGTAGACTGATGTTCAGATTCAGCACTCTCTGGCTCCAACTGGCGATAGCGCTCCTTCTTGCACTGATCATCGCCGGGTGCTCCAGTAGCGGCGATGATAGTGACACCTCCGGGGAAGGTCCCGCTGCGGCCGCGGCCAGCGGCAGTGGCGGCGAAGAAGCTGCGGGGGCCTACAAGCTGACACAGGAGTTGGATCTGAGCATTGAGCTCACCAGCACCGTGTTTAACCGGATCCGCCGCATTCCGATCCAATACACGTGTGAGAAAAACGAGAAATACGAAGACAGGACCGGCGAGACTCTCTACGGCGAGGAGAAGTCGCCACCGCTGGCATGGACCGGGGCGCCTGACGGCACCGTCAGCATCGCCCTGATCATGGACGACCCCGACGCAGTGCTAGAGTTCGCCGACCACCCGGAACCGTGGATCCACTGGGTGGTCTGGGGCATCCCCGCCGACGTCGTCGAGCTACCTGAGGACCTTCCGAAGACCACAGAGTTGCCGTCGATAGGCCCAAACGTCCGCCAGGGGACGAATGAGGACGGCCTGACCGGCTACAGCGGTCCCTGTCCACCGGCCAACATAACCTCGATCTTCAAGCGACGCGACTACTACCAGAGCTCTGTGGGGGTCTCCACCAGGGCGCCGTACCAACCCCACGGTTACATGTTCAGGATCTACGCGCTGGACGCCGAAATCGATCTGCCCGCAGGCTCATCCAAGGACGACCTGCTGCGCGCGATCGACGGCCACGTCATAGCGGCCGGAGAGCTGAAGGGCGAGTTCGTCAACAAGCACGTCATCAAGTAGGGCTCGACACATGAGATCCGGAGTATCGGGCAACAGCCCTCGATGTTGACGCGTGGACAGGATGGCGCGGATTGGGGCCGGAGTCCGGGCCTGGGTGACCCACGTAGACCGGCGTATCTGACATGAGGAGGCTGAGATGTCCTTCGGTAAACCGTTGCCACTCCTCCTGACAGCGATTGTGCTAGCCGCGTTCATCGCCGGATGCTCCAGCACCGATGGGGATGGCGACGTGCCCGCAGACGCTCCCGCCGCGGCCGCGGCCACCGATAGCGACGGTGGTGGCGAAGCTACGGGGCCGTACAAGCTCACGCAGACCTTCGATATGAGTATCGAGGTCACCAGCCCCGTCTTCAACCGCATCCGGCGCATTCCCAAGACTCACACGTGCCCGCCTACCGCGACAAAGGCGGGCCGTACCTACGAGCAGAACGACGACGCGGACATAACGTACGCGAACTCTTCGCCCCCGCTGGAGTGGGCCGGCGTCCCCGAAGGCACCGTGAGCATCGCGCTGGTGATGGACAGCGATCAGATAACTGAGGCCCGCACCCTCGATGCCGGCGCTGCCACAGATAGCGCCCCGGACAACGCCTGGTCCCACTGGGTGATCTGGAATATACCCGCGGACGCAGCCGGCCTGCCCGAGGCAGTGCCGACCACGACGCAGGTCCTGGCGATAGGTCCCAAGACGATGCAGGGCGTCAACGACGACAACGACGTGGGCTACTCCGGGCCGTGCCCGCTGCCCGTCACCGTGGAGCGCTCGGGCTACTACGGCACGCCGAAGGTCGTATTCGGCTACTTCTTCCATGTGTATGCACTGGGCGTTGAGCTGGACCTCGGGCCTGAGACGACCAGGGCCGATCTGCTCAGAGCCATCGACGGCCACATACTCGCCGCCGGGGAGATTAAGGGCGAGTTCGTCGCCAAGAAGAACCTGGTAGAGGCCCGACGCCATGCGGGGACGGCCGCAAAGCCGGTCGGCGGTTGACCGGTCGAACGCGGTGAGAGGGAGAGCAGCACCTACCTGTCCCTTTTGTGATCCGCTATCGGGCACGGTCGCGGCGGCGCCGTGGTCGGTTGGGGTGCTGTCCGCGGCTCAGGGCTAGATGGCGATCGGCTCTTCCTCCAGGTCCACCTCCATCAGAACGAGGGAGGGATAGGCCTCCTTCAGGTAGACCTGTACCCTGAACCTCTGGTTGTCCGCCACCAGGAGGTGGCCCTCGTCGGTCAGCTTGATCGATACGGGGCGCCTGAAGTACTTCTCCCTGTAGGCATCCTCGGACATGAACTTCTTCTTCAGCTGCCCCTGTTGCCCCGGAAAGGCCGCGCTGAGCTCGAGTATCCACTTGGAGAGCGTCGAGTCGCCGTAGAAGACATCCACGAAGCGGCCGTCGTGTGCGAGCACCTGCACCCGGTCGTTCTGCCAGTCGGCCACGTAGATGTCGCCGTCTCTGTCTACCGCGACGCTGGTCGGCCGGTTGAACTGGCCGACCTCGGAGCCCGACGAGCCGAAGGAGGCGAGAAACTCGCCGTCGGCGGTGAACTTCTGCACCCGGTCGTTGCGCCAGTCGGCCACGTAGACGTTCCCATCGTGGTCCAGGGTGATGCCCCAGGGGAGGTCGAACTCCCCCTCGCCGTCGCCGTGGCTGCCCCATTTGGCAAGGAACCGGCCGTCCCTGGTGAACTTCTGCACCCGGCTGTTGCGGTGGTCGACCACGTAGAGATTGTCGTCTGGGTCGAAGACCATGCTGCTGGGGCCGTTCAGCTCGCCGTCGCCTCTCCCGGTCGTTCCCCAGTGGGAGACGAACTTCCCCGACTGTTCCACCAGCTGGCCCCTGCGGATGATGACCTGCGGACCGCCGTTGGAGGCGACCTCCTTCGGGTCGATGGTGAAGGCATTGATGCGGTTGGTCAGCTCGTCCGCGATGTACAGCAGCCCGTCGCGGCCGAAGGCCAGGCAGGTGGGACGGGCCAGCTGGCCCACGTCGGTGCCTACCTCCCCGAACTCACCCAGGTACTCTTCGTCGTCGAAGGTATTGAGGACGATTTTGGCGTGGTCCAACTGCTGGCGGCACAGCACGGCCATCATCCCATCGGCGCGGAGAGTCAGGTCCCACGGATTGTGGTATTTGCCGTCGTCAGCTCCGCCGATGGTCTTCGTGTACCTCCACCCTGCGCGTAACAAGACCTTCTGCTTGGCCATGCGGCCACCTCCTGAGGTATTGGGTGAAGGCTGTCTCGGGTAGAGACTCCCCGCGGGTGCGTTCCTGTAGCGTGGTCAAAGTGGCTCCTCCGGGATGGAAACCGGTCAGCCTGGCGCCCACGCCTACACCAACTGGAAGTCGGGCGTGGAGACTATGAACGTCAGCATGCTGGCCACGGTCTGCCCGAAGGCCTCGCTTCCTTTTCCCGTGTCGAGCTTGTGGCCGTCTATCTGACCGGCGTACTCGACCAGGCCCTCGCGGGTGATGTCGGACACCTCATAGCATCCGATCAGCTCCAGGCAGCCGTCGACCAGTTCGTCGGGTGTAAGACCGGCCCGGCCCGCTGCCAGCCTCTCTCTGATAGACCGCACGCCGGGCTTGCCGGGGTCACCCACCCGCGTCGACGCGTAGTTTATCCGTTCGATCAGCGTTCCGCTGTCGACCCACTCTTTACCCGTGTGCCAACCCTCCACTGTGGGCGGATTGAGGGGCTCCTGCCCCATGTTCGCCGACCGCACGACGGCCTCATCGATCAGGTCCAGGGGGATCACATCGGCCAGGTACGTGTTGCCTGCCAGATCGAGGTCGCCGGCCAGACGACTTATCCCCACGATCATCTCCACCGGACTCTTGACCTTGGCGAAGCGCGACTCCTTGAAGAAGTCGGACAGCAGCAGGGTGCGCATCAACGACCTGATGTCGTAGGCGGACTCGAAGTAGACGCGGGCCAGGGTCTGAATAGCCTCCTCGTCGGGCTCGTCCGACACGAAGAAGTTATGCAGCTTCGTGGCGACGAACCGGGCGGTGGCGGGCTGACGCACGATAATGTCAATGATGTCCTCGCCGTTGAACCGGCCCCGCTCGCCCAGGAACTCCTTCTCCCCGTCGTCGTGGTCCTCGGGTATGTACTCGAACGTCGGAAATACTGACCTGTAGGGGCCGACCGCGATCTGGCGGAAAGTCCAGCCGGTAAACGCGCGGGCTGCGGCCTTTACGTCGTCCTCGGTGTAGTTACCCACACCCATTGCGAAGAGCTCGAGAAGCTCGCGGCCGTAGTTCTCGTTGGGCTCTTCCTTGTGGCTTTGGCAGTTATCCAGCCAGAACGACATCGCCGGGTCCTTCGAGAGCTCGACCAGAATGGTCCGGAAGTTGCCCAGGCTGTGCGTGCGGAAGGTCTCGATCTGGCCTGTCAACAGCTCGTTCGCCTCGACCTTGACGGCCGCCGTAGCGAAGAGCCCGTGCCAGAACAGCGCCATCTTCTCTTCCAGAGGCCGGCCCGTGCGTACCATGGTGTAGAACCACTGAGGGAGGCTGGCCTTCCGAAAGCCTACGGCGTCGGATGGGGCCTCGTAGCGGTCGAATAGGTCTTGTTCGGCGGGTGGGGCCCCTTCGGGGTGCAACAGGTCCTCGACCGTGGCCTCGTAGCCCCGCGCCGCCCGCTCCTCCAGCTCAGCGTACGTCGCCCCGAAGCCCGCACGGCGCATCAGGTGCGCCATCAGCGCGATGTCGTTGTCGCTCATGGTCTCTCCCCCAGGCGAGTCTTCGGAACGTCGGCATCCTAGTTGTTGAACATCGGGAACTGCTCGAACCGCCCGTTGACCACCGGCTCAGGATTGGACATCTCCCGTGTCTTCCCCAGCGCTTTACGGATATCGTATCGCTATCGCGGTTGACCCGACCATTATATCGCATCCCGTCATATCCCGTCCCGGAAAGCTGCGCCGCAAAACGGAAGGCGTCCGCCAGGATGTTTCGCAGCGAAGAGCCGGGGCCTGTACTGGCACCGAGTCTCGCAGCTAGCTCGCAGGGAGGGTAAACCGACGATGGCGCCGTCGAAGATAGTTAAGATAGAGGTCCACCAGTTCGAACGTGAATTGGTCGACATGGCTGCCCGGCCAGGATTCGGAGTTAGGTAGGGACGCAGCTTTGACGAGCCTTTCCGGTACCACACTCTATACCTCTTCCGCCGCGCAGGTTATCACGGCCGCGATGGGCGGCGGAAGCTGGTGTGGCGGGGTCCTCGGGGGCGTAGGAGTTGGCTTAGGTTTTCAGGCGGCCAAGGGCCCGCCATCTCCTGGGGATGGCCGTGCGCTCCGTCGCTACTACCGCGCGAGCAGGCCGTTTCAGGACGATCTCGATTCGTTCCTCGGACCCAATGACGGTTCCCACTCGGAGGACTTAGAAACTACCTCAAAATGGCAAGTCGCCATTGGCGACGGAACCACAGGAGTGCGCACGCAAGCTGCAGCAATCCGATGTAGTTCGACGCCTTTTTGTCGTAGCGTACCAGAACAGCACGGCACTTGGAGAGCCATGCTAGAGTCCGTTCCACAACCCACCGGCGCGCAGGATACCGCTTGCGCCCAGAACCGTCCAACTTCTCCTCGCCGATGCGTCGGATGTGTGGCCGATAGCCGTGTCTGGCGACGGCTCGACGACCCGAAGGATTGTCATACCCCTTGTCCAAGCACAGGTGCTGTGGGTCATCCTCGGTGAGTTGCGGTCGTTCGGCCACAATCGCCTCCAGGGTCTCATCCAACAACGTGGCGTCGTGGGCGTTGGCTCCGGCAACCACAATGCTCAATGGGCCGCCCTGTCCTTCCACAAGCAGGCTCCGCTTGCTGCCAGCCTTGCCGCGATCCGTTGGGTTGGGTCCAATCAGGTCCCCCCCAAAACGTGCCTTGCCCATGGCCCCGTCTGCCGCCTGCCATTCCCAGTCCACGTGTGCAGTTTCGGATGGCAATCCGGAGATGTCTTTCTGCCGCTTATCTTTGAGTTTCGTGATCGGATTTACAACCAACATGGGATAAGTCTTTTTTCGCTCGGCGAACTAGATTCCATCGGGCTCATCCAGATAAACCCCGCCACAGGGTTTAGGCTCTCCAACCAACCTAAGGAGACCACCGTTGCGTATCACGACCGATCCGTCCTACTGACATTCGCAAACGACACGGACAACTCCTTGCCAGTCGGTAGTGTGATACTGACCCCATCGGGGAAGCAGTTGTCCCGCATCGTCAAGCCTGCTCCGATTGATGGCTTCTTTGAGTTCATCTACGATAGGTGGGCGAAGGAGTCTCTTGTTCCTCCCCGCGAGGATCGGACCTGAGTGCAGTCGGAATGTGATGAAGTGGGCAGCCCAAGTCCGACGGGCCACGTATGCCCAAATCCACCGGCAGATTGATGTGTGCGGTTGTTGGTGGCACTTCGACGGATGTCGGGCCGGTTAGGGGACCGTCTGGGCGTTCGGAGATGCGTGTCGAGGTGGTCTGGGAAGGCCGTTTGGGGATGTTGAGGGCGTCTGCGGCCCTTGTGCGGTAGAAGGATGGCGAGGCGCATCCACCGGACGGGATCCGGCCGCTTCGGGTCGAGATGATTTGGTTGTGGGAAGGTCGAACTACGGTGGGGCTGGTAGTGCCAGCATCTTGGCGCGAGCTTTGAGTAGCAGGTTGTATGAAGGGTGTCCTCTGGGCAGGCGGATGATCATCCTCCTGGCATGATGCACGACTCGTCCGGCAGGCCCGATCAGGCCGAATCGCACGGTCTTGAGCCGTCTGCTTAGCCACTCGGCGCCCAACGCCAAGCGCTTCAGCGCCGAGTTGAGAGCCTGCCCCGTAGCCCCATACGGGGTTGAACGCCAGTACCGCTATCGCCCACCACGCGGCATTGGCCCCGAACAGACCCGACGGCAGCCGACCGCCAGCGAGGTCTTCCTTGTTGAGCAAACGAACCGATCACCAACGAGGTGCATCTATTATGAAGCAAGGCTTACTGGCATTCCAGTACGAGCAGGAGAAGGGCTCGACAGGTATGACGGGACTGTCCGGGCTGATGACGTACCTGGAGTTGATGCAAGCAGCGGGTTTGAGGTCGTCGGTGGAACGCCACGTGAGACTGCGGGAGTGTGGTCAGGGCTGGACGGACAGCCAGATAATCACGTCGCTGATACTGCTGAACTTGGCAGGCGGCGAGTCGGTGTCCGACCTTGATCTCCTTGAGAAGGACGCAGGTTTGTGCAGGGTACTTCGCCATGCCGAGACCTGGGGGATGGGTAGTAGGGAGCGCAGGGCGCTGAAGGCGAGATGGCGAGTCGAGCGTCGTCGGAGCGTGCCGTCGGAGTCTGCGGTGTTCCGGTATCTGGAGAGGTTCCATGACGCGGGCGAGGAGGCGAAGCGGGAAGCTCACAGAGCATTCATACCTGCTCCCAACGGAGCTATGGAGGGTCTGGGGAAGGTGAACGCCGACCTGGCGGGCTTCGTGCAGAGCCGTTCGCCTCAGACCGAGGCCACTCTGGACATGGACGCCTGTCTGGTGGAGACACACAAGCAGGAGGCGCTCCACAGCTACAAGAAGTACAGGGCCTACCAGCCGCTGACCACCTACTGGGCAGAGGCCGACCAGATTGTGCATTCTGAGTTTCGGGACGGCAATGTACCGGCGGGCCATCAGCAGTTGCGAGTGTTGATTGAAGGGCTGGGCCGTCTGCCTGCGGGGGTGGAGAAGGTGATGCTGAGGTCGGATACGGCGGGGTACCAGCGGGAGTTGCTGCGGTACTGCGCGGAGGGTAGAGACGAGCGGTTCGGGGTGATTGAGTTCGCGGTTGGGGTCGACGTGACGACGGAGTTCCGCCGTGCGGTGTCAGAGGTCGCCGAGCAAGACTGGCAGACGCTGTACCGCAAGGTTGGGGAGCATCGTGTGGACACGGGTCAGCAGTGGGCTGATGTGAACTTCGTGCCCAACTGGATAGGGCACTCCAAGAACAGCCCTGAGTATCGGTTCATAGCTACCAGGGAGCGGTTGATCGAACAGCCTCTGCCGGGAATGGAGGGGCAGATGGAGCTTCCGTTCCCCGCGATGGAGCTGTCCAACAGAGGCTGGTACAAGGTCTTCGGAGTGGTGACCAACCGGAGCATTGCGGGAGATGAGTTGATCTGGTGGTCGAGGCAGAGATGCGGCAAGGGCGAGGAGGTCCACGGCGTCCTCAAGAGTGACCTTGCCGGGGGCAGGCTTCCGTCGGGGCTGTTCGGAGCCAACGCAGCATGGTGGGCGATAGCAGTGTTGGCCTTCAACCCCGTGATGGGGCTACGGGGCAGGCTTTGAACTCTGCCATGAAGCGGCTGGTGTTGGGCGGACAGTGGGTGGGCAAGCGTCTCAAGGCGGTGCGCTTCGCCCTGATCGCCCTACCGGGCCGTGTGGTGCGTCACGCCAGAAGGTTGATCATCCGTCTTGCCCGTGGCCATCCCTCATACGAGTTGCTGCTCAGCGCGCGGCAGAGGATATTGGCGCTGGCTGCCGAGCCGTATCGGGCATAGGCGACCCTGCCTGGAGCATCGGTTTGTAGGCGACTCTGCCGAGTTGCCAGGCCGGGCCATGCCTTCTTCGGCCTGACAACAGCCACAATTGGCAGCGAACCGCTGCCGATACCCTCAAAGACGGCACCCGAGACCCTGTCCGATGCCGATCATGTCATGCGTCACCCCAAGTCGACATCCGGACACCCCCTGAAAGCACACCAAGCAGCTCTCAACAATGTCAGGTGGGGGATTTGGGTCTACCGGTCCACTTGACAACAGGGCTAGAACTGATGGGGCGTGCAGACAAGTGCGTGAGTGCAGACTGCGGAGGACAGCCCAATAAGTCTCGTCCATCGCCTCAAATCTTGGAGATGTCGAGTCTGCCCCCAGAGACTCGCTGAGAGAGATGACCTCTTCCAGCATTCGTAGCGGCCTCGTCCAGCGTCGTCGAAACCGCCGCCAGAATCCACGGGGCACTTTGGGGAATACCAAATGTTTCTGCCACATTGACCTTCAGCAGTCTCAGACGCTGAACAGGACGTTGACTACGTCGCCCTCCTGGACGACGTAGTTTTTGCCCTCGCTGCGCAGAAGGCCGCGACTCCGCGCCTCGCGCGTGCTGCCGCACTCCAGCAGGTTATCCGTCCCGATGACCTCGGCCCTGATGAAGCCACGCTCAAAGTCGGAGTGGATCCCGCCGGCGGCCTTCGCGGCCGTGGTGCCGTGGCGGACGGTCCACGATCTGACCTCGTTGGCGTTGCCGGTGAAGAAGGCAATCATGTCGGCGGCCTCCAGGGCGGCTCTCGCCATGGCCTCGAGGGCGGGCTCGCCAGCGCCGAGGCCCTCCCGCATCTCGGCCTCCTCCGCGGGCTCCATCTGCCCCAGCTCCATCTCCAACGAGCCGCATATCGCGACCACGCGGCCGCGGCCCTCCAGGGCCGCGCGGACACGGTCGGAGACCGCCTCGGCTTCATCGGTGGGGCCCTCGCCAGTGTTGAGCACGACGACGACCGGCTTGGAAGTCATCAAGCCGAAGCCGCCAAGGACTCTCGATTCGTCCTCGGTCAGCTTCTGGTCGGCGACCGCGGCCCCGTTTTCGAGGCCATCCTTGACCCTCAGCACGAGCGCCCGCTCGCGGTCCAGCGCGTCGCGCTCCGCCGCCCTGAGCCCCTTGGAGCCCTCCGTGATGCGCGTAAGCCGCCTCTCCAGGACTCCGGCGTCCGTGAGCGCGAGCTCGAGCAGCGCCTCGTCCGCGTCTCTCAATGGACCTGCGGCGTCGGCATCGTCGAAGGCGCGCACGACGATGGCGAGCGCGTCGACGCCGCGCAGCTCGTCCAGGGCGGCCGGCGGCACCAGCCCGTCGGAGGGTTCGCCGGACGACGGCGCGTCGACATAGCCGATCTCGGCCGCCACCGTCCGTTTGGGGCCAAATACGCCGGCCAGCGCGTCGAGCCGGGCGTCGGGGACCCTGGCCACGCCCACGTTGGCCTTGGCTTCACCTGCGTAGGCCGTCAGATCGGCGGAGCCGCGCGTCGCCGCGTTGAAGACGGTGGTCTTGCCGCTCTGGGACAGGCCGACGATGCCGACGTTCATTAGCGGTGTCCAGTTGCCCGTGTCAGAGCGTGTATCTGCGCCTTCCGCGGCGCGCTAGCGGGGCGCCTGTTCGTCGTCCTCTACGCGGTAGGCGCCGTCGATGACCTTGCCGTCCGGTGCTTCGTCACCGGAGCCTACGCCGAGGTGCTCCATCAGCACCCGGCGAGGCACAGACATGAGAAACACCGCCAGTGCGACAACCACCATGACGAGGTCGTCGAGCTGTCCGAGCACTGGTATGATGTCGGGCACGATGTCGATTGGGAGGACGACGTAAACGACGGCTGCGGGCAGTATGAGCTTGGCGGCGAGCGGCACCCTCCGGTCGCGCATCAGCGCGAACACCAGCCGGGCCGCACCGCGTATCCCTGAACTCAGCAACAGCCGCCTGACCATATTGGTCGTGCCCCCTACCCTATACGACGATTATACCGGTCGACGCGCCGGGGGGTGAAACCGCATGATCCACATCCTATATGGCGACGACGAGTTCTCAATCTCCGAGACCGTGGCGTCGATGAAGAACGCCGTCGAGCCGGCCGACCTGCGAGACATCAACGTCACGGTGCTGGACGGGTCGTCGATCGGCTTCGACGAGCTGAGGGCCACGTGCGACACGGTGCCGTTCCTGGCCGAGAAGCGCGTGGTAGTCGTTCACGGCCTACTGGGCCAGTTCGAGAGGCGCCGGGGCCCCGCCTCGGCGGCGGCCCCCGAGCGGGCTACGCGCAAGCAGGACACATGGAGCGGACTGGGCGAATACCTCGCGCGGGTGCCCGAAACGACCGACCTGCTGCTGGTGGACGGGCCGCTGAACCGGTCCAACCCCATGCTCGCGGCGGCCCGGAGTCACGCACAGATCCGCCCCTTCGCCGCGCCCAACGACCGGGGCGTCGCGCAGTGGGTGCGCGACAGGGCGGCCAGCCGGGCGATAACGATCGAGCCTCCGGCCGTCGCCGCCTTGGCCGGCGCCATCGGCGGCGACCTCCGCGTAGTCGCCGGCGAGCTGGAAAAGCTGGCCGTCTACCGGGCCGGCGAGCCTATCCGCCGGGAGGACGTGGAGGAGATGGTCTCCTACGCGCGGGAGGCCAATATCTTCGCCGCGGTGGACGCGATGGTGGAGGGACGGCTCGCCGCCGCCCTTTCGTCGTCGCACCAGCTACTGAGACTGGGCCGCACGCCCGGGTTCATCCTGGCGATGGTCGCCCGGCAGGTGCGTCTGCTGATACTGGCCAAGGAGCTGAAGGAGCGGGGCGTGCCGCCCGCGGAGCACGGTAAGCGCCTCGGCCTGACGGGCTATCCGCTGAGAAAGACGATGGACCAGGAGAAAGCGTTCACCGCCGACCGCCTGGCGCGGGTACACCGCAAGCTGCTGGAGGCCGACATCCGAATGAAGACCACCGGCACGGACGAAGAGACGGTCCTGGACCTGCTCGTCACCGAAGTCGCGGTCGGCGCCGGGACAGTTGGCCGACGACGCAGGAACGTCTAGGCAGGGCGCTCTCGCAGACAGCCGGCGGTCAGTATGGACATCGCCGCATAACTGGAGCTGATACGCTACGGCTCAGCTCTATTGACAATACGAGGTTAGCTTTGTATAGTCTTCATACGGGGTCTTCCAACCGGGCCTCGAACGCCGATCCCTCGGCGCGCAGGTGAAGACAATGGTGCTGAGACCCGACGAGTTTACCGAGCAGGCCCGCGAGGTGCTGGGCAGGTCCCAGGAGATCGTCCGCCGCTACCGCCACAGCCAGTGGGACGTAGAGCACGTGCTGATGGCGCTGCTGGAGCGTGACGACGGCGTCCCCGCGGAAGTACTGACCGAGATCGGCGTGTCCGTCCCCGACGTGCGGTCGCGGCTCGACGAGGTGCTCGGAGCCGCGCCCAAAGTGGCCCACGAGTCTACGCAGATCTTCGTGACGCCGCGGGCGGCGAAGGCGCTCGAGCGGGCGAACCAAGAGGCGAAGCGGCTCGGCGACGACTTCATCGGCTCAGAGCACCTGCTGGTGGCGATCGTTCAGGGAGACGACGGCGACGCCGCCAGGGTGCTGGCCGAGTTCGGCGTCGACCTCGAGAAGGTCTACAAGGCGCTCCAGGCCGTCCGCGGGGACCATCGGGTGACCGACGAACGCGCGGAGAGCCGCTACCGGTCTCTCGACAGGTTCAGCGTCGACCTGACCGAGCTGGCCCGCGAGGGGAAGCTCGACCCGGTGATCGGCCGCGACGCGGAGATCTCGCGGGCGATGCAGACGCTGATCCGCCGGACCAAGAACAACCCGGTGCTCATCGGCGGCGCCGGCGTGGGCAAGACCGCCATCGCCGAGGGGCTGGCGCAGCGCATCGTCTCCGGGGACGTGCCGGAGGAGCTCGGCGGCAGGCGGGTTCTCGCGCTGGACATCGGCTCCATGGTCGCGGGCAGCAAGTTCCGCGGCGAGTTCGAGGAGCGCCTCAAGGGCGTCCTGGACGAGATACGGCAGGCCCGGGGCGAGATCATCCTGTTCATCGACGAGCTGCACACCGTCGTCGGGGCGGGCGCGGCCGAGGGCGCCGTCGACGCCAGCAACATGATGAAGCCGGCGTTGGCCCGCGGCGAGCTGCAGGCACTGGGCGCTACCACGGAGGACGAGTACCGGAAGCACATCGAGCGGGACGCCGCCCTGGAGAGGCGGTTCCAGCCCATCCTCGTCGAGGAGCCCGACGCCGAAACAGCCGTCAAGATGCTCGAGGGGCTGCGGCCCCGGTACGAGTCGCACCACAAGGTCTCCGTCTCCGACGAGGCTGTCGAGGCCGCCGTTCGCCTGAGCCAGCGGTACATCACGGAGCGGCTGCTTCCTGACAAGGCCGTAGACCTGATCGACGAGGCCGCCAGCCGGATACGCATCGAGGCCCAGAGCATGCCGGGCAGCCTGAAGGACATGGAGCTGCGCCTGCGGCACCTGGAGGACGAGGAAGAGGCGGCCGCCCAGCGCGGCGACTACGAGCGGGCGGCCGAGTTCCGCTCCGAGGGAATCCGCCTGCGGGACGAGTACCGGCGGGAGCGCGAAGGGTTGCCCGAAAGAGAAGACCACATGACGGTCGACGCCGACGACATCGCGGGCCTGATCACGAGCTGGACGGGCATCCCGGTCGACCGGCTGCTGGAGAGCGAGGCGGAGCGGCTGCTCCACGTGGAGGACCGGCTGCACGAGCGAATCGTCGGCCAGGAAGCCGCCGTCGCGGCCGTGTCGGACGCGATCCGGCGCGCACGGGCCGGGCTGAGCGACCCGAACCGCCCCATCGGCAGCTTCATCTTCCTTGGGCCGACCGGGGTCGGCAAGACGCAGCTCGCCCGTGCGCTGGCGCAGCACCTGTTCGACGACGAGCAGAACATGGTCCGCGTGGACATGTCCGAGTACATGGAGCAGCACGCCGTCTCCAGGCTGATCGGGGCGCCCCCCGGATACGTCGGCTACGACGAGGGAGGTCAGCTCACCGAGGCCGTCCGGCGCCGGCCCTTCCGCGTCGTGCTCTTCGACGAGATCGAAAAGGCCCATCCCGACGTCGCCAACGTCCTTCTGCAGATCCTGGATGACGGGCGCCTCACCGACGGGCAGGGCCGCACCGTAGACTTCCGCAACACGCTCATCATCATGACGAGCAACCTGGGCACTGGCGAGATGGGCAGGGAGCCGATGGGCTTCGTACGAGAAGACGGCGCCGGCGGCTCTTCGGCCAGACTGCGGTCGTCGATCGAGGACGCGCTCAAGAGGACGTTCAGGCCGGAGTTCCTCAACCGGATAGACGAGATCGTCGTCTTCGACGCGCTCTCGCGGGACCAGATCCGGAGCATAGTCGACATCGAGATGCGGGAGGTGCGGCAGCGGCTCGAGGCCCACGGCGTCACCATAGAGCTGACCGAGTCGGCCAGGGAGTGGCTGGTGCGGGAGGGCTTCGACCCCGTGTACGGGGCCAGGCCGCTGCGCCGAACGATACAGCGCCACGTCGAGAACCCGCTGTCCAAGCGGATACTGGCCGGCGACTTCACCCAAGGCGAGCGGGTGGTAGTGGCCGGTGGAGCCGACGGCCTGACGTTCACCATGGCGTCCACGACCGCTGCTGTTGCCTAGCGGGCCTCTCCGCCGGCCGTGGTAATCTGTAGGTAGCTGTTCAGAGTCGAGGCTCCTACGGTCCGTTCATCCCGAGTCCCGCAGGCCCTTCACCGGCGCGTATCGAGGGTACGCACAGGGCCACACCAAACGTGAACGGCTACTTCTATACTTATGTCCGGTACCTTGCTCTCCGAGAGTAACCCGCCCTTGGACAAACGGACCCTTCCATCCGGCCAGCCGAGCATGTCCTCGCTAGCGGGCCGGCTGGCAGAGCGTCACCACCGGTTGCAGCTTGCCGCGTTGCTGCTCGGCCTCAGCTTCGTCGTCGGTGTGACGGTGACCTGGCTCATGGGCGCCGACATCGCGAAGGCCGATTACTGGAAGACTCTCGGCTACCCCGGCTTAATGGTCGTCAGCTTCGTCGGCGCGGGCGGGATGGTGCTGCCGGTGCCCGGCCTCGCGGCCGTGTGCGGCGCCGGCGGCCTGGACCTCAACGTAGTCGGCGTTGGACTGCTGGCCGGCATCGGCGGCACGGTCGGCGAACTGTCCGGGTACTCCATCGGGTACGGCGGCCGCTCGGTCGTCGAGCGGCGAGGATTCTACGCGACCCTGAGGACCTGGATGGAGAGACGGGGGCGCTCATCATCTTCGTTGCGGCCACGATACCCAACCCGCTCTTTGACCTGGTCGGCATCGCCGCAGGCGGGACCCGCTATCCTGTTGGTCGGTTCCTGATCGCGGTCGGGGCCGGCAGCATCATCAAGAACATCACCGTGGCGTGGGCCTGCAGCCAGGGTTTCGACCTGCTCCCGTGGGAGCTGTGAGGGCGGTCCTTTCCGCAGGCGCGGCTTAGAGGACACCCAGCGGCCTTGTCTGGGCCGAAATGCCGATGCTAGAATTGACTTCGCGCCGTACCCATCGACGACGCGGGTTCGGCCTCCTCGTAAGCGCTCCGCAGTAGCTCAGTGGTAGAGCGGTCGGCTGTTAACCGATAGGTCGTAGGTTCGAATCCTACCTGCGGAGCCAGTTTCCTATCTAAAATCGGCCTTGCGCACCATATTGTAGCCGATGCTGACCCCACGGTTGACCAGACGGCCTAGGCCGTTGTCACCGGCAAGACGGCAACCCGTGCGAACACGCAATCGACATGGCCGACAATGCCCGCTTCGATGAGCGCGGTTGCGCGGTGATTGCCGTCCACGACAAGCACCTTGCCTCTGTTCGGGCCAACCTTTGCACCGCTGGCTGCAAGCCTTGGCCCTGCGTCCGACGAGCTGCAACCGCTCGGCGGAAATCGCGCGGCCGCATACGACGCACGGCCGGCGGCGGCGGGCCGCGATGGTCGTCATAGTCTCCCGCGCCGCTTGGGGGCGACGGGTGCTGTCTTTATCACGATAGTCGGCAACTCGTAACCCCCGTCCTTCAGGTCGCGGCGAGCACTGCGTCGGCGCTGGGGCTTCTTCGGTGCGGGCTTGGCCTGCGCCCTGATCGCCTCGATCAGCAGCTTGTAGCGCTCGTTCAGCGCTGGGGCCTTGACCCTGCCCAGCACCTAGGACGGTGTTGACGACGTGACGACGCCGGCGAGACTGCCGTCAACAGGGTCATTCACGGGCGCTGAGGCCCGCGCCCTAGTCCTGGCCCGGGCGTCGGTCTGGCGGGTGTCTAGGCGACGGCCACCCTACCACGCCGCGCACTGCTAGCCAGAGTGTCGTCATGGTCACATCAGAAATTGCCGCCCGACGTGTCAAGGGTGAACCACCCGCTTACGGTAGGGCGGGGGTGGAGTCACGCAACCTATGTGAACTTGGGAACCACGTTCGGATCCCCGTCGACGAGGAACTAACCCTTGTCGCTACCGCCGCTCATGGATTCGATGACGGAGCCGAGCTTCATTACCAGGACGAGAACACCCACGGAGACCAGAAGCGCGCCAATCGCGACCGTAAGCCCCGAAAACGCTGTGATCAACAGTATCTTCCATTCGATACCTCCTTAACTCTAAGGCGTCAATGTCCGGTGTGCTTCTACTGATAGCTAGGCAGCGTGCCGATACCACACTCGGATGTGCTTGTCCATTTTGGAAATCGGCAACGGAGTAGGCCACCCTGCGGGATGCCAACCACACACATCTGAGCGAGTTGCTCAGAGAGCGCGAGGGTAGAAGAACTCGGGGACGTCCCGGCCCATGATGGGCCCTCTTCCTGGAGGCTGTAGAAGCCGATGTGTTGGAGGTCGTCGTCTGAACCCTCGGGGTCAGAGTGACCGGTGAGAGTTGCCTTCCCCTGGAGCCTGGTAACAAGACCTTTCCGACATTCCACCAAGCGTGTGCTGTAGAAAACCGTCTGGAGGTGTCAAGGGCGGAGTAATCTTAGGCCACGGGGTGTTGATGGCCAGCATAAGCGTCCTCCCCAACTGGCCAGCAAGAATGTCACATTATGGAGAATGTGACATTGACGCAGAAGGAGCAGGCAAGGCTACAGGTCCTAAACAGTTTGCTGGCGGAGCACATGCCTCTGGAGCAGGCGGCCACGTTGATGGGAGTGAGCACACGCCACACCAGGCGCATCCTGGCGGCTTACAGGGAGGAGGGAGCAGCCGCACTCGCTCACGGTCATCGTGGACGCCGAGCACCCAATGCGACACCGGAGCCGCTGAGTTCCGAGGTGCTGCGACCTGCTCAAACCCGCTACCCGGATGCCAATCACACTCATCTGAGCGAGCTGCTCAGGGAGCACGAGTGCATAGAGATCGGTCGAACCACGCTGCGGCGCAAATTGGTGACCGCCGGCCTGAAGAGCCCGCGCCGCCGCCGTCCGCCCCGGCATCGTGTCCGCCGGCAGCGAATGCCCCGAGAGGGCATGCTGGTACAGGTGGACGGCAGCCATCACAGGTGGCTTGGAGACCATGGTCCTCCCTTCGCGCTGCTGCTGGCCGTCGATGACGCCACTGGCATCGTGGTCAACGCTCTGTTCTGTGAGCAGGAGAACACCCGCGACTACTTCCTGCTGATGAGGGGCCTGATACAGCGCCACGGCATACCCATCGCCCTCTGCACCGACCGGCACTCCGTCTTCAAGAACGTGGTCGGGTCCGAGCACGCCGGTGCACCCACACAGTTCAGTCGTGCGATGGACGAGCTCGGCATACAGATGGTCTTCGCCCTGTCACCGCAGGCTAAGGGTAGAGTGGAGCGCACCGCGGGTACCTTCCAGAACAGGTTGGTGACTGAGCTTCGACTCGCGGGTGCAGTCACCATCGAGGAGGCCAACGCCCTGCTGAAGGAGTTCCTTGACCGCTTCAACGCTCGCTTCGGAGTGCCGGCACGGCATCCTCAAGTTCCCTATCTGGTGAGGAGCCCGGCGGCGGGACCGCTCAGTGGCGGGCCGACCGGCTCATGTCGTCGTGCAGCATCGGCGCGGCCAGGAAGACGTCCGTGTCGACGTCCCCGAACCGGGCCGGGCTGTACAGCTCCGAGTCTATTCTCGTGCCGCCGTCCACGACGTGCTCCGCGACGAGCAGCCCTGACACGGGATTGTAGGCGAAGCCGCCGGAGTGGAAGTGGGCGCCCACGTAAAGGCCCTCGACGCCGGGAACCGGCCCGATCACCGGTTTCACGTCGTAGGCGAAGCTGATCAGCCCCACCGTGTGGTAGTCCCACTCGGCTCCTTCCAGCATAGGCACCCGGCCGACCATCTGCTCTTTGATGAACGGCAGCGCGTCCGGGTGCGGCTCCAGCTCGGACACGTCGAAGTCCGGTCCGCGCATGTCGTAGGCGCCGAGGTCTTCGACAGACGTGCCAAAGAGCAGCCGGTTGTCGTCCGTGGGCCGCACATAGCAGTTGTTGATGTGGTCGTTGACCGCGGGGACCCTGGGCGGCTCCGGGAACGGCTTGGTGACGAACCTCTCGTGTACGAAGTTCTTGTACGGGGTGTGAAATCCGACGAACGATAGGACGTGGTTCGTCCAGGCGTTGACCGCGGAGACCACGGCGTCTGCCTCGATCGTGCCGCTGTCCGTCACGACCCCTCTCACGCAGCCGTCGCGCAGGTCGAAGCCGATTACCGGCTCGTTCTCCCTGATCTCGACCCCCATGTCCTCCACTTTGGCCCTCAGGGCGGGGACGTACCGGTGCGGCTCCGAGAACCCCGACCTCAGGTCCAGCACGCCGGCATCGGTCTCGTCCGCCGCCAGGTCGGGGAACCGCTCGGTGATCTCGCCGCCGTGCAGCACCTCAAACTGGCCTCCGAGCCGCCGCCACATGTCCCGAAGCGGCGCCGTCTCCGCGGAACCCGCCTGCGGGGACAGGTTCAGGCAACCGACCTGGTGGAAGCGGTACCCATCCAGGATCCGGCTGAAACGCTCGAACAGGTCGAGGCTGATCGCCCGTGCGCGCACCTCGGTCTCCGTGCCCATCAGCATCGTGATTATGCCGCCGGCCTGGAGGCTGGAGCCGCCGCCCACGGTGCCCTTGTCCACAACTACGACGCGCTCCACGCCCTTTTCGACAAGGTGGAAGGCGGTGCTCAGGCCGGTTACCCCGGCCCCGATCACGACGACGGACTGCGGTCTGGTGGATGACATAGTCGGGCTATTCTACGACCCGTACTCCGGCCGGCACAAGCCTCCCCCGCCGCTCCCGGCGGGGCCCGGAACACGATCCGGTGCGATCAGTTCCACCGAGGCGCGGAAGTCGCCGCGGCCGATTCGCCGCGCGGACGGCTCGTGGGGTATAGTTTCAGCAGCTCGCCTGCTCGCCCCCGGCTTGGGGAATCCGAGACGACGGTGGTCTGACCGTCGCTCGAGGTGAGCGCTAACACGACGGAGGACTGATCCTTGTACGATTTTCACACGCACACCTTCTTGAGCGACGGAGCCCTCGCGCCGATAGAGCTGGTGCGCAGGGCGCAGGTAATCGGCTACCGCGGCATGGCCATCACGGACCACGTGGGCCCGGGCAACCTGGAGTACGTCCTGCGCACGCTGACGATCGACTGCCGGGCCGCGACCTCCCGCTGGGACATCTTGGTACTGCCCGGCGTCGAGATAACCCACGCGCCCAAGGAGGACATCGACATGCTGGCGACCGAGGCCAAGAAGATGGGCGCCAGGGTCGTCAACGTGCACGGGGAGACGATAGTCGAGCCGGTCGAGCCCGGCACCAACATGGCGGCCGTGAGCTCCGGCCACGTCGACATACTCGCCCACCCCGGCCTGGTGACCCCGGAGGTCGCCTCCATCGCCGCGGCCAACGGCGTCTTCCTGGAGGTCTCGGGCCGCCGCGGGCACTCCTACGCCAACGGGCACGTCGTTCGCGTCGCCCGCGAGGCCGGGGCCAGGATGATCCTGGACTCCGACGCCCACGAGCCCCGCGACCTCCTGACGTATGACTTCGCCCTCGAGGTGGCGATCGGCGCCGGCCTCAGCCGGGCCGAGGCCGAGGCGCTCCTCAGCGACGGCCCGCGTCAGGTCCTGGAGCGTGTGGGCGCGGCCGAGGAGGCGTAGCCGCACGAGCGCGCCCGGCGTGAGATACCGAGCGCGGCCTCGAGTCTAGTCGGGGCATCGGCAATGGGAGACCGACCGGTAGGCCGGCCAGTGGTCTCGGCCAGGCACCTGCACGCCCTCCGTCGGATATGCGAGCTGCTACAGCCCGCCGACTCCACGTGGGTGCTGACCGGAAGCCTCGGTCTCGCGCTGCGCGGCGTCGAGACCGAGGTGTACGACATCGACATCCAGACCGACGCCGCGGGCGCGCTCGAGCTGGAGCGGCTGCTCGCCGAGTATGTCGTCCGGCCGGTCGGCCTGAAGGAGGACGCCCGCGTACGCTCGTATCTCGGCGCCGCGGAGATTGATGGCGTGGACGTCGAGATCATTGGCGACATCCAAAAGCGCGCGCCGGGCGGCCCCTGGGGGCCGCCTCCGGACCTTGCGCGCCTCGCCATCACCGTCGACGCCGGCGGCGTGCCGGTCCGGGTACTTCCGCTCGAATACGAGCGCAACGCCTACCGCGCGATGGGCCGGTCGGAAAAGGCCGACCTCATCGACGCTGCGCTGCGCGCGTGACACGAGCCGGCCGAGAGCGGCCCAGAGCGTCGAGACGCAGGCGGGACCGCGATCCGTTAGCGGGTGGGCCAGCGGGCGACCACGCCGATGGGCCTGTCGCCGGACCCGTCGAGACGCCGGTACACGTCGGGGAGCTCCGACGACTCGACCCGGTGGGTGATCATGGGCGATATGTCCATCTCGCCGTTGGCCATGAGGTCGGCGGCCAGCGACATGCAGGCCTTCTTGCCCCAGCGGTCTTCGCGCGGATCGTACCCGTACGAGGTGAGCAGCGCCACGTCCTTGACGTTGTACGGATAGCTCACCGGGCTGAAGTCCGGCGTGTCCGTGTGCGTGGCCACGACAACCACCGTACCGCGAGGGCGGACTATGTCCATGGCGGTCTTGATCGCGGACCAGGCCGTCGCGGCCTCGATCACGACGTCCGCGCCGCGGCCTCCGGACCAGGCGGCCACGGTCTCGGGAAGGTCCGCCGCCTGCGGAGACGCGGTGGCGTCCGCGCCCATGGCGGACGCCACCGCGAGCCTCCGCGGGTCGGTGTCGACGGCGAGGGCGCGGAACCTGAACGCACGGCAGAACGCCAGGGCGGACAGCCCGACGACGCCCAGTCCGACAATAGCGACGTTCTCGCCGGGTCCGGGGCGTCCCTTACGCAGCGCCATTTGTCCGACGTTCAGGACGTTGAGGAACGCGGCGCTTTCGTCAGGCAGGCCCTCGGGAAGCCTGAACGCCAGGTCGGCCGGGACCGCCGCGTATTCTTTGTGCGGCTCGCCCACAAAGACGCGGTCTCCGACCGAGAAGCCGTCGACGTCGGTCCCGACCGCTTCTACCCGGCCGACCATCGAGTAGCCGATCTCGTAGGGGAACTCCAGCGGCACGCCGGACGGGTATAGCAGCCTTCCCTCCGGGTCCACGGGCGTCCCGCGGTAGGTCCGCATCTCGGTGCCGGTGCTGAGCGCGGTGACTACGGCCCGCACCAGCAGACCGCCACGGGGGCACTCGGGCACTGGAACTTCCTGAAACTCGGCGATCCGGGGCCCGGTGATGGCGAGTCGCTTCATCGCGGGCGCCGTGCCGCGCAATGGCGACATCGTTGCCGGCGCGGAAAGTCATTCGAAGACGTGTAGCTCATCGAGCGAGATTGTACCGGGTCGCGCGGCCTGCGCCAAATCCCACGGGCGCATACCGCGGCCGGTACGCTTTCTGACGTTCCCGTTTCTCGGGTTCTTGGGGGCCGGTTAATCCGTAACAGGTCGATTCATTCTATGAGCGGCGTTGCGCAAGACCGGTCGCCGCGCCGGTCCCGGCTGCGGCGCCCGCGGCCCTACGACCCTGCCGCACTACCTTAACGGAGTCTAAACATAGAGTTAACCAAACATCTATCCGTTCGACTACAAACTATCTATAATGACGCCGTTGGACGGATACGTCAGGGCTGTTGAGCCCGACCGTCTGGCCATTGACTGAGGACCCGATATGCCGATCGCCATAGACCTCCACACGCACGCAAAGGTGTCGAAGTCTCTTCCATTCAGCATGGACCACTTCGACCGGATGGTCCGTAGCGCCGAGCGGATCGGCTTGAGTGGATTCGCCGCGACCGAGCATTTCGACGCGCCCGACTACTGGGAGATGGCCAGCCATCTGACGACGCGCTTCCCATACGAGGACGGCCATCTGCACGTCGCCCCGGGCATGACCGTACCACAGGGGCCGAGATCGACGTCGTGGAAGGCGGTCACGTCATTGCCATCGGCCCGTATCGACTGCTCGCCGGCCTGGACCGGAGTTTTGGCCCGAACCTGAGCCGCGGTTTCTTCCCCACGGCCAGAGCCCTGATTGAGACCGCGAGGCTCCTTGGCATTACCGTAATCGGAGCCCATCCCGGCCGTCCCAAAAAGAGACTGCTGTCGGTTGGCAATCGCGTCCTTGCCGGGCTTCACGCCATCGAGATCAACGGGTCCGACGTGGCAGCCGGCCGGGACGTGGAGTCGGTGGCCCGCCGCGCCCGCCGCCTCGGTCTGCCGTTGGTGGGCAGCAGCGACGCCCACGTGTGGCCGCAGATCGGTCAGCAACGGACCATCGTACCGATGAAGGAGTTGACCAGGGAGGGTCTGAACGAGGCGTTGGCGAGCGGACGGACGTGGTGACGCTGCCGAGCATCCACAGGATCGTCCATATGTGCAAACGCCACAAGGCGCTGGCCAGGCTCGCTCACGACAGGCGTACGGCAAGCGACGTGCAGGAGCCCGTACTCGCGGCTCCCGAGGGGCCTGGCGCCGTACTAGTCGCGGCTACCGCATGACGGACGCAAGGAAGCTGAGGGCGGAGCTCGATCTGCCCGCCACCGATGCCGCGGAGCGATTGAGCGCTATCGCGCTTGGCCTGTCCACCGGTGAGGTCGGCCTCGCAGCCGCCGGCAGGAGCCATCTCCTCAGGCCGGGACCGGACGTGCGAATGGAGCTCGACGCGAGCCAGGGCGAGCACGATGGGAGGCTGACCATCGGGCTCGTCTGGAAGAGCTACCTCGGATACGGTCTGACGGAGTGGCTGGAGCAGTCGAGCCGTGGACTGGCCGACGAGATCCAACCCGAGCCCTACGACACGGACGGAGGAGACTTCCTGATGCCGGGAAACGACCAGAGCTTCGATTTCTCCACCCGCAGCGACCCGAACCAGACGGCCGAGTACCTCGAGCGCATCGCCAGGTACATCCGAGCCAGACTCGTGAGACTCTCCTCCGGCGCCGAGTCTATAGACCTGGCCGTGGCGGGCGACGTCAAGCTGGTGATAACCGCCGAAAGCAGGCACGAGAAGGGGAGAGGCAGCCTCCGCATCGAGCTCTCGCGGAAGCCCGCGGTCATCAAGGAAGAGCCGCACATCGTGATCGAGGGCGCGGACCACGGCGCCCTGGGCTGCACCTGCTGACGGCGCCAGGGCCACCGGTTGAGAGTCCCGCCCGGCGAGGCTCCAAGTTACCGGTTCACCGACCTGACGGCCGGCCGGCCGTCAGCGATTCGAGCAGTGCGACTACCCGGCTCCGAATTGCATCCCGGAGCACCCTGACCTGGTCCTCGGACATTCCTTCGGGGTCCGGCATGCCCCAATCGGTGACGTCCTTCCGCCCGATGCCGGGGCAGGCGTTCGCGTCGACCGCGCATCCCATGGCGACCACGAACTCCGCGCGCTCGACCATCTCCTCCGTGAGCAACTTTGGCTTCAGGGCCGCCATGTCGAGCCCCACCTCAATCATGACTTGGCGAACGGTGGCGTTGACGTGTTCCGCCCGCTGAGTGCAGGCCGAGCCGGCGCGAACGTCGAGACCCCGCTCCTCCGCCAGCCGATTGAAGAAGGCCTCCGCCATCTGGCTTCTGCCAGAGTTGCGCACGCAGACGAACAGCACTTCCTTCACGGCGAACTCCTGCCACGAGCGTGGTCCGACACGAGGGGCTCCGCCTTGCGTCCGCTCTCGAGCTTGACGTAGACCAACGCAGCGAGTACGGCGCCGGCAAGAGTCCCGACCCAGTAGACCCAGTGGTGCGTCCACATCCACCCCGAGACCGCCGGGCCGACCGCGCGGGCGGGGTTCATCGATCCGCCCGAAACCGGTCCCCCAACCAGCACTCCCAGGGCCACCGTTCCCCCGATAGCGAGTCCGGACGCGCTTCCGACGGTCTCCCTGTTGGAGACCACGCCCATGATCACGAACATCAAGACGAAGGTGAGCAGGACCTCCATCGACAGGGACTCCAGCGCTCCGGCAGCCGGCACGTGCGCCCCAACCTCGGCGACTGCGCCGAGCGTAGCGCGCAGGGCTGCCGCCGCCGACAGTGCGCCCACGAGCTGAGCGGCGACGTAGCCGGCCGCGACGGGCCAACGGGTCTTCCGTGCGGCAACAAAGCCCAGCGTCACGGCGGGATTGAGATGCGCGCCCGAGATGTGGCCGACGGCGTAGACCATCGCCATGACCGCCAGTCCCGGCGCGGCGGCGATGCCGAGGGGGCCAATGCGGCCGCCCGACAGCTCGTCGACCATGACCGATCCAGCGGCCGCCAAAACGAGGACGAACGTCCCCAGCACCTCCGCGAATGGGCCGCGGAGGGCCTCCGTCCTAGCCACCGGTCAACGCGCGGCGGGGGATGTTCACCTCCCTGAGCGCTCCGGTGACCAGGTAGATGACGCGTTCGCCGATGTTGGTCGCGCGGTCGGCGATCCGTTCCAGATCATGGGCGACCCAGAGCAGGTACGTCGCGCGCCGAATCGTCTTCGGGTCCTCGATCATGAAGGTGAGCAGCTCCCGGTACACCTGGTCGTAGAGCGCGTCTATCTCGTCGTCGTCGGCGCCAAGACGCTGCGCTGTGACGATGTCGCGATTGACCAGGGCGTCCAGGCTCCTGCGCAGCATCCCCGCGGCCCTTTCGGCCATGCGAGGGATGTCGATGAGCCGCTTCAGCGGCGGCTCGTCTCCCATGGCGATACTGATCTTGGCGATGCCTTCGCAGTAGTCGCCCATGCGCTCCAACTCGCCCGCGACGTGCAGGAAGGTCACGAGGGTCCTGAGATCCCCGGCCGCGGGCTGCTGAGTAGCGATCAGGTTGATGGTGCGTTCCTCCACCTCGTACCGCTTGTCGTCGATGATGTCGTCCTGCTCGATGACCTCTCGGCACAGCTCGAGATCGCGGGCTTTCAGGCCCTCGACGGACCGGTCCAAGGCTTTCTCGACCATGTTGCCGAGCATGAGCAACTCGTCCTCCAACAGCCGCAGATCACGATCGAAGTCCTGCCTTACCATGTCGGGCCTCCTAGCTGAAACGGCCGGTGATGTAGGCCTCGGTGCGCTCGTCCTGGGGATCGGTGAATATCTTCTCTGTGAGACCGTGCTCGACTATGTAGCCAGTGCGGTCTTCGGAGACCATGAGGAACGCCGTCTCGTCCGAGACTCTGGCCGCCTGCTGCATGTTGTGCGTCACGATCACTATGGTGACGTCCGTCGCCAGGTCCCGGATGAGCTGCTCGATCGCGAGGGTCGCCATCGGGTCCAGCGCGGACGCAGGCTCGTCCATCAGTATCACCTCGGGCTCGACGGCGAGCGCCCTGGCGATGCACAGCCTCTGCTGCTGCCCGCCCGAAAGGGCGGACGCACTCTTCTTGAGGCGGTCCTTGACCTCCTCCCAGAGCGCCGCGCGTCGCAGCGACCGTTCCACCGCCCCGCCCGTATCGCCGGAGAAGCCGTTGACTCTCAGCCCGAAGGCGACGTTGTCGTAGATCGACTTTGGGAAGGGGTTGGGCTTCTGGAAGACCATGCCTATTCGGGACCGCATCTCCGTCGCGTCTACGTCGGGCCCGTTGATGTCGGTCTGGTTGAACAGGATTCGACCGTCGATTCTCGCCCCCGGGACCAGGTCGTTCATCCTGTTCATGCACCTCAACAAAGTGCTCTTGCCGCATCCGGACGGCCCGATCAGAGCCGTCACGCTGTTCGGCCGGACGTCAATGTCGATGTTCTTCAGAGCGTGGAACTGACCGTACCACACGTTCAGGCCTCTCGCAGCGAGGATCGGTCCGTCCATAGTCTACTCCTCCGACCTGATCTGGTACTTGTTCCGCAGATAAATGGCGAGTGCGTTCATGGAAAGCAGGATCACCAGCAGAACGACTATACCGCCAGCCGCCAGGCCGCGGAAGTCCTCCTGAGGCCGCGATACCCAGTTATATATCTGGATCGGGAGCACCGTGAAGCGGTCCATCGGGCTCTCCGGAACGAACGTGAGGTACACCAGGGCGCTGATGGCGATGATCGGCGCCGTCTCGCCCACGGCCCGCGACATCCCGAGGATGATCCCGGTGAGCATTCCGGGAAAGGCCGCCGGTACGACCACGCCTCTGACCACATCCCACTGCGTCGCTCCCAGGGCGTACGCCGCCTCGCGGTACGTTGAGGGAACGGCCCGAATCGCCTCACGACAGGCGATGATGACGATAGGCAGGGTGAGCAGCGACATCGTCAGCGCTCCCGCCAGCACACTTCTACCCAGCGCCAGCCACTGCACGAACAACGCGAGGCCCAGCAGCCCGTACACGATTGACGGGACGCCCGCCAGGTTCGATATGTTGACCTCGATGAGCAGGGTCAGCTTGTTCTTCGACGCGTACTCCTCCAGGTATATCGCCGCGCCGATTCCTATCGGAACGGTGAACGCCGCCGTCAGCCCCATCAGCCACAGTGTCCCGAAGATCGCGGCCCTCAGGCCGGCCTCCTCCGTGTGGCGCGACGGGTAGTTGAACAGCAGGTTCTTGCTCACCCAGGGAAGCCCGTCGATGAGCACCTGGGCCAACAGCACGACGAGCCCGACGATCCCGATCAGCACCGCGACAAGAAAGGCGACATAGGCGGCGGCGCCCGCGATCTCGCGGACCCGCAGCCGTCTTCGAAACGGCCCCGTCGAAGGTTCGTTCATCAGTAGCGCGTCCCCCATCTGCTGACCACCCATCGGCCCAGCAGATTCATCGTGAGTGTCATGAGGAAAAGCAGGAAGGCGACCGCGAATATCGTGTTGTACTCCAGGGTGCCGTGGGGCGTCTCGCCCAGGCTGAGTTGGACGATGTACGCGGTCATCGTCTGTACGCTCTCGCGGGGATCGAACGTCATATTCGGCGTGGCGCCGGCGGCGACCGTCACCAGCATCGTCTCCCCGATGGCCCTGGAGACGCCGAGAATAAACGCGGCTACGATGCCGGACAGCGCCGCGGGGACGACCACCTTGGTAGACACCTCCAGTCTCGTCGCTCCCAACGCGTAGGCCGCCTCTCTGAGCGACCGGGGCACGGCCAACATGGCGTCCTCGCTGAGCGAGGAGACCATCGGGATGATCATCAGGCCCATGACGAGGCCGGCGCTCAGCGCGTTGAAGACCAGCATGTCCGGGAAGATGATCTGGAGCTGCGGCGTCACGAAGGTCAGGGCGAAATAGCCGTAGACGATCGTCGGTATGCCGGCGAGCACCTCCAGGACGGGCTTGAGGATACGACGCGCCGTGTCGGGCGCGTACTCGGACAGGTATATCGCCGTCGCGAGGCCGACCGGAATCGCGACGGCGGCAGCGAGCGCCGTCACCAAGAGCGTGCCCGACACCAGCGGCAGCACGCCGTACGACCGAGGCTTGAGGATGGGCGACCACCGCGTGCCCGTCAGGAAGTCCCACACCGGGACCTCCGCGAAGAAGCCCCAGGCCTGCGACACCAGGCTGACTACGATGCTGACTGTCGTGAATATCGAGACGAGGGCGCAGGCGAAGAAGATCGCCTTGACGACACCGCCTTCGAATCCTCGAATGTTCCGCCGCCAGCCCGGGTTCGAGAAGCCGGTCCGGGTCTGCGAGCCCCGTCGTACTGCCGAGTCCACGGTGTACCTCTAGTGTCCTGTCTCTGAAGTTAGTGGCATAAGTGTTCGGTAGCTGGTATTCTCCTGAGAGTTCATGTGAGGAGGATTCACATGCGTCTTGGTCGACCAACCCCACCGTTGACGCTCACCGACGATGAAAGGGAGACACTGGGACAGTGGGCGCGCAGGCCCAAGACGGCGCAAGCGTTGGCCCAGCGGGCCCGAATGGTTGTGGAATGTTCTAAGGGCAAGACGAACACCGCTGTGGCCGCGGAGTTGAGAGTGTCGCAAGCGACGGTTGGCAAGTGGAGGTCTCGGTTCTTGGAGAGTCGACTGGACGGACTGGTGGATGAAGCAAGGCCTGGCAGACCCCGCACTGTCACCGATGCTGACGTTGAGAGGGTCGTGACGCTGACCCTGGAGACCACACCGAAGGATGCTACACACTGGAGCACCCGGTCCATGGCCCGGCGTTCCGGTCTGAGCCACAACACCGTGAGCCGCATCTGGCGTGCCTTCGCGCTGCAACCCCACCGCACCGAGACCTTCAAGCTGTCGGCGGACCCCCTCTTCATCGAGAAGGTGCGGGATATTGTGGGGCTCTACCTCAACCCGCCGGACCGGGCGCTGGTCTTGTGCGTGGACGAGAAGTCCCAGATCCAAGCCCTGGACCGCACCAGGCCGCTTTTGCCCATGCGTCCGGGCCAGGCCGAGCGGCGCACCCATGATTACGTGCGCCACGGCACCACGTCCCTCTTCGCCGCTTTGGACGCCAGGACCGGTCAGGTGATTGGCCAGTGCCACCGCCGCCACCGGGCACTGGAGTTCCGCAAGTTTCTCGATGCCATAGAGTCCGAGGTGCCCGCCGAGTTGGACGTGCACCTGATTGCCGACAACTACGCCACCCACAAGACGGCGCTGATCCGGAACTGGTTCGCCAAGCGGCCCCGCTTCCATATCCATTTCACGCCCACCAGCGCCTCCTGGCTGAATCTGGTGGAGCGCTGGTTCGGTCTGCTCACCGAAAAGCAGTTGCGCCGGGGCGTGCATCAGAGCAGCGCCGAACTCGAGGCTGACATCTACCGCTACCTGGACATCACCAACGAAGACCCCAAGCCCTTCGTATGGACCAAGACCGCTGACGAAATCCTGGCCAGCGTGGCCCGCTTTTGCCAGCGTACTTCGGGTACAGCGCACTGGCTATAGCCTAAACAATCGTGCCAGAAAAACAATCCCGCTGGGCAGCGGCCGCCCCTCACTCCCCCCAATCGCGGCCGCTGGGCAGCGGAAGCTGTCGATTTGTTGGACGCGCCTAGTGGCCACCGTTGACCTGGACCAGGGACACCTTGTAGGCCTCCGCCGGCAACGGCACGTAGCCGACTTCCTGGACCAGCTCGCGTGCGTTCTCAAGGTAGAACTCGACGAACGCCTGCATCTCTGGGCGCTCAAGGCTTTTCTTGCTGACGTAGATGAACAAGGGCCTCGACAGCGTCCGGTAGCTGCCATCTTCGATCGTCGCCGCAGTCGGCGTCACACAGCCGTCGCCAGTGTCGATCGACACCAGCTTCAGCTTGTCCGTGTTCTCAGCGTAGTACGCGTAACCGAAGTAGCCCAGCGAGTTCCTGTCTCCACCGATCCCCGTCACCAACACGTTGTCGTCAGCGCTCGCAGTGTAGTCCGAGCGGCTCGCCTGGGCCTCGCCGTTGATCTCCTCGGTGAAGTAGTCGAACGTCCCGGAGTCCGAGTCGGGACCGTACAGCCTGAGCGGTCGGTCCGGGAAGCCCGAGCGCACCTGGCTCCAGTTGTCGATCGTAGAGCCAGGCTCCCATATCGCCTTCAGCTCCACCGTCGTCAGACACGCAGCGAAGTCGTTCCGGGGGTTGACCATCACCGACAACCCGTCCGTACCCACCTTCAACTCGACGTACTCGATACCGTTCTCCGCAGCCGCCGTCGCCTCGCTGTCCTTGATCGGCCGCGACGCGTCCGAGATGTCTGTCTCGCCTACCGTGAACCGCTTGAACCCGCCGCCCGTACCGGAGACGCCCACGTTCACACGCACGTCCCGGTGGAGCTTGCCGAACTCCTCAGCTACCGCCTCGGAGACAGGGAACACCGTGCTCGATCCGTCGATCTCTATCGTCCCGCTCAGCTTCGCCGCCGGCTGAGTCTGCGAAGCGCCGCTGCCTGTTCCCGCTGCCGCCGCGGTCGCGGCCGACTCGTCCTCCCGGCCGCAAGCGGCCAGCAGCACTGCGGCCATAAGCCCTAGCGCCAGCGCCGCGACGCTCCAAACTGCCGATGGTTTCTTCACTTGAACACTCCCATTTGATGTCCCGACCAGAATCACAGAGGGCTCGCTTGGGCACGTTACGGGAGTGCTAAGGTTCCGTTAAGGTTCGATTAACGAGCCGCCGCGCTGGCTGCGGGCGGACGACGGGTCCCCAGGGCAGCCGAAAAGGGCTGTAGGAGGGTCCTCGGCCTACGAGTTGCCTCATAAGTGGTGTTACCGGGGGAGGCATGAGGAGAAGCAGCGTGAGAGAGTATGCGGAAGCGATGAGAGGGCGTTACAGAGGATCGAGTCGAAGCGAGAAGGGTCGGCTGTTGGACGAGCAGCTGACTGCGATGAGCGCATCGTCCGTAGACCGGCTGATGAAGCCCTACAGGGGCAGGGCACTCAGGAGGCCGTTGAGCACGACCAAGCCCGGCAGCCTGCTGAAGGGTCCGATACCGATCAGGACCTTCGCCGAGTGGAACGAGAATCGCCCCGGGTTCATCGAGGTCGACTTGGGTGGCCCACCGCGGGGAGAGCACCGAAGGGTGCTACCTCAACACCCTCACCCGTGTGGACGTAGCCACCGGCTGGGTCGAGTGCCAGGCGGTGTGCTCCCTGCGGGTTGCGATGCCCCCGCCGCCGGAGTCAGCGACACAATAGGCACGCCAGGAGCGAATAAACAGACGGCCCCCGGAGAAGTTCTCCGGGGGCCGTCGTCGCGTTTCATGGTAGCGGGGGCCGGACTCGAACCGGCGACCTTTGGGTTATGAGCCCAACGAGCTGCCGCTGCTCCACCCCGCGACGTTATGTAACCGAATCCTGTTTGGCTCTCATCCTCGGCTTGGGATGAGGCGCCTGAATTAACGAACCATAATGTGGGTCAAGTCCTCGGCCTATTAGTACCGCTCAGCTGAATCCCTCACGGGACTTACACCTGCGGCCTATCTACCCCGTAGTCTACGGGGGGCCTTACTCCCGACCGAAATCGGGATGGGAGATCTAATCTTGGGGTTGGCTTCGCGCTTAGATGCTTTCAGCGCTTATCGCATCCGGACTTGGCTACCCGGCGGTGCTCCTGGCGGAACAACCGGTACACCAGAGGTCCGTCCTTCCCGGTCCTCTCGTACTAGGGAAGGCTCCCCTCAAATCTCCTGCGCCCACGACGGATAGAGACCGAACTGCCTCACGGCGTTCTGAACCCAGCTCGCGTGCCGCTTTAACCGGCGAACAGACGGACCCTTGGGACCTTCTTCAGCCCCAGGATGCGGCGAGCCGACATCGAGGTGCCAAACCTCGCCGTCGATGTGAACTCTTGGGCGAGATTAGCCTGTTATCCCCGGGGTAGCTTTTATCCGATGATCCACGGCCCTTCCACACGGTACCGTGGGGTCACTTTGCCCGACTTTCGTCCCTGCTCGACTTGTAAGTCTCACAGTCAAGCTCCCTTATGCCAATGCACTCTACAGGTGATTTCCATCCACCTTGAGGGAACCTTTGGACGCCTCCGTTACTCTTTAGGAGGCGACCGCCCCAGCCAAACTGCCCACCTGGCAGGGTCCCCCGATTGTGTCGGGGTTAGAACCAAGATCACGGAAGAGCGGTATTTCAAGGTTGACTCCACCCTCACTAGCGTGAAGGCTTCAAAGTCTCCCGCCTATCCTACACATCCATGAGCACAGCCCACTGCCAAGCTACAGTAAAGCTCCACGGGGTCTAATTGTCCTGTCGCGGGTAGCCAGCATCTTCACTGGCAATGCAATTTCACCGAGCCCCTCGTTGAGACAACGCCCAGGTCGTTACGCCTTTCGTGCGGGTCGGAACTTACCCGACAAGGGATTTCGCTACCTTAGGACCGTTATAGTTACGGCCGCCGTTCACCGGGGCTTCGGTTCGAAGCTTTGTCCCGACAAGTCGGAACGAACCTCTCCCCTTAACCTTCCGGCACTGGGCAGGCGTCAGCCCCTATACATCGCCTTTCGGCTTGGCAGAGACCTGTGTTTTTGATAAACAGTCGCCTGGGCCTCTTAGCTGCGGCCCGCCAAAGCTCCGCACACGTCCCGACAAGTCGGGAGGGCATCACCCCGCGGGCACCCTTTCTCCCAAAGTTACAGGGCTAAGTTGTCGAATTCCTTAACGAGGGTTATCTCGTTCACCTTAGGGCTTTTACCCCCACCCACCTGTGTCGGTTTGCGGTACGGTCACCACATCCTCTGGCAGCGAGGCTTTTCTCGACGGCCTAGGTTCAGCGGAATCCCCCAGGGCTTGAGCCCTAGAGTTTTCTTTCCCCCTCAGCTCGTAACGCCAGAACGGATTTGCCTATCCTGGCATGGCCTTCAGGGAAGAACGCACCATGTCCGATGGGTGCGCCCCGCCTACCTGTCCGTGTCCCCCCTCTGCTTTAAAACGAGAACGCGGTGGTACGGGAATGTTGACCCGTTGTCCATCGCCTTCGCTGCTTCGCTACGGCTTAGGCCCGACTTACCCTACGCCGATCATCGTTGCGTAGGAAACCTTGGGTTTTCGGTGTCCTGGATTCTCACCAGGATTGTCGCTACTCATGCCGGCATTCTCACTTGTCAGCGCTCCACCCCGACTTACGTCTGAAGCTTCAGTGCTGCTGACAACGCTCCCCTACCCCCCGGCCCGCAAAGCGAGCCGGGGCCGCGGCTTCGGCGGTGGACTTTAGCCCCGTTACATTTTCGGCGCGGGATCCCTCGACTAGTGAGCTATTACGCACTCTTTGAAGGAATGGCTGCTTCTAAGCCAACCTCCTAGCTGTTTTAGCGATCCCACTTCCTTTAACACTTAGTCCACACTTGGGGGCCTTAGCCTGCGGTCTGGGCTGTTTCCCTTTCGACAATGGAGCTTATCCCCCACTGTCTCACTCCCAAAGATCATCTTGAGGCATTCGTGGTTTGGTTGAGTTTGGCAGGCTCACGCCCCCTAGCCCATCCAGAGCCCTACCTCCCCAAGACTTCAATTGAGGCTGCACCTAAATGCATTTCGGGGAGAACCAGCTATCTCCGGGTTCGATTGGCATTTCACCCCTACCCACAGCTCATCCCAGCCATTTGCAACTGACACGGGTTCGGTCCTCCATTCCGATATTATCGGAACTTCAACCTGGCCATGGGTAGCTCACCCGGTTTCGGGTCTAATCCAGACAACCCTCCAGACATGTTGGAGACTTCACCAACGGCTCTCGGCGTCCCCCACTTCGGCCCGACGAATCGGACCTCCGCGAGTTCGACCTCCAACCGGTGGATCCCGCTCCGCCCGGAAGCGCCCTATTCGGACTCGCTTTCGCTGTGGCTCCGGAACTCGTATTCCTTAACCAAGCTGCCTAGATTAACTCGCCGGCTCATTCTTCAATAGGCACGCGGTCAGTCACGACAAAGTCGGACCTCCCACGGCTTGTAAGTCTGTGGTTTCAGGTCTATTTCACTCCCCTTCCGGGGTACTTTTCACCTTTCCCTCACGGTACTGGTTCACTATCGGTGGCCAAGGGTATTTAGCCTTGGAGGGTGGTCCCCCCAGCTTCCCACAAGATTTCCCGTGTCCCGTGGTACTCAACAGCCCACCTGAAGTCCTCTCCCTTTCGCCTACAGGACTATCACCTTCTATGGTCGTCCCTTCCAGGTGCATTCGGCTAGAAAGAGGTTTTGTAACTCCATCTCCCGTACTGAGGTCGGGATAGGCGGGTGTTACAACACCCCGACGGCATAGGGCCTCAGCCCGTTAAGCCGCCTGGGTTTGGGCTCTTCCCCGTTCGTTCGCCACTACTAGGGGAATCTCGGTTGATTTCTTTTCCTCGGGATACTTAGATGTTTCAGTTCTCCCGCTTACCTCCCCGACTGAGTCGGGGTTTTCCGGCATTACCCGGAAACGGTTTCCCTATTCGGGCATCCCCGGCTAAGCTTGCAAGACAGCTCACCGAGGCTTCTCGTAGCCTTGCCACGCCCTTCTTCGGCCCTTGGCCCCAAGGCATCCACCACAGACCCTTAATAACTTGACCCACATTAAGGTTCGTTAATTCAAATTCGCGCAGGATTCAGTTGTTAAAGAACAAAAAGACGGCTGGGCACTCCCAGCCATCTGCTGAGGAGTTGCTCGTGCCGTATATTAGGCGATTATCTCGCGCATCGGAGATACGGTCAGCAGATTATATGGAACCGGCCCGCCGCCGTCAAGAAGCGTGCGCCTGAGTTCGCGGCCACTTTACTTCCCCGGGACTCCTCGCGAGCGGCCCGGGCCGCCGCCGGCAGGCCCATCGACTAGACCCGCGCCGACTCTACGCCGCGCGGCGCCTGAAGACGGCCGCCAGCCCGAAGACCACCGTTGCGACCAGGGCCATCGCCGGGCCGGACGGCAGGTCGGCGTGGAAGGAAAGGTACAGACCGGCCACCGCCGAGACCGCACCGATCAGCGCACCGATCAACATGACGCCGACGAACCGCCTCGCCAGCAGGTACCCCGCCGCCGCGGGCGTGATGAGCATCGCCATGACCAGTACTATCCCGGCGGCCTGGATGCCGATGACGACGACGAGGGCCAGCAGCGTGAGGAGCACGTACTCGACCAGGCTCGTCCTGATCCCCACCACCGCCGCGCCCACCGGGTCGAAGGTGGTGTAGACGAGTTGCCGGTGGAAGGCATAGAGCCCCGCCAGCACCAGCGCCGTGAGACCCACCGAGACGTAGACGTCCGTCTGCGAGACTCCGAGCACCTGCCCAAGCAGCAGGTCCTCGATGTCGACGGTCACATTGGTGGCCGTGGAGAGCATGACGAGGCCCAGCGCGAACATTCCGGCGAAGACTATGCCGATCGAAGTGTCCTCGCTGATGCCGGTGCGCCGGCTGACGGAGCCCATCAGCAGGGCGATCACGATTCCCGCCGGCACTGCCGCGAAGAAAGGGCTGATCCCCAGCAGGAAGGCGACCACCATCCCCGGCAGGACCGAGTGAGCGAGCGCGTCGCCCATGAACGCGCGCCCGCGCGTGACGACGTAGGCGCCAAGAATCGGGCACATCACGCCCACTAGCACGGAGACGATCAGCGCCCGCACCATGAACCCGTACTGGAACGGCCCGAAGATATGGTCGATCGCGACATGCTCCACATGTGTGTTGTTGGCGAAAGCGACATCTGACTGCGTTGAACGATGGCGCAGTCCACACGGCCGCAAGTGTCGGGCTGTCGGCTGCCGTACGTGAATCTAGCGGGCTCGACCTGGCCTCTTAAGAATGATGGTGACGTCGAAAGTGCTCGGGAGTGAACTCGATCCCGTGCGAGCCGTAGAGCTCCTCGAGGACATCCGGGGTGAAGGCCTCCTCGGGAGGGCCATACGCGCAAACATGGTGGTTGATGCACAGCACCATGTCGAAGCGCTGGGCAAGGTTCGTGAGGTCGTGGGTTGCCAGCAGAACGACCCTGCCCTCGTCGCGTAGGGACTGGAGGACCTCGACGATGCCCTCCTGAGCGCCGACGTCTACGCCGCTGAACGCCTCATCCAGCAGGACCACGCTCGCCTCCTGCGCGAGCGCGCGGGCGATGAAGACTCTCTGGCGCTGCCCGCCCGACAGCTCCGTTACCATGTCCGAGCGGTGCTCCCACAGATCTACCCGCTCCAGGCACATCCGGACCGCCTCCCTGTCCGACTTACCGGGGCGGCGCAGCCATCCGACGTTGTTGTCGCGCCCCATCATCACCACGTCGTGAACGGTGGCCGGGAAAACCCAGTTGATGCTGTCGCGCTGGGGTACGTACGCCAAAGCGCCGTCTTCAGCCGCCGCGCCGCGCAGCTTCACCGTGCCCTCGGTGACGGGCAGGATCCCCGCTATGGTATCGAACAGCGTGCTCTTGCCCGCCCCGTTCGGGCCCAAAACGCCCATCAAGACCCCCGGACCGACGTCGAAAGTGACATCGACCAGCGCCTGGTGCCCGCCGCGGTCGACGCTTACGCCCTCGACGGCTATGCCCGGTTCGGCAGTCGTCTCCATCTTCTTCTCCAACTCTCGACCTTCCCACGGACGCCCTCGCGCCGCGCCACAGGGTACCACTGTCTCTCCGGCCTATGTCGGACTCCGAGTGGAGCCGGACAACAGGACCAACCCTGTTACCGAAGCCCACGACACTTCAGGCAGAGCCATCCACTCCGCCGGAGCCTCGATTTCCGCCGGTCAACGCAGAGCCTTGACAATGCGCCCGACGTTCGTCCTGATCATGTCGACATATGTCTCCGCGCCGCTGCCTTCGGTGCCGAGCGAGCCGGAGTAGAGCCGAACGAGCGTCGCGCCGGCTTCAGTCGCCAGGGCGGTGGCCAGACGTTCGCTCACGGTCGTCTCGCCGAAAACGGCGGCCACGCCGTACTCCTTCACCTCATCTACGAGATGAGCCAGGTCCGACGGCGATGGATCGACGTCGGTGGTGAACGACAGAATGACCCCCACGACCTCGAACCCGTACAGTTCCGCGAAGTACCCCAGGCTGTCGTGGGAGGTCACGAGCAGCCTGCGCTCCTCCGGGACCGTCCCGATCTGCTCCTCCGTCCACGCGTGCAGCTCGTCGAGCCGCGTACTGTACGCGGAGGCGTTGGCGCGATACACGTCGCCGCGGTCCGGGTCGAGCACGGCCAGGCGCGCGGCTATGTCGGCTACCGCGCGCTTCGCGCGGAGCGGGTCGAACCAGAAGTGAGGGTCGTGGATCCCGTGGCCGTGGTCGGCGTGCCCGTCATCTCCGTCTTCGGTAAGGCGCTCGATCTCCTCCATCGCCTCATCGGCGGCCATCTGTCCGCTGTCGACCTTCTTGATCAGGGCAAGTACCACCTCGGGGAGCTCTTCTTCTCCGGCGTGCTCCGCATCCTCCTCTTCTTCGCCCTCGGCAGCCTCAATCAGATCTTTGATCTCTTGAATACCGGCCTCAGGGCCTATTTCGCCCTCTTCCACCTCGTGTACAACCTGGCTGATCTCTTCCAAGAGCTCGACCTCGCCTGCGTGGGACGCGCCGAACTTGATCGGGTCAACCGCGTCGCCCAGCTCCACGATCGCCGACTCGTCCCGCGCAGCATTCCGCACGAGCTCACGAAGCCACAACTCCTCCAGGCCCAATCCGATGCCCAGCACCAGATCGGCGTCGGCGATCTTCGCGACATCCTTGGCGCCCGGCTGGAAGGCGTGAGGATCGGCGCCGACCGGCAACAGGCTGAAGACCTCCACGTGGTCCCCGCCGACGTTCTCGACCCAGTCGGCGACGATGTTGTTCGTAACTACCACGCGGACCGGCTTCGGCGCCGCAGCGTCCCGGGTGGACGTTGCGCTGCCGGCCTCGTCAGAGCACGCGGTCAGGGCGAACAGCAGCGCGAGCGCCGGAAGCACGGTACCCCTCAGATTAGCCACGGGGTTGATGGCATGTAGTCTCATTACTGCTCTTGGCTTCTCCAATGCGTGGCAGGTGTTACGCTCAACGCCCTGCGCGCACAGGGGAGTGAGCCCAGAGAAGGATACTATGTATCATTAACCAGGTCAATAGGACAAGGCGGATGGCAAGTGTTCACGTTGGTGAGACCGTTCGTCCTGAGTGCCCGGACGCCTCGTCGGGGTGTATCGAATGGGGCTACCCGGCGGGAACCGGGCCGCGTGAGCATCACCCCTGAACGGACACGGCGGGTAGTATGCTCAACGGGTCCCTTACTCGTTCTTGTCGCCGACGCACCGCTCGCAAGTGATGTAGAACTCGATGCGGTGGCCGACTATCTCGCCCGGGATGTCGTTGCCGATTGCCCGCATCAGGCGCTCGACCGTCGTGGCACGGAACTCGCCCACGATCCCGCAGCGGACGCATACCGTGTGGTGGTGGTGCTCCACGCGAGACAGACTGTACTTGGGGCCGCCGTCCAGGAGGTTCAGCCTGCATACGACGCCGGCCTCCATGAGGAGCTTGATCGTGCGGAAGATCGTCGCTCTTCCCACCCCCGGCAGCTCGCTGCAGATCTCCTCGGCGGTAAAGCCCTCCAGCTTCCCGTCCAAGATCTCTATGATCGCGCGTCTCGGGGCCGTGGACCGATAGCCGCGGTCCTCGAGGATGGCCATGATGTCCGGACGTGGTGGCAGTTGCGTCATGACGATATCCGGTGTTAACAGAAACCACCCTGTCTCGTCAACTTGGCTGGCATTTCGTTGAGGGACGGCCATGATGTCCTGATGGGCCGCTTGTTCGGGGTCGAGGCTGCTACAACCCGTTCGCCCCGAGTGGCGCCGATGCTCCATTGGCGCTACCGAGGGTCGCACGCACGACCTCACCAAAGTGAACTGCTACGGCCGGCGTTCCGACCGGTCGAGCGAAGGAGGCCTATCCCGCGCTGTGCCCGATCCTACATCCGTGACTATGCCTGACCGGACTCGGCCAACAGATGGTCGACGTGGTGGTCCTCGATGCAGTCCGCCACCGATCGCTCCAACTGTATGGTGGCGTGGTTGATGCCAAAGTCCGTGTGGACAATGTCGAGCATCCGGGATCGGACCTGTTCGAGATCTCCCTGGGTAAGAGGGGTCCATGAGTATGTGGGCGCTGAACGCTTCGTTGCCCGACGTGATGGTACAGACGTGGACATCGTGGATGAGGGTTACACCCTCGACGGCTTCGATGTCGCTGCAAAGCTTGTAGACGTCTATGTGCCCCGGCGTCCCTTCGAGCAGCACGTTGAATACGGTCGTCATCAGATGTCGGCTGCTGAACAGGATGAGCACCGCGATGACGACGCTCAGGATCGGGTCGGCGAGCGTCCATCCGAAGGCCAAGATGAGTATGGCGGAGATGACCACGCCGACGGATCCCAGCAGGTCGGCCAGGACGTGCTGGGAGGCGCCCTCGACGTTCATACTGTGCTGGGACGAGCTGTGAAGCACCCAAGCAGCCGCGATGTTCACCAAGAGACCACCAATGCCAACGAAGAGCACCGGCCATCCGTCTATGTGGACCTCCTCCTGGAAGGTCCGATGATACGCCTCGAACACGATCCAGCCAGCAATCAGCCGTAGCGCGATCGTGTTGATCAGAGCGGCCAGCACCTCGGTGCGCTGATAGCCGAACGTGCGCTTGGTGGACGCCGCCTTCTCCGCGATCCACATGGCGATCAGGCCATGACGATAGAGGCCGCGTCGGTGAGCATGTGCCCGGCGTCGGCTATGAGAGCCAGGCTGCCCGACAGGATGCCGCCCACGATCTCGGCGATCATGTAGGTCGTGATCAGCGTCAGGGCGATGAATAGGCTGCGCCGGCTGGCTCCTCGTAGGTCGTGAACATGGTCGTGGTAGCCGTGATCATGACCATCGTGGCCCTCGTGGTCGCCGTGGTCGTGGCCCTCGTGGTCGCCGTGGTCGTGGCCCTCGTGGTCGCCGTGGTCGTGGCCCGGACGGCCACCGGTGGGCTGCGCGGAATGGCGGAAGGCAGGCCCTCCGCCCGAAGAAGTCAGAGTCAACGCTACGGAGGAGGTGATTGCCGGCTCGCCTGCCTGACGCAAGGGCACGAGCCTCCCGAGGACCGTCGGTACGCCGAAGGAACCCATCAGACTCAACATGATGCTACATCGGGTCCGACGACCTAGCAGCCTGTCCGAGAAACACGGTTGGCGAGTGTTTGGGGGTATGATGGGTACAGTCCAGTAGCGGGGAGTCGTTGATGAGCAAAACCTACCTTCCCTACGAACCCGACCAGCAGTTGCTGTTGCCAGCGGCGTTGCAGGAGTGGCTGCCTGACGACCATCTGGCCTACTTCATATCCGACGTGGTGGACCAGTTGGACATGTCGGAGGTCACCGCTCGCTACGAGCGGGAACGGCGAGGCGGACCGCCGTATCATCCACGGATGATGGTCAAGGTGTTGCTCTACGGTTACTGCGTGGGGGTGTCGTCCTCACGCCGCATCGCCCAGCGTCTCCACGAGGACATCCCCTTCAGGGTGTTGGCGGCGAACAACACACCGGACTTCCGGACCATCTCCGACTTTCGCAAGGATAATGTGGATGCGCTGTCGGGCCTGTTCGTACAGGTACTGGCGTTGTGCCAGCAGGCGGGGCTGGTGAAGCTGGGGCACGTGGCGCTGGACGGCACGAAGGTCAAGGCCAACGCATCGAAGCATAAGGCGATGAGTTACCAACGGATGAAGGAGAAGGCAGCGCAGTTGTCGGCGGAGGTAGCGGAGTTGTTGCGACAGGCCCAGGCAGCGGATGATGAGGAAGACCGGCGGTACGGCAAAGACAAGCGTGGAGATGAGTTGCCGCAGGAGTTGGCCTTTCGAGAGGGTCGGTTGGAGAAGATACGGGAAGCCATGGCGGCGCTGGAAGCCGAGGCGCAGGCGGCTGGCGAACGGGCCGAGGCCGAAGGTGGTAAGCACCCGGGGGTGCCCGACGACAAGGCCCAGCGTAACTTCACCGATGCCGAGTCGCGCATCATCCCCGCACCTGGAGGAAAGGACTTCCTGCAAGCGTACAACTGTCAGGCGGTGGTGGACAGCGCTCACCAGGTGATCGTGGCGGCGCGGGCCACCAACCAGACTTCGGATAAGCAACAGGCTGCGGTGATGATGGAGGAGACCATCGACAACGTCGGTGCAGTCCCCAGGGAAGTATCCGCCGATGCTGGCTATTACTCGGCAAAGGCAGTCGAGGAGCTCTATGCTCTGGGCGTGGACCCGTTCGTCGCGCCGGAGCAGACCCGCCACGGCCGGGTTGTGCCACCCGCGCCCCGAGGTCGCATACCCAGCCATCTGTCTCCCAAGGACCGGATGCGACGGAAGTTACAGACCAAGCGGGGTCGGCAGCGCTACGCTTTGCGGATGCAAACTGTGGAGCCGGTATTCGGCCAGATCAAGCAGGGCCGGGGATTCCGGCAGTTCCTGCTGCGGGGACTGGAGAAGGTGAACGGCGAATGGTCGCTGATCTGCACCGGCCACAACCTGCTCAAACTGTTCCGCTTTGGGGTCAATCTGCACAGGAAAGCACGGGTCGATGGGCCAGCCCAACGCATCAGGACCGAATTACGAGTGGTCCGAGATCATAGAAGGCTCGATCTGCCGAGGTAGTGAGCACGGCGCTATTCGCAAAGCTATCTGGCGGCCGGCCGGGGCAACGGCACAATTAGTTGTCGCGATCCATTGTCGCTGACCCGCAAGCACCGTTAGATAATCCTCGGACGGGCTGCTAGCTCGGACCCACCCTCTGTCGTCGACCAAGACTGTCGAGGCTATCGTACGCCAAAATCCCACCGGGCCCCGTGAGGCTCGGCGGCATCTACAATTACGGCGACAAACAATACCGTCAGGCGTCTACCTGTCGCCGTAACCCTGCTGGCGCTCCCAGCCTCTCGCGGAACTTGTCGTGCTGTAGATCGCTTCCGACGGGCCGGTTAGTCGTGGTGTTCGTGGTCGTCGCACTCGTGGGCGTCGTGCATATGCCCGGCCTCGTCCCCATGGTGCTCGTGCGTGTCGCACTCGTGCATGTCGTGCTCGTGAGCGTCGTGCTCGTGGGGGTGATGCTCGTGAGCGTCGCACTCGGGAGCGTCGTGCTCGTGACCGGAATCTGACATGAACCCCCCCCCCCTCTTGTCCTGCCTTGGTCCAATACCCCGCGTCCGGGTCAACGGGGCATATCCAAAATATAGAAGTGAGGTCATTGCATACCGTCTAACCAACCTGTCAATCACTTTTGGACGCGCCGGAGCGACCGTTCCGACAGCGGCCCAGACGCTTCTGTGGTCTCGTCGGACAGGTTCCGCACGCCCGCGAGGACGTTCGTTGACAAGGAATTCGGGCGCTCTTACACTCCGGGCCGCGCGGCCTAGCCAACCGCCGGGAGGCCATGTCAATGGGACGGATCGGCGCTGCGGAGATAGGGACGACCGGACTGCGAGTGACCCGCCTGGGTCTGGGCGGCGCCGGGCTGGGCGGCCTGTACTCGGACGTGTCGCGGGATGCGGCGAGAGAGACCGTCCGCCGCAGCTTCGATCTGGGCGCGCGGTACTTCGACACGGCGCCTCTATACGGCTTGGGCAAGAGCGAGACGTCCCTGGGAGCAGGCCTGAGAGGCTTGGAACGGGACGCCTTAGTCGTATCCACCAAGGTCGGCCGCGTCCTGGAGCCTACCGGGTCCCCGCCGGTCACCCGACTGTTCGTCAATCCGGCGCCGCTCGAGCCGGTGTTCGACTACAGCCGCGACGGCATCCTCAGGTCCCTGGACGACAGCCTGGCGCGGCTGCAGCTCGACTCGGTGGAGATCGCGCTGATGCACGATCCGGACGCCGGGCAGTCAACGTCGGCGGACGTCGACGTCGAGCCCACATACTTCAGGCAGGCCATGGACGAAGCGTATCCCACGCTGCAGCGGCTCAAGTCCGAGGGCGTCTTGAAGGCCGTCGGCGTCGGGATGAACCAGTGGCAGGCGCTGGTCCGATTCGCCCGTGCGGCCGACTTCGACTGCTTCCTGCTGGCGGGGCGGTACACGCTGCTCGACCATTCGGCGCTGCCCACGCTGATGCCGCTCTGCGAAGAGAAGCGGATCAGCCTGATTCTGGGCGGCCCCTACAACAGCGGCATTCTCGCGTCCGATCTGTCGCCCGGCGCGACGTACTTCTACGACGAGGCGCCCGCCGACGTCCTGGACCGGGCGCGGGCCATCGCGGCCGTCTGCGACCGGCACGGCGTGCCCCTGAAGGCGGCCGCGCTGCAGTTCGGCCTCGCACACCCCGCAGTGGCAAGTACGATACCCGGCGGAAGGTCGCCGGAGGAGGTCGAGGAGAACGTGAGGATGGTCGAATACGACATCCCGAACGACCTGTGGGCCGAGCTGAAGGAAGAGGGACTTGTTCCGCAAGAGGCGCCCACACCGGCGGCGTGACCCCAGGAGGCGGCTATGAAGTCATTCGCGATGGCGTTGAACCTCGAGGACGATCCCCAGAAGATCCAGACGTACAAGGAGTACCACAGGGCCGTATGGCCCGAGGTACTCCAGGGCCTCAGGGACATCGGGATATCGAAGATGAAGATATTCCTGTTGGGCCGGCGCATGTTCATGTACTTCGAGGCTGGCGACGACTTCGACCCGAAGCGCGACTTTCAGCACTACCAGGCCACCGAACGGGCCAGAGAGTGGGAAACGCTGATGCGCGGGCTCCAGGAGCGGGTGGACGAGGCCGAGCCCGGCGACTGGTGGGCGCCGATGGAGGAAGTCTTCGACCTCGAATGGTAGCTAAGGGACCCAGGGAAAAGGGGTGGAACCCGTATGTACCCAGCCTCGAGTCCCAAATCCCCCACCTGACATGGTTGGGAGCTGCTTGGTGTGCTTTCAGGGGGTGTCCGGGTGTCGACTTGGGGTGACGCATGACATGATCGGCATCGGACAGGGTCTAGGGTGCCGTCTTTGAGTGTATCGGCAGCGGTTCGCTGCCAATTGTGGCTGTTGTCAGGCCGAAGAAGGCATGGCCCGGCCTGGCAACTCGGCAGAGTCGCCTACAAACCGATGCTCCAGGCAGGGTCGCCTATGCCCGATACGGCTCGGCAGCCAGCGCCAATATCCTCTGCCGCGCCGTGAGCAGCAACTCGTATGAGGGATGGCCACGGGCAAGACGGATGATCAACCTCCTGGCGTGACGCACCACACGGCCCGGTAGGGCGATCAGGGCGAAACGCACCGCCTTGAGACGCTTGCCCACCCACTGTCCGCCCAACACCAGCCGCTTCATGGCAGAGTTCAAGTTGAAGGCCAACACTGCTATCGCCCACCATGCTGCGTTGGCTCCGAACAGCCCCGACGGAAGCCTGCCCCCGGCAAGGTCACTCTTGAGGACGCCGTGGACCTCCTCGCCCTTGCCGCATCTCTGCCTCGACCACCAGATCAACTCATCTGCCGCAATGCTCCGGTTGGTCACCACTCCGAAGACCTTGTACCAGCCTCTGTTGGACAGCTCCATCGCGGGGAACGGAAGCTCCATCTGCCCCTCCATTCCCGGCAGAGGCTGTTCGACCAACCGCTCCCTGGTAGCTATGAACCGATACTCAGGGCTGTTCTTGGAGTGCCCTATCCAGTTGGGTACGAAGTTCACATCAGCCCACTGCTGACCCGTGTCCACACGATGCTCCCCAACCTTGCGGTACAGCGTCTGCCAGTCTTGCTCGGCGACCTCGGACACCGCACGGCGGAACTCCGTCGTCACGTCGACCCCAACCGCGAACTCGATCACCCCGAACCGCTCGTCTCTACCCTCCGCGCAGTACCGCAGCAACTCCCGCTGGTACCCCGCCGTATCCGACCTCAGCATCACCTTCTCCACCCCCGCAGGCAGACGGCCCAGCCCTTCAATCAACACTTGCAACTGCTGATGGCCCGCCGGTACATTGCCGTCCCGAAACTCCGAATGCACAATCTGGTCGGCCTCTGCCCAGTAGGTGGTCAGCGGCTGGTAGGCCCTGTACTTCTTGTAGCTGTGGAGCGCCTCCTGCTTGTGTGTCTCCACCAGACAGGCGTCCATGTCCAGTGTGGCCTCTCTCTGAGGCGAACGGCTCTGCACGAAGCCCACCAGGTCGGCGTTCACCTTCCCCAGACCCTCCATAGCTCCGTTGGGAGCAGGTATGAATGCTCTGTGAGCTTCCCGCTTCGCCTCCTCGCCCGCGTCATGGAACCTCTCCAGATACCGGAACACCGCAGACTCCGACGGCACGCTCCGACGACGCTCGACTCGCCATCTCGCCTTCAGCGCCCTGCGCTCCCTACTACCCATCCCCCAGGTCTCGGCATGGCGAAGTACCCTGCACAAACCTGCGTCCTTCTCCAGAACCTCCAGGTCCATCACCGACTCACCGCCTGCCAAGTTCAGCAGTATCAGCGACGTGATTATCTGGCTGTCCGTCCAGCCCTGACCACACTCCCGCAGTCTCACGTGGCGTTCCACCGACGACCTCAAACCCGCTGCTTGCATCAACTCCAGGTACGTCATCAGCCCGGACAGTCCCGTCATACCTGTCGAGCCCTTCTCCTGCTCGTACTGGAATGCCAGTAAGCCTTGCTTCATAATAGATGCACCTCGTTGGTGATCGGTTCGTTTGCGCAACAACCATCTTAGCCCGCATCGCGTCGGGCTCCAACGAGGTCTTCCTCTTATCTAGGTGGGGAATCTGGGGAGTCTGACCGACTTGTGATTGGGATGAAGTGCAGATACAATTGGCCCCACTAGAAAATCGGAGGCTCTGGATGGAAGCGTACTGTCTCAAGTGTCGGACCAAGAGGGAGATCAGCGACCCGCAGCAGGTGACCCTGAAGAACGGCAGGCCCGCGACTCAGGGGACATGCCCGACGTGCGGGACCAAGATGTTCCGCATTGGCAAAGGATAGAATTCAGACGGCCCCCTAGATCGCCTCAATCCGTCCGCATCCGCAGACACGCGGTTGAACAAGAGCGCGACACGTTGCTTCGAGGTTCTTTTGACAGCAGCGTGTCGCGCGAAATTCGCGTCCGGATGCCCGTGGGGTATCGTTGCAACTCGACCCGACGAGAGAAGACTCGGACGGTCGACCAGCGTCACGTTAGCAGCGCGTCTCCGTCGTGCCAGCGGGGCTCCTCCTCGAGGTGCTCCATGAACCTAGCGAACCACCGGGACTGCTCCGGGTCGTTGGCGTTGCCAAAGTAGGACTCCCGATCTTCGAAGAGCGATACCAGAATCCAGTCCTGTGGGTCGGCGTCCATCTTGAACACGTAGCCCTCGAGCGCTCCCTGGACTTTGGGCTTGCGCTCTTTCCGCCACTCTTCCAATAGCGAGACGAGCTCGTCCTGACGTCCCGGCTTGACCCTTATATACCCGACTGTGCCGTACATGGCTTTCTCCCAGCGTCGTGATGTGACGCGGTCTAGCTCCTCAGCGTACGATAGTCTTCCACGAGCCGCTCCGCGCCACGGCGGATGAAGCCGAGCTCGTCAGCGGCGAGGAAGAAGCTGGCGCCCCTTTCGACCCACCTCCGCGCGCCGTCCGCGCCGGATGCGGTGGTGCCGAAGGGTACGCCGTGCTCCTTACACAGCTCCAGGATCTCTTCCATGGGCCTGACCACGTCCGGATGATCGTACTGGCCGGGCCTGCCCATCTCGAAGGAGAAGTCGCCGGGGCCGACATAGACCATGTCAACGCCCGGGGCGCCGACTATCTCCTCTGCTCTCTCGTAGCCGAGCCTGGTCTCGATGTGGGCTATCAGCGTGGTCTCGGCATCCTGCTCGTCCATCCAGTGCCGCAAGGTGCTCAGATCGCGGGGCATGTAGTCGCTGTTGCCCATTCCGGCCGCGATGGCGCGGGTCCCGACAGGCGGAAACTTGAGGTAGCCGGGCTTTGCACAAGAAATCGGTTCTGCACAAAAAAGTTGACCGGCTGCACAAAGAAGGCCGTCGTCATCCGTGGGTTCGCGCGGGTCGCGCTGCAAAGGCTACCGCAAGGCCCGGCGGAAATCGCTAGGCGGGATTTCAAGGTTACGAAGCAGGGTCTCTAGGGAGCCACGAGAGATGTCCTTTTTCGCCAGCAACACGGTCGCCGCTTCCAGTTCCACTTTGCCCTTGAAAACAGCACCCCCAATATCAACCTCCTTCCCGACCTCGACAATCGTTGCCGACTTCTCGTTCGTATTGGCACACAGCATAGTGACCTTCATGCCGACCTGCGGTTCCACGACGCCAGCGGGTACTATCCGGTCGGAGTGGCGGGGATAGTCGTGGAGCTTCGACTCGGCAGTCGCTCCCACCAGGTCGCATATGGCGAGGTCCACCACGTTGTCCTGTCCATAGAACACCTGCACTTCCTCGACGACGTCCCCTACCTTATACCATTTCAGGCTAATGAGGCCGCATAGTGTGCTGGAAGACTTCGCGTTGAGTGTTTGATCCAGTTCCACGCTGTTAACGAGCGTACGCGACCAGGATCATACTCCAACTCACGCAGGTAGGAATCAACCGCCTCCATCTTCTCTTCCACACTCTCGTACACCCTCCCCTCCACCCAGCGACGGACCTCCTGGAACACACGCTCAGCAGGATTGAGCTCTGGACTGTAGGGCGGCTGGACTATCGTCGGCAGTCCTACGCCCTCGACCAGCCCGGCGCGGTGACCGCGAGCTCCATCCCACACCAGCGCTGCGATGTCCGAGTGATGCTTCAGGCCATTGACCGCTGCTGCTATCGACTCGGACTTCATTGAGTCGATCCAACTCCACTGTAGCCTGCCCCTCCGAACGTCCACTACCAGGAACAGGTACGTCCACCGGTACACCATCTGCACCCTCTGCACCACCTTCACTCCACGACGCCCCCCATACTCTGCGAACCATCCCCCTCAGACCCACTCGCATCTCGTCGGCAAAGCCAAAGGCCGTCTCTGATGTCACCCCCACTCTGGTAAGGCTGTCTGCGAGGCCCCCTTTTTCCACGACTCCTGTGCTGCCAGATCCGCTTTCTCATGGCGGCCCCTCGGAACCTTCGGTGAACATCCCAACCGGGACAGCAGGCTGTAGACGCTGCCCGGTTTGTAACTCACACCGTACTCAGACTCTATCCAGTCCCTGATCTCTCCCGCCGTCCTGAAACGTCCGATCGACACCTCCTCGGTCAACTCCCGCTCTTGCTCCGCGCTCAGAAACCGGGGTTGACCTCTCCCCCCCATCTTGTGGGCACTCACTTCCCCCATACCGCCCTCTCTATACCAGCCCACCCACTGCTGGACCGTGCGCTGATGAACCCCTACCGCCCTTGCCGCCTCACCGAGTTGCCACCCCGAACGCACCAGCCACAGTCCGTGTAGCCGAGTCCGCAGGGTGATATCCTGTTCCCCATGGTAGGCTGACTTCAGCGCCTCCGGACTATCCTCTGCCCGCCAATCTATTCGAAGCGGTCGTCCGATCATCTCATGCCCTCCACCTGTCTGGTAGACTCAGCATGGATGAACCAATTGGAACATCTCTAGCCGCTTTCCGGCCTAGTTACGCTCAATTGGTATTAGACGTCGCGATGAGAGAACCCTGATAGATTTTGTTCTGCGAAGTAGCCCTCTGGTAGCTCTTTACGTTGTTTCTTACACGCAGTCCCGCCATCACGTGCTGGTTGCTCACCAGCACCTTGGTCCCATTCGGGCGAAACCCCACGCCGGTCAGTGTGCCCCATATAGTTTCCACGACTCGCCCACGAGCCGCGACTATGCCGCTGCGTAACTTCAGACCCGATTGCAGCGGTCGGTGTCCCCTATCAGCATCCATAGGGCACCTCCAGCTTGACCGCGGTAGGAACGATCTTCCCCACTACCATAATCCGTACCGCCACCCCGTCGATCACGCCGGGGATACGCATGTCGGGCTCGAACTCACTTTGGTCCCGTATCCTCGCCACGCCGATGGTGACCCCTTACTTGCCCTCGTACGGGGTTCCCGTGGCGTCTCGAAACGCGCCAACCGAGGTAGACCGCCAACCGGGGTAACCTCGTATCCGCGCTTTGTTCTTGTCCCGCACTTCTTTGATCTTCTCTAACGTCGGCCGTTCCGCCGGGATGGTCACAGTCATGTCGATCTCCTGGGTACTGGTGCCCCAAAGGTGCTCTCTCGTCAAAGCCGGTTCTTGCGTGAGCGGGATCAGCGTGGGAGTGGGTCGCGGACACAGCGCTGGCGTGTGAGTCGGTCCCACCGTCGCTGCCGGTGCCGACTCACACGCCACGATAACCAGGCACACCGCCGCCGTCAAGACCGCAACTCTCACCCCAGGGAACCGCATGACAGCGTCAACAGCGGCGAGTCCGGCGAACTGCGCCTTCCTGTTCCGCGTCATATGACTCCCTTCGGCTTCGCCTAGGCTGTGGGACCCGCCCAGCGGGGCGTGGCGCTGGGCGGGCCTAATGGGGGAAATTAGCGCAGGTGTGTTGCCACATCTATGCCCGAGGCGAGGTAGGAGAGGAATATCCAGTTGCCGGCGGCATCGCGGTCAATGGCCCATCGGCCCCTGATCATCCCAACCACCTGACCATCAGTGTTCACGACGAGCGACCCTGAACTGCCAGGGGCCGCGAATCCCAAGACCAGGAAATCGACTGGCCGCACTCCAGCAGCTTCGCGACCTCCTGGCGCTCGAGCTGAGGCGTCTTCGCTATGGGCGGCAAGCCGTTGTCGCGGGCGGCGAGCACCGTGTCCGCAAGGGCCGTGGGGCTGAAGTAGGTGTGCTCGTACTCGAAGAAGACGAGCCAATCCCGGCGTGACCGTACAGCTTCATCAGCGAGGGCCGCACGTACTCCGTTACCATCGCGCACACCAGCACGTCACCGGCGGCCAGCCGTGCCTTCAGGTGCCGCCCGGCCCTCCCTCGGGGTACGGCGACAGCTTCGTGCTCATGTCCGTCTCATCTCTTCGCGCCGGCCCCACCTAATACGTGCTGTCCTTGGTGGTCGAATGGCACCACCTGGACGACATCAGATAGCGCAGCAGCGCGTCCCGCGAATCGGCAGAGTCGATTCGGTACAGGGCGTGGACAGAGTTGCCGCGAATGTAGCGGTCGTCGTCCTGGAGGGCGGCTACCAGGCTCGGCGCCGCCGACTCGGCCCGCGCGCCCGTGCGCGCCAGCGCCAGCGACGCCTCGCGCCGGACCGACGCGTCCTCGTCGATCAGGGCGCGCGCGAGGGCCGGAACCGCGTCCGTCCCTCGCTGCCCCACCGTGCCGAGAGCGTGCACAGCCTCGGACCTCACCTCAGACAACTCATCGGTCGCCAGCTCCTCCAAAGCCGGTACCGACTCGGCCGCGGGCGGTCCTATGTCGCCTAGGGTCTCGGCGGCCGTTGCTCTGAGCCACCAACGGGCGTCTTTCGTGCGGTCGATCAGGGCGGGAACAGCCGCCCGGCCGGCCGCGCTGAGGCCGTAGCTCGCGTTCGCCGACGGCGACGTCAACCCTCTGCCTTTGATAGCGGACCTCTTCTGCGCCCACCAATCGCGGCCAGAGTCGTCCTCGAGCAGCTCGATCAGCCCCGGGACCGCCGCGTCTCCCGTCTCGCCGAGCTCGTAGGCGGCGTCTATCGCGTCTCGCTCTCGGCCGCTCGCCACGACGTCCACAAGACTGGAGACCGAGCCGCCGCGGCCGGCGCCTCCATTCTCGGCGGCAGCACCGAAGTGCCAGCTCCACATGTGATGCCGCATCGCCGCGTGACGACCGCCGTCGACCGACGCGGCGTGGCCGCCGTTGGAGGCCGGCATCTCGGGCTCCGACATGCGGGCTACGAGAAACTTCATCATGTAGCGCGGCCGGTCGCTGCGGTTCGCGGTGCCGCGGTGCCAGATGTCGTAGTTGGCGATGACGACGGCCCCGGCGTTCACCGTGACCAGCACCTCCTCGCCGCCGTCCAGAGCGCCGTCGGACGTGTTGTAGTAGTGGCTGCCCGGCACAACCGCCGTGGGACCCATGTCTTCCGTCGTGTCCTGGGGGTAGTAGAAGACGAGCACCCGCCGCGTGCGATGCCTGCGACGCGTGAAGGAGTCCTTGTGCAGCTCCTGCCCCGTGCTCCCGGGCGCGTTGTAGTGGCAGTGGCGGTGCGGCTCCATGAAGTAGTCGTCGCCCAGGATGCTGGCCAGCGCGCCGGCCACGGCCGGGTCGCCCACTACCCTGCCGACGTCGGGCAGCCGCGGCACGAGGTTGTTGCCGGGATTGCCCTCGTTTTCGAAGACCTCGTCCGTCTTGCGGAAGAGCTTGTCGTGGAACTCCCGCGGCAGACCGGTTTCCAGCGTGACGTAACCGTCTCGGATGTACTGCCCCATCTGGGCATCGTTCGGCTTCACCATCGTCATCGCGCTCACCCTACAGAACAGGATGGCGACAGGATACGTCTTTGGACCGCCCTCGGCAAACGCAGGCGCCCTGCGGCGTGAAACGCCACGGCGCGCGAGTCCAGTACGGCCGCGCTCGGCGCGGCAGGCCGTCGGCTGACGTGCTACTCGGTGAGGAAGTCGGTCAGTCTCCTTAGACTGTCCTCCCAGGCAGCCTGGGCCTTCTCCGCGTGCTCTTCGGTGTGAGCCGCAGGTGGAGACTCTTGAGCCTTCGCCAGGATCGAGTCCAGTCCCTTGCCCTCGGCAGGGGGCTTCTCCACCCCGACGCCCGCCTGGGCCATGACTTCCTCAGCGACACGTACGGGGCTGTTCGAGTGTACGGCCATGGCAATCGCGTCGCTGGGCCGAGCGTCGATCTCCTGGACGTCGTCTCCGTACCGCAGCTTGGCGACCCCGTAGAACGTGGCCCCTTTGAGCTGCTCGACCCTTGCCTCCTCGAAGCTAGCTCCCACGCCTTCGAGCATTCTTGCGGCGAACGCGTGCGTCCCCGGCCTCGGCGCTTCCACGCCGCGAAGGCCCGTGGCTATGGACTGGCCCTCGGCCGGCCCAATCCAGATCGGCAGTATGCGCTTCCCGGCTGAGTCGTACATCACGACCACGTGCATCGTGCTGGGCTTCTCGTCCTCCACGTCCACGCCATCGTCCCTGATCGCCTTCCAATCGAGAACGTCGATTACCTCTACGTCGATCATTCGTCTCTCCTTCTGGCCCGCGTTCGTCGGGCCGAAACTCGGTTGTATGTCGGCCAGCAGGTCGCGGAGTCGGTACCTGGCCTTGTGCAGACGCCCCTTGACGGCGGCGACCGAGATGCCCAGGGTTGCGGCTATCTCTCCGACGGTGAGCTGCTCGTAGTAGAACAGCAGCGTGGCCGCCCTCGTCTTCGGCGAGAGCGATCCCACCGCCCGCAGCACGGTCCGGTGCAGCTCGTCTGCTTCGACGACCTCCTGGGGGGCGGGCTCGAAGCTGCCCGAGCTCAACGGCGTCGCTTCGAATCGGAGACCGCCGGTCAGCGCCTCCAGCGACGCATGGTCCTCGCGCTGCGCCCGCCGGTGACTGCGGCATACGTTCAGGACGATGCCGTACAGCCAGCTCTCGAACCGGGACGCGTCACGCAGTCTGTCCAGCGACAGGTAGGCGTGCAGCAGCGCCTCCTGCGCCAGCTCGCGAGCCACGTCCGGGTTGGCGGTCATCCTGCCCGCGATGCGCAGCGCCATCGGCCGGTGGCGGTCGACGAGGATGCCGAATGCTTCCTTGTCGCCGGCCTTCGCCAGCAGTACGAGCGCCGTGTCGTCGTCGTTGGCCATCTGGGCGTCGGTGCCTTCCGTCGCCAGAGTAGTGGCAAGAACGTCGATCGAGGTTACTTTCAGCGGCCGCGGGCCGCGGCTGAGCCTGTCCGGTATCGGGTCACGTTTGGTGAGACCCTGCGCGCGCGCCCCGAGTAGCGCCGACGAAGCATCGGCGCTACTCGGGGTGAACGGGGTGTGGGAGCACCAACTCTGAGCGGGTAGCCTCGCCGACGCTATCGCGCTTTGTGGGCGTGCTCGTAGTGCTCGCGGAGCAGGTCGCGGCCGAAGTCGCAGTCTATGTCGCGCCACACGGAGTGGATGTGGTTGGCGTCGTTCTGCACGTTGTCGTACTCGACGAAGAAGCTCGGGCCGTGCAGCCGGTAGTAGTGGCCCTGCCAGCGCTGCTCTCCCCCGGCCCAGGCGAAGAAGATGCCGTCGACGCCTTCCGCTTCGATTTTGCGCAGCGCCCTCGCCCTCAGCTCGTCCGAGTTCTTGTCGAGGTAGGCGCGGACCAGCGTCATGAGCTTGTCCCGCTGATCGGCCGTCATCGCCGACGCGGGCAGCCCGGCCGGGTCGCCCAGGGCCACCTCGCGGTCCGCCCTGGTGATCATGTCCCGCGGGGCGTCCGCATAGACCACGGCGCGGGCGCGGTGATCCGCGTTCAGCGACATGAACAGGTCTCGGCCCAGCTCCTCTTCCGTCTTCAGGATGCGCAGCCCCTTCTCAGGCCCGTGCGGCACCTCGGCCGGATTGGCGCCGAAGAATGATGGCGTCGGCGACTGTAGCTCGCCGCCGTCGAACGTGTAGTTCAGGGATAGATGGTGTCCCTCCACCCGCCAGCCCCACGAATCGTCGCCTCCGGGCCTTCCGAATATGTTGAAGAAGTACAGGCCGGGGTCACGCAAGAACTGGGCCGAATCGCCCTCTATGCGGCCCAGGATCGACTCGTGGCGGATGATCTGCTCGGCCTTCCTGGCGCCGACGGCGCTGAGGCCGCTCGCCATCAAAGCGTGGGCGGACTCGAGCTGGGTGCCGTCCATCCGACCCCGCGGCAGGCCCACGCGTGACCGGGGGACGTAGTGCCAGTCCTGCCTGTCGTCCGAATCGAACGGGAACGACGCCAGCGCTTCCCGCTCTGCGTCGAGGGTCTCGAGAAAGCGCGTTGCGGCCTCGGTCATCCTCCGGGCCGTGTCGGGTGCTGCGTAGGTGGCGCTCATATGCATCTCCTGGCGCCCGGCCGGGCTGGTCGGAGTATATCACGCGCGTCCTTGAATCCCCGTGCCCGCCGGTGTACCGTTACCGCATTCGTCGCAGGAGGGCTCCGACCGATGGCAGACTCGACCCAAGGCCGCGTAGTCTCGCTCACCATCAACCCCGGCAGCCGACAGCCCCTGGACTTCGTCGAGCGCGCCAGCTTCGTCACCGGCCACGGAATCGAAGGCGACCGGCATTACACTGACCGGGAGGACCGGGCGGGATACCAGGTGCTGCTCATGGACCGCGAGACCGTCGAGGCGCTCGGCCTTTCGGTCGGCGACGTGCGCGAGAACGTGACCACCGACGGGATTGATCTCGCGGCCTTCGAGCCGGACCAGCGCGTCGGCATCGGGAGCGACGTCGTTTTGCGCGTCTTCAAGGCCTGCCCCCCGTGCGGGCGAATGGACGAGCTCAGGCCGGGGCTCCGCAGCGAGCTGCTGGGACGCCGCGGAATGCTCGCGTCGGTGGAGCGTGGCGGGCCCGTGTCGGTCGGCGACGCCGTCCGCGTGCTGGAAGCCGCGCAAACCGAGTAGCCTGCCCCACGACCCGCGCTGAAGACGACGCACTCGGAATCACGACCATCCCATCTCCGGAGGAAAAGTTGCGGCCCGACCAACTGAAAGGCAAGATACACACCGTCCTCGGCCCGATCGCGCCCGAGCAGCTCGGGCCGACCACCACCCACGAGCATCTGCTCATCGACTTCCTCTGCATGTTCCATCCCCCCGCGGAGGCCTCGGAGCGGGGGCGCGCCTACGAGCCCGTGCGGCTCGACAACCTGGGCTGGGTGCGTTACGACCCGTTCGCCAACCGCGACAACCTGCTGCTGCTTGACGAGGAGACGGCGATAGACGAGACGCGGCTGTACAAGCGCGCGGGAGGCGGCGGCATCGTCGACGCCACGACGAAGGGCATCGGCCGCGACCCGCTTGCCCTGGCCCGGATATCCCGCGCGACCGGCGTACACGTCGTCATGGGCGCGGGCTACTACGTCGCCGCGTCCCACGACGAGACGATGGACGACAAGACGGACGACGAGCTCGCCGACGAGATGATCGCCGACCTGACGACGGGCGTGGGCGACACAGGCGTTCCGGCCGGCGTGATCGGCGAGCTGGGATGCACGTGGCCGCTTAGAGACAACGAGCGCAAGGTGCTGCGTGCTGGGGCCCGCGCGCAGCGGGAGACCGGGGCCGCCATCCTGATCCATCCGGGGCGCAGCGACCAGGCGCCGGACCAGATACTCGACGTGCTCGAAGAGGCCGGCGCGGACATCGGCCGCGTGATAATGGGCCACCTCGAGCGCACCGTCCCGGACGTCGAGATGGTCGTCGAGCTCGCCCGACGGGGGTGCTATCTCGAGTACGACCTGTTCGGCTGGGAGTCGTCCAACTACCCGCTGTCCCCGATCGACATGCCCAACGACGCACAGCGCATCGGCTACGTGCAGAGGCTGATCGACGCGGGCTACGTCGACCGGGTCGTCCTGGCGCAGGACGTCTGCTTCAAGCACCGGCTCACCAGGTACGGCGGCGACGGCTACCATCACATCCTGGAGCACATCGTTCCCAGGATGAGGCAGAAGGGCATCTCGCAGGACGACGTTGACACCATGATCACGGCAAACCCGGCCCGCGTGCTGACCTTCGTGTGATCCACAGCGCGCGGCGAAGGAATCGACCTACACAAGCCAGGAGGCACCAATGGGATCGGTAGACGATAGACTGACGGAGCTCGGGATCGAACTGCCGGACCCTCCGGATCCGGTGGCCAACTACGTGCCCAGCGTGAGGACCGGCAATCTGCTGTACCTCGCGGGGACGGGGCCGGCCGCGGACGAGACGGGAACGGTCCCCCTCGGCAAGCTTGGCGAGGACATGACCATCGAGCAGGGCTACGCGGCCGCGCGCCTCGTCGGAATGAACGTCCTGGGCAGGCTCCGGAAGGACCTGGGGTCGCTCGACCGGGTGAAGCGGGTGGTCAAGCTGCTCTCGATGGTCAACTGCACGGCCGACTTCACCGATCAGCCGGCGGTCGCCAACGGCGCGTCGGACCTGCTCGTCGAGGTGTTCGGCGACAAGGGCAAGCACGCCCGGTCAGCCGTGGGCATGGCCAGCCTGCCCGGCCGCATCCCGGTCGAGATCGAGGCCATCGTCGAGATCGAGTAGCAACCGCGAGCTTCGGCCCCGTCGTACCGGAGCGCTCGAAGGTCGAGGAAGCCCATGAGCGTACGGAAAATAGCGCTGGTGGGAGGCGACGAGTTCCGGCCCGGCTGCGAGGCCATGGACGCCGCCATCCTGGAGGCGGCCGGCGCGCGCCGGCCCAGGGTGTCCGTCGTGCCCACGGCCGCGGCGGCCCAGAATCCGGCGAAGGCCGCCTCCAACGGGGTGTCCTACCTCTCGTCGTTGGGCGCCGACGCCTCGGCCGTCATGGTGCTCGGTCCGGCCGACGCTGCGGACCCCGGTCTGATCGCGCCCCTGGCGCAGGCGGACGTCGTATACCTGACGGGCGGCGACCCGGCCCACCTCCTGAGGACACTGCGGGGCTCGTTACTGCTCTCCGCACTGCGCGACGCGTTGGCCCGCGGCGCGGTGGTCGCCGGCTCCAGCGCCGGCGCAATGGTGCTGGGCTCCAGGATGCGGTACCGGGGCTGGCTCGACGCGCTCGGCGTCGTGGACCGCGTGACCGTGCTACCCCACCACGAGCGCGCCGACCCTGAGGTAGTCGCCGCCGAGCTGGCCGAGGAAGCGCCGCCGGAGCAGGTGGTCCTCGGCATCGACGCGATGACCGCCTGCCTTGGGGACGGGGACGGCTGGAGAGTGCTGGGCCCAGGCTCGGTCACCGTGTACGAAGACGGCGCGTGGCGCAGGTACGCCGCCGGCGAATCCGTACCCATCCGCGGCTGACCCCGGGCGCGCCGTCGTGCCTCGTCCCTGTAGTATGATGCGCCTCGACGAAGCGACTCCCGCCGGGAGGTTGTCATGAGGCTCGAGAACAAGGTCGCCCTGATCACCGGCGGAGGCTCCGGGATAGGCCGCGCCACCTCGGTGCTGTTCGCCCGAGAGGGCGCCAGAATCGTCGTCTCGGACGTGGGCGAGGACAGCGCCCGGCAGACCGCCGACGAGGTCGGGGCCGTGGGCGGCGAGGCCGTCGTCGTGACCGGCGACGTCTCCCGCACCGACGACGCCAAAGCGATGGTCGACGCCGCGCTGGACGCCTACGGTAAGCTCGACGTGCTGGTCAACAGCGCCGGAGTGACAGGGCGGAACGCGGCCGGGCCGGATGCCAGCCCGGAGGAGGTCTGGGACCGGGTGATCGAGGTCAACCTCAAGGGCACCTACCTGGTGTCCTGGCACGCCGTTCCGGAGATGAAGCGCGGCGGAGGCGGCTCGATCGTCAACCTCGCGTCGATCATCGCGGTGGTCGGCTACACGTCGGAAATCCCTGCCGTCACCGGCGGCTTCAACCCGTACCCACCCTCCAAGGGCGGCGTGCTCCAGTTCACCCGCAACCTGGCCACCGGGTGCGCCCGCGACAACATCCGGGTGAACTGCATCTGCCCAGGCTACACCGAGACGAACATGACGGCCGCACTCACCGACAACCCGGAGATCTACGAGGCCCTGATCAAGAAGCACCCGTTGGGCAGGCTCGGCCGGGCCGAGGACATAGCCTACGCCGCGCTGTACCTGGCGTCTGACGAGTCATCCTTCGTCACCGGCGCGCCGATCATGGTGGACGGCGGTTACACGGCGCAGTAGTCCCGACCGGGAGGCGGCGCGGATGCGAGTCTACCTCGCGGCACGGTACCGGCGCAGGCCGGAGTTGCAACGCCGCGCCGAGGAGCTATCGGCGCTCGGCCACTCCGTCACCTCACGCTGGATCCGCTCGCACAGCGTTCGGGCGGCCTCGACGACCCGCTGTGGGCCATGTTCGCGCAGGAGGACTTCGAGGATGTCGCCGCGGCCGATGCGGTCGTCTGCTTCCTGGAGCCCGGCGGCGGTGGCAGCGGAGGCCGGCACGTCGAGTTCGGGATGGCCCTAGGCTGGGGCAAACGGACCATCGTCTTCGGCGAGCCGGAGCACCTCTTCCACACCCTGCCATCGGTCGAAGCGCACCCGACCTGGGCCCAAGCCCTCGACGCCCTGCGGTAGGCGGATCAACGCCGAGATGCCACAGTTTGTCATCGTCAAACGCTGGGGCCTCAGGGACGGCCACAGAGAGTCCGAGCTCCTCGACCTCGTCCGGGAGGGCGTAGTTCCCCACTACGGCAGACTACCGGGCTGCCCTGGACTCGGACTGCTGCGCATCCGGGGCACGCGGTCCTACCTCGCCCTGCAGTATTGGGAAAGCCGTGAGGCCTGGAAGTCTGCTACTTCTTCCGACTCCTATTCGGAGTGGCTGGACGCGTACGAGCCGTCTCTCGAACGCTGGAACAACATCATGGAGTTCGAAGACGAATGGGAGACCGAAGACGCCCTGGGATAGACCCTGGACGCCGGTCCTCGCCCGATGTATCGCGGGGCAGTCTCATACCGCGATAGCTTCGTCCTTGACGAAATGCAGTCTGACGACCCTGGCCCCGCCGTCATCACCGAAGTGGCAAAGCACCGCGTCTTTGACCATCGCCTTCAGGTCGACCAAGTCTTCCCCCTGCGTGAATATGTCGTAGCCCAACGCCCGAGCGTCGAAGCCGCCTTCGATGGCTTCGGTCACTTCGAATATGATCTCCGTCGGCGCTGCCATATCTTCCTCCAGCGCTCGTAGGCTTGTGATTCAAAGTGCAAGCGGGTCTCCGCCGCCTCGCAACATGCGTCAACTCGCGGCCCGGTCCAAGACGACTACGCGGCTGCTCCAGACTTCGGCGTGGATGCTTTCGAGCGCGGCCTGGCCCGGCCTGCGGACGTTGAGCCGGCGCTGTAGCGTGATGGGCTCCAGCCTTCGCAGCGCGTCGCACCTGCGCAGCAGCCCGCCGACGGTCTGCTTCTCGCCGCCGAGAAATACGTAGTCCAGGCGATCGGCGAAGGGACGCAGGATGTCGGACGCGACCACGCACGTCTTGTCGTAGAGCTCGCGGATCAGCCTCTCGCGGCTGCGCTCGAAGCGACGCTGCGACGACCCGCCCGCACGATGGCGCGACTTCACGTAGCGCGCGTCGGTCTTGGACGCCACGAGTGAGACGCCGTCCAGGACTCCCACCGCGTAGCGTCCGAGCCGGATCATGACGACGGCCACGCGCAGCCTGCGACCGAGCAGCGCCGCGAGCGGACCGGTGTCCAGGCCGTCCGCGACGGCCGTCTCGCCGATCGGAAACGGGGGCGCCACCGCCGTGATGCTGTCCGGCTCCCAGAAGACTGCCACGCCCGTGTCCGGGTCGCCGAGCGCACGGACCGCCTCACGGACGTCCGCGGCGGCGGCGAACGTGTCCGGCGGGGCCGCGCCCGGCGTCAGATAGACCGTGGCCCGCACCCGCCCGGCCCGCGCCATCTCGTCGAGCATGGCGAGCAGCCGAGGCCTGGTCGCGTCGTACCGCTCGCGCACACTTAGCGTCGTTGCCGTCAACTTTCTGCCTCCGGCCCGTATCATAGCCGTCTCTCGGTCACGTTGTGATATCGTGAACGGGCAGGTGTACGAGAATTGAGAATCGTTGTCGGCGGCGACCACTGGGGATATCAGCTCAAGGGCCCGCTCCGGGAGCACCTGGAGGCGCTCGGCCACGACGTGTACGACGTCGGCGCCCACGAACACGACCCCGAGGACGACTATCCCGACTTCGCTTTGGCGGTCGCGGAGAGAGTCGCGGCGGGAGACGCTGACCGCGGCGTGGTCGTCTGCGGCAGCGGCGTCGGCGCGTGCGTCGCCGCGAACAAGGTCCTTGGCATCCGGGCGAGCGTCTGCCACGACACCTACTCGGCCCGGCAGGGCGTCGAGCACGACGACATGAACGTGCTGTGTCTCGGCTCGCGCATCGTCGGCGACCAGGTCGCCAGAGATCTGGTGGACGCGTTCGTGTCCGCCGAGTTCGCCCCTGAGGAGCGCTACCGCCGCCGCCTGGACAAGGTGCTGGCGATGGAGGCCCGCTGGAAGCAGGACCCCGTAAGCTAGGCGATGGCGACGTTGCGCGCACACGATCGCCCTGAGTGCCCCGACGCCCCGTCGGGGTGTTTTGAAGGGCCCAGGATAGTGGGACTTCGAACATGACAGAACCAGCGGCATCCAGGCAGAGTGACGCCGAAACTATTCGGGAAGAGGTCGTCAACGTCCTCTTGGCCGAGTTGCTCGGCGACCACGGCTTGTCGGCCAGGGCGGAGCGCCGGAGTCGGAAAGGCATCCCTGATGTCCGTGTAGACCTGAGGGGTGACCTTGTCCTCCTGGAATGTAAGTGGGAGGACTCCGCCAGTCTACTCGCAGACCAGCTCGGGCAACGCCTAGCGGACTTCCCCGAAGCCCTCGGAGCGATTGGCGTCCTCTATCCCGACAGGCTTCGACACGAGGAGAACACGCGCACCGAGCTTGAGGCCGCCGCGGACCTCCAATGGTGGGTGCATGGCTCTCTCGGTGAAACGACACCGGAGCCGCACGTCAGGAGCGGGTCCGTGGCGGAGCTCGCCGACCAACTCCGCACCCTCCCGCTGGAGCTGGAAGGAGTGGACCGCGTCATCGCCGCGGCCGTGGCGATTGGGTACGCGTTGGAGCAGGCGGCGAAACAAGTCACCGGGCACGCCCGGATATCCCGCCGCATAGCCGACATCATCGCCAGTACCGACCAGGAGAAGAACCGCGCCGCCGCCCTCCGCATTGGATGCTTGGTGCTCTTCAACGCTCTGGCATTCCAGGACCGTCTGGCCGCCGCGAATGAAGATGTTCCTACCGTCAACGAGGCGCTGGGAGGGGGCATCCCCGGACTGCGCGATGCCTGGCGCGACATATGCGACAGCATCAACTACGTGCCCGTGTTTGAGTTGGCCGCCAACATCCTCGACGTGCTTGCCGATGGGCCGGACGACGTCCAGGCCCCGGTTATCGGCCCCCTCGTGAAGGCTGTGGAGGACACGCGCCGGCTGGAAGGGCACGATCTATCGGGCCGGCTGTTCCACACTCTGTTGACAGACGCCAAGTTCTCCGGCGCTTACTACACCTCGGTGCCGGCGGCCACACTGCTGTCACGGCTCGTGTTCCATAATTGGCCGCCCCACATTGACTGGAGCGACCACGAGTTCCCCGCCTCCCTCAACGTGGCCGACCTTGCTTGCGGCACGGGAACCCTGTTGATGGCAGTGGCTGCTGAGGCGGAGCGGCGGCATGCGGACGCTGGCGGGGAGAACGCCGCTGCATTGCACAAGGCGATGGTGGAGCAGGCCCTACACGGCTACGACGTGCAGCTTTCCGCCGTGCACTTCGCCGCCACCAGTCTGGCGATGCTCAACCCTGACATACGATTCGACCGCATGAACCTCTACGTGATGCCCCTGGGAGTGCAAGGCTCGAATGTATCTCTGGGCTCGCTGGACTTTCTGGGAGAAGACCAAGCGGCGGTCCAATTCGCGCTGTCCTCCGAGGAGACGGGCGTGGCTACCCAGGACGCCGAAAGGGTGTCCGGTGGCGGCTCCCGCGGCGCGAAAGAGGGCGTGACCGCCACGCTGCCAGACCTGGACTTGGTAATCATGAACCCGCCGTTCACCCGTTCCGTGGGCGGCAACTTGCTGTTTGGCAGCCTGCCCGCGGCTGAACGGCGCAGGCTTCAGGACGAGCTGGCGAGTCGGCTGAAGCAACGGCAGGCGTCGGCCACTGCCGGACTTGGCGCTGCGTTCGTTGCGGCGGCCGCGCCCAAGCTCAGGCCGGGCGAGGGACGTTTGGCCTTGGTGCTGCCCGCAACGGTGTGCACCGGCCCATCCTGGGCTCAGACCCGTTCCCTCATAGAGCGTGACTTCACCCTCGACATGGTGATTGCGTCCCACGATCCGTTGCGCTGGAACTTCTCGGACAGCACGGACCTCTCGGAGGCGCTGCTGATAGCGACGCGCCGCCCAAACAACGATGACTCAGTGGAACGCCCCACTGCCTTCGTCAATCTCTGGCGAAACCCGGACGGCGTGTTGGATGCCCACCGCGTGGCACAGGCAATTACCGCGACAAAGCCAGCGACGTTCGAGGGGACGGGCACTGCACTACTGGAGGTTGACGGCCAGCATGTCGGCGAGGTGTTGTCTATGCCTGAATCGAAACTGGCCCGCAGGAAGTGGGCTGGCGTGCAGTTCGCACGCGCCGACCTGATTCGCAGCGCGCTCAAGCTATTGGACGACGGAGAAGTACGGGTCCCTGGCGAGGGAGACGCTGCCAACGTTCCGCTTTGCAGCCTCGGTGCAATTGGCAAGGTTGGTCCCGACCGCCGCGATGTGTGGGATGGCTTTGAGCGTACCGACGCCGTTACTGCCTATCCGATGGTGGAAAACCACGACACGGAACAGAGGACACGGCTGGTGGCTGGGCCGGACAAGTACCTCGCACCGCTTACTCAACCCCGGCCAGGGCGCCATCTCAAAGCGGTTGATCAACTTTGGCCAAAGGCGGGCCGGCTCCTCGTCGCCGAACGGCTGAGACTCGACACCACAAGAGTCGTTGCAATGCGGTCAGAGACGAGAGTGCTGTCCAACGTATGGTGGCCCATCCGAGTTCAAGATGCGCCAGCCGAGAAGGCTCTTGTAGTCTGGCTGAACTCCAGCCTGGGGCTGTTGACCATCCTGGCGCAACGGACCAGCACAGAGGGCGGCTGGGTCGCCATGAAGAAGGCCGATCTGGAGATGCTGCCGGTTCTCGACCTGCGTCGTGTCTCGCCAGCACAGCTTCAAGGCCTGTCGAACCTGTTCGACGAGATGGCGGAAGCGGAGTTCGAACGCCTGCCGGCTATGGCGCAATGCCCGGCGCGCCACGTTCTGGACGACGGAATATCCGAGATTCTGGGCCTGCCCGACCTCGGCAAGCTCCGAGAGCTATTGGCATCGGAGCCCGTCGTGTCCAACCAGCGGCTGTAGCGGTAGCCGTATTCGAACGGAGTCCGGCGCTACATGTACTCGGCGCCGATGAGGCAGGCGACCGGACGCTCGGTGCGGGCGGCCTCCTCGAACGCGGTCGATATGCGGCCCGCGTCGGCGTCGCCCTCGACCAGGTAGTAGTCGATCCCCCACGCGTGCAGCAGCGGCTCGGTGTAACGCGCCGCCGAGTCCGGCGTCACGCCGTGCCGGGTCCAGCCGCGATAGCCGATGAACATGACCAGCGGCATGCGTATGTCGAGCGCCAGCCCGCGGAGCGAGTCGCCGGACTCGAAGAATCCCGTGTTCTGGATCATCACGACCGGCTTCTTGCCGCCGATCCAGAGGCCCGCGGCGATCGGCATGCTCTCCGCCTCGCGGCAGATCGGCACGATGTCAAGGTCCGGGTCCCCCGAGAGCGCTGCGTACATGAAGCTGGTCTCCGTGTCGGGGAGCCAGACGACGTGGGTCACGCCGTTCGCGTGCAGCTCGTCGACGACCGCGCTCGGCGTGAGGCCGACTTCCATCTCGGCCTACGCCCGGCCGGCTTCGGGGCCGGTCACCGCCACAGGTCCGCGTTGTCCTGGGGCTGGTAGCCGATCTCCGCGGCGGAGTTGGAGATGTCCCAGAAGCGCCAGTGGTTGTTGGAGACGCCGTAGTAGATCCCGAACCGGATGTCGTCCGGCGCGGACAGGCATCGGTCGACCAGGTGCACAAGGTCGTGATGGGTGAGCAGCGTGGCGAACTGCCGGACGTTCTGTGGACGACTGTCCGCGTTCAGGGTGCCGATGCGCAGGCACATTACGGAGAGCCCGAATCGGTCGGAGAAGTAGCGGCCCGAGGCCTCCCCGAACGCCTTGGCGATGCCGTACGGGCCGTCAGGCCTGATGGGCATGTCCGTGGTGATCATGGGAATGGCGGCCGGGTCGAGGCCTGAGTAGTCCCCGGCGACGATCGACGAGTACGGGGCGTCCTCCTCGTACATGCCGGTGACGTGGTTGGAGCTGGCGAAGACGAGCCTCTTGACGCCGGCCTCGCGTGCGGCCTCCAGGGCGTTGTAGGTGGCCGCGACGTTGTTCGCGTAGACGCTGGCCCACGGCGTGGCCGCCGCGGACGCCGCGGCGAGGTCGATCACCGCGTCCTGCCCTGCGAACGCCTTGCCTATGGCGGCAGCGTCCGTCATGTCGGCCACCGTGGAATCCATTTCGGCCGCCGGCTTCACGTCTACGCCGGTGAGGTCATAGTCGTCGGCGACGGCCCGCGCCAGCACGCCGCCGATCGTTCCCGCCACGCCCGTGATCAGCACTCGTTTCTTTCGAGCCATATTTCGCCCCCAATGTCCGCCGCGCCGGCCGCGCGGGCCGGGCCAGCGGCTATTTCCCGCCGGCTATAGTATATCCGCATCCGGGCCCATCCGGCGCGCCGGAGGCGGCATATCGCATCCCCGCGGCGGGCCGCCTACCCGATCGTGGCGAGCGATCCGAAAAATACCCCGGCGCGGCCGCCTCGGGTCTGTTGACTAGGGGTCCACGTTCTGATAATATCTCGTTGGTCGCTATTCGGTGGCACGTGCCTACTGCACCCTGTCAGCCAATGAGTGGCCGAGCACCTTAACAGCTTAATAGTGGAAGGAAACGTTAAGTTCTTAGAGTTTGATCCTGGCTCAGGACTAACGCTGGCGGTGCGCCTAATGCATGCAAGTCGAACGGTCCACCCGGGCTTGCCCGGGTTGGACAGTGGCAAACGGCTGAGTAACACGTAAGCGACCTGCCCCGAAGTGGAGGATAAACCCGAGAAATCGGGTCTAATACTCCGTACGTTCCGGCGGCTACGGCTGCCGGAGGAAAGGCATCCGACTTGTCGGGTGTCGCTTTGGGAGGGGCTTGCGGCCTATCAGGTAGTTGGTGGGGTAACGGCCTACCAAGCCTACGACGGGTAACCGGTGTGAGAGCACGAACGGTCAGAGGGGGACTGAGACACGGCCCCCACTCCTACGGGAGGCAGCAGCAGGGAATCTTGCGCAATGGGCTAAAAGGCCTGACGCAGCGACACCGCGTGGGGGATGAAGGCTTTAGGGTTGTAAACCCCTTTTCTCGGGGAAGAGTGAGGACGGTACCCGAGGAATAAGCCTCGGCTAACTACGTGCCAGCAGCCGCGGTAATACGTAGGAGGCGAGCGTTGTCCGGATTTACTGGGCGTAAAGGGCGAGTAGGCGGCCCGCCAAGTCTCATGTGAAATCTCCCGGCTCAACTGGGAGGGGTCATGGGAAACTGGCGAGCTTGAGGTCAGCAGAGGAAAGTGGAATTCCCGGAGTAGCGGTGAAATGCGTAGATACCGGGAGGAACATCAGAGGCGAAGGCGACTTTCTGGGCTGCACCTGACGCTGAGGCGCGAAAGCATGGGTAGCAAACCGGATTAGATACCCGGGTAGTCCATGCCCTAAACGATGGATACTAGGTTTGGGGGGTATCGACCCCCTCCGAGCCGTAGCTAACGCGTTAAGTATCCCGCCTGGGGAGTACGGCCGCAAGGCTAAAACTCAAAGGAATTGACGGGGGCCCGCACAAGCAGCGGAGCGTGTGGTTTAATTCGATGACGAGCGAAGAACCTTACCAGGGCTTGACATGCTACTGAAATCCACCGAAAGGTGGCCCTCCTTCGGGACAGATGCACAGATGTTGCATGGCTGTCGTCAGCTCGTGCCGTGAGGTGTTGGGTTAAGTCCCGCAACGAGCGCAACCCTTGTCGTTAGTTACTTTTTCTAGCGAGACTGCCCCTAAAGAGGGGGAGGAAGGTGGGGACGACGTCAAGTCAGCACGACTCTTACGTCCTGGGCTACACACACGCTACAATGGCGGATACAAAGGGTCGCCAAGGAGCAATCCGGAGCCAATCCCACAAAGTCCGCCCCAGTTGGAATTGCAGGCTGAAACCCGCCTGCATGAACGAGGAGCTGCTAGTAACTGCAGGTCAGCACACTGCGGTGAATACGTTCCCGGGCCTTGTACACACCGCCCGTCACGTCATGGAAGTCGGCAACACTTGAAGTCGCTGGGCCAACCCTTCGGGGAGGTAGGCGCCGAGAGTGGGGTCGGTGACTGGGACGAAGTCGTAACAAGGTAGCTGTACCGGAAGGTGCGGCTGGATCACCTCCTTTCTAGGGAGTACTCCGAAGGACCCTCGGGTCCGACGGGGAGGTCGTTCAGTGGGTGGAGGTCGTTCAAAGCGAAGGGTAGAGCATGAACCCGATTCGTCGGGTGTAGCTCCCCGGAGTGGTGGCGACTCTCCCAAGAAAGCCCGCTGTGTTGGATGTCGAAAAGTCGAGAAACTGAGTTTCCTTCCACTATTGAGCCGTTAAGGCAACGGGGCCGCAGCAAGCGGCCCCGTCTACTTTTACCGGAATCGCCGCGCCCTCCGAGGGCCGCGCGGTCTCCGTGGCAACACCGCCGACGTCCGGGGCTGTAGCTCAGTTGGGAGAGCGCCTCCCTTGCACGGAGGAAGTCGGGGGTTCAAGTCCCCCCAGCTCCACCATTAACCGTTCCGCACCTGCCCTGCGTTGTCCCAAGAAACCCCCGGATCGTATCTGAGAGACGCTGAGCTGTACCCAGTCGTGCCGCATGCATCCCCCGGCATCCCGCATCAAGTGTGGCAATAGCTGTGGGAGAATTTCGTCACGGAGGGGGACTCTATGGCGCTATCGGCGACGCGGGCTAAGGCCCTTAAGGAACCGGGGCGATACTCCGATGGCGGAGGCCTGCACCTGTACATCAGCAAGGCGGGACGCAAGTCGTGGGTCCTGCGCATCACCGTCGACGGTCGCCGACGGGACATCGGACTGGGAGGATTTCCGGCCGTAAGCCTGGCTAGTGCTCGCGAGAAGGCGGCTGATCACCGGACCGCCGTTGCGGAGGGTCACGATCCTCTGGCCGAAAAGCACGCGGCTGCGCTGCCGACTTTCGGGGAAGCCGCCTGTGCTGTCCACGAGGCGAACAAACCCCGCTGGCGCAACGGCCGGCACACCAAGAGCTGGATGCAGACTCTGGAGCGTCATGCCATGCCAACGCTTGGCAACGCACCTCTAGACCGTATCGACCGCGGGGACGTGCTGCGAGTTCTCACACCCGATCTGGACGACCCGTCCGGAGACGGCACGGCGGGTGCGTCAGCGGATGAGGACCGTCTTCCGCTGGGCAATGGCGCACGGCTTCATGGAGACCAACCCTGCGGGTGAAGCCATCAACGGCGCGTTGCCCCCTATGCCCCAGGTGAAGGCACACCTCAGGGCGCTGCCCTATCAGGAAGTCGGAGCGGCGCTCGAAACCGTCAGCGCGTCCCAAGCGTCCCTGCCCTCCAAGCTGTGCTTCCGGTTTCTGGTCCTCACGGCGGCGCGCTCCGGCGAGGCCAGGGGTGCCACGTGGGACGAGATCGATATTCAGGGCACAGTATGGCGGATACCGTCCGAGCGGATGAAGGCAGGCGTAGAACACCGGGTACCCCTGAGCGGACAGGCCCTCGACGTACTCGATCAGGCATCCGGCCTGCGGGATAAGTCCGGTCTGGTGTTCCCGTCGCCGCTGAAGCCGGGTTCGCCGCTGTCCGACGTGACGCTTACGAAGGTTCTCCGTTCGACCGGCCTGGCGGAACGTGCGACCGTCCACGGGTTCCGCAGCAGCTTCAAGAACTGGACACTGGAGCAAACGGACACCCCCTGGGCCGTCTCAGAGGCGGCGCTTGCCCATATCCTGGGCAATTCGACCGAACAGGCCTACGCCAGGTCCGATCTATTCGAGCGGCGCCGCGCACTGATGCAGCTGTGGGCGGACTATCTGAGCGGCTAACCTCGAGGGAAACCGAAACGGCAGAGTCCAATCGACGGTGCCAGTCGTTCAGGCCGCATCCAGTCCGCGTTGGGCGGGCCAACCTAGCAGCGGGGCCGAGGGTGAGGCGGCACAGGACCCACAGGGTTCCGATGACGCCGAGGAACAGGCCGGTCAGCCGGAGGACCTGAAGGTCGTCGTGTGCATCATGTGCATCAAGGGAGGCAGGGCCACCATCGGGGGGCAACAGCCCCCGTCGGACCCGCACATCGAGTCGTTCGATGACCGGGACCTCACCGGGCTGACGCAGGAGGTCTCGGCGGTGATCGAACGGGCGAGAGCCAAATGGGAAGACGCAACCAAGTATCCGGCGCCCGCGAGACCTGCTCCCCCGGCCAAGCGTCAGCCCCGGCGTTCGCAGGGTGCGGCGCAGGCCGGGGCCGCCGAGGGAGGGGCAGACCAACAGCAACCCGAGACGCTGAGGCTGTTCTAAGGGCCGGACCTTGACTTCCAAGGCCAGGCTTACAGGACCGGGGCCACAGATTCCAGCCCGAAACCGCGTCCCTCTTCGAGTGGGCGCTGGACAACGACCGGGAACTGTGCACGAGCCGGTCGGCGCAGGGCGCGAGACCGCGGAGATACGGGGGAGGTCGTCGCCTTATCTGCGACGGCCTCCCCCGCCTGGAACATATATGTGCGGCCCTTTTGCATTTCTGAAAGGAGACGGTAGATGAGACTCCGCGACGATAAGACGTTGCAGGTGGCGCCGGAGGCCAATGTGAGCTACGAGATGATGGAGATGCACCTGTTTGACAACAGTGCGAGGAAGGAGAATGCCCTCTGCGGAGCGGACACCTCAGCCGACGACCTGAGAGGCGTGAACGGCTATCTGGAGGACCGATTGTACGGCCTTTCGGTTGGCGCCGTCTGCGAGGGGCGCAAGACCCTGGCCGTCCCGTTTGCCGAGAACTCGATCCGGGAACTGGAGGCCGACGGTCGGGTGGACGAGGCGGAGGAGTATAGCAGGCTTGCCGACACACTCTTGAGGGAGACCGGCTCGTGAACCTTCGGGGCCGGAAGACCTGCACGTTGATCCCTGTATGCCGCCTTTTTGCGTTTCAGCCCCGACCGCCGCTACCCCGTACCGGCCCACTCGATGGCCTCTTCTCAGTCGGTGAACAGGTGGCCAGGGCCCAAGCTGTCGGCCAGAGCCACTAGCGCCTTCCGGTGCTGATGGTTGGGCCGGACCCTGCCTTCAGACCAACGCCATGCGGTGTGGCGATAGGTCTCCAAGCGGCGGGTGATCTCAGACCACCGCCAAGGGTCCTGTTGTCTTCAACAGTCCATGACCAGGGGAGACATCTTGGTGACCGGGAACTGCGGGGAGCGGACTCTCCCCTAGCAGGGCCGGGAGGGATCGTAGCCCGTGCGAGGCTCAGGCCTCAGTGATATGGGAATAGCCCGGTGCGTTTGGCGATGGCCCTCGAATGTTTCCGCAGCACGGGCTCGAAAGGCTTTTTCGATATGCGCTCTTGCCAGATGCGCCTCACCCTGTCCTCGGAAAGCCGACGCCCCAGCGCCTCCGACACGATACGACGGCCGGAGACGATCTTACCATTCGGCGATATTCCAACCCTTTCCAGGACCGCGATGGTGAGCTCAATCTGAAAGTCACGCCGGACCTGGGCCGAATTGATGGGGCGACGGTGTGGGAGAGGCTTCCTGGCGGGACGCGTCCGGCGCCCGCGGTCAGCCTGCTGCCGCCGCCTGACGAGCGAGCCGGGGATGGTCTCACCCCGAATCTCCAGTCCCTTCCAGACGCGCCCGAGAGCGTCGAAGTAGACCGGGCCGGACCGGGAGAGCCTGATGTACCCTCGCAACGCGGGACGGGAGGGTACGTCGTTGGGGGACAGCCATTGGTCTGCCTGAGCTTTCGCCGCGTCCATCTCCCCTTGAACAGGTCGATAGTGTCGAGTACCGTATCCGGGTGGGGAGCGGCGTTGGGGTGGGGGCAATAGGCGAAAGCGAGGGAGCGCGAGGACCGAAGTGCCAGGAGCAGATAGAAGCAAGTGAGCGCCCTGAACATCAGCAGCTTCATATGGGGCATCGCAGACGATGTGCTTCGCGACGTTTACGTCCGGGGTAAGTACCGCGACGTCATCCTGCCCATGACGGTCATTCGCCGCCTCGACGCAGTTCTGGAACCGACCAAGGACGCGGTACTCCGTATGAAAGTCCAGTTGGACGCCGCCGGCATAACGAACCAGGATGGCGCGCTGCGCCAGGCGTCCGGCGAGGCATTCTACAACACCTCCCCCTTCCGGCTCCGCGACCTGACCTCTCGCGGTCAGTCTCAGCGGCTGCGGGCCGACTTCGAGGCGTACTTGGACGGCTTCTCGCCCAACGTACAGGAGGTACTGGACAAGTTCAAGTTCCGCAACCAGATTCCCACGCTGGTGGAAGCGGACGCCTTGGGGTTCTTGCTGGAGAAGTTCCTGGACAGCTCGGTCAACCTCGGCCCCAGGCCAGTCCTGAACGGGGACGGCTCCGTGCGGCTGGAGGGGCTGGACAACCACGCCATGGGCACGGTCTTCGAGGAGCTGATACGGCGCTTCAACGAGGAGAACAACGAGGAGGCAGGGGAACACTTCACACCGCGTGACGTCGTTCAGCTAATGGCTCGCCTCGTCTTCCTGCCGGTCGCCGACGAAATCCGGTCGGGCACGTACCTGGTCTACGACGGCGCCTGCGGCACCGGCGGGATGCTGACCGTCGCCGAGGAGACGCTGACGCAGTTGGCCAGGGAGCACGGCAAAGAAGCATCGGTCCACCTGTACGGCCAGGAGGTCAACCCGGAGACCTACGCCATCAGCAAGGCTGACCTCATTCTGAAGGGCGAGGGTGTCGAGGCCGACAACATACAGTACGGCTCCACCCTCTCCGCAGACGCCTTCCCAGCCCGCGAGTTCGACTTCATGCTCTCCAATCCGCCCTACGGCAAGAGCTGGAAGACCGACCTGGAGCGCATGGGCGGCAAGTCCGACATCATGGACCCGCGCTTCGTCGTGGAGCACGGCGGCGACGCGGACTACTCGCTTATCACCCGCTCCAGCGACGGCCAGATGATGTTCTTGGCCAACATGCTGAGCAAGATGAAGCGCGATACGCCGCTGGGCAGCCGCATCGCGGAGGTGCACAACGGCAGCTCCCTCTTCACCGGCGACGCCGGGCAGGGCGAGAGCAACATCCGCCGCTGGATCATCGAGAACGACTGGCTAGAGGCCATCGTAGCCCTGCCGCTCAACATGTTCTACAACACCGGCATCGCCACCTACATCTGGGTCCTGAGCAACCGCAAGGCGGCGCACCGCCGGGGTAAGGTGCAGCTCATAGACGCCACGCAGTGGTCCGGGCCGCTGCGCAAGAACCTGGGCAGCAAGAACTGCGAGCTGTCCGACGACGACATTCGGCGCATCTGCGATGTTTTCCTGGCATTCGAGGAGACGGAGCAGTCGAAGATATTCCCCAACGAGGCCTTCGGCTACTGGAAGGTCACCGTGGAGCGCCCATTGCGGCTCACCGTAGATCTATCGCCGGACCATCGCCAGCGCTTCCGAGCCGCCTGTCGCGACGCAAAGGAAGAGCCGCTCGCCAACGTCATCGATCGGGTGGCGGCAGTGCTGGGCGCCGGACCTCACCCCGACTTCAACCGATTCATGGAGGCCGTTGTGCCGGATGCCTCCACGCATGGCGTCAAGTTGACGGCCAAGCGGAAGAACCTGTTGCAGACGGCGCTGGCATCCCGCGAAGAGGCCGCCGCGCCCGTCATCAAGAAGACCCACAAGCCGGGCGCGGTGGAACCGGACCCGATCCGCGGAGTGATCGGAGTTGCCGTGGACGGTAAGAGCGCCGTCGTCGAGTACGAACCTGATACGAGCCTGCGCGACACAGAGCAGGTGCCACTTCTTCACGAGGGCGCCATTGAGGCTTTCATCCGCCGCGAGGTCCTGCCCTACGCCCCCGACGCCTGGTACGCGCCGGACAGCGTCAAGGTCGGCTACGAGATCAGCTTCACCCGCCACTTCTACAAGCCTCAGCCCTTGCGTCCCTTGGAGGAGATACGGGCCGACATACTGGCCTTGGAGCGGGAGACGGAGGGGCTGCTGGTGCAAGTACTGGTCGCAGGAGGGCCGACGGATGTCAGATAGCTTCCTGCGCGGAGAGCAACCCATTCTGATAGGAGGAGCCAATGTCTGGAACCGAGATCATCTTCGAAGTGAGCGAGGATGAGGTGGATGGCGGATACACCGCCAGCGCACTGGGATACGGCATCCACACGGAGGGTGATTCCCTGGACGAACTTCGCCGCAACGTCAAAGAGGCTGTTGACTGCTACTTCGACGACACTATGCCGCGCCCCAAGCTGATTCGGTTGCACTTCGTACGCGAAGAGGTCATGGTCGCGTGAGATTGCCTCGCGATGTGAGCGGCGCGGCTCTACAGGCATCGCTCCGACGGTTGGGCTACGAAGCTGTGCGGCAGCGGGGTTCTCACGTGCGAGTCACGACACAGGTCGATGGCGAACACCACGAGGTGATCCCTCAGCACAGTCCGGTCAAGGCGAAGACGCTATTATCTTGAAGAGCGTCGCGAGGCATCACGGAATGAGTGTCGACGAGCCCCTGAGCATGCTGAGCATGCTAGAGCTATGAAGCCAAGTCATCCCAAAGGCATAATGCCCACCCCCTACCCCGCCTACAAGCCCTCCGGCGTCGCCTGGCTCGGCGACGTGCCGACGCATTGGTACGTGCCGGACAGCGTCAAGGTAGGCTACGAAATCAGCCTCACCCGGCACTTCTACAAGCCCCAGCCGCTACGTACATTGGAGGAGATACGGGCGGACATCCTGGCGCTGGAACGGGAGACGGAGGGGTTGCTGGCGGAGATTGTGGAAGTAACGTAATGGCCGGACCAAGAGACAGGACAATGTTGACCGAACAAGAGATCCAAGACCTTATCGGGCTGCCCAAATCCATTGTGGGAAAAAATCCCGCCAAGGATTATCGGGAAGAAAACGGCCAGAGGCGTTGCGACCTAGAGCTGGAGTCATCCGACGGAACCGGGCGGGCCTTCACGGTCTTTGTTCGCCAGAACATCCGGCTTCCCGGCAACTTCTCCGTCGGTCTTCGGTATGTGGTCAACCGGGGAAAGCTCGCCACCGTGACATTAGCACGGTATAACGGCCCCCACGGTGAACACAGCCACGCGCCCGATGGCCACTACTCCCTACCCCATATTCACTATATCACCGAAGCGGAAATTGAGACCGGGCATAGACAACCCCAGGAAAATCACAGAGAATTGACCGACAAGTACGCCAACTTAGAGGATGCCTTGCGCGTTTTCTTTCGAGACACCTCAACCGAGAACTACGCCAGCTACTTTCCTGAGCTAATCCAGTCAAGGATGTTCAATGGATATTAATCGCGCCCGCGAGATTTTGGGGGCCGTACCAGCCCTAGGCTTTGATGTCTATGAGCGGGAAAGCGGCGATTGCCAGCTTATTGTTCCCCTCAGCCACGAAGATGGGGATATGCTGGACGTTTACCTGGACGACAGCCCTATGGACTCGAGCTATGTCCGCGTCTGCGACTTCGGGCTGGCCTTGATGCGATTGTCCTATACCTTTGATCTCAGCACCCGCACCCGCGAGGACATCTTTGAGAGCATCCTGATTAACAATGGCGTCAGGAACGACCAAGGCAACCTCTATTTGGACACCCCTGTTGAGCAGCTGTATGAGAGCGTCCTTCAATTCGCCGGCTGCATCCAAAAGGTGTGTAATATGCGCTACTGGGGCCGGGAAACCGTCCGCAGCGCATTTTATGAAGACCTGAAAGAATACGTAACCACCGGCTTGACCCAGTTTGCCCCAGTGGCCAACCCGACTCCCTTACCCGACTATTCCATCCTCAGCGTGGACTGGGCCTTGACGCACAACTCCCGCAGCTTGTATCTGTTCGGGGTCGGTGGCAATAATAAGGCTAAGAGCGCCGCCATATCCCTCCTTGAGTTTAAGAAGGCCCAACTGCCCTTCATCAGTTTCGTGGTCCACGACGATATGGAAGAGTTGGGCCGGTCGGAAAAGACCTATCTCACCCGCAACGCCGACAATCAGTATCCCGACTTGGACGCCTTCAAGGGCGATGGCGTTGCGGACATTCGCCGGCTTGCCGGTGTAGCATCTTAACTTAACGTCTTTTTGAGCTGATGAAATGTGTGCAATTGTAACTGCGTTCCCCACCCTCAAGCCCTACCCCGCCTACAAGCCCTCCGGAGTCGAATGGCTCGGCGATGTGCCCGTGCACTGGGAGGTGCGGCGGCTAAAAGAAGCCACCAAGATTATTGCGGGACAATCCCCACCTTCAGAGATCGTTTCGGAATATCAGAATGATTTTCCCTTCTTGCAGGGAAATGCCGAGTTTGGACGTATGCACCCCAACGCGCGATTGGCGTGTGAAATGCCGCCTAAGTGGTCTAAGGCCGGAGACATCCTGCTATCAGTGAGGGCACCTGTTGGCGCGCTGAACGTAGCCGACCAAGACTATGGTATCGGGCGAGGTCTTTGCGCGGTGAGGACTCGGCCTGTTTTGCATAAGCTATACACTTTTTACATACTTGGTGTCTCTAATCAAGAGTTGTTACGGTTATCAACCGGTAGCACCTACGACGCGGTAACAGTCGGCACCGTCGGAGGGATTCGCATCCCCCTCCCACCCCTCCCTGAACAAACCGCCATCGTGCGCTACCTGGACCACGCCGACCGGTGCATCCGCCGCTACGTCAGCGCCAAGCGGAAGCTCATCGCGCTGCTGGAGGAGGAGCGGCAGGCCGTCGTCAGCCGGGCCGTCACCCGCGGCCTCGACCCCAGCATCGCGCTCAAGCCCTCAGGCGTCGAGTGGCTGGGCGACGTGCCGGAGCATTGGGAGCTCTCTCGTGTAAAGACTGAGTTCCTCTCATTGAATCACCGTCGCGTGCCATTGAATGCAGTAGAACGCGGAGCTATGAGTATGCGTCAGTATGACTACTATGGCGCATCGGGAGTGATCGATAAGGTTGAGGATTACCTGTTTGACGACGATCTGTTGCTTATTGCTGAGGATGGAGCAAATCTTGTCCTTCGCAACTTGCCCTTGGCCATCATCGCTCGCGGGAAGTTCTGGGTTAATAATCACGCACATATCTTGAAGCCAAGACGCGGCAATCTTGAGTACTTGGCAGTCGTTATGGAAGGCCTGAACTATACTCCGTGGATTTCGGGGGCGGCACAACCGAAACTTACACTAGATAGGCTAATGAGTATTTCGATTACCGTTCCACCCAGACTTGAGCAGGACGAGATCATCGCCAGAGCAAATGCTCAGACGTCAGGGCTGACTGCCGCCATCGCTCGCGCCCGCCGGCAGATGGAACTGGTGCAGGAGTACCGCACTAGGCTCATCGCGGACGTGGTGACCGGCAAGCTGGACGTGCGTGAAGCGGCGGCGAGGCTGCCGGACGAATCCGACCATCAAGGTCCGATAGAGGAAGACCGCTCAATGGCGGGCGGCTTGGATGAAGGAATCTATGACGCCGAGGAAGAACCGGCTATCGCAGAGGAGGTGACCGCATGACGGATTGGAGCAAGTGCCCTGGGGTGGAGCAAATCCCGGGAAAGGTAAGCGGAGCGTGGTTGTTCACAGACACCAGATTGCCCGTTTACGCTCTGTTCGAGAACCTGGAGGCCGGCGCCACCGTCGAGGACTTTATGGAGTGGTTCCAGATGGAGGAGGAATGGAAGATAAGGTCGGTCCTCCAGCACGTGGCCGACTCCCTGAAAGCGCCCGTACCTGTGAGCAGCCTTGAAGATACTGTTTGACCACGGTACTCCTGCGCCGCTCCGAAGGGACCTCCACGGCCACGAGGTCGATACCGCGAAAGAGAGAGGTTGGGACAGACTTGGCAACGGTGACCTGCTGGACGTTGCTGAAAGTGAGGGCTACGAACTGCTTATCACTACCGACCAGAGCATGAGATATCAGCAGAACCTTGCTCATAGGCCTCTGTCCGTGATCGTACTGCTTTCCACCACCTGGCCTTATTCCTTGGAGGGAACGGAAGCCATTCGCGCCGCTGTCGAGGGGATACAGCCGGGAGAGGTGAGGCAAGTCCACATCCCGATGAGAGGCGAGGCATAGCGTGACCACCGACACCAGCGAAAGAGGCCTTGAGCGTCTCATCTGCGACGCGTTGACCGGCGCTGACTGCGAGTCCTCGCAGATTGGCGTGGTGCGCGAGCGGCCGTCCAGCTACGGCGCGGGCTGGATATGCGGCGACCCACAGGACTATGACCGGGAGTACTGCGTGGACCTCGCCCAACTCTCCGCCTTCCTCCACGCCACGCAGCCCAACGCCGCAGAATCCCTCGGCCTGGACGAGGAGGGTCCTGCCAGGCGCAGGTTTCTGGCACGGTTGCAGGGAGAGGTCACGAAGCGCGGCACCGTCGATGTGCTGCGCAAGGGCGTCAAACACGGCCCCCACCAGATCGACCTGCTGTACGGCACGCCGTCGCCTGGGAACGAGAAGGCCAATGTCCAGTACGGGCAGAACCGGTTCAGCGTGACGAGGCAGCTCCGCTACAGTCGAGACCAGACACAGCTTGCCCTGGACCTGTGCCTGTTCATCAACGGCCTTCCCGTCGCTACCTTCGAGCTCAAGAACAGCCTGACCAAGCAGACAGTGGACGACGCCGTAGAGCAGTACAAGCGGGACCGACACCCCAATGAGAAGCTCTTCGAGCTTGGCCGCTGCCTGGCCCACTTCGCCGTCGACGACCACGAGGTGCAGTTCTGCACTCATCTCAAGGGCAAGGAATCGTGGTTCCTGCCCTTCAACCGGGGGTGGAACGACGGCGCGGGCAATCCGCCGAACCCCAATGGCCTCAAGACCGACTACCTCTGGAAGCAGGTCCTCACGCGCGACGGGCTGACAGACATCATCGAGACCTACGCCCAGGTCGTGGAGTCGAGGGACGAAAAGACCGGACGCCGGAGGCGAGAGCAGATATGGCCCCGCTACCACCAGTTGGACGTGGTGCGCGGGCTCCTGGCTGACGCATCAGGCAGGGGAGTCGGCCCCAAGTATCTGATTCAGCACTCGGCGGGCAGCGGCAAGTCCAACTCCATCGCGTGGCTCGCCCACCAGCTGATCGGGCTGGAGCAGGACGGCGAAGCGCTCTTCGATTCGGCCATCGTCGTTACCGACCGGAAGATATTGGACAGGCAGATACGGGACACCATCAAGCAGTTCGCCCAGGTCGGCTCTGTCGTGGGCCATGCCGAAAGCTCCGGCCACCTCCGCGCGCTGCTCCAGGATGGCAAGCGCATCGTCATCACCACCGTCCAGAAGTTCCCGTTCATCCTGGACGCCATCGGCAACGAGCACCGGGGGCGCAAGTTCGCCATCATCATCGACGAGGCCCATTCGAGCCAGGGCGGGCGAACATCGGCGTCGGTGTCCATGGCGCTGGGGAAGGCCGGCGCGGAAGAAGAAGACGAGACCACCGAGGACAAGATCAACCGGCTGATGGAGTCCAAGAAGCTCCTGCCCAACGCCAGCTACTTCGCCTTCACCGCCACCCCCAAGAACAAGACCCTGGAAATCTTCGGCGACCCGTCGCCGGAGGGCGGGAACACCAGGCACCTCCCATTCCACGTCTACACCATGAAGCAGGCCATCCAGGAGGGGTTCATCATTGATGTGCTGGCACACTACACGCCGGTGGACAGCTACTACCGTCTCGTCAAGACGGTCGAGGGAGACCCGGAGTTCGACACCAAGCGTGCCGGGAAGAAGCTGCGCCGCTACGTGGAGGACAACGACCACGCCATCCGCCTCAAGGCGGAGATCATGGTGGACCACTTCCACGAGCAGGTGGCCGGCTTGCAGAAGATCGGCGGTCAGGCGCGGGCCATGGTGGTCACAAGCAGTATTCAGCGGGCCATCAGCTACTTCTACGCCATCCGGGACTACCTGGCGGAGCGCAAGAGCCCCTACCGGGCCATCGCCGCCTTCTCCGGCGAGCACGACTACGACGGCGCGAAGGTCACCGAGGCGTCTCTCAACGGCTTCTCGTCCAACCTGATCGCCGACAGGATTCAGGAAGAGCCGTACCGCTTCCTGGTCTGCGCGGACAAGTTCCAGACCGGCTACGACGAGCCGCTGCTGCACACGATGTACGTGGACAAGATTCTGTCTGGCGTCAAGGCGGTGCAAACGCTGTCGCGCCTCAACCGGGCGCACCCCAAGAAGCACGACGCCTTCGTGCTGGACTTCAACAACGACGCCGACACGATCCAGGACGCCTTCGCCGACTACTACCGGACCACGGTCCTGGCGGAAGAGACCGACCCAGACAGGCTGCACGACCTCAAAGCGGCGCTCGACGGCTATCAGGTCTACGCCCCGGCGCAGGTGGACGAGTTGGTGAAGTTGTTCCTGTCCAAGGCAGACCGCGCTCGACTCGACCCCATCCTGGACGCCTGCGTCTCACTCTATCGGGAGCAGCTGGACGAGGACGGGCAGGTCGACTTCAAGGGCAAGGCCAAGGCATTCCTCCGGACCTATGGGTTCCTGGCCGCAATCCTGCCCTACTCCAACACCGAGTGGGAGAAGCTTTCCATCTTCCTGACCTTCCTCGTTCCGAAGCTGCCCGCCCCCGTCGAGGACGACCTATCCAAGGGCATTCTGGAAGCCATCGACATGGACAGCTACCGGGTGGAGAAGCAGGCGGTGTGGGACATCCAGCTTCCCGACGAGGACGCCGAGATCGAGCCGGTATCCACCAACGGCGGCGGGCAGAAGCCGGAACCGGAGATGGAGCGGCTCTCCAACATCATCAGGGAGTTCAACGACCGGTTCGGCAACATCGAGTGGAAGGACCCGGACAAGATTAAGAAGGTGGTTTCAGAAGAGCTGCCCGCGAAGGTCGCCGGGGACAGGGCGTACCAGAACGCGATGGCCAACTCCGACCAGCAGAACGCCCGGATAGAGCACGACAAGGCTTTGGAACGCGCCATGACCGAATATGTCGCGGACCCAATCGAGCTGTTCAAGCAGTTCAGCGACAACGACTCGTTCCGCCAGTCGCTCGCCGAGATGGTCTTCGCCGCTACGTACAACGAACCCGCCGCCACGGTCAGCGCGTCAGGTAGTCCGGGTGTCTGACGGAAGTCGGACACTGGTAGCCTCACAGAGCCCCCAACCAGATCTCGAAGACGGTTCTGTCTATCGTCATCAATGGCCCAGCCACTCAGTCATGCTGCGCAGGCCGTCGAACACACCGGTGCCTATCGCGATCATGAATGCGATGCCCGCGACCTGTATCCAGCGGGCCCTCGCGTCCCGCAGAGCTCAGCGCAGCCTCAGGAACAGCGTCCCGTCGTCTCTACCAGTGCAGTTCCGAGAGCGGGGTCTTGCCGCCCTGGGGCGGGCCGTCGCTCACCACGTGGCCGCTGCTCATCTCGACGACCCTGTCCGCTATGCGCGATATCTCCCGGTTGTGCGTGACGACCAGCACGGCCCGGTCGGCGGACGCCTGCGCGATCAGCAGCTCGAGTATCTGCGCCCCTGTCCTGAAGTCGAGCTCTCCGGTCGGCTCGTCGGCCAGCAGGACGGGGTTGCCGGTGGCGAGGGCCCTGGCGATCGCGACTCGCTGCTGCTCGCCGCCCGAAAGCTCGTGGGGAAAGTGGTCGATCCGGTGGCCGAGCCCGACATCCTCGAGCACCGACTCGGGGACGACGCTGCCGCGCTTCCCGGCCACGTCCATGCCGAACTCGACGTTCTCCAAGGCGGTGAGCCCCGGGAACAGGTTGAAGCTCTGGAAGATGAAGCTCACCGTCTGGCGTCTCAGGGCGAACAGCTCCGAGCGCGACGCGGTCGTGATGTCGCGCCCGCCGACGGAGACTGTCCCGGATGTGGGCGTGTCCAGCGCGCCTATGATGTTCAGCAACGTGGTCTTGCCGCTCCCGGACGGGCCGAGGACCACGACGAACTCGCCGTCCGCCACGTGCAGCTCCACGTCGTCCAGCGCCCGCACCTCGACGGCGCCGACCTGGTAGTGCTTCGAAACTCCGAGCAGGTCTATCAGGTGCTCAAACCTCCGCAGTCCGCGCGTCCGGGCACCCAAGTCGTTCCCTTACGGTCCAGACGCCGGACTACTGTACCACACGGCAAGCGGCGAACGGTTCTGCGAGAATCGACCTCGGACGGCTACCGCTTCCCTAGGACGATTGCGCTCTCGTGGTCTTCCCTAACGGGCCCAATGGAAAAGCCGCAATGCCTTAGCTTAGCATCTCGATGAAAAGGTAGCGGTCGCCGGCCCAGTCATGGAGCTCGATGGCGATCTGATTCGCTTTGTTCAAGATGGGAATGTCGGGTGACAAGAGCTCGAACTCACTTCCCTCAATATCGCACTTGAGAAAGTCGATGCCGCCGACTCCGTTATTCTCGAGGAAATCGTCTTACGCCACGAACTGGGCACCACGATAGTCGGAGTGGTGCATGAGCTGCCTCTGCTTGGCAGTCACGCCGCCCAAGAAGCACCGATTCAGGACGACGCGTTCCATCGATCCGTTTGCGGCCACGGATTCTACGAGCATGTTCAAAGCGTCCAGGTTGGGCTCGGCGGCAACTACCCGAACACCCGACCCGTGGGCGAGGGCGAGATTCGTGAAGTTGCCCATATTCGCTCCAAGGTCGACGACGAGATCGCTCGACCCGATCCTGAGATAGTCGTCCTTCAGGTAGACGTCCCTACCCAAATCTCACGGACGCCCGATATGACTTGGTTTCCTTTCAGCTTAGCCGACACACTACCGCGCTTGGCCAGAAACGGACCGGGGCCCATCGCTCTGTCAGCCGGCTGAAGGTCCCGCCTCGCCATGCACTCCCTTAGACATAGGGCTATTCTACCGATCCAACGCAGTGAAACCCGTAGGCCGCATGCGCTCGTCAGCCCGACGAAGTCCCTAAGGACAACGAGCCAGTAGCTGACGATAAGCAGGGCTAACGGCCGTCTCTGGGCGCTCGGCCTCACGGTAGTCACGACCCGCTAGCCTAGGGGTACGTCCATCAGCTCTTCGCCGACGATGATGTCGCCGTCGTAGACCTTCGCGACGTCGGCCACGGCCCGTTCCATGGGGCCGTGGCCCCCGATGAAGAGGTTGTGCACCATGACCAGCTTTTTGGCGCCCGCCTCCTGCGCCAGCTCGGCCGCGCCGGTCGTGCCGCACATGTACTCCGCCTCCGGCTTGTCGGCGATCTCGTCCTGGATCCCGACGCAGACGAAGACCAGCACGTCGGCGTCCTTGGCAAGCTCGGCGACGGACGGGCACGGCCGAGTGTCTCCGGTGAAGACGAAGCTGCCCTCATCGCTGTCGACTCGGTAGGCCAGGGAGTCGAGATACGGCTGGACGTGCTCCGCATGCGCCGTCGTTACGCGCCAGTGCGGCCCGTCGATCACCTGGCCCGGTCCGATGTCGGTGGCGTCCAGGCTCGGCGGCTTTCTCGGCAGCACGCCCCCGCGGCTCGTGTACGCCCCCAGGCTGAGCGGGTGGTTGACGCGCGCGATCCAGTCGTGGGCGAACGCACCCACGTCCTTGTCCAGGATGCGCTCGGTCAACTGCTCGGTGAGCGTCGGGCCGTAGACGCTGAGCCTGTTCTCCTTACCGGACCCGATGTCCCAGCGCGACAGCAGGAAGCACGGATAGTCGACGTCGTGGTCGAAGTGGTGGTGCGTGAAGAACAGGTTGTCGATCTGCGCCGGGGACATTCCCATGCGCGCCAGCTTGTACGTGGTGGCCGGCCCGCAGTCGAACATCAGCCTGTCGTCGCCTAGCTGCAGGACGTAGGACGACCCGAAGCGGTCCGGATCGGGCGGCGGCCCCCCGGACCCGAGTATCGTAAGCTTGGCCAAGAGTCGTTCCTCCGAGAGTGGGCGGGGTCACATATTGGGGCCGAGAATTGTCGTGGTGGTGTAGCCGTTGTTGGCGCAGGCCGCGTCCAGCGCGTCGAAGCCTTCCTGTAGGTCGTCGAGCTCGAACTTCATCTGAGTGGCCCGGAACAGCGCGTTGGACGCCTTCTTGATGTCGGGCTCAGCGGCGAGGGAGTCGACGCCGAGCTGGCCGGTGCGCCACCTCGTTTCGCCCACGAAAGTGTCTCCGCCACGCTGTCCACCGGCGAGGTTGCCGGCCGCGATATCGGCGAGGATGCCGCCAAACCGGCTGCACGTCTGCTGGCCTCCCAGGAAGCCGGTGGCCTTTTCGGCCGCCGTTAGGGACGCGGTCGGAGTGGCCTCGGCCGCTCCAGCCGAGGTGTCGGAGGCCGCGCCAGTCGAGGTGTCCGCGTCCGAAGGATCTCCGTCGCCGCTCGAACAGGCGACCAGCAAGACAAGCGGTACCACCGCCAGAGTCAAGACCGTACGCATCGACGCACCTCCTTCTCTTCGGTTCATGCCGCCGCGGCGAGGATATCACAGGCGGCCATCCGCGGCGACTCGGACGGACGACGATATCCGCATCGAGAAATCCGCCGGCGCTTGGCCTGCGTATAGCTATGGTGACGGCCATCGACCGCTGCGGCGTTGTCGCTGCGGCGCCGAGGGCGAGTCATTGGGGAAGACGAGCGCTTGGGCAACACGGGGGAGCAATAATGACGTCATCCGTCTCGAGAGCGATGTTCCTGGTGTTGGCGACCATCTCGGCCGTCGTGATCCCAGCCTTCGGATGCGGCGGCGACCAGCCGGCGGACCCGCCGACTCCGCAAACAGCCGCGCGTGCGGCCGACCCGGCAGTGCCCTCGGCGACGGCCAGAGCGACGATGGCTCCCAAGACCCCCAGGCCCGCCGACACCCCGCTGCCGCCACAGCCCGCAGCCGAACCGCCTACCCCCGTAGCACCAGCCGTCACGCCCACCGCGGCCGACGGTCGTGTCCAACCACGGCCCAGCCCGATCTCCTTGGGCGTAGACCGGGAGGCCCTCGTAGCGCTATACGAGGCCACCGACGGCCCCAACTGGACCAACAACGCCAATTGGCTCAGCAACGAACCGCTGGACGCCTGGCGTGGCGTCACCACCGACGACAGCGGACGCGTCATCGGGCTGCACCTTGGTGGCAACGGACTGAGCAGGGAGATTCCCTCCGAACTCGGTAGCCTGGCCAATCTGAAGGTGCTGGATCTCAGCCGCAACGAACTGGGTGGGCAGATCCCCTCCGAGCTCGGCAGCCTGGCCAACCTGGTGGAGCTGCGCCTCAGCGACAACCATCTGAGCGGGACGGTCCCCCGCGAAGCCGGCAGTCTTTCCAAACTCCGAGCTCTGTTCCTCGACGGCAACCGGCTGACCGGGGAGCTCCCCCACGGCCTGACGAGGCTACCGACGACAGCCCGTCTTCCCTTCCTGTACCTCCACGATAACGCGGGCCTGTGCGCGCCTGACGACGACACGTTTCTCGCATGGCTGGACGGGGTTCGGCACGCACTAGGCTTCGTCTGCGACCCCACCGGGGACCGGGCACTCCTGATAGCGCTGTACAACGCCACCAATGGCCCCAGCTGGGACAACAAGGCCAACTGGCTCAGCAGCGAGCCGCTGGATGCCTGGCGAGGCGTCACCACCGACGACAGCGGGCGCGTCATCCGGCTGGATCTTGGCGGCAACCGGCTGAGCGGGCAGATTCCAACCTGAACTCGGCAACCTAGCCAACCTGGAAGTGTTGAACCTCCGTGGCGACCCGTGGAATGAAAGCCGGCTGAGCGGGCGGATTCCCTCCGAACTCGGTAGCCTGGCAACCTTACCTCACTGAACCTCAGCCGCAACCAGTTGAGCGGGGAGATTCCCTCCGAGCTCGGCAGCTTGACCAATCTGACGCCGTAACAGACTGAGCGGGGAACTTCCTCGCGGTTTCACCGCGCTTTCGGAGTTGACAGTTCTCTACTTCGGAGACAACGCAGACCTCTGCGCGCCCGCCGACAACGTATCCCAACGGTGGTTAAAGGGGATCACGTGGTGGGGCGGCGACGTCTGCCACTAGCCTACCTGGGCGGGCGACGGGCCGCCCTGATGGCGCTTTACTACGCCACCGACCGCCGCAACTGGGACAACGGGGCCAAGTGCCACAGCAACCAGCCTGGACGCGCGGAATCCGCCGACGCTCGGGCTGCGTATCACTAGGGGAGCGTTGAACCGACTCGCCCCGGTGTCGCGGTGGACGTGGGAGCAGGCGAGGTACAGAGGGTACCTGTAGACGGGCCGTATGCAACCGCCGCAGTGGACGATGTCGGCCTCGCCAAGGCGCAAGGCAAGTTTCCTGGTGCGGACAAGTGGGAAGAACGATGACTACCGTCTCGAGATCGATGTTCGTGTTGCTTGCGGCCGTCTCGGTCGCTGTGATTCTCGCCGCCGCTGTCGGCTGCGGCGGTGACGAGCCGGCAGACCCACCGACGCCACAAGCTGCCGCGCGTGCGGCCGAACCATCGGCGCCGTCGGGAGTGACGGCCCAGCCTCAAGCCCCAAGGAGCCCCAATCCTGCGGACACCCCGCTGCCGCCACAGCCCGCCGCCAGGCCCGCGACCCCCAGGCCCGCAGCCGTCAACACCCCACCGCGGCTGCGGGCCGTGTCCAACCACGGCCCAGACCGACGGTGTCGCGCTTGAACCTGCACGACTCGCAGGTCGTCGCATCCGTCGGACGGATGCGCAGCACGATGGCGCCCTGGCGTGACGGCGGCGGCAACAGGCTGTTCTCCACTCACGTCTTCGGCACTCCGTTCATCCTCAACGAGAAGGGCGAGGCGATGCCATGGATCGCCACGGCTATCACCTCCAACGACAACATGACCGTCTGGACGATGAAGCTGGGTGAGGACGCCGTCTTCCAGGACGGCACCCCCATCACCGCGGCAGACTTCAAGGCCTACTGGGAGCACGGCGCAAAGCCCGAGAACATCGTCGCATGGGGCGGCGCGAGCCTGTCCATTGGCGACATACTGGGCTGGGAGGAGCTGCGGGCCGGGGACACCCGCGAGGCGGAGGGACTGACGGTCGTCGACGACCATACGCTGAAGATCGAGACGTACCGTACTACAGCCACGATGCCCCTGTACATGGCGGCCTGGCACGTTGGCATCTCCAAGTTCGAGAACGGCGAGCTGGACCTGATGTCCATCGACAGTGAGACCTACGAGGCGGCACTCGATCCGGGTCACCCCTTCAACCCGCTGCTCTACGTCTCGCCCTACGACGGCCTGTGGTTCATCAAGATGAAGATCGACATGGCCCCGCTGGAGGACCTGCTGGTCCGCAAGGCCCTGGCACACGGCCAGGACATGGAGAGCGTCGTCAGCGCCATCTGGGGCCCCACCGCGACCCATGCGAAGGGACTGACGCCGAGCCTGATGCCGTGCCACGACCCGGACGCCGATCGTCAGCCGTACGACCCGGACCTCGCGCAGCAGCAGTTGTCTGACTCGACGTACGGCAGCGGCCCGGATCTGCCACTACTCCTGATCGACCTCAACCGTCCCAACATGGTCGCCATGGGCGTTGCCATGAAGGAGTACTGGAAGGACATCCTGGACATCGAGCTCGACGTCCATAAGCGCGAGAGCGGCATGCCCAAGGGTGAGGCGTCAGTTCTACCGAATAAGTCTGGGTTCGTGGGTCCCCGATCCGATCCAGGTCGTCAACAACTTGACCCACAGGGACTCCATTGAGCCACTGTACACCTTTCCGCGCGGCTACCCGGTGTTGGACGCGCTGGTCAAGTATGCCCGGTCACTGCCATTCGACCACCCGGAGCGCTGCGCCGCGTTCCAGGCGATAGAGCAGGAGTACCCGGACAAAGTCTACATGATTCCAATCCGGGAGGTGGATGCAGTCAGGTGGGTGGTGCAGCCGTGGCTCCGCGGCTTCGAGAGTACCTTCAACCTCGACTTCAACACGCTCTCGACCGCGTACGTGGCCAAGCACTAGACGAGCGGCCTCGTCCATACACCGCCATCGTCGGCCGGTGACCGGGCGCGGGATCGCGGAGCGGGGCGGCCTTGACAATGTCGACATCCGGGGCCCACCATGCGGCGGAACGGAATCCTAGGGTGCCCGGAGGAGGAGACTGAGATGGCCAAGCTCGCCGTGGGTATCGTCGGTTGCGGGCGTAACGGTGGCAATCACGCGCGGGTGTGGAGCACCATCGAAGAGGCGGCCATCGTCGGCGTCTACGACGTAAATGAGCGGGCTGCCGCAGAGCGCGCGGGCGAGTTGGGCGTCAGGGCCTTCGCCAGCATCGAGGAGCTGGTCTCCGAGCCCGCGGTGGAGGCCGTGGACGTGGTGACGTCCGGCTCGCACCGGGATACGGCGGTTATCGCGGCCGAGGCCGGCAAGCACGTGATGGTAGAGAACCCCTTCGCGGTCACGGTGCAGGAGGCGGACGACATGATCGCCGCGGCCGAAAGGTCGGGCGTGAACCTGATGTACGCCCAGACGTGGCGCTTCATGCCTTACGGCTCGAAGACCAGGCAGCTCATAGAGGCCGGCGAGATCGGCGACCCGGTATCGATCACGGCGGCGTTCATCACGGAGCGCGTCCGCCGCGGCCTGCTGTGGCATCGCCAGTTGTCGGAGGGCGGCGGCTTCTTCATGTACGAGGGCACCCACTTCTTCGACCAGGTCAAGTGGCTGATGGGCAGCGAGATCGAGACGGTCTACGCCGCGGGTCTGGGGACCTACCTGCTGGAGGGAGACGGCGAGGACAACGGCCTGGCGACCTACCGGTTCGAGAACGGCACCTTCGGCACCCTGCACAACGGCTCGTCGAATCCGGGCGCACGGATCGCCGGGTGGACGATCGTGGGGACCGGCGGCATCATCGACGTCAAGGACGAGACGGTACGGCTCGGCAAAGGAGACTGGAAGACCGTCCCGACGGACGGCCCCAACGGCTTCGAGGTCGAGTTCCGCGAGTTCATGGCGAGTATCGCGGAGGGCCGCCAGCCGTCATGCGACGGACGCGACGGACGTCGTTCCACCGCGGCAGCCGCCGCGGTACGGGAGTCGCACGAGACGGGCCTGCCGGTCAGGATCTCTGGCTGAGCAGGCACGCACGTAGTATCTCGGCGCCTCGATGTCGGCGCGCGGGGCGGTCATCTGTCGCCGGCAGGGTGCCATTCGGCTCGACCTCCCACCCTAGATTCCGGCTCGGGGGCCGGAATGACGACCACTCTACTCGGCAGGCTGCACTCTGCTCGGCAGGCGGCCACAGACAGCCGTTATACCCGCGAAGGCGGGTATCCAGCGGTCCGAAGCGGCAATTCGTTCTATCAACAGCGTCTCGCCGCCTCGATGTCGGCGCGCCGGGGAAGGTCATTTGTCGCCGGCAGGTGCCTTCAGCTCGACCTCCCCACCCGGTAGATTCCGGCTCGGGGGCCGAAATGGACGACTACCCTGCTCGGCAGGCGGCCACAGACAGCCGTCATACCCGCGAAGGCGGGTATCCAGCGGTCCGAAGCGGCAATTCGTTCTATCAACTCTGGAACAGTTACCTCTGAGGACTGGGTCTTGACTGGCTACCGATTTTATTGGTAGCATGCAGGGCATGAACAACCACCAGAATCCCGCAGAGCAGGTTATCGAACGCTTCGGCGGCCAGTCGGCGCTGGCGAGGCTGCTGTCCCGGAGCCAGAGCACGGTGCAGCACTGGGCGAAGACCGGTCGGATCCCCGCACAGTGGCACGAGCGGCTGCTCGACCTCGCCCGCGAGAAGGGCATCGCGCTGGAACCCAGGCACTTCGTCTCGGCCGACGGGCCGACCATCGCGCCGGCCGACGGCAAGCTCGGCGTGCTGCTGGTGGGCCTCGGGGCCGTGTCGTCGACCTTCATCGCCGGCGTCGAGCACATCAGGCGGGGCATGGGCCTGCCCATCGGCTCGATCACCCAGATGGCAACCATCCGCCTCGGGAAGCGGACCGACGGCCAGACTCCGCCGGTTCGCGAATTCGTACCGCTCGCCTCCCTGGACCAGCTCGTCTTTGGCGCCTGGGACCCGATCGCGGACAATGCGTACGAAGCCGCACTCAAGTGCGGCGTACTCAACCGCCACGAAGACCTCGACCCCATCGGCGACTTCCTGAAGTCGGTCGAGCCGATGCCCGCGGCCTTCGACTCGGAGTACGTGAAGCGGATCAGAGGCGACAACACCCTCACGGTCGACACGAAGCTCCAGCTGGTCGACACGATCCGCGAGGACATCCGCCGCTTCAAGGCCGAGCACGGCTGCGACCGGCTGGTCATGATCTGGTGCGCGTCAACCGAAAAATTCATTGAGGAGGCGGCGGTCCACCAGGACATCGAGAGCTTCCTGGGGGGCCTGGAGGACAACGACGCCAACATCGCGCCATCGATGGTCTACGCCTACGCCGCGCTGCTGGAGGGCGTCCCGTTCATCAACGGCGCGCCCAACCTGACCGTCGACGTACCGGCCCTCGAGCGCATGTCCCGGGACGAACGGGTGCCCATCTGCGGCAAGGACTTCAAGACCGGCCAGACGCTGGTGAAGACGGTGATCGGCCCGATGCTGAAGGCCCGCATGCTGGGGCTGGACGGGTGGTTCTCCACGAACATCCTGGGGAACCGTGACGGCGAGGTCCTCGACGAGCCCGAGAACTTCAGGACGAAGGAGGAGTCGAAGCTGGGCGTCCTGGAGCACTTACTCCAGCCCGACATGTACCCGGAGCTGTACGGCAACGCCTACCACAAGGTGCGGATCAACTACTACCCGCCCCGCGGCGACGACAAGGAGGGTTGGGACACGATAGACCTGTTCGGCTGGCTGGGCCGGCGGATGCAGCTCAAGGTGAACTTCCTGTGTTCGGACTCGATCCTCGCCGCGCCGCTGGTGCTGGACCTGGTGCTGTTCATGGACCTGGCCAAGCGGGCCGGGCTATTCGGCATCCAGGAGTGGCTGTCGTTCTACTTCAAGAGTCCGCAGCACGCCCCCACGGTGTACCCGGAGCACGACCTGTTCATCCAGCAGACGAAGCTGAAGAACACGCTCCGGTGGATGATGGGCGCCGAGCAGATCACCCATCTCGGTATGGAGTACTACCGCGGCGACTGACACCCCCGCTGGCGGCGGCTCACGTTTGGTGAGACCCGCCACAGCCCGCCGATCCGTCCAACCGGAGACCGCAGGTGTGTTCTCCCGCACTGCTGATGGACGCCAACCGCTCGGCCACCGGTGGCGTGGCCTGTCCGTAGTAGTTGCTTCCCCAACAGATCGGAGAGCCGTCTACACGCAGGGCACACGTGTGGTGAAGCCCGCTGCTGAGCGTCGTGACCTCCCTTAGGCCTTCCCAGCGAATAGGCCTTCCCAGCGAACAGGCGACGGAGTCGATTGACGTATCGGCTCTGGGATCGTCAGGTCGATGCCGTACTCTCCATCTTTGGCCTGTATCTCAAAGAAGCAGCCAGACGAATCTCCCGGTTGGCACGTGGTCACCGTATAGTCGGATATGTGGAACGTTTCTTCGTCGAGGATCAGGGAGAGCCCCATCCTAACGTTGGCACTGAGCCCCAGTTCTCGATCCTGACGGGTCTCAAGCGCGATTCTCCCATCAGACGTCTTGGAGACCATCATGTCGCCGTCGTGGGCAAGCAGAAGGATATTCTCCAGGATAGTTAGCAGGCTGTTATGGTTGGGGCGCCAACCGGTCGTGCCGAGGAATTCGTTCCAATCCACGCTGTGCCACCCGTCCGCTGTCTCGATCCAGAACTCTTTCCCGGCCACGTAGGCTCCCAACTTCCCGTTCTGGAGACTCAGCTTTTGGAAGTGGTTCCCCGGTAATCGAAGCTCCCCGATCAGGTGGTCAGTCCAACCGAATTCCTCCACGCCATACGACTGGCAGGACCCGGCATCTGTGAGGCATCTTCCCCTTGACGTGAACGCCACCGTTCCTTTGTCGACTAAGCCCTCTCTCGCCCGCCAGGCTAGGGTCGTGACGTCGACAGGCGAGGCATCCAGCAGCTCATCGCCGAAAACGATGAGCTCCTCCACTTGCTCTGTCGTCATTCCCGGCTTGACCAGAGGATGCGCATGGAGCCGGAGTATTGCTTCATCCACTGCAGACAGTCCTTCGACCACACCTAGCACGTGGTACGGACTTGGGTAGTGGCCTTGTGGAATGAGGGCGTGAAACAGCTCGTATGCGATGATTCTCCTGGGTACTACGTGGCCTAGGTCCGCGACCCACGTCTCACCGGCTACAATTGTATGTTGGTCACCCGCATCGTCACGAAACGCTTGACCGTATCCAGCTCCTCCGATGCAGGTACCTGCGTGAGAAGATGTTCCCACATGGACTACAAGATCGGCTTGCTCGCCAGACTCGACCATCTCGGATGTGTGGTTCAAGAGTTCGGACATCTGATCGAGAATCTCCTCGAGAGCCGCTAGGTAGTCCTTCCGGCCCTTTGCCCACACGCTGATAGGCTTCCCGGGCTCCCACTTGATGACGGAGGCTCTGTCCAAGAACCAACCCCCGCAGCGGTTCATGTGGCCTAGCCGACCGCTGTAGCATTCCCAAACATGCCGCTCCACCCCGAGTATGCGCTCGGGCACAGCGACCCCGACGGTCGTAGAAGACCCATCCTCGACACTGACCTGGACCTCTAAGGGATCACTTCCCATTGGCGGACGAACGGTCAACTTCGTAGCAGCGGGACCAAACCCGTCTGTCAACTCTACTTTCACCGCGTCGTGACACCCCGGCACAACCACGTCGCCCTTACGGCACGTCGCGGCTAAGGTTTGGACTCCCTTAAGCGGTCGGCCACCGACGTTCCTCAACACCACCGATACCACGACATCTGCAGTGCCGTCGCTCCAGTAGCCTGCGAGCTGCGCCTCCGCCTCGAGGACAAGACTGGGTGGGGTTGGGGTGAGCGTGCTCGTGGGCGATGGCGTAGGCGTCGCCGTTGGGACCGGGGTTGGGGTGAGCGTGCTCGTGGGCGATGGCGTGGGCGTCGCCGTTGGGACCAAGGTTGGGGTGGAGCGTGCTCGTGGGCGATGGCGTGGGCGTCGCCGTCACGGTTGTAACGAGTGTCCGCGTGGCAATTGGTGTAGGTATTGATGCCGGGGCGGGCGGGAGTGTGCTCGTGAAAGCCGGCGTGGGCGTAGCTGTCGTGGTTGGGTTCGACGTGTGCGTAGGTACAGGCGTGCCTACAGGCAGAACCATGGGTGCGGCTCTTGAAATGGCCTTCGCTGAAGAGCGCAGCGAAGGTGTCGCACTAGATGTAGCCGCAGGGAGTGGAACGCCCGTAGAAACCGGTGGATCCGCCGATTACGATCCGCCATCACAAGCCGTCAGCAGGGCGGCGGCCACAAGGCAGAGTAGCGCGGTCCTGTCTTTTCCTGCCATTAGCTCTAGCCCGTTAAAGCCGACTCTTGGCTGCAGGAGTCGCCACGACGGTTGTGACTACAGTACCCGCATCGACCGTGAGGTGAAGCCGGCGGTTCTACCTTGAACAGTCTGATGGCAGATAAGTCGTTATGGCCTACCCGGGAATGGCATGTCCGGAATAGACTTCGCGGACCACCGAGACCCCTTCAATCACCTCCCATGTTCCGCCGCGCCCCAAAGCGGTTTCCACCCCCGTGTACACCGCCGTTACGATCCAATTGGTAAGCTACGTTGGCTCAACAGATCTCTTTCTTCCGCGGGCTGACTAGAGCCCGTACTTGACCTCGACGCGTTGGCCCGTGCGGCCCGATTCGTAGGCCGCGTCGATGCTCTGCTGCACGTAGAGGGCGTCGGTCATGTTCAGCGCGCCCTTGTTGCCGGCCCTGATGTCGGCGACGAATTTCTCGATCCAGTTGTAGTACCAGACTGCGCCGACGATGCTCGGCAGCGGCGCGATCGTGTACTGGATGGTCTTCTCCGGCGTGCCGCTCCACTGGGGCGACGCGCTGTAGACCTCCAGGGTGTCCCCGCCGATCGACGGCCACTTCGCCCAGCCCTCGGAGCCGTAGAAGGTCAGGCTCCGGCCCGCGCCGGTCACCCCTTTGGGAGACAGGTACGCGGCCACGAGGCTGGCCATCGCGCCGTTCTCGTACTCCAGCGCGAGCACGGCGACGTCCTCGACGCCCTCCTCGGTGTAGCCTAGCGGTCTGCCGATCTGGGCCTGCACGCTCTTGACCTCGCAGCCCATCAGATAGCGCATGCCCTCAAGGATGTGACAGCCCACGTACTGCAGGTTGCCGCCGCCCCACACGTCCTTACGCGACGTCATGTTGGTCGGGTCGCTCCCGTGGGGCCCGCCTACCTGTCCCGTGACCTGCCGCGCCTCGATGGCAATGGGGCGGCCCAAGACGCCGTTCTCGGTCAGCGCCCGGATGTCCTGCATAGCCGGGTGGTACCGCCACGGATAGCAGATGAAAGAGGTCAGATTGTTGCGGTTCACGGCCTCGACGACCGGCTTCAGGTCGTCGCCGTGGAGCGCGAACTGCTTGTCGGCCAGCAGGTGCTTGCCCGCGTTGGCCAGCTTCAGCAGAGTGTCCGGCATTTCCCTGGGGTGCAGTACGACGCACGCCAGGTCAAACTCCTCATTGGCGATAAGGTCGTCGACGTTGTCGTACCGGCCTGCGTTCGGGAAGTGCGTCTTGACGTCGTCCAGCTTGGAGCTGTCGTACAACTCGCAGTATGCGACGACTTCGACGCCCGGCAACCGCCTGACATCGGTCTGGAGCCGCGCTCTTGCGCCTAGAGTTTCATCGTCAGAAGTGTCGATACGGCCGGCGTGCCCGACGCTCAAGCCGACGTGGACGGCCCTCAAAGTCTTTTCGTTGCCCATGTTCGTGCCCCCGCGCTGCTAATCTTGGGTCGCCGGCACTATATGCCCACGCCGTCGGAGTGTCAACATCGGGGAACTCCGCAGCCGTCTGGCGCACGCTTCAGACGTTCCCCAGGGGTGGTATGATGGCTCGGACATGACAGCCGCAAGAGTCAGGATCGCCGCTCACGCCCTGCTTTTTCTGCTGGCGGTGGTAACGCTCTACCTCGGCCTGGGAGTGGGACTGCAGTTCAGCCCCATCCTGGGCACGCTTCTCTGGGTCGCTGCGGCAGCCATAGCCACCCTGAATATCCTCTGGATCGTGCAGTCCCCCCGCTGACGCCCGCAACCCTTCGCCTGGGGCATGTCGCTGCCCGGCGCCGCCATAGGATAGCTCCGGGGGCGCAGCAGCAGGCGAACGGTCTCGTGGTCCACGTGAACGGCAAGGTCGTCCTCGGGCAGACCTGCCCGGATAGGCCCCTCCGGGGCCCTCCCTCGATATGCTCGATGGTCGGCGGAATCTCCGACCCGTACTGCTCCCAGAAGGCGTCGAACGGGTCTGCCAGTCTCCGGCCAAGCACATCCTTGCGTCTGCCCGTTTCCCATCCTCTGCCACGTTTCCGGGGCAAACCTTCCCCTCCGCCGCGACCTTGCGCAACTCCCGGGCCGAGACAATGCCGACCCAGCCCGCTGTTGACCGGTACGCGCCCCCTCGACTAGAGTCCGGCCACGCGATCACCCAACCAGGAGGCCCACTATGCCGTCAAACCAACCCGCCGACTCCTTCGATAACGCGATTATCGGGAGCAACGCCCAGATAGACCCGGACGTGATAGTCGGCTACCGCTACCACCCGAAGTGCGGGCCGGCCAGGATCGGCGACAACTGCATCCTGCACAAGGGGACCGTCATCTACGGCGACGTAACCATCGGCGATCACTTCCACACGGTCCACTACGCCGTGATACGGGCAATGGTCAAGATCGGCGACTTCTGCACCATCCTCAACCACTCGACCATCGAGGGCGTGGTCAGGATGGGGAACGGCGTCCGCATAATGTCCAACGTCTACATTCCGTCGCGGACCTGGTTTGGCGACAACGTGTTCGTCGGGCCGGGTGTGACGTTCCTGAACGACCGGTATCCGTGCCGGCGCGAGCCGCTGACCACGCCTCGGGGAGCGACCGTTCACGACGACGTGATGATCGGAGGCGGCTGCACGGTCCTGCCCGGCGTGACCATAGGTGAGAGGAGCTTCATAGCGGCGGGCGCCGTGGTGAACAAGGACGTGCCGCCTCGCAGCTTCGTCGTCGGGGTACCGGGCCGAATATCCTCCCTACCGGACCACCTCGACATGCCCAACAGCCGAGGCATCACGCGGCAGACCAGCGAGTTCTGGGCCCGGGACGACTACGTCGGAGAGTCCATCTGGCCGGACTACTGGCCCGACAAGTTCGCCTAGCAGAGGCTACGCAAGCGGGCCTAAGTGGATGGTAGGTAGTACCATCTTCGAGATGTGGCTGGGTAGCCTTTGAACCTACGATGGTCCAATTCCCCATATGGCGAACCTGTCAAGGGCCCTCGCCCGGTGTCAGGGGAAGGCGAATAGTCACGGTGACACCCTGTCCAGGCCCGTCACTTGCTATGGCAATCGTACCCCCATGTGCCTCGACTATAGCTCGGGTGATGGCCAATCCCAGACCTGTACTGCCTATCCCCCGACTACGAGACTGGTCGGTACGGTAGAAGCGATCGAAGACGTGGGGAAGGTCTGAGGCGTGGATGCCGATCCCGTCATCGATGATCGAGATAGCAAGCGCCTCGTCGCCTTCTAACCCCGCCCTAAGCACGATATGCCCGCCGGGCTCAGTGCAATGAATGGCGTTGCTCAGGACGTTTCCCAATGCCTGGCTCATGCGCATCCGGTCGAGGTCCATGTCTGGGAGATCGGCGGATACCTCCAGCGACAGTTCAACCTGTCGAGCCTGAGATTGAGGTTGCCAGCGGTCCACCTCTGCGGTGAGGAGCTCGTGAATGGAACTCGCTTCGAGCTTGAGCCTCAACTCATCGTGGTCGGTTTCAGCAAGCCAGTCCAGGTCAACTACGAGACCGCGCAGCCTGTCTATTTCCTGCATGATGTGGTCGGAGGCACTCTCAGACGTCTGAAGTCCGTCGCGCAACCCTTTCGCCTCCAGATGTATGACGCTCAGTGGCGTATTCAGCTCATGAGAGACATCGTTTATCAGCCGCCTGCGGAGGTCGCGCTGAGTTTCCAGGGCGGAGGTCATCTGGTTGAAAGCCGCACTCATCCGCCCCAGCTCATCCGAGGATGTGACCGGCAGCCGGGTCGTATCCCCCTGGGCGATTGCCTGGGTTGCCTCCGTCAGAGCCGTCACGGGTGCTGTGATACGCTTGGATAACCAGGCGGCCAGCAGTATGGCAACTCCGACCGTCAGCAACCCGCCGATCCCGGTGATGTACAGGAGCGTGTTGAGAAACCCATGCGCCTCGGTCGACAGGAGCTCGTGGTCTACATCCACATAGACGTGGCCTACGGGCTGGCTCGTAGTCAGATCGAACACCGTCTCGCGATGCCCATCCAAGTCAGGTGCTGCCGTTCCGGGTAACAGCTCGGATAGGTTGTCCTTCACCACCCGTCCATCGACGCCGGCTATGACGACTCGTACCGGGTCCTGGTGGAAGAGCTCGAAGGATTCTCCCTCACTTTCTTCATGCCGCTCCCTCTGCAGAACCCCGTCGTAGATGTATCCGGCCTCAGACAGAGGTCTGTCCACCGTGCCCCAGCCACCTGCAGCGGTGTACTCCCGGCTCAGATTCTGGGCTAAACGGCTCGCCTCATCGTCACCTATCTCGTCTACGAACACACCCAGGCGGGACTGCGTCGCGTAGTAGCCCACACCGACGCTGATCAAGACGGTAAGAACGATGACAAGAACGATCGAACCCATGATTCGCCAGCGAAGGGACATCATTCGTCCTCTATCACGAACTTGTAGCCTGCGCCGTAGACGGTCTGAATGGGCTGCCTGCCCTCCCGGGTGAGCTGCTTTCGCAGGCGAGCTACCTGGCTGTCGATGGCGCGGTCGAACCCCTGAAATTCGTGGTTGAAGGTCAGCGAGATCAGCTGGTCACGGGTGAGCACCTGGTTGGGATGACGCATGAACGTTGAGAGCAGGGCGATTTGCGCCTGGCTCAAATCTACGGGTTCTCCATTGACCGTCACGCTCCGGGCGGTCTCGTTCAGCGTGATGTTGCCGCGTGTCAGGACCTGCTGGACTCTGCCTTTGACGCGACGAAGCACGGCTTCGGCGCGGGCGATGACTTCCTCCGGATCGAAGGGCTTGACGATGTAGTCGTCGGCCCCGCTGTCCAGTCCGATGACTCGCTCGGCGTGGGCCTCCCTGGCCGTCAGCATGATTATTGGAACGTCTGACTCTCGACGCAGGATTCTGCACAGCTCCACGCCGTCGAGACGGGGAAGCATCAGATCGAGGATCACCAGATCCGGGGTCAGATCGCGGGCCAGGGCCAGACCGGATTCGCCGTCATGAGCAACCTCGGCAGAGAATCCTGCGCACTCGAAGTACACCTTGACCCAGTTCGCGATCCTCGTATCGTCTTCAATTATCAATACTGTACCGCCCATCGTCGGTCCTCTACGGAGCCTTCTCAGACGCGATGCCTCCTAGAGACACCGCGTCTATCCATCCACCGGATACGCACATGGTCAGATTATCCCACTTGAGACTTCGACATTTTCCCTCGGTCGACTCCGATCAGCTCTAGCCGCCTCCCCGCCGCTCGCCACCACTGCCGTGTTCGCCGCCCGACTCCCTGCCGCCACCATGCTCCCCGCCCGACTCGCTCCCCTCACCTCCGGTACCAATCTCGGCATGTGCTGTCCATCCGGTGAACGATCCCGGCGTCGCAGGCAGGTGGATCATTGCCACCTCGCCTGGTGCCATGTCCGTCGGAGTCGTCGGACCTAGCTCCGCTCCGTTCGAAAGGTGCACTTCGATCCTGACCCGGCCCAGGACGCCGTTGGTCGTGTTCTCCACAGTTCCCTTGAAGGAGTTGCTTGGAGCGTCGTAGCTCAGGACCAGCCGGGCGCCGTTGCGGACTGCGTCGAAGGTCTCATCGAGCGCCAAGGAATCAGCACCGCTGCCTTCAGCGCCCTCTCCTCCTGTGTGAGCCGCGGGGCCGGGGCCGCTGCAGTCGAATACTTCCATGTGAACGACGTATCCATCGTATGAAACCCCTGCAAGTGTCGGTTCACTGGCAACCGTCAGTCTCGTCGTTGCTTCCTGCCCAGAGTTCAGGTGTCCCAGCTTCTCGGGACCAAGCTCTCCCACTGTTTTCGTTCCTGACTTTATGTGAGGTTCCGCCTGCACATAGCAGAGTTTCTGTGAGAGCGTGTTTCGCACCGTTCCGTGGACGGACTGGGTTGCCGCATCGTACTGCATAGAAACAGCCAATCCGCCGAGAACACCGCTCCACGACTGTCCGAGAGGAGTGATTGGGCTCGACATAGCGGCTTCACTGCTCTCTCCACCGCCGTCACCACCAGAGCCGTGTTCTCCGCTGCCTTCACCACCTTCTTCCCCGGATTCATTGCCTTCGCGGTTGCTGCCATCCTCACCTCCGGGATCGCCACCTTCTCGCCCGGAGATGTCCTGACTTACCGTGGCGCGGTCAGAATCTCGGCCGTCTCCGTGTCCGGCGTCGCCCGTGCAGCCGACGACTATCACCCCGGAGAGTATGGCCCCCAAGACCGGTCCGAACAGGAACATCTTCGTCATCAGCTTTTTGCAAATCATTCTTCCATCCCTTTCGTAAAGTATCTGTGGTGCTACTCACGATAGCGATGAAATGTCGCAGAAATATGTCGTCCAGCAGCCGGGACTGCCCAATGAAGGAAGCCGTTAGGCTCGGGAGGGGAAATCAGACGCTGGTGTACGCGGCGGAGTGGCGGAGTAAGGACATTCGCAGTACACAATAGACACGAACAACTGAGGTACTCGTGACTAGTGAGGCTAAAGCCTGCACGTAGTCGGACGACGCCATTCGTGTGGGGTGCTCTCGTCCTTGAGGAGAACCCGACGTCTCCGTTTGGCGTCCGACCCTGATGGGCGGGGTCTCGTGGGATGGGCCACAGTGGACTGTACTCCTAACGCAGGGAGGTTCCCATCTGCGATCAGGAGGCAGGTCCGGATATGTGCCGCGGCTGTTCGCCGTCTGGGACAGTGGTGGGTGGCGGAGAGAGTGGGATTCGAACCCACGGTCCCGCGTTAACAGGACACGCGATTTCCAGTCGCGCCCATTAGGCCACTCTGGCATCTCTCCGAAAACGCGGCGGCGCCCGGAAAGCACCGGACGACGGGCCCGGCGGCCCCGCGCTGGCGGCGGAGAGGGTGGGATTCGAACCCACGATGAGATTGCTCCCATACCGGTTTTCGAGACCGGCGCCTTAAGCCGCTCGGCCACCTCTCCCACTAGCAAAATTATAGCATAGGGCCCCTTCCTCAAATTGACCGACGGGCGACGCCGCACCTATACTGCGGGGCGGTCTCGGGCCCGCCGGCGGTCTCCTAACGGGAGGGGCGGGGCCGAGGCGACGCGGCTTCCGGAAAGGCGGAGCAGATGAAGATCGTCGACGTCACGACCACCAGACTGTTCTACCCGCACACGCGGCCGACGCAGAACTCGACCTCGCCAGCGCCCGCGGGAGGCCGCGGCCAGCTATTCGTACACCTAAAGACGGACGAGGGCGTCGAGGGGCTCGGCGTGGGCATGTCGGCGCCGGGCGTCGACCGGGTCGTCGAGAACGGCTTCGCCGACCTCCTCGTCGGGCAGGACCCTCTCGACACGGAGCGGCTGTGGCACGACCTGTTCTGGCGCGGCCGGCAGTTCGGCGGCGCGGGCATCGCGGCGTACGCGCTCTCCGCCGTGGACATCGCCCTCTGGGACCTGAAGGCCAAGGCGCTCGGCCTGCCGCTGTTCAGGCTGCTCGGCGCCTACACCGACGCCGTGCCGATGTACGGAAGCGGCGGCTGGGTGAACCTGACCGGAGACGACCTGCTGGCGGACGTCGGCGCGTACCTCGACCAGGGCATCCGCCGCGTCAAGATCAGGGTGGCGAGGGACCGAGGCTCCTTCGAGCGCGAGGACATAGAGCGCGTCGCCATGGTGCGCCGCGCCATCGGGGACGACGCCGCCCTGTACGTCGACGCCAACAACGGCTACTACCCGAAGCAGGCCATCTACATGGCGAAGGAGTTCGAGCAGTACCACGTCGGCTTCTTCGAGGAGCCGGTGCTGGCGCAGGACGTCGGCGGGCTGGCCCAGATACGGAACGCCATAGACATCCCCCTGGCGACCGGCGAGCAGGAGTATTCGAAGATCGGCTTCCGGGAGCTGATTTCGGCGGGTGCCGTGGACATCGTGCAGCCCGACGTCGCGACCGTGGGCGGCGTCACCGAGTGGCTGAAGGTGGCTCACATGGCCGAGGCGTTCAACATCCCGGTCGCGCCGCACCTGGTGCAGCTCGTCCACGTCCACCTGGCGTGCACCATCCCCAATCTCAAGGTGGTCGAGTACATGAGCGTCGCCGAGGAGGCCGACCGGGAGTGGTACACCGAGATCCCGCAGCACAAGGACGGCATGCTGTCGCCCTTCCCGGACAAACCGGGCCTCGGCTTGGAGCTCGACCCGTACGCCGTGGAGAAATGGGCCGTCTAGGCTGCGATCTGCCCGGCGCGGATAGGTCGGCCCGCCCCGGACGTGAGCCAGCCTAAGGGCGTTCCCCGAGTTGAAACGGGGCCGCGGTCGGCCCTATAGTCACGCCGTGTCTCCCCACAGGAGGTCAGACTTGCCAGAGCAGCCTGCAGAGCCCGACGCTATCGTCACTACAGAATGGGTCGCCGAGCACCTGGACGACCCCGCCATCGTCATAGCCGAGGTCGACTCCGACCTGGACGCCGACTACCGGCAGGGCCACATCCCGGGCGCCGTCGGCTGGGGCCTCCATACCGACATGGAGGACCCGGTGCGGCGGGACATCCCCGGCGTCGCCCAGATAGATGGCCTGCTCGGCCGGTCCGGCATAGACAACGACACCACCGTCGTCGTATACGGCGACGGCAACAACCGCTCCGCCACGTGGGCCTTCTGGGTGCTGAAGTACTACAGGCACCGCGACGTCCGGCTGATGGACGGCGGGCGGTCGAAGTGGCTTGCCGAGGGGCGCCCCGTATCGACCGACGCGCCCACGCCCAGGGCGGCGTCGTACCGCGCCCAGGCCCCCGACCGGTCCATCCGGGCGACCCGGCAGCATATCCTGGACACGCTCAGCCGGATGGACGTTAAGCTGCTCGACACCCGCACGGCGGAGGAATATTCGGGTGCCCTCACGTCGGCGCCGGGCACGCCGCAGCCAGAGATCTGCCGCAAGGGGCGCATCCCCGGCGCGGTCCACGTGCCGTGGGACGACGGCGCGGGCGACGACGGCGCATTCAGGCCAGTCGAGGAGCTGCGCCGACTCTACGAGGAGCGGGGGCTCACGCCGGACGACGAGGTAGTGCCCTACTGCCGGCTCGGCGTTCGCGCCTCCTACTCGTGGTTCGTGCTGAGATACCTGCTCGGCTACCCGAGGGTCCGCAACTACGACGGCTCGTGGACCGAGTGGGGTAACTCGATCGGTCTCCCGATCGAGACCGACGCCGTCTAGAGACGACCACGGGGCCGGGCCGCCGGGACAATCGCTCTGATATACTTGGCAGCCCGCAGCGCCTGGCGAGGTGTGGAGGTATGACATGAGTAGCCAACGAATCGCCTACGTCAACGGTGAGATCGTTCCCGAGAGCGAGGCCAGCGTCTCGACCAACGACCTCGGCTTCCTCTACGGCGACGCCGTCTTCGACACGACTCGCACGTTCGGCCACGTCCTCTTCCGGCTGGACGACCACCTCGACCGGCTGTACAGCTCGCTGAAGTACATGCGCATCGACCCCGGAGTCGGCAAGGACGAGATGGTTGACCTGACGATGCAGGTGCTGAACGCCAACCTTCCGCTGTTGGACGATGACGACGACTACTGGATATCGCAACGCGTGAGCCGTGGGGTCAGAGGAGCGCCGGAGAGGGGGGCGACCCTTGTGATCGAGTGCTACCCTCTCCCCTTCGCCGAGCGGGCCCCGTACTACCGCGACGGGCTGCAGGTCGTGACTCCATCCGTCCGGCGCACGCCGCCCGAGTCGATGAGCCCCCGGGCCAAGGTGCACAACTACATCAACATCGTCCAGGCCAACCTGGAGGTCAAGTCGCAGAACCCCGACGCCTGGGCCATGCTGCTGGACACGAACGGCAACATTGCGGAGGGGATGGGCTCCAACTTCTTCATCGTGCGCGACGGCGTAGCGATCACGCCCAAGGAGCAGCACGTCCTGGCGGGCATCAGCCGCAAAGTCACCATGGAGCTGGCTCACGAGCTCGCCATTGAGGTGCAGGAAGCCGACATCGATCTCTTCGACGCCTACACCGCCGACGAGGTCTTCGTCACCTCCACGAGCTTCTGCATCTGCCCCGTCTTCAGCGTCAACGGCGCGACAATCGGGGACGGCGGCGTGCCGGGCCCGGTCACCGACCGCCTGCAGAAGGCCTACAGCGGCCTCGTGGGAATCGACGTGGTGGAGCAGTACCTGTCCCGCCTGTAGCGGCTACCCAGGTCTCACCTGAGCGCCCGGATTTAGGAGACCCGGCCCTCCGGCCGCCGTTAGGCACACGGACGACCGCCCGAAACGGATCAACCGCTGACCGGGAATTGATGCACTGATGGTTCCGTGTTATGCTGTGCATCGTGAGGACAACGATCTCGCTCGACGATCAGCTTGCGAAGCAGGTGCGCCGGGAAGCGGCCGCACGCGGCATCAGCGTGAGCGCCTTTATTGCCAGAACGCTGAGCGACTCCCTGAAGCGCCGCGAACCGTCGGCACCGCCGCCATTTGAACTGGTGACTGTGCGCGGTGTTCGCCCCAGACCCGAGGTCGATCTCGACCGGCCGAGAGCGCTAGACGCGGACGACGACGAGGCCCTGTTCAAGCGCGGGCGCCACTGATGCTGCTCCCCGACGTGAACGTGCTCATCTATGCGCACGTCGAGGACTCGATCCCCGATCACGCCGAATACGCCGGCTGGCTCGCCCGTCTGGCGACTGGACCGGAACCGTTCGCCCTATCGGTCCTCGTCCTGTCGGGCTTCATACGCGTTGCAACCAACCCCCGTATCTTCGACCCGCCGTCCACTCTCGATCGGTCGTTCGCGTTCGTGTCCTCGCTCGTCGAACGCCCGACGGCGCGCATCGTGGGCCCCGGTCCCGATCACCTGGACATATTCGAAAGGCTGTGCCGCGAGTCCCGAGCCACCGGAAAGCTGGTCGCCGACGCCCAGCACGCGGCGGTTGCCATCGAGCATGGCTGCACCATGGTCTCGACCGACTCGGACTTCGGGCGCTTTCCGAGGCTCAGGTGGCGGCATCCACTGCGTCCCGGCGTAATGTAATATTATGTCGCTCCCGCGCGACGGGAGGACGTGCTGAGGAACGCAATGGATCCAGCCCAGCCTGACGCGGCAACCGGGGCCGCAAGCGCCGGCCCGAGCGACCAGCAGCTTCTGGAGATATACCGCGTCATGGTGCGCTGCAGGACGCTGGACGAGCGCGTCTGGCTGCTGAACCGGCAGGGCAAGGCGGCGATCGTGGCGTCGGCCCAGGGCCACGAAGCGGGGCAGCTCGGCACGGTCTGGGCGCTGCGCAGGGGCCACGACCGATTCTACATCTACTACCGCGACCTCGCCGTGCTGGTGGGCCTGGGGATGACGCCGGAGGAGATCATGCGCGGGTTCATGGCCCGGGACGGCGAGCCGCTGAGCGGCGCGCGCCAGTTTCCGACCCACGGCGCCCACGCGGAGCTGAAGCTGGTCAATCTCTCCAACGTCGTGGCCACCCAGATCCCTCAGGCCGTCGGCGCAGCCCTCGCGTCCAAGCTGCGCGGCGACGACGCGGTCACAATCGTCTACTTCGGAGACGGGGCGTCAAGCGTCGGCGACTGCCACGAGGCCATGAACTTCGCCGCGATCCATCGGCTGCCGGTGATCTTCTTCTGCGAGAACAACGGCTACGCCATCTCGGTCCCGCTGTCCGCTCAGATGGCGGTCGACAGCGTCGCCTCCCGCGCGCAGGGCTACGGCATGCCCGGCGTCGTGGTCGACGGCACGGACGCCGCGGCCGTGTACGAGGCCGCATCCGCGGCCGCCGCACGGGCCCGCTCCGGTGGCGGGCCCACGCTGATCGAGGCGATGGTGGAACGCTACCTGCCGCATACCAGCGACGACGACGACACCCGGTACCGCGAGCGCGAGGACGTGGAGAGGGCCCGTCTACGCGACCCTCTAGACCGCCTCAGAGGCCAGCTGAAGGCCGCGGGCGTCCTGTCCGACGAGATGGACGAGGAGATTCGCGCCGCGGCCCGCCGGGAGATCGACGAGGCGACCGAAGAGGTCGAGTCGACGCCGTACCCGCCGACGTCGAGCTTCTATAGAGACGTGTACGCGTCGGGAGGTGCGCCATCGCGGTCATGACGGTCCTCGAGGCCGTGCGCCAGGCCATGCGGGAGGAGATGGCCCGCGACCCCGCGGTCTTCGTCATGGGCGAGGACATCGCGGCCAGGGGGGGCGTCTTCCTCGCGACCGACGGCTTTCTCGACGCCTTCGGCGAGGAGCGGGTCATCGACACCCCTCTGGCCGAGTCGTCCATCGCCGGCATCGCCCTTGGGGCGGCAATGGAGGGCATGAGGCCCATCGCGGAGATACAGTTCGCCGACTTCATCTGGCCCAGCGTCTGCCAGATCGTCGGAGAGGCGTCGCGAGCCCGGTACGGCACCGACGGCTCCATCGGCGTTCCGATGGTCGTCAGGACGCCCTACGGAGGCGGCGTACGGGGCGGCCTGTACCACTCCCAGAACGTGGAGGCCCTGTTCGCCCATACGCCCGGACTGGTCGTGATCGCGCCCGCGACGCCGTACGACGCGAAGGGGCTGCTGAAGAGCGCCATCCGCAGCGACGATCCGGTAGTCTTCCTGGAGCACAAGCGGACGTACCGACTCGTGCGGGGCGAGGTGCCCGAGATCGAGTACACGCTGCCCATCGGACAGGCCGACGTGAAGCGCCGGGGAGAAGACGTCACCATCGTCACCTACGGCCTCATGCTTCACCACTGCCTCGAGGCCGCGGAGGCCGCGGCAGAGCGGGGCGTCAGCGTCGAGGTCGTGGACCTCCGCACGCTGCGACCGATGGACGACGAGACCATCCTGGAGTCGGTGCGGAAGAGCGGGAAGGCGCTGATCGTACACGAGGACACCAAGGCCGGAGGAATCGGGGCCGAGGTCGCGGCCGTCATCTCCGAGAGCGCCTTCGACCACCTCGACGGCCCCGTGATGAGGCTTGCCGGGCCGGAGGTGCCGCCAATGCCCTTCAGCCCGCCCCTGGAGGACGTATTCATGGTCGACGCCGACCAGATCGTCGAAGCCATAGAGACGTTGGCCAGCTACTAGCTCGCGCTTCGGTGCGCCCGTAGGCGATTCCACAGGCGGAAACAACATGAAAGTCAGGCTGCCGCAGGTCGGAGAGTCGGTCACGGAGGCCTATATCGGCCCGTGGCTGAAGAACGTCGGCGATCGTATCGAGAAGTACGAGCCGGTCGTCGAGATCGTCACCGACAAGGTCACCATGGAGATGCCCTCTCCCGCGACGGGTGTACTCTCGGCCATCGTGGTCGCTGAGGGGCAGACGGTCCCCATGGGCGCCGTGATCGCCGAGATAGAAGTCGAGGGCGAGGAACCCGAGGAGCAGGAGGACGCCCCGGCGGTCGTCCCCGGCGCGGCCTCGGAGGCTTCGCTGACCGGCACGCTGCTCAAGGACGTCGCGCCGGTGGGGCCGACCGGGTCGGGCGGGCCGCTTGTCGACGGCGGCGGCGCGGGCCCGCGGTACTCGCCGGCCGTGCGGCGGCTCGCGGCCGAGCACGGCGTGGACCTGTCGGCCGTGCGGGGGTCGGGCTTCGGCGGACGCGTCACCCGCAGGGACGTCGAGGCCCACGTCGCACAGCAGACGTCACGGACGCCCGCGGGGGAGACTGCGAGCGCCGACGAGGAGCGCGTGCCCCTGACGCCCGTACGGCGCACCATCGCCGACAACATGGTCAGGAGCGCCAGCCAAATCCCGGAGGCTTGGAGCACCGTTGAAGCGGACGTCACAGGGCTCGTCGCGCTCCGCGAAGCCGTCAAGTCAGACTTCCGGGGGCGAGAAGGCGTCAACCTGACGTTCATGGCGTTCATCATCCAGGCCGTCGCCGCCGCGCTGAGGGAGAATCCGCTGGTCAACTCGACCTGGGGAGGCGACGCCATAGTGCTCAAGCGGCGCGTCAACGTCGGGGTCGCCGTGGCCGCGCCCCAGGGCCTGGTAGTTCCCGTCGTGCACGACGCCGCTGCTATGGACGTCGCGTCCCTGGCCAGGGCGGTCGACGACCTTGCCGCCCGGGCACGCGCCGGCAAGCTGCGAGTGGAGGACATGCAGGGCGGCACCTTCACGCTCAACAACACGGGCGCTCTGGGCTCCGTCGTCGGCAAGGGGATCATCAACCACCCCCAGGCCGCGATCCTCAACGCCGAGGCCATCGTGAAACGGCCGGTAGTCGTCGACGACGAAGTCGCCGTCCGGTCGATGATGAACCTGTGCATCACCTTCGACCACCGTATCCTGGACGGCGCCGAAGCGGCGGCCTTCGTGAACGCCGTCAAGAGCCGCCTGGAATCAATCGGGCCGGACACCGTCATCTGAGCGGAGTCCGCCGGGGAGGGTCATGGAGACCGCGCTCATAGTCGCCCTCGTCCTGATGGCCGTCGCCATCCTCGCTCTGACAGCGGCGCTGCTTCGCTCCAGCCGGCCGGACTCCGTCCCCGCGGACGACCGGCTCGACTCGCTGAACCGCGGACTGGGCGAGGTCAAGGCCGACACGCGCCGCATGGTCGAGGTTGGTGAGGAGATGCGCATGGTGCTGGGCTCGCCGACGCTCCGGGGCGGCCTCGGCGAGCGCATGCTGGAGCAGCTCCTCGGCCAGGTCCTGCCCAGCGGCGCCTACTCGACCCAGCACCAGTTCCGAAACGGCACCCGGGTCGACGCGATAGTCCTGCTCCGAGAAGGCCAGGCCGTGTCCGTGGACGCCAAGTTCCCCATGGAGAGCTACAGGCGTCTCATGGAGGCGGACGCGAGCAGCAGGGACGCAGAGCGTCGGCAACTCCACAGAGCCGTCAAGGGCCACGTCGACGACATCGCCGTCAAGTACATCTGCCCCGGCGAGACGCTCGACTTCGCCCTGATGTACATCCCGGCCGAGAACGTCTACTACGAGATCGTCACTGGAGGCGACGGACCGGACGACATTCTCGACTACGCCTGGAGCAAGCGCGTCTTTCCGACGTCGCCGAACAGCCTGTACGCCTATCTGCAGGTCGTGGCGCAGGGACTCAGGGGACTCGAGGTGGAGCGGAGCTCCAGGGAGACGCTGGCGAAGCTCGGCCAGCTCGAGCGCGGCCTGGAGAGGTTCGCGGAGGACTACCGCGTGCTCGGCGGCCACCTTCGCAATGCGCAATCGAAGTACGACGACGGCTGGCCCAAGCTGCAATCGGTACAGCGAGACTGGCCCGCCCGCCTCCGGGGCGCGGATTCCGAAGCCGGCCGCGAATGACTCTACGCACGGGCGTCGGCACCTCGTCAGGATCCGCGGGTCCGGAAACCGCTATGACTCCCGGCCCGTGCTTGGTCGTGGAGGCGGGCTCGATGGGCCACGACGTGGCGTCGGGGCTTCAGAAGCGCCTCCACCGGCAGGTCGTCGCGGGCGCGCTGCCCGGCGTGCTGCTGCTCCTGGAGCACCCTCACGTGTTCACCCTGGGCCGGAGGGGGCGGACCGACGATATTCTCGCTAACGCGGAGGAGCTGAAAGCACTTGGAGCCGAGGTCCGACGTACGGACAGGGGCGGGGAGGTCACCTACCACGGCCCAGGCCAGCTCGTCGGCTACCCCATAGTGGACCTCCGCAAGCTGGGCATCGGGCCGCTTGCATACGTGCGCCGGCTGGAACGCGTGCTGATCGTCACGCTGGCGGACTTCGGCATTCACGGCGAGAGCGAAGACCGTCCGACGGGCGTCTGGGTAGGGACCGCCAAGATCGCGGCGATCGGCGTCAAGATCAGCCTAGGGGTGACCACGCACGGCTTCGCGCTCAACGTCAACCCCGACCTGACCTACTTCGACCGCATTGTCCCGTGCGGCATGCCCGACCTCCCGGTGACTTCGGTGGCCGCGACGGGGAGTGCTTCAGTGAACGTCGGGGACGCCGCGCGCGCGTTGACGGCGCACTTCGCCGAGATATTCGACGTGGAGGTGGAGCACGGCGGGCTTCGGGACATTGAGCGCGCCACGCCGCCTTCGGCGGCGTAGGGCGAACGCCGCCGGCCCGCTTCCGTCCGTCGATCGACGGATCGACCCCGGCCGGAATCTGGTACGATTGCGAAGATAGCAAGACGGGGCCGGATCGCGGGCAGCGGCGCCCCGCGCCGTGACGGAATCGGCAGGACGATCACGAACCCATCCTGCGCCTCGCGCCCCACAGGGAGCCATAGTTGAGCCCTATCTCGCTGCCAAGGCTCGCCCTAAAGCGTCTTACCGACGATAGAGTCCTGCTTGCGGGGCTGATGATCGGCATCATCCTGGCGACGACCCTCGCCGCCGCCGGCCCCGTGTACCTCAGATCACTGGAGCGGCTGGGGTTGAACGTCGCGATCGACGCGCTCCACCGGCCGTTCTCCAACATCAGTCCCATCGCGAGGCGCGTCCCCCTGACCGAGTTCGAGCTCCGCCGCACCCAGTCCACCGTAGACGACGCGATCGACAACCACATCCCCGAGATATACGACAGTCACGAGGTCTACTTCCGCGTCGAGACGTGGTTCGCCGGGCTGCCGATCGACCCGCTCCCTCCGCCGGAGACCATAGGAGAGGCGTCGCGCGCCTACTTCAGGTACTTCTCCAACCTGGAGGACCACGTGGCGTTCACGTTGGGCCGCATGGCGTCCGACACCACCGGTATCGGCCGATTTGGGCCTGCCCTGGAGACCGTCATAAGCGTGGTGACGGCCGAGGAGTTCGACCTCGAGGTTGGGCAGGAGGTGATCGTAGCGCCAAGCCTCGGGTCGCGCATCAAGCTCACGGCCAAGATCGTGGGCATCATGGAAGCGACCAACCCGACTGAAGACTATTGGCACTCCCACGCCAGCGTGTTCATCGACCCGCCGCCGCCCGAGGACGCCGCGCCGGAGGACTCCGAGCTCTTCTACGACCCACAGCGTCCGCCGGTGCCGCTGTTCATCACCGAGCGGGCCATGCTCGACGCGCTCGGTCGCGCCTACCCCGGCATGCTCATCGACGAGCACTGGTATATTCTCACCGACACAGATGGGCTCAAAGAGTGGCCGGTCTCCGAGGCTCTGGGACGGTTCGACGACTTCGAACGCGAGATCACGACCGCGATCCCCGGCGCCCAGGTTTCCAGCGCCATCATCACGATGCTGGAGAATTTCCGGGACCGGTCCTTCTTCACAAGAGTGCCGTTGCTCCTGCTGACCTCTGTCCTTGTCGCGACGGTCCTGTTCTTCCTGGCGATGATGGTATCGGTCCTCGTCCGGCGCAGAGAGGAGGACGCATCGCTGCTCCGTACCAGGGGAGCCGGCCTCGCTCGCCTCTCCCGCCTTTACCTGCTGGAGGGGCTCGTGATGACGGCCGTCGCCGTGGCTGTGGCGCCCGTTCTCGCGACGGGCCTCGTGGGCGCCGCGGGGTTCCTGCCCGCCTTCTCCAGCCTCGCCGAACCTGGACTCCTTCCCGTGAAGATCGACCGGCTTCCGTTCGTCGTCGCGGGGGTCACAGGGGCGCTCTGCCTGCTCATCTACGTGGTCCCCGGCGTCCTGGGCACCCGGGGAGGTCTGCTCGCCCACAAGCTGCGCTCGTCCCGACCGCCGAGCGTGCCGCTGCTGCACCGGTACTTCCTCGACATCGTGGTGCTCGTGGCCGGGGGACTGATCTTCTGGGAGATGCACGCCAGAGGGCACGTCATCTCAGGCGGACTGCTCAAGGACGTAGAGGTAAACGAAGCCCTGCTCTTCGCCCCGGTGCTGTTCCTGATAGCTGTAGCCCTCGTCTTCATGCGTCTGTTTCCGCTGATCGTCAGGTACGTCACCGGCGAGTCGCCGCGGATAGTGCATCTGCTGGCCGCGGGCTCGATCGCTGTCCTGGCGCCGGTGTTCGCGTGGCAGGCGGTAACGGACGACAGGACGCTCACCGGGTTCGCCCCTACCGGCCTTCTGATCGCGCTGGCGGTAGCCTATAGGGTAACGGCCAGCGCACGGAGCCGGAGGCGCACGGTCATCGGCCTCGCCGTCCAGGCGGTCCTCGTCGCGGGCGTCCTATGGCGCGCGCCTGACGTCGACCACTCCGCCGTAAGGCTCGCGCTGGCCGGCGTGGCCGCCGTCGTGCCGGCGCAGATCGCGTACCTGCTGGCCCGCATGGCAATGGGGTCTCTGCCGATATCGATCACGATGGGCCTGCGCCACATGGCGCGCAATCCGCTGCAGTACACCTGGCTCGTCCTGCTGCTCGTCCTCGTCACCGGCTCGGCCGTACTGGCGACAACCGTGGGAGGCACCCTCGAGAAGAGTCGAAGCGACCGCATCAATCACCAGATCGCCACGGACATCCGGGTAGTGCAGCTCCCAGGCTACATGATCACCGGCGCGAACGATCTGCGCCCCGGCGCCATCCCAGGCCTCGTCGCTGCGGCGACGGCGATCCGGCAGAGGGTGGACGTGGGCCCCTTCACGGTAGAGCTGCTGGCGCTGGAAACGCGTGACTTCGCCCACATGTCGTGGTACCGCGATGACTACTCGGAGGTCACGCTCGTCGAGGTGATGGCGTCCGTGCGCAGCCACCCCTCCGTGGAGACTCTGTCCATACCCGACGACGCCACGCAGCTGGGCATGTGGATCAATCCGGAGGACCCGTTCACGAACCTGTCGTTGTGGGTGATCGTGGGCAACGAGGCCGGCGCCATCAGACCGGTCTACATGGGCGAGCTGGGCCGGCCCGGGTGGCGACTGATGACGGGCGAGATAAACAGGATAGCCCCGCCGGTCCACGTCGTCTCAATCCAGATATTCGAGCCCGGCTTCGGCCCGGTGGGAACGCCCGGTACGGTGGTCGTCGACAACCTGCACGTACGGACCGAGGACGGCGGAGAGATTCCGCTGGAGAGCTTCGAAGGCGAGCTCCGATGGACGCCGATCGTGACGTCGCCGCTATCGTCTGACCGCCTCTCCCTCACCTCCCGCGACGTTCAGGACGGCAACACGGCCGCCCGATTCTCGTTCGGCAGAGAGAACCAGCGCGGCATACGCGGCTTCTACCAGAGCCCCTCCGCCGGCCCGCTCCCTGTGATCGTCAGCGACGACCTCGCGGCCAGTATGGGCGCCACAAAAGGCAGCTCGCTCTTCGTGCAGCTAGGCCAGAACCGCCTCGAAGTCGTCGTGGCGGACATCGTGCGGAATTTCCCGACGTTGAGCCCCGAAGGCGGGCGGTTCATCGTCACCGACCTCGACCGAATGCTGGCCCACCTGAACATCCTGAGCGTGGCCAGGCCGCACCGCCCGAACGAGCTCTTCATCACGACGGACTCGACGGCCGGCATCGAGCTCGACCTCGCCGTGGCCGCGATCAGACGCATCTCCGGGCGGCTGTTGCGCCGGTCGGAGGTGTTCGAGATGGTGGACCGGGACCCGCTCACCACCGCCGGATGGCGGTCCCTGTCGATGCTTGCCATCGCGGTGCTGATCCTCACCGCCGGCCTCGGCTACGCGATATACATGGTCGCCTTCGGCGGACACAGCAGGAGCGAGACGGGCTACCTTCGGGCGCTCGGCCTGTCGCGCCGACAGCTGCTGGGCCTCATAGGATTCGAGCACATATCCATCGCCGCGATCGGGCTCGGGCTCGGCACGTGGACAGGGTTCCAGATGAGCAGGATCATGGTGTCGTCCGTGGCCGTCGACGAGGCGGGCGACGACGTCGTGCCGCCGTTCATCCTGACGACCGACTGGCCACAGATGCTGCTCACGTACGCCGTGCTGCTCGCCGTCTTCGCCGTTACCGTGGCGCTCATGAACCGCAGCATACGCCGCCGAGACCTGCACGCCATCGCGCGCACCGAGGCCGTCTAGCAGCGCGCCGCGGCCTCACACCCGTGGCTGTTGCACCCCGTCTCGCCAACTACCCCGAACAGTCCGATCACCCCGAGTAGCGTCGCTGCTTCAGCGGCGCGTATCGAGGGGCGCAGGCCATGCCTCACGCCCCCCGGCAACGCGGCCCCGCATATCCCGTCTGCTATACTTGGCGCTCCCGGAGTTCCCTCCCCATGAGCCGTAAAGACTTTCTCGCTATCTCCGACCTCGCTCCCGAAGAGGTCACGCAGCTCGTCCAGGACGCGAGTGAGTTGAAGACCGGCCGCGCGCCTCGGCCGCTGGAGGGCAAGATAGTCGTCCTGCTGTTCGAAAAGCCCTCGCTGCGGACCCGCGTGAGCTTCGAGGTCGGCATACGACAGCTAGGCGGCGAGTGCATCTACCTCGGCAGGGACGACGTAGGCCTCCGCAGTCGCGAACCCGTCCCGGACGTAGCGCGCGTTCTGGACAGATGGGTCGACGCGATCGTGGCCCGCGTCTTCTCCCACCGGAGCTTGGAGCTGCTTGCGGAGAACACCTCCGTCCCGGTCGTCAACGCGCTCTCCGACCTGGAGCATCCCTGCCAGGCCGTCGGCGACCTGCTCACCATGTCCGAGCACAAGGGCGGGACCGACGGGCTCAGAGTCGCCTACGTAGGCGACGGCAACAACGTCGCGGCGAGCCTGGCGCTGGCATGCGCGTCGACAGGCGCCGACTTCACCATCGCCTCGCCACCCGGCTACCGCGTCCCGGACGCGGCCTGGAAAGAGGCGAAACGCCGCGCCACCGCGAACGAGACCGCGCTCGACTGGGTGGAGATGCCCCAAGATGCCGCGCGCGGCGCGGATGTCGTATATACGGACGTCTGGGTCAGCATGGGCCAGGACGCCGAGACCGCAGAGCGCCGCGGGGCGTTCACGGGCTACCGCGTCGACCCCGAGCTCATGGCGTGCGCGAAGCCGGACGCCATCTTCATGCACGACATGCCCGCCCACGAGGGCGAGGAGATCGCCGAAGGCATGCTGTACCACCCACAGTCGGTCGTGTTCGACCAGGCGGAGAACCGCCTGCACTCCCAGAAGGCCATACTCGCCAGCTTGATGTCCTGACGCCCGCGCCGCACGGCGCGTCCGCGCTCCACGTCCTACTCATGGCAGACACAACAACACACCGCTCCCACGACCGCGTCAGGCCCCTCGTCGCCATCGTCGGGCGGCCCAACGTCGGCAAGTCCACGCTGTTCAACCGCGTCGCCGGGGCCAGGACCGCCGTCGTTTCCGAAGTCTCAGGAACGACGCGCGACCGCGTGACAACGGACACCGAGTGGGCCGGCCGCTCCTTCATCCTGGTGGATACCGGCGGACTCGACCTGTCCGCGTCCGGCGACATTTCGGACAAGGTGCTCGAGCAGGTGCGCGTCGCCATCGACGACGCTGACGTCATCGTGATGCTGACCGACGCCGAGACCGGCGTCACCGCCGCCGACCGCGACGTGGCCGACACGCTCCGCAGATCGGACAGGCCAGTCGTGCTGGCGGCGAACAAGGCCGACAACAACACGCGGCAGGCCATGGCAGTCGACTTCTACGAGCTCGGTCTCGGCGAGCCGCTGCCGGTCAGCGCATACCACAACCACGGCGTCGACGACCTCATGGCCGAGGTGGTCAGGCTCTTTCCGGCCCCTGACCTCGGCGTGGAGGTCGACGCCGACGTCAGGATCGCCATCGTCGGCAGGACCAACGTCGGCAAGTCGATGCTGCTCAACGCGCTCACGGGCAGCCAGCGCGCCATCGTCAGCGACGTGCCGGGAACCACCCGCGACGCGATCGACACTATGGTCACCGTGGGCAACCGGTCTTTCCTCCTGATCGACACCGCGGGCATACGGCGCCGCGGCAGCATCGAGCCCGGCATAGAGCGGTTCAGCGTGCTCAGGTCGATCAGGGCCATCGACCGCGCCAACGTCGCCATCCTCCTCCTCGACGCCTCCGAGCTCGCCACGAACCAGGACACCCACGTGGCGAGCTACGTGCTGGACGCCCACAAGGGCATGGTGCTCGCCGTCAACAAGTGGGACCTGGCGCCGGAGTTGGAGATGACCATGGAGCACGCGGCGGCGGCGGTGAGGTCGCAGTTCGCCTTCGCGGCCCACGCGCCAGTGCGATTCGTCTCGGCGCTGCGCGGAACGGGCGCCGCGGAGCTGCTCGACGTCTCGCTCGAGGTGCACGCCGAGTGGATCCGGACGCTCCCCCGGTACGAGCTGCGCCGCACCGTGATGGAGGCTATGGGCAGGCATCCTCCGGCCACCACGGGGCGCGGCGCGCTGAAGGTCTACGGCGTCACCCAGGACGGCTCCGGCCCACCCAGCTTCACCTTCTACGTGAACCGCTCCAACGCGGTCCACTTCGCGTACCGCCGCTACCTGGAGAACTCTATCAGGAGCAAGTTCGGCTTCCAGGGCAGCCCGCTCAGGATGCGCTTCATCGGCCGGGGCGACCACAATCCGTCGGCAGGCCGCCGCGCCTCAGCCGCCTAGCTCGCCCAGCTCGTACTGTATGGCGGCGACCGCCGCCATCGCCGCAGTCTCGGACCGCAGCACACGAGGCCCCAGGCTGACCGACGCGATGCCCCGCGACCTGGCGTCTTCTATCTCGTCCGCCGTCAGGCCGCCCTCCGGGCCCACGAAGACGCTGACGCCGCGGCGCATCGCCTCCCGGCCCGCCTCGGACAGCGCCGCCCTGATGCCAGTGGCGCGCTCGCCCTCCCACGGGATGATGCGGACGCCCTCCGCCGCGTCGCAGGCCTCCGCCAGGTCTACAGCCGCCTCCAGCGCCGGGATCCGCCGACGCCCCGACTGCTCCGCCGCCTCCGTGACGATCCTGCGCCATCGTCGGTACCGGTTCGCCGCCCACCTCTCGCCGACCCTCGGCACACAGCGCTCCGTCACGACCGGGACGAACCGCGCGACGCCCAGCTCGGTGCACTTCTGCAGCACCTGCTCGAACCGATCCGCCTTCAGCAGCGCCTGGTACAGGGTGATCGGCGCGGACGGCCTCTCGTCGCCCCCGGCGCGCCCGGTCACCGCGCCCGCGACCTCCTTCGGGCCGACCCGCGACAGCGTGACGAAGTACTCGACGCCGGTGTCGTCCAGCAGCGCGATCCGGTCCCCCTGGGCGGCCCGCAGCACCGTCGCGAGCTGTCGCGCCGCCGCGCCGGTGACGACCGCCTCGTCGCCGTCGATGCACTCCGGGAACACGAAGAAGCGGTGCACGGGGTAGCCCCCTACGCCACGGGGCAGACCAGGGTGACCCAGTCGCCGCTCCTGTGCCACTCCTTCGGCGCCGCGCCGGCCTGCTCCAGCCGACTCGACGCCGCCGCGCTCTGGGCCTCGATCATCCCTGAGGCGACCACGACGCCGCCCGGCGCCGCCGCGCGCGCCAGGTGCGGCGCCAGCTCCGACACGACCTTCGAGGAGATGTTCGCCAGCACGATGTCGAACTCGCCCGCCGGAGCGCCCGGGTGCGGCAGCGTCCCCTCCGCGAGCTCCACGCTGCCGTCGACGCCGTTCTCCGCCACGTTCGGCCGGGACGACCGGACGGCGACGGGGTCGACGTCCAGCCCGAACGCGGACGCGGCGCCCAGCTTCACCGACGCGATCGCCAGTATCCCAGACCCGCAGCCAACGTCCAGCACGCGCATACCCGGCCGCACCAGCGTTTCGAGCAGCGCCAGACAGTTCCGCGTCGTCGGATGGTGCCCCGTCCCGAACGCCATGCCCGGGTCCAGCCGCACCACGATGTCGGACGGCTTCGCCTCGTACTCCCGCCAGCTCGGCGCCACGACGATGCGCTCCCCGACCCGCAGCGCGTGGAAGTGCTCCTTCCACGCGTCCTGCCACTCCCGCTCGTCCAGCACGCGCTCCCGCAGCTCCGTCACCGGCCCGATGCGGCCGATCAGCCGCACCCCCACGTCGATCTGTTCCCGGCGGATCCTGGTGGTACTGTCGAGCGGTACGTACGTCTTCAGCACGACCGGGCCGACCGGAGGCATCTCGCCCTCGTCCGGGTTGTACCCGCCCGGCTCCTCGACCAGCACGCCGCCGCTCCCGTAGCGGATGAACACCTGCGACAGCGGCTCGACGAACTCCGGGTCCGTCTCCACGCTAAGCTCGACCCATTTCATTTCAAGCCGCCCCCGATCGCCCCGACGCCCGATCTACCCTGTCCGTCATGCCGACTCCCCGACTACCCGCCATCCGCTATTTCTGCGTCCTCGATCTGCCCACCCAGGCGAACTACCCACCATCCGTCATTTCTGCGTCCTCGATCTGCCCACCCAGGCGAACTACCCGCCATCCGTCATTTCTGCGTCCTCGATCTGCCCACCCAGGCGAACTACCCACCATCCGTCATTCCCGCGTCCTATCTGCCCAGCAGGCGAACTACCCACCACCCGTCATTCCCGCGTCCTATCTGCCCACCCAGGCGAACTACCCGCCATCCGTCATTTCTGCGTCCTCGATCTGCCCACCCAGGCGAACTGCCCACCATCCGTCATTCCCGCGTCCTCAATCTGCCCACCCAGGCGAACTACCCACCATCCGCTATTCCCGCTTTCGCGGGAATCCATCCTCGGCAAGGGTGCACGTCCAACCTGCCCGCGCCCCTCGATACGCGCCGATGACGCATCGGCGCTACTCGGGGTGAACGGGGTCGTATGGCTACGAAAGATCAACCCCTACTGCCCGAACGCCCCTACGCACCGTCACCGCACGACCGCTCGCCCTGAACGCCCCTGCGCACCGTCACCGCACGACCGCTCGCCCTAGGTGCCCTCGACACGCCCGTTGACGTACAACCGCTCACCCTGAGTGCCCCGACGCTTCGTCGGGGTGTATCGAAGGGCGCGTACAGGGTGAACCGGTTGATTGCGGCCCAACAGCAAGACTACGCCCGCTACGGCGTGCACGCATGTAGTCATCCGTCGGCGTGGCAGTGCGTTCCGGATGCGGTCCGTGGGGCTACCTACTCGGCACCGGACATGGAGTCCCTGAGGCGGTCGAACCAGCCCCGGCCGTCCTCTATGCCGTCCGGGCCAAACCTGCCGCCGTCCATCGTCTCCGACAGCGCCTCCAGCAGCGCCCGCTGTTCCTGGGTCAGCGACCGCGGCGTCTCCACCACCAGCGTCACGAGCTGGTCGCCCCGGCGGCTCTGCGCGCCCAGGTGCGGGACACCCTTGCCCCTGAGGCGCACCACATCGCCCGTCTGAGTGCCGGCCGGCACCTCGATCTCCACGTCGCCGTCCATTGTCGGCGTCTCGACCGTCGTCCCCAGCGCCGCTTGGGCCATGTTGACCCGGTGGACGTGGATGATGTCGTTGCCGCTGCGCTCGAAGTACGCGTGGGGCATCACCCGCACCGAGACGTACAGGTCCCCGGCGGGCCCGCCGCGGGACCCCGGCTCGCCCTCCCCGCTCAGGCGCATCTGCGTCCCGGTCTCGATGCCCGCCGGGATCGAGACGACCAGCTTCCGCTGGCGGCGCTCCCGGCCCGCCCCGTTGCAGCTCGCGCACGGGTCCGTGATCACGTTGCCCTCGCCGCGGCACCGGCCGCACGACGACACCTGCGTGAACTGGCCGAAGATGCTCTGGTGGCTCCGCCGGACCTCTCCCGCGCCGGCGCACTCGAGGCAGACCGTCGGCGACGAGCCCGGCTCGCTTCCGCCGCCCTTGCACCGGGAGCAAACCTCCGTGCGCCGTACCTCGATCGGGCGCTCGCAGCCGAACACGGCCTCCTCGAAGTCGACCGTCAGGGAGTGCTGGAGGTCTCCGCCGCGCCGTGCCGACGTGCGCGACCGTCCCGAGCCGCCGCCGAAGAAGGCGTCGAAGATGTCGCCGAAGCCGCCGAATGTATCGAAGCCGTCGAATCCCTGTGCGCCGTTCTGTCCGAGCCCGGCGTGGCCGAAGCGGTCGTACGTCGACCGCTTCTGCGGGTCCGTGAGCACCTGGTACGCCTCGTTGATCTCCTTGAAGCGCTCCGTCGCGCCCTCGTTCTTGTTCCGGTCCGGGTGGTACGCAAGCGCCAGCTTCCTGAACGCCTTCTTCAGCTCCTCGTCGGAGCAGCCGCGGGAGACGCTCAGGACCTCGTAGTAGTCGCGTTTGTGAGTAGTCATCTGGCTTTCTGGCGCATACGGTCCACTTTAGATTATACACGGCAGAAGCGGGGTGGGGGATAGTGGGTAGTGGATGGTGGATAGTTGGGTGCGCCGGACGCGCTCCGTCATTTCCACCAAGGGAGATCCTTGCATACCGTAATTCCCGCGAAGGCGGGAATCCAACCCCCTGACCCGATCGCCCGCGCAATCCGTTCACCCCGAGTAGCGCCGATGCTTCAGCGGCGCGTATCGAGGGGCGGGCGCAGGCTTCCGACAAGACCCATCTCCCCATCCCCCAGCGAGCTCCGGGTTGGTTGCCGTGGGCCCTTCGATACACCCCGCCCAAAGCGGCGGGGCACTCAGGGCGAACGGGCTAGGGTGCTCGCCCAAAGCGGCGGGGCACTCAGGGCGAACGGGTTGGGTGCTCAGCCAAAGGGAGGCCAGGCTGATAGGGTTGCGTGCGCCAAGGCCGTGGGGCACCGCCCAAGACAATCAGCCCCGGCCACCCGTCGCCCGCGCAATCCGTTCACCCCGAGTAGCGCCGATGCTTCAGCGGCGCGTATCGAGGGGCGGGCGCAGGCTTCCGACAAGACCCATCTCCCCATCCCCCAGCGAGCTCCGGGTTGGTTGCCGTGGGCCCTTCGATACACCCCGCCCAAAGCGGCGGGGCACTCAGGGCGAACGGGCTAGGGTGCTCGCCCAAAGCGGCGGGGCACTCAGGGCGAACGGGCTAGGGTGCTCAGCCAAAGGGAGGCCAGGCTGATAGGGTTGCGTGCGCCAAGGCCGTGGGGCACCGCCCAAGACAATCAGCCCCGGCCACCCGTCGCCCGCTCAACCCGTTCACCCCGAGTAGCGCCGATGCTTCAGCGGCGCGTATCGAGGGGCGGGCGCAGGCTTCCGACAAGACCCATCTCCCCATCCCCCAGCGAGCTCCGGGTTGGTTGCCGTGGGCCCTTCGATACACCCCGCCCAAAGCGGCGGGGCACTCAGGGCGAACGGGCTAGGGTGCTCGCCCAAAGCGGCGGGCCACCCAGGGCGAACGGGCTAGGGTGCTCGCCCAAAGCGGCGGGGCACTCAGGGCGAACGGGTTGGGTGCTCAGCCAAAGGGAGGCCAGGCTGATAGGGTTGCGTGCGCCAAGGCCGTGGGGCACCGCCCAAGACAATCAGCCCCGGCCACTCGTCGCCCGCGCAATCCGTTCACCCCGAGTAGCGCCGATGCTTCAGCGGCGCGTATCGAGGGGCGCGCACGACCCGTCAACGCCCCTCCTCGTCTCGGACCGAGCGCGGTAACCGCGCCAGTCCATCTTCTTTGCTAGCGTTCGCAACCCAGAGTAGTCGCCCTCAGCCAGCGCACGTTTCTTCGCACGACTCCACTTCTTGATCCTAGCCTCCGACTCCAGCGCCTCGACACGGTCGGCAAACTCCTGCGACCAGACCAACTGGACCGGCAGCCTGGCTGAAGTGTACCCCGGTATTTCGCCTGCGTCGTGCGCGGCTATTCTCCGAGCGAGGCCATCGGTGTGGCCGACGTAGTACGACCCGTCGGAGCATCTCAGCATGTACACGTGGAAGGGCTGCGGCATTATTTTCACCAACTTACGGGCCGGTTGCGGGCCCTTCGATACACCCCGCCCAAAGCGGCGGGGCACTCAGGGCGAACGGGTTGTCTAGCCGCGGTCGGGGGGGGGTCGGGTGCGGCGGTGGGCTGCTATTAGGCCGACGGGGGCTAGCATTAGGAGCACGTTGGCGGCGCCCGTCAGCGGGGGGGCGCCGTCGATGGCCACACAGCTGCCGCGGTCCGCGGGGCCCGCCGCCTCAGGCGTGTCGTCGGCGCGGACCACAGGCGCCGTGGTCGCACGCGGCCTCGGCGTCGCCGTGGGTTCCACCGTCGCCGTCGGAACCGGGGTCGCCGTCGGCTCAGGCGTCGCCGTCGGCGTCGGGGTCGGGGTCGCCGTCGGCACAGGCGTGGGCGTCGTCGTGGGCACCGGCGTGTTCGTCGGGACCCGCGTCGGGGTTGCCGTCGGCACGGGGGTGTTCGTCGGGATGGGGGTCCGCGTCGCCGTTGGCCGAGGCGTGCGCGTCGGCGTCGGCGTCTGCGCGCCCAGGACTATGATGTCGAAGTCCCGCTTTCGAGCGCCATTCTCGTAGACGTCCGTCGTCTCAGCCTTGACGCCGTCAAGGTAGAACTCTATCACCTCTCCGACCAGCGCCAGGTCGCCCGGAGCGACGACGAGGCTGCTGTATTGCTGTCCCTCCACCAGCGCCGGGAACCGCAGGTCTCCCAAGTGCGCTTCCAGCCTCGCCCCCGCCCACACGCTGCCGCCGGACACGATGATCGTGCCCGAGTAGACCGACGGCCGTGCGACGACGGGTGTCGCCGTCGGGACCGGTGTGTTCGTCGCGGTCGGCGTCGGCGTCGGCGGGCGCATCGGCAGCGCCGGGAACGTCAGGTCGAAGATATACCGGGTGAAGTTCGGCCCCGACTTGCCCGGGACGAACTTCTCCGTCTCGTACGCCTGGGTGCTTTCCACGTGGAACGTCACCATCTTGCCCAGGTAGCGTTGCTTCGGAGGCCGCACCGTCAGACCCTGGTACCGACCGTTCTTGGAGATGACCGACGCCGTCTCGTAGTCTCCGATGCGGGCCAGCACCTTTAGCCCGTCGAGCAGCGGCTGTCCGTTGAACGTGAGCGAGCCGTTGTAGATCGTCGGCCTCACCGGCTGCTCCTGGGCGCGGACCGCGCTCGCCGCCACGACCAGCGCGCTCACGACCACGATTCCTGCGACTGCGATCATCCAACGACCTCGCATCTTCTCTCTCACTCCTACAAAACAAAGAGTCTCCCGCCCCCTTTGTGGAGGCGGGAGACTCTACTCTAGTTACCTATTGCCCGATGTTGGAGCGCTGGCCTAGCGCTGCGTCGGCAGCAGAACTGCCGCCCTGCTCGCGTAGACCCAGTATCCGCGTCCCACCACTCCGTCGTCACCGTCCAGCGCTTCAAGCCTGCCGGTGTCGCCGATCGTCAGGATCGCGTCACCGACGCCCTGGAAGTAGCCGTCAATCGCGTCGCCGGTCGCCAGGTCGGAGCTAAGGTCTATGACCGGTACCAGGTTCCAGCCGATTCCCAGGTTCGTCTGCGGCGGCAGCACGTTACCGAGCGCCATCCGCGGGATTATTACCTCAAGGGGCTCGAAGCTGGTCGTCCGCACTATGTAGGCCGTCGAGCCGTCGATCGTCGTCAGGGTGCCCGCAAAGGCTCCATCGTCGCCGCGCTCGGCCGAAAGCCAGCCGCCCTCGACGAACGGGGAGTACGTCAGCACCTGGTTGATCGCATGGTCCGCGCCGATTACGTCGTTGATGTCCGTGCTCTCGGGCGTGCCCGGGAGCGAGATCAGGTTGTAGCCTGGCCTCAGGTTGACCGTGAACGCGGCCCGCGCCGTGATTTCGACCTTCTTCTTGGCCGTCTTCGTGTTGCCGGCAACGTCGGTCGCCGTCACGGCGACTTCGTGCTCGCCGATCGCGTAGCCGTCAGCCGGAGGCGCGATGGTGAACGTCTTGTCGTCCAGCGTCGCCGTGTCGACTGCGTCGCCCGCAACCGTAGCGGTCAAGGCCGTGATCTTCTCGCCATAGCCAATCTCGATGAACGCACCGCCGTTGTCGGTCTTCTCAGGCGTCACCGCGGGATCGTTCACAACGGTGTCGACCGTGAACGTGATCGACTTGTCGGCGTCGATCAGCGCCCCAGCCTCGCACGTGCCCTTCGTCCCCTCGTTACCGGTGTCGCCACTGATGTCGGAAACCTCAATGCACACGTTGTACTTGCCGTTGGTGGCGTTCGCCAGGTTGAAAATCCACTCCCACTGTTCGCCGCTCGTCACGGTCCTGAACCTCGCGGCGCTGAACCCGGCCGCGTCACCGACAACATCCTTCTCTGCGTTGTCGCCCGTGCCCTTCTCGATCGCCGACACCGTGATGCCACTCGTCCGCGCGGGGTTCCGCGACTTCTCGTCCGCGCTCACCAGGACCGTCAGCTTATCGTTGGTCACAGTGTCGGTCGAGCCGTCGACGCTGACCGTCAGTATCGGGGCGATTCCGTCAGTGGCCTCCTTCTGACCGGTACCCGTCGAGTTGCCGGCCAGATCTTCGACCGGCCCGACCAGTCGCACAACCGGCTCGTCATCGCCCGCAAGCTCGTCTGCGAGGGTGATGAACACCATCAAGCCGAGCTTTTCGTTCCAGACCACGCTCGAGATGTTTTGCGCCTGGCCGTCTACGTCAACGCGGAAGTCCGTGTCGCCGACGGTGGTGCCGTCCAGTCCGCCACCATCTTCGACGCCACCGTCGAGGAACGTGACGAGAATGCCGGTCCGGCTGCCTGACTTCTTCTCCGTGGGAGTGTCACCGGACGTGTCAAGCACGTAACCGGTCATTGCCGAGTCGATCGAAGGATCCGTTATGTCGACGACGACGCTATGCGACTGGTTGCCGTCGTCCGTCGTCGTGGTCGCGTCACCGTCGTCGGGGACCGCGTCGCTATTGCCCACGTTGCCAAGGGCGTCCACGACTCTGACGGTCCACGTGAAGGCACCCTCGTTCAGTGTGGCGACGACCGACACGGTCGAGGCGCCGGAGTCGGGCTTGGTCGCCTTGACCGGGAGAGCCTCGTTCACGCCGCCGCCGGTGACCGTGAGTGTCGTCTTGGCGACCACCGAGTCGGCGTCGGCGCCGAGGCCGCTGCCACCATCGGAGATGTCCGCCACGAACCTTATCGTGCCGCCGGACGTCCTCCTGTCGTGTACGGGGCTGAGGTTCGTTATCGACGGACCCTTGGTGTCGACGGTGACCGTGGCAGTGCGCGCGACCAGCGAGCCGGTCGGCTTGAAGCTCACCACGAGCTCGTCGCCATCCTTGCCGTGGACATTGCCTTTGCCCACGTTCTCGTCCTCGTCAGCCGTCGTCCCCAAGCCAGTTGCTAGCTGTTTCGCTGGAATGGTGGTAGTCGACAATACAGTGACGTCGACCTGATACTTTGCGCGAGTAGTGGTCGCAACGACCACTCCGGCAGCCAACTTATAGGCTGCCTTTGTCCTCGGGTTGGTCACCGTCACGGTCGTCGTTGCACCTACGGTGGCAGCCGATGTGCCTGTGTGAACCAAGCTCACCCTGAATGTGTCGTCGCCTGCGGCCTCGTCGGCGCTGACGTAGGACTGGTCGGTCGTCAGGGTGGTGTGCTCGTCAGCGGACAGCAACTGCACACCAGCCAACGCCGCGAGCAGCAGTACCGCCGCCAGTAGGGATGAGAACTTCAAAACCTTTTTCACTTGTGGACCCCCTTGGTGATTCCGTCCAACTTTAGCTGTGCTGATTCGACCCGTTCTTCTGACAAACGAAGCTCCGGGTAGCTGCCCTCCCAGGAGCCGGCCACGTTATCAAGCCCTTTCCTACTGGCGGATAACATGCGCGATTTAGATATCTCAGGACGTTCGTCTGACACTATTGCGGTTTTTACACCATGTCCAATACATTGTCAAGGGTATCGGCACTCCATCTTTCCGGCCGGCCTCGCGACCGACACCACACCGGGACTCGCAACCGATGCCCAAGCACGGCGCAATATATCCCACTATCGATTGCCTTGTCAATACGGAGGGATGTCTCTTATCCCAGCGATTTGGGGGGCCCCCGTCTGCACGGGAACGACGGTAGGCGGCGGCGCACCCACGGGAGGAGGCGGGCCCACCCCACATTCGTCTTCCCGCGACGGCGAGGGGCCGGCGATGGGTTCCCGTCTCCACGGGGACGACGATGGGAGGAGGCGGCGCACCCACAATCGACGGGCGGGGCGGCCCTCAGGTGATTTCGGAGTAGAGGTCGCGCCAGGACGGGTTCGCCTCTTCGATGAGTCTGATCTTCCAGGCGCGGTTCCATTTCTTGAGCCGCCGCTCGCGGGTGATGGCGGCTTCCATCGCGGGGTGAGTCTCGTACCAGACGAGGCGGTCTACGTCGTATTTCTTGGTGAACCCATCCACGAACCCGTTCTTGTGCTGCCAGACGCGCTGCACGGGGTTGGAGGTGACGCCTACGTAGATGGTCCCGTTGGGTATGCTGGCGAGGGTTCTTCATCGCCGCGCCATAGTAGCGCATGGGCCGGCGATGGGTTCCCGTCTCCACGGGAACGACGATGGGAGGAGGCGGCGCACCCACAATCGACGGGCGGCGCTTTAGCTGTCCTTGGCGAGGTTCTGGAGGAACTCTTTGTTGTCGGCCGACTTCCTGAGCCGCTCGATCACCTTCTCGGTAGCCTCGGACGCCATGCTGTCGGAGCTTACGAGGCTGACCATGCGGCGCAGCAGCCAGGTCTGCCTGAGCGTCTCCGCGTCCAGCAGCAGCTCCTCGCGCCGGGTGCCGCTGCGCCCGATGTCGATCGCCGGGTAGACCCGCTTCTCGGACAGCCTGCGGTCGAGCCGGACCTCCATGTTGCCGGTGCCCTTCAGCTCCTCGTAGATCAGCTCGTCCATCCGGCTGTCGGTCTCGACCAGGCACGCGGCCAGTATGGTGAGGCTGCCGCCGTCCTCGACTTTGCGGGCCGCGCCGAAGAACTGCTTCGGCGGGTACAGCGCGACCGGGTCCATGCCGCCAGACAGCGTGCGGCCGCTCGACGGCACCGCCAGGTTGTACGCCCGGGTCAGACGCGTGATGCTGTCGAGCAGTATGACGACGTCGGCGCCCGTCTCGACGAGCCGCTTCGCCCGGTTCAGCACGAGCTCGGCCACCTTGCAGTGGTACTCGACCGGCTCGTCGAAGGTGGAGCTGAACACCTCGCCGTCGACCGACCGGGTCATGTCGGTCACCTCCTCGGGGCGCTCCCCGGTCAGGGCGACCATGATGTGCATGTCGGGCGCGTTGACGGTGATGCTGTTGGCGATGTCCTTGAGGATCGTCGTCTTGCCCACCTTGGGCGGGGAGACGATCAGCCCGCGCTGGCCGCGGCCGATGGGGCAGACCAGGTCCATGAGACGTGTCGACAGCTCCTCCCGGGTCGTCTCCAACTTGATCCGCTCGATGGGGAATATGGGCGTGAGGTGCTCGAAGTGGGGGCGGTGCCGCGCGGCCTCCGGCTCGACGCCGTTGACCGCCTCGACGCGTATGAGGCCGAAGTAGCGCTCGCCGTCCTTGGGGGCACGCACCTGCCCCGCGACCAGGTCGCCGGTGCGCAGGCTGAACCTGCGGATCTGCGACTGCGAGACGTAGACGTTGCTGGTGCCGTTGCGGCGCCCGGAGGCCTGCAGGAAGCCGTAGCCCTGCTCCTCGATGTTCAGCACGCCGCTGGCCATGACGTTGCCGTTGCGCTCCGCGTAGACCTGCAGCACCTTCATCATCAGGTCGCGCCGCTTGGGCATCGCGCCGTCGGACAGCAGGCCCATCTCGCCAGCCATCGCGCGCAGCTCGTCGTTGGTCTTCTCTTCCAGCTCTGTGATGTTCATATCGCTCTCCGGGCGGGCGGCTCGTGCCGGCCAGCGCCCCTCTCCGCCACCTTCATTCATTCCCGCGCAGGCGGGAATGAAGGTTCTCTATCCTTGATCTCTATCCTTTATTGAGGAGGCGTCTTCAGAAACGAGGCCGTGATCGAAGCGCCGTCAAACTCGTTTCTCCCCGGCGGGGCCGGTTGCCAAGGCTGCTTCACAGTGTATCCGGGAGGCGTCTGCCGAACGAGCCCGCGGCCCCACCCCTAGCTCCGTCATTCCCCCCTAGCTCCGTCATTCCCGCGGAGGCGGGAATCTAACCCCGGCGGGACCGGTTGCCAGAAGCGTCTCGTCGTCGTCCGGATATACGCACCGTGCAGGGTGTCAAGCGCGCGGCGACCCATCAAGACCCTATGGAAACGGTTCGGGCCCTCTTTGGCGGCCCCGACCGCCGGCGCGTCCGCGCGTCTCACGCCACGCCCGAGAACCCATCCCAAGATGCGCCGTGACGCCGAACGCTCGTCCGCCTCGGGGATGGCTTCGGGACTGTGGTCGAAGGTCCGGGAGGTCGGGCGCGGCTCGCCGCCGCGGTTGCCGTGAGCACGCACCAAAAGACGGTCGGCTCACCTGGCAGGAAAAGGGAAACAAATAACGAGACGCGACTAGTATACCACACCCCCAACCCCGTCCACAACCCCACCGCGCGCCTGGATACCCGTTTCCACGGGTATGACGGTCACAGTGACCGCGTCTCGTCCCGCCCGCACCTCCCCCATTCCCGCACCGACGCTCCTGCCTCCATCATTCCCGCGCATTCCCGCGCCAGCACGCCCAACACCCGTCATGCACGCGCAGGCACCCCCACATCAACCGTCGTTCCCGCGAAGGCGGGAACCCATCCCCAACACGCAGGCACGCCCAAACATCCGTCGTTCCCGCGAAGGCGGGAACCCATCCCCAACACGCAGGCACGCCCATACAACCCGTTCACCCCGAGTAGCGCCGATGCTTCAGCGGCGCGTTTCGAGGGGCCCGCGCACCTCCCCCATTCCCGCACCGGATCGAGGCCACAAGGATATAATGGGAACCAAGATTGCCGACAGAGTGACAAGAGGACCCACTATGATCGCGAACGTCAGGGCCAGGTACTCGAACGGGGTACTCACGCCGTTGGAGCCGCTCGACCTCGAAGAGGGCAAAGAGGTCACTCTGTCCATCGACCCCGCGCCGAGGCTCTCCGCCGAAGAACGCCGCGGGACGATGCGGTCGGCGGCCGGACGATGGAAGGGCGCCCACGACCCCGAGGAGCTGCTGCGAAACATCTATTCCGACCGCCTGGTCAGCTCCCGGCCGGAACCGAAACTCTAGATCCAATGCGGTACCTCCTGGATACCGACTGGGTCATTCATTGCCTTCACGGCGTCGCAAGGGTGACCGATCGCCTGGACCAATTGGCCCCGGAGGGCATCGGCCTCAGCATAGTTTCCATGGCGGAGCTCTATCAGGACGTGTTCTTCTCCACAGACCCGGATGGCAACGAGCGTGCGCTGCGAGAGTTCCTTGCCGACGTGGACGTGATCGAAGTGGACGACGAGACATGCCGGATATTCGCCCGGGAGCGCGGCAGATTGAGGGCTGCCGGAACCCCCATAGGCGACTTCGATCTTCTGATCGGAGCCACCGCCTCCGGCACAACCTCACGCTGCTATCCAACAACCGCAGACATTTCGAGCGCGTACCGCGTACAGGGCCTGAGCATTCTGTCGGTGTGAATCCGGCCACGCGGGCCGCACGCGCTGTCCTTTCCGCCCCGCCCGGCCGCGCCGGGGTTGTGGGCGGCCGCGTTGCTTCTGTAAAGTAGAGCGTGGCGGGCTACCAGCCCGGGAGGATGAGCCGTGACTGAAGGTTTGCCGACCGCTGTACTGGGCCGGACGGGTATCGAGGTCAGCCGGCTGGGCTACGGCACGTGGGAGATCGAGGGGCGGATCGAAGGCAACCCGCTCTCGCGCCCCGTGTCCGAAAAGCACGTGAGCACGATGCTCAACACGGCGCTGGACAGCGGCATGAACATCATCGACACGGCCGACTGCTACGGCCACGCCGAGGAGTTCATCGGCCGGTCGGTGTCGCACCGTCGCGACGAGTTCGTGATAGCGACGAAGTGCGGCTGCCACTGGCGCGGCCGGTCCAGGAACACTCCACCGAAACAGTTCACGCGCGCGAGCGTGTTCAAGAACATCGACCGCAGCCTCACGCGGCTCAAGACGGACCACGTCGACTTCCTGCAGCTCCACAACCCCAAGGTCGGGGAGGTGGAGGACAACGAGCTGATCGACGCGCTGCTGGAGGTGAAGCGGCAGGGCAAGACGCGGTGGATCGGGATGTCGTCCGACATGCCATACCTGCCTCCCGTCGCGGCGTTCGAGGAGTTGGACGTATTCCAGGTCGGCTACCAGCCGATGCAGCGCGAGTCCGAGGAGTGGATCCGGCGGCTGGGCGACGACGGGCGCGGCATCATCATCCGGTCGCGCGCGGCCAAGGGGCAACCCCACTACGAGGGCACTCTGGCCTACAACCAGGGACGCATCGCCAGCGGCCCCGGTACCTGGGTCAACTTCGACAGGGCGAAGCTGGACGAGCTCAGGGACGAGGGCGACAGCCGGGTCGCGTTCATGCTCCGGTACACGATCAGCCTGCCGCAGGTGCACACCGTCGTCGTCGGCACGCTGAGCCTGGAGCACATGGAGGAGAACGTGCGCGCGGTCCAACGCGGGCCGCTCTCGCCGGACACGCTCGCGGAGGCGAACCGCCGGCTCGAAGAGCTGGGCTTCAAGGCGGGGTAGTGGATAGTGGGTAGTGGATAGCGGGGAAGCCCGCCTTCGCGGGCATGGCGGTGAGCCCGGCCCATGTGTCCCCTCTCCCCTTGGCGGGAGAGGGCCAGGGTGAGGGGGCCGGCGTCAGCCGCTACGATCTCGACTGTGGGCCGACTGGCCTGACGGCGGATGCATAATCCTCACTATCCTCAGGATGGTGGATGGTGGATGGTTAGGTCGTTGCCGCGGCCGAGGACGCCTCGTCTAACGTGAGGCGCTCCTCGGGGGTGAGCTCCAACTCCAGGGCGCCGAGGTTGTCGTCGAGCCGCTCTATCGTGTCGCTGCCCGAGATGGCGACGGTGATCTCGGGATGCGAGAGCACCCAGCCCATCGCGACCTGAGGCACGCGGACGCCGCGCTCGGAGGCTATCGACCGCAGGGCGGCGATCAGCGGCGCGGCCGACGGCGGAAGCGCGGACGAGTAGTCCTCGTCGGGCCGTCGGTCCCAGAGCGAGCCTGGCGGCGGGGGCTGGCCCGGCGTGTAGACGCCTGACAACAGGCCGGCCCTGAGCGGGCTGTACGCCATCGCGCCGAGGCCCTGGTCGCGTATCAGCCCGAACATCTCCTTCTCGAGGCCGCGGCGCAGCAGGCTGTACTCGTTCTGGACGCAGATGAAGCGGTGGGCGCCGAGCCGGTCGGCGGTCCACAGCGCCTTGCACACCTGCCACGCGGCGTAGTTGCAGCAGCCGACGTAGAGCACCTTGCCCTGAGTGACCAGGTCGTCGAGAGCCCGGACCGTCTCCTCTATGGGCGTCGAGTCGTCCCAGCCGTGGAGCAGGTACACGTCTATCCGGTCGGTCTGCAGCCGGGTCAGCGACCGCTCGGCCTCCCGCATGATGTGGACGCGGGCCGCGCCGAGGTCGTTGGGCCCGTCGCCCATCGGGCCGGTCACCTTGGTCGTGATGACGACCTCGTCGCGGCGGGTCCTGAGCGCGCGGCCGAGGGCCTGCTCGGCGGTGCCGCGCAGGTTGACCCGGTCGTCGCCCAGGCCGTAGCGGTTCGCGCAGTCGATGAAGTTGACGCCGGAGTCGATCGCGTGCCCGACGAGGCGCTCGGCGCCCTCGTCGGAGTATTGCTCCCTGAGCCCCATGCCGAGCGCGATCCGGGAAACCTTTACGCCGGCCGATCCGAAGTTGACGTACTCCATGGGCTACCTCGTTAGGGGATAGTTCGGTGTTATTCGGGCTCGGTTAGCGTGATGCGGCGGTTGGGCGCGACGTCGGTCAGCGTCTGGACGGCGCCGCCGGGCCAGCGCACCGTCAGCGAGTCGATCCTGGCGGCGTCGGCGAGGCCGAAATGCGCGGTCGTCACGTTCTGGCCCATGTGGCTGTGGCCGCTCGCGACCTCCCTTATCTGGAGGCGGCCGCCCGCCTCCAGCTCCAGCCGGGCGCCGAGGCCGTCGCTGTTGCCGTGCGTACCAACGACATCGACCGCGAGCCAGTTGTTGCCCCACTCGCAGCGGTTCCGGAACAGCCTGGCGCGCTGGCCCAGGTTCGCGATCAGCAGGTCGAGGCAGCCGTCGTTGTCGTAGTCGAGGTACACGGAGCCACGGCCCACGCCCGGATCGTCGGCGCCGCTGATCCACGACACGTCCGTGAAGCTGCCGTCGCCCTCGTTGCGCATGAGGATGTTCGGCTGCTCCAGCGGATTGCCGGCCACGGTGTCGCCGCCGAGGTACCCGCTGACGATGTACAGGTCGAGGTCGGAGTCGTTGTCGTAGTCGAAGAAGAAGGAGCCCCAATTCACGCGCACCCGGCGGCCGATCATTCTCGCGTTGACTCCCGCATCCTCCGCCAGATCGGTGAAGGTGCGCCCGTTGCCGTCGTTGCGGAGCAGCACGTTGCCGCGGATGTCCGTAATGAAGATGTCGAAGAAGCCGTCCTGATTGTAGTCGCCGACGGCAATGCTCATGCCGTAGATCTCGACGTCGGCCCCTGAGCCAGTCGACACGTCGACGAAGGTCCACCCGCCGTCCGGGGCGGGCCCGTCGTTGCGCCACAGCACGTTGGCGTGCAGCGCGCGGCCGAAGTCGTTGACGACGTACAGGTCGACGTCGCCGTCGTTGTCGTAGTCCAGCCAGCTCGGCTGAAATCCGGCCCCCCAGATGTTGCCGACTTTGACCTCGTCGACTCCGGGGACTCCCTCCTCCGGCGGGGTCAGATCGCCGAGCAGGAGGGTCTCGTTGGTGAACGAGCCGTCTCCATCGTTGTGGTACAGGACGAGTCCGGTCAGGCCGCCGACCATGTAGTTGGGGTCGGCGAGGAGGTCGCTGCGGTGCTCGTACATGTGGCGTACGACCACCAGGTCGGGAGCGCCGTCGGCGTCGTAGTCGCCCCAGGAGCAGCCGGTCGACCGGTGGCCGGCGTAGGGCTCCTCGACGCCGGTTTTCGCGCTCGCCTCGACGAAGGTGCCGTCGCCTTGGTTTTCGAACAGCCTGCTGGTGCCGTAGTTGGTGATGTACAGGTCGGCGTCGCCGTCGTTGTCGTAGTCGGCCGAGCAGCCGCCGTTGCCCCGGCCGTCGGGGTCGGCAACGCCCGCGGCGGCTGCCACGTCGGTGAAGGTGCCGTCGCCGTTGTTGCGGTACAGGACGTTCGGGCCGTTGGAGTTGGCGATGAAGACGTCGGCGTTGCCGTCGCCGTTGTAGTCGAACGCGACGATGCCGCCGCCCTGGGGGACGGCCAGCCATGTCAGCTCGTCGTGGACGAAGTCGATGCCCGCGGCGTCGCTGACGTCGACGAAGATCGGCCCGCCGGCGGGCTCCACCGCTTCGGCCGTCGGCGTGGCAGGCGCGGCCGTCGCAGTCGGCGTAGGGGTGGGCGTGGGAGGGGGGTCGCCGCCACAGCCCCACAGCAGCAGGAGCGACGCGCACGCGGCGGGCAGCAGGCGGGTCAGACGGCCAGACCGCAACGCCGTAGCGGCGCTCGGCCTCATTGAGGAGCGCCCGTACCCACCGCCAGCTTGAGCTGGTCGATCTGGAACTGGACGTCCCAGCCCGTGTCCTCCAGCAGCGTGCCGCCCTCGGGCAGCGTCAGGTCGGCCGGGACGGTCAGCGGGATGGAGAACAGCGAGCTGACGCTCCTCCAGCCCTCGGCCGTGTTCTCGCAGCAGACCCAGGGCAGGTACGGCGCCCTGTCCGCGGTCGGCAGCTCGTACCAGTCGATCCTTTTTTCCCCTTCGAGCAGGCGGGCGGTCCAGCCCAACGCGGCCGACACGAGCTCGCTCGTCAGCTCGAACTCGGCCACGGTCCGGGGCTCCAGGAACGGGCGGATGCAGCTCTCGCCGCCGGGGCCGTCCGAGACCGCCACGATCTCGCCCATCAGCCTCCTGGCCTCGACGCCGAACTGCGCCTGGTCGCCGAGCTCCGCCCTCGCGTAGGACACGAACGCCTCGGGGGTCATCGGCCTTCCGGCGAGGCACTCGTTGGCGATGAACATCGACGCGACCTGCCCGAACTGGCGCGCCAGGGTCGCGTTGATGGCCGGGTTCCAGGAGTTCTCGACGCCCGTGACCGCGACCGTGTGCTCGAACAGTGTCGGCGCGTACACGGCTCGCTCAGGCTCCGGCGACGCGCCGGAGCACGCCGACGCCAGCGCGATTACGGAGACGAGAATGAAGACTGCGGCGGACTTCAGCTGCACGTCAGGGACTCTCCTAGAAACTCGGACGGAAACCCCGATTCTTCCCAAGCCGTCGTTTGCTTACCGTCGACTATCGCTGTAATAGTGGGTTTATGAAACGCACTTCATATATTTTCATGTCGTATAAGACCGTAATACGTCTGCTTTGGGTAGTGCGAAACCCGGCCAATGACTTTCCGGCCAGACTTCTAGGTCAGTCCGAATTATAGCACCGGCGCGTCCCGGCCCCGTCCCGCCGCGCGCTGCCGCGTACGCCAGGCGTCCGTCGGGGCGCCCCACGCGATCACAAGCTTCAGCGGCTCGTCGCCCGTGCTGCGGAAGCCGTGATCGACCCCGGGCGGCGCCATGACGGCGTCGCCGGGGCCGACGGCGACCTCCTCGCCGTCCATCCACATGACTCCCTGCCCTGCGATGAAGTAGTAGAACTCCTCGAGGGCCCCGTCGGCCTCGTGGACGTGCGAGCCCTCGCTCGATCCGGGCGGAATCTCCCAGACCTCGACGGTTACCGGCAGCCGCGTGGAGCCGCGGAAGAACCTGCGGCGCGTCACCACTCCGTCCCCGTCGTGCAGCGCGGGCGTGTCTACGGTGTCCTCGAGCTCGTTCTGCTTCCAGTCCATCTTTCGCGGTCCTCCGCCCGGCCTGCCCTCTCCCCAAGTGCCGCCGGTGCGCACCCATGATACCGCCGGACGCCGCCCTAGCTCCAGCCGGACCGACCCTTTGAGCGTCGTGGGGCTATCGTATATAGTCACGGCGAGCGTCGGCCGCGGGTCCTTCCGCCGCCGAGCACGCCAACCGGAGGAGAACGACGATGAATATAGCGCAGCGTGTTCTGGCGGTGTATGTGCTCGTGGTGGCTTTGGCCGTGGCCGTGAACTTCGTCGCCACTCCCTTCTATCACGAAGGGTATGGCGGCTACCCCGTGTGGGACGCACTGAACTGGTTCATGGCGGTTGGGATGCTGATCGCGGTCGTGGCGAGCTTCCTCGAGAAGCGGCGCTCCTGCCAGGCAGCGGACGATTCTGAAGCGCCACGTGGACGCGAACACCATCTTCTACGCCTCCGTCGTGCTGGCGCTGCTGTTCTTCGCGAACTGGGCCGCCAACCTGACGGACCACGTCAGCGAGAGCGGCGACATTTGGTCGACGGTCGACGCGGTTATGCCGGTGGTGCTGGGCGTGGTCGGCGTGCGGCTGTGGCGCGGCGCGGCGTGAGGCGGTTGCTCCCGATAGCCGCCGATAATTCCGTCTGGCCACATAGCGCAGTCCATCAAGCCGTTCCGCGCCTTGGGCACATCCAAGACCAGCCCTGAGCTCGTCGAAGGGCGCTGACGCCGTGGAAGAGTGCGCCCTGTGCGGCTCGTCGGCGGCGCCGTTTCACACGGTCAGCAACCGTTCGATGCGCCGCGACTTCGTTCGCTGCCATGTCTGTGACCTCGTATCCGTGCCGCGGCGATTCCACGTCGGCCACGAGGCGGAGCGACGGCGGTACCTCGAGCACGACAACGATCCGAACGACCCCGACTACCGCGGCTTCCTCGCTCGCCTCTGGGATAATCTCCGGCCTCGCGTCGAGCCCGGCTCCAAGGGTCTGGACTACGGGGCCGGGCCGGGTCCTGCCCTCGCCGCAATGATGGAAGAGGACGGGTTCGAGGTGTCCATCTACGACAAGCACTTCCACCCGGACAAGACGGTACTGGGGAGCTCCTACGACTTCATCGTGTGCACGGAGACGGTGGAGCATTTCGACAGACCGGCATACGACTTCGGGGTGCTCGACAGACTCCTCAGGCCGTCGGGGTGGCTGGGAATCATGACGGAGATGCCGGACAGCTGGGCGGGCTTCCCCGAGTGGCACTATCACCGGGACCCGACCCACGTGGCCTTCTACACCAACCGCACCATGCGGTGGATCGCCGCGAGGCACGGCTGGCGGCCGACGTTTCCACGCCAGAACGTCGTGCTGTTCCGCAAGGCGTGAGGAGGCGTCTCAGAAGTCACGCGTCAGCCCTCCTCTCCCTCGACGCACTGGTCGCCGGCCGTTATCCACCCCCGGACACTCCCCGGCTAAGCGCGTTGACACAGCACCGCCGGCAAACCTATAGTCCTCGCCGTCAGCCCTGATCGGACAGGAGGCGAGACATGACCTCGACGATCCACCCGTACCGGCACAAGCAGCTCTTCCTCGACGACGGCGCCATCGAGGCGAAGCGAGGCCTCAGGCGAACGCTGAACAAGCCGGAGCGGGCCGGGCCAGTCATGCGCCCGGACCGTAGCCGCCGGCAGACCACGCTCCAGAGCAGCACGGCCCCGCAGTGGAACTCCGAGAAGCGCATATGGGAGTGGTGGTACCGCGCGGGCTACTCGGGCGCGCCTCCGGGCACGGCGACGGCCGCGAGTTTCAACTCGTTCCAGCTCATGTACCAGCTCAGGCTGTACCACTACGCGACGTCGAGCGACGGGGTCAACTGGGAGACGCCGAACCTGGGCCTCTACGACTGGCTCGGATCCAAGGACAACAACGTCGCGGTCGATCCCCACGGCATGACGATGTACAACGTCCTGAGGGACGAGCGGGACGAGGACCCGGACCGCCGCTACAAGGCGCTGTTCGCGGACGGCGGCAGCGACCGGTACCCCGCCGTGTCGCCCGACGGCTTCGACTGGACGATGATCGACGTGCCCCCAATCCCGAGCGGCGATACCTCCCACCTGACCCACGACCCGTACACCGACCGGTTCCTGGCCACGGTCAAGGTCCGGACCGACTGGGGAAGGGCGGTCTGGCTGTCGACCAGCAACGATTTCGTCGACTGGACCGAGGCCGAGCTCATATTCGAGGCCGACGAGATAGACAAGAACAACCGGCGCAGGCGAGTACGCCGGATCGTGGAGGACCCGGCGTACCTCACGCCGCCCTTCGTGGATGACGGGGACTACATAGCCGAGATATACAAGATGGCGATCATGCCCTACGAGGGGCTGTACGTCGGCTTCCCGGTCCTGCTCAACCCGTCGGGCTCGTGGCTGGGGAAGAACCAGACCGGGGTCAACCAGGTCGAGCTCGCCGTCTCCCGGGACCTCCGGACCTGGAGCCGCGTCGCGAACAGGGACCTCTTCCTGGACGTGCTGCCCTGGGACGGCGAGACGTACGACACCGCGCAGGTCTTACCCTGCGGGACGCCGATCGTCCGCGAAGACCTGGGCCAGATATGGGTCTACTACGACACCTGCCGCTTCCGTGCCCGCAAGGACGACGTCGCCGAGGAGCACCGGAAATACTTCGCCGAGGACCTCAACGCCGTGGCCCTCGCCAAGGTGCGTCTCGACGGCTTCGTCTCCCTCGACGCCGACAAGCGGGGCACGTTGCTGACGCGGCCGTTTGACCTGGAGGGCGGCAGGCTCGTGGTCAACGCCGACGCCTCGGCCGGCCGCATCGCCGCCGAGGTCGTGGACGCGCTCACGGGCGACCCGGTCTTGGGCCTGTCCGAGGGCGACTGCGTTCCCGTAGGAGGCGACAGCCTGGGAGCCGTCATTAGCTGGAAGGGCGGCGCCGAGCTCGGCCATCACGGACCGGTGCGCGTCCGGTTCTCCCTGGAGAGAGCGCGCCTCTACGCCTTCTGGCTGGAGCGCTAGCCGCAACTGTTCGGGGACTTGGGGTGCCGCGACGACACCGGACGGGCCGAGTTGCGGTTTCCCCCCGATCTCCCATCGGCTACAATCTATCTGCCAACGTGCGCGCGTTTTAGCGAGTTGCGGTTTCCCCCCGATCTCCCATCGGCTACAATCATAAGACCCTCCGCAACACTCCACGCGGGGTTGCGGTTTCCCCCCGATCTCCCATCGGCTACAATTCAGGCGAACCGCTTGAATGTGATCTCCAAGTTGCGGTTTCCCCCCGATCTCCCATCGGCTACAATAATTTGGCTATTCGCCGACCCCGCCAAGGCGTTGCGGTTTCCCCCCGATCTCCCATCGGCTACAATGTGGTACCGGTACCACCTGATTAGATCGGCGTTGCGGTTTCCCCCCGATCTCCCATCGGCTACAATTCGGTCGAGGTGTCGCTCGAGCCGGATAAGTTGCGGTTTCCCCCCGATCTCCCATCGGCTACAATACAAGGTGCGGCCGCCCAAGCAGACACGCGTTGCGGTTTCCCCCCGATCTCCCATCGGCTACAATTCGAAGTGGTATCGAGACGGCGCGACTTTGGTTGCGGTTTCCCCCCGATCTCCCATCGGCTACAATACGCTGGACGCGATCCTCAACGTCCAGCACGAGTTGCGGTTTCCCCCCGATCTCCCATCGGCTACAATGCTCCGAGGGGCGAACCCTCCCCTGTCGGGTTGCGGTTTCCCCCCGATCTCCCATCGGCTACAATAGACCTCCCGACACCGCTTCGACCACGTCTGTTGCGGTTTCCCCCCGATCTCCCATCGGCTACAATCACAAGCCACGGGTTACCCGGTGCGCTTGGGTTGCGGTTTCCCCCCGATCTCCCATCGGCTACAATTACGCCAAGGTCATCACCGACGACGGATTCGTTGCGGTTTCCCCCCGATCTCCCATCGGCTACAATGTGGACTTGCGCATACACGCGCAGACCGTGTTGCGGTTTCCCCCCGATCTCCCATCGGCTACAATTGGGCTTGGTTACTCGCTCCGAGGCTCTGCGTTGCGGTTTCCCCCCGATCTCCCATCGGCTACAATCCCACCGTCCACATACTGGCTTATGACAGAGTTGCGGTTTCCCCCCGATCTCCCATCGGCTACAATGCGCTGGAGCAACACGCGTACGCGCTAAGGGTTGCGGTTTCCCCCCGATCTCCCATCGGCTACAATCACAAGCCACGGGTTACCCGGTGCGCTTGGGTTGCGGTTTCCCCCCGATCTCCCATCGGCTACAATTACGCCAAGGTCATCACCGACGACGGATTCGTTGCGGTTTCCCCCCGATCTCCCATCGGCTACAATGTGGACTTGCGCATACACGCGCAGACCGTGTTGCGGTTTCCCCCCGATCTCCCATCGGCTACAATTGGGCTTGGTTACTCGCTCCGAGGCTCTGCGTTGCGGTTTCCCCCCGATCTCCCATCGGCTACAATCCCACCGTCCACATACTGGCTTATGACAGAGTTGCGGTTTCCCCCCGATCTCCCATCGGCTACAATTTTTCTGGCTCCAAGTTACGAAAGACAGCTATGTTGCGGTTTCCCCCCGATCTCCCATCGGCTACAATACCGGCTCCACGCTCCAACGCGCACTATTGTTGCGGTTTCCCCCCGATCTCCCATCGGCTACAATCTTCTCGTGCCCATTGAGCGATTGCAGCCAGTTGCGGTTTCCCCCCGATCTCCCATCGGCTACAATTCGACCGGCGTCGCCTCTATCCAGCGTATGTTGCGGTTTCCCCCCGATCTCCCATCGGCTACAATAAGCGCGAATCAGGACGCCGACGGGATTCGTTGCGGTTTCCCCCCGATCTCCCATCGGCTACAATTCGCCCGCCTCGCAGGCCTCGCAGGCCTCGGGTTGCGGTTTCCCCCCGATCTCCCATCGGCTACAATTAAGACCAAGTGCGCTAACGATAAGGCGCTGTTGCGGTTTCCCCCCGATCTCCCATCGGCTACAATCCCGGCCGCGTGCGGCCAATGATGGCTCGTGTTGCGGTTTCCCCCCGATCTCCCATCGGCTACAATTCTGGACCTGCGCATACACGCGCAGACCGTGTTGCGGTTTCCCCCCGATCTCCCATCGGCTACAATCGGAATGAACTTCGACCCTAGGTCGATTTGGTTGCGGTTTCCCCCCGATCTCCCATCGGCTACAATGTGTTGTAACAGATCTCAGACCAATATTCGGTTGCGGTTTCCCCCCGATCTCCCATCGGCTACAATTCGCGTAAGACTAACTGTAAACCCGCGACCGTTGCGGTTTCCCCCCGATCTCCCATCGGCTACAATACAATCACCCTACCCCCCCCCTACCGGCGTTGCGGTTTCCCCCCGATCTCCCATCGGCTACAATTGACGCTGATGGACTGGCGGGAGGAGATCACGTTGCGGTTTCCCCCCGATCTCCCATCGGCTACAATTCGAGGCCGCCAAGGGCAATCCGACGTGCGTTGCGGTTTCCCCCCGATCTCCCATCGGCTACAATAGGACGACAACACTATCGCCGTCGACTGTGTTGCGGTTTCCCCCCGATCTCCCATCGGCTACAATTCACCTCGTCATCGCCCCGCAAGTCCGCACGGTTGCGGTTTCCCCCCGATCTCCCATCGGCTACAATCCCGGCGTACCTGTCACCCCCGGCGAAGAGGTTGCGGTTTCCCCCCGATCTCCCATCGGCTACAATTCTCGTTCGTCGGCGGTCCAACCCCGGCGGGAGTTGCGGTTTCCCCCCGATCTCCCATCGGCTACAATCCGCGCTCATCGCGGGCCTCGTGCTGGCCGTGTTGCGGTTTCCCCCCGATCTCCCATCGGCTACAATATAGAATGGAGAAGTCACGCATGTCCCTAGCGTTGCGGTTTCCCCCCGATCTCCCATCGGCTACAATTCTAATCGTGCGTGACTACGACCGCTCGATAGTTGCGGTTTCCCCCCGATCTCCCATCGGCTACAATGGAGGTAAACCGATGACCACTGCACCGGAGCGTTGCGGTTTCCCCCCGATCTCCCATCGGCTACAATTAAGGTCGACCCGGCTGCGCGGTATACTCTGTTGCGGTTTCCCCCCGATCTCCCATCGGCTACAATTCGACCGTCGGGAGCTCGGGATCTCCCATCGGCTACAATCGTCACGTAGTTGCGGTTTCCCCCCGATCTCCCATCGGCTACAATAGAGGCAGCGCCGGGTCAGCTTGGAGACAGGTTCGGCCCCGCGGTTGGCTGTCCGCGGAAAAACGACCGCAAAGGCCTCAGAACAGGGCATACTGCTCCGGGTTCTTGTTGGCCGGCCGACGCCTCGGTCCGTCAAAGCTGACGATGTTCTCGTACTGCTTGTCCGTGAAGCAGATGATCTGAACGTTCCCCGCGTCCGGCAGCGCCGCCTGCACCCGCTTCTCGTAGACCTGCGCCTGCTCCTTCCCCGCGCAGAAGCGCATGTAGACGGAGAGCTGGCACATGCCGAAGCCCTCGTTCAGCAAGAACTCCCGGAACTTAGTCGCGGCCCGTCGCTCCTTCTTGGTGAGCACCGGCAGGTCGAACATGACCATCATCCACATCAGCCGATAGCCCGAGAGCACCGGGGCCGTTCTCAGCCGGCGGGCGGCGCTGCGTCGGCGAGCGGCCCTTGGGGGAACAGAAGCCCCGGGCTCCCCGTCTCGAACGACTGCGCGAGCGACTGCGCGGCCCGCTCCAGGCAGGTCTGCAAGGGCGTCGTGCCCCGATCCGTAGCCATATCCATGGCGAGGACCCCGGCGAGCGCCCGCTTCGCCTCCGCGGTCAACTCGCCACACTCATCCGGCAACAGCCGGACGACCGTGTAGTCCACCATGGGCCTGAACGGCTCCATCAGGTCGTCGACCAGGCACATGGAGTTGCCGCGGTTGCTGTGGTGGATGCCGATGGAGGGGTGCAGCCCCGCCGACACGACGGCCCGGGCCACCGCGGCCCTGAGCACGGTGTATCCGTAGTTGAGGAACGGATTCGTCATGCCGCCGAATCGGCCGCGCCGGAAGTCGCTCCCGAAGAGGAGGGGCCAGTACCGCCGGGCAGCCTGGGCCTCCACGTTTTCCGGGTCGCCGGACCGGACCCGCCGGGCCAGCGCTTCGAGGCCGCCACCAGCTATTCCCAGCATCTCCAGTATCGCCGCCTGCTGGCCGATTTTGGCCTTCACCACGGCCTGCCACAGCCGCTTGCGGAGCGGCAGCGACGCTTCGAGCTGGCAGCGCATGCGCATCGCCTGTACGTGGTTGCCTTCGACCGGCCACAGCCACGCCGCGGGCAGGTAGTCACTGCCGCAGAGCACGACTGAGGCGCCCCGGCGGGCAAGCTCCATCATCAGGCTGTTGGAATAGGTGAGACCGCGTCCGTTGCAGAGCAGCACCCCGATGTCGTCCAGCGGCACCCGCCCCTCCTCGGCGCCATCCCTGGTCACGACCATGAAGCCGCGGGAGCGCGCCAGGTGGCATCCCTCGCTCGCCACCTCGACGACGCGGCCGATCACGGCTTCGGCAGCCCCGGATCGAGCACGCGCCCGCTCTCGTCCACGCCAACCTTGCGGAAGCCCAGGTCCTGGAGTCGCCGTGCCCTGTATCTGTTCTCCTTCATGTCTTTTCCGACGCGGTCAGCAACGTTGGCCTCATTGTGATCGTCCAGCACCACGAACGCGCCCGAGCGGGCGTCTGTTATCTTCCGGACGCGCACTATGCGTCGCTCCGACCCTTGGCCCAGTGCCCCCATGTCGTCGATATGCAGCCGCATCAGCCGCTTCGCTGCGGGGTGCGGCCGGAATCTACCAAGGTCAAAGCCGGGCTGATTGGCGTCGAACGTGGGCACAACGACTATCCTCCAACTCTTCTTCTTATTATCAGGCATCCGCCACACATCGGCGAACTCGTTGCCGCCCGGCAAGTAGCCTTTGTACGGCCTTCCGTCCCGATCTTGGATAGGTATGACGCGCTGTTTGTCGACGACGCGCACGCTTCGCACCGGCTGGCCGTTCACTCCCTGCTCGGCCTGCTTGGCGAACTTGGCCGTATCGCCGCCGACCCTGTCCCACAACTCCAGCAGCGCCGCTTTCATTACAGGGTCTCGCACGGAATCCAGGTCACTTCGCTTCTTGACGGCTGTCAGTTCCTTGCGGGTCACTACGTTGGACGGGTCATTCTCGAAATCCACGAACCCGTACGCGGTCTCGTTGTGCAGCTGTCCGGTGGTCTTGCCCGGAACGCCGCGCGTGCCGTGGTCGGGCTTGTAGGAGACAACCATGCGCTCCAGGAACGGCCCCAGCTCCTCGCGACCGAATCCCTCCCACGGCAGCACACTTCCCGCGACCCTGGCCAGCTTCTCCTCCGCGTCGCGGTCGGAGCCGGCGGCGCTGGCGAACCGGTGAAGCAGCCCCTGGGTGGTGTTGGCGACGACGAAGGCGTCTATGGCGTGGTGGCGGTGGTCGTTGCGCTGTTTGCGGACGATCTCGCCGTCCTCGTCAACACGCAGTATCCCCTCCAGACCCCAGCCGCGGCGGAGCAGCGCCGTCATCCGGCCCGGCACGACCCGCACCCGGCTCTCGGTCTTCTCGTCGTACAGATGGGCCAGATAGGCGCGCGCCGTGCGAGACAGGTAGCGCGTCTCGTTCAACTGCCGGTGCAGAAAATCCCTCTCGCCCTCGAAGCGCTCCATGGCGTCCTCGTCGAAGCGCCACCGCTTGTTCGGAGGCAACTTGGCTGCGCGGCTCTGGATGTCCTCGTAGTCGTACCCATCCGGGCTGTGGCCGAACGCCTCGAACGGCGTCCGGTCGCCCTTGTATCGGTTCGCGGAAGCGACACAGACGACCTTGTTCGCCGGCGAGTCGTCCAGCGTCCTGGAGAACGGGAGAACGTGGTCGACCTCGGTCGCGGCGGATACGACCATGTCGAAGGAGAGGGACTGCCCGGTGTATGGGCATATGTGAGCGTGGAGCGGGCCCTGCTCCTCCCACAGACGGAGCTTCCCAAGGGCGTCCGGCGTGACTGCGGTCTCCGACAACTCCAGGTCCTTCCTAAGACGCTCGTTGCGTTCGCCGCCCTCTCGCTGCCGCCGCTCGTACTCCTGCTTCTGTTCCCTGTTCATCTTCAGATCGCGCGCCAGCTCGACCACCACCTCATCCGGCTTGCCATAGGAATCCATAATCCGATTGGTGACGCGCCGGAGTTGGTTCAGGCCGACGTGGACCGTGGGGTTGGGGATACGGCCGTACCGGGCAGGCTCACCGTCTCGCTCCGGGTCTTTTTCCGGATCAGAGCCGACCACGTCTCGTTCAAGCACCTCGCCGTAATAGGGGAGCCGTTCGTGGGCCTCGGCATTTCGGAACGAGTGATGCGCGTAACCGGCGGCCAGAACAGCGTCTGAATAGACGAGTCCCTTTTCGAGGTGCGGCAGCAGCTTGCGGATGGCCTTTTCGCTCAAGTTGCCGTAGCCGCTCGGCAGCGTCACGTTGGCAATGGCTTCAGCCTGGCCCTGGTCCAGTCCCCAGTCGTCCGCGGCCCTTCGCCAGACGTCCTCCGGGTCCCCAGTGTCCAGCAGGAACCGCACGATCTCGTTACGCTCGTCAAGCGGGAGGCCCCGCCATCTCTTGCCGAACAGCTCTCGACCGTTGCGTCCCTTCTCCTTCGTCAGGCGAACGGCGGACTCGTCGCCCACGATCTTCTTGCGCCCCCCGCGGGCAAGGTTGAACGCCGTCCCCGACGGCAGTCCGAGGTCTCTCGTCGGCTTGTCGAGGCTGATGTCCCTGCCGGACCGCAGCCGCGTCATCGCCCGCTCACGCTCTCCCTCGTCCAGGGGCCGCTCCGGGTCGATGCCGACCCGCACCTTCAGGTTGTTGACCTCCTGGAGGATACGGGCCTCCTGGGCGATGGGAAGGGCCTTGGCCGCCCGCTCCTCTCCATGCTCCAGTTGACACCATCCAGGATCGACGGATTTGAGGGGCCGCTGGAAAAAGATGGTGTCCCTCAGGCCGTCCCATTGCTCGCCGCTCAGATCGTGATGCGGCTCCTGAGCCGCTCGAATCTCGCGGAACTCGCCCTCGTACATCGCCCTGTCGGGATAGAGATCCTGACCTGGTCGGGCGCGGGCCGTCTCGTCCCTCTCTCGCCGCCGGGCGAGGAATTCCCCCAGCGTTCGCGCCCCGCTCTCCTCAATGCTGTTACGGAGGGCGCCGATCTCGGCCCGCGTCTTCTTCGCCTCGCCCTCGTCATCGCCGCCCGCCTTGCGGTTCGACTTGAAGCCGCGCCTCTGGTTCAGGTGGAACAGTGCCCGCCCGAGCTCGTAGGGCTCCAGACGGTGATCGATCGCACGCACCCGCAGCGCGTAGGGATCGAGCCGTTCCAAGGCCTTGCGTTCGTCCTTGGCGGTCGGCATCAGGCCGAGTTCGACGAGCGCCTCCACGAGGTCGGCTCGTCGCTTCAAGTACCGGTCACGGCGCCGCCGCTGGCCGCGCGGGATGCGGCGCTTAACGGCGTTAGACGAGCCGTCCTTCGGGTTGCGCCCGTCCGGGAAGATGCGGACGCCCATGTCGAGCACGCCGCAGGGCTCACCGTGTTCGTCGAGTTCCACCGCCGCCCAGCCGATGGAGTTCGTCCCCAAGTCGAGTCCGAGCCGATACTTCGCACCATTCTCAATAGTCATGTCTATGTCCTGCGATTGATCGGAGGTGCGGGAGATGATATATTCTGACCGTCGCAGGCTCCAAGATGGTCGATTGCAACCGATGGGAGATCGGGGGTTGTTGCCGTTAACAAGCCTCAATGGCACCAAATGAGAGGGCGGGCTACGGCCCGTCCTCTTGCTTTCCACGGACTGCCTGCTTGTTGATGGAGCGGAAGACGGGGGTCGAACCCGCGACCTCCTCCTTGGCAAGGAGGCGCTCTACCACTGAGCTACTTCCGCTCGCCGCGTCGGCGGCATCCCCACCGCTATCGCGGCGGCGCCGCCGTGAGGAGTGCCGAGGGCCAGAATCGAACTGGCGACACCAGCGTTTTCAGCGCTGTGCTCTACCGACTGAGCTACCTCGGCGACCATTTCATGGTATGCGGCGTATCTCCGAAGTGTCAAGCTGAAACCCGCCTCTTCAGCCGCTCGACACCGATGAGGCCATGCCCAATCCGACGGCCCAGAGTACGCCTCAATACACCCCACGGAGCGTCGCCGCGCTCGCGGCAGGCGGTATCTGCGCATAGCCCACACATCCCGCGTTCACCCTGAGCAGCGCCCTTTGATACACCCCGACGAAGCGTCGGGGCACTCAGGGCGGTCGGCCATCGGCGCGTATCGAGAGGCGCGGGCGTTTGCCCCACCCACGGTCCGCCACCGCCGGCAGTTACCGCCGGTAAGCCCTCAGACTGACCTCTCCAACCGCCAGCTACGCGTTGGTGGCCGGGGGCCGGTCGGGGATTCTCGAAAGCACTTCGGGGTTGACCAGGGACATCGGAAGCGAGCCTCTCAGGATGCGTGCGGTCTCCTGCCCCATCTGCCTGGCGGCGTTCCCCAACGACTCGGACGAGAGGCCCGCGGTATGCGGGGTGACGATCACGTTGTCCATCGCGAAGAGCGGGTTGTCGGCGCCGGCCGGCTCCTCCTCGAACACGTCGAGCCCGGCGCCGGCGATCTCGCCGTTACGGAGCGCGTCGATCAGCGCCCCCTCGTCGACGGTGCCGCCGCGGCTCGTGTTGATGAAGAACGCGCTCGGCTTCATCGCCTTGAAGAACGCCTCGCCGGCCAGGTGCCGGGTCTCGTCGTTCAGCGGCGTGTGCATCGAGACGAAGTCCGAGCGCGAGGCCAGCTCCTCCAGACTGCCCACGAGCTTGACCCGGACCTCCCTGGCCAGCCAGGGCTGGACGTAGCGGTCGTACGCGATGACCTCGAGCCCGAACGCCTGCGCCCGCATGGCGGTCGCGCGGCCTATGTTCCCGAGGCCGACGAGGCCCAGGACCTGGTCGTACAGCCGGGGCATCGGCAGCAGGTCCGTCAATCCGGCGCCCAGCCAGTCTCCACGCCTGGTCTGCTGATCGAGAACGACGAGCTTCCTGGCGCAGGCCAGCAGCAGCATGATCGCGTGGTTGGCCACCTCCTCCGAGACGAACCCGGCGGTGTTCACGACCATGATCCCGCGCTCCGTCGCCGCCTCGTGTTCGATCTTGTCGAACCCGTGGCCCATGTTGACGATGGCCTGCGCCGTGTCGATCGACTCGATCACCTCTCGCGGCATGGCCGTCCCCCACGATATGACGACGTCCGCGCCCTTCATCGCCTCGATCACCTCGCCGCTGCTTCCGCAGACGTGAACGTCCAACTGGTAGTCGAGTCCTCTCAACTCGGCCTCGATCGTCGACGTGTCGGTGATGGCGGCCGTCGTGAATGCGATCTTGTGCTTGACCATGGTGTCCTCCGGAAGGTGTTGCCGCTGGATGGTGCGGCGGGCGTATCTTACCCCAACGCCTCGGCCCGTTCACTCCTCGTAGAGTGGGGAACGGCTCGCTTGGCTCGGCGACTCAGGGCAAGAGATGGCCCCTCAGGTTGGCAACTGTTCAGGTGCGAGCCTTCTGCGGCGCGTCCACTCCGAATCTGCGCGCAATGAGGCGCCCACACCCGGCCCCGTTGACGTGAACAGTCACCCAGGTTGACCGGGAAAGGCGGTTGCGATAACGTAGCTGTATGATGGTGTCGATACCAGCTATGTTGGTGTCGGTACCGCACGCAGGGCGACAACGGCGTGGAGACGAGGGTTGCTGAAGACGCGCCGTTCGACATGGCGAACATCCTCAGGAATCCGCCGCGTTGAAGTATTGGGAGTTGTCGACATGCACCTAAGAATCATCAAGCTGCTACCCCCTGCTGGCGTTCACTTGCTTCGTCATATCAGCCTGCGGGGCGGAAGACGCGGCGGAACCTATGCAGTCACAAGCAGCTGCGGCTCCCGCTGAACCAGCTGCGCCGCAATCGGAGGCCGGTGCACCTGCCGCTCCCAGATCTGCGGCTGCTGCGCCTACCACCGCGCCTGCGGCTGCCCCGGCTCGACCGGCGCCGACAAGAGAATCGGCGTACAGGTCTTCGCCGCCTATAGTAGCACCGCCCCTGAGGGTCGACAACGCGGGGCGGATACACGCGCTTGACACTCGGCTGGGACCGCGGGTACGATAGCTGCGAGAAGTGGACGTTTCTTCAGCAATGTAAAGGGATTCGGGACGCCCGGCGAGGTGCTATGAAGCATTTTCGTGCTGGGCGTTCTTGCGTTATCGAATAGACCATGACAACCAGAGCGGCGATTATCCTCGCTGCCGACCCGGGCACCCGGATGGAGTCCGCCATGCCCAAGGTACTCCACCCTGTCTGCGGCAAGCCGATGGTCGCGCTTGTCGCGGAGGCTGCGGCCGGCGCGGACGTGGACTCCACCGTGGTAGTCGTACCGCCGGACTCCGAGGCCATCAGATCGACCCTGGGCGGCTCGGTCGCCTACGTGGAGCAGGCCGATCCGCTGGACGGCGGCCCCGCGCTGCTGCGGGCGAGAGACAGCCTGCAACGCGCCGACAACGTCGCCGTGCTCGACGGCAACGTCCCGCTGATCACGGCCGAGACGCTGACCGCGATGGCCGAGATCCACGAGCGCAGCGGTGCGGCCGTTACGCTCCTCACGGCAGCGGCGCGCTCGTCGGACGGGCTGCCTCGGGTCGTCAGGGACTCCTCTGGGCGCGTCACCCACACCGTCGAGGACGATGGCGACCGCGAAATGCGCGAGGTCGACGCGGGCATTTACTGGTTCCGCTCCGAGTGGCTCTGGCGCAACGTGGACGCCGTGGGCCGGTCGCCCGGGGGCGATCTGCTGCGCGCCGCCTCCGAGCAGGGCGAGGTCGTCGCCGACGTGGCCACCAACTCGCCCTGGGAAGCCATCGGCGTGAACACCAGGGTGCAGCTCGCCGATGCCGAAGAGGCGATGCGGCGCGCGGTCCGAGAGAAATGGATGCTCGCCGGCGTTACCATGCGCGAGCCGTCCTCCGTGTACGTTGACGCCGATGTGCGAATAGGCCAGGACACCGTGATCCATCCCAACACCCACCTCTGCGGCGCTACCCTCGTGGGCCCCGACTGCGAGATCGGGCCCGACACCACGATCCGCGATGCGACGCTCGGCGCGGGATGCAGGATCGTCTCGTCGGTCGTGACCGGCGCCACGCTGGAGAACGACGTGGAAGTCGGGCCGTTCAGCCACATCAGGCCCGGAAGCCATCTGGAGTCCGGGGTGCGGATCGGCAGCTTCGGGGAGGTGAGCCGGAGCAGGCTGGGCCGCGGCGCGCGCTCGGCACACTTCAGCTACATCGGCGACACCGAGATAGGGGCCAACGTGAACATAGGCGCCGGGACCGTGACCTGCAACTTCGACGGCGTCGAAAAGCACCGGACACAGATAGGGGAAGGGGCGTTCATCGGCAGCGGCTCGATGCTGGTCGCGCCGGTCACCATCGGTGCGCGGGCCAGGACCGGCGCCGGGACCGTGGTCACGAGGGACGTACCTCCCGATTCGCTGGCGGTAGGCGTCCCGGCGCGCGTGCGCGACGCCGAAGACGGGTAGCCAGAATGGAGACCGATAGTACGTTACCCTGGCTCCTTCTGCTGTTGCTGTCGGCTGCCGGTTTCTGGATCGTCTCGACTGCGGCCGTCAGTATCTCGACCGTAAACAGAGAGAAGGTGCAGGCGCTCTACGCTCAGGGCGTCGCCGGGGCGGCGGCGCTGGAGAACCTGCTCGCCTCTTCGCTCTCGCCGGACAGATCCCTCTCTCCCCCGAAGTTCCTGTTCGTGGCGGCGGGCATCCTGTCCGGGGTGGCCCTGTCGATCTCGTGGTGGGATGCGAACTGGTGGCTTGCGGCCGCGTCCGCAGGCGCCGCGGCAGGTCTCATGGGCCTCCTGCATCTCGTCGCCGTGGCCATCGCGGCGGCCGCGGGCGAGTCGATCGCGCTCAGGTCGAGTGGGGTGGCCTGGGCCTTCGCCCGCCTGTTGGCGCCTCTCTACTCCATTGGACGGGGCTACGGACGGCGGCGGCGTCAGGGCGCCACAGGACACGACGGCGCTTCCCAGGCCGAGCCTTCGGCGGATGCCGCGACATCCATGAATGGAGACGGCGCGCCGCTCGACGAGCATGAGGCGCGAATGATCAGGGGCGTGATCCGGCTCGACCAGACCACGGCCCGGGAGATCATGGTGCCCAGGCTCGACGTTCTGGCCGCCGAGGTCGGCATCCCGACTGCTCGTCTGGCGGACATCATGGTGGAGTCGGGTCACAGCAGGGTGCCCATCTACGAAGGCAATCTCGACCGTATCCTCGGCGTCGCCTACGCCAGGGACATCCTGGGCTACCTGAACCGGAGCACAGCCGCACCCGCGCAGGTGACCCACGACATCGTGCGCCCGGTGCTCTTTATCCCGGAGTCGAAGACTCTGGAAGAGCTGCTCACCGAGTTCCAGGAGCGGCGAGTCCACATGGCCATCGTCGTGGACGAGTACGGCGGCGTCGCAGGGCTCGTCACCATCGAGGACCTCCTCGAGGAGATCGTCGGCGAGATCAACGACGAGTTCGACGTCGACGAGCCGGAGGTCCAGCCGATCGGAGACGGCGAGTTCCTGATGGACGCCATGGTGTCCCTCGACCACCTACAGGAGCTGTTGCATGTCGTCGTAGAGGGCAACGGCTTCGATACCGTCGGCGGACTCGTCTACCAGATACTGGGCCGGATCCCCGCCACCGGCGACGCCGTCGAGTACGACGGCCTCACGATCGAGGTGAAGTCGACCGTCGGCCGCCGCCTCAAGCGGCTCCACATCAGTCGCACGTCGCGCGGCGACTCCGAGTAAGACTAGCAGGCCGTCACCAGGGGCCTCCGCGGAACTCGGCGCGGCCCCTGCCCCTGCCGCTGTCTCGGACCGTGCGCCCCCGCGTCCCTTTGGCTGCTCGTCGCCCGCCCAACACCACGAACGCGTCCCGCTCAGGACACTTTCGGTTGGCCGCTAGTGCCCACCTCTCGTTTTAGAGGTCTGTTCGGAAAGCTCGGCCGCGACGGTCATACCGATGCCGCCGGGCCGATTGGGCGCCGACGCTTGCCCACGGAGTCGAAGCTGCGGCAGAATGTTCACCCCGGTCACGCCCTTCGAATACACCCCGACGCCGCGGCGCCTGGGGCTTTCCGTCTGCGTGACCGCAGGGCCTCGGGCCACTGCAGGACTCGGCCTGCGTGATCGTCCCGCGTAGGGCCGCTCAGGGCTGTGGGTCTGTGTGCTCCGCCGGGCGTCGCCGCGTCCAGGGCTGCCGATCAACCGCCGCGCATCGCCGCGCCGATGCTTGGGTCTCCGCAGACGTAAGCAGTTCGGCCCGGGGACCATCCTCGCAGACTCGTCGGGGAGCAGCCCGCGGATTTCCTCCGGGGGCGAGAGCCTGGGTGCAAGACCTTGCGAACCTCCCGGCGACGCGGTCGCCGCGCGGAGTCGAGGCCGACACCGGTGCCAAGTCCGTACCCGGCCCGGTACGGGGGAGTGCTCATCCGCAGACTCGGAGGGCTCTTGTCGCAAGCCGGGTCCGCGTATGCGTCGGCCACAGGAAGTGGACGGCGCTCGTTGGTCGGAGGCAGACAGAACGTCCGGCGCTTCCATCCGGCCACAAGAGAGGGTGCGTCAGCGGGAACTGCCGGACTAGGCTGTCCGACGCCTGGCGCCCTCCAGCAGTGGGGAGAGTCGTGGGCTTTCTTGGGGGTCCCGGGACCATGGGCCTCCTTGGGTTGGGACACAGAAGAGAGAGCCCCGCCTATCTCAAAGGCGGAACTCTCTCTTTTACGCTAGCGTGTTTGCCCCGGGACTACAGCCGAGCTTAGCTGCCGTCCTATTCCTCGGCAGCCGCTTCCTTGGCCACGATCCACAACGGCGCCTTGTAGCCCGTCTTACCGGCGGAGTCGGTAACCTCAACCTGCTGCGCGCCGGCTCCGACGGCCTCGGTCGTGCCACCTGCGAAGATCTCGGCCGTTAAGTTGACCAATATCGTCCCGTCAGCCCCTGCGATCACGCTCGTCCAGATCGCGCCGTTGAGCCGGAGGGGGACCAAGGCGCCGGCGTCGAAGCCTGCCCCTATGATCGTAATCTCCCCGCCCTCGGCCGCCAGGCCGTTGATGAACAGCCCGTCCTGACCAATCGACCCGACCATGATCGAGCCCTTGACCGGGGCAGCCGGAGGCGGAGGCACCAGCGGGGACTGCGCCTTGATCGCCACAGGCGACGATGCCCTGGTGCCGTCCTCGCCGACCGCGACGAGCGAGAATATGACACCCGCCCTGACGCCGTCGTTCAGGCGCTGCGCGAGGTTGGGGACGTCACGGAAGGTATCAGGCTCGAAGATGATACTCGTCATGTAGTCCGCGCCGTTAGCGACGAGACTGAACGCGCCGCCCTCGTCGGCGGTCGCTGTGCCGACCACGAGGTTGACGCCCTTGGCCACGTCCTGCCTGTTGTCGATGTCGATGAAGACCGTGACCGGCTCGAATTTCTCGAAGCCCGAACCCCAGATCGTCGCGCTACCATCCAAGTAGATCGTGCCGCCTACGACGACTATGGCGGAGTCCGGAGATACGCCGGAAGAGCCGGTCAAGCCGCGAGCACCGGGTAGACCGGGTAGACCGGGCTTGCCGGGCGCGCCGGGCGCACCGGGTAGACCGGGCTTGCCGGGCTCGCCGGGCTCGCCGGCGGTACCCTGAAGGCCAGGCAGACCGGGATTACCCGCCAGACCCGCAGGTCCAGGTAGCCCCGGCTTGCCGGCTGCGCCGGCACAGGCCGCCAGAACCAACATTGAGAACATTGAGATGAGCACAGCCAACAGAACAGAACGCCTAGTTAGGTTAATAGTCATTTCGCCCCTCTCTAAAGAATCCGTTTTCGATCGATCGCCCGAAGGTTGACCAAATCAGGCCTCGCCACGCCATGACGAACGCCGCTAGGGATTCCCGGCGACCTGCCTGAAGGCTGCACCATTATATATGCACGACTTGGGTTGTCAACCCCTATATCCACATATCCACGCGACCAACATATCCACGCTACCAAGATCTTTCGAACATTCACGCCTAGCGCGCCCTCTTGGCGCCGCCGCCGCGATCAGGAATCCGCGAGCGCGCCGCCGTTCGCGGCTGGTCTTCCCCACCTCCGTCGTTGCTGCGAACGCGGCAATCCATCCCCGGCAGGGTGCGCCGCCGGAACACCGGAAGCAGTCGGTCACGCCGACCGCCCCGGTCAGGTAGTGAATCCGGGTATTCTCGCGGGCTTGTTGCGGTAGAGCGCCCTTGCTATAGTTGCCGCCGGCCCCTGTAGCTCAGCGGATAGAGCACTGGCCTCCGGAGCCAGGTGCGCGGGTTCGAGTCCCGCCGGGGGCGCTCCTAGAACCATCTCGCCTTGTCCACGACGTTGCGCAGTTCCCTGCCTTCGTTGAATCTCACGCAGTTGTCCATGAAGATTTCCGCTCTGCGCTCCTCCACGTATGGCCCGCTCGCCGCCATGTGCGGCGTCATCAGAACGCCGGGCGTGGTCCACAACGGATGGTCTGGCGGCAGCGGCTCGGTCTCGTACACGTCAAGGCCCGCGCCCGCGATCTCGCCGGCGCGCAGAGCCGCCACGAGGTCGTCCAGCACCACGGTGGCGCCTCGCCCTATGTTGATCAGATAAGCCGTCGACTTCATCAGGCGAAACACGGGCGCGGCGAACATCCCGATGGTCTCCGGGGTCTCCGGCACGGTCACGACAAGAAAGTCGGCCCTGGGCAGCACTTCGTGGAGCCGGTCGGGCCGGTACAGCTCCGACACGCCGGGCGGCAGCTCCGTGACCCGGGCGTCGACGCCCAACACCGTTATGCCGAACTGCGAGCACAGCCGCGCCGCCTCCGCACCTATGCCGCCGACGCCGACAATGACGGCCGTCGCCTCGGGCAGGTAGACGGTCGGCGCATCCTTGTTCCACTCGCGCCTGAGCTGCCGAGGCAGGTAGACGTGCATCCCGCGGCTGAAGGCCAGCAGAAAAGCCATGATGTGCGCGCCGATGAGGTCGCTGAATATGCCGCGCATGTTCGTGACGACTACGTCGCTGTCGACCAGCGCCCGATGGTAGTACCCGGCCTTGGGCGCCACCCTTGGGCTCTGGACCCACCGGAGCCGCTTCGCGCGTTCGAAGAGCTCCGGGATCACGTTGCCGAACGCCGCGTCGGCGTCGCCGATCACGTCCATCGCCTCCTCGACCGAAGGACAGGACTCGATCTCTATGTCCGGGACCAGCTCCCTCAGCCTTCGGGGCCACTCCTCCGCCTGTTCCTCGGTGAGGTGAGTATCCATGGGCCCCGTGGCCATTATCACCAGCTTGAATCCCATCTTGTGTCGCCCCCTACGCCAATTTCCTATCCCTTTGTTCCCCAATAGGACAGCCGCCGTCTCCGCCTCACGACAGGCGACCTTACCGCTTTGCCCCAAGGTTGTCGAGCCGCGCTGCCCGGTTGTAGATGTTCAATGATTATGTCAGGGTGTAACTGTTCAATGAAAATGTCAGTCCATGAGAGGATTGACATTGACGACCAAAGAGCAGACGAGGATCCAGGTGTTGAACGGAGTGATCGAGGGCAAGGTGACGGTGGCGGAGGCGTCTGGGCTGATGGGAGTGAGCGAGCGCCATGCGTGGCGACTACTGGCAGCATACAGAGGGGAAGGACCTGCTGCGGTAGCTCACGGGAACAGGGGCAGGAAGCCCGCGACCACCACGTGCCCGCAGACACGAGAGAAGGTGAGGGAGTTGGCTGAGGGCCCCTACGCAGGATTCAACCACACCCATCTGACCGAGATGCTGGCGGAGCGAGAGGATATCCATCTGTCTCGCTCTACCGTGAGGCGGGTCCTGCTGGCTGGCGGACTGCCCAGTCCCCGTCGCCGCAAAGCCCCCAGGCGATACTCTCGACGGGAGCGCTATCCCCAGGAGGGGATGCTGTTGCAGATCGACGGGAGCCGGCACGACTGGCTGGAGGGCCGAGGACCCTACCTGACCCTCGTCGGCGCTGTGGACGACGCCACCGGGACAATCCCCTTCGCCCTGTTCAGACAGCAGGAGGATGCCCACGGCTACATGCTGCTGCTCAAGGACATCATCGAGCGCCACGGAGTCCCCCTGGCCCTGTACAGCGACAGGCATGGCATCTTTCAGCGTTCCCCCAAAGAGCCCGAGAGCCTCGACGAGCAGCTTCGGGGTAGACGCGACCCCACCCAGTTCGGCAGGGCGCTGGAGGAGTTGGACATCCACCTCATCATGGCACACACACCTCAGGCGAAGGGGCGCGTAGAGCGCGCCTGGGGCACCTTCCAGGACCGCCTCGTCTCTGAGCTCAGGCTCGCTGGTGTCACTACCATCGAGCAGGCCAACAAGGTGCTTTGGGACTTCATCCCACGCTACAACCAGCGATTCGGCGTCGCCCCAGCCCAGCCGGGCTCAGCCTATCGCCCACTCCCTGCTGGCGTCTCCCTCGATGAGACGCTCTGCTTCAAGTACCTGCGCACTGTCGCCAACGACAACACCGTCCAGTTCGACAGCGCCGCCAGCCAGCTACTGTCCGGTGATCACAGGGCCAGCTACGCGCGCGCCACAGTGGAGGTCCAGGAACGGCTCGACGGCAGCCTCGTGGTGACCTACCACGGCAGAACACTCGCAGCTAAGCCAGCACCCCCAGAGCCTGTGACGCTCAGGGCTCGCAGCACCAGACGCTCCAACGGCCATCTCCCTGCCGAGACCCCAGTCGCAGACTCCACCGGCGCTCTCATACACCCTGTAGGCGATGAGCGACGGAACGGAGCGAGGAGCCTACAGGAAACCCCACCCCGCAACCCACCCAAGACCAAACCACGCCACCCAAGCAGGCCGGCACCCGACCACCCCTGGAGATAACGCCTACTGACATAATCATTGAACAATTACCCTGACATTTTCACTGGACAACGACAGTGCACCCCGGCTTCACCGGTCGCCGCCCCCAGGCCATCTTTGGTCGTGCCTGGCCTCCGGACGACGCCGACAAACGGCCTCCGCGCGGGTAGAGATGATTTGCCGGTTTGGGGCCAGGCGGTCCGGCAAGCCGCCGCGATGGTGAAATCCGATCACGTAGTTGCGTCGTATACACAACAGCACACGCATTGCGCCAGGCCGTCTACCAAGGGGGCGCCCAATGTCGACTTAGAAACTTCGAAGCTCCACCGTCACGATGCTGCTGCTTGCCGTGGCGGTCTGGACGGCAGCAGGGTGCGGGCAGCCGCCTGCTGAGCCGACTCCTGACGCCGGTGCGGAGTCGCCCACGCCTGCCCTGTCATCCGCCGTCATGGCGACGGCCACGCCTGTCCCGTCGCCTCCCGGTGCAGCGTCGCCCGCAGCCACCCAGTCGTCTACCGGTGTGCCTACGCCCCTCCGCCACGTGCCGCCGCGCCCACCGCCACCCCTACTCCGTCGCCCACACCTGTGTCTACAGCCACGCCTACCCCGTCACCCACCAGCCTCCCCATCGCATCCCCGACTCCCGCGCCTACAGCGGCCCAGACTGCCGAACCGTCGACGGAGCCCGCGGCCGGCTTCAAGGCGATCAGCAGCGGCGCGTTTCATACATACGCGCTCCGATTCGACGGTACGCCGGTCTGCTGGGGCGCACAGCGCGGCGACGTTACGGTCGCGTTCGGGCCTGTCGGGTTCGGCCAGGCGGAGCCCCCGGAAGGCGAGCGTCTCGCTTCGATCAGCAGTGGCCTATTCCACACATGCGGCCTCCGCGAAGATGGGGCTCCCGTTTGTTGGGGAATCGACCTCGGCGAACGATCCGAGTCCTTCGGTCAAGCCGGATCCGGTCAGACGTCTCCTCCGTCCGATGAGGTCTTCGTTTCGATCAGCAGCGGCGACTATCACACGTGCGGACCGGGCCGACGGGACGGTGCGGTGTTGGCGGACGCAGTCCAATGCGTCCCTGCCGCAGGACTAACCCCGAATCCACCGAAGGAGGGCCTTGGGGACAGCCCTTGAAGAAGCGAGAGGGTGCCCCCATGAATCTGGGATAATGGTTTTGAAACACGAAACCCACCCCAGAAAAGGAGCACCCAATAGATGCTACCACGCCACCACCCCGACCGCATCCGTATCGCCTTCGACGATCACCGCCTGGTGGCCAATGCCGGGCTGATCCTTCCGGCCACCCTCGCCCTGCGCCTCGGCCTGCCCCAACTCGTCCAGCAGTGCCTCGACCTGGGCAATGCGCCGGGCCGGGCCAACACGGGCGACAAGATGATGACCCTGGTTGCGTCTGCGCTGGCTGGCGGCGACTGTATTGACGACGCCGATGTGTTGCGCACCGGGGGGACAGCCCGCACCCTGGGCGGCACGGTCAAGGCGCCCTCCACCCTGGGCACCTTCCTGCGCAGTTTCCGGTGGGGCCATGTCCGCCAACTGGACCGGGTGAGCCGGGAGCTGCTGGCCCAGGCCTGGGCGGCTGGGGCCGGACCCAGCGACGCACCGTTCACCATCGACCTTGATTCGACGATCTGCGAGACCTACGGACTGGCCAAGGAGGGCGCCCGCCACCACGGCTATACCGGCAAGCGGGGCTATCACCCGCTGCTGGCCATTGCCGCCGGAACCGGCGACGTGCTGATGGCCCGGCTGCGTGAGGGCCGCGCCAACACCGCCCGCGGCGCCGCCCACTTCCTGCGGGAAACGGTGGGGCGGGTGCGCTACGGCGGGGCCAGGGGACAACTCACGGTGCGGGCCGACAGCGGCTTCTACACCCACGCCCTGGTCGTCGTCTGCCGCAAGCTGGACGTGCGCTTCTCCATCACCATCCGCCAGCACAAAAGCCTGCACAATCTCATCGAGGCGATACCCGAAGATGCCTGGACGCCGGTTCCCTACTGGATGGACGGCGCCGCCGATGTGGCCGAGATCACCTACACCCCCTTCCAGAGTGAGCCCGACGCCGCGCCGGTACGGCTCATCGTGCGGCGGGTGAAGCCCACGCCCGGTTCCCAACTGGCCCTCTTCGCCACCTACAGCTATCACGGCTTCATCACCGACCGGGACGGGGAGACCCTGGAACTGGAGGCCGACCACCGCCGCCACGCCGAGATCGAGAATGCCATCCGAGACCTGAAGTACGGCGTCGGACTCAACCATCTCCCCTCGGGCCGCTTCGCCGCCAACGCCGCCTGGCTGGCGGTCCAGGTGATGGCCCACAACCTGGCCCGCTGGACAGCCCGCATCGGTCTGGGCGAGGGGGTGGTGACCACCAGGACCCTCCGGCGGCGCTTCTTCTCCCTGGCCGGACGGCTCACCCGCTCGGCCCGCCGCCTCACTTTGCATCTGCCACAGGGCTGGCCTTGGGAAACCCAGTTCACTCGCGCCCTGGCTCGATTGCGAGCCATTCCACTCCCGACCTGACGGCGCCCGTTTGCCACTGACCCGCCATCAGGCCAACTGAACGTCCCCGCCAACTCGCGCCACCCTGGTCCGCGAGCGCCTCTTGCCGCGTCCTCTGTCCTCATCTTGTCCCACAGCGCCCATCGCAGACCGCCATTGGCGCCCCCAAAAGCGCCTGCAGACCCCCGCCAACCTCCCGTCTACCCGAATTCGAGCCCGGATCATCGCCCCTGTAACTCCCTCACTCCTCTTCCACTGTCCTCACGCCGTCCATCCATGTCCATCGGTGGATTCGGGCTAACGTTTCGTGTCGATCAGCGCCGGCGCCCGACACACCTGCGGACTGCGGGAGGACGGCACAGCGGTATGCCGTGGTGAAGACAAGTACGGACAGTCATCTCCGCCCGAAGGTCAACGGTTCGCTCAGCAGCGGAACGTACCACACCTGTGGACTGCTCGAAGGCGGAAAGGCGGCGTGCTGGGGGGCCAACGAGGTCGAGCACGTATCGGGTCATAGGGACACATACGGGATGACCTTACCTCCGCAGGACGAGCGGTTCCGGTCGTTGAGCAGCGGGCGTGTCAATACGTGCGGGCTGCGGGACGATGGGTCGGCGGTATGCTGGGGCATCGACGACCAGCGCGTGTTGTTTGGGCACGACAGGCGTCGCCACCGCGGCACGAGCGGTTTGCCCCGATCAGCAGCGGCGGGAAACACACGTGCGGCCTGCGCGCGGACGGCACGGTAGTCTGCTGGCCCACCTGGGGGAGGTCATCTCCGTCGGAGGCGCTCGAGTTTGTGGCTGCGGACCCCGGCAACCCGATCCCCGACCCGGACGAAAGGTACGTCGCCATCACAGCCGATACGGATGGGTCCGCCTACTGCTGGGGACGGAATAACGCAGGGCAATTGGATGCGCCCGCCGAAGAGCATTTCGTTTCGCTAGCCGCCCTTCATGACACGACGTGCGGCCTGCGCGCGGACGGCTCCGTTTTATGTTGGGGCGACGACGTTCGCGGGCAGTGGTCTCCACGCCCAGGCGAAACGTTCCGGGACATCACCGCAGTCGCAGGACTCCGCACCGACGGCACCGTCGCATGATGGAACGAGGACCCCAACTCGTACACGCCCGCGGGCACTTTCGAATCGATAACCGCCTCAGTGGAGTTCAGGACTGTTCAGGGATCGCGCGCGGCGACGCTTTGGTCGGGGCTTTGGTCGGGATCGAGCTCCGTATGCGGCTTCCGCGAGGACGGCTCCATCCAGTGCTGGACGTCAAAGGGAGAGATCCCGTCACCCCCTATAACCGAGCTCGTGTTTGCCTCCATCAGCCAACATTTCGATCTCGGCTGTGGGCTGCTCGAAGATGGGACGCCCCACTGCTGGGGCTGGGGCTGGCGTAGCTGGGCGACTCCGGAGGGAGAAACCTTCACGGCATTCGCCACGGGTGACGAGCTCGTCTGCGGGCTGCGCGAAGACGGTTCGGTAATCTGTTGGGGGGACGATTGGCGCCTGAAGCAGCCGCAGTCCGGGCTGCGGTTCACGGCCATCGCCAGCGGGGCTTACCATCACTGCGGCATCCTGGTCGACGGCACTCTCGCATGCTGGGGGAACAACCTCTACGGTCAGACGACGGCGCCGCGGCCGCTGAACGACGAGCTCGCGCCCAAGAGGTACGAGTCGGTCGCATCCGAGTCGTTCATCGACATCGGCATCAGCGGAGGAGGTCACCACGTTTGCGGACTTCGTCGAGATGGAACGATGGCATGCTGGACGGGGCCCGACTCCGACTACCATGAGCTGTCGCCGCCGGACGGTGAATCGTTCGATTCGATCAGCATGGGCTGGGCCCACGGCTGCGGTCTGCGGCGGGACGGGACCATCGGCTGTTGGGGGCAGGACGAGTCCGATGGATGGCAGCCTCCACAAGACGAACGACTCGTACAGATCGATAGCAGTCAGTACCACACATGTGGCCTGCGGCACGACGGGACCGCGATATGTTGGGGAGTTAAGCGCGTCTCCGGCAGCTACGTACCGGAGCCGCACAACGACGAGACGTTCATAGCCATCAGCAGCGGGAACGCCCACACTTGCGCGCTCCGTCAGGACGGGAGTCCGGCCTGCTGGGGAGCGCCCGGCAAGGATGTCGGCATCTTGTCCAACTTCGGGCAGGCGTCGCCTCCGAAGGACGATCGGTTCGTCGCGATAGACGCCGGCCTCTTCCACACCTGCGCCCTCCGAGAAGACGGATCGGCTGCCTGCTGGGGTGTGGTCGGCGAGTTCGCCATGCAGTACGACTTCGGGCAGGCGTCGCCTCCAAAGGACGGCCGGTTCGTCGTGATAGATGTCGGCCTCTGCCACACCTGCGCCCTCCGGGAAGACGGTTCAGCCGCCTGCTGGGGAGCCGAGCACGGCGACACCCTCGGCTACCAACGCCGCTACGAACAGGTTGGCTTCGGTCAGTCGTCTCCGCCGGAGGGTGAGAGGTTCATAGCCATCGCCAGCGGTGTGAGTCATACCTGCGCCCTGAGGGAGGATGGCTCCCCGGTCTGCTGGGGAAAAGGATTCCCGGTCCAGAACTGATGGCGCCCGCTCAGGGCGAGGGACTGCACTGCGCTGAGCACGTGAGGACTTGGCAGCGGCTGGCTAACTCTTCTCTCCGACCGCCAACGCAACCGTGCAACCAGAGCACGCGGCGCTGGGAGCCGGCTGTCCCGATCCCTCGAGGCTAGCCGGCGGATAGCTCGGCTTCCAGCTCTCCAAGGGCGCCGTCGAAGGCGTCGACCATCTCGTCCACCTCCGATGGCGTGATTGAGATGGGCGGCGCTATGCGGACGCAGGTGTCGTTGCACATCAGGTACAGGCCGCGAGCGAGCACCTTCTCGGTCAGCCGCTCGCCGATCTTCGCCTCCGGGGGGTAGTCCTCGTTCGCCGCACGGTCCCTGACCAGGTCAAAGACGATCAGCAGGCCGAGGCCCCTCACGCCACCGACGATCGGGTGGTCGTCCCGCAGCGACCTGAGCTGCTCCCTGAAGTAGGCGCCGACCTCGGCCGAGTTCTCCACCAGCCGCTCGTTCTCCATGATCTCGATGTTCTTGAGCGCCGCCGCGGCCGACACGGGATGGCCCCCGTTGGTCAGCTCGTGCCGAAAGATGTTCTCCTCGCCGGCGAAGGCGTCGGCGATCTCCCTGGTCGCGATGGTGGCCGCGAAGGGCACGTAGCTGCTGACGACCCCCTTGGCCACCGACATGACGTCCGGCACGACGTCCCAGTGCTCTATGCCGAACCACCTGCCCGTGCGGCCGAACCCGGTCGCGACCTCGTCGGCTATGAGCAGCACGCCGTACCTGTCGCAGATCTCCCTGATCATCGGCCAGTACTCGTCGCCGGGCACCATGGCGCCGCGGTCGAAGACCCCGACCGGCTCGCCGATGAACGCCGCGATCGTGTCGGGCCCGTGGAACAGGATCAGGTCCTCGACGGCGCGCGCGCACCGGACGGCGCACTCGGACGGCGTCCTGCCGCCCAGCTCACACCGCATGTAGTCCGGCTGGGGCGCGTAGATGTACCCCGGATAGGACGGCTCGAAGTCGAGCTTCGGGTATGTCATGTTGCCGCCGAGGAACATCACCCCGCCGGTCGCCCCGTGGCCGGAGTTCCTGCGGCTGACGATCTTGTAGCGTCCGGGCTCGCCGTTGCGCTTGTGGTATGCGCGGACGATCTTGACCGCCGTCTCGTTGGCCTCGGAGCCGCCGGTGACCGCCCACGTGCGCTCCAGGCTGCCGGGCGTAAGCTCGGCCAGCTTGGCCGCCAGCCTGATCATGGGCTCCGTCGTCGTGCCCTCCGGGAAGTACGTCAGCCTCCGCATCTGCTCGCGGACGGCGTCCGCTATCTCGGTCCGGCCGTACCCGATGGCGACGGAGCCGTAGCCGGCCAGCCCGTCGATCTTCGTATTGCCCTCGGAGTCCGTGAACTTGATGCCGTTGCCGTCCGTGACGATGGTTGGGCCGCCTTCCTCGGCCATCGTCACCCAGTCGCCGCTGCTCATCCACAGGTGCTCCAGCGACGACCTTCGCAGGTCCTCCGCGTCTCTCTCGGTGGCCATCGTACCCTCCTTCATCGGACGCGACCCGCGCCCGCTACATCCCCATCTCGGACTCGAGCTCGCCGAGAGCGCCGTCGAACGCGTCGACGATCTCGTCCACCTCGGCGCGCGTTATCGTCAGCGGCGGCCCTATGTTCAGCACTTCGCCGGAGGCGTGGTACAGCAGCCCGCGCCGCCTGAGCTTCTCGTTGAGCCGCCCGGGCACGTCCTGTTCGGGCGAGAAGCCCGCCTTCGTCGTTCTGTCGCTCACCAGCTCTACGGCGAGCATGAGCCCCAGCCCACGGACGTCGCCGACGATGGGGTGCCTGTCCATCAGCGCGTCGAGCGCGTCCTTGAAGTAGCCGCCCACGTCCGCCGCGTTGGCAGCCAGGCCCTCAGCTTCCAGCAGCTCGATGCTCTTCAGCGCCGCCGCAGCCGCCACCGGATGCCCGGCGAAGGTGAAGGTGTGTCGGAAGATTCTGTCCTTGCCGGCGAACCGGTCGGCGACCTCCTTCGCGGCTATCGCGGCCCCCAGCGGCAGATAGCTGCCGACCATGCCGTTGGCGACCGTCATGACGTCCGGCACGATACCCCAGTGCTCGACGGCGAACATTCTGCCGGTGCGCCCGAAGCCTGTGACGACCTCGTCGGCGATCAGCGGGACGCCGTACCGGTCGCAGATCTCGCGCACCATGGGCCAGTACTCGTCGCCGGGCACGGCTGCGCCTCGAGCCACGGGCTCGCCGATGAACGCGACCACCGTCTCGGGAGAGTGAAAGCGGACCAGGTCTTCGACGGCCTTCGCGCAGCGCACGGCGCACTCGGACGGACTCTCGCCTCCGTGCTCACAGCGGTACGGGTTCGGCTGCGGCGCGTAGACCATGCCCGGGTACGCGGGCTCGTAGTCGTCCCGGTGGGATTCGGGCCCGCCTCCCAGCCAGTCCACGCCGCCGGTGGAGCCGTGGTACGAGTGCTTCCTGCTGATGACCTTGTAGCGCCCGGTCTCGCCCCCGCGCCGGTGGTAGGCCCGGAGCATCTTCAGCGCCACTTCGTTCGCCTCCGCCCCACCACTCACCAGGAACGACCGGCTCAGGCTACCCGGCGCGAGCTCGGCCAGCTTCTCGGCGAGCATGATCGCGGGCGGCGTGGTCGTCTTCACCGGCATGTAGTTCGACCGGAGGAGCTGCTCGTAGGCGGCCTCGGCGATTTCCGCCCGGCCGTAGCCGAGGTTCACCGAGTTGTACCCGCCGTTGACGTCGATCCAGGACCTGTCCTCGGAGTCCCGCACCCGGATGCCGTCGCCTTCGACTACGATGATCGGCTCGCCCGCCTCGGACATGCCGCCCCAGTCGCGGTTGTGCATCCAGAGGTAACGGTTCGCCAGGTCTCTCAGCTCTTGCGTGTCCGGGGGTGAAGCCATCGGCTCTACTCCGTTCTACTCGAGGCCGCGCGGCTCGACGGTGGGTTCCGCCGGCATCATACGCCTGCTCGACCATCCGAGCCACTCCCGTTCGCCCAAGTCCCACCACCTCCGTCATTGCCGAGAACGCGGCAATCCAGGCCGGCTGAGTCAGGCGGATAATCTGTGGCGCGCCCGTTCCCGCAGGGGTGAGCGCTCACGGCGTGGCGGCGCTGAGGATGCGCGCCCTGCCCTCGGCGTCCTTGGCCTCGTAGAAGAGGCGTGACCGGCCGTCGGCAAGCTCGATCACGCACGGCTCCGAGACCATGTCGCAGTCCAGGGGGCCGTCGAGGTCGATCAGCGGCTCCGGCGACTTCGTCCACCCTACCCCATCGTCCGAGACCGCAGTGAATACGCCGCCGTCGATGCCCTCGGCCCAGGCGGCGTAGTACATCCTGAACGTGCCGTCGCCGAGGCGGACCACGTCCGGGGAGTAGACGGCGTAAGTCTCTCGATCGGTCTCCTGGGCAATCCGCACGCCCGGCTCGATCTCGAAGTCGAGGCCGTCGGAGGAGACCGCGCTCACGATGTGGTTGCCGGCGTCCAGGCCCGACACGAGCGGAGACGTGTAGCGGTGGAAGTAGAGCCGGTACAGCAGGCCGGAATCCGTGGGAAAGTAGACGCAGCGCGGCGTGCCGTAGGACCACTCGCCATCGCCGACCCTGACTCCGTCTTCCAGGTCCCAGTCCAGGCCGTTCTCCGACGTGGCGCTCAGTATGACCGTGGGCGCGTCCGGGCTCCGGGCCTCGTAGTACATCCGATAGCCTCCGCCCGGGACCGGCACGACGTCGGGACACAGGGTCCGCAGCGTGGCGTGGGGGCCGTGGAGGTCTATCCTGACGCCGGGGTCGCGCGTCCATGACGATCCGCCACGCGAGGAGGCGCTCAGAATGTGCCCGTCATGGTCGTCCGAGGTGACGCCGGGAGCGAAGCCGGTGTAGTACATCCGGTAGCCACTCCCGGCGAGGGCGACCACGTTCGGAGTAAGCGCCCCCTTGGCCGCCCCCAGGGGGTTGACGTCGATGGCGGGCGCCGCCTCCTTCTGCCACCGGGTGCCCGGATCGGTCTCGTGGTAGTGTACCGACGTCGCCCACGTGGTCTGTACTCTCATCCATGGCTCCCAGACTTGAACGGTCTACCAGCGCCGCACACTCTATCACGGTCTGGCAGGCGCCGGCTGGCTCTCCCGCTCAGCTCATCGGTTAGTCGCGGCGTGGAAGTTGGGAAGGGATGCCAAAGGGAAGGCCGCGTAGTATGATGGCGAATGGACACGTGGTGGCCGGCGAATACGCATCGGCAATGCAGACCAAGAAGATCAACCAGGTGAGGATGAACAGATCAGGTGAGGATGAACAGATGCGCTACATGCGCCCACTGATATCGGCGTTCGTTGCGGCCCTGTTGCTGACCGTCGCCGCGGCCTGTTCCAGCGGCGATGACGGGGCAACCGGCGCGGCCGCGACCGACGCAGCCGGCCCGGCCGGCGGAGAAACGGGGCCGTACAAGCTGACCCAGCAGTTCGACCTCAGCATCGCCATGTCGAGCACGAAGTTCAACGAGACCCGGCGCATCCCGAGGATGTACGGCTGCAACCAGGACAACGTGTCGGTGCCCATTTCGTGGGGCGACGTTCCTGAGGGGGCGGTCAGCCTGGCACTGCTGATGGAGAGCAACCAGTTCCCGGGCGAGCCGTGGGTCCACTGGCTGCTCTGGAACATCCCCACGGACCTGAGGGAGCTCCCGGAGGCTGTTCCCAACGGAACTGACGCGCCATCGGTCGGCCCCAGGGCCGGACAGGGGACGAACAACGACGAGACGGTCGGCTGGTCCGGACCGTGCCCCGAGCCGGTGGCGCTCGGAGTCTCTACGTCGCGAACCGGCACGTCCGGGGGACTGCGCCCGGTCGCCGACGCCGACAGATCGACGGCGGAGTACTTCTTCAAGCTATTCGCGCTCGACACGGAGCTCGACCTGGGGCCCGAGACCGACAAGAACGCCTTCCTACGTGCGATCAACGGTCACGTGATCGCGGGAGGCGAGCTGAAAGGCGAACAGGTCTCCCAGACCCAGATCAAGAAACACGGCGACGGGCTGTAGACAACCTGCGGCCTGCCTGAGTCACAAGGAGGAGCGGGCACACAGATGGGAGAGGTCGACCTCGACTTCGAGCCGAGGGTCCCCGTATTCGACGCGAACGTGGCGCTGGGCAGACGGCACGACAAGCCGGTGCCGGTTCACACCGCGCGCGGCGTGCTGCAGGTGATGGACGACTCCGGGGTGGACCGCGCCCTGGTCTACGCCCCGCACGCCGCCACCTACGACCCCCGCGACGGCAACGCCATGTTGATCGAGCAGATCGGCGGCGAGCCGCGGCTCGTGCCCCAGTTCATCTGCAGCCCCATATTCGACCGCCTCAACGAATTCGCGGACGAGGTCGAGACCGCGGGCGTCCGGTCGGTGCGAATGCTTCCCGGCCTTCACTCCTACCCGTTCCGCGACTGGGTCGTCGGGCCTTGGCTGGACTGGATGGCCGACACCCGGACCCCGGTGTGGCTGCACACCCAGTGGCAGACGTGGCTCTCCGGAGGAGACTCCCTGGACCCGCGCGACGTCTACGAGACTCTCAAGGCCAGACCCGAAGTCACCGGCGTGTTGTCAGAGGTGAAATACGACGACATCTCCTGGGCGTTGTCCCTGCTCCGCAGCCTTCCCAACCTGTACATCGAGACCTCGCGCTTCGTGGCAGGAGGCGGGATCGAGTACCTGCTGGAGGCCGCGGGAGAGGACCGGGTGCTGTTCGGCTCGCGGTTCCCAGATTCGGCGATGCCGCTTCACCTGTACAGCCTCCACCACAGCGGGCTGAGCGACGAGACGTTGAGGGCGGTCTGCGCCGGTAATCTCGACCGCTTGCTGGCCGGGGGGCGGGACTAGCGATGAACACTCCGGTCATCGACTTCCACAGCCACCTCGGACGCTGGGAGCGCTACGGACAGGACGACGAGCCCGGCAGGTACATGCGTCTTATGGACGCGGCCGGCATCGACCGGTCGCTGGTGAGCTATATCTTCTACGGAGAGGCTCGGCGCTCCAACGACATCGTAGCGGAGTTCGTGGCCGCCAACCCCGACCGATTCTACGGCGTCGCGTTCGCCACACCGCACTACCCGGCCGAAGTCGTGCCGGAGCTGGAGCGGTGCTTCGGCACGCTGGGGATGAAGTTCCTCAAGATATACCCCGACTACTTCGGCAAGCCCAACGACGACCCCGCCTACTTCCCGATGTACGAGTTCCTGAACGACCGGGGGCTCGCCGTCAAGGCCCACCCGTCGTACCCTTTCGATCCACCCGGCACGACGCTCGTGAAGAGGTACTCGGCGCTGGCCGAGCGCTTCCCTGAAGTCAAGTGGGTGCTGGCGCACGCCGCCGGCGGCGGCATGGCCGACGCCATCGAGGCGGCGCGGGCAGTGCCGTCCGTCTATCTGGAGACCTGCGGCTCCGGCGGCGCCCACAACGGAGTCAAGGCCTCGGTCCACGGCGCGGGCGCGGGCCGCGTCCTGTTCGGCACCGACATGCCGCTGCTCGACGCACGTCATCAGATCGCCAAGGTGACCACCGCCGACATCTCCCACGAGGCCAAGAGGCGGGTGCTGGGCCTGAACGCAATCGAGCTGCTCGGCCTCGAGCTCTAGGACACCAACCCGAATAATCAAGAGGACGCGTCGCGTCGGCCGGGTCATGGACGCCGCAGGCTCTCGCGACCGGAAAGGCACGATCATCTGGGGCGGTAGCGTGCAGACCTCATCCCACAGATCGGGCGGCGCGGAGAAGGCGGCTTGAGCGCGGCCGACGCCTACGCGCTTAACTCGGCCGCCGAGAGGGACGTTCGGCCGCGGGACCGGTACCGGGCGACGGAATGGGCACGCCGTTTCGCTCCGGAGCAGGGCTGGGATACCTACCTGCTCCTCGTGGCCGCAGTCGGGGTTGTCGCCCTCACGGTACAGGACGCACGGTGGGTGGCGACTCCCGGCCTGCCCCTGATCGTCGTCGTCGCCACCTTCACCGGCCTCGCCCTTGCGCGGGTCCGGGCGGCCTGGCCCGTTCTGCACCTGGCCGCACTCGCGCTGGGCGCCGTTGTCGTCGTGTGGCAGGGCTCGACATTGGCCGACGGCGGTTCGATCCTCGACCGCGTAGGCGAGCTCTTGGACAGGGTCCGCCTGTTCTACGAAGCGGCCACCGGCGGCGGCATCAGTACAGACCTGCTTCCGGTGTCGCTGCTGATCTTGTCGGCGGCTTGGATCATGGGCTACTTCAGCTCGTGGTACCTCTTCCGGCGCACGAACGTCTGGGTGGGGCTCGTAGTCTGGGGAATGGCGATGCTGACGGCGCTGAGCTTTCTGCCGATCCGGTACGTCGTCGGCTTTTTCGCGTTCACCTTCCTGGCCATGATGCTGGTCGCCAGGGTGACGATGCTCCAGCGGCGCGACCGTTGGAACGAGTCTGGGTTCGATACCTTTTCGCCAAACCGCTGGCTGGTAGTCAGGGGGACGGTCGTCTTCGCCGCCATCGTTCTGCTGGCAGCGGCGGTCCTTCCGCTGAGGCTCTACCACTCGACGGTCGCAGTAAACCTGTGGAAGCTCGGCAGGACGCCGATCGCCTTCCTGCAGGACGACATGACGAGGCTGCTGTCGGCCCTTCCTTCGCGTGAGGAGCGAATGGGGCGCTTCTTCGGCGAGTCGCTGCCCTTCATAGGCAAGATCGGCTTCGACAACGATGTGGCGTTCTGGGCCGACTCCGAGGCGCCGAACTACTGGCTGTCCCGCACCTACAGCCGCTACACCTCGCAGGGCTGGTTCACCGGCGATACCGAGGAGAGGCCCGTCGGGCCCGACGATCCGCCACCGGTGCAGGCCCGGCTCAAGCGCGAGCTCGTCTCGCAGTCCCTCCAGTTCTCGTTCGAGACGAGCAAGCTGCTTCCCGGCGGCGACCTGAACTGGGTCAGCAGGCAGGGCACTGCACAGATGCTCTCCCCGATGCGGTTCCAGATAGTGGTCGGGGAGCCGAACAGGGACGCGGGTTTCCCCGAGGAGGTCCGGGACATCGCCGCCGAGATAAGGGCCCGGTTCTCGATGCCGGTAGCCGAGTTCGTCGAGTCGAGGATATCGACCCTGCTGCCGCCCGACCTCGTCCTGGACGGGGTACAGTACACGAGCGAAGGCGGGAGCACCTACCTCAAGCGCGTCTACCTCACCCGGCAGCCGCCCGCCGAGCCGGACATCGTCGCGTGGACGCTCGAAGAGAGCGTCGAGCCCGAAGACGGCTACCAGATGAACTCCTTCGTCTCCCGCGCAACCAGGGAGGACCTGAGGTCCGCCGGCACGGACTACGGCGGCTTCGTCAGAGACCACTACCTACAGCTGCCCGAGAGCCTGCCGCAGAGGGTGCGCGATCTGGCCGCCGAGGTGACGCGGGACGCCGAGACGCCGCTCGACAAGGCGTTCGCGGTCCGGGACTACCTGCGCGGGGATGCTTTCACATACTCCAGGGACATCGAGAAGCCCCCGCGTGGCGCCGATGCCGTCGACCATTTCCTGTTCGAAGCCAAGGAAGGCTACGGCGACTACTTCAGCTCCGCCATGACGGTCATGCTTCGGGCCGTCGGAGTCCCGGCGCGGCTTGCCGCCGGGTACGCCGCGGGCGAGGTCCCCGAAGGCGGCGGCCGCAGGGCCGTGAGGGACTCGGACAGCCACGGCTGGACGCAGGTGTATTTCCCCGAGTACGGCTGGATCGACTTCGAGCCAACTCCGAAATGGCCCGAGGCGGCGCAGTTTACCTCGACTTCCGCCACCGACGTGGGCGCTGGGGCGGACGTCCCCAGGCAAGCGCCGTACGACTGCCCCGTACCGGACGACGTGATAGGCGACACGGAGTTCATCCGCCTCTACCGGCCCGCCGAGCCCGTGGCGCAGCTAACCAGCTTCGGCCAGGAGACCGACCCCTGCGAGGAGATCGAGCCGACTGCACCTTCGCAGCAGACAGAGGGCGCCGAAGAAGGCTCGTTCGCCCTCGATCCCAGGGTGATCGACGTCGGCGTCCCCGTCGCCGCCGGGCTGGCGGCGGTCGTCCTCACGGCCCTGGCAGCATGGCTTGCGTGGTCGTGGGGACTGGGGCGCGTTCCCTGTGAGCGCGCATACACGAAGATGAGCCGGCTGGGGACTCTGGCAGGCATACGCAGGGCCGCAAGCCAGACGCCGGCCGAATACGCCGAGACCCTGGGCCGCGCCGTTCCTCGCGTCGCGGCGGGCGCCCACGCGGTCGCTTCGGCTTTCGCCATCGGCCGGTACGCCGGAGCGCAGCCGGGAGACGCGACCGCCGTAGACGATGCCTGGAGGAGCGTGCGAGGCCGCCTGGTGCTGCGGGCGTTGCGCAGGCTGGTCTTCGCGGCCGGTTAGGGCCGCGCCTTACGGGCGCCGCATCCAGATCGCACAAGGAGCATCTTCATGACGTTCGACACGGTGATCAGGGACGGGACAGTCGTGGACGGGAGCGGACGCCCCCGGTTCGAGGCCGACGTTGGGATCGTCGGCGGGAAGATATCCGCCGTCGGCGACCTCGGCGGCGCCGAGGCGGCGCGGACCGTCCAGGCGGCCGGCCGCGTCGTGGCCCCGGGCTTCGTAGACATGCACAGCCACTCCGACGTCTCGATGCTGGACGATCCCGGTGGAGAGAGCAAGGCATTCCAGGGGGTCACGACCGAGGTCGCCGGCAATTGCAGCTACACGCCGTATCCCGCCGGAGCCGGCGGCGTGGAGGCGCTGCGGCAGGCCATGGGGGCGACGCTCAGGTCCAGGGCGCCCTGGACGTGGTCGACGCTGGATGGCTGGGCCGAGGCGACCGAGGCCGCCGGCGTCAGCCTGAACATTGCGCCGCTGGTGGGCCACGGGGCGCTCAGGGTCGCGGCCGGCGTCACCCACGACAGGCCGCCGACGGACGACGAGCTGGCCGAGATGCGCAGGCTGGCGGCGGAGTCGATGGAGCAGGGGGCGTTCGGCCTCTCCACCGGCCTGACCCTCGCGCCCTCGATGTACGCCGAGACGGAAGAGCTGGTCTCGCTGGTCGAGGCGATCGCGCCCTACCGGGACGCGTTCTACGCCACTCACGCCCGCGTCTGGGCCGGATGGCACGTCAAGGCCCTCGAGGAGGCCGCCGAGATCGGCCGGAGGGCCGGCGTGCCCGTGGAATTCTCGCACATCGCCATAGGCGACCCACGGGTGTACGGTCACGGCGAGCGGATGGTGAAGGTGATCGACCGGGCCCGCGCCGACGGCCTCGACATGACCTGCGACGTCTACCCCTACACGGCGGGCGCCTCGGGCCTGTACCAGTCCCTGCCGTCTTGGGTGCAGGAGGGCGGCGTCGAGGCGATGCTGGCCAGGATCAGGGACCCGGACGACCGTGCCCGCGCCTTGGACGACATGGCCGCCGGCTACTTCCGCGGGCTGCCGTGGACCTGGGACAGGATGTTCATCACCTACGTCGGCTCGGACGCGAACCGGGGCGTCGTCGGGCACAGCCTTGCGGACATCGCGAAAGACCGGGAGGTCGACCCGCGTGAGCTCGTGCTCTCGCTGATAGACGAGGAGAACGACGAGGTCGGGGTCGTGGGCCACAACCGCGTCGAGAGCGACGTCCGGTTCTTCATGCAGTACGAACACACGATGATCGGCTCAGACGGCCGCGCGGTCTCCCCGACCGGGCCGTGGGCCGACGACATGACCCACCCCCGCTACTACGGATGCTACCCGCGCATCCTCGGCCGCTACGTCCGCGAGGACGGCGTGCTCTCCCTCGAGAACGCGATATACAAGATGAGCGGCTTCCCGTCCGACCGCCTTGGACTCCGGGACCGCGGCCGGATAGCCGAGGGGCTGGCCGCCGACATCGTCGTCTTCGATCCCGACACGGTGATAGACCACGCGACGTTCGAGGAGCCGCAGCAGCTCAGCACCGGGGTGACGCACCTGTACGTCAGCGGCCATGCCGTCGTCTCCGACGGCGCGCATACGGGAGCCACGCCCGGCAAGGTCCTGCGCAGGGCAGGCTAATGGCCTTCGGGCCTCCCCTGCTCAGCAGCCGTTGACCGCGTGGGCCACACGCTCTATCCTGAGGCCCGTCAAGTCCACTCCTTCAAGGCGGGACCGCCGGACCGGTCGTGGTGGTCTAGGAGGCATCAATTGAGGACGATATACCCGGGCCGCAACAAGCAGCTATTCCTGGACGACGATGCCATAGAGTCCAAGTACGGCCTTCGACGCGTCTTGAACAAGCCGGAACGGGTCGGGGCCATCATACGCCCTGACTTCCAGCGCGGCCAGGGTGCGCTTCAGACGGCCAGTCCACCCCAGTGGAACCCCGAGAAGGGCGTTTGGGAGTGGTGGTACCGCGCGTCGCAGAGAAACATCTACGATAAGAACACCGTGCACTACGCGGTCTCGACCGATGGCCTGGAGTGGGAAATCCCCAACCTCGGCCTCTACGAGTGGAACGGCTCCAGAGACAACAACGTCGCCGTCGATCCCGGCGGAATGACGCTGGACCACGCCCTTCGGGACGAGCTCGACGAGGATCCCGAGCGCAGGTACAAAGGGATGTTCGCCAACCGAGGGCTCGCGCGCTACCCGGCCGTATCCCCGGACGGCTTCCAGTGGACGATGATCGACGTGCCGCCCATACCCAGCGACGACACCTCCTTCCTGACGCACGACGAGACGACCGGCCTGTTCGTCGCGACGGTGAAGCTCTCGCTCGAGAAGTGGGGCAGATCGGTCTGGCTGTCGACCAGCAACGACTTCATCGACTGGACGGAGCCTGAGCTCATATTCCACACGGACGAGAAGGACCGGAACAACCGTCGCCGGCGTATTCGGCAGGTGGTAGACGATCCGGCGTACCTGAGCCCCCACGTCGTCGAGAACGATAGCTTCATCGCGCACGTCTACAAGATGGCCGTGATGCCGTACGAGGGGCTCTACGTCGGCCTGCCGGTGCTGTTCAACCCGTCCGGCCGGTGGCTGGGACGCAATCACACCGGGCTGAACCAGATCGAGCTCTCCGTGTCCCGCGACCTGCGCCACTGGGACCGCGTGGCCAACCGCGACGTCTTCATCGGCGTGCTGCCGTGGGACGGCGAGGTCTACGACACGTCGCAGCTCCTGCCGTGCGGCCGGCCCGTGGTCAGGGAAGACCTGGGCGAGATATGGGTCTACTACAACGCCTGCCGCTTCCGCTGTCACCGGAAGGACCGCGACGAGTCGTTCGCCAGATACTTCGACGACCTGAGCGCGCTGTCGCTGGCCAAGATCAGGCTGGACGGCTTCGTGTCCCTGGACGCCGACACGAAGGGCACGCTCGTAACGGCGCCGTTCGCGCTGGACCGCGGCGGCCTCTACGTGAACGTCGACGCGCGGCGGGGCGAGCTGAGGGCCGAGGTCGTCGACGCCGAGACGTTCGACCCCGTCCCCGGGCTCTCGCTGTCCGACTGCGACGGGGTCCGCGACGACGACCTGGCCCGGCAGCTCACGTGGGGGGAGCGGGGCGCCCCCGCTCGCGACAGGCAGGTGAGGCTGCGTTTCGAGCTCAGCCAGGCCAGGCTGTACGCCTTCTGGATGGGACCGCGGCCCTAGCCCCTATTGGCGGGCAGCTACCCGAGGAGGACGCCGTATGACGCGGCAGATTGAGAAGAAGAGCTACAGCGTCGCCGTAGAGAAGGATATCGCGGTGCCGATGAGAGACGGCACCGTCCTGAGGGGGGACGTCTACCACCCAGACAACAAGGGCCGCTATCCGACGATCGTCACGAGGACGGCCTATAACAAGTCGCGCATCGACACCAGGTACTACGAAGAGCGGGGCCGCAATCTGGCCGAGCGGGGATACACGTTCGTCGCCCAGGACATCCGGGGCACCTACGCCTCCGAGGGCGACTTCTTCCCCTGCACCTTCCGCGGCGACCACCACGACACCGAGGACGGCTACGACACGATCGAGTGGGCCGCAAGCCTGCCGTGGTCGACCGGCAGGGTGGGCACCGTCGGCAGCTCCTACGACGGCTGGACGCAGTGGGAGCTCGGCCACGCGAAGCCCCCGCACCTGACCGCCATGATGCCCCAGGCCATCGCCGCGAGCACCCTGGACCAAGAGATGAGCGGCGTGCTGCGTCTCGGCCAGTCGCTGCAGTGGATGGTCGTAAACCTGGCTCCCGACCAGATCGTCCGGGACGACGAGCCGTGGGGCCCGCGGACCTGGGACGACGCCAAGCAACTGTTCACCGAGCGCGACCGCAACAAGTGGACCTGGTTCCTGCCGCTCATGGAGATACCGGACGAGGCGATGTACGGTGTCGGCCACCACTGGCGCAAGTGGCTCGGCGAGCGCGGCAGGGACAACTTCGACTTCCTGACGAAGCTGCGCAAGATCGAGGCGCCGGCGTTCATAACGACAAGCTGGTTCGATCAGCAGGTCAACGCTCTCAAGATATTCAGCGGAATGTCGGAGAACGCCGCCTCCGAGACGGCGCGCAGCCAGACGCGGATCATGGTCGGCCCGTGGAGGCACACCGGCACGGACTTCGTGCGGACTGTCGGCCAAGTAGACTTCGGACCGGAGGCCGAACGGGACTTCTACCAGATCGTCGAGCAGTGGTTCGGCCACTGGCTCAAGGGCGAGGACACCGGGCTGGACGAGGTCCCGCGGGCGCAGATATTCGTCATGGGCGCCAACCGGTGGCGCCACGAGGACAAGTGGCCCCTGCCCAACACACGCTACACCGACTACTACTTCCACAGCGGCGGCAAAGCGCACACCGTAGCCGGCGACGGTGTGCTGTCGCCCCGTCCGCCGGTCGAGAGCCCGCCCGACGGCTACGTCTACGACCCCCGGGATCCCGTGATGACCATCTATCCGTCGGGCGGCGGCTCGCACGAGCCGGCCGACGAGCGCCCCCTCGACGGCCGCCGCGACGTGCTCGTCTACCAGACGCAGCCGCTGGAGGAGGACGTGGAGGTCACCGGCAACATCGTCGTCAAGCTGTGGGCCGCGTCGTCGGCGCCGGACACGGACTTCGCCGTCAAGCTCGTCGACGTGTGGCCCGACGGCTTCTCGATGAAGCTGTGCTACGGCATCGTCCGAGCCCGGTTCCGCGAGTCCTACGAGAACCCGACCATGATCAAACCGAGCGAGGTCTACGAGTACACCATCGCGATGAACCCGACGAGCAACCTGTTCAAGCGCGGCCACCGGATACGCGTCGACATATCGAGCAGCGACTTCCCCAACTTCGACCGCAACCACAACACGGGGGGCAACGACTACGCCGAGACGACGCTGAAGTCAGCCCGGCAGTCCGTCTTCCACGACCCGGCGCGCCCGTCCAGGGTCATCCTGCCGGTCATCCCGCAATAGGCCCGACCCGGCACCCTAAGCGGCTGCGACACGGAGCTAGTGAAATCAGCCTTCGGAAGGCGAGTGCCAGGGAGACCAGGGACTATGCCCAAGCTTAAGCCGGGAACGATCTGGCCAGCGTCCGCGAAGGTCGACGTTACCAGGCAGCAGATCGACGAAGTAGAAGCCAAGTACGGTGAGGACGTCGCCATCCGGGTCGGCGCCGCCAGAGACCCCGACAATCCCGAGCTGACGACCGGGGACTTTGCCCAAATGCGTCCGGCCGTTGACATGATCCCCCACGTCGTCGAGGCGTACCGCCGCACCCGCGGCACACAGAATGCCGCCACTAAAGAACTAAAGAAAAGGTGCCGTTGCGGCTCGACGCCGACATCATGGCTCACTTCAGGCAGAGAAGGGCTGGCAGACAAGACTACTAGCGCGTTAGACGGCTCGCCGCACTGCGGGCACCCGTCCCCTCATCGCTTCCGCATACTGATCCACGCGGCCTCTCCTCATGCCACCCCCGGTAACATGACTTCTGAAGCAACGATACCCTTTTCGGCATTTACCATGAGGCAACTCGGCGGATGGACTGTACCGGCTCTCGCTGGTACACTCGCCGGCGTTCCGAGGCGTAGGTGAAACCGTATGGGAAACGTAGACTTCGACTTCAAGCCGTCGGTCCCCGTCTTCGACGCCAACGTGAGCCTCGGCAGGCGGCACGACAAGCGGGTGTCGGTCGACGACGCCGAGGGCACTCTCGCCGCGATGGATAGTGCGGGCGTCGACCGGGCGCTGGTCTATTCTCCTCACGCCGTGTACTGGGACGCCGACGACGGCAATCAGGCCCTGCTGGAAATGGTCCGTGACCATCCCGGCCTGATCCCCCAGCTCATCGCCAGCCCGTTCGAGGACCTGGACGCGTTCGCCGCCCAGGTCAAGGAAGCCGGAGTGCGGTCGGTGCGGATGCTCCCGACGGTCTACGCGTTCCCCTTCAGGGACTGGGTCGTCGGACGCTGGCTCGACTGGATGGCCGCCGAGCGCGTCCCGGTCTGGCTTCCGGTGTCCTATCCGACCGAGCGTATGTGGAATCCCAGGTTGGGCGGCTCCCTGGACCCCACCGACGTGTACGAGACTCTCAGCGCCCACCCGGACGTCACGGCGGTGCTGTGCGACGCGGTGTACACCGACCTGCCCTGGGCCATCCTGCTCCTGAAGAGCGTCCCGAACCTGTACTTGGACCTGTCCCGGTTCGTCAGCACCGATGGGGTGGCCGTGGCCATGGACGCGATAGGCGACGAGCGCATCCTGTTCGGCTCGTCGTTTCCCGATTCCTCGATGTCCCCGCAGCTTTACCACCTGCACCGCTGCGGCTTGAGCGAGACTTCGCTCGCGCGTATCTGCTCGGGAAACCTCGACCGAATACTGGGCATGGAGTAACCCGTGGACACTCCCGTCATAGACTTTCACGCCCACGTCGGCAACGCCAGACGCGGCGCCCACGTCGCAGACCCGGACGTGTACATCCGGATCATGGACGCGGCCGGGGTCGACAAGGCGTGCATCAACTGCATCTGGTTCAGCGACGCGAGAGTCGGCAACGACCTCGTCGCGACGTTCGTCGACAAGCATCCGGACCGGTTCGTTCCGGTCGCGTTCGTCACGCCGTACTACCCGACGGAGGCGATCAGAGAGTTGGAACGCGCCTTCGACCAGCTCGGATCGAAGTTTCTCAAGATCTACCCGGACTACTTCGGAAAGCCAAACGACGACCCCGCCTACTTCCCGATATACGAATGGCTGAACGACCGCGGGCTGGCGGTGATGGCCCATCCCACGTTCCCGTTCGACCCGCCGGGCACGACGATGCTAGGCCGGTATTCGGCCCTTTCTGAAAAATTCCCAAACGTGAAGTGGGTCTTCGCCCACGCCGGCGGCGCCGGTTCGAGGCGGTTGCACGGCGCCATCGAAGCCGCCCGCGCCCTGCCTAACGTGTACCTGGAGACCGCCACCTCCGACTCCAACGACGGCGCATTCGAGTACCTGGTCGGGAAGGTGGGGAGCGACCGAGTGCTGTACGGCTCCGACATCCCCGTCTTCGATCCCCGCCACCAGGTCGGGAAGATAGCGACCTCGAACATCTCGGAGCAGGACAAGCGCAACATCCTGGGTCTGAACGCCATGCGGCTGCTCGGCATCGAGCTGTGAGTCCCCCAATACGATCGACGAGCGAGGAGACATGAACGAAGCTGTGGAGAAGGCAACGCTCGGCGGTGGGTGCTTCTGGTGCCTGGAGGCGGTCTTCCAGCGGCTGCGCGGCGTGAGCGAGGTCGGCTCGGGCTACGCCGGGGGCCACGTCGCCAACCCCAGCTACGAGCAGGTGTGCAGCGGCGCCACGGGTCACGCCGAGGTGGTGCAGGTGACGTTCGACCCGACTGTCGTGAGCTACCGCGACCTGCTGCTCGTGTTCTTCACGATTCACGATCCCACTACCCTCAATCGGCAGGGGGCGGACGTCGGTACTCAGTACCGCTCCGCCCTCTTCCACCACTCGGAGTCGCAGAAGCGGGTCGCGCGGTCGGTGATCGCGGAGATCGAGGAGCAGGGCGTCTGGTCGGGCAAGATCGTGACCGAGGTCGCGCCGCTTGAGTCCCTCTGGGAGGCGGAGGCGTACCACAAGGACTACTACCTTCGGAACAGCAATCAGCCCTACTGCCGGATCGTGATCGAGCCCAAGGTCGCGAAGCTGCGCAAGGAGCACCTGGCGCTCCTGTCCACCTGAGCGGGGTCGAGGCTGTGATAAGATTCCGGTCGCGGCGCGGGCCGCGATTTTCGTTGCGGGCCTAGGCGGGATATGATCAGCTTCAGAGCCGGTGTTGACATCGGCGGCACCTTCACGGACGTGGTATTCGCGGGCTCCGACGGCCGGGTGCTCGTGAAGAAGGTCGCCAGCACGCCCGACGACTACGGCAGGGCCGTGCTGGAGGGTCTGGCCCTCGGCATCGAAGAGCTTGGTATCAGCCCGAGCGACGTCTCGGAGGTCGGCCACGGCTTCACCGTGGCCACTAACGCCATCCTCGAAGGCAAGGGGGAGCCGACGGCCCTGATAACGACGGAGGGCTTCCGCGACGTCTTGGAGCTGGCCCGGATCAGGACGCCGCACCTCTACGATCTGTACTACCAGAAGCCGCCGCCGCTGGTGCAGCGGGACCTGAGGTTCGAGGTCTCCGAGCGAATGACCTTCGAGGGCGAAGTGCTGAAGCCGCTCGACCCCGACAGCCTCGCCGCGGCCGTCGAGCGCGTCGCCGCGACCGGCGTGAGGTCGGTTGCGATAGCGCTGCTCCACTCGTACGCCAACCCGGACCACGAGAGGCGCGTCGCCGAGGCCGTCAGAGCCCGCCTGCCCGACGTCAGCCTGTCGGTCTCCAGCGTGCTGCTGCCCGAGATGAGGGAGTACGAGCGGACCAGCACGACGGTCATCAACGCCTACGTGCGGCCCGTGGTGGCCCGGTACCTGGGCGACCTGAAGGACGGGATGCTCGCCAGCGGCATCGAGGTGCCGCTCATGGTGATGCAGTCCAACGGCGGCCTGTCGCCCGTCGAGTCCGCCATCGAGAAGCCGATGTACTGCATCGAGTCGGGCCCGGCCGCCGGCGTGGTCGGCGCCTACCACCTGGGCAAGCGTCTCGGCATCGACAACGTGATCACCTTCGACATGGGCGGCACCACTGCGAAGGCGTCGATGATCGAGGGCGGCGAGATGCTCCTGGCGCCGGAGTACGAGGTGGGCGGCGGCATGAGCGTCGGCCACCGACTGCTGAAGGGCTCCGGATACATCCTCCGAGTGCCCTCGATCGACCTGGCGGAAGTCAGCTCGGGCGGCGGCAGCATCGCCTGGGTCGATAGGGGCGGCGCGCTCCGGTGCGGGCCGCAGAGTTCCGGCGCCGTGCCCGGGCCGGTCTGCTACGACCGCGGCGGCGGCGATCCCACCGTTACCGACGCCAACGTCGCCCTCGGTTACCTCAACCCGGAACACCTGCTCGGAGGCACCTTCCCGATCGTGGCCGACAAAGCCCGTCAGGCGCTGCGCGACAAGGTCGGGCGGCCGCTGGATCTCTCCGACATCGACGCCGCCAGCGGCGTTCACCTGCTGGCCAACTCCAACATGGCCCGCGCGCTGCGTGCCGTGTCGAGCGAGCGGGGAAGAGACCCCCGGCGCTTCACCCTAGTGGCCTTCGGAGGCGGCGGCCCGCTGCACGCCGCCGGCCTCGCGGAGGAGCTCGGCATCCGGCGCATCGTGGTCCCGCCGTCCCCGGGGGTGTTCAGCGCTTTCGGTCTGCTGTTCGCCGATCTCGAGCACCACTTCGTGCAGACCCACTTCAGGCCGTTCGCCGAGCTCGACTTCGACGAGGTGAACGGCATCCTGGAGCGGCTGCGCGGCGAAGGCCGCGACCTGCTGCGGGCCGAGGGGTTCGAGGACGCGCGACAGCAGATCGTGACCCAGGTCGACGTCAAGTACGTGGGACAGACATCCGAGCTCACGGTCGCGATGCCGCAGCCATCGTTCGGCCCGGACGCCCTCGAAGAGCTCGGCAGCGTGTACGGCGTCGAGCACGAGCGGACCTACGGGTACCGGGCCGACGACCCCCTGCAGCTCGTCAGCGTCCGCGTCGTCGCCCGCGGCCTCTCCGAGGAGTCGAGGGTGCCGGAGCGGATGCGAATGGTGGGGATGCCCGAGAGGCGGGCATCGGCGGACAGGGACGTCTACTTCACGCATCGCGGCGAGTGGCTCAGGACCCCCGTGATCGGAAGGGACGACATCGGCGGCGGGTCCCTGGGCCCGCTCGTCGTGGAGGAGTACGACTCGACCGCCGTCGTGCCCCCCGGATGGTCGGCTTCCCTCGACTTCATGAACAACATAGTCCTCGACCGCGCGGACTGAGGAGCCACACCGCATGACGGAACGCGAAGGACTGGACCCGGTTACGCGGGAGATCATCAAGAACTACCTGGAGAGCGCCGCCGACACGATGGCCGTGACGGTGGTGAGGACCGCCCGGTCGCTGGTGGTCCGGGACAACATGGACTTCTCCACGGCGATCTTCAACGCCGAGGGAGACCAGGTGGCGCAGGGGCTCACGCTTCCCTTCCACATGGGCGCAATGCAGCCGGCCCTCGACGCGGTCCGGGCCCACTTCGGCGACGACATCAAGCCGGGCGACGTCTTCGCCAACAACGACCCGTACGAGGGCGCCAGCCATCTGCCGGACATCTTCGTCTTCAAGCCGGTCTTCGTGAACGAGCTGCTGATGGGGTGGACTTGCGTGATCGCCCATCAGACCGACATCGGCGGCCGCGTCGCCGGCGGCAACGCCTGTGACAACACCGAGATCTACCAGGAGGGCCTGCGCCTGCCGCCGCTGAAGCTGTACGAAGAGGGGCAGCTCAACAAGGCCGTGTGGCGGATCATCGAGAAGAACGTCCGGGTACCCGACAAGGTGCTGGGCGACATCCAGGCGCAGATATCGGCGCTGCGGCAGGGCGAGCGGGACGTTCTCCGGCTGGTCGAGGAGCATGGCCTGGAGAACCTCAAGAGCTACATGACGGACATCATCGACTACACGGAGCGCCTGACGCGGGCCGAGATCGAGGGCCTGCCCGACGGCTCGTGGGAGTTCACCGACTACGTGGACGACGACGGGTTCAGCCCGGAGCCCATCGCCATCAAGGTCCGCGTGACGATAGAGGGCGACGAGGTCGAGCTGGACTTCACGGGCACCTCTCCACAGGCCAAGGGGTCGATCAACCCGAACCTGGCCTTCACCAAGTCGGCGGTCTACGCAGTCCTGAAGTGCATCACCAACCCGAACATCATGGCCAACGCCGGCTTCGTGCGGCCGATCAAGGTCATCGCCGAGCCCGGCTCCTACGTCAACCCGCAGCACCCGGCGCCGGTGGCGGCCCGGGGGCTCGGCGGCTTCAGGGTGGCCCACACGGTGCTGGGAGCTCTGGCCAAGGCGCTGCCGGACCGGATTCCGGGGGCCTGGGGCGGCGGCGAGATAGGCGTGACATTCGGCGGGTACCACCCCGGCGGCAAGGCCTTCGTCTTCCTGGAGTTCAACAACGATGGGCCTCGGGGCGGCGGCCCGTTCACCGACGGGGCGGACGGAGCTACCGCTCCGGTCACCAACCAGGCCAACACGCCCATCGAGAGCATCGAGGCCGACCAGCCGCTGCGGATCAACCGCTACGGCTACGTCCCCGACAGCGCCGGCGCGGGCGAGTTCCGCGGCGGACTCGGCGTCGTCAGGGAGTACGAGCTGACGGCCGAGGAAGCGATCATCCAGATCAGGTCGGACCGCGGCAAGTTCCTCCCCTGGGGAGCCCAGGGCGGCGGCTCGGGTACGCGGACTCGCGGCATATTGAACCCCGACACCAACAACGAGGAAGCGCCCTCCAAGTTCATGGCGGACGTGACGGCCGGAGACGCCTATCGATCGATCCAGGCCGGCGGCGGCGGTTACGGCGATGCCCTAGACCGCGAGCCGGAGGCCGTGCTCCGCGACGTCCGTCTGGAGAAGGTGACGGCAGGCCACGCGCGGGACGCCTATGGGGTCGTGATAGCGGGGAACCCGCCCGCGGTCGACCCCGCCGCCACCACCGAGCTCCGGGAACGAATGCGCCGGGAGCGCGGCCCGCTGAACAAGGAGCCCCAGGTGGTCAGGGCCGACCGGGGATAGTCTCCTCGGCCCGAGGGGGAGTGGCCATTCGAGCGGGGTCCACTCGGCGACTCCGAGAGATGAGGACGGATGGGGTACGGCTATCTAACCAGCTACTCCGAGGGTGAGCTCGGGCAGCGGCCGTTGCCCGAGCTGTTGGCCGACGAGTACGCGCCGCTCTGCCGGGGGCATGGGGTCGGCCTGTGAATGAGCCTGATGATCAGAGAGCGGCTGGCCAAGGTATACGGACGGAATTACACCAACAAGATGCTCAGGTCCGTTCCAGGAGTCAATGGTCTGTTCTGGAGCTGGGCGAGCAGGGGCGACCGCATGCTTAGCGTCGATCTGTCCGAGGGCGCGATGCCCTCGCCTTCGTCCCCGGAAGGAGTGTGAAGCGATGGGCGTACCGGTGCGGCAGCGAGGCCTGTCGCGCCGTGTGATAGGAGGCTGAGATGCCCTACAACATAGTCGGCAAGCGGAATCTCAGAAAGGCCCTGGAGCAGAAGGTGCGGGCGCATCCGGACAAGACGTTCCTCATCTTCGAAGACGAGGATGAGAACGCCGTCTCGTTTACCTACGCCGAGTTCGACTCGATGGTCAACCGCACGGCGAACGGGCTGCTCTCCCTCGGCGTACAGAAGGGCGACAAGATCAACCTCCAGCTCACGAACTGCCCGGAGTTCCTCTTCGCGTGGTTCGCGATAGGCAAGATCGGCGCGGTGACGGTGCCGACCAATCCCCTGTCCCCTCCTGACGAGCTCGCCTATCCGGTCCGGCACTCGGAGAGCGTCGTCTCGATAACGCAGCCGGACCTTCTCCCGGGCATCCAGGCGATCAGGGGCTCGTGCCCCAACCTGCGCCACGTGCTGGTGACCGGCCCGGACGATCCCGGCGACGGCGCATCCGGGTTCTCGGCGCTTGTCGAAGGCCAGTCCGACACTCTGCGGCCCGTGCCTCTGCACCCGCTCGACGAGGCGGCGATTCTGTACACGTCGGGGACGACCAGCCTCCCGAAGGGCGTCCTGGTCACCCACGCGAACTACATATACGCCAGCGAGGTCGTGTCCAAGCTCACCCGGCTTGGGCCCGAGGACCGGCAGCTCATAACGCTTCCGCTCTTCCACGCCAACGCGCAGTACTACTCGTTCATGACCGCGCTGAACGTCGGCGCCAGCGTCGCGCTGATGCCGCGGTTCAGCGCGTCCCGCTTCATGGCGCAGGCCGGGCGCCGCGGCTGCACGGTGACGAGCCTGTTCGCCGCTCCGATCCGCATGATCCTGGCACAGCCGAGGACGCCGACGGAGGCCGACAACGGCCTGAGGATGACGATCTTCGCGCAGAACGTCACCGAGGCGCAGCTCGATGAGTGGGAGGAGCGCTTCGGCGCGCCCCTGCTGCAGATATACGGCATGACGGAGACGATGGGCCAGCCCCTAGTCAACCCGCTCGACTACACGCGGGACAACATGTCCATCGGCATGCCGTCGCTGGGCTACGTGTGTAAGGTGGTCGACGAAAACGGCGACGAGGCGCCGGACGGAGTCCCCGGCGAGCTGCTGGTGAAGGGCGACCCCGGATGGACGATCATGAAGGGGTACTTCAAGGACGAGGAGAACACCGCCAGGACGATTCAGGACGGCTGGGTTCGGACCGGGGACGTCGCGGAGGTCGACGAGGAGGGCTACTTCCGGTTCGTCGACCGCGCCAAGGACATGATCAAGCGCGCGGGCGAGAACGTCGCCGCCGGGGAGGTCGAGGCGGTCATCAAGCAGCATTCCTGCGTGGCCGACGCCGCGGTGATCGGCGTTCCCGACGAGATGCGAGACGAGTCGGTCAAGGCATTCGTCATCCTGCGGGAGGGCATGACGGCCACCGACGCCGAGATCATCGACTTCTGCAAGGAGCGTCTGTCAAAGTTCCGGGTGCCCGAGCTCGTCGAGTTCCGCGACGAGTTCCCGCGCACCTCCGTGGGCAAGATCCAGAAGCACATCCTCCGCTCTTGACAGATGCCGAGTTCGTGTGGTAAAGGCACGCGTAAGCGACGGGCTGATTAAAGGCGGTGAGGTTGGTGCGACCGTGGATTTGCTTGCGCTAGCCCTGAGACTGATTCTCGGTGTGGTTTTGGTCGCGGCGGCCGTGGGGAAGATCGTCGCGGCGGATTCGCAGACCACAAGAACCCCGTTCGTCCCCCAGCCCCTACAGGGTGCCGCTACCTACGGAATATCGGCGTTCGAGTTAGTCCTAGCTTTCTTATTACTATCCGGCGTGTTCCTAGCCTACGCAGCGATCGTAACCGCGGTTGCATTGGCGGTCTTCGTTGCTTGGGTAGCACCGGCTGTAGTGAGAGGAGATCAACGCAAGTGTAACTGCTTCGGGTGTTTGGATCCTCGCCAATGGACTGGCGGGTCGTCCTTCGCAATGTAGTTCTTCTAGGGCTAGCGGTCGGACTCGTGTCCTTGGTACCGCTAGACTATCGTCTCCCGCCGGCTAAGGAGTTGGTTCCTTGGTTCCTCATATATCTGGCCGTTGTCATTTTGGCGTCCCTCGCTGCCTTGCTTCTGTCGCTGTACCGCAGAGGGGGCCTTCGCTTCACACTACAAGCGTCATCAATTGAGGCCCGTGACCAAGGGTAGCGGTTGAGGTGAATTGAGGATGGAAGGCATTTGGCTGGCATCCTACATTGTCCTGTGGTCGTTCGTCGTCATCGAAGCGATTCTCATTCTCCTTCTGTTTCGCCAGTTCGGCATGTTCTATATCGGTGTACAAGGTGGCTCCTCTCGATCCTTCGGACTACGAATTGGAACGGAGGCACCTGTTTTCGCCGCAACCGAAGCGGGAGGGCGAACAACCAGCGTTCGAGACTTCCGAGGAAGGTGGTTACTCTTGGTATTTGGTGATCCAGAGTGTGATCCAGGTAGGCACTCTTCCCACATCTGATCACCTTTGGGCTCACAAGAGTCAAGGAGGTAGCCACCCTATTCGTTACCCAGGACGATCCAAGTGAGATGGCGCATTGGGATGACGAGAGAGGGAATGACGTGCAGTTCATTGAAGGAACAAGAGGACCGACGTGAGCCTGACTGCGCGCACCACTTTCTTTTGCCTTGCGTCGATACTGCTCTTCGCCGCGGCCTGTGGACGCGACAGCACCGACGAGGCCTCTGTGGCAGCTCTGGAGTTGCGGCCTATCTTTGGCCAAGAAGTGGAGCATGAGGATGCCCTGAAATTCGCGTCCCTCAGCGCTGAGTTGAAGGCTGCTCTGACCGACGAGGCCCAGGCCATCGGACCGGAGTCGGCGTTGAGCTACTTGAGGGACATGCCGGACACCCCGCAGCTGCTCGATCGTCTCGTGACGCAGGAGAACATGGAGCTGTTCCGAGCGTTGGACAGTGCGCGGCAGCGAATTGTTCTTCTCGAAGGTTACGCCCATGGCTGGGAGAGATGGCGGTACGACAGGCCGCCATCGGGGAACGCGCGATTCAGTCTGCTCGGCCCAATGATACGCGCCACACGCAGGTATCTTTTCCCGGATGGCGACAAGGTCCCCCTCGAGGCTTTGGACGAGACCCTCTCCTCATCCGAGAAGGCGAAGTTGCAGGCCATGGACCCCCTGTTGTCCAGTATCTTCAGCCGAGGGTGGCAGGCCAGGCGGGTGAGCCCTGGTCTCGTCGACCGTGTGTTGGCCCAGCTCAGACGCGACCTGGCTGATGCGCCGACGGCCATGCCCGAGATATTGGACTCAGACTCTGCGAAGGGGAGATGGGGCTTCCTATGGGATGAGTACCCCGAGACCCTCGACTTCGCACGACAGTACCTTGCGCACAGGCTCGTTACGAGAGGACGCGTCGGTCCCGATGACCTGGATGCGCTCGATCGAGAACTCGCGAGATTGACCGACTCCGAGAGTAGGGAGCCATTCGCCGCCGGGTTTATGACGGGGGACCGTGGAGAGCTGCCAGAGCCGCTGATTTGCAAATGGGACGCCTCGACAGGAGTGTGGTTCGAGTGGGCGGCGCCGTCCGCGTTTCGGCATTTGGAGCCGCAGGAGCTTGTCCTCACAGTACCGCCACTCGAGACGATCCTGTCAGACCCCGCGCGAGAGAAGCTAGGGTCGCTCGATACCCAATTGCGACGACGATTCGAAGAGTCTTGGCACACGTCGTCAGGTTCCGCGCAGGCAATGACGTGTCTCGCCATGAGGAAGGACCGCTATCTAGCCCAGCTTCCGTTGACTCGATTGCCGGCCATTTCGACTCTGCTCACCCCCCAGGGTCATAGCCTGTTCGAAGGGCTCTCGGAAGGTCGTCAACCGGATGCCTTAGAGTTCGTCGAGAAGTTGATCGTCGAAGGCGAGATCAGAATTGGCGGGGTGTATGAACAGCCCAAGCACCAGGTTGCTGCCTACGGAATGTCTCGGGACGAACTCATTCAGGAACTTCGAACGACCGCGGAGATAGCTGTCAACATCGTTGCAAACTGGGGTTCGTGACGCCGATTCCGCCGTGGGCCTGACATCCCGACGCCAAGAACGCGGTTGGAGTACGGGAACGGAGTACGACGCCTCGTCCACCGAACGAGGAGCCGGCGGCTCAGCGCGATCCGCTCTCGATTTCGCCGGCGTGGCGGGTGCTGGCTAACTCGCCGGGGGTTGCGTGGGTGTGGGTGGCGTTTTCGACGACGATCTGGCCGTTGACGGCTACCAGGTCTATGCCGGAGGGGTAGGCCTGCGGGCGGTCGTCGGTCGAGTTGTCGGCTAACGCGTCGAGGTCCATGACGACGAAGTCGCGGCGTTGCCGGGCTCCAGCCTGCCTCGGCCCCGGAGTTGCGCCGAGTCGGCGGGCAGGGACGTCATCTTTCGCACGGCCTCCTCGACGGTGAACAGGCCGCGGTCTAGGGCGTACTCGCGTATGAACCGCGGGGCGTACCCGAAGCTGGACCGGTTGGCGACCAACGACCTGAGCACGCCCGTGGTGGATGCCGCCACGCCGTCGCTTTCGACGCTGCAGTACGGGTCGAGCAGCAGCCTGTCGAGGTCCTCCTGCCGGGCGAAGATGTGGCGGATCAGCACGTTCGAGTAGTCCGCGCCGTCGGCCGCTGACAGCTCGAAGACGGTCCGCGCCGGGCCCAGCTCCCACTCCCGCGAGATATCTTCCAGCGACCGTCCAACCAGCTCGGGGTGCGCGTTCGAGGTGGACAGGAAGAACTTGTCGAAGCCGCCGAGCCGCAGGAGGAAGTTGGTCGGCGTCTCGAAGTGGGCGCGGCACTTCTCTGCCGTCTCGGGGTCCCGCAGTCTCGCGAGCACCTCGTTTTCGGACCCCTCGTAGACCCAGGGCGGGGCCAAGTCGAGCAGATGGGCCGGGCCCCACGGGTCCGGGAAGGTGTCTATGCCGACCCGCAGCCCCTCCCGCTCACGCGCTTCACTCAGCATGTCGAGCACCTGGTCGAAGGCGCCCTCGGGCGCGTACGGCCTGGGCGCCAGGTGGGCTAGCTGGGCCGGCAGGCCCGCCCGCCGCGCGATGTTCAATGCCTCCTCGACCGCGTCCACGAAGTTGTCGCCCCGCTCGCGGATGTGGCTTGCGTAGATGCCGCCGTACCGGGCGGAGACCTCGGCTAGCGCGGTCAGCTCGTCCTCGTTCGCGTGGCGGCCGGGGGAGTACTCCAGCCCGGTCGAGAACCCCACGGCGCCGGCCGACATCGCCTCGGCGACCATCGACCTCATGTCGTCGAGCTCGGCCGCGGTGGGCGGCCGCGCGTCGAACCCCATCGCGGCCAGCCTGACGGGGCCGTGGGCCACGAGCGGAGCGACGTTCAGCGACTGCCCGCGCGAGAACAGGCTGTCGAGGTACTCCTCGAACGTGGTCCAGGCGAAGTCGACGCCCCACTCGTCGTTGACGCCGATGGTCACCTGCTTCGCAAGCTCCCTGTCGGGCGCGGGAGCCGGGCCGTGGCCGCAGTTCCCGGTTACCAGGATGGTCAGCCCCTGCCGGACGCCGCTCTGGGCCAGGCCGTCGACGTACAGCGGGAAGTCGGAGTGGCTGTGGATGTCGATGAAGCCGGGGCAGACCGTCCTGCCGCGCGCGTCCATGGTCCGCGCGCCCTCGATCGCGGACGCGTCTCCGACGAGGACGATCTTGCCGCCGTCGACCACGAGGTCGGCGTTGCGGGCCGGCGCGCCCATCCCGTCGATCAGATTTCCATTACGAACGATCAGGTCGGGCACGTCATCCTCCGGCGTTCCCGTGCGAGCGACTACGCAATGTCGGCCTCTTCGAGATGGACGCCGACGAGGTGGCTGCTGCGCGGCTCGTCGGCGCGGTTCGTGTAGTCGACCAGCATGATACGGCCGTCGTCCAGAGTCAGCCACGACGTGTAGCCGTGGTCCGGGTTCGGCTTCTGGTCCGGGTCGTTGGCGTATAACTGGATCATGCGCGTCCTGTGGTACTCGTCCGGCCTCTCGCCATCGGACGCGTCCCAAGACCATTGCACGTTGTCGAGCGTGGGGTTCTTGACCGAGTAGCTCACCCGCTTCCAGAAGCTGCGGCCGGCGCCTCCGAGCTGGCCGAACTGGGTGCGCCTGGCCGGGTTGCCGCTGCGGTCGTCGAGCACCTGCCCCTCGCGGCGCACCCTGTATCGAATCAGCGTCTCGCCGTCCACCCTGATCTCCAGCATGCCGAGCCTGTGGTAAATCGCGACGTCGCGTTCGCGCGTCATGTCGAACGGCACGCGGAAGTTGTGCTTGCCCTCGGCGAGCATGATGCCGTTGGGCGCGATGTCGGCTATCGCGCCGTCGGGGATCAGCCCGGCGACGGACAGAAACGCCACCGACGCGTCGTCCGGGCCCTCCACCCGGACCGTTCCCTCGAGCAGTACCGCGCTCTTTGGGGACTCGGGCGGCAGCAGGGAGTAGCGGCACTCGTGGCCCGGCCTGTTCTCGATCACGAGCGCCTCGGGGGTCAGCGCCGCCGTGTGCTCCCTGCGGGGCCCGCCGACCTGCCAATTGCCTGCCTCGGCCTTCAGGTCGCCGCACCAGGCGTAGGTGCCGAGTCCGCCGTTGACGTGCCGGCCCGTGACCAGCACGCGACCGTCGGGGAGCTGCTTGGCGTACGGCCTGTGGATGGCGAATGGCATCATCCGAGGCTCGGACCATGTCCTGCCCATGTCCGACGAGAAGGCGGCGAAGCTCGGGATGCCCGCGCCGTGGCTCTCCCGCAGCACGCACGCCAGCTCATTGCCGCCGTCCAGGACGACGATGGCGCCCTCGCAGAAGCGATGGTAGCCGTTGTAGGCGATGGTGGCCTGCTCGTACCAGGTCTTCCCGCCATCGTCGGAGCAGGAGATGATCTCGGCGTACTCCATGGAGTCGCCGCGCATAAGCTGCGAGGCCACGGCGAGTCGGCCGTCGGGAAGGTCCATCATCCGGTCGGGCTCGAAGCCCTTGATGCCCGTCTCCTGGGTATTGCTCCAGGTGTCGCCGCCGTCATCGCTCCACCATGCCAGGATGCCCGGGGGCTGCTCCTCGTGGAAGTGGCTGAAGTCGTCCTGGTCCACGATCACGACCACGCGGCCGTCGTCGAGCAGGCTGATGCGGGGGGTGATGAGCCGCCCTTCGCCCTTGGCGATGTCGTGGCGGGCGACCTCACGGTGCTTGACCCACGTGCGGCCATCGTCGTCGCTGGCCAGCAGCATCATGATCTGGTTCTCCAGCGACCAGTGGCCGTCCGTGTCGCTGTAGACGAGGAGCAGCCGTCCCGTCGGCAGGCGGATGATGTCGGGATTCTTGGTGAACCGCCCGGGACTGCGCCAGACGTCGAATACCCTGTCCGCGACCGACCTCGTGTGGACGTACATGATGGCTACTCCTTCGGTGTTTGGGAGAAGTTACCACAGAGCACGCCGCTCCGGGGACGCCCGGGCGGTCGACGGCGGGCGGCGGCAACTGCTCAGATTAGATGAGGCGGGCGGCCACGAGAGTGCGTCAGTCCGCCTCCCACTTGAGGCCGCCGATCGCTTCATCCGCTGAAAACTGCTCCATTCTGTCCCGTTTCTATCTGGCCGGTGGGACACGTAGCCGGGAAATGAGACACCCGGTGTATCGCTCGCCCTATCTGAGTAGGCACACCGCGGCGCAAGATCGAATAGGGGTGTTCCAGACGCCGTGGTCCGAGCCGGGCCGCGTGAAAGGGAGACGTGATGAGAGTAGGGGGCTGTCCCATGCGGGCAGAATAGCACAGATGTACTGCTGCCGCAACCGGGCCGGCCGACCGGCAACCTACCCGGCGCTATAGGTGTTCTGTAGATTGGATACAGCTTCCGGGAATTCGTTCTCGTTGAACACGAGACGGAAGGTGCCCTTGGCCGGGCCGTCCTGTATGGTCATCTTGCCGTAGCTGAACGCATTCTCCAGAGTGTCCAGCACCTTCCGCTTGTAGTCGGTGTCCGAGTTGCCGCGCAGATGCTCGCCTTTGGTCTCGAAGATCAGCACGTGCGGCTTGCCCTCGGTTTCGCCGCCCATGGCAACGAAGTCCGGCCAGATACGGTCCTGTTTCCAACCCCGCAGGTAGTAGTCCCCGAGCTGGCGTACGGCCACGCGGTGCCACCATTGCAGTGCTTTCTGCTCGTCGAGGTAGCGGGCGAAGTTGCGTTCCAGCCTGGTGTCGAACTGACTCTCGTACACGGGCTCGAAAAGGCTGAGTTGCACCGCTTGGTGGTCGTTGCGCGCCAGCAGCCCACCAGGGCCGCCGGCCGCCGGTAGCTCGTAGGTATCCACTATGCGGAAGTTCGGCTGGCCCGCCTCCAGGTCGAAGCGGATTTCCCGATTACCCAACTTGCCTAGGAAGACCCGCTCCGCCTCTTTGTCCACTGCGGCGGTGACGTAGTCTCGCAACGCTGACGATAGATAAGAGCGCCGATCGTGAATGTCTTCGTCGTCGCTGCCGGCCGCCCTCAGCTTCTGCACCAGTTCCCGGGATATGCGAGCCGCCTGCCACGGGTTCGGGACGATGTCCGACAGGCGCCGGGCGAACCAGGAAATCCGAACCGTCTTGTCGATGTACAACTCCTGCTCACCGTGGTAGGCCGGGGGCACGCCCCCGACATCGACGGTTGCCATCTGCCACCTGGCGGGTTCAGCTAAGCTGCTCTGCGGGTCCGGGGCCTCGATAGCCTCCCAGTCGACGCCGGGGAGGATGTGGCGCTGGTAGTCGAGCTCGCGCCAGGCTGCCCCATCCTTGTGCAGGACCATCGGCAGGAATATGTCCCTGTTGCGGAAGTTCGCCCGCCGTTGAAGCGGGACGCGCTGGAAATCCGGCGAATCGCTCAGCACCGCGTCGCCGAGACCGGTCAGCCCTTCCTGCTCCAGTCCGCTCTTGACCTGCGTTACCGCCACGCCGACATCGGTATTGCAGCAGTAGACGTAGCACTGGTCGAGTGCTTCCCTGCCCGTTCGTCGGGCGTGGGGTTGTCGCATCACCCGCCCAACCAGTTGGGTGAGTGCCTTTTGCGCCTGCGTGTTGTCCAGCATTACCAGGACGTATGCGAAGGGGCAGTCCCAGCCCTCCATCAGGGCGGCCTTGGTGATTATCCAACGTACCGGCGAGAACTCGGACAGCAGGTCCTTGCCACGCAGCTCGTCCAACTCGGAGGACTTGACGGCGACCGCCTCGGCAGGGACTTCCAGGCCCCGCACCAGATAGTCACGGACGTCCTCGGAGTGAATAAGCTCGCTGTCCCGCTGGTCCTTTCCCGTCCGCTGCACCCTGACTACCGCGATGGGGCGGATGTAGCGCCCCTCGCTCATCTGCAGCGACACTCCCTCGGCGCGCAACCGCTCCAGCTCGACGTGTGCCCCGGCCAAAGTGGTGCGCCAGTCGGCGTTGGTGGACGACTTCACCTGTACCGGCAGCTTAATCATCTCCTCGTTCTGCAGCTCCACGCCGGTGATGTCCACCAGCAGATTGCTGATGCCCCGGTTGGGGGTCGCGGAGAGTTCGATGACCAGGCTCGGGTCGAGGCGGTTCACCGAGCGCACGAACTCCTCGTTGGCCTCCCGTTTCTTCGCACCGTACGCTTTGTGGGCCTCGTCGAGGACCACGACCGGTCGCAGCATCTTGAAGACGTTGAAGAGACTGTGCTTGACCGGGCCGCTCTCCGAAGTGCGCTCCAGGTCCGGGTACTCGTTCAGCAGCCTAGCGTCGCCAAGAGCGTCGTCGCTGTCCGGGAAGAGGGTCGGGTAGCGCCCCGAGTCGCGGAACATCCGCAGGAACTCCCTGCCCTTCTGCCTGTTGGCGGCGGGCAGCATCAGCAGCATGACGCACAGGTAGTTGGCGGCGTCCGCACGAGTGAACGGGTCGTCCTTCTCCAGCAGCTTGACCCGCCCTCGACTGGCCCACTCCAACATTTGCCTGTAGGGGTGCTCCCGGTTCTTAAGTGCCGCCTTTGTCTGCTCGTAGATGGCGCGGGTCGGCGTTATCCACAGTGTCAGTCCGGTCTGCCGGTTGAGCCGATGCAACGCGGCGGCGGCCAGCAGCGTCTTACCGCCGCCGGTGGGCACCTTGAAGCAGACGTGCGGGATGGGTCGCCCGGCATCGTCCGTGCGGCTCGCGTAGGTTCCGGCGGTTTCGGCAACCCCACCGGACCGCCAGCCTCTGCCAAGCGCTCTTTGGGTAGTTGCGGACGTCGTCGGGAACATCGGGCAGCACGCCCCTCAGGGCGTCTATGGCAGACTCCGCCTTGGCCTGCGCATCTGCGAGCGCGTCGCGCCAGCGGGCAAAGGATTCCAGGGTAGCGACTTGATAGTCCTTCAGCTCCATAGCCTAACCCGACCGATGCATCTCGTAAGGTAGTTGGCAGAAGGTGATCCCCATTGACGTCAAGTCTCTCTGGCCGATGTACTTGCCCGGTCCGAATACTGTGGCCTTGCGGCCGTCGCCACGGGTGGACGCGCTGATGCGCTTGGCCCGCTCCTCGTTCAGGATCCCGTCGTTGCCTGAGAGCCAATCGAGATCGGGTTGGTACAGCAGATAGTAGTCGGTCGCGCCGTTAGTGTAGAAGAGACCGTCGTCATTCTGGGGCTTCAGACCCACATCCCCGGCGGATATACCCGAGGCGGTGTGCAGCAGGTAGGCCGCAAGCGTGGGATACGACGGCAGCCCTTCGCCGTTGAGCAACTGCTCGATGTCGATAGGTCGCCCAAGGTTGTGGTACGTGAACGAGCCGCCCAGGCCTTCGCGAAGCGATTCGTCCCGGGCCCCGGGAACTCCGTTGATCACACGTCGAACCCGCTCGGCTGTAATGGTGTCGGCGTAGTCCTCGCACTCCACGAGTATGAACTTGCGGTTACCGCCGTCCTCTTTGTTGAGGGCCAGGACAGCGTGCGCGGTAGTGCCACTCCCTGCAAAAGAGTCTAGGACGATTGAGTCACGTTGTGATCCAAGTTTTACAAGCTCACGGATCAGGCCTACGGGCTTCGGATTCTCGAATGCAGTAGCATCACCGAAAAGCGTCTGCATCTCTGTTGAACCCGTGATGTTCATGGGCACAAAGTTCCAGATCGAAGGATACGTGACGCCTTCTTTGACATCGGCTAGGAAGCGCTTTAGCTTAGGCCGTCCAGTACCCTTTGATCCAAACCATATCTCGTTCCTGGCGATAAGCTTGAGGATCGTCTCTTCTGAGAACCTCCAATTCCCGCGTTCTCCCGGGTAGTGCTCTTGACCAGTAGCAGGGTTCACTATTGGGAAGGACAGAGATTCCACGTAACGTCCGCCCTTGACGTTTGCCATCAAGTCGCCTGGCACCCACGGCCCCTTCGGGTGATCGTCAGGATTCTTGTAGCGATCGACCTGTTCTGCAGTCCTTTCGCGTAGGTTGACTTGGACCGTTTGGGGGTCTTTGCAGTAGACCAGAACGTACTCGTGGTCAGCCCCTATCATCTTGTCGTTGGGAGGTGTACTCCTCTTGCGCCAGATGATTTCAACGATAAAGTGGTCACTGCCGAAGACATCGTCCATCAGCATGCGTAAGTGGTGTTGCTCGTTGTCATCGATGGACACCACAATCACGCCATCGTCGGACAGCAGCTCCTTAAGCAGATGGAGGCGGGGCCACATCATGCAGAGCCACTTGTCGTGGCGCTCCATGTCCTCGTTGTCGACGGGGCTGTTATCCTTCAACCACTGTCGCATGAGCGGGCTGTTCACCCTGTCGTTGTAGGACCAGCCCTCGTTGCCGGTGTTGTAGGGCGGGTCGATGTAGATGCACTTAACGCGGCCTGAGTAGCGAGGCAGCAGGGCCTTCAACGCGTGGAGGTTGTCGCCGTGGACAATGAGGCTGTCGTCGTCGCCGGCCGGTTGAGCGACCGGGCGGCATCCGGCTCGAGCGTCCGGTACGGGACGGTGATGTGGTGGGCGTAGATGTACTGCCTGCCCTTGAACTCAAGCGTAGGCATTGTTGTGCGTCCTCATCAAGGCACGAATTGTCGTCGGCCGATTAGCTGGGGACGTCCACGAGGTGGCCGCCGGCGGCGTGGGACTTTAGGAAGCCGGTCATGATCTGGACGGTCTTGCGGGCGTCGCGGGCGGTGGAGACGCCGTCGCCGCCGTTCTCGATGCGGTCGATCATCTCCAGGTACGCTGCGACGTAGGTGTGGGTCCGGTAGTCGACCGGGGCGAGCGTCTGGGAGACGATCGGCGACGCCCTGTCGGGCCCACTGGTCCGCAGCTCGATCGAGGGATCGTTGAAGCCGAACAGCAGCTTTCCGCCTGGGCCGGCCAGCTCGATAGAGGAGCCGTCTAGCGTGTCCTTGTGCGCCGAGTAGTAGGCGCGGACGCCGTTCTGGAAGACGACGAACCCGCTGACTCCCGGCTCATTCTCCGGCAGCTTGCCGCCGTCGCCCCTGTACTGGTCCCAGTGGTCGAATCCCTCCTCCAGCTTTGCGAAGACCTGGGCCGGCTCGGAGTCGGCGAAGAAGCAGATGCCGTCGATGACGTGGGTACCGTTTCGGAACGTCATGGCGCGTCGTCCGCCGTGTGTGGCGACGATGTTGCGGAGCGGGCCGATGGCGCCGTCCCGGATGGCCGAGCGCGCCCTGTGGTACAGCGGGCGCCACCGACGCGTGTGGCCGACGCTGGACGCGACGCCGTTGGCCTCGAACGCGGCGACCATGCGGTTGGCGTCCTCCATCGTGGTGGCGAGCGGCTTCTCGACGAACACGCCCTTGACGCCGTTGGTAGCGCCGTAGACCGAGATGTCCGCGTGCTTGTCGTCGCCGGTTGCGACGGTGAGGATGTCGAGGCCCTCCCTGTCCACCATCTCCCGGTAGTCGGTGTACGGGGTGTAGTTGGGCCACCTCTCGCCCCAGGTGTCGGCGAACTTGTCGAGCATTTCGGATGAGAGGTCGCACACTCCGACGACGTCGACGCCGGGCGTCTGGGCCAGACAAGCGGTGTGCCCTACCCTGATCTCGTCCCGCAGCGGTCCGGCGTCGCTTCCGGGAGGCCCAGCCGCGATGCCTGAGAGTCCTACGATGCCAACTCGGTACGTCTTTTGCACCATGTCAGTCCTTTCTATCGTTTCTATCGTTTGTTCTTGTCGATCGCCGCACAACGCCGTGGCGTTGCTCCTATCCGACCCAGAAGGCGTAGAACCTGGCGTGGCTCATCTCGAAGCGGAGGCGCACCGGGCGCTGGCGCGGAGTTGCGGGCCGCCCGGCCCACGTGAGCTCGCGGCCGAGGTGGTCTTCGTTCACGGTGTCGCACTCGGCCAGCGAGAACCCGGGGAGGGGCCGCATGTCCTCGGCGTCGACCAGCTCCGCCAGAAGCTGACCGTTCTGGGCGTCGGCGTTCACGAATACGCCGCCGTCCAGGACGAACGGTGTCGTGACCAACGTGCCCCTTCTCTCCGCGTCCAGGGAAACGAAACCGTCCAGCCTGACCTTCGCCAGGGCGACGCAGTTGAGGTCCTGGAAGTATCTGGCGTACGACTCGTCGTGCTGATCCCTCCAGGAGCGAAAGCGGCAGGCGTTGTAGTAGACCCAGATCTCGCCCAGGTCTTCCCGGACGACGGGCCGGCCGCACGTCAGAATCTGCGAGGTGTCGTAGACCTCGCCGTCCCAGGGCAGAACGCCGAGGAACAGGTCCCGGTTGGCGACGCGCTTCCAGTCTCGCAGGTCCCGCGAGACCGCGAGCTCGGTCTGGTTGACGCCGTTGTGATTGCCGCGCGGCGGAGGCAGCGCGCCCGCCGGGTTGAACAGCACGGGGAAGGCGACGTAGAGCCCCTCGTAGGGCATGACCGCCATCTCGTACACCTGCGCCGGGTGGCCGACCCTGTCGACTATCGGCGGCGTGAGGTAGGCGGGGTCCTCCACGATCTGCCGGATCCTGCGACGGCAGTTGTTGGCGTCTATCCTGTCTGCGTGGAATATCAGCTCCGGCTCGGTCCAGTCGTTGAAGTCGTCGCTCGTCGACAGCCAGACCGACCTGCCCCACTCCGTCGAGAGCTTCACGGTCGCGACGAACCGCTCGCTTAGCTCGTCGTAGGTCAGCCGCGACGTGTCGTCGGCGGGAATCGGCGGAACGTCGATCATCGTCCACCGGAGCCCGTCGGGCGATACCGCGGGGAGACGGCCGCTGCCCCGGTCGGAGAACAGGGCCTTGTAGCGCCGCTCCGGGTCTTCCTCGCGCTCGTCCCTGAGGACGTGATAGAGCACAAGGCCCTTGTCGTTCGGGACGATGTTGTTGTCCCTGGACCGGTTCCACTCGTGGAGCCCCAGCGCCGGCCTGTCCCATTGCAGGCCGTCCGTGGAGGTGGCGTAGTGCGTGAACGATACCTGCGCGTCCGGCTCCCGGGAGTCGGGGTCGCGGTAGCCCGACTGGTACCAGAGCTCCCACACCTGCCGGTCCGGGTTCCATTGAGGCGGGCTGCTCGCCACCAGCGACACCTGGCCGCGCGAGCGGTCGGGCCGCATGACGGGCCCGGCCCTGTCGGGCTTGTTCAGCGTGCGCCTGAGGCCGTACTTGGTCTCGATCGCCAGATCGTCCAGGAAGAGCTGCTTGTGCAGCCGCGGCTGTATCATTCGAGGCTCCTGCGATGGCTCCCGCGCGGCGCGCATCGACTGACCGCGACTATAGTTGAGGGAGGTGACCGTGTCAAAGCGGGGCGCCGTGTCTCAGACGCCGAAGCGGAACGTCACTCGAGGTGGCCGGTCGTGGGGCTTCCTTCGAGACCGGGCGGTTGGCGAGACCTCAGGGAGTGTGATACACACTGAAGACGGGCATCCCGCCCGAGAACAGCGTACAATACAGTCCCGTGGCTTCCCGACAGGACGGGGCTGCGGGACGGTGCCTCGTCGGCGCGCGGGGCACTATCGCGAGGAGGGAGGCCGATGTTCCAGGTTAGATCACTCGGGGCCGTGCTCGTTGCCGCCGCGATGCTGGCGGCGCTCGCCGCGGGATGCTCCAGCTCCGGCGACGACGGCGGTCAGGCCGGCGCCGCGAGTGACTCCGGTGGGTCCGGAGGCGGCGACGGCGACATCTACAAGCTGACCCAGCAGCCCGACATGAGCATCGAGGTCAGCAGCACCAAGTTCAACGAGACGAGGCGCATACCCAGGACGTATAGCTGCGAGCGCGACGACATCTCGCCGCCGATCGACTGGAGCGGCGTTCCGGACGGCGCCGTGAGCCTCGCGCTGCTGGTCGACAGCGACCAGCTCGTCCGGGAGGAGCGCCCGGACCTGGTCTGGGTGCACTGGCTGCTGTGGAACATTCCACCGGACGCCAGCGGCGTGCCCGAGAACGTGCCGAAGACGGCGGCTGTGCCGTCGATGGGGCCCAACGCGGGACAGGGCACCAACGACGAGCAGAACATCGGCTGGTCCGGGCCATGCAAGGCGGGGCTCGGAATCGGATGGACCGCCGGCAGCAACCTGCGCCAACAGCAGTCACAGGCCGTCGGGCAGTACTACTTCCGTCTGTACGCGCTGGACACCGAGCTGCAGCTAGGGTCGGACGCGACCAAGAACGACTTCCTTCGGGCAATCGACGGCCACGTGCTGGCCGCAGGCGTGCTGACCGGCGAGTTCGTCGGCCAGGTGAAACTGACTGAATAGGGGACGATAAACCGGCGTCCTGGCCGGGCGAGCGGGCGGCCTTCGAACCCGCCAGCTACCCGTGGGCAGCCCGGCGGCGGGAGGTAGACCGATGCAGCGGCGCAGACTGTTCCAATCAACCGTTGTCGCGATGGTGTTGCTCGCCATCCTCGCGGCGGCGTGCTCCAGCTCCGGCGGCGACGAGGGGCAGGCAGGCGCCGCGAGTGACTCCGGGTCCGAAGGCGGCGACCCCGACGTCTACAAGTTGACCCAGCAGCTCGACATGAGCATCGAGGTCAGCAGCACCAAGTTCAACGAGACCAGGCGCATACCCAGGACGTATAGCTGCGAGCGCGACGACATCTCGCCGCCGATCGACTGGGGCGGCGTTCCGAACGGCGCGGTGAGCCTCGCACTGCTGGTAGACAGCAACCAGACCGCCCGTGAAGAGCGCCCGGACCTCTTGTGGACACACTGGGTCTTGTGGAACATTCCGCCGGACGCGGAAGGCCTGCCCGAGAACGTTCCGAAGACGGCGGCCGCGCCATCGATCGGGCCCAACGTGAAACAGGGCACCAACGACGACCAGAATATCGGCTGGTCGGGGCCGTGCAGGCCGTCTCTGGGAATCGGATGGACGCAGTACCAGAACCTGCCGCAGAGACAGTCAACGGCCGTCGGGGAGTACTACTTCCGGCTGTACGCGCTGGACACGGAGCTGCAGCTAGGGTCGGACGCTACCAAGAACGATCTGCTAAGGGCTATCGACGGCCACGTGCTGGCCGGCGGCGAGCTGGTCGGCGAATTCGTCGGACAGGTGAAGCTGACGGAGTAGGCCTCGCGCGTCGGGCGGGCGCCGTGATCTGGAGCCCGGCGATCCATTCCGACGGCGGGACACTCGGTCCGAACGGGAGGAGGGCGGCGATGCAGCGAGTTAAGCCACTCCACGTCGCGATCTGGGCAATCGGTCTGCTCGTAGGGCTGACCACGGCGTGCTCGAACTCCGACGGCAACGACGGGCAGGCCGGCGCGGCCGACGGTGCGGGAGAGACCCAGTCAGGCGATATCTACAGCCTGAAGCAGCGGTTCCCGATGAGCATCGATATGTCCAGCACCAAGTTCAACGAGACCAGGCGCATCCCCAGGACGTATAGCTGCGAGCGCGACGACATCTCGCCGCCGATCGACTGGGGTGACGTACCGGACGGGACCGTGAGCCTTGCGCTGGTGGTCGACAGCGACCAAGCCCCCGGCCAACCGTGGGCCCACTGGGTGCTGTGGGGCATCCCGGCGGATGCGACGGGGCTGCCCGAGGGGGTGCCCAGTACGCCCGCAGCGCCGTCGGTGGGAACCAAGGCCGGTCAGGGGACCAATGACGACGGCAAGGTAGGATGGTCGGGGCCCTGCCCGCCTCCCTTTACCCTGGCGATGCCGGACGAGTTCCGCCGGCCCGAGGCGGGAGCGACAAGCGCCAAGTCGGCCAAGACTTACATTTTCAGGCTCTACGCACTCGATACCGAAATCTCGCTAGGCCCGGACGCCACCAGGGGCGATCTCCTGCGGGCGATGGACGGGCACATCCTGGTCGGTGGCGAGCTGGTCGGCGAGTTCGTGGGCAAGGTCGTGTCGCTGAATCCTCTCGGATGACGACGCCGCGGCATCCCGGTTCGGATCGAAGCGCCGGGGAGACTGTTGTAGGAACGGGACGCAGGCCAGCCGGCAGCGGACTGGCCGCAACTTCGGCAGCCGGTTAGAATTGGCGGGGTAGCGCTCGTGGGGTTCAAAGACGTATGCCGCGACTACAGCACACTCTGGGTTTTCTCATAGCATGCGGGCTTCTTGTCGCCGTGGCCGTCGGCTGCTCCAGCGACGGCGGCGCGACCGGGGCCGCGGCCGGCGACAACGAGGTCGAGGACGAGTACCAGCTGGAGCAGCAGTTCGCGCTGAGCATCGCGGTTACCAGCACGAAGTTCAACGAGACGAGGCGCATCCCGAGGCAGTACAGCTGCACTCGAGAGGGGATATCGCCTCCGATCTCGTGGGGCGAGGCGCCGGAAGGGACGGTGAGTCTGGCGCTCGTCGTCGACAGCAACCAGCACGCCGGGCCTCCGTGGGTGCACTGGGTCCTATGGGCCATCCCGGCGGACGCTCGGTCGCTTCCTGAGGCGGTGCCCAACACGGCGTTGGCGCCGACGGTCGGCCCCAACGCGGCGCAGGGGACCAATACGGAGGACAAGATCGGCTGGACCGGACCCTGTCCTTCCCCCGTGCTGCTCAGTCGGGAGCATCAGGCGGCGGCGGTCGCGCAGTACACCTTCAAGCTCTTCGCCCTGGATACGGAGCTGACGCTCGGGACGGAGACCACCAAGAACGACCTGCTCGAGGCCATCGACGGGCACATCCTGGCCGGCGGCGAGCTCGTCGGCGAGCACGTTTCGAACGTTCAGTGCAGGATGTCCGGCGGCCAGAGGCTGAACATCAAGGACTGCGGCTGACGAAGCCGCTCCGATAGCCCATCGGAAGAGAAGAGCGGCGGCCAGATCGCTGCCGCCGCTCCGTTTACCACCGTTTCGATCAGCTAGCCCGCTTCCTCCGTTTCAGCACCACCACGGCGATCACGACGATGAGCACCACCACGACCACGACGACGGCTATCAGGCCCATGCTCACTCCGCCGCCGCCGACGACGGTGGTGGTTCCGGCCGCGGTACCACCACCGTCGTCGGCCTGTTCGGACGCCTCCTCGTCGGTCTCCTCCGAGGGCAGCGGCGTCGGCGTTGGCGGCGGCGCCTGGCCCACGCTCACGCTCGCCGTCAACCTGTCGACGCGAATGCCGTATGACCCTTGGTTGAGCCGTACCGACAGGGTCACCGCCTTCTGCTCGTTTGGCTCCAGCAGCACCCGGTGCGTCCTGGCAGGGACCGAGTCGACGTAGATGCCCAGGAGCGGGGTGAGCGGCCCCGCAGTCAGGTTGGTGACCTGTACGGTGAACTCGGTCGGCACGCCGGCGCCGGGGGAGCTCGTAACTGTCAGGTCTTCGACTTTGAACTCCGGCTGGGGCGCCGCGGACCTGCCGGCGATCGCCCACGTCGAGAAGTCCGGCACGAGCTGGCGGTACTGTATCGTGCTTTCGTCCTCGCCGACGTACTGCGCGGAAGCGAACTCCCAGTAGCCGAACTCGACGTTGTGCCGGTTGAAGAGCACGGACCAGGGATGGATGTCGTTCTCGTCCATCCAGCTCTTGTCTACGGAGAAGGTGATGTAACCGGAGGCGAAACCGCTATCCGCGCCGGAGCCGACCGTGAGCCTGAACAGCTTGTGGACGCTCAGGTCCGCGGGGAACGCCGGCATCTCGAAGGGACGAGCGGAGAAGGCCGACGCGGTACCCGGTGTGGGAGTGGGCTTAGTGGAAATGACTCCCAGCGGCAGGCCCGTTACGCCAACTCGGAGACGCTCCGGGGGACTTGCGAACCTGCCTGCAACCGAACCCACGGGGGGCCGTCCGTCCTGATGCGCCCAGCCTCCGATCGCTCCGGCGGCGGGGCCCGGGTCCGGGATCGCAGGCCGCAGCCATATTTCGACGGCCAGCACCTCGCCCAGCGCGTCGAGCGCCGCGGTGTCGTCGGCCAAGCCCATGTTCAGCGCGTTGGTGGTGGCCCCGACGTCGCTCTTTGCCGCGACCTTCAGCGCGTTGGCGACGGCGGCCGCGTCGGCCTTGACGGCGGCCGTCAACGTGTTGCCCGTTGCCTGTGGATTCTGGGCTGCCGCCGCGGCTATCGCGCGGCCGGCCCCGTCGGGGTCCTGGGCCGCGGCCGCAGCCAGCGCCGGCCCGGCCGTTGCCGGGTCCTGCAGAATCGCGTCGACCTCCTCTTGCGGGGGCGCCGGTTCCGCCTGAGCGGGCGGGGCGGCGCGGGAGGTTTCGGGTTCGTCCACCGAGCCGCGCGCCACCGCGGCCTGCGCGGCCGCGAACGAGGACAGCGCGATTACGAGAATCCCTATGAACAAGTACCTCTGTAGGAAACCACGCAGCGTCACTTCTAGCCTCCTTACGACGGGTCGCATCGTTACCAGGGACCCCGGGTACTGCGGAAGGGCGGGCGCCGTCAAGACAATATACGGGCCAATCGTCACGGTACAGATACGCGGCGGCCCTGTCAACGTCGTGTCACGCGGCCCGCGGGGCGGGTGTTTAGTCGAGAGCGCGTTCCAAGTATGCACCGGCTTCCGATGCACGTCTTGACAGCACCAATGGTATGTATATAATGCGAGCTATGTACGACAAGTGTATGGGGTGAAAGCCATGTCCGATGTCGCAAAAAAGCTAGTATTACTGATAGTGATATCGTTGGTGGCCCTGTTGGGAGCGGTCGCTTGCGAGGAGGCAGCAGAGCCCGAGGCGCCGGAGGCGCCGCAGGCTGCGGCCGACCCCGAGGCGCCGCAGGCTCCCTCGGGCGCCGGCCCGGGTCCGGCTATGACGGCGGCGGACGCGCCCACGCCGCTGCCGGCCCAAGCTGCGGCCGACCCCGAAGCGCCGAAGGCCGCAGATACCGGGACACAGGCGGTGAGGAAGCCGATCACGACGAGGCAGGGGATGGGCATCGACCTGAACCTGCACGACACGCAGGTTGCCACGGTGCCCGGATTCCAGCGGACCAACGCCGCTCCGTGGCGCGATGGCGGAGGCAACCGCGAGTTCTCCCCGTGGCAGGCCGCCACGCTGCTGTTCCTCAACGAGGACAACACCTTCCGGCCATTCCTCGCTTCGAGCTGGAGCGTGACGGACGACCAGACGACCTTCACGTTCAAAATCCGTGAGGACGCGATCTACCAGGACGGCACGCCGGTCAAGGCAGCCGACCTGAAGGCCTACTGGGAGCACGGCGGCAAGCCCGAGAACATCGTTGCCTGGGGCGGCTCCATGCTCCTGGGTCTGCGTGACATCAAAGGGATGCAGGACCTGATGGCCGGCGACACCACGGTGGCCGAAGGGCTGGTGGCGATCGACGACAACACCCTGGAAATCACGATGGAGCAGGCGATCCCGACGTTCCCGCACGTTGTCACGATCGACCAGACCGGGTTCACCAAGATCGCCCAGGTGCTGGCCGACCCCGAGGACTGGCACTTCGCTCCCATCGGCGTAGGCCCCTACGCCATGGTCATCGACAAGGACACCGGCTACACGGAGATAATCCGGGTAGACCTGAACGGCATGTCGTGGTGGGGCGAGCAGTTCATCCTCGAGAAGGTCATCTACCCGGACGTGCCTGACGAGCAGGTCAAGCTCATCATGTTCGAAAACGGCGAGGTCGAGTGGGTCAGGATTTCGGGTCCTCCCGTAGCGGAGGCGCTCGATCCCAACTCCGCTATGCACCCGTTCCTGTACATCGGTCAGAGCGGCGGTCTGTGGCTGTACAGTCTTGCCAGCGGCCTGGCGCCTCTCGAGGATGTCTTCGTCAGGCAGTCGCTGATCCACGCTCAGGACATGCAGACGACGGTGCAGGCCGTGATCGGCAACTACGTCAACAGGGCCCCGGGCTACGTCACGAGCAACGTCGCCTGCCACGATCCGGACTACGACGGCGGTTTCTACGACCCGGACCTGGCGAGGCAGTTCCTGGCCGAGTCGACCTACGGCAGCGCGGCCAACCTGCCGGTGCTTCGCATCGACCTTGGGAACGCGACGAGAATCAACATCGGCGTAATCACGAAAGAGTACTGGAAGGACAATCTCGACATAGACCTGGACCTGCTGAAGCGCGAGAGCGGCATGCCCAGGCGCGAGGGTTCCCAGATCATTCGCAGAAGCTCGGGCACGCCGGTCAAGGACCCGATCTGGCTGACCAACGCCATGAGAAGCGTCATCGTGGACAAGGTTCCCGGACGTGAGGTGGTCGACGCTCTCTGGTCCTACGCCACCACGCTGCCGCTGTCACATCCGGACCGCTGCGACGCGTTCCAGGCGGTTGAGCGAGAGATGATCGACTCGGCGTACATAATCCCGCACGAGGGCATCGACACAGTCTACTTCTTCGTGCAGCCGTGGGTGAAAGGCTTCGACCGGCCGTTCTCCCAGGAGATCACGCTGGACAAGCTGTTCATCCAGAAGCACTAGGCGCCCCGGGGACGCCCGTCCCAAATAGGCCTTAGTTTGAAGAGGCTCCAGATATTCCATCTGGGGCCTCTTCCTTTTGGCCCGCAAAGCCGATTGCGGAGCGCCGATCCATCAAACAATCGTCAACGAGACGGAGCGTTGGCCGAGCGGCCGCGCTATCCTCGCAACGGTGCCGTGCGCGGTTCCGTCAAGAGTGAACGGCTCTGTGACTCTTGACGCCGGACTGCCGTAAGGCTGTATCCTCTCGCATGGAAAGGAGTCATCATGGCTGACGAGGAGCTCGGCTACGTGCCGGAGCAGACGGAAGCCGACCGGGAGATCTTCGAGAGGGAGCTCGACTCCTTCGTGCCCGACAGGGCCCTCGACGCGCACGCCCACATGTGGCCGGGCACGGCCACGGACGCGGAGAACCAGCCCAAGCCATGGCTCCGAGAGCACATGACGCTGGCCCGCTGGCAGGAGCTGATGACGGACCAGATGCCCGGCCGCGCTATCGGCGGCCTGATGCTGGCCGTGCCCCAAGGGCTCCACGGCCTGGCGCCGTCGACCGAGGCGAGCATCAAACGGCACGCGGAGCACATTGCCGCCGAGTCCGCGACCAATCGCCTCTGCCAGCCGACGATGTTCGTCTCGCCTTGGATGGACCCGGACTACGTAAAGCAGGAGGCCCGGCGGCTGGACCTCAAGGGCCTCAAGGTCTACCACACCGAGAGTCCGACGAAGCCGACGTGGAACGCCGAGATACCGGAGTTTCTGCCGGAGTGGGTGGTCCGAGTGGCCCACGAGCTGGGTATCTGCGTCACTCTGCACATGGTGAAGGCCCGGTCGGTGGCCGATCCGTCCAACCAGCACTGGATCAGGACCTACTGCGAGCGGTACCCCGACATGAAGCTGATCCTCGCCCACGCGGCCAGAAGCTTCAACCCCGTCTGGGCGATGGAGGGTATACATACGCTGAAAGGGCTGCCTAACGTGTACTGCGACACGGCGGCGATCGGCGAGGTCGGCGCGTGCGAGGCCATCATCGAGCACCTGGGGCACGATCGGCTGCTCTGGGCGACGGACTTCCCGATCACCCACATGCATGGCAACTACGTGGCGGTCGGCACCGGCCACATCTGGGCCAGTCCGGAGAGCCACCCGGTACCGGACGCCGTGCACAACAGCTTCGTGCACAACGGCTTGGAGCAGCTTCGAGTCATCAAGCAGGCGGCGTGGCACCAGCGCCTGACCGACTCTCAGATAGAGGACGTCTTCTTCAACAACCTGGCGAGACTGATCGACGTCGGCTAGATCGAAGCAACCACGAGCCATAGGCGCGAGTTGGGCTGCGCCCCGCGCCTCGTTCGGGAGGAACCCAACACTGTCTAGACACAACACGGGACGCTACCGCCTGGCGGTCGACATCGGAGGGACGTTCACCGACGTCGTGCTGCTGGCGCCGGACGGGTCCTACTGGACGAAGAAGGTTTCGTCGACGCCTGAAGACTACGCCGTAGGCATCATCGAGGGCGTGGTGCAGGTCTTGAACGACACCGGTCTGGACGGCTCGGCCATCCTGGAGATCATCCACGGCACCACCGTGGCCAGCAACACCATCCTGGAAAACAAGGGCGCCAAGACCGCGTTGATCACCACGCGCGGCTTCCGGGACGTGCTCGAGCTCCGCCGGCTTCGAGTCCCACAGCTCTACAGCGTCTTCTACGAGCCGCCGACGCCGCTCGTAGAACGGCGGCTGAGGCTCGAGGTCGACGAACGACTCGACAGCGCCGGCGCTGTCGTCACGCCGCTTAGCGAGGAGGACGTCGTGGCGGCGCTGGACCGCATCGAAGAGGACGGCGCCGAGGCGGTCGCGGTGTGCTTCCTGCACTCCTACCGGAACCCCTCGCACGAGCGCCGCGTCGGCGAGGCCATCCGCGAGAGACTCCCCGACATATACGTCTCCCTCTCGGTCGACGTGCTGCCCGAGATCCGGGAATACGAGCGCACGAGCACGACGGTGGTCAACTCATACCTGGGGCCGATCGTAAAGAACTACCTGGACTCGCTCGCGGACCAGCTCGGCGCGACGGAGATCTCGGCGCCGGTGCACATCATGCAGTCCAACGGCGGCATCATGTCGGCGAGGCAGGCGGCCGAGACGCCCGTGAAGATCGTCGAGTCCGGGCCGGCGGCGGGGGTCGTAGGCGGCGACGAGATCGGCAAGAGGGTTGGCCTGCCGAACCTGATCACCTTCGACATGGGCGGCACCACCGCCAAGGCCTCCCTGATAGAGGACGGCCAACGGAGCTGGACCACGGAGCACGAGATCGGCGCGGGCATATCGCTCTCCAGCCGGCTCGTCAAGGGGGGCGGCCACGCCATCAAGGTGCCGGTGATGGACCTGGCCGAGGTCGGCGCCGGCGGCGGCAGCATCGTGTGGATCGACCGGGGCGGCGCACTCAGAGTCGGGCCCCGGAGCGCCGGGGCGATGCCCGGGCCGGCCTGCTACGACACCGGCGGCACGGAGCCCACCGTCACCGACGCCAATGTCGTTCTCGGGTACGTCAATCCCCGGCGGCTGGCCGGCGGCGCCGTGGAGCTGAAACCGGATCTCGCAAGACGGGTGCTCGACGAGCGGGTGGCCGGGCCGCTTGGCATGGACACGCTGGGGGCGGCGTACGGAGTCCACACCGTGGCCAACGTGACGATGATCCGGGCGATCCGGGCCGTCTCGACGTACCGGGGACGCGATCCCAGGGACTTCTCGATGCTGGCGTTCGGCGGCAGCGGGCCGATCCACGCCGTCGCCATGGCCCGGTCGCTCAGCGTCGCCACAGTGATCGTGCCCCCGGCGTCGGGGGTCTTCTCCGCCGTGGGACTGCTACAGGCGCAGGCCGAGAACCACTTCGTCCTGACCTTCTTCGGCCAGCTGTCCCAAGTCGACCCCGAGGCGCTCGACGGCGCTTACGGGACGATGAAGGAGCAGGCCGAATCGTCCCTCGCCGCGGAGGGGTACAGCCCCGCTGACCTGGTCTGGCAGCAGTCCGCCGACCTGAGGTACGTCGGGCAGGCCTACGAGTTGACCGTGCAGGCGCCCGGCGGCGATCTCGGCGGCCCTGGAGTGGCCCTTCTGGGGGATCGGTTCCACTACGAGCACGAGCGCACCTACGGGCACAAGGCGCCCGACGAGGCGGTGGAGATCGTGAACTTGCGGCTCACGGCGCGCGCCGCGTCGAGCCAGAGCCTGCCGATCACTCCGATAGCCGGCGCGTACAGCCAGGAGAGGACGAGCAGGGACGTCTACTTCGGCCCGGACCACGGCTCGCTGGAGACGCCGATAGTCTCCCGGTCGTACCTCACGGCCACGCGCCTCGACGGGCCGGTGGTGGTGGAGGAGTACGACGTCACGACGGTAGTTCCACCGGGCTCTTCGGCCCGGCTCGACGAGTGGAGCAACATCGTAATCGACGTCCGATAGGCCCGCCGTGAGGAGACGCACGCCATGCTGGATCTGATAGTCGACGGCGGCATCGTCGTGGACGGTACCGGGTCGGCACAGTACCGGGCCGACGTCGGCATGCTCGACGGGCGCATAGAGGCGGTCGGCGACCTTGCCGGCGCCGAGGCGGTCCGCAGGCTCGACGCCGGAGGCCTGCTCGTCACTCCCGGCTTCATCGACATCCACAGCCACTCGGACTTCACGCTGCTGGTCGATCCCAGGGCGCAGAGCTCGATCGTCCAGGGCGTGACGACCGAGGTCGTGGGCAACTGCGGCCACGGCTGCGCCCCGATCACCGACCCGGAGCTGTTCAAGGGCAACATCTACGGCTACACGCCGCTGCTGGACATAGACTGGAGCACCACCGCCGAGTATTTTCAGAAACTCGAAGACGCGCGCACGGCGGTCAACGTCGCGGCCCTGGTGCCGAACGGCAACCTGCGTCTCGCCGCGGCAGACGACTTCGAGCGACCCTCCACGCCCGACGAGATCGCCCACATGGTCCGGCTGCTCGAGGAAGGGCTCGACGCGGGCGCCTTCGGGTACTCGACCGGCCTCGAGTATCCGGCCGAGCGCGCCTGCTCGGAGGAGGAGATGGTCGCGCTATGCCGCGTGGTCGCCCAGGCCGGGGGGCTGTACGCGACCCACGAGCGCAACAAGGAGGTCTACGCGGTGGAGGCCGTAGAGGAGGGGATCCGGGTGGCCGAGGCCTCCGGCGTTCGGCTGCAGCTCTCCCACATCATCCCGCGCAGGGGCGGCCCCGCCGACGCAAGAGAGAGGGCCATCGCCGCGGCGGAGCGCGCCTACGACCGCGGCGTGGACGTGGGATTCGACGCCCATACGAGGCTGCACGGCATAACCAACGTCAGTGCCGCCCTCCCCGCTTGGGCCTTCGAAGGCGGCACCGACGCCCTGGCGTCCCGGCTCCGCGACCCGGCCACGAGGGCCGAGATGAAGCGCTACGAGAGCCTCATCTCCAGCTTCGGCTTGGGAGGCTGGGACCGAGTCTACCTGTTCAAGAGCGACGCCTCCCCGGACATGGTCGGAAAGAGCTTCCAGGAGCTGGCTCCGCCCGCCGGGGACGCCTTCGACGCCATCTTCGACATAATCCTGGCAGAGGTCGACGATCCTCAGGGACCCATGTGCGTCTGCCACTCCTACGAGGAAGACGAGCTGCGGGAGACCTTCGAGCACCCGCTCTGCACTCTCGAGTCGGACGCGACCGCGCTTGGGGTCGACGGCCCACTGGCCGGCACGGACTTCCTGGGCGCGTACACGTGGGCAGCATGGTTCCTGAGGCGGTTCGTGCGGGAGACGCCGGTGTTCAGCTGGGAGCAGGCCATACGCAAGCTGACCGCCATGCCGGCTGAGCGGGTCGGGATACGCGACCGCGGGCGGATCGCCAGGGGTCTGAAGGCGGACGTGGTCGCCCTGGACCCGGAGACCGTTCGGGAGCGCGGAACGTTGGAGAATCCCAGCGTGCTGTCCGAAGGCGTCTCCCACGTGGTGGTCAACGGCGGGGTGACGATGGCCGACGGGAAGCTCACGGGAAGCCGCAGCGGCCGGGTCCTGCGAAGGAGTTAGCTCACATGCTCGCGAAGGACGTAGACCCCATCACCTTCGAGGTCATCCGCAACGGCCTCGACTCGCTGGTCGACGAGATGGCGTTGACGATCATGAGAACCGCCCACTCGGGCATCGTCAAGGACGCCATGGACTACTCGACGGCCTTCTGCGACCGTCGGGGCCAGGTCATCGCGCAGGGCCTTACCATCACCCTGCATCTCGGCTCGTTCTCGGGCGCCGTGCGGTCGGTGCTCGACCGCTACGCCGGGGCGATCGAACCCGAGGACATGTACATCCTCAACGACCCGTACGGCTCCGGCGGGATCCACCTGCCGGACATCTACGTCATCAAACCCGTCTTCGTGGACGACGAGCTCCAGGGCTTCGCCGCAACGGTGGCGCACCACACCGACGTCGGCGGAATCGTGCCCGGCAGCAACTCCACCGACTCGGTCGAGGTGTACCAGGAGGGGATACGCATTCCCACGCTGAAGCTGTACGACCGGGGCGCGCCCAGCGAGGCGATCTTCGCGATCATCGAGAAGAACGTCCGCCTGCCGGACAAGGTCCTGGGCGACATGCGCGCGCAGATTGCGGCGCTGAACATAGGCGAGCGGGAGTTCCACCACCTGGCCGGCCGCTACGGGGCCGCGACCGTGCGGCGGTACATGGACGCGCTGCTCGACTACACGGAGGGCCTGGCACGGGAGGAGATCCTCAGGCTGCCGGACGGTACCTACGAGTTCACCGACTACATCGACGCCGACAACATCGAGGAGGGGCCGGTCGTCATTCACGTCAAGCTGACGATCAGCGGAGACCGCATCAAAGCCGATCTGGAGGGCTCGTCGCCGCAGGTCAAGGCGGGCATCAACTCGCCGCTCACGTTCACCAAGTCGGCGGTCTACGGAGCCGTGCGGCTGGTGATGGACCCGGACATCCCGAACGCGGAGGGCTACCAGCGGCTGATCGAGGTCACGGCCCCGAAGGCGAGCGTCGTGGCCGGCGAGCTTCCGGCGGCGTGCGGCGCCCGGGGCATCACCGGCTTCCGGGTCATGGACGCGGTGATGGGCGCCCTGGGACAGGCGGTGCCGGACCGCGTCCCCGCGGACGGCGAGGGCGGCAACACGATCATCAGCATCGGCGGCTACCACGCCAACGGCGAGCCGTTCGCCTTCGTCGACCTCATCTGCGGCGTGCGCGGCGGGCGCCCGGCAGGCGACGGGCCCGACGGCGTCCCCCACCCGGGGTCCAACATCTCGAACACGCCGGTCGAGATAGCCGAGGTCGAGCAGCCGGTGAGAATCGAGGCGTACGGCCTGATCCAGGACACCGGCGGGCCTGGCAAGTTCCGCGGGGCGCTGTCGCAGACGCGGCGGGTTCGCTGCCTGGCCGACGAGGCGACGCTCCAGCTTCGGTCCGACAAGCGGCGCTTCCCGCCCTACGGTCTACACGGGGGCAAGCCGGGCGACCCGTCGTGGAACATCCTGAACCCCGGTGACGGCCAGACGATACTGCCGACGCTCGCCGTCGCGCCGATGAAGCGGGACGACGTGCTGTTGCACACGATGGCCAGCGGCGGCGGATGGGGCGACCCACTGGACCGCGACCCGGAGCTCGTCCGCGCCGACGTCCGAAGCGAGCGGCTGACGGCGGACCACGTGCGGCGGGAGTACGGGGTCGTCGTCGACCCGGAGAGCTTCGAAGTCGTCCTCGGCGCGACGGAACGCCTCCGCGACGAGCTCAGGGCCCGCCGCGAGTCGTAGAGGGCATCGCTGGGCGAGCCTCCGGTCCGTCGGAGCCTCATGTCCTGGGGCGACATTGGCAGGCAGCACGCCTTGTACTTCTGGGGATGGTATGCTAGTTTCCCTGGAGTAAGCTCTCAGCCATAATGTAATGCGTAAGAGGTCATAGTCATGCTCGAGTCAGGCGTCACTGCGAAAGGGCAGACCACATTACCCAAGGCCGTTAGAAAGGCCCTCGACATCGAAGCCGGGGACCGGGTGCGCTACTTCATTCACGACGGCGAGGTCAGGATCAGGACCGTACGGCCCATGAGCCGCCTGTTAGGCGTGCTCAAGAACGACGGCCCCGCCGTGACTCTCGAGGACATGGAGCGGGCTATCGGGGACGCGGCGGGCGAAGCGTGATCGCGATCGACACCAACGTTCTCGTGCGCTATCTGGTGTGCGACGACGAAGAGCAGGCCGCGGCGTCCCAGAGGCTGCTTGAACGGCTGTCGCCAGAGGAGCCGGGCTTCATATGCCGCGAGGTAGCGATAGAGCTCGTGTGGGTGCTGGAGCGGGCCTATCGACTTCCCCGCGACCACATCGCCTTCGTGCTCGAGGAGCTCACCGCGACGGGGGAGCTGGTCGTCGAGGCCACCGACGACGTAGCTCGCGCGGCATCTCTCTACCGCCGCGGAGGCGTCGGCTTTTCGGACCTGATGATCCTGGCTGCGGCCGAAGGAGCGGGCGCCGATTCGTTGTACACGTTCGACCGCGCCCTGGCGAGATCCAGGGGTGCGGTCCTCCTCGGCGACAAGTGAGACGGGAGCTATTCCCACCGCCCCAAGCCGTTACGACCGAATCGCTCCCCTCTTGCTGCCGTATATAATGAACTCCCGGCGAGCGAGGACGCGCGAACGAAGGAGGCGGCAGGAATGACGAAGGCGGTTACGCTGCCCGACGAGACTGGTCACTTCGGCGAATTCGGAGGGCGATTCGTCCCCGAGACGCTCATGTACGCGCTGGAGGAGCTGGAGGAGGTCTATCGGAAGGCGCAGGGCGACGCGGAGTTCGCGGAGGAGATCGACAGTCTGGCTCGGACGTACGTCGGGCGACCTACGCCGCTCTACCACGCGGAGAACCTGTCGCGGAAGCTGGGCGGGGCCCAGATCTACCTCAAGCGCGAGGACATCGCCCATACCGGCGCGCACAAGATCAACAACGCGGTGGGCCAGGGCCTGCTGGCGAAGCGCATGGGCAAGCAGAGGGTGATCGCCGAGACCGGAGCCGGCCAGCACGGCGTCGCGACGGCCACGGTGTGCGCGATGCTCGAGCAGGAATGCATCGTGTACATGGGCGAGGAGGACATCCGCCGCCAGTCGCTGAACGTGTTCAGAATGCGGCTGCTGGGCGCCGAGGTGCGGCCCGTGACCTCCGGCAGCCGGACGCTGAAGGACGCGATCAACGAGGCGATACGCGACTGGGTGACCAACGTCGAGACGACGCACTACCTGATCGGCAGCGTCGTGGGGCCCCACCCGTACCCGATGATGGTCCGCGACTTCCAGTCGATCATAGGCCGGGAGGCGCGTGAGCAGATGCTGGAGGCCACGGGACGGCTGCCCGACTACGCTATCGCGTGCGTCGGCGGGGGCAGCAATGCCATAGGCCTGTTCCACGAGTTCATCCCCGACGACTCCGTGAGGCTGATCGGCGTAGAGGCCGGCGGCGCGGGCGTCGACGGCGACGAGCACGCGGCCACGCTGGTGGCCGGCGAGCCGGGCGTGCTGCACGGCAGCCTGTCGTACCTGCTGCAAGACTCCGACGGGCAGGTGATGGAAACACACAGCATCTCGGCCGGCCTGGACTACCCGGGCGTCGGCCCCGAGCACAGCTGGTTGAAGGCGACGGAGCGCGCCGCCTACGTCAGCGTGACCGACTCGGAGGCGATCGAGGGCTTCCAGCTGCTGTGCCGCACCGAGGGCATAATCCCCGCGCTGGAGCCGGCCCACGCCATAGCCTACGCCTCCGGACTGGCACCGACTCTGTCGAAGGACCAGACCATCCTGATCGGCCTCAGCGGCCGGGGGGACAAGGACATCGATACGGTGGCGAAGGCCCTGGAGATCACGCTGTAGCGGTGTTCCGCTCCCCGCCGTTCGCGGCGCGGTCTGACGGAGCGAGGCGCCTGGCGCAGCCGACCGCGCTCGATCCACGGAGGTGACCTATGAAGAGATTCCGCGTTGGCATCGTGACGATGGAGGCGACTCCGTGGGAGCTGGAGGATAACTTCCAGCGCATGGAAGAGTACGTCCGGGAGGCGGCGCGGCGGCGGGCTCACCTGGTGATCGCTCCCGAGGGCATCCTCGACGGCTACGTGTGCGGCGCTGACCCCAACGTGACCGAGGAGGGCATGGTCGGGATAGCGCAGCGCGTCCCCGACGGCCCCTACCTCAAGCGCGGCGGCGCGCTGGCCAAGGAGCTGGGGATATTTTTCATCTTCGGCTTCCTGGAGCGGGTCGGCGAGGAGCTGCTCAACTCGTGCGCGCTGTTCGACCCCGACGGCGAGATCATAGCCAAGTTCAGCAAGGTGCACACGGCCGGCGAGGCGTTCATCACGCCGGGCAAGGAGCTTGCGCCGGTCGACACCCCCCTGGGCCGGGTGGGCATGCTGATATGCAAGGACAGGAGCGTTCCTGAGAACTTCCGCGCGCTGGGCGTACAGGGCGCGGAGATGGTGTTCCTGCCCATGGACGGCTCCGGCGGCCCAACGAACACGGAGATGCTCCGGCAACGCGCGAGGGACAACGTCTGCTGGATAGTCTCGGCGAACACTTGGAGCTGCGCCGTCATCGACCCGACGGGCGACGTCTATCTGGAGAAGTACGAGAGCGAGTGCGTGAGCGTCCAGAGGATGGGCCCGGACGACCAGGCCAAAGAGGGCCTGAGAGCGAAGTTCAGACACCGCAGGCCCGACCTGTACGACCCCATCGCCGAGACGCTAGAGGACGGCCACTTCTACGACGAGACCGGCAACCTCACGGAGGAAGGCGCGGCTTCAGGCGCCGGCCTGCGGACGTTCGTCCGCCGGCGGGAACGGCTCAAGTAGCGACGACAGCCATTCAAGTAGCGGGACGGTTTGGAACCAATCGTAAGCCCATGTCAGCGCCCCTTCTTTCGCTTGCGCTCTTGCCGATTCCGCTCGCGAGTACGTTGGGACGGGCTGGACTGTCCCCGGAGTATGTTCGCCTGCCTGTCCTCAGCAACAAAGTCTATGTCGGCCTGAGACGGTATACGAAATGAGAACTTGGTTCTACCGTCCCGATTCGTTACGGCAAAGTCCCCTTGACTGATGATATTCATCCCAATCAGTACGTCGGCGCCGGGGAACACGCCCTTCGTGACGGGGACTCCCACGAACGCCACACGGTTCGGTAACCATATGTTGACCAGGAATACTGGCACATCCTTAACTCTGCCTTGAGCATGATGTACGTCTGTTAATCCCGTTGGGACTAGACCGCAGGAGTCCACAACATTTTGTGTGATCACGCTCTGTGTGGCGCCCGTATCCCACAGAGCAGTGAACGCCAGCATGGGAGGTTCCGGTTCTGAACCGTCCGGGTTCCACGCCTCAGAAACCTTGCACTCGTTCGTCAACACACTCAGGATTCCAGCGTTGCTGACGGTTGTGAAGCTGAGGGGAGTCACCAAGATCCACCGCCTGATTGGGCCGGCCGGCGTGACGGACTGCTTCCGGTGTCATAGTGGCGCACCCTGTTGGGGATGGATTCCCGCCCACGCCCACGCGAGGGCAGGCTGTTCGCGGGAATGACGGAGGTGGGGGATTTGGGAGTCATGAACTGCTATTAGGGAACATGACGCGTGAATGGAATGTGGCCGTGTAAGCCTCATCTCCTTTGCTGACCCTCTGGATGAGGAACGTCCCCAGTTCGTGATGCTTGCGAGTCTCCGTGAGAGCGGTGAGTTCGTCATCATATGCTCCAAGAACCTTGCAATTCCTCAGGGCTATGACCTTTCCGTCGTACTTCGACACCATCTCTTCTTGGTTTGACACGTAGAACTCAAACTCTTTACTCAGCGCGCTTGTTGCCATATTCTCTCTCCTTACCCAAAAGAGCGAGTAAAGTATCAGAATGCCGGCCAAGAGGCAATGTGGCTCCAAGCCAGCACATGCCCTCTTCATAGTCTAGACCAACGGGCACCTGTTCGTGCCTGGGTCACTTGATCCGTACAGGCCACTGGTTGGTCTCCCTAGTCACTTTGGAGGTTGGGAGAGCTCCGGGCCTGAACGTATTCCGGGCGGATGGGCCCTGCTCACCCGCACTTCCCGCTTCTAGCCCGCGGCGAGGGTTTTCATGACGCGGCGGGCGGCGTCTCTCGTGCTGCCGATGTACATGCCGGGCGCGTCGGGCTCGTGCGACACCTTCAGGGCGACGAAGACGGGGCCCGGCATGGAGAGCAGGCGGGGCAGGTCGGCGACGAAGTCCTCGAAATCGTCGAAGCCGTGGCTCTCCTCGATGCCTGCGCCCCTGGCGATGGCGGCGAAGTCGTGCCGGCCGTCGCCCGGAACGGGCTGGCCGCCGGTCGTGACGTAGGCGCCGTCGTCGAAGACGAAGTGGACGAGATTTGCAGGCTGCCGTCCCGCGATGGTGACCAGCGAGCCCAGGTTCATCAGCAGCGCGCCGTCGCCGTCCAGCACCACGACTCGCCTGTCCGGCTGCGCCAGCGCCACGCCCAGGGCCAGCGACGACGCCTTTCCCATGGCGCCGAAGACCGGGAGGTCCAACTCCGGCCTGTCGGTGATCAGGTCCCAGTACCGGTTGGGCGTCATCGTGCCGACGACCACGGCGTCTCCGCGCCGATCGTGGATGGCCTTCACCGCCTCGAACGCGGGGATCAATCGCCGCCTCCTTCAGGGCCATCGTACCGCATGTTCTCCGGCAGTGCGTCCAGGATGCCGAGCGCCACCAGGGTACGGCCGGCTACGAAGTCCACCACGTCGTCGATGGTCCGCTGGCCCAGGTAGAAGGCGGGATGGGGCGGCAGGACCGTCGCCCCGGCGCGGGCCAGCGCCGCGAGGTTGTCCAGGTGGGTGGACGTCAGCGGCGTCTCCCGCGGGACCAGCACGATCGGGCGGCGCTCCTTCAGGCACACGTCGGCGGCGCGGCGAATCAGGTTGTCTGCGAGCCCGTGGGCGACGGCGGCCACGGTGCTCATGCTGGCGGGCACGATGGCCATGCCGTGGGCCGGAAACGTGCCGCTGGCGATGGGCGCGGTCAGGTCGCCGCTCGGGTAGTAGGTGAAGTCGCCGGCGTCGACCCAGCGCTCGACAGCGTGGCCGAACGACTCGTCCACCTCCTGGCGCCAGACCATGCGCGCGGCCGACGACGCGGAGACGATGACTGCGCGGTCGGCTTCCAGGAGGCGGTCGATCGTCGCGCGGGCCAGCGCGGCGCCGCTGGCGCCGGTGATTCCGACGATTACGGGGCGTGCGTCGTCTTTGGTCACCCTATGCTCTCCCAGTCGACCAGTACGGCGATCAGTGTCGATAATAGCACTGCGGTCGAGACGAGCGCATTCATTCGCATGAAGGCGACGCCCATGCGCGACAGATCGGTCGGGGACACGATGCGGTACTTGTAGGCCATCAGCGCGGCGGCGACGGCGCAACCGATGAAGTATGGGAAGGCCAGCCCCATCCAGACGCCGAGCGCGAGCAGCGCACCCATGGCGATCACGTCGAGGGCGCCGGCCATCCGGAACGCCGTCACGGCGCCGAACCTCTGGGCGATCGAGTGCAGCCCGTCCCGGGCGTAGAAGTCGCGGTCCTGCACGTGGTACAGGATGTCGAAGCCGCCGGCCCAGCACGCCACGGCCAGCGCCAGCAGGACCGCCTCCCAGTCGAGGCTTCCCCGCACACCGATCCAGGCCCCGGCCGGCGCAATGGCCAGCGCCCACCCCAGCATCAGGTTCGCCGCCCACGTGAACCGCTTCGTGTACGGGTAGCCAATGAGATAGGCCGCCGCAACAGGCGACAACGCCAGGGCCAGACCGTTGAGCTGGCTGGCCGAGATGAAGAAAACGGCCGCCGCCACGGCCGCCAACACGGCCACGTCTGCGGAGGCCAGGGCGCCGGCGGGCAGATGGCGCGCCGCCGTCCTGGGGTTGCGGGCGTCTATGCGCCGGTCGATCAGCCGATTGGCCGCCATCCCGAGGGTGCGCGCCCCGACCATGGCGGCGGTGATCCAGCCGAACTGGTGCCATGTCGGCAGCCCCTCCGCCGCCAGCACCATGCCGGTGTAGGCGAAGGGCAGCGCGAAAAGGGTCTCCTGAAACCTGACTGCGGCGAAGAACAGCGGCACGCGCACCAGGCGGGCGGCCGCCGCCGCGGGAATCAAAGGCCGTACTCGTTCCAACGGTCGTCGACGAGCCTTCTGATCTCGTCGCTCATTATGATGTCCTCGGGCCACTCGCGGGCGCGGCCGTCCATGGGGCCCTTTGCGGTCGCGTCGATGCCGACCTTGCTGCCGTATCTGGCCGTCGGCGAGGCGTGGTCCAGGTCGTCGACCGGGCCGTCCACGGTCAGTATGTCCTGGCGGGGGTCGATGTTGGCCGTGACACGCCACGCCACCTCGGAGAGGTCGTGCACGTCGACGTCGTGGTCTACAACCACGATCGCCTTGGTGAGCATCAGCAGCCCAAGACCCCAGAGGGCGTACATCACCTTCTGAGCGTGTCCCGCGTACTCCTTCCTGATCGATACGAGCAGGAGGTTGTGGAACGCTCCCTCGGCCGGCATGTTGACGTCCACTATCTCCGGAAGGGTCAACTGGAGCGCGGGCAGCATCAGCCGCCCGCTGGCCGTGCCCATGAAGAAGTCCTCGGACGGCGGACGGCCCACGACCACCGCCGGATAGATCGGGTCCCTTCTGTGCGTTACGGCCGTGACGTGGAACACCGGGTAGTCGTCCGCGGGCGAGTAGTAGCCGGTGTGGTCGCCGAAGGGGCCCTCCGTACGCGTTTCTCCCGGCACCACATAGCCCTCGAGCACGATCTCCGCGTGGGCCGGGACCTCCAGGTCGACGGTCTTGCAGCGGACCATCTCGACAGCCTGCTCGCGAATGATGCCGGAGACGACTATCTCGTCCAGGTCGGGGGGCAGCGGAAGGGAGCCAGACCAGACGGTGACGGGGTCTCCGCCGAGCGCGACGGCGACATCCATGCGGTCGCTCCCCCGCTCTTCGCCCACCCGGTAGTGGCGGGCGCCGACCTTGTGCGACTGCCAGTGCATCCCGGTCGTGCGCCTGTCGTAGACCTGCATGCGGTAGGTCCCGACGTTTCGCCGACCCGTCTCCGGGTCGCGGCTGATGACCAGGGGCAGGGTGATGAAGCGGCCCGCGTCCAGCGGCCAGCACTTGAGGGCCGGAAGCATGTCGAGGTCGACGTCGTCGCCGACGATGACGACATCCTGGCACGGCGCCCGGGAGACGGTCTTGGGCTGCGTTCTCGCCATGCCGACGACGTCGCCCAGCGCCTTCAGCTTTGCGACGAGCCCGGACGGCGGGCCCTGGACCAGGCCGAGTATTCTGCGTACGCGCTCCGTCAGCTCGTCCATATCCTCGACGCCGAGGGCGAGGGCCATGCGCCGGTGGGAGCCGAACAGGTTGACGGCGACGGGCATGGTCGAGCCTTCGACGTTCTCGAACAGCAGCGCCGGACCGCCGGCCTTCACGGCGCGGTCGGCGATCTCTGTGATCTCCAGATCGCGGCTGACCGGAACGTCGACGCGGCGCAGCTCGCCCTCGTCCTCCAGGGCCGATATGAACTCACGCAGGTCTTTGAACGCCATCTGTGAACCAGCCTCCGGTTCGCTCTGGGTCTCAGGAGCTCGACGCCGCGAGCCTCAGATCGGTGGACGAGAGGTCGTACCGGAACGCGGCCTCCGGTATGGGTGAGACGAGGCTCTCAAGGCCTTCGGGCATTTGGACCTCCGCAGGAGAGCGGAAGACGCCATCGTGAACGCGGCCGGCGACGAGGAATCCGCAGCCCAGGCGTCGGATCGCCGCCAGCGCACAGGCCATCTCGGCCTCGTCGCCCCCGTAGTAGCCGGGCTGCACCAGCCGGACCGCCGTGTCCCATCCGACGACGAACGTGCAACCCGGGAACAGCCTCGCCTTGTCACGGAACGTCGGCGCCCGGGTCAGCACGACCGTCCCTCGGCCGGCGAACTGTGCGACGCGCCTGTCGATCTCGGTCCGGGCCAGCGGCGGCTTGTCCACGTTGAACACGGACAGCTCGAACACGACCTCCGCGTCGAGTATGTCGCCGGCGGCGCGCGCCAACGCCCGGTGGCCGTCGTGGAAGGGGTCGAACGAGCCGGCGAGCATGCCGCCGGTGAAACGCTCGCCCGCGACCATGGCGCCGTCGGGTCGTACGCCGACCGAGTCTGCGCGGCCTTGGAGCAGCTCCTCCACAGGGTCGCCATGACGGCGGGTCGTGACCTCGACGCGCTCGTCGTCGTGAAGCCCGCTCGGCAGCCCCGCGTCGACTCCGCAGGCCTCCGCGAGCGCGTGGACGATCAGCTCGCTGACGAGCCTGTCCTCCTCACGCCGGTCCCTGAGTCCCTTGACGAGCGTCAGCCCGTAGAGGGTCGCGACCGCGTCGGTCCACGACGCGACGAAGCAGCGGTGACTCCCCTTCTTGGGCCGGTCGGATGCGATGGCCGCCGTGGCGCCGATGCCGGCCACGGGCGCGGGGCCCGGTCTCAGCTCCAGCGCCCTCGCGTATGCTGCGCGCGCGATGTCCTCGGCCACGGCCGGCAATACGGCGCTGTCGGGCATACCGCCGAGCAGGCCTGCCATCGCGGCAGCGGAGTACGGCACCTGCACGTCGAGCAGCGTCCGGGACGCCCCCGGAGTGCCCAGCAGCCACGCGAGCGACCTCGCGCCTCCCCCCGACGTGATCACGACGGCCATCGTCGGGGAGCGGTTAATCGCCTCTATGGAAGCGAGGACCTCTGCGTTCATCTCGGTTCGCCGTACTGGGAGAAGGGATGAGTGCAAATATATATGGGGCCGCGGGACGGCGCAAACCGAAACTCGAGTGTTCGTGACACGGAACACGGGCCGCGCAACTCGTGCGCCGTCACCTGGACGGCAAGGTTGGCGGGTTGAGTCATCCGGGCGGCGCGCCAGGCGACGGGCGTTGGGTCGCCTGGCGCTTCGCCGGATGTGTTCTCTCAGGTGATCCTGTCCGCCGCTCTCCGGTTACGCCTCGTCCTTCCGTCGGGAGTCGGCCAACGCGGCGATGACCGTCAGGGCTATCAGCAGCGCCACGAGCGCGCCGACTATCACGCCGGCCGGGAAACCGTAGCCGCGGTCGGGCGGCACGGGCGGCCCGGGCGGCGTCGGCGTCGGCGTTGGGGGAGGTCCCTCGGCGACGTTGATGGTCGAGACCAAGCGGTCGACTCGTAGCTCGGCTTCGCCGACGTTGCTTGGCACGAACGTGAAGACGATCGGCCGCGTCTCGTCCGGACCGAACCGCTCCGCGACCGCCGAGTGGACCTGGCCGTTCACCCAGAGTGGGAGACTGAGCTCTGCCTCCTCCGAGGCCAGGTTGGCGACCGTCACCTGGACGGTCACCGGCTGGTTCGTCTTGGCGTCACCTGAGACGTTGAGGTTATCGATTCGGAACCTGGCGTCCGGCAGCTCGGGGAAGCCGCCAATGATCCACTTGGAGAAGGCGGGAACCACCGCGCTGAAGTACACGCGAGACTCGTCCTCGCGGAGGCGCTTCGCCTGGACCGGATTCCAGGAGTTCGTTGGCTCGTCGAACCGCATGATGTGCAGGGCCCACTCGTGGAGGTTGTTGGACTGGAGCCAACTCTTCTCTACGAAGAATGTCAGGCGGCCGACGATGAAGTCCGACTCGAGGTAGCCGTCAGTACCCAGGCTGAGGAAGCTGGTGACCACGAAACCGTCGGGAACCGGCTTCAGGTTTCCGAGCGTGCCGAGCGGTATCTCGCCAACGAGGATCCGGGCGTTCGGGAGGGGCCTGCGGAACTTGCCAATCATGCTCTCGATCGGATCGTCGGACCCGAGGGTCTGCCACAGGCCCGGGCTGTGCCGGTCTGCGCCGGCCTGCGGAATGTCGTCCGGCAGCCAAGCGTCGACGGGTAGGTAGTCTCCGATGGCTGCCAGCGCCGCTGGGTCTTCGGCCGGACCAGCGGCCAGGACGCTGCCGACGACGCCGGCGTTCATCCGGGCCAGACCCACGAGGGCGTTCGCGACGCGCTCGGGGCTTTCCACGGCCACGGTGGTGAATGCGGCGCCCAGCGCGGCGGGGTCCTGGGCCGCGGCCTCAGCGAGGAGCTGCATCAGGGCCTCGGGGTCCTCCTCGGCCAGGATGCGCTCGATCAGCGACTCGGGCGTCGGCGTGGGCGTCGGCGTGGGCGTCGGCTCCTGCAAAACGGTGAGTATGGGACTCGGGGTCGGCGTCGGCGTACGTGTCGCTGTTGGTGGAGGCGCAGTCGTTGGTGTGGGCTCCGGGGCCGGTGTGTCGATAGGCTGCGGCGTGGCCGTAGCCGTCGCAGTGGGTGTAGGTTCCGGAGTCGGCGTATCGGTCGGCTGCGGCGTTGCCGTGGGCACCGGGATGGGCGTGTCGGTCGGCAGAGGCGTGGCCGTAGCCGTGGCCGTAGCCGTGGCCGTCGGCGCCGGGGTGGGCGTATCGGTGGGCACCGGGGTGGGCGTGGCAGTGGGCGTAGGCGTGTTCACCGCTGCTAGGAGCGAGAACCGGACGATAGGGCTCCGGGTGACCCTGCAGCCTTCTCGACCGACCGCGGTGAACACGAGCTGGGCCCGATAGTCTCCGTCTATCTCGGAAAGCCAGTTCACCGTGTAGGTGATCCTGCCGGTTTCGCCGACACCCTTGAACTCTTGCCCGCTGGTGAACAGGCCCAGGGCAGGCAGAGTGGGAGACCGTGATTCAGGGCGCAGGCTTCTCGACGGGGACGCCTCCGAGCAGTCCATGGAGTCCGGCAGCATTCCCCCGACCATCTTGGCGCCGCTTGGCAGTGTGCCGCCTGGCGACACGACACCCGTGAGACTGACCTCTGCGGTCAGGCGGCCGACCATCCTCCGGTCGCCGGTCAGGTCTTGGACCTCGCCACCCTCGAGCGGCAGCGCCAGATTCAGGTCCTCGCCGCCCGGACCGTCCACCACCAGGGCGACCCGATGAACGAGAACGTGTTCGTTCTCGGTGAAGATCAGGGTGCCCGAGAACCTGACGGTGTCGCCGACGTCGTAGGCTCCTCTGTCGGTACGCAATTCGAGGTCGGCGTTTCGCAGCGCGCCCTGGATGACGCCGTGGTGGAGAAGCGTCGACATCACGACTAGAGAGACCAGTAGTACCGCCGAGTATGCTATCGATTTTCTGTTCACGCGTTCACCTAGCGAATTCTTGGCGCTGCAGAGGACAGACGGCGCGGCCTGTGCTCCACTGCGCGGACGGCGGGGTTGCAGGCCATGCTATCCGGGCGGGCCAGACGGCGGGCGTCGGGGCTCGGCTAGTCTGGCGCTTCTCCCGAATGTGTTGCTTTCCGTGTGAGCTATCCGCCGCTCCCCGGTTAAGACTCGTCCTTCCGTCGGGAGCCGGCGAACGCCGCGATAGCGGTCAGGGCTATCACGATCGCCGCGAGCGCGCCGACTATGTAGCCGGTCGTGAGCCCGGAGCCGCGCTCGAACACCCCGGGCGCCGCCACGACCGGCTCCGGCGTCGGCGGAGGAGCCCCCTCGGCGACGTTGATGGTCGAGGCCAAGCGGTCTACTCGTACCTGCGCCTCGCCGACGTTTCTTGGCACGAACGTGAAGATGATCGGCCGCTGCTCGTCCGGACCGAACACATCCTGGACGATCGAGTGTACCTGCCCGTTCACCCAGAGCGGCAGATTGAGCTCCGACTCCTCCGAGGCCAGGTTGGTGACCGATACCTGGATGGTCGTCGGCTCGTTCGTCTTGGCGTCAGCGGAGGCGGTCAGGCCCTCGATCCGGAACATGGCGTCGGGCAGCTCGGGTGAGCCGCCAATGACCCACTTGGAGAAGGTGGCCACGGTGGCGTTGAAGTACACGCGTGATTCGTCTTCTCTGACGCGTCTCGCCTGGACCGGACGCCAGGCTTCCTTGGGCTCGTCGAACCGCAGGAACCGCACCGACCACTGGTGGACGTTGTTGGATTCGAGCCAGGTCTTTTCGAGGAAGAAGGTGATGTGGCCTACTATGAAGTCCGATTGGAGGTAGCCGGACGCGCTGAGGCCGAGGAAGCTCTGGGCCACGAAGCCGTCGGGCAGATCCGTCAGGCCCCGGAGCGTGCCGGTCGGAATGTCGCCGACGGATATCTGGGCGTTGGGGATCGACCGCTTGAACTTGCCGAGTACGCTCTCGATCGGCCCGCCGGAGCCGAGGGTGTGCCACACGCCCGGGCTGTGCCGGTCTTCGCCGGCCTGCGCAACGTCGTCCGGCAGCCATGCGTCCACGGCCACGTGCAGGCCGATGACTGCCAGGGCCGCGGGGTCTTGGGCCGGGCCCGCCGCCAGTATGCCGCCAATGGCGCCGGCGTTTAACCGGGCCAGCCCTATGACGCCGTTCGCGATCTGCGTGGGGTTCTGCATGAAGACGGAGGTGAAGGCCGCACCCGCCATCGCCGGGTCCTGGGTCGAGAGGAACTCCAAGAGGGCCGCAGGGTCTTCCGCGGCCAGGCGCGTCATGCGCTCGATCAGCGACTCGGGTACCGGGGTGGGTGGCGGCTCCTGGCCCTGCACGACACCGTGGTGGAGAAGCGTCGACATGACAACTAGAGAGACCAGTAGTACCGCAGAGTAGGCTATCGTTTTTCTGTTCACGCATTCACCTGGTGAATTCTTGGCGAGGCCGAATCTCTTTGCAGCCCCGGCGCGCATGTTGAGCACAGGCTATTACCCGTGTCTGACGGGCGCGTTCATGGTATAGATACGCCACTTGCTAGTCAACGTCTGGAGTTGCGTCAAGAGTAGCCCTGCCGGGGGCATACGTTGCTTCAAAAGTCGCTGTTACCGAAGACTCGTGGTCCTGGCGACGTTCTGCAGTGTTCCACAGGGCCTGCAGGGCAGCGTGGCCGCGGCACTCAAGCGGCTATGAGAGGCGTCAGACCGGGTCTGCGCGGGCAGACGCTTGGAGTCCTTCGAGGTCGAGACGGCGGGCAGCCGCAGCAGTGGCAGGAGCTGCGGGTAGCCGAGGACGCGGCCCGCCGGATGGTCGCGGGGCTCAGCGGCGAGACGCGGGGTGACGATAGCTGTCGTTGTCCGAGGTGGGTCGCGGTCCTAGCAGCCTGTCCGAGAAACACGGTTGGCGAGTGTTTGGGGGTATGATGGGTCCAGTCCAGTAGCGGGGAGTCGTTGATGAGCAAAACCTACCTTCCCTACGAACCCGACCAGCAGTTGCTGTTGCCAGCGGCGTTGCAGGAGTGGCTGCCTGACGACCATCTGGCCTACTTCATATCCGACGTGGTGGACCAGTTGGACATGTCGGAGGTCACCGCTCGCTACGAGCGGGAACGGCGAGGCGGACCGCCGTATCATCCACGGATGATGGTCAAGGTGTTGCTCTACGGTTACTGCGTGGGGGTGTCGTCCTCACGCCGCATCGCCCAGCGTCTCCACGAGGACATCCCCTTCAGGGTGTTGGCGGCGAACAACACACCGGACTTCCGGACCATCTCCGACTTTCGCAAGGATAATGTGGATGCGCTGTCGGGCCTGTTCGTACAGGTACTGGCGTTGTGCCAGCAGGCGGGGCTGGTGAAGCTGGGGCACGTGGCGCTGGACGGCACGAAGGTCAAGGCCAACGCATCGAAGCATAAGGCGATGAGTTACCAACGGATGAAGGAGAAGGCAGCGCAGTTGTCGGCGGAGGTAGCGGAGTTGTTGCGACAGGCCCAGGCAGCGGATGATGAGGAAGACCGGCGGTACGGCAAAGACAAGCGTGGAGATGAGTTGCCGCAGGAGTTGGCCTTCCGAGAGGGTAGGTTGGAGAAGATACGGGAAGCCATGGCGGCGCTGGAAGCCGAGGCGCAGGCGGCTGGCGAACGGGCCGAGGCCGAAGGTGGTAAGCACCCGGGGGTGCCCGACGACAAGGCCCAGCGTAACTTCACCGATGCCGAGTCGCGCATCATCCCCGCACCTGGAGGAAAGGACTTCCTGCAAGCGTACAACTGTCAGGCGGTGGTGGACAGCGCTCACCAGGTGATCGTGGCGGCGCGGGCCACCAACCAGACTTCGGATAAGCAACAGGCTGCGGTGATGATGGAGGAGACCATCGACAACGTCGGTGCAGTCCCCAGGGAAGTATCCGCCGATGCTGGCTATTACTCGGCAAAGGCAGTCGAGGAGCTCTATGCTCTGGGCGTGGACCCGTTCGTCGCGCCGGAGCAGACCCGCCACGGCCGGGTTGTGCCACCCGCGCCCCGAGGTCGCATACCCAGCCATCTGTCTCCCAAGGACCGGATGCGACGGAAGTTACAGACCAAGCGGGGTCGGCAGCGCTACGCTTTGCGGATGCAAACTGTGGAGCCGGTATTCGGCCAGATCAAGCAGGGCCGTGGATTCCGGCAGTTCCTGCTGCGGGGACTGGAGAAGGTGAACGGCGAATGGTCGCTGATCTGCACCGGCCACAACCTGCTCAAACTGTTCCGCTTTGGGGTCAATCTGCACAGGAAAGCACGGGTCGATGGGCCAGCCCAACGCATCAGGACCGAATTACGAGTGGTCCGAGATCATAGAAGGCTCGATCTGCCGAGGTAGTGAGCACGGCGCTATTCGCAAAGCTATCTGGCGGCCGGCCGGGGCAACGGCACAATTAGTTGTCGCGATCCATTGTCGCTGACCCGCAAGCACCGTTAGATAATCCTCGGACGGGCTGCTAGGCTGGCGAATCTGCGCGTGTCCTCTGATATACTGTCGGCCCGACGAACTGCTGAAATACCGGGTCTTGCCGGGGAGCATAGCCCCCTTTGCCAGGAGTCTGAGGATGTACCTCAGCTATGGTTTTTCCGACCCTTGTCGCGCTCAATACGGTCTGGCCGACGACCGGAGCCGTCGCGGCCACGTCTGGCGTCAGGGCATAATTTCGCCAAAAGGACCCGAAAATCCGGGAAATACGAAATCCAAACGTGGCCCACGATACGTATATAGAGCCAGAGTCAGGTCGACGAGAAGACTACTCGGCACTCGATGACGAGGAGTTGATATCGCTGATCGGGGCACAGGATCGGCGTGCGCTGGAGGAGTTTTACGCTCGCTATTCGGGCCCGGTATATTCGCTGGCGGCCCAGATGCTGGGAGACTCCGGAGCGGCCGAGGAGGTGACCCAGGACGCGTTCTTCAACGTCTGGCGGCGGGCGGCGAGCTACCGTCCCAACCGTGGGAAGGTGAGCACGTGGCTATTCAGCATAGCCCACCACCGAGTCATCGACGAGACGAGGAGGCGAAAGCGGTGTGAGGAGAGCCAGTCCCCCCAGGACGTGCAATTGCTCACCGAACGCGCGGACGATTCGGGCGATCCCGCCAGTTTCGTCATGAAGCAGATGAGACGTAGTAAAATCAAAGAGGCGTTGTCCGACCTGCGGCCGGAGCAGCGGGACGTGGTCATATTTGCCTACTATGGCGGGCTGACCCAGTCCGAGATAGCGAAGAAACTGGGCCAGCCGCTGGGCACGGTGAAGACAAGGATGCGATTGGGGTTGAGAGCGCTCAAAGAAGTCATGGGGGCGCAAGCCAGGGAATTGGCCTGACGATGAGCTGCAAAGAGAACGAAGAGCGTCTGGCGGCCTACATGCTCGGCGCGCTCGACGCATCCGAGAGAGCCGAAATGGAGGCACACGTAGACCGCTGCGGCGAGTGCCTGCGCGCGCTCCGCGAGGATGGCGACCTGATCGTCCACATGGCGTACGCGGCGCCTCAACTCGAGGCCCCGGTCAGCGTCAAGCACAAGCTGATGGCCCGCATCTCAGACCCGTCCCCGGAGCCGAGCCTGGCCGACGCGCTGCTCCGGTGGCTCAGCGGCCTCGCCAATGCGGGACACAGGACCGTGGCGGGTCCCGCAGGGGCCGTCGCCGGCGCTATGGTCATCGTGCTGTTCCTGGTGGGCGCCTGGTTCAACGTACGCCTCAACGAGATCGCTGAGGAAAAGGAAGTCCTGGAGAGCCAGCTCGAGACCATTGTCGACGGCGAAGCCGAGAGGGCCAAGCTGGTCAACGACCTGCGCGAGCTGACCTTCTGGGCAACCGCGCCGGACGCCTCCGTGAAACATCTCTCAGCCAGCGACGGGACGACGGGCGAAGTGCACGGCTTCATCGTCGCACGTACGTCGGAGTCGGCCGTGATGGTGGCAGCGGAGAACCTGCCCGCTCTTCCGGCGGACAAGGTGTTCCGAGTGTGGGTCATACGCGACGGCGAGTTCCGTGACGCCGGCACCTTGGAGGTCGACTCCGAAGGATTCGGTATTACGGACATTGAGCTCGGCGAACCGGTCAGCAACTTCGAGGGCATGATGATCAGCGTCGAAACGGCGACTGACGCATCGGGCCCCGCGGGCAGTCCGGTCCTGAAGGGCAACTTGGGCGACCCGTAGACTCTGCGGCGGGACAGCCGACCGTGACAGAAGACAGAAGAGGCCCCACCGGTCGGCGGGGCCTCTTTCGTTCGCGCCGCGGCTTCGGATCAGCCTCCGGGCGCCTTGCACTCGCCGCAGTCGCATAGCCTCCGGAGCACGTCGAACGGGTAGATGCCTGTGTAGTGCCCGTCGCTCCAGAGAAACTGCACGGCGTACCGCCCCACCATCAGGTAGTCCTCGGCCGCGATATCCGCCGGCACCGTGGCGGGATCCAGCATGCGGCGCCGGCTCCACTCCTCGACGCACTCGGCGCACCCGCAGCTCACCCGCAGATACTTGGCCCCGTACCTGCTCCGGTGTCCGTCGCCCCACTCCACGACGACGTCTCCGCCGTCGAGTTCCAGACCGGTCAACCTGCTGTCGGCAGTCATCTACCCTCCTCTTGGATCATGGCGAGTCTATTCGCGGCCGGCCGAGGTGTCAACGAGTCCGCGGGACCCCAGATTCCCCACCTAGATAAGAGGAAGACCTCGTTGGAGCCCGACGCGATGCGGGCTAAGATGGTTGTTGAGCAAACGAACCGATCACCAACGAGGTGCATCTATTATGAAGCAAGGCTTACTGGCATTCCAGTACGAGCAGGAGAAGGGCTCGACAGGTATGACGGGACTGTCCGGGCTGATGACGTACCTGGAGTTGATGCAAGCAGCGGGTTTGAGGTCGTCGGTGGAACGCCACGTGAGACTGCGGGAGTGTGGTCAGGGCTGGACGGACAGCCAGATAATCACGTCGCTGATACTGCTGAACTTGGCAGGCGGCGAGTCGGTGTCCGACCTTGATCTCCTTGAGAAGGACGCAGGTTTGTGCAGGGTACTTCGCCATGCCGAGACCTGGGGGATGGGTAGTAGGGAGCGCAGGGCGCTGAAGGCGAGATGGCGAGTCGAGCGTCTTCGGAGCGTGCCGTCGGAGTCTGCGGTGTTCCGGTATCTGGAGAGGTTCCATGACGCGGGCGAGGAGGCGATGCGGCAAGCTCACAGAGCATTCATACCTGCTCCCAACGGAGCTATGGAGGGTCTGGGGAAGGTGAACGCCGACCTGGCGGGCTTCGTGCAGAGCCGTTCGCCTCAGAGAGAGGCCACACTGGACATGGACGCCTGTCTGGTGGAGACACACAAGCAGGAGGCGCTCCACAGCTACAAGAAGTACAGGGCCTACCAGCCGCTGACCACCTACTGGTCAGAGGCCGAGTTGATTGTGCATTCGGAGTTTCGGGACGGCAACGTACCTGCGGGCCATCAGCAGTTACGAGTGTTGACCGAAGCACTGGAGCATCTGCCTGCGGGGGTGGAGAAGGTGATGCTCAGGTCTGACACGGCGGGGTATCAGCGGGAGTTGCTGCGGTACTGCGCGGAGGGTAGAGACGAGCGGTTCGGGGTGATCGAGTTCGCGGTTGGGGTCGACGTGACGACGGAGTTCCGCCGTGCGGTGTCCGAGGTCGCCGAGCAAGACTGGCAGACGCTGTACCGCAAGGTTGGGGAGCATCGTGTGGACACGGGTCAGCAGTGGGCTGATGTGAACTTCGTGCCCAACTGGATAGGGCACTCCAAGAACAGCCCTGAGTATCGGTTCATAGCTACCAGGGAGCGGTTGATCGAACAGCCTCTGCCGGGAATGGAGGGGCAGATGGAGCTTCCGTTCCCCGCGATGGAGCTGTCCAACAGAGGCTGGTACAAGGTCTTCGGAGTGGTGACCAACCGGAGCATTGCGGCAGATGAGTTGATCTGGTGGTCGAGGCAGAGATGTGGCAAGGGCGAGGAGGTCCACGGCGTCCTCAAGAGTGACCTTGCCGGGGGCAGGCTTCCGTCGGGGCTGTTCGGAGCCAACGCAGCATGGTGGGCGATAGCCGTGTTGGCCTTCAACTTGAACTCTGCCATGAAGCGGCTGGTGTTGGGCGGACAGTGGGTGGGCAAGCGTCTCAAGGCGGTGCGTTTCGCCCTGATCGCCCTACCGGGCCGTGTGGTGCGTCACGCCAGGAGGTTGATCATCCGTCTTGCCCGTGGCCATCCCTCATACGAGTTGCTGCTCAGCGCGCGGCAGAGGATATTGGCGCTGGCTGCCGAGCCGTATCGGGCATAGGCGACCCTGCCTGGAGCATCGGTTTGTAGGCGACTCTGCCGAGTTGCCAGGCCGGGCCATGCCTTCTTCGGCCTGACAACAGCCACAATTGGCAGCGAACCGCTGCCGATACACTCAAAGACGGCACCCTAGACCCTGTCCGATGCCGATCATGTCATGCGTCACCCCAAGTCGACACCCGGACACCCCCTGAAAGCACACCGAGCAGCTCCCAACCATGTCAGGTGGGGGATTTGGGGGGACCCAAATCCCCACCTCCGTCATTCACGCGAACGGAGACCTTTGCGTAACTCCCCCTGTGGAAGACAGCGTGGCGGAGATGGCCAGCATTCCTAGCGGGGAACCCCCAAACCTGGATTCCCTCCCGCGCGGGAATGACGATTGTGTAAAGGTCTCCGAACGCGGGAATCCATCCCAGACAGGGTGGGCCTCCATGACACCGGAGCGGTCCGACACGCCGGCCGGCCCAACCAGGCGGAGAATCTGGGGGGACGCCGGCGGACAACTGTGCCATAATTGGCAGTCCAATGGGTGCGTTGGAGCGCGACATCAAGCGGTACGCGCGCGAGCTCGGCTTCGATAGCGCGGGCATCGCGTCGGCCGCGCCGTTCGCCCGCGACGAGCGGGCGGCCGTGCAGCGGGTCCGGGCCGGGCTGATGGACGGCCTGCCGTGGTACACGGAAGACCGCGTGAGACGGGCCAACCGGCCGGAGGTGCTGCTCCCGGGCGCACGATCGATCATCTCGCTGGCGATGAGCTACCTGACAGGCGACCCGCGCACCGACGGCGCCGGGCCGCACGGCCGGGTCGCGAGATACGCTTGGGGCGACGACTATCATGACGTGATGAAGGCCCGGCTCCGGGAGTTCTGCGAGGGCCTGTCCCGTCGCGGCGGTCGGCCGGTTGCCACCCGCATCTTCGTCGACGACGGCCCCATGAACGACCGCGCGGCGGCGGAGCGCGCCGGCGTCGGCTGGTTCGGCAAGAACACCAACATCCTGAACCCGACCCTTGGCTCCTGGATCCTGCTGGGAAACGTGATCACGGACCTGGAGCTGGAGCCCGACCCGCCGCTTGCCAAGAATTGCGGCGAATGCGTGCGGTGCATCGACGACTGCCCGACCGGCGCCATCGTCGCGCCCTTCGTGATCGACAACAGGCGCTGCATCTCGTTCCTGACTATCGAGCTCCGGGGTTCGATTCCCCGAGAGCTGCGGCCGCTGGTCGGCGACTGGGTTTTCGGGTGCGACATCTGCCAGGACGTGTGCCCGGTGAACCGCAAGAGCGCCCACGGCGGCGAGCCGGCGTTCCGGCAGCGCCGCGACTTCGCCGCGCCGCAGCTTCTTCCGCTGCTGGAGATTAGCGACGAGCAGTTCAGGGAGCGGTTCCGCGGCAGCCCTATAAAGCGGGCGAAGCGCGTCGGCCTTCAACGAAACGTCTGCGTCGCTCTGGGCAACATCGGCGACCCGGCCGCGGTACCGGCGCTGGTCAGGTCGCTGCGGGCGGCCGACGCGATCGTCAGGGAGCACGCGGCATGGGCCCTCGGGCGCATCGGCGGCGCAACAGCCGCGCGCGCCCTGGCGTCGGCCTTGGCCGAGGAGGAAGACGGGACAGTGCGCCGCGAGATCGAGCTGAGCCTCGACGCCACGGCGACCGGAGCGGCGTAGGCCACGACGGCAAGGGGAGACGAGACCATGACGAAGATCGTACTTGCGGGCGATTACGGCGGGCTGGTCGACGATCTGAGGGCCGAGCACCCGTCCGTGACGTTCACCGTGGCTCTCACCGACGCGGAACAGCTCGAGCAGATGGTCGACGCCGACGCGATGTACGGCTGGCCGACGCGAGAGGCCTTCCTCGCGGCCGAGCGGCTTCGCTGGATACAGCGCACGGGCACAGGGATCAACCAGATCATGGACCTGCCGGATCTGGTCGAGAGCGACGTCGTGCTCACCAACTCCCGCGGACCGCACGCGCTTCCCATGGCGAACCACGTCTTCGCCATGATGATGAGCCTGGCCCACCGCCTGCCCGCCCTGATGGACGCCCAGCGCGACCACGACTGGTACGCCGCGAAGCACATCCCGTCGTTCGTGGACCTCGAAGGCCGGGTCATGGGCATCCTGGCGCTTGGGGACGTCGGCAAAGCCGTCGCCCGGAGGGCCGTGGGCTTCGGGATGGAAGTCTACGCGGTGGACAAGCATCCCGGGAGGCCTCCGCCCGGCGTTTCCGGCCTCTGGGGACTGGACCGCCTCGACAATCTGCTCGCGATGTCCGACTGGTTCGTCGTCACGGCCCCGCTCACCGCGGAGACGCGGGGGCTCATCGACTCCCGCAGACTCGGCCTGCTCAAGCGCGGCGCCTACGTGATCGTGATCTCGCGGGGGAAGATAGTCGACGAGGAGGCGCTCGTGGAGCGTCTCCGATCGGGCCACCTTGCCGGCGCCGGGCTCGACGTGATGGCCGTGGAGCCTCTGCCCGAGGACAGCCCGCTTTGGGACATGGACAACGTCGTGCTGACGCCGCACCTCTCGGCCCGCTCTCCCGACGCCCTCGCCGGCGCCCGGGAGAACTTCAGGGAGAACCTCCGCCGCTTCCTGGCGAACGAGCCGTTCATCTACGTGTGCGACAAGCGGGCCGGCTTCTGAGTGCGGTGCTATAATCCGCCAAGCTCAGACGGCAAGGAGACGACCGAATGAAGGTGCTCATGACAAAGCCGGCCAAGGGCATATGGCCGGACACCACGCGATTCTTCGAGGAGATGAAATCCGGCTTCCCCGAGGTCGACTTCACGGTCGTCGACACCGTCGAAGAGCAGATCGAAGAGATCAAGGACGCGGACATCTTCTACGGGTGGATCACCCGTGACGCCTTCCTGGCCTCGGACCGGCTGCGTTGGATCCACTGCCCCGGCGTGGGAGTCGACCGCCTGATGGAGGTCCCCGAGCTGGTCGAAAGCGACGTCGTGCTGACGAACTCTCCCGGCCCGCACGCCAACGTGATGGCCGACCACGTCATGGGCATGGTCGTCGCGCTGGCGCACCGCTTCGGCGAGGCCTGGGACGACCATCGGGCCCACCACTGGGAAACGGGGAAGTACACGGCCCGGTTCATGGAGCTGACCGGCAGCACCATGGGAATCCTGGCGCTGGGGGAGATAGGCTTGGCCGTGGCCACGCGCGCCCACGCGTTCGGCATCGATGTGTACGCCGTCGACTCGAACCCCAAGCCGCCCACGCCGGTCGTCAAAGAGGTGTGGGGCCTCGACCGGCTCGACGAGCTTCTGGGCATCTCCGACTGGTTCGTGGTGGCGGCGCCGTACACTACGGACACGGACAAAATTATCGACGCCGACCGCTTCTCGCACCTCAAGGAAGGCGCCCACGTCATAGTCATATCCCGAGGGGGCATCATCGACGAGGACGCCCTGATCGAGGGCCTGCGCTCCGGACGAATCGCCGGCGCCGGCCTCGACGCCACCGAGGTCGAGCCGCTGCCGGCGGACAGCCCGTTGTGGGACCTGAACACGATCGTCTCCCCGCACTCGTCCGCTTCCACCCCGGAGATGTACGCGGGCCGGCAGCAGATCTTCAAAGAGAACCTGCGGCGGTTTTTGGCCAACGAGCCCTTCGTCCGCGTCTGCGACAAGCGCGCCGGATACTAGCTCCCGGGTGAGCGGCGGCCGCCCGCAGCCGCTCGTCACCGTAACGCCCGAGGGCCCGCCGCCGGCGGACCGGATGGTCACACACCCCTGACCGCCACGCGAGCTGGCGTCCTCACCATTCTTCTTCGCCACTGCAGTGCTCCAGGGCCACGCCTTCCCACCGTGGAGAAGTAGTTCCCGCGAGAATATCAAGAAAGTTAAGACCATCCTTGACTTTCTTGATATATAACAGTATGCTGCATTCAGATCGTGCAGTCAGGCGGGGTCGAATGGCATCAGACTGGCAGGAGCTGACGAACCTTACGCGCGGCGCGCCTCTGGTCGTCGAGAGAGTGCGAATAGGCGGCACCGGTACGGCGATCGAGGGCGCTTTCGACCTGCCGCCGCTGGCGCGGCTGACCGCGGAGGACCAGGTGTTCGTCATGGCCTTCGTACGTTCCCACGGCTCGATCAAGGAGATGGAGCGCGCGTTCGGCGTCAGCTACCCGACCGTCAAGAACCGGCTCAACCGCATCGCCGAGCAGCTTCCGCTGGTGGAGGTCGAGTCGGGCCCGGCCGGCGGCGAGGTCCTCGAGCGGCTGGAGAGGGGCGAGATCGACGTGGACGAGGCTATCGAGAGGATGAGCCAGTGACGTTCCCGCCGTCGGTGCTGCGAGTGCGGGTCGAGGGCGATGGCCGGCGCTTCCGGCTGTGGCTGCCGCTGTTCGCGCTGTGGCCTCCTGTGCTGCTGGTCTTCCTGCTGCTCAGTCCACTGGTTATCGTCGCTGCGGCGGTCATGTGGCCCAGAGGCTGGGGCAGGACTGTGCTGCTCGGGGGGCCGCACGCGTTCCGGCTCTTCTGCGGCCTAAGGGGGCTGGAAATCAACGTCCGGGACGGCTCCGAGCACGTACTGGTCACTCTTCGGTAGAGGCGTGGGAGGCGGACAAATTGGTCGACGATCAGAGAAAAATCCTCGACATGCTTGCTGAGGGCAAGATAGGCGTGGACGACGCTGAGCGGCTGCTGCAAGCCGTGTCAGGCCGCTCGAACGCCGCCGTGACTCACACCGAAGCCCGCGAGCGTGTGGAGGTCCAGGTAGAGCCGCCGCTCGAAAGCCGTGAGCCCGACGAACGCGAAGACGCGTTCACTGTCGGCGAGTCGCCCAGGCTCGTCGTGGACGTGGACAAGGGCAGTGTGGCGGTCGCCGTCGGCCCTCCCGGCGAGATACTGGTCCGTGCGACGACGGGCGGCCCGTCCAGAGTCGGGTACGAAGTGAGCCAGCACGGCGACGAGGTCAGAGTGTCCGCCCGGAAGAAGCCGAGGAAGCTGCTGTTCGGGTTCGTAGACCTAGGCCGACACGGGCGGGTCAACATAGAGGTCACGACGCCGGCCGCCACCGACGTCAACGCCCGCCTCGGCGCGGGGCCAATCACGCTCGGTGGTGTGGGCGGCGCATCGAGTCTCCACACGTCGGCGGGACGCATTTCGGTAGAGGATGCGAGCGGTACGCTGGACGCCGCCGCGGTCACGGGGCAGGTGATGGTCGACGGTTTCCGAGGGTCGGCCAAGCTCAGCTCGACGACCGGCAAGATTGAGGTAAGGAGGTCAAGCGGTGAGTTCAAGGCCGAGGTGGTGACCGGCGCCATCTCCTTCGAGGGCGAGATGACGGCCGGCGGCAAGAACAAGATGAGCGCCGTCACCGGAGGAATCACCATCAGTCTTGCGGGCGAGCCGAACCTCGAGATCGACGCCTCGTGCGTAACTGGACGCATCGCCTGCGACGTGCCGGGTTTCGTCGCGAGCGACGCGACGCGGGGCCACGTAGGGGGCCACGCAAAAGGAACGGTCGGCACGGGAGGCACCGCTCTCCGAGTCAGTACCATCACAGGATCAGTGAGCATCGAGCAGGCTCAGGATCTTGAAGGTGACGAAGGCCCCTGAGCCCGCGGACGTTGTGCGCCCGGGAGGATCCGGCCAAAGAGGAGACGCAGATGAACGAGAATCGGCGACGCATATTGGAGATGACGGCAGAAGGCAAGGTCAGCGCCGAGGAGGCGGAGCGGCTGCTGTCCGCGCTGGACGAGGAACGGCAGCCGTCGCCGGACAGCGGCGGTTTCGCCCCGGTGCCGCCAGGCGACGCGAAATACCTGCGCATCGTGGTCGAGCCGAGTCCGGAGGTGGACCCTGAAGGCGACCACGTCAACATCCGGGTGCCGCTGGCCCTGTTCCGCGCCGGCATCAGGTTGTCGGCGCTGTTGCCGGAGGAGACGGCCAATGGGATAAACGAGGCGCTGCGCAGCAAGGGCCTGGACTTCGACGTGCACAACCTCAAGCCGGACGCCGTGGACGAGCTGATCGCCGGCCTGACGGGCTTCGAGATTGACGTTCAGGAGCCCGGTGAGAGGGTCCGGATCTACGCCGAGTAGCGTGACCACGTCATGAACGCCCTCAGAAGCGAGGCGCCGCCTCTGGAGGTTGGGGGCCTCAACAAGAGGTACAAGAACGGGACTTGGGCCAACCGCGACATCACGTTCACCGTTGGTGATGGGGAACTCCTAGGCATCCTGGGTCCCAATGGAGCCGGGAAGACGACCCTTGTCCGGCAGATCACGACCGAGCTTCTACCCACGTCGGGCGATGTCCGCGTGATGGGCTACGACGCCGTGTCGGAGCCGCTGCGCGTCAAGAGTCTGATGGGGACCATCCCGCAAGAGGCCACACTGTATCCGGAACTCTCGGTCTGGCACCACCTCCGAGTCTTTGGACGTCTTCATGGACTATCCAGGAAGGACTCCCGCGTTCGAGCAGACGAGTTGGTTGACGCACTCCACCTCGTCGACCATCGGGACAGAGATCCCGGCGAGCTGTCTGGCGGCCTCCGTCGGAGGGTACTCGTCGGCATCGCCGTGCTTACCCGCCCGGCGCTCCTGGTGCTGGATGAGCCAACCGCGGGTCTGGACCCGCAATCGAGGCGCGACCTATGGGCCCTGGTCACCCGGTACAAGACCGAAGGCACGGCGGTGTTGCTCACCACCCACTACATGGACGAGGCTGAAGCGCTGAGCAACCGCGTCGGGATCATCAACGACGGCCGAGTGCTGGCAATCGACTCTGTCGACTCGCTCCGCAACGCTCACAAACTGGAGTTCAAGGCGACGTTTCAGAGCAGCGACGGCGAGGCACACACCATCTACGGCGGCACGAGCCGCGAGCTGAGCGAGCGGCTGAGAGATCAGGGTGTCGAGGAGTTCACAATCGCCAGGGCCAACCTGGAGGACGTATACCTGGCGCTGACCGGCGAGGGCATTACCGATGAAACGTCAACCTGAGTCAGTCAACGCTACCCCGGGCATGAATCTGCAGACGACCGGCCCGCCAAAGCTCGTTGGCGACATCACCACCATAGTTGGGTTCAAGACACGGAGCAGTACAAAGTACTGCCATTGGTTCATCATCGGGGCCCTCGTCTTTCCGCTCCCCCTTTTCTACATGCTGAACGCCTACGTTGCAGACGACCCCGCGGCACTGATCAGGATAGTAGCTGGGACCCTGGTGTTCAGCGTGTCCTTCTCGACGGCCAACCAGACCGCCCAACAACTCCTTGCCGAGCGCTTCAACGGCAATCTGAAGCTGATAATCACCGCACCCGTTTCTAAGTTCGCCTACGTTGCGGGAACGCTGGTTCATTCTTCAATGGTCGGCGCCGGTTCTGTCGTTGCCATCCTCGTGTTCGCGGTCGCCTCGGGGATCGATACCGACCTGACGTGGACCTTCTTACCGATCATCCTATTGGCCGTGCTGTTCCTGGCGGGCTTGACCCTGTTCACAATCAGCTTTGCACCAAATTTGATGGTCGGCAGTATGCTGGCAAACATAATGGGAATAATCCTGGCGATGGTCTCACCCGTCTTCTTCACCATGGAGCAGGCCCCTTTACTTCTCCGCTGGCTGGGCTACGTCTCGCCCCTGAGGTACGCAGCCGATGGTTTGTCGGCCTCGCTCACCGGCGGAACCGACGTGGCCGTCGAAGTTGCCGTGCTTGCCGCGTCCGCACTTGGCACCATGGCCCTCGGACTCTGGAGACTAGCGTGGAGAGAGAAGTAGAACAACTCAGACCCGCCGAGGGGGCGCAGCCGCTGTCATGACCAGCCACCGCGACGAGGCGCCGCCCGTGGAGGTGCGCGGCCTTGACAAGACGTACAGGAACGGCACGCAGGCCAACCGCGACGTTACGCTGGCCGTGCGGCGCGGGGAGCTGCTCGGCATCCTCGGCCCCAATGGCGCCGGCAAGACTACCCTCGTCCGCCAGATCACCACCGAGCTCGTGCCGACCGCCGGCGAGGTCCGGGTCTTCGGAATCGACGCCGTGGCGCACCCCAACCGGGTCAAGGGCCTGATGGGCGTGATGCCGCAGGAGGCCAACCTCTACTATCAACTGTCCGTACGTCACCACCTGCGCATCTTTGGGAAGCTGCGAGGCCTCCCGCGTCGGAAGGCCTCAGGCCGCGCCGAGGAGCTGATATCCGATCTGCGAATGGAGGAGCACCGTGACAAGGCCGCCAACGAGCTCTCTGGAGGCCTGCGCCGTCGCCTGCTATTGGGTATTGCGGCGCTGGCAGACCCTCCGCTGATGGTACTGGACGAACCCAGCGCCGGTCTCGACCCTGAGGCTCGACACGAGCTGTGGGATCTGCTGCGCGGCTATCGCCGGAGGGGCTCCACGGTGCTGCTGACGACTCACTACATGGAGGAGGCAGAGGCGCTCTGCGACAGGGTGGGCGTCATTCAGGACGGCCGTCTCCTGGCCCTCGACACGATCGACAATCTGCGCGCCGACCACGGCTTCGAGTACAAGATCGTGTACCAGTCGGACGACCGCACTCATACCGTCTACGGCGCAGACGACAGGTCGCTGGTGCGGCAAGCGCAGTCGGATGGCATCCGCGAGTACTCCGTTTCACGGACGACCCTCGAGGACGTCTACCTGGGGCTGACCGGAGGCGAGGGACGAATCACCGCTGAGGATGAGCGCTGATGTCCGAGATGCGCACCGCCGGCGCCGACTCTACAGCAGCGGAAGTGGTCCCGCCGTACCGCACCGGCGGCGTGGGCAAGTTCGTCTCCGACACCGTCAGCGTCTTCGAGATCAACTTCCTGCCGGTGGTCAAGCACTGGTACCTGATGGCGCTGATGGCCTTGGGGTTCCCGATACCCTGGTTCTACGTCACCCGGTCCATCGCTCCAGACGACCCGGACATCCTACGCAGGCTGCTGGCAGGCACCATCGTCTTCGGAGTTACGTTCTCCATCGGCATGCTCGTCGGGCAGAACGTCGTGGCCCAGAGGTTCATGGGCAATCTGCGGCTGCTGATCACCATGCCGGTATCCAAGGGCGCCTACGTACTGGGCTCGCTGGCGTACTCGTCGATCTCGGGAACGATAACCGTTGTCGCACTGCTCGGCTTCGGGCTGGCGGCGGGAGTGGACATCGACGTAGCGTGGGGACTGGTCCCATCCCTCATCCTGTCCGTGCTGACGATGGCCGGACTCACGCTGTTCGTGGTCAGCTTCGCCCCGTCCCTGCAAGCGGGGAACCTGATCACCGGCCTGCTGTCCCTCGCGCTGGCCGCCATATCTCCGGTCTACTTCACGATGGAGCAGGCGCCGTTCCTGCTCAGGCTGCTCGGCTACGTGTCGCCGCTCCGGTACGCGGCCGACGGAATCGGCAAGTCCGTCTCAGGGCGTGGCGACGTCTGGACGGAGCTGGCCGTGCTGGCCGGATTCGCGGTCGTGACGATGTCGCTGGGCCTGGGGCGGCTGCCGTGGAGGGAAGAGTAGACACCGATCGACGACGTAGGGCGAGCTGGCCGGCCCAGCCGGCTGGCGCTGCCGTCCAACACGGCAATAGAACGCGGCAAGCGAGAGGCGGTGCATGTCCATGGCGTCCGAAACCAACAGCGCCAGGCTCAGCGTCCGGCCCGCCGTAGACGGCGATCTCGGACCGCTGATTGCGGCCCTTGGACCTGAGGTACCTGCTGCGCAGGTGACCCGGAGGCTGGAGGAGAGTCGCCTCGGGTATCGTGACATGCTTGTGGCCGAGCTGGACTGACAGGTCGTTGGGACCGTCAGCATGGGAGGACACGGCTTTCAGCGCCGGGCTCGCTGCGGCTGTTCGCGCTCGACGTTGGAGCGGCTTTCCGCCGCCGGGGTGCGGGAACGGCTCTGGTAAAGGCCGTCGAGGCCATGGCCTCCGCGCGAGCCCTGGACGAAGTCAACCTGGAAGTGGCGATCGACAACAAGGACGCGATTCGGCTCTACGAGCGGCTGGGATATCGACGACACGGGGGCCCCGTATCGGACCGTTGGGAGCTGCGGCTTGACGACGGAAGCACCCAGTTGGTCGACGTGCCCTCGTGGGTGATGGTCAACAGGCTGGAACAGGTCCAGGCCGCCACCATCAGGGCGACCTGTTCGTTCCCTACCTCGACGCCACGGCCTGACGACGGGGGAGGCCAGGCTATCGTCCCAGTCTGAAGTTGCGGGCCGTAAGAAGCCTCGTCCCCGAACATCTACCCAGCCATGCTCAATGGCGTCCCGAAACGACGCGGCGCTATAATGGCCGTGCTCGCCTCGCGGGGAAGTGTCGGAATTGGTAGACGAGCATGATTTAGGATCATGTGCCGCAAGGCGTCCGGGTTCGAGTCCCGGCTTCCCCACCATTGCGCTGGCAGCGGCCGGCGCCACTGCCGCCGCGTCCGCGTCCGCGAACGGGCTGTCCCACGGCGTCGCCGTCCCTTGATGGGAGTTGAGTCCGGGGCGTGAGCGTGACGGGAATCTCCTCTTTCCGTGCTTCAGATGTCCCCAGCGAATCGCGGCATCACCTTTGCGGCAAAGGTTTCCAGGTTCGTCAGGGTTTTGCTCAACGGAATCCCCATGTGCGAGAACTCGACAAGCAGATAGTCCAGGTTTTACATAGCTCCGCAGCTCCTGGATCTTCTCCACCACATTCTCAGGGGAACCCACAAGCAGGGTGCGTGACTCCAGGAAGTCCCAGTCCAGATTCACGTCAGGATCCAGGACCTCGTCCGGGTTGGTGAACACCTGCCTGCCGCGAAAGGGATCGTTGAAGATGAATGCGGACATGATGCCCTCTTCCGCATCTCGGCGCGCCTCCTCCATCGAAGAGGCGACATACGTGGAACGCATGACCGCCTGGTCTTCTCCCACGCCGAAGGGTCTTCCCTCCAGCTCGGTCCTGACCCGTGCGTAGAGTTCCATTCGCTGCCTGATCCTGAGAGCAGGGGGGTTGCCAATAGCATGCTTTCAGTCCAAGTTCGGCCGCAGTCGTTACAGATCGGTCTGTGGAACAGTCATCCACAGCGGCGGGTGCGGCTTCTGGTAGGACCTCGGCGTCACCCGAAGTTTCGTTACCTCTCCCCGTCCTGCCAGGCGGGATTCGACGGATACTTGGGATGCGAGAAGACGGTGTCTTCGGCAGGGAAGCTGTAGTTGGTTCCATGGTGCGAAAAGTACTCGTTGGCCCAGATCCCCCGCACTATGTTCACCGTCTCGCGGAACAGTTCCCTGTTCTCCTTATCCTTGCGAGGGTCCACCTTGGGATGAAACTGTGGACCCTCATATGGCCAGATTCCCCTGCCCAAGCCAACCTCCACCCGTCCGCGGGTCATGTTGCCCAGGATCGCAATGTCCTCGGCAAGCCGTATCGGATGCCACCACGGAGCTATGTTCGCCATCTGTCCGATGCGAATCCTGGACGTCCGCCCGCGAGGTCTGCGCCCAGCAGAATCGGGTTCGGCAAATCGCCCACTCCATAAGGCCCAAAGTGGTGTTCACCGAGCCACATGGCCTCGAAGCCCAGCTCCTCGGCCAGAATGGTCTGCCGTCTGAGGTTGTCGATAAATTCCTCGGCCGTGGCGGCCTCCCCGGCGGACGCCGCCAGGGTCGTGAACGCCGCGAACTTCATGCCTGAAACCTCCCCTTAGTCCGGCACTATTTCGGTGAAGCCCATTTACAGGAACACAATCGACACCATGTCCCCCGTCCTCGGGCGTTTGCAGGTAACTGTTCAGACTTTCTCTGAAAATATGGCCGACTTGGCGTAGGGGCGGGTTTGAAACCCGCCCCTACCGGTGCAGCCTCATTTTCATGGTTGGTGATGTCCCGCGGCCGAGTCCATCTCCTCGAGTCTGAACAGTTACGTTTGCAGGCACCGTTTTGCGCCCATGAACGGTCGTCCTACGCTTGGGGCCCACCATACTACAAGGAACGCCCGCCATGCCATCAGGCCGGAATCGGGGTCTGGTCCAGACCGTGCTGGGCCCTGTACCTCCCTCGGAACTGGGTGCCACCACAACCCATGAACACCTCTACGTCGACTTCTCCTTCATGTACCGTCCGTCCCAGGACTCGCCGTCTCAGGAACTGGCGGATGCGCCCATAACCCTGGAGAACCTCGGATGGGTACGGCGCAACTACTACAGCAACCGCTCCAACCTCGAGCTGATGGACCTGGATACAACCATAGAGGAAGTCAGGAAGTACAGTGAAGTCGGCGGCGGCGCAATTGTGGACGCGACCACGACTTGCATCGGACGCAAGCCGAATGAGCTGGTCCGAATATCCCGTGAATCGGGCGTCCACGTCATCATGGGCGCGGGCTTCTATGTGGGAGCGGTCCATCCAGAAGACATGGATGAGCGAAGCGTCGAGGACTTGGCGCGGGAGATTGTCGGCGACATCGTTGAAGGCGTTGAAAGCAGCGGCGCAAGAGCAGGCATGATCGGGGAGGTCGGTTGCACATGGCCTCTGGCCCCGAACGAGTGCAAGTCTCTGGCGGCGTCGGCAATCGCCCAGAGAGAAACGGGCGCGGCGATCCTGATCCATCCCGGGCGGCATCCGGACGCGCCGTTGGAGATCCTCGAACTGCTGGCGAGCGGCGGCACGGATATGTCCCTGGTGATTATGGGACATCTGGATCGAACCGTGTTCGAGTTCGACGCGCTTCAGAGCATTGCCGCGTCAGGCTGTTATCGCGTCAGGCTGTTATCTTGAATGGGACCGTTCGGCAATGAGGGTCGTACTATCCTCTGGCCGAAATCGACATGCCCAGCGACGCCCAGAGGCTGGATTCAATAAAGCACGTCGCCGACGCCGGCTATTCCGACAGAATCGTCATTGGTCAGGACATCTGCACGAAACACCGGCTTGTGAAATATGGCGGGCACGGCTACGGCCACATTCTCGAGAACATCGTTCCCAAAATGCGACGCAAGGGGTTTTCGGAAAATGCGATTCGAGCGATAACTGTGGGCAACCCGGCCAGGATACTCGCTCTCGCATAGGGTCCGCCATGCTTGCATCAGCACAGGAAGCAGTACCTGCCGCCCTTGGGATCTGGATTCCTGGCCACCGGGCTGACCGCGGATCAGTGAGCCGAGGGTGTTGGTAGGCTCACAGTCCCATCCTGATCTCGAAGATGGTTCTGTCTACAGCCAACTTTGATTCTGTCGTAAAAAGTCGTGGTTGAGGGTTGTGGGATTGAAGATAATAGGTCCTGGAGAAGGTGGAGGAGAGAAGACTCAGGAGCAGGAGCAGGAGTAGGCAGTCGATGTTTCGAACGAGAGAGCCTCAAGAGAGCTTATGGCAGTCGGAGTTTCTGATCACGCCGAGGAAGGCAAGGCTGATGCGGAGGAGTTGGGCGCAGGTGTTTCGGAAGGAGGCTCTGCCGCTGATAGACGAGGAGCGGTTCGCTGCGATGTACAGCGCGGACATGGGCAGGCCCAACCGCGCGGTGCAGACGGTGCTCGGGGTGCTGGTGCTCAAGGAGATGTTCGATCTGACGGACATCGAGGCCCTGGAGGAGTTGGAGTTCAACCTGCTGTGGCATCACGCGCTGGGGTTGGAGATGGAGGAGGCACACCTTGCGCAAAAGACGCTGCACAACTTCCGCGTGCGGTTGATGGAGCACGACGGGGGGCGGTTGGCGTTCTGCGAGACGACGGACCGGATGATCGAGGCTCTGGGTCTTCGTACAGGCAAGCAGCGCGTTGACTCTACGCACATCATGAGCAACATCGCGGTGTTGACGCGGTTGGGGCTGTTCTGCGAGACGATCCGGGTGTTTCTGCTGGCGGTGAGCCGTGAGCACCCTGGCTTGGGAGAAGGGATTGGGGATAGTCTGGCCCAGCGGTACCTGAAGGAGACCGCAGAAGCAACCCGATACGAGGACGCGCGTTCGGAAGAGGGGCGTCGCCGGCTGTCGGTGTGCGCGCGCGACGTGTACCGGCTGGTCGATCGGTTCCGCGGGACGGCGGTGGCGCAGATGGACGAGTACGGGCTGTTGGAGCGGCTGTTGCGCGAGCAGTGCCACGTGGGTCGTCACAGGGACGGTCGTCCCGGAGCGGATGACGACGATGCGGCAGAGGGGAAGGTGCCGATAGCGCTGAGGGAGCCGAGGGATGTGCGGTCGGACTCGCTGCAGACACCGCACGACCCTGCGGTGACCTACAGCGGACACAAGGGGAAGGGATACGAGGTGCAGGTGGCCGAGACGTGTGAGAGCGACAACGCCGTTCAGATGATCACGCATGTGGAGGTCACGCCATCGAGCGGCAGCGACTCTGTGGTGACGACGCGGGTGATCGACGAGTTGAGTGAACGGGGGATAGGTCCTTCGGAGCTGTGGGCGGACACGTCGTATGGTTCTGGCCGGAACGGATGGGAGGCGGAGCGCAGGGGTACGGAGCTGGTGAGCCCGGTCGGTGGCCGGTCGCACAAGGAACCCGACGGAGGTGGTGATGAGCCGGTCAGACTGACTGCTGCTGACTTTGACATCGACGTTATGGCGACGAGGAGTGCGGTGTGTCCCGCGGGACATGGGGCGGTGGCGGAGTACGAGGATGAGGATGCGCCTGAGCGGGTGGAGATACACTTCGCCCGGGCGGTGTGTGAGCCCTGCGCGCTGCGTGCCCGGTGTCCTGTGAGGTGGCGCAGTCGCCCTGAGCTTGGGGGAGAGTGGTCACGGGGTGGAGCCTACGTGCTGAGTGCGGACCTGGCGAGGATGAACATCGCACGGAGGCGTGCGGCAGAGTCAGACGGACAGTGGCGCAAACGGTACGGGCTGCGTGCGGGGATAGAGGGGACGAACTCGGAGATGAAACGGCGCCATGGTCTTGGCCGCTTACGGGTACGTGGCGGCGAGAGGGTACGGCTCGCCGTCTACCTCAAGGCCCTGGCATGCAACGTCAAGCGGATGGTCGGGGCACGACTGATCGAGATGGACGAGACGTTGGCCCGGCCGGCTGCCCTGGCCACTGTCCCCGCCGCTGCATGACCTTGCGGGTGACGCTGCCAACCCGGTAATCTCTTCCCGGACGGCGTTGGTCGCACCACAACGACCTCATCGGCCACTACACAAGCCCCAACCGGAACATCCAACCCCTCCACACCTAAACCGTCCTCACTCCCCAGTACCAACCCGAAAGCCCCTTGTTACGAGGAAATCAACTTTGGCCCGCCATGGCAAACTGCTCAGGGCGCGACACTCCATATCTGGGAGACGGACTACGCCTTCTGGCCTCTGCCCAGCACCCCCGGTGCGGCCGGAAGCGGACCGAGCGCGGTCCCGACTACGCGACGGGGCTAGGTAACCCCAGCTCCGCTACTCGGTCTCGGACTTCTTGCGCCGACCCCGTCGCCGAGTCGCCGGCTCGTCGCCCTCTTCCCAGAAGAAGACGGTGTTGCCCTGCCGGTTGACGACGAGTTTCTTGCCCAGCAGCTCCGCCGCCGCACCCAGGCGTCGACGAACGGCGGCCGTGGTCTCACCCTCGTCCGGGGTGAGCTTGCCGGCCCCCCCGTCCGCGAGCTGGTTGATGTAGTCTATGTACTGGCGCATCAGCGCGCCGCGCTTTCCGGTCAGGGACAACTCGCGCTTCGCGTCCTGTAGCGAGACGATCTCTAGTGTTGGCACGACTTATCTTGCTCCTAAAGTTGGTCTTGTTCCGCGAATCATAGCAGACTGAATCGCTGTGCTTCGCAAGCCGAAGCCCAAAATGCAGTGGGACTCATGGGTTGCCAGGCTCGACAGACTTCGTACCGCGGTCCAAGATGACCGGCGAGGAGGCCGTGAGTTGCTCCGATTCGCCCTGGCCGTCATGATGTAGAACAGGGAGCGCCCGGGAGGTCCGGATTGAGCCACCGACGGGGTAGAATGGGGCGAGCCGCAAGGACGGGGCCTGCGGCGCGGAGATAGCTCGAGACCAAGCGGGAGCAGACTGATCGCAACGGGTGGCGTACATGACAGGGGCGGGGCGCCGGGCTACGGGCCCGTGGAGCCCGAGCGGGACGAGCCGGTCTTCCATCACGAGTGGGAGAGCCGGGTGTTCGGGCTCGTGTTCTCGGTCAAGGGAGCCTTCTCGCGTCGTACCCTGGAGAGCCTCGACCCGGACGAGTACCTGTCCGGCTACTACCGCCGGTTGATGGCGGCGCTGGAGCGCGGGCTCATCGAGCAAGACGTGTTGAGCGCGGAGGAGGTGGAGGCGAGGACCAGGTACTTTCGCGACAATCCTGAAGCGCGTCCGACCCGGGTAGTCGACCCCGAGCTTACCGAACTTGTCCGGGCCGGAAAGTACCGGCAGCGCCAGGTCCGCAGGGAGCCGCCGCGGCCTCCCGCGTTCGCGGTGGGAGACAGGGTGCGAGCCCGCCGAATGGAGCACGGCGGGCATACGCGGCTGCCCGCATACGCGCAGGGCAAGCGCGGGACGGTGGAGACGGTCTATGCCGCCTACGACTTCCCGGACGACACGCCGGGCGACGAGGACGCTCCGGCGCAGCAGCTCTACAGCGTCCGGTTCGAGGGGCGCGAGCTGTGGGGAGCGTCGGCGGAACCGGGCACGACCCTGTACGTCGACATGTGGGAAGGCTATCTCGATCCGATCGGCGCAACCGGAATGGAAGGGAGCGAAACATGAGCGGAGACCATGACGGCGACCACCATCCCGAGCCGGAGCCGTACGCCGCCCTGCGGGCGAGGGCGCTGGAGTCGCTTCTCGTCGAGAAGGGCCTCGTGACCACCGACGCCGTCGACGAGATCGTGCGCACGTACGAGAAGGACATCGGCCCCCTGAACGGCGCCAGGGTCGTGGCCAGGGCTTGGGTCGATCGCGACTACAAGCGGCGCCTGCTGGAGAACGGCACAGAGGCGATCGCCGAGCTTGGCATCGGCGGCGCGGAAGGCGCCGAGATCGTGGTGCTGGAGAGCACGCCCGACGTGCACAACGTCGTCGTGTGCACGCTCTGCTCGTGCTACCCGTGGCCCGTGCTCGGCCTTCCCCCGACCTGGTACAAGGACCCCGCCTACCGGTCGCGCGCCGTACTCGAGCCGCGCGCGGTGCTGAGGGAGTTCGGACTGGAGGTCGGCGAGTCGAAGGAGGTCCGGGTGTGGGACAGCACCGCGGCCATACGCTACATGGTGCTGCCGGAGCGTCCCGACGGCACGAGCGGTCTGCCGGAGGAGAATCTGGCCGAGCTTGTCACGCGCGACTCGATGATCGGCGTGGGCGTCGCGAGGCACGCATCCGCCATCGAGCAGGCGGCCGGTCCGGGAGACGACGATGAGTAGACCGCCCGCCCCCGGGATATCCGACATGACGGGAGACGAGGCGCTCCCTAGGAGGAACGGCGAGCTCGTCTTCGAGGAGCCGTGGGAGGGCCGGGCCTTTGGCCTGGCCGTCGCCATGAACGAGCGCGGCGTCTACGACTGGGCCGACTTCCGCGACAGGCTCGTCGAGGAGACCGCTTCCGACGAGCAACACGAAGAACGGACCGGCTACTATCAGCGCTGGCTCAGGGCCCTGGAGCGGCTGTCCCTGGACCGCGGGCTCGTCACGTCGGCCGAGCTGGACGCGAGGACCGCGGCCTACGCCGCGGCCGGGCCCGACGACGAGTGATCGACATGCCCGATATGGCGCTCCACGTCCACGATTCGGGATCCGACTGACTACGGAGGGCTCCCCGAAAGCAACTCCGAACTTCCGTGCAGCAGCGGAGCCCGCGACTGGGCGGCCGGCGGGGCCGCAGCCGGAAGGGAGAAGGCGTCGTCCTGAGAGACAGCCGACGATGGGCTGACCTGGGCCGCCACCTCCTCGGGCGCCACGGCGTCGACCTGCTTGTCGCCGCCACAGCCCTGTATCGCGACGAGCAACGCCAGCACACCCAACCCCAGCAGCGGTCTCCATGTCACGGCGTCTGAGCTCACGATCCCTCCCCGCCTCATGGCTTGCATCGCTCCAGCCCACTCGCTTCTACCCACAGATCCCGCAGCTCGACAGGCACGCAGCCGGTCAGGTCGTTCGCCTGTAGCCCCAGTCTCCCCAGGCCTCTCATATCGCCCAGCTCCGCCGGTATCGGACCGCTCAGGTTGTTGTTGTCTAACGTCAGGACCCTCAGCATAGTCAGATTGCCCAACTCCGGCGGTATCGGACCGACCAGCAGACTGTTGTTGTTGAGTTCCAACAACTCCGGCATCGTCAGCCTGCCGATATCCGGCGGTATCGTGCCTGTCACAATGTTGTGCCGGAGCGACAGTTCCCGCACGCGTGGCGGATTGCCCCTACGACAACCCCGGCCACTTCGCTATGGGCCTATCCGTTGTCCATGCCGCAAGCGGACCGAACGCATTCCGCAACCGGATCAGCACCTGGCAGTCTCGGACTCGCCGTATGGGGACCACGTCGGCAGGGTCGTGGCCTTCCCTATTCTGCTCAGTTCCGACCCATCGAGCCGTACCGTGTAGAGGATGCGCTCCAGCGGCTCACTATGGAAGTATCTTGCCCGTTGGCCTTCGTGCGCTGTGAACGCCCGGCGTTCGCCGTCAGGCGACCACACCGGCGGGTACAGACCGACCCCCTTGGTATCGGGGACCACCTTCTCGTCCGTTCCATCGGCGGCCCTCGTGAATATCTCGGAATTGTAGGTATTGTAGTGTTCCGATCGCGGCCAACCGTAGGGGTCGTCTTCCATAAACCTGTAGTCATTATGCGCAATGAAGGCGATCCGGGTCCCGTCGGGCGACCACACCGGGTAGTTCTCGAAATGCACGTTGTCGGTCAACCGCTGACGGTCGCTGCCGTCGACGTTCACGGCGGCAAGCTCATAGCCCAGGTTGTATCTCCAGCCGACCGTGTCATGGTCGAAGGCCGTGTACTTGCAGGTGGAGTACACGATGCGAGAGCCGTCGGGCGAGACATCCGCGTAGAACCCGTACTGACCGTGTCCCGGAGAGAGCTCTTGATCGGGGTCAGGGTCCACGACTGCGATCGTCCGTGCCGCGGCACCATTAGCGTCCACGGCCCAGATTGCGTACGGACCGTAGGTGGCGCCCAAGATCCCGACGTCATGCTCGTATCCGACCACGTATGCGACGTTGAATACCACTCCGGAGTTGTCCCTGGTCCAATGGAGGAATTGCCCGTGGATTCCTCCCCCGTATGGACTTCATGCGTGACCACACGGGAAAGATGGGTGCATCCCAATCGGCCCCGGACTCCACGACGATGGCGTGGGAGACGGCACTAGGGTGGGTGACGGGGTAGGCGTGGCGGCAGGTACTCTGGTGGGTGACGGGGTAGGCGTGGCGGCAGGCACTCTGGTGGGTGACGGGATAGGCGTGATGGTAGGCACCACGGTGGGCGACGGCGCAACGGTGGACGTGATCGCTGTGGTCGACTCCGTGCCGGCTTGAGGAGTAGGCTCGGCCGGCCTGTCGCAGCCGGCCGTCCACGCAGCAGCCACGAGAAGCAGCATCGTCAAGGTAGCGCTTCGGAATGTCGGATTCACAGCCGGTCACCCCTTCGATCGACGGCCTGACGCAACGCGGGTCTCACCATATATACGACGCAACCACGCCAGCGGATTTCATCTGGCATCGCCGCAGGTCTGCCGGGCAGCCCGATTCTGTCCGTCGTATCGTACTTCCTCCTCGTGGTGGATGTGGATGTTGCCGGGACACCCTCCTGGTCGCCTGGGGGTTTCGGCTGCGGACATCGAGGCTCCTGGAGAAAGGTAACTCTGTTCAGAGTTGAGGGGACGAATGTCCCTCCAGACACTTGGATGCCCGTCTTCGCGGGCATGACGAAGGGGTGTGTCAACTTAAAGGTTGGGGGGCCCACCGTTGGCCGGAAGGTTGTGTGCGTCCTTCGATACGCGCCGGTGAAGCACCGGCGCTACTCGGGGGTGAAGGGTTGTGTCGGCCACTCAGGTCTGAGCTGTTCCGGAGAGCAGGCCGACGGGATAAGCGCCAGACGAAAGACACGGCGGCGAGAGCCTGCCTCCGTTCCCGCCTGACAACCGTGACGCGCCCACCAAAGCGGCGGCTTTGTTATCCTTCACCGTATCGGAATTCAAGGGCCCTTCGAGCTAAGCCGCTGATACTGAAATGTTTCCGTTCCTTCGTCCCAGTCCGACGCTGACCGATGAAGAGGTGGGACGCAGCCTCCGCCTGATGATATGGGAGGGGACCGCGTCCGGAGCGATGTTCAGCCTCGGCAGCGGCGGCTTCATGGCCGCCTACGCGTTGGCCCTGGGCGCCAACAATCTGCAGGTCGGAATTCTCGCCGCCCTGCCGTTCATCGCGCAGGTGGCGCAGCTACCCACGATCCTCGCCGTCGAACGCTTCCGGAGGCGTAAGGCCATCGGGATCCCCGCCCTGTTGGCGTCCAAGCTCCTGTGGGTCCCCATAGGGGCGGTCCCGTTCCTGATGGACGCGCCCGGAGCTCCCGCCGTGGCCGCCGTGATCGCCCTGATGGCGCTCCGGGGGCTGGTTGCCCCGGTCTGGGCGACCGCCTGGACGAGCTGGATGCGCGACCTCGTCCCCCAGAACGTCCTGGGCAGCTACTACGCGCGTCGGATGGCGATCGTCACCGGTTCGGTCGCCGTCGTCGGCCTCGGCGGCAGCTTCTTTGTCAGGTGGTGGGAGGGTGCGGCGTCGTCCCGACGACGCGATACTCGCATACTCCTTTCTGCTCATAGGCGGCGCCCTGACGTTCGGACTTGTGAGTCCTTCGCTGGCGATGCGCGCGAGGGAGCCGCTGATGCCGGCGGCGCCGGAGTCGGGCCGCTCGGCCCTCACGGTCCTGGCGGAGCCCCTGCGGGACCGCAACTTCTCCCAGCTCGTGCGGTTCCTGTTCGTATGGAGCCTGACCTCGAATCTCGCCATCCCCTTCTTCGCGGTCTACATGCTGTCGGAGCTCGGCCTCTCATTGCCGGCCGTGATCGGCTTCACCGTGGTCAGCCAGGCCGCGAACATCCTGTTCGTGCGAGTGTGGGGCCCGATGGCCGACCGTGTCGGCAGCAAGGCCGTGCTGTCGCTGTCGGCGTCGCTGTACCTGCTGGTCATCCTCGGCTGGGTGTTCACCGCCTACCCTGAGCGCCACTTCCTGACCCTGCCGCTGCTTGGGGTGCTCCACGTATTCGCGGGCGTCGCCGGTGCGGGGGTGGGCCTCACCATGAGCACTCTGACGCTGAAGGTGGCGCCTGAGGGGAAGGCGACGCCGTTCCTGGGCGTCGCCGGAATCGCGGCGAGCGTCGGCGCGGGCATCGGGCCGATCGCCGGCGGCCTGATGGCGGACTATTTTTCAGACAGGTCTCTGGGGTTGGACCTCACCTGGACGTCGCCAAGCGGAGTCCTTGACTTACCCGCGCTGTCGTTGACCGGGTTCGACTTCCTGTTCGTCATCGCATTCGTCGTTGGCCTGTTCTCCCTGAACCTGCTCGTCGCGCTGCGCGAGGAGGGCGAAGTGCCGCGGGACACGGCGCTCAGCGAGCTGGCGGCGCGCGCAGGTCCCGCGGCCCGGGCGGTCTCGTCCGTTCCGGGGCTCGGCGCCGTATCGGCATTCTCGTACGGCTACCTCAAGCGCGTGCCGGGAGCGGACGTGGCCCTGGGAGTCACGGCCTACCAGATCGCGGCGTCCACCCAGGCGGCCGTGTCGTCAGCCGGCCGGGGCCGCATGCTGGTGCGCGACGTCGCGCACGGAGTGGGCAACGTGCTGGAAGAGGCCATCGCCGAGATGGAGGACATCGCCGAGCATGGCCTGGAGCTGGCCCGCCACGCGACGCGCGGCGCCATGCAGGTCGGAGACGACCTCGCCGATCAGGTCGGCAGGGTCGCCCGCGGCGCCGTGTTGGGCACGCTCCATACCCTGGCAGGTCAGCCGGTTGCGCCGCTCGACGCCCTGCGCGGCGCGGGCTACGGCGCCGTGCAGGGCGCGGTGGAGGCGGGCGAGGACCCGGCCGAAGCCGTGGCCCACGCCGTGGAAGCGGCGCACGACGTCGCCCCCGAGCTGGGAGTGACCGCCGAGGAGGCCGCGTCCGTCCTCGCCGCCGGCGCATTGGACGCGGCAGCGGCCTCGGGCGAGGCGGCGCTCAAGACTGTCCGGGAGGCGCTGCGCGGCAGGTCGTCTCGATGATCCACGCGGCGCACCGTGGGACGGCGGTACGGGACGCGCACGCTAGCCGAGTGTGAAGACGAGCAGGCTCGCTATCGCGTACACGGCGATCAGCACTCCCGCCTCGATGGTGAGGAACCCGGGGCGGTTCCTTCTGGGGCGGGTGACGACGGCCAGGACGACGACCGCGGTCATGCCTATCGCGATGAAGCCCGTGAGGGCGTGCACCGGCGACACGGCGCCCCAGATCGGTCCTCCGGTGTAGGCCACGTCGTCCAGGAACAGTATGAACCCCATGTTGAACAGGTTGCTGCCGAGCAGGTTCGTGATGGCAAGCTCTGGCGCGGCGATACGCAGGGCCGCGAAGGAGGTCGAGAGCTCGGGGAGAGAGGTGGCGGCGGCCAGGAACTGCGTGCCCATGAAGCTGGCGTCCCAGCCCATCTCGACCCCAAGGTCGTCGGCCAGGAAAGAGAGCCAGACCGCCGCGCCTACGACCACGAGGGCCATCACCGCGTATATCACGATGTGACGTGGAAGCCACTCAGAGGCGTAGCGCTCGGGCTCCGCGGCCGCCGGTCCGTCCTCACTGGGGTCCTTCCTCTGCTCGAACAGGTACAGGAAGTACATGGCGACGGCGAAGCCGACGATCAGCACGATCGACAGGGGGCTGACGGGCCATCCGTCAAGAGCGGTCGTCATGCCGTGGAACAGGACGGACACGCCGCCAAGCGCGATAATTCCTATGCCCAGCGCCCCGACGACGACCGAGGACATGCCCACGTGGTTCAGGAGATATCGGTTCCACCAGAAGATATCCATCAGGCCGATTATCAGCAGGTTGAACAGGTTGCTTCCGAACGCCCCGCCGACCGCGAGGTCCGGCTCGCCGACGATGGAAACGGCGCTTATCCCCGTGCCCAGCTCAGGGAGAGACGTGGCCGTCGCAAGCAGTACCACGCCGACGAAGGACCGGCCGAGCCCCGTCTTGATCGCGATGACATCCGCCGACTTGGCCAGAAACAGGGACGCTCCCAGTATCACAGCCGCCGCAACGCCAAGCTGTACCCACAGAATCGCTACCGTCGTACCGGCTCCGTCCGACGGCGTGAAGGGCCGTCATTGCGACGGAATCATACACTCCGAAACCCATGGGCCACAACGCGCCCCGCCGGCTTCGTAACTGTTCAGATTTGGTGAGAGGGGCTGCCCTGGCACACCGGCGGCGCCTGCCTTGGGAGACCTTGCCAGAGCTCCAGACGTGGGATTGGTTCTCGGCAGCAGCGGGGCGCTGTTGAGCTTGACCTCCCCCCACCCCTGCAGAAATCGAGAGTCCAAGTTAGATGACACCGCTTGGCCCCGCGACGTTGCCGCGCTTGGGGACGTATGCAACGGTCTCCGAAAGCGGGCATCCAGGGGTCTGGAGGGGCACTCGTCCCTCCAACTCTGACAGTTGCCCGGTGTGTGTCGTGACGTTGCCCGGCTTGCCGACCCTCCCTATTATGTCACTATCTCATTTCGGGACGTCCGGGACTGAGACTCTCAGCCTGGGCATGGACGGAGCGAGCCGTGGAGATGGAGTTCGTCGCGGATGCGACGGGAGAACAGGCGCGAGAGGTCGCCCGCGGCCTGGAGGAATCCAACGCCGGTTTCGTGCCCGACGGCTCCGCCACCCCGGTACGGGCCGTCTTCCTCGAATCGGGCAGGACCGTGGCCGGCCTGAACGGCGTGGCTTACTGGCGCAAGGTCCACGTGAGTATATTGTGGGTGCATCCCGACCATCGGTCGAAGCGCCTTGGGAGCCGCCTGATGAGCTGGGCCGAGGAGCGTGGCAGGAAGCTTGGCTGCGTGTCGGTAGTGGTCGACACCATGTCGTCCCAGGCGCCGGACTTCTACGTCAGGCTGAGGTACCGGCAGTTCGGACTGTCAGAAGGCTACGAGGGAGGCGCGAGCCGATACTACTTCGAGAAGAAGCTGTAGGCGAGCAGGCACATCGCGTGCGGTTACCGCAGCGCGGAGATAGGCTCAGCGCTGCGTCGAACCGGCGAGTGCCGGTCTCCGCGGACCGTTAGAACGCGTCCGGGGCGGCCGCGATGTCTGCCAAGTCCGACCTCGTGTACGCCCCCAGGCTCCTGAAGTCGAGCTCGGTGTAGTTGCGTACCCACCGCATCGCGATCTTGCAGGCCGCGCGGTACCGCTCTTCGACGGCGGCGAGCGCGTCGGGGTCTGCGACCTCGTCACGGCGGCGCGAGAGGATGTCCTCCAGCTCCCCGGAGAGCAGCCGCTTGACCAGCGCGAAGTCGTGGGCCTCGCCCGTGTCCGTGTCGGCCGCTCTATGGATTATGCGCTGGGCGATCTGGGCGACGGACATCCGGCCCGTGGCAAGGTCTTCCATCAGCGGCGGGTGGATTCCGGGCCGGCCCTCGAGGCTGTCGATTCCCTTGGCGCCGCGGCCGTTCAGCCAGCCCTCCAGGTACTCGATCACCATCCGGGCGTTGCGCCTGGTCCCGTCGACGGTGACGGGGCCCTCCGGCACCTCGATCTCGATGGGGTAGTTGTCCGGGTCGGCCATCTCGGGGGTCGGCGTCCATCCAGAGCCGCGAAGCTCCTTGAAGGGCCGGGCGGCGGTGTCCATGTGGAAGATGTGGGCGACCCAGGCCCTCAGGAAGCCCTGGCGGGCCTCCCACTCCTTGTCGCCCCTGATCGAGGCAGCGGCGGAGCGGTTGACCTCGTCGTCGCGGCTCGGCAGCGCCGTCGCCATTCCACCGATCGGCGCCGCGCCCCTCTTGAGACAGACGGCGACGAGGCGGCGGAATATGTTCGCGAGAAACTCCGTCGTCTTGATGTCGACGCCGAACCGGTCCGGCCACACAGAGTCCGGATCGGTCATGACGAACTCGAAGATGCTCGCCTTGAAGTCCCAACGGGCGGCGTTCAGCCCGGCGGCGTACGGCCCGAGCTCATACAGCATCTCCTCCATCTGGTAGGCCGCCGGCAGCGACTCGACCAGCGGCACTGCCCGGATTGTCGCGTCCTCGGGCAGACCAAGTCGCTCCCTGGAGAAGTCGAAGAAGTCGCGCCAGAAGCCCGCCTCCTCGGCGGACTCCATCTTGGGCAGATAGAAATAGACGCCCTGGCCGCGCTCGATCTGCGCCCGCCCGGCGTGGAACAGCGTCAGGGCGGTACCCAGTATCGCGGCCGGGACGGGGGTGCCGTCGACGGTCACCTCCGGCTCATCGAGGTGCAGCCCCTTCTCGCGGTGCATGAAGAACGGCAGCTCGCCGTCGCGGATGAAGTACCCCTTCCCGGTGCCGGGATTGGTGTACGTCAGCGTCCGATCCACCGCCGCGAGTCGGTTGCGCGCCGCGGTAAAGGTGTCGATCAGCCTGTGGCCCCCGGCGTCCTCGTCGTCGTCGAGGTCTCCCGCGGCGCGTTCGCCGTCCGGGCCGGGGTTCAGGGCGTTAATGAACATGCCCGTGATCGAGGCGGGGCCGGTTATCTCGATGCCCGGCGTGCGGAGGTCGTCCGGCACCGGCGGCACCTGCCACTCGCCGGTGTTCGCCTCCGAGACCGGCGGATGGGCCGGCAGGAGGCGGTCCTTCAGCGCCCTGTCCAACACGGCCGCGCGCTTCTCGCGCAGCGCGATGACTCTCGGCGTGAACCTGTCGTGCAGCGCGACGAGGTACTCCACGAACTCGTCCGTCAGCAGCGTCTCAGAGCCGGGCAGCGGCGGGCAGCCGACCCTTCCTGTAATCACCATGGGAAACGCCTCCAGTCATGCCTCGGCAGACGGGCGGAATCTTACCACACGCCCCACGTCAGGGCGGACGCGTTGTTCAGGCTGAGAGTACGCTGGCACCCTGGCGGCGCACGCGCCTTCGGAGACCTGGGCAGAACTCCACACGTGGATTCCGGCTGGGCAGTAGCTGGCGCTATTCAGCTTGACTTCCCCACCGCTGGATTCCGGATCGGGGGCCGGAATGACGACTACTCTCAGATTCGCATTGCTCACGGCCACAGTTCGTCCGCGGCCTGCTAAAATTGTGGCGGCGGACCAACGTCCGTCCCGCGTTCATGCCCCTGTAGCTCAGGCGGATAGAGCAACGGTTTCCTAAACCGTGTGCCCCGGTTCGAGTCCGGGCAGGGGTACGAGTACAGCTTGGGCACCGGCCGACACCTCGGCGTCTCCCTATGCGCGGCGGGTGACCTCAGATACACGCGCACCGCGTTCCCCGAGACACTCTCCGTTCCAGCGAGGCCGCAGGGGATCGACTGCCCTATTCGACCGCTTGGGCGACCGCACACGGAGCTAGGGTACATCTCCTCGAGCGATGAGATCGCAGTCCAAGCGAAGGCGATCGCCCGCAACCAAGCCCGTGTATGAAGACACCAAACGTCGACCCCGGGACAACACCCGACGGCTCACCGTGCCGGCGATCGCGATTGCGCGGGGCCTGACGGGGCAGGTGTGTGACGTATGTCGGAGACAACAGAGAACGCGGCCGCGGCTTCGAGCCACGACCGCGTTCTTATACGGACTCCCTGGGATCGGGGCCTATCCGTCTTCCGTGTTCACAATGGCGCAGATCGCGTACGCCCGAACGCTCCATAGGGCTGTTGCGTCGCCCATAATCCGCTGCGCCGTCACTCTCCACGCTCCGGGTACCTCGCCTTCAACGCCGCTCGGGCGGGACTCGACTATAACCACGCCGTCATAGGTGCCTATCAGGAGGGATCCGCCACCAAGCGCGCGCAACGCTCCGCCCGCCTGGGAGCACGACGCGGTCGCAGACTGCGGCGACACGCCGGACCGGGCGGGATCATCGCTCGTGACGATTACGATGTTGTTTATCCCAGGATCACCTTGTATGCCCTGCGGGCCGAACGGACCCGGGGGACCCTGCGCACCTGGAACGCCTGGCTGTCCGGCCGGACCCTGCTCGCCCTGCGGTCCTACCTGACCGGTCGCCCCTAGCTCGCCCTTCGGTCCCACCTCGCCCTGAACACCCTGAGGACCTTGTGGGCCCTGAGGACCCTGAGGACCGGTGTCACCCCGATCGCCCTTGAGGCCCTGAGGACCCTGAGGACCGGTGTTGCCCTGCACGCCACGGGTGCCGATCGGGCCCTGCGGACCAGCCGGGCCCTGCGGGCCTGACGGGCCAGGAGGTCCGCCAGGGGTTCCAGGCTCGCCCTGAATGCCCTGAATACCCTCCGGGCCATCCGGACCTTCCGGACCTATCTCGCCCTGTATACCTTGATCACCCTGCGGGCCGGGAGGTCCGCCCGGGGCTCCAGGCTCGCCCTTTGAGCCCCTCGCGCCTTGGCTGCCCCTCGCGCCTTGGTCGCCCTGCGGTCCTGCCTCACCTCTCAGGCCCTGCGGTCCTGCGTCTCCCTTGCCGCCCTGAGTACCCGTGTCGCCCTGCAGTCCCTGCGGGCCGCGGTCGCCCTGCAGCCCGCGGTCGCCCTTCGATCCGGCGAGACCCTCGGCGCCCTGAGAACCGGCGGGGCCCTGAGCGCCCCGAGAACCGGCGGGACCCTGCGACCCAGGATCGCCCTTGGCGCCGGTATCACCCTTCGGACCGGCCGCGCCCTGCGACCCCTGCGCGCCCTGCGGGCCTGTGTCTCCCGGGTCTCCCGCGCAGGCCAGGAACAGGAACGGAATCATCACTAGAAGAGCCATTACGCCCAGAATCCAACGAGTGGAACCGAGCGAGATCCGATTTGGGCCAGCACTAATGGTCAGTTTCATAAGTCAAGAACGCTCCACATGCTCATGCTGGCGCGAAGGCTAACACGCACGCGGTCGAACGTCAAACAAACTCTAAGCAATTGCTGGTCAATTCGCACCGCATTTGGTGTAGGCCTTGGCGCCAGCCACATCCTACACGATTTCGAGCCGGTCTCACGGCCAGACTTGACCGAATTTCGCGGAGCTTTTCGACCGCGCTCGAAGACACCCGCATAGGGGTTGACGCGAATATCCGTTCTGTTCTAATCTGTTCTGGCTGCCCGCCCATAGTCCCCGGGCGTCAGGTAAGCCAAAACGAGGAGGAGAGATCATGCTGTCCATCATCGCGGGTCTGTTCGAAACAGTCACGGGCAAGGATACCGCCGTGCGGGAGGCGCCGGCCGAGAGAGACGCGGGGCGGGCCCCGGTCCGAGTCACCGTCGTCGGCACGGGAGGCGCCGGCGGCAACGCCGTCGGCCGCATGAACGACGCCGGCGTTCGCGGAGTCAGGATGCTGGCGCTCAATACGGACGTCCAGGCGTTGAGCCGGCTGAAGAGGGCCCACACGTTCGCCATCGGGCCCAACACCACGGGCGGCATGGGCTCAGGCGGACGGCCCGAGATCGGCCGCAAGGCGATCAAGGAAAGCCAGTCGCAGGTCGCCGAGCTGCTGGACGGCTCGGACCTGGTGTTCGTCACGAGCGGGATGGGCGGCGGCACGGGCACCGGCGCCGCGCCCGTCGTGGCCGAGACCGCGAGGCGCATGGGCGCGCTGACCGTGGGCGTGGTCACGATGCCCTTTTCCTTCGAAGGCCCCGCGCGGCGAGCGGCGGCCATCGAGGGGATAGGGCAGCTGCGGGCTAAGGTCGACACCTTGATCGCAGTCGAGAACGACAGGCTGCTCGACGCCGTGGACGGCGAGGTGCGGCTGGACAGGGCGTTCGCGCTCGCCGACGAGGTCCTGAGGCAGGGAGTCCAGGGCATATCGGACCTCGTCACGGCGCCGGGACTGATCAACGTCGACTTCGCGGACCTGAAGGAACTCATGCGGAACGGCGGCCCGTCCTACATGGCCTTGGGAGAGGGGAGAGGGCGGTCGGCAACCTGCGACGCCGCTCGCGCCGCGTTGTCCAACCCACTGTTCGACGCGCCCCTGAACGGCGCGCGGGGCATACTCCTGAACGTGACAGGCGGCGAAGACCTCACCCTCGGACAGGTCAACGAGACGGCCGAGCTCGTACGCAAAGCGAGCGGGTCGGACGCCGGCGTTCTGCTCGGAGTCGTTCAGGACCGAAGGATGAAGCGCCGCGTCAAGGTCACGCTGGTGGCGACAGGCCTACAGCCAGTCCGGAACGACGAGGAGTGGCCTGGCGCCGGCCACGAGGCGGAAGGCGGCGCCGTTCTGCCGCCGCTCGAGACGATCGTGAGAGCCAACGGCAACGGCCGCGGCTCATTGGTCCATCCGATGCCCAGCGGCCGTTGAACCCGCCAGGAGCGCCGCTCACGGAGGCGGCCGTGGGGTAGCCGGTCACGTTTGGGGAGACCCCGCGTCGCGCCCCTCGATACGCGCCGATAAAGCATCGGCGCTACTCGGGGTGAACGGGTTGTGCGGCCTCAACTCTGATCAGTCTCCGCGCCGGGGTATCCTGCACGAAGGGCAAATCCTCTATATAATCCGGCTTCCAGCGCGAGCCGGACACCGGTCGCGTCTCGATTCGACGTGAACAGGAGGGGAGCAGATGCGTGACTACGAGCCGATCGACCTGACCGAAGCTTCCAACAGGGCGGCCGCCGCCGTAGACGGAGGCGCCGACCTCGCCGTGGGCCCCAAGACGATGCGCGGGCTCCCGTTTCTGCTGGGCTCCGCGGGCGGGGATCGAGTCGTCCTCGCGGACGGCGCCAGCCGGTCCGTCACGGTGCCCATAGGCGGGTCTGCGCACCGCGTGATCTTCGCCCATCGTCTGCTGGAGGTGGCCGAGGGCGCGCCGACGGGGACCCGTGTAGCCGAGTACGTGTTCCGGTTCGCGGGAGGCGGCGAGGAGCGCGTCGACGTACGGGAGCAGTTCGAGATCGGGACGCCGCGCTCGGACCGGGGCACGTTCATCGCGGTCGGCGCGGAGTACACGTCCCTTCGGTCCAGACACGAGGGCAGCTTCGGCCAGGCCGGCAACCGCCAGATGGAGGGCCAGGCCGGCGAGGCGCTGCCGTTTTCGCTGTGGGCCTGGGTCAACCCGCGCCCGGACGACATCATCGAGTCGCTGGAGGTCATCCCCGACGCTGGCGCGATACTGCTCGGCGGGCTGACCCTGGCGAAAGTCGACGAGCACCCGTTCGCACGCCGGAGCCGGCGCCCTGTACGCATCGAGCTCAAGGGCGAGGAGGCGAGCGACAAGCCGTTCGACCTCGAGGTGTCGGTCGACCGCGGCGAAGCGACGTACGTGTACGCGCTGCCCGAGCAGTCGTCCGACGACTTCCTGAACGACCCGTACAAGGGCTGGGGCGAAGCCCAGAACACGACGGCCAGCCCGTCGTACGTGGAGGTGTCGGCGGTCCCGTCCGCGACCGTCTCGGTCGAACAGGACGGCGAGCCGGTGGCGGAGGTCGGCTGGGGAGAGTTGGAGGAGAAGGGCAAGGTCGAGACGCCGGCGGCGCGTCTCAGCCTGGTGGACAGGGGCAAGAACTGGGTCCACGTGACCGTTCTCGACGACGAGACGGGCAAGCCGGTGCCGTGCCGGGTGCACTTCCGGTCCCCGGAGGGCGTTCCGTACCAGCCGTACGGCCACCACAACCAGGTCAACTCGAACCTCGACACGTTCCACTTCGACATCGGCGGCGACCTGCGCCTCGGCCAGATCACCTACGCCTACATCGACGGCACGTGCCAGGGGTGGCTTCCGCGCGGGGAGGTCATCGTGGACGTCGCGCGCGGCTTCGAGTACGAGCCGCTGCGCGCGGCCGTGCACATTGAGCCGGGACAGCGCGAGCTGACGCTGCGCATAAAGCGGTGGACGGACATGAACGCGCAAGGCTGGTACAGCGGCGACTCGCACGTGCACTTCGTCGGCGCGCAGGGGGCGCACCGGGAGGCCCAGGGCGAGGACCTCGACGTCGTCAACCTGCTCCAGTCCCAGTGGGGCAGCCTCTTCACGAACACAGAGGACTTCACGGGCCGACCGAGCGTCTCCGAGAACGGCGACAGCATCGTCTACGTGGGACAGGAGAACCGGCAGCACTTCTACGGCCACCTGATCCTGTGGGGGCTCAAGCGGCCGGTGATGCCGTGGTGCACCGGCGAGTTCGGCGAGGCCGAGATGGCCGGCTCCATGGAGGCGACGCTGAGCGACTGGGTGGACCAGGCCCGCGCGCAGGGCGCGACGGCCGTGGCGCCGCACTTCGGCGGACTGAACGGCGAGACCGCCGCGCTGGTGGCCACGGGAAGGCTGTCGGCCGTCGAGATGCACCGGCAGTCGGACGGCATGCACTGGGAGTACTACCGGAGCCTGAACGCGGGCTACCGGCTGCCCCTGCTGGGCGGCACGGACAAGATGTACAGCGACGTGCCGGTCGGCATGTACAGGACCTACGTCAAGATGAGAGACGGCGAGGAGTTCGGCTACCAGAGCTGGTGCGACAACGTGGCCAGGGGCCGCACGTTCCACAGCGGCGGGCCGATGATCCACCTGACCGTCGACGGCCGCGAGCTGGGCGATACGGTCGAGATGTCGGGCCCCGGGACGGTGGAGGTCGAGGCGTGGGCCGAGAGCGTGCTGCCCATCCACACGCTGCAGATCGTCCACAACGGCGCCGTGATCGCCTCCGCCGACGCGGCGGACGGGGCGCGTCGCCTCGAGCTGCGGGAGCGCGTGAAGATAGACGGCCACTCGTGGCTGGCGGCTCGCTGCGGGGGCCCTGGCTACTTCGCGCCAACCAACCTGACGAGCGCCAAGGCGCCGTCATGGTCGGAGCGAGCCAGCGCGCACAGGGACGTGCTGGGCACGCACTACGATGGCTGGCGCCGGGGGGTCTTCGCGCACACCTCGCCGATCTACGTGGCGTGCGGCGGCGACTGGTGGATGTTCGACGAGGCGACGGCGCGCCACATGCTGACCGTGTTCGAGGGCGACCTGGCGTTCATGAGAAACGTCGCGCACCAGCACGAGCCCGGTACGGTGACGCACCACCACGGCGAGGCCGACCACCTCGCCTACCTGTCGAGGCCGTTCCTCGAGGCCCGTGACGCCGTGCTGGCGCGAATGAGGGAGCGCGGCCTGTCCGTATAAGCGGCCGGTTTGTTCAGAGTTGACACTCGCACGGCCCGTTCACCCCGAGTAGCGCCGATGCTTCATCGGCGCTACTCGAGGGGCGCGCACAACCAAGCGTGAACGGCTTACTCCCGCCACCCGTTGCGGGATCGCCGGAGCATGGTACACTGCGGAGCCAATCGGCGTACCGCCGGAGGGAGGCGCCCGCAATGACCGACAGTCAGCCCAAATCCCCCACCTGACATGGTTGGGAGTTGTTTCGTGTGCTTTCAGGGGGTGTCCGGGTGTCGACTTGGGGTGACGCATGACATGATCGGCATCGGACAGGGTCTCGGGTGCCGTCTTTGAGGGTATCGGCAGCGGTTCGCTGCCAATTGTGGCTGTTGTCAGGCCGAAGAAGGCATGGCCCGGCCTGGCAACTCGGCAGAGTCGCCTACAAACCGATGCTCCAGGCAGGGTCGCCTATGCCCGATACGGCTCGGCAGCCAGCGCCAATATTCTCTGCCGCGCCCTGAGCAGCAACTCGTATGAGGGATGGCCACGGGCAAGACGGATGATCAACCTCCTGGCGTGACGCACCACACGGCCCGGTAGGGCGATCAGGGCGAAGCGCACCGCCTTCAGACGCTTGCCCACCCACTGTCCGCCCAACACCAGCCGCTTCATGGCAGAGTTCAAGTTGAAGGCCAACACTGCTATCGCCCACCATGCTGCGTTGGCTCCGAACAGCCCCGACGGAAGCCTGCCCCCGGCAAGGTCACTCTTGAGGACGCCGTGGACCTCCTCGCCCTTGCCACATCTCTGCCTCGACCACCAGATCAACTCATCTCCCGCAATGCTCCGGTTGGTCACCACTCCGAAGACCTTGTACCAGCCTCTGTTGGACAGCTCCATCGCGGGGAACGGAAGCTCCATCTGCCCCTCCATCCCCGGCAGAGGCTGTTCGATCAACCGCTCCCTGGTAGCTATGAACCGATACTCAGGGCTGTTTTTGGAGTGCCCTATCCAGTTGGGCACGAAGTTCACATCAGCCCACTGCTGACCCGTGTCCACACGATGCTCCCCAACCTTGCGGTACAGCGTCTGCCAGTCTTGCTCGGCGACCTCTGACACCGCACGGCGGAACTCCGTCGTCACGTCGACCCCAACCGCGAACTCGATCACCCCGAACCGCTCGTCTCTACCCTCCGCGCAGTACCGCAGCAACTCCCGCTGGTACCCCGCCGTATCCGACCTCAGCATCACCTTCTCCACCCCCGCAGGCAGACGGCCCAGCCCTTCAATCAACACTCGTAACTGCTGATGGCCCGCCGGTACATTGCCGTCCCGAAACTCAGAATGCACAATCTGGTCGGCCTCTGCCCAGTAGGTGGTCAGCGGCTGGTAGGCCCTGTACTTCTTGTAGCTGTGGAGCGCCTCCTGCTTGTGTGTCTCCACCAGACAGGCGTCCATGTCCAGTGTGGCCTCTCTCTGAGGCGAACGGCTCTGCACGAAGCCCGCCAGGTCGGCGTTCACCTTCCCCAGACCCTCCATAGCTCCGTTGGGAGCAGGTATGAATGCTCTGTGAGCTTGCCGCATCGCCTCCTCGCCCGCGTCATGGAACCTCTCCAGATACCGGAACACCGCAGACTCCGACGGCACGCTCCGAAGACGCTCGACTCGCCATCTCGCCTTCAGCGCCCTGCGCTCCCTACTACCCATCCCCCAGGTCTCGGCATGGCGAAGTACCCTGCACAAACCTGCGTCCTTCTCCAGAACCTCCAGGTCCATCACCGACTCACCGCCTGCCAAGTTCAGCAGTATCAGCGACGTGATTATCTGGCTGTCCGTCCAGCCCTGACCACACTCCCGCAGTCTCACGTGGCGTTCCACCGACGACCTCAAACCCGCTGCTTGCATCAACTCCAGGTACGTCATCAGCCCGGACAGTCCCGTCATACCTGTCGAGCCCTTCTCCTGCTCGTACTGGAATGCCAGTAAGCCTTGCTTCATAATAGATGCACCTCGTTGGTGATCGGTTCGTTTGTTCAACAACCATCTTAGCCCGCATCGCGTCGGGCTCCAACGAGGTCTTCCTCTTATCTAGGTGGGGAATCTGGGGTCAGGTTGCCTACGCGGACTCACTGAACAGCAGTGCCTCGGACCTCTTCGAAGATCAGGGCTACGTCGTCGTTCGAGGCCTGCTGGACGACGACCAGGACGTCCAGCCCGTCAGGGACGAGTACGACGCCCTGCTGGACTCTCTCGCCGCGCAATGGCGCGAAGAGGGCGTGGTGTCGTCGACGTACAAAGACCTGCCGTTCGAGCGGCGTCTGGCCGAGATTGCCGCAGAAGGCGCGCCCTACTCGAGGCACTTCGACATCTCCCTCGCCGCGGGCACCGGCCTGATGCACAGGGGCCCGGCGGTCTTCAACCTGCTTCGCAGTCCCAGGCTGCTCGACGGCGCTGAGCTGTTCATCGGGCCCGAGCTCTACTCGAACCCCGTCCAGCACGTGCGAATCAAGGTCCCCGAGCGGATCATCCCGGACGATCGCCGGGACGCGCTTAACAGCAAGTCGCCGTGGCACCAGGACATGGCGGTCGTGCAGCCGGAGGCCGAAGACACCGAGATGCTCACGGTCTGGGTGGCGATCTCGGACGCTACCGAGGAGAACGGCTGTCTTGTCGTGGTGCCCGAGAGCCACCGCGAAGGGATGGCGCTGCACTGCAAGACGGGGGGATCCATCCCCGAGGCGGTCGTGGGCGACAATCGGCTGCCCCTGGTGATGGAGTCCGGCGACGTGCTGTTCATGTCCAAGCGCACCAAGCACGCGTCGCTCGCCAACGTGAGCGACGGCGTTCGCTTCAGCTTCGACCTGCGGTACAACCCCGTCAGCCAGCCCACGGGGCGACCCTGGTTTCCCGGATTCGTGGCCCGCAGCAGGTCCAACCCGGACAGCGAAGTTCGAGACTTCGAGGAGTGGGACCGGCTATGGAACGAGGCGAAGGCCGCCCTCGAAGCCGTGGACTACAAGACGCCCGACAACCCGCACCTCCTGACGCCGGAGCAGGACCCCCGCTGCGCCTAGACGCGCCGACGAGGGTGCGGTACGACGACACACAAGCCCCGATGTAGAGACGAGGCGACACCCGTGCTTCCCATAAACGTAGGCTCACAGCGACAGCTATTCGTCGACGACACGTGGTTCGACTCCCACAAAGGGGTCGAGCTCAAGATGCACCAGCCGACGGTGCGAGAGGTCGCCGTCCCCAACGACCGGCCGTGGGAGTTGGGCGGCATGCACTACTCGACCGTCCTGCGCGACGGCGACCGGTTCAAGATGTGGTACCGGTCCGACCCGGGCGTCGACTCCAACCGCGACATCGTCTCCCTGAGCTGCTACGCGGAGAGCGACGACGGCGTGGTCTGGGATAAGCCCAGCTTAGGCCTGCTGGAGGTCTACGGCTCGACCGAGAACAACGCCTTCTACCCGCCAGAGGGCGACCCGTCCATCAACCCGTCGGTGATCGTCGATCCCCGCGCGCCGGCGTCGGAGCGGTACAAGATGGTGAACCGCGGCCGGCGCGACCTGCGCGGCTACACGTCCCCGGACGGGCTGCGATGGACGCCGCTGGAGTCGAACCCCATCCAGACCGAGGGGCCGTTCGACAGCCACAACGTCCTGGTGTGGGACGATGCGCGGGAGCGGTACGTCGTCTACATGAGGGGCGTCTCCGAGTCGATCGCCGGGACGTTCAAAGGTGGCCACCGCAGCATCCGGCGCAGCGAGTCCGCCGACTTCCGGACCTGGACACGCCCGGAGACGGTGGTCGAGGCCGATGAGGACGACCCGTCGGACTTCCACTTCTACACCAACGCGGCGGTCAAGTACGCGAGGGCGGCGAACGCCTTTTTCATGTTTCCGATGGTCCTTCACTCGGAGCGGCAGTACCCGGGCGCGCCGCAGATCGGGCTCGCGGACATCCATTTCATGTCCAGCCGGGACGGCGTGTCGTGGAACAGGCGCTTTCGGGAGGCGTTCATGCGCCCCGGCCGGGACGAGCGCAACTGGGTAGACCGTAACCCGATCATGGGCGCCGGCATCCTGGAGACGGGGCCGGACGAGTTGTCGCTGTACTTCGCGGAGCTGCTGCGCGCCGGCCTGAACAAGACGCGGATCCGCCGTTGCACGATACGCACGGACGGCTTCGTCTCCGCCCACGCGGGCTACGTGGGCTGGAGCGAGTTCACCACTCCCCCGCTGACGTTCGCCGGCGGGAGTCTGGCGATGAACTACAGCACGTCCGGCGGCGGCAGCATCCTGGTGGAGCTACAGGACGAATCGGGCGAGCCCCTTCCCGGATTCGCGCTCGACGACTGCGACTTGGTATTCGGCGACAAGATCGAGGCGCCGGTGAGCTGGGACGGCAACGTCGACGTGTCGGGCCTGCGGGAGCGTCCTGTGCGCGTCCGCGTCCGAATGCGCGACGCCGACCTGTTCGCGTTCCGGTTCGCGGCCGCGTAGGCTGACGGCGGGTCCCGCCCAGGCGGACTCCTGGGAGACCGGCGTCGGGCCTCGGTCGTACCTATGGACGTGGGATCGGGGCGTCGAGACGCCGCCATATCTCTTGAGGCCTGCCCTCGTCGAACCGATCTGTGAGCGAGAGTAGGTCAATCTGAGTACGGCTATGACCGGGACAATTGCGGAACGCCTCGCCGTGGCCGCCGCTTCGGTCGCCGTCGCGGCGGCGCTGCTGCTGGCGGCGGCATGCGGCGGGTCGCGTACACCGACGCCGGACACCCCTTTGCCGGCTCGGCCGACGGCCGAGCCGTCGCACACGGCGACGCGGACCGCCACCGCGGCGCCCACGCCGACGCTTCCCCCGCCTCAGCCGACGCATACCGCAACCGCATCGCCGACGCCTGAGACCGCCACGCCGACGGTGGAAGTTTCCCATAGTCCGTCCACGCCTGTGGCAACCTCGACACGCTCAGCCGAAGAGCTGCGGCTCACGGCGGCGCTGGACGAGATCGACGCCAAGGCGAGCTCGATCCGCGATCTGCCTCTGCTCAGACCGGTCGAGCGCCGGTTCCTGACGCGCAAGGAGCTCGGCGAGCGGCTCAGACAGGAGATGGAGGAGGACAGGGAGGACATATACGAATCCCAAAGACTCTACGCCGCCCTGGGAGCGATGCCCGACGACCAGGACCTGTTCGAGCTGCTCTTGGAGCTGCTCGGGGAAGGGGTTCTCGGCTTCTACGAATCGGAAGAGGAACGCCTGTACGTGGTCAAAGATGCCGGCGAGCTCGAGCCGCATGAGGAGCGCATCTACGTGCACGAGCTCATCCACGGGATCCAGCAGCAGCACTTCGACATTGAGGCTATGAGGGACGAACTCGAAGGCAACTCGGACGCAAAGCTCGCGGTGACGGCGCTGGTCGAAGGCGACGCGACCCTGGGAATGGCGCGCTACGCGGCGGAGTACATGAGCCCCGCGGAGCGTGCGGCGGAGCCTCCGGCCAGCCCGGCGCTGGTCCGGACGTTCCGGGCGGCGCCTCGTGTGATCCAATACCAGTACACCTTCCCGTACCAGGAAGGAGACACATTCGTGCGAGGGTTGTACCAGCGCGGGGGTTGGCGGGCGATAGACGAGGCGTTCGCGCAGCCGCCCCTGAGCACGGAGCAGGTACTGCACCCGGACAAGTACGAGTCCGCCGAGCCGCCACTGGACGTCGCGCTGCCCGACCTGCTCCCGGCGCTGGGCGATGGGTGGAAGCTGCTGTTCGAGGATACGCTGGGCGAGATGATGCTGCGCGCGTACCTCAAGACCCGGTTCCTCACGGCCGATCCGATAGACGCCGCGGCCGGCTGGGGCGGCGACCGGGTCGCCGTCTACGTCGGCCCGGAGGACGAGACGGTGGTGCTGCTGTCCGCGCTGTGGGACACCGAGCCGGACGCCCGGGAGTTCTACGACGCGTTCGTCCGATTCACCGTCGCCCGCACCGGCGGCGAGTGGGAGTCGCTGGACGACGAGACCGTCCTGATGACGCTGCCCGCGGAGACGATCGCCGTCTCCATCCGCGGCTCCGCAACCGTGATCATAGTCGCGCCCGACCTGCCCACCCTGGAGACAGTCAGGCCGGCGTTAAACTCGGGCTCCGGGGCGTCGGGTTGGTAGCAGTTCCGGGCTTTCCGGGCCAAGGACGCTCGGCGCGCAGGGATAGCCGGCGGGACTATTTGCTGCTAGGACGCCTGCCTGGGGTTGCGACGCGGCGGGCCGCCTCGGCTATGTGGTAGGCGTCAATGCCGGCGGCGGCCAGCATCTCCGTGGGCGTGCCCGAGCCGGGCATGGACTTGACCGCCAGCTTCACGACCCTGGGACGCACGTTCTGGTTGGCGAACACGTCGAGAACGGCGTCGCCGATGCCGCCCTCCCGCCAGTGGTCTTCGACGGTGACTATGGCGCCCGTTGCGGCGGCGGCGCTCATGAGGGTCTTCGTGTCGATGGGCTTCACCGAGTAGAGATCGATGACGCGGGCCGAGACGCCCTCCGCCTGCAGCTTGTCGGCCGCGATCCGGGCCTCGTGCAGCGTGATGCCCGCGGCGACGATCGTCACGTCGTCGTTGGCCGCCGCGCGGACGAGGCGGCTGCTTCCGATGGCGAACTGCTCGTCGGCGCCATAGATCACGGGCGTGTTCTCGCGGGTGGTCCGCATGTAGACGATGCCTTCCCGCTCTGCCATGGCCCCGACCAGCTTGGACGCCTGGTTCGGGTCCGACGGGTACAGCACGGTGCTCCCGTAGACGGCCCGGAACGCGGCTATGTCCTCCAGGCCCATCTGCGACGGCCCGTCCTGGCCTATGGAGACGCCCGCGTGAGAGCCCACGAGCTTTACGTCGGCGCGGCTCACCGCGGCCATGCGTATGAAGTCGTAGGCCCGCGTCAGGAAGGCCGCGAAGCTCGACGCGAAGGGGACGTAGCCGCGGACCTGCATCCCGACGGCGGCGGCGACCATGAGCTGCTCGGCTATGTACATCTCGAAGTACCGTTCGGGGTAGGCCTCGGCGAACGTCTCGGCGTACGTCGAGTTGCTCACCTCGGCGTCCAGCGCAACCACGTCCGACCGGGCCGCGCCCAGGGCCGTCAGGGCGTCGCCGTAGGCGCGCCGCGTGGCGACGTTGTCCCCCACCCGATAGGTCGGCGGCACGAATGGCTCCGAGACCCTCTTCGGAGCCCGACCTCTCCTGGGCGGGTGGACGTCTACGCTTATGCGCCGAATGCCGCCGAGCTCCTCGACGGCCGCGGCCGCCTCGTCCAGCGCCTTGCCGTGGAAGCCGTCCTTGTCCTCGACGGACGACACGCCGCGCCCCTTGAGAGTCCTGGCGACGATGACGGTGGGCTTCCCGCCAGTGGCCGCCGCCTCGGTGTACGCGCCGTCGATCTGCTCGACGTCGTGGCCGTCGATCTCGATGGCGTGCCATCCGAAGGCGCGGGCGCGCCGGGCGTAGCTCTCGGTGTCCCACCCTCTCATCGTCTCGCCCCGCTGGCCGAGGCGATTGACGTCGATGATCGCGGTGAGGTTGTCCAACCCGGAGAAACCGGCGTGCTCAAACGCCTCCCACATCGACCCCTCAGTCATCTCGCTGTCGCCGCAGAGCACCCAAACACGGTACGGCAGCCTGTCGAGCTTCTTGCCGGCCAGGGCGATGCCTACCGCTATGGGCAGCCCCTGTCCGAGCGAGCCCGTGGCAACGTCGACCCAGGGAATCTCCGGCGTCGGGTGGCCCTGCATACGGCTCCCGGACTTGCGGAAACTGAGCATTTCCTCGTCGGTGATGGCCCCGGCGGCCTTGAATATCGAGTACAGCAGCGGCGAGGCGTGGCCCTTGGAGAAGACGAGCCGGTCGTTGGTGTGGTGGCCCGGCCTGTCGAAGCGGTACCGCAGGTGCTTCGCCACGAGAACGGCGGCCAGGTCGGCGGCGGACATCGAAGACGTGGGGTGGCCCGATCCGGCGGCGGCGCTGGCACGAACCGAGTCGACGCGAAGCTGCTGCCCAAGCTCACGCCAAAGGTCCGCGTCATTCATGGCACTTCTCCCAGGGTAACGTGCACTCGTACGGTCGTGATATTCTATCAGACGGCGAGTTGGGCGGAGACCGGGCCGGGCCGGGCCGACAGTCGTGATAGAATGAGGGCGAGAGGCGCAGCGTCCTGCTGTGGTATCGACGCGGCTCCGAATCTTGCGCCCGACCGCGTGTGCGGCGGCTTCTGGAATACCCTCGGCGGACTTATCCCGCGAGTCTCAGATCAGGACACCAGAGACGAGCGGCGTACCTCGGTTTGGACCACTTTGGAGTGCTTGACTCCCGGCTGCTGATTGGCACGAGCAACCCGGGCAAGGTCCGGGAGCTGTCTTCCGCGCTTGCCTGCTGCCGGCTGGACATCGTTTCCCCCGCGGACGTGGGCATCATGGACGAGATTCCGGAGACAGGCGCCACGCTGGAGGAGAACGCCCTGCTGAAGGCGACGGCCTATTCCGCGATGAGCGGCCTGCTCACCCTCGCGGACGACTCCGGGCTGGAAGTCGACGCGCTCGGCGGTGAGCCGGGGGTGATGTCTTCCAGGTACGCCGGCGAAGGCAAGTCGGACTCGGAGAGGATTGCGTTTCTACTGGGGAAGCTGAACAATATCGGAGGGGACCGGTGGCCCGCCCGCTTCCGGTGCGTCATCGCGGTGAAGGCGCCTGGAGGCCGAGCCGACCTGTACACCGGCGTCTGCCCCGGCCGAATCGTGAGGACGGCGCGGGGAAGCAACGGCTTCGGATACGATCCAGTGTTCCTGCTGCCCGAGCTGGGCAGGACGATGGCGGAGCTGACGCAAGAGGAAAAGGACCGGGTGAGCCATAGGGGCAAGGCGGCCTGCAAGGCGTCGGAGGCCCTGAGACGGCTGACCGCGCAGGACTAAGCAATAGGCAACTCCTTTGAATTTGATCGACGATAGATTCGGAAGACCGTTCAGGGATCTTCGCGTCTCCGTCACGGACCGCTGCAACTTCCGGTGCCGTTACTGCATGCCGGCCGAGATATACGGAGAGCGGTACGAGTTCCTGCCCCGCGAGGACCTGCTCACTTTCGAGGAGATCACCCGGGTCGTGCGCGTATGCGTCGACCTCGGCGCCGTGAAGGTACGTCTCACGGGCGGCGAGCCCCTGGTGCGCAGGGACCTAGAGCGCCTAGTCGCCGACCTGGCCGTCGTAGACGGCGTCGACGACCTGACCCTGACCACCAACGCCTACCTGCTGCCCGGGAAGGCGGCCGCTCTAAGGGAAGCTGGTCTTCACAGGGTGTCGGTGAGCCTGGACACCCTGGACGACGACATCTTCCGCGAGATGAACGGCCGCGGCTTCGGAACGGAAAAGGTGCTCCAGGGCATAGCGGCCGCTGAGGCGGTCGGATTCCATCCGATCAAGATCAACGCCGTCGTCCAGCGGGGGGTGAACGACCACACGATCGTCGACCTCGCCCGGTACTTCAAGGAGCGCGGCCACGTCATGCGCTTCATTGAGTACATGGACGTGGGCAACCGCAACGGCTGGCGGCTGGACCACGTCGTCCCCGCGGACGAGATCGTGGCTCGGATCGCGGCCGAGATGCCCCTGGAGCCGGTGGAGAGCAACTACCGTGGCGAGGTGGCGCTGCGCTACCGCTACGCGGACGGCGGCGGCGAGATGGGCGTCATCGCGTCCGTGACCAAGCCCTTCTGCGGCGACTGCACGCGCCTCCGCCTGTCGCCAGAGGGCAGTATCTACACATGCCTGTTCTCCGGCAAGGGCACCGATCTTCGCGCCCCGCTCAGGGAAGGCGCCAGCGACGACGAGCTGAGGTCGCTCATCACGTCGGTGTGGAACGTACGCGAGGACCGCTACTCGGAGATACGCACGTCGCTGACGGAGCCCGTCAGGGACAAGGTGGAGATGTACCACATCGGCGGCTAGCGCCGGGCCTTCTCCGCGTAAGTGCTCAGACTTTCTCTAGAAATAACCCATGGCCGACTTGGCGCAGGGGCGGGTTTGAAACTCGCCCTACCGGTGCAGCCTCATTTCGTGGGTGGTGGTGTCCCGCGCCTAGTCCATCTCCTTGAGTCTGAACCAGTTACTTCTCCGCCGTAACGTTGCTCCGACGCGAAGAGTCGGCATCCACCGTCGGGCCCGCGAATCCGTGCGGTACAATAGCGGCGCATCCGAGACCTCGGACAGTCCACATGATCAATATCTACACAGACGGCGCGTGCTCAGGCAATCCGGGCCCCGGCGGATGGGCCGCGGTCATAGTCTCCGATGGAAAGCTCGAGAGGGTCAGCGGCGGAGAAGACCGCACCACCAACAACCGGATGGAGATGCTCGCGGCGATCGCGGGCCTGGAAGCGGTGCCGCCGTCATCCGACGTAGCCGTGTTCAGCGACAGCCGGCTCCTGATCAACACGATGAACCTGGGCTGGAAGCGCAACAAGAACCGTGATCTCTGGGAAAGACTGGACGACGCCGCGTCCACGCGACGGGTGAGTTGGAATTGGGTCAAGGGCCACGCGGGTGACCCGCTGAACGAGGAGGCGGACCGCCTCGCGGTGATGGAGGCGAAGCAGCGCGGCACAAGCGGCTCCCGGAGAGGCCGGAACGAGGCTATCGGCGGTGGCAGCGAGGACGAGCCGGGGCTGTCCCACGTTGACGACTCAGGCGTTGCGCGCATGGTCGACGTGGGCGAGAAGCCCGAGACGAGTCGGACCGCCGTCGCGAAGGGGTCGGTGATCATGCGCAGGGAGACCCTGGACCTCGTGGCGGCGAATCGGTTGGAGAAGGGCGACGTGCTCGGCGTCGCGCGGGTGGCCGGGATCATGGCCGCCAAGAACACGCCGCAGCTCATACCGCTGTGTCATCCGCTGCCGCTCGACCAGGTACTGGTCGAGTTCGGGCTCGACGAGGAGCGCGGCGCGGTGGACATCACGGCAACGGCGCGGACGACGGCGAAGACCGGCGTCGAGATGGAGGCGTTGGCGGCGGTCAGCGTCGCGGCCCTGACCATCTACGACATGTGCAAGAGCAGCGACCGCGCGATGCGCATCGACGGCGTCCGGCTGGCCAGCAAGAGCGGCGGCAGGAGCGGCGACTTCATCCTCGAGCCATGACTCGACGACCGCGGAACGCCCAGAATCCCGGGTGTCTCGCCGGCGGCGGGCGCTCTGAACAGGGCGCGGGCCGGTGAACGATCTCGGCGCCGTTCTCGACCGGGTCTTAGGCCGTCAGAGCCGCGAGGGTCCGGCGGAGCGCAGGATCGTAGTCGGGCTGGGCAATCCTGGCAAGAAGTACGCGGGGACGCGGCACAACCTGGGCTTCTGGTGCGTCGACCGCCTCGCGGCCGCGTGGGGGATTGAGGTATCCCGGCGGCGCAGGCTGTTCGTATGGGGAGAGGGCGACGCCGGCGGGGTGTCCGTGGCGCTGGCCAAACCCCGGACATACGTGAACGAGAGCGGCCAGGCGGTCACGGCGCTGCTCGCGCGGCTCCGCGCCAGGCCGAGCGAGCTGATCGTGGTGTACGACGACCTCGACATGCCTGCCGGGCGCATACGCCTGCGGGCCCAGGGCGGCGCCGGAGGCCACAACGGCATGAAGTCGATCATCGCCGCTATAGGTACGCAGGAATTCGCCAGGCTGCGGATCGGCATCGGCAGGCCGGCGCCGGGCTCGGACGAGATCGAGCACGTGCTGGGACGGCCGTCAGACGACGAGCGGAGGACGATGGCCGACGCGGTAGACACGGCGGCCCAGGCGGTGGCGGCCATCGTCGAGGACGGCGTGGAAGCCGCGATGAACCGCTTCAACTGAGCCGCGCCACGGGCGCACTTCTTCGCCGCACTCTCCGCACGCGGGCGACGCGAACGTCTTCCGGCCCTCAGCTGCTCCGCCCGGGGGCGACCGAATCGGGCAGGGCGTGGTACCGAAGCAGGTTGCGCCGGTAGTCCTGGTACCTGGAGGCGAACTCCTCCTCGTCCATCTCCAGCTCGTGGCGGATTGCCGGGGCGACCTGCCTCAGATACTCCAGGCGCTGCCCGCTGCTCCACGACAGGGGGGCGACGCGACGCTCTACTATGTCCTCCAGGGTGCAGGCCATCTCGTTGCGGCAGACGTACCGCACCTCTGCCTGGAAGGGAGGGCCGATCTCGTCGGCAGTGATCCCGGCGATGATCTCCCAGGCGCCCGGTCCGTACTTGGCATGGAGAGTCTCTAAGTGGCCGGCGAGGGCCCCGGAGCTGGACACGCGGACCCCCTGGCCGGCGGCGTCCGCTGGATCGGCGCCGCCGATGGCCACGCGATCGGTCCGACAGGCCGACCAGCGGTCCATGCCGTCGGCCCCTTCCGTCAGCCGGTCCAGCACCCGCTCCGCCAGAGAGCGGGACGTCGTGAGCTTTCCCGAAACGACTGTCGCCAAGCCCGACTGCGCTACCTCGACCATGTCATCCCGCCCGACCGACCAGGGGAGGCTCCTGTTGGCCTTGGGCGACGGGAGGGCCCTGTAGCCGCTGTAGCAGTAGAGGACACTGGACCGCGTCAGCGATGACCCGGGGAAGAACCTGCGGATGGCCTCCAACAGGTACGCCGTGTCGACCTCGCCGGGGCGAGGGTCGTCGGGTGGACCATCATGCCAGCCGTCGGTGGTGCCGTACAGGAAGCAGTCGTCCCGCCGTATGAGGAACAGGTGCCTGTCGTCCAGCGGTGAGGGGAAGACGCAGCTCACGTTCAAGGGAACGTCGTCCCTGGCCAGGACGAGATGGGTGCCTTTGGACAGCCTGACCATGGCCGGGCGCCCGGGTTGGTCCATCTCCCGCACCTGGTCGGCCCAAGCCCCCGTTGCGTTTATCACAGTGGAGGCCTCGATGGAGTAGGCGCGGTCTTCGAGGGCGTCGCGTACGATCGCCCCTCGGATCGTGTTCCCGTCCTTGACGAGGGAGGCCACGCGGGCGTGATTGACGGCTCGGCCGCCGTGGCGCACGCCATCCTTGACGGTCTCCAGCGTCCAGCGCGCATCGTCCACGATGGCGTCGTGGTACACGACTCCGCCCGTTAGGCGGCTGCTTTCGAGTCCCGGCCCCAGCTCCACCGTCTCAGATCTGTCGACGAACCTATGGCGCCTGGCATTTCCCGGGCCCGACATCATCTGGTACAGCCACATCGCAACCCTCACCTTGGCGGGCGCGTCGCCGCCCCGGCGATACGCCGGTATGAGGATGGGGACTGGCTTGACGAAGCGGTCGTTCAGATCGAGATGCAGATTGCGCTCGTGGCTAGCCTCCCAGGCGCGGCGAAAACGGAGGTTATGCAGATAGCGCAGGCCGCCGTGCACCAGCTTCGAGCTGCGGCCGCTGGCCCCCGAACCGTAGTCGTGGGCCTCCACGAGGCCGACCGTCATGTTCCTCAGCGCGGCGTCCCGGAAGATGGATGCGCCGGTTATCCCGCCCCCCAGGACCAGCACGTCCAGCGGCTCCGAGGACATCCTGGCGAGCAGACTGCGTCGCGCCCCTCTGCTGAAGTCAGCCACGGCGGAAGGGCCATTCACCCGTGGCCAATGAGCTTCCGCACGGGCTCGGCGAGCTGCGATCCGGAGGCCTTCCTGGACAGGTAGTCCCTGGCAAATCGAGCGACCAGGCTGAGCTTGCCGACGGCCAGGGTCTTGTCCAGTGCATCGAGGAAGTGGTCGAGCTCGCCGTCCGTCGCTATGAGAGCGGGAGAGACGACCAAGACGATCTCGCGGTTCGACCTGAAGAAGGTCAGCACGCCGTGCGTACGGTAAAGCTCGGCCACCACCGACGACGTGATCAGCTTGTCGAAGAACTTCGCGTCGTCGAAAATCTCTCCGGGCGCCACGTTTGCCGCGGCCCTCAGGACCGGGCTCGTTTCGGTGTTCAGGATCAACCCGTAGAGGGCCCCCTCGCCCCTCACCTCGCGGACCATATCCGGATGCCGGTCCTTTATCTCCGCCAGGCCGCGGCCGATGCGGCTGCCGATGCGATTCGACCGACCGACGTAGTCGTCGTCTACGACTATGTTGATCGCCTCGATGGCCGTGATGCACTCCTCCCCGAACCCGTTATAGGTGGTGCTGTGCAGCGTCACGCCGGACACGCTGTCGTAGGCCGCCCTGAAGACCGGCTCGCGGGCGGTGTAGCACGAGATGGAGGACTTGCCGCCGCCCAGGGCCTTGGACATGGCGACGACGTCGGGCACTACGCCGGACTTCATGAAGAAGAAGAGAGGGCCCGTCTTCGCCCAGCCTGTGTAGACCTCGTCGAATATCAGCACGATGCCCTCGTCGCTGCACAGGCGTCGGAGATCGACCAGGAAGCCGTCCGAGCAGGCGACCATGCTGCTGGCGCTGAAGGGCTCCAGGACGACGGCGCAGACGTCGCTCTCGCCATCGGCGCGGCGCAGCCGCTGGACCTCGCGTCTCACCCCTTCGATGGAGTCGTAGGGGAAGGAGGCGACGTTGGGAATGCTGGGGAACGGGAATTCACGCTCCGGCGACGCGGTGATGCTGCCCGCCCCGAGAAGGTTGCCGTGGAAGGAGATGTCCGAGTGCAGGACGTACTTGCGCCGCCCCTGGTGGAACTTGTGGGCGAGCTTCATCGCTCCCTCAACCGCCTCCGCTCCGGAGTTGCAGAAGTAGGAGATGTTCAGGTCTTCGGGGAGGAGCCGGGCGATGTTGTGGCTGAGGCCGGCCACGTACTGAGAGATGAAGTTCTTGTGCACCTCCATCCTGGCCTGGCGCTGAAACTCGGTCCTGGCAGCCAGGACTCTGGGATGGTTGTGCCCGTGGCTGAGTACGCCGAAGCCGCCGGTGAAGTCCAAGACCCTGCGGCCGCTCGCCGTGGTGATGTACATCCCCTCGGCGCTCACGGCCAGGTCCCTGCCGAACTCGAACAGACCGAGCAGGTCAACCTGGCTGCCGTTCACGTACTGACGGTAGAGCTCCCGGGTCGTTGGGGCATCGAACTCTGCGCACTCTTGCCACGAGTACAGGCGGTTCATCTCAGCTCCCGGCGGTACTTGTACGGGACCAGGTTGGTTGACGGCCATCCTATCAGAGTCACCCCGCCCGCGGGAGCACGCCAGGTACGCGCGCGATTCGTCCTTGATGGCGGGGAGTCGCCTTGCTACACTCGCCACACTCCAGGATACGCGGGGAGGCCGGCGGGCGCACGATGACCGAGCAGCGGCTAGACAGCGAGGAAGTCCGCCATATCGCGCGGCTGGCCCGGATCGGCATGACGGAAGCCGATATCGAGCTGATGCGCGGCCAGCTCTCAAACATCCTGCGCCATTTCGACTCGCTCCAGGAGCTCGACACGGACGACGTCGAGCCGACGGCCCACTCGTCCGACGTCGCGACGGTATTGCGCGGCGACACGGTGGCCGCGTCCATACGCCGTGAAGACGCGCTATCCAACGCTCCGCGGCGTGAGGGCGACTTCTTGAGAGTGCGGGCCGTCCTCGAGTAGACCGCCGCCGGCCGGGGGCGATTTCCACGTATGAACTCACTCGACCTAGACTCGCTGACCCTCCCACAGGCCTCATCCCTGCTGGCGGGCCGCGAGGTGTCCTCCGTCGAGCTCACCGAGGCCGTGCTGGACCGCATCGGCCGCGTCGAGGCAAGCGTCGCGGCGTTCGTCACGGTGACGGCCGAGACCGCCCTGGAGCAGGCGCGGGAGGCCGACGGCAGGATCGCCTCTGGCGACGGCGGCCCGTTGACCGGCGTCCCGATGGTCCTGAAGGACAACATGTGCACCGCCGGCATCGCCACCACCTGCTCGTCTCGGATGCTGGAACGCTTCGTGCCGACGTACAACGCCGAGGCCGCCCGCAGGCTGTACGACGCGGGAGCGGTGCTCATCGGAAAGGGCAACCTGGACGAGTTCGCGATGGGCTCTTCGACCGAGAACTCGGCGTTTCATCCTACGATGAACCCGTGGGACCTCGAGCGGGTGCCGGGCGGCAGCAGCGGCGGCCCGGCTGCCGCGGTCGCCGCCGGGGAGTGCCTGTTCGCCCTGGGCTCCGACACGGGCGGCAGCATACGCCAGCCGGCCGCGCTGTGCGGTGTCGTGGGGCTGAAACCCACGTACGGCCTGGTGAGCCGCTACGGTCTGATCGCCTTCGCAAGCTCGCTGGACCAGATAGGGCCCCTCACCAGAGAGGTCGAAGGCGCGGCTCTCGTGCTGAACGCGATCGCGGGCCACGACCGCCGGGACTCGACTTCCATTGACGTCGAGCCGCCCGACTACACCGAAGGACTCGACGCGGGCATCGAGGGTCTCCGAGTCGGAGTGCCGCGCGAGTACTTCGTGGAGGGCATCGATCCGGGCGTCGAGCGATCGGTGCGCGACGCGGTCCAGGTGCTCGCGGACCTGGGCGCCGAGGTCGAGGAGACTTCGCTGCCCCACTCGTCGTACGCGATGGCGGTCTACTACATCATCGCGCCCTCGGAGGCCTCGGCCAACCTGGCCCGATACGACGGGGTGAAGTACGGGTACTCGGCGGGCGACGCCGCGAACATGTGGGACGCTCTGGAGAAGACCCGCCAGGAGGGGTTCGGGCCGGAGGTGAAGCGGCGGATCATGCTTGGGACATACGCGCTTTCCGCCGGATACTACGACGCGTACTATCTCAAGGCCCAGAAGACCCGGACGTTGATCCGCCGCGAGTTCGACGAGGCGTTCAGACGGTTCGACGTCCTGGCGTCGCCGACGGCGCCGTCGGTCGCGTTCAGGCTCGGCGAGAAGATGGACGACCCTGTCCAGATGTACCTGAACGACATCTTCACCCAGCCGGCGAACATCGCCGGAATCCCCGCCATCTCCGTGCAGGCAGGGATGGTCGAAGGACTGCCCGTCGGCCTGCAGCTCATGGGGGCCCATCTGGGTGAGCCGACGCTGCTGCGCGCCGCTTACGCCTACGAGCGCGCGACCGACTGGCACACGCGGTTTCCGGCCCTCGGCTGAGCCTCCGCGCTGCGCCTGGACGCGGCCCAAGGCCGGCCGGCGACGGCTGGGCGTATAATATCCAGTGCGGGACTGCGACGAAGCCGGAATCTCCAATGGCGGACCACCTGGATGGTAACGGAGACGATTCGAACAGATTCGTGTGACGGTCCGGCGGGCAGGCGCGGCGCGCGCGCCGCGGTCGGCGTCGTGCTGCTCGTCGTGGGCGTCGTAGTGCTCGCGGCAACGAGCGGCTACTACCTGTACGGCAGGTTCGCCCGCTCGACCCTCGACGACCTCAGCTTCGAGGCGGAGCGTCCGCAGTTCGCCGGAGAAGGCTACGGTCTGACGACGCCCGCCTCCGGGGCGTCGATACCGACGCCGCCGTCCACGTCCGCCGTAGACGCCCCGCAGTCCACTGGCGCGCCCCAAGGTGTGGCAACGGTCGTGAGCGCGTCGGCGGGAGCCGCCGCAGGCAACCCCGCGGCCAACGCGCCGTCAGCGTCAGGGACGCAAGCTGCCGCCACCGAGCGGCCGACCGCGGGGCCGTCGTCGGGCAGCGCTGCGGTTGCGGCCTCCGGGCCCAGCCAGATCGGGGCCGGGACCGGCGCGGAGAACTTCGGCGACACCGAAGTCCCCGACGGGACCTCCCGACCCGGCGGAACGGCCGCGGTTGTCGCAACGGCTGTGCCGCGCGTCCCCGCGTCCTCGGGGACTCCGGCCACATCCGCCGCGGTCTCAAGGGCGCCGTCCGTCTCCGCGACGGCAGACCCGCTTCAATACACTGCGTCCGATACCGGGCCGGCGTCGAGCAGCGTCGCACGGCCCGCCGAGCCGGACCCCCGGTTGGCCGCGATAGAGGCTTCGATCGCGGAGGTCTCCACATACTCGGCACCGACGCCCGAGGACCTCGCTTACGGCGGCGCGCTGGCCACCCGGATCCGGATACCCGCCATCGAAGTAGACGCTGTGGTCAACGAGCTGAGGATCATGAAGCTCGGAGACAGCCTGGCATGGGAGACGCCGAAGAGGGTCGTCGGCCATATCCCCAGGACCGCGAAGGCCGGCGCCGCGGGTCAGGGCTGGTACTTCGGCCATCTCGAGAGCCCACTAAGGGGCGAGGGCAACGTCTTCGCCCGGCTTCCGGAGTTACCGAAGCTCGCCGTCGACTCTCCGATATTCATCTTCCTGGAGACCGCCGACCGCCACTACGCCTACCAGGTGTACGTGACCGAGGTCGTGTACGAGGACGATATCGCGCTCGCCGACACCGGCAGCCACGACATCACCCTCGTGACGTGCACGCCGCGCTTCTACTACGACCACCGGCTGCTCGTAACGGCCGCGCTGGTCGGCATAAGGGATGCCTAGCACGTCCGCCGGAGACCAGCACGATTCGACCGGCGCCGGGATGTCCGCCGGTCTGCGGCTGGCGGTCTTCGGAGTTCCCGCGCTGCTGATCGTGGCGTTTGTCGGGCTGATGGCGTGGGGACTGTCGAACAGGAGCGCCGTCACCGGACTGAGCGGAGCCACGGTGGTCGGGCAGCCCGCGAAGGACTTCACTGTCCAACTGTTCGATGGCGAAGCGTTCACGCTGTCGCAGCTCGAGGGGACCCCCGTCGTGCTGAACTTCTGGGCGTCGTGGTGCACACCGTGCCGCGACGAGGCCCCGGGCCTGGAGCGGGCCTGGAAGATCTATCGGAACCAGGGCGTGACCTTCGTCGGCGTGAACCTGCAGGACTCGAAAGAGGCGGCCAGGAGCCATCTGTCGGAGTTCGCGGTGACGTACCCCAACGGGCCCGACCCGTCCGGCACGATTACCGTCGACTACGGCGTCATCGGCCTGCCCGTGACCTTCTTCGTCGGCAGGGACGGCATCGTGGAGCGGAGGTGGGTCGGCGCAATGCCCGAGTGGCAGCTGGTGGCCTGGGTGGAGGCGCTGGCGGCGGGTTCGGCCATGCCGGGAGACGCCGAGGGCCAGGACCTGGACAGGTTCTCGAAGCTGGACGAGGAGCCGAGCGAGTAGACGGCCCCTCGACCCGAACGCCACCGAGCCTGGTTCCCGGATTGAGGTCGACGGCGAATGGGCGTGGCTACGCCTCGACGAGTTACGACCACGCATCCCGCAAAGGTGGTATTATGTCCCGCGACAAAAGGGACTTGGCCCGCCCTACCTGGATCAACGGAGTGGCGGGCAAGTAACGGCCGTCCCCAAGGAGGGGCACGATGGGTTTCGGCAAAATTGTAATCATATCGTTCATCGTCTGCGTTCTCCTTTCACTCACGATGAACGCAGCGCTGAGGTACGAGCGGGCCGGCCCCGAAGGGCTGATGCTCGCGGCCGCCGCGTGGATCATCGGCCTTGTCGCCTGGATCTTCTGGCATAAGCGTTCGCTCCGAGAGCGCGAGCAGTTCGAAGAAGAGTTCAAGCGAGACACCACCTCCGACTAACGCTCTCCGTCCAAAGAGCCCGACATCTTGAGCCCCGGGCTGATACTCTAGACCCGCTCGCGGCGCCGGCCGCGTTCGTCAGACCGAGCCGGCGCCGTCATGTCGTCATGAGAACGCCCGCAGGCTGTGGGCCGGGGATTCGCATGAACGACGCAACCCCCGGCGTCAAACCTCAGTAGCAGTTACCCGCTGCCGAAGTTCGTTGGCGTCCTCAATGGCCCGGAGGGCCTGTTCGACGCTTATGTGCGGCTTTAGCCGGTTAATCTCTTCGGCGGCCCGGCTGGCGTTTCGCGAAGGGTACTTGTCCTGCAGGAAGAACGCTGTCGAGAGACGCTCCAGAGCGCGTGTGTCTTCGACTGAGACCTCCCGGGCAATGGTGTCGATCGCATCCTCATAGCCGGTCGGGAACTTCATTGCCAGCTTGCCCCGCACACCTAGAGTGAACGAAGGCCCGTAGGAAAGGTTGGGTTCCACGTCCAACTGCAGCCGGGCCCTCATGAGAGCGAGCTCGCTCCTGAGGTCGAAGCTGAATGGGCCATGAAGGTATAGCACGAATTGATACCCCGTCGGAACGCCCAGCAACTTCTGCAAGAACAGGACGCACTTCTGGATGTGCGTCTCTCCTGCCCAGCTGTCATGCTCTCGCATTCTCGCCACAAGATGGCAGATCAACTTTCTGCGCTCGGGCTGCGTCATACGTCCCATTAGTCAGCCTCCATTCGCCGCACGGTGGAGAATCGAGTCCTTTTCCGACTGGAGCCAACCTATCGCATCGGCAGCCTTGTTGGGGTCGATCAGCACATATCCAACATCGACGACAGGAATCTGCTTCAGGGGAATCGAAAGCGCGTTGGAGGACTCCACGTTGCCCTCCGAGTCCAACACCGGAAAGTCAGTCACCGGTCCTGATCGCGGCGGGAACGTTCGCTGGCGGACGGCATGTTCCCCAAATTCTTTAACGCACGCGGCGGCTACGGCCGAGACTGGATCGTCATTTATCTCTTTATCGCCAAGAGTCGGCGCATAGGCACGTCGGAAATGCCCGCGATTCACAATGCGGCGGGCAGGATCGTGGCCTGGGGCGGTCTGATCTCGAGCCGACTCGGAGATGGCGCTCAGTATCTCGTTATCGGTCAGGCTCTTCAAGCTGTCCCAGTCTTCCGGGAATAGTCCTCCTGGAAGCCAATCTCTGAGGAACTCCTCCAGATGCAGATCGTAAGCCACTCTGACATGATGATGGTACACCTGCATGAACATGAAGTATCGGGCCAGTAGCAGAGCCTCGGTCGAGTGGATGCCACCAAACTCGACACCGAGCGCAAGCGCGTCGGACCGCCCACTTGCCGGAAGAATCCTCATGGATTCGATAAGCCGGTAATGGTCGAACCTTCCATACGCCACGCCAGCATGGTGTGAGTCTCGCAGAAGATAGTCCGCCCTGTCTACGCCCAGCGCATCGCCTCCAATGATCTCGTAGAGAAGCTTCTCCCAGTCCGCGAATTCTTCGTCTGGTACATATTTCTGGCCCACGGAAACTTTCGCGATGTCCAGAGGCCGCAGTGGCGGGGTCATTGAATTCCAAATCTCAGCCATGAGGTCTCCCAGGATCAGGTCGACCGTGATCGACTCGTGGCTCCTGCCTCGCGGGAGTAATTCTGTCTCGGCAGCGTGGGAGAACGGGAGGTGGCCTATGTCGTGACATAGGGCAGCCATTCTGAGAACCTTGCGCCAGTAAGTCTTCTCGTCCTCGGTGAAGTTCAAGACCGTCTGTCTGAACGACTCGTGAATGTTGTCCGGGGCCGTCACCACATCGAAGACCTTTCCAGCCAACTCCATGACGCCCAGACTATGCTCGAAGCGTTTGTGCGTCGCTCCCGGGTACACAAGGTAAGACATCGCCAGTTGATGGATGTTCCTGAGCCGCTGGACTGCAGGCGAATCGAGAACGCGCCGTTCGTCACTATCCAGCTTTACAAAGCCGTGGATCGGGTCCCTGATCTCGTGATACCGTTTCCTAAGCAGAGCGACGCTCCTTCCCACGTACACTCAGGGGGCTGCGGCGCACAGCATAGCACAAATGTGCGCCTTGAGGAGTCGGGGGCCTGCGCTGGCAGATCCGGTCCACGGTGTCGATCGACACCGTGGACAACCGAGGACGACTGGGATCAAGGAGCCGGCCGGCGCGGGGCTGCGTATACTGCGGGGCAGTCACCACGGAGGTCGGGCGACTTGCCTAACGAAAACGCGGATATATTTCGGCGGTTCGGGGCGCGGGGCGCGATCAACACGATCGGCACCAGCACAGGCGTCGGCGGCTCGGCCCCTCCGCCTCACGTCCGGGACGCGATGGACGCCGCCAGCCAGGGGTTCGTGCGGATGAACGACCTGCTGGTCGGCGCCGGCCACATGGCCGCGGGTATTCTCGGCACCGAGGGCGCGCTCATCACGAGCGGCGGAGCGGCCGCGCTCGCCCTGGGCACTGCCGCGATCATCGCCGGGGACGACCCCGACAGGATCGAGCAGCTACCGGACACGACGGGGCTGAAGAACGAGGTGCTGGTGCAGAGGAAGCACCTGCGCACCTACGACCGGTGTCTGCGGTCCGCCGGCGCGAGGCTCGTCGAGGTCGGGGACGCGGAGGGCTGCAGCCGCGAGCAGCTCGAGGCGGCCTTCGGCGACCGGACGGCGGCCGTCTTCCAGCCGTGGCCGCCCTTCGGGGACAACACTGGCCTCTACGACGACGCGCCGCGAGAGGGCGAGAACGTGCCGCTCGACGAGGTCGTGGAGATCGCCCACGCCCACAGCGTCCCGGTGATCGTCGACGGCGCCTCGGAAGTGTACCCGCTGGAGCACTTCCGGCGGGTGGCACAGGTGAGCGACCTGGCCAGCTTCGGGGGCAAGTACGTCGGCGGCCCCAACGCCAGCGGCATCCTGTGCGGGCGCAAGGACCTGGTCGAGGCCGCGTTTGCCCACTGCTTCACGGCGCCCAGGGGCGCCATGGGCATCGGGCGGACGATGAAGTCGGACCGCCAGCAGATCGTCGCCCTGGCGACCGCGCTGGAAACGTGGTTCTTGGACACAAACTTCGAGGACCGGTTCATCCGGTTCGACCGGATGCTGTCGGTCGTGGAGGACGCACTCAGGCCGCTCCCGTTGGCCCGCACCGAGGCTACGATCATCTCGCACGGCTTCTACGGATCGTACCTGTTGGTCTTTTTCGACCCGGCGCTGGGCAAGACGGCGCACCAGGTCGTGGAGGCGCTGCACGACGGCGAGCCGCCCGTGCTGGCGCGGGCCGCGGCCGATGACGCCGTCAGGCTCTTCTTCTACACGCTGGAGGACGGCGAGGAGGAGCTCGTAGCCCAACGGCTCGTCGAGGTCCTGCAGAGGTAGTAAGGGTTCACGTTTGGTCGGACCAGCCTGCGTCCCTCGAGTAGCGCCGCTCAAAGCATCGGCGCTACTCGGGATGAACGGGTCGTAGGAGCCTCAACTCCGAGCAGCTACCCCTGGATTCCCCACCTGATTGGGCCGGCCGGCATGACGGACTGCTCCCGGTGTCATAGTGGCGCGCCCAGTCGGGGATGGATCCCCGCGTTCGGAAACCTTTGCGTAACTCCCACTGTGGGAGACAGCGTGCCGGAGATGGCTAGCATTTCTAGCGGGGAACCCCCAACCCTGGATTCCCGCCTTCGCGGGAAGGACGGTTGTTCAAAGGTCTCCGGTCGCGGGAATGACGGAGGTGGGAGATTTGGGTACCGCGAAAGGCTTCCCCCAAGCCGCCGGCGCTCCCGCAGCGTTGCGCCAATCGGCCGCTCCCTATTTGAACTGGAACGAGTAGAGCTTGGCATTCTTGAAGTAGAACCGCAGCTTCACCGGCCTGCCCGCGAGGGCCCCAAGGTCGCCGTTGCCGTTCCACGTCACCCGCCGGGCGAGGCCGGAGCCGGTGATCGGGTCGCAGTCGTCGAAGGTGAAGCCGGGCAGTCGCTTGTAGTTGGACTTCAGCACCTCGACGCGTATCTCGCCGGGGCCGGGCCCCGCGGCGAGCGGCGTGATCGTCTCGTTGAGGTAGAGGCCGGAGCCGGCGAAGCTGAACGTCCGCGTGGCCATCTGGCTGAAGGAGGACGGGCCGACCGACCGCTGGAAGAGGTAGTCCTTGCCCGAAATGTCGATCAGGTCGTCGTCGAGGCCCGTGTGCTCTACCCAGCCGTTGCCGCCGTCGACCGACACGAAGCCGTCGAGCCGGCAGGTCGCAAGGCCTATGCCCCCAGTCGCCTTGTCCGCGCCGACGTCGAAGTACGTCTGGGGCGCCCTCCAGTTTTCGCCGAGGTAGTAGATCAAGACCCTGTCGCCGTGGACGATGATGTCCTGCACGTGGATGTTGTTGGAGTCGAAGTCAACGGCGGCGCCGCCGAAGGGGATGAACGGCTCCCGGTAGTCCCTTCGGAAGCGTGCGCCGTCCCGGCTGAAGGCCAGCTCCGGGTGGTGGGTCGTGTTCGTCGTGCGGAAAATCCACGGCATGCCGACGTAGACGCCCTCGTATGCGACGAGCGGCATGCTGTAGAACTCGGTGTCGGGGAAGTCCTGATCGTCGGGCGCCAGTATAAGCTCGGGCTCGCTCCAGTGGACCATGTCGGGGCTCTCGGCCCGGCCGATGAGCCGCTTCCCGAGGGGCGCCCTCCAGTGGTGGCTGCACTCCATCGTCACGTGGTAGGTCTCGCGGATCGGGTCCCAGCCGAGGAACCGGCCTTGCCAGCGCCCCAACTCTGGCGTCGTGTCGATGACTGGGTTCGCGGGGTCCGGCGTCCAGGATATGCCGTCGGGCGAGTGGTACAGGTGGTACTGCATCCCCTGGCTGGTCGTATCGCCGACTCTGACCATGCCCTTGTAGCGCCGCGCGGGGTCCGGGTCGTGGGTGTCGAGGAAGGACGGCCCGCCGGGCGCGTCCAGGGACTCCTCCTCGAGCGGCAGGATGTTGTTGCGCGTGGAGCCGTCGAACTCGACCATGCCCATCTCGGGCTTGTCCCAGTCGAAGCCGTCCCTAGAAGTCGCGTAGCAGATGCGCCTGTCCCGTTCGTCGACGACGATGCCGTCGGGCCCGCCGAGTACGGGCACGCCGTTCTCGACCCGCACCGTAATGGTCGAGGAGCGGTACCACATCTTGAACAGCCCGGCCTCTTCGTCGAAGACGGTGCAGAGGGGCCTCATGTGAGTGCCCTCCCACGGGCGGTCGCGCCGGACGACCGGGTTGTCGTCGGCCTTGATGGCGCGATTCATGCCCTGCTTCGCATACGTCAGGCTCTCGATGACGTGGTGGTCGAACAGGAGTTGCTTCTGGGAGCCGATGTCGATCAGTGCCATGTCTGTCTCCTCGCGGCCTGAGGCACGGGGCCGCCGTTCCTGAACGAAGGGCGTCCTAGCTCCAGGGGAAGGTCAGGGTCGGGCTGTTCGCGTAGCGCTTGGTGCGAATGACCAGCCGCCCGCCCGCGCCGGGGGCTAGGCGGACCGTGAAGCGACCGGCGTCGACCGGCGTCTCCTGGTCTCCCGCCGAGGCGGTGAGTACCTGGTGCTCGGAGTAGGCGCCGCCCTGCACGACCACGGTGCGGGCCTCCACCTGGTTGACGTTCACCAGGGTGACCGAGACGCTGTCCGCCGTCAGCTCGTCGACGAGGGCGGCGACGTCCTCCGGGACTCCCGCGCGCCGCCGCCCCGGGTCGAAGTAGCGCAGCCTGGAGTGGAGCGGGTACCCCTCGTGGGCGGTGGGCAGTCCTCCGAGCATCAGCTCGATCAGGCTGCCAACCAGGGCCGGATTGATCCTGTTGGGATCGTCGGACATCCGCGTGTCCTCCGAGGCGGTGTCGCGGTACATGTCCTCCATACGCGATCTGACGTCTTCGAGGGCGTCCGTCAGCGCGCGCTCCGGGTAGTCGGGGTCCTTGCCGTGCAGATAGGCGGTCCACCCGGTCATCGGCAGCCGGTCGAGGTCCCGGCGGTCCATCGTCCAGTAGTAGGACTGCAGGGCGCCCGCGTCGAACGGCTCCGGCCTGTAGTCGTACCACCCCTCGTCGCCGTACATGTGCGGGTACAGGGTCCGGCCGTCGGCGGTCTTGCTGTTCTCGTTGACCAGGTCGATCATCCGGCTCCAAGGCTCGACGTACCGTCGGTCTCCCGTCAGCAGCAGCGCGTTGGCAAAGCCGTAGTGGGACCGTATCTGGAAGCTGGGACGGTGCCTGATCTGATTGGTGGCGGGGTCCAGGGTAGAGTGAGCCCAGCCGTATACGCCGCCGTACCACCTGCCGCCGCACTCGCCGCCTATGGTGCCGTCCAGCCCGATGTTGGTCGGGATGATGCCGCCGTTGGCCTCGAAGCGCTCCATCCACGCGTCGACGTACTCGAGGGCCCAGTCCCGGTACCGCTCCTCTCCGGTGAGCATGTAGGCGTTCAGTGCCAGAGTCGTGGTGCCCAGGTTCAGCGGGTGGTCGCCGGCGACGTCGTTGTAGTCCTTGAAGTGCTCCAGCATCTGCTCGTAGCTCGACTCGCCGTGAAGCGGGACGAAGCGCCCCTCGACCTCGATCGGGTCGCCCGCCCAGTCGACCGCCGTCGACTTGCGCAGCATGGGGCCCCGACTGCCGTTGAACATGCTGCGGATGAGCTTCCGTTCCGGGTCGTAGTTGTCGGCTACGGCGTCGTCGCCCATGTAGAAGCCGGCGAAGCGCCTGGTGCGCGCGATCAGCTTGCGGTCTTGGGGATCGGACAGGCCCTCGAGCATGAAGGCGGTCAGCCCCTCACCGGTGTGCATCCAGTCGAACATCACGGGGAACTCTTTGAAGTACATGCCGTCGCGGGCGAACGGCACGTCGACGGTCTTGGCCTCGGTGTATTGCCTGATGTGGCCGTCCCAGGCGCGTTTGTACAGCTCCAGCACCACGTCGGGAGCGCCCAGGGCGTGCAGCGTCGTCCAGTTGGCGAAGTTCTCCGCGGCATCATCCGCGCCGTCGTCGCCGGACCAGCGCGGAACGCAGAGGAGATAGCCGCGCTCGTCGAAGTAGTGTTCGAAAAACTCCTCGCAGGCGCGGGCCTGGGCGCGGATGACCTCGCGTTCGAGCAGCGCCCACCGGGGCGGCGTCATCGGCGTGATTATGGACACGGTCGTCCGACTGGTCATGGCGCACCTCCAGCGCAGACGGGCCTGGTCGCCGCGAAGGTCGGCCTATCCGCGGCGGGCACCCATCGTATCACAGTCCCCGGAAGGCCCCGGAAGATCGGGAACTCGTGGAGCGTGATCTTGAGGACCTGAGCCTGCGCGTCGTTCCTGTAGTCAGGGTCGTACCTCACCGGCAGGCTACCCAACCGCTCCGTGAGGCATGCTGTGAGGGAGTCGAAGAACTCCTGGTCCAGCCGACGGCGGACCCGCGAGTGAAGGTCGACGTCGCTGTATTCGTCGGCGTCGCCTGAGAGAAGAGATCCGCGAACGGTCACCTCCGCCGGAGCCAGGTGCTGCTGGAGCGTCGCGAGAACGTCATCCGCGAACCGTCGAATAGTCGTCATGAACGGTGGCTCCTCACAACCGTCATCGGAGCAGGTCCCAGAGGGCGCCGCCCGCCATGACGGCGCCGACCGCTAACGCGAAGCCGGCGAAGTTGACCCGTGTGGCCAGCCCGAGGAGCAACCTTATCGTCACGAGCCCCGCTCCGAAGGCGACGACGGCCGCGACGGCCGCCTCGGCGCCGATCTCGACCTCGGAGAACACGACGATGTAGAGGGCGGCTCCGAGGCTCGCCGGCACGCTCATCAGAAAACTCAGCGTCAGCGCCTCGCGGCCTTCAAGTCGACGGCCCAGCAGGACGGCCACCGTCAGTCCCGAGCGGCTCAGTCCGGGCACGACCGCTACACCCTGGGCGACGCCGGCGAAAATGCCGTCGACGGCACGCGCGTCGTCCCTCGTGCGAGTGCCTACGGTCGGCCGGCGGAGCTGCACCGCGCCGGTCACCAGCATGGCGGCCCCGACCACCAGCATCGCGCCGCCGCCCAGCGCCGACGACAGCTCCGAGAGCGTCAGCAGCAGCGGGAACGCCACGGCCGCGCTGACTACGGTCGCCGCGACCAAGTAGATGAGGACCGGGGAGGGTCTGAACGGCCGCACAACCAGCCCGCGAGCGAGCTCGAGGACTTCGCCACGCAGGGCCACGAGGGCCGCAGGAGCGGTCCCCAGGTGCAGCCAGAGTGCGAAGCCGACGGCCTCGTCGAGATCGGCGTCGTAGAGCAGCGTGTATGCAGCGGCGACGAGCCCCTCGGAGCTGACAGGCAGCCACTCGAAGATGCCCTGAACGAGACCGAGGACCACCGCGTTGCCCAATAGAACCGACCTCGCGTCGAACGTACCGCACCACCTCGGCTAAGTCTATCGCCGCACACCGCCGCCGCGCCAGGAGCGGTCGTCTCCGTGACGGGGTGTGCCGGGCGCGCTACCGCGATCCGTCGACGTTGACAGTGACGATGTCTACGCCGTGGTACTTCTGGTGGCGCACCGATGACGCGTAGTGGCGCAGCAGCCGGAACGATATCTCCCGGCCGTCCGGTATGTCCGGCGTCTCTCCCAGGTACGAGAGCCGGTCCTCCAGGTTCTCCCCGTCCGCAGCGCACACGAACTCCAGCTCCGCCCCTCCGCCGGCGGCGCGGGCGGCTACGACCAGTCGCCGCGGTCCGTCCTCCTCCGGTCCATCGCCTTCCGCGAGGCTGGACAGCGTCTCCTCCCCCACCAGGACGAGGCGCTCCGTCGAGGCGGAGTCCCATCCGTACTTCGTCGCGAACCCGCGTAGGAATTCCCCCAGCTTCGGCAGGGCGTCCGGGTCCAACACGACGTCCAGGCGCCTGCGACGGGGCGCGGTCATCTCTATGAAAAACATCATGACGACCGCGACGAGAGCGCCCGACGTCATGCCGTTGCCGAGCAGCACCGCCAGGAATCCATCCCCGAGCTGGTCCGCGAAGATCACCTGGTTCTGGAAGCCGACGCCAACCCAGAACGACACTCCCGCGACGGCGGCCTTCCGGTGATCGAGGCCGTCCTGCACTACAATCTTCATACCCTGCACGAAGAGCAGCGCGGGAAGGACTGTTATGTAGGCGGCGGCCACCGGACCCGGTATGGCGATCAGCAGGGCCGCGATCTTGGGGAAGAAGGCCAGCACCGCGATTACGACGCCGATTACGACACCCACTCGCCGCGCGGCTATTCCGGTCACCACGGCGAGGGAGATGCTGGCCGAGCAGGTCGTGGTGGGGAGCGTTGCGCCGATGCCCGATAGCAGATTGCCGACGCCGTCGGCGTTAAGGGCGCCCTGCACCACCCGGAAGTCAGTCGCCCTGGGGCTGCGTTGCGAGACCCTCTGGATGGCCACTCCGTCGCCGACGGTCGCTATGGCGCCCACCATGGTGACGACCACGAACGCGGGCAGGAGCGCCCAGAACTCGGCGCCCGGGATCAGGTCGAATCCCGGCCACGCGCTCAGGGGCGCGCCGACCCACGGGGCGTCCAGCACCTGCTGCACGTCGTACAGCCCGAAGGGCGCGGCGACCGCGCAGCCCACCGCTATGCCGATGACCGGCGACCACAGTCGCAGCGACGACGGGGCGCGCAGCACCAGCGCCGCGACGACGGCGAGGGTGATCACCGCGGCCGCCGGGGCCGCAAGCGGGGACGTGCCGTCCGGTACCTCCTTCAGCATGTCGAACACGACCGGCATGACGGTCGCCGCTATCAGCATGATTACCGTGCCGGAGACGACCGGAGTGAATATCCGGCGCAGCAGCGAGAGCCGCGCCGCCAGCGCGAACTGGAGCAGCGACGACACGACGACGAGGCTGGCCATCGTGGAGGGCCCGCCCTCGGTCAGCGCCGCGACGCACACCGCAATGAAGGTGCCCGACGTGCCCATGATGAGCACGTATCCGGAGCCGATGCGCCCGACTCGGACGGCCTGCAGAACGGTCGTGACTCCGCTGACCAGCAGCGCGGCGAAGACGGCCCACGACAGGTAGCTCTCGGGCTGCTCGGCGATACGGGCCACGATGACGACGACCAACACGATCGGCGCCAGAATGACCGCGACGGCCTGTAGGCCGGCCCCGACGGCCAACAGCGGCGGAGGGGCCTCGTTCGGCTCGTAGCGGATGTACCGGTTCTCGTGTGCCCCAGCCAACGGTCGCACCTCACCCGTAGTCGCGCCGGTCAGCGTCGCGGAGACTATACCAAAGAACCCCTGGCAGTGAGAAACGCCGCGGCTTCAGGGAGACTGGCTGCCGCGAGTCAGGGTCTGCCCTGGCCTGCGGAGGCCATCTGGAGGAAGCCGGGGCCGATCTTGTTGTAGCAGTCGAGCGCGGCGACCTTGTAGCACTCCGCCAGCGTGGGGTAGTTGAACACCGTGTCGACGAAATAGTCGAGGGTGCCGCCGAACGACAGGACGGCCTGGCCGATGTGGATCAGCTCGGCGGCCTCGGCGCCGATGATGTGGGTGCCGAGCAGCTCCCCGGTCTCCCTGTGAAACAGGAGCTTGAGCATCCCCGTGTCGTCGCCGAGGATGGTGCCGCGCGCTATCTCCCGGTACCTCGCGAGCCCCACCTCGTAGGGGACGCCGGCCTCGGTCAGCTCCTGCTCGTTGCCGCCGACCATCGACATCTCCGGCACCGAGTAGATGCCGTACGGGAAGTGGTCCGGCGAGGAGCGATACTCGATTCCGAAGGCGTGGCAGGCCGCGGCTCTGCCCTGCTCCATCGAGGTCGAGGCCAGCGATGGGAAGCCGACGACGTCGCCGACCGCGTATATGTGCGGCTGCACCGTCTGATAATGATCGTCGACCGGTATCCGCCCGCGCTTGTCCGCGCCCAGGCCGGCCGACCCGAGATTCAGCCTCGCCGTAGCCCCCACCCGTCCGACGGAGTAGAGGAGCAGCTCGGATACGATTCTCTTTCCCGACTTGAGCGCGGCCACCGCCTGGCCGTTAACCGTCTCGACGCGCTCCACCTCCTCGCCGAGCCGGAAGATGCAGCCCATACTCCGCATGTGGTAGATCAACGCCTCGGCCAGCTCCCTGTCGACGAAGTCGAGGATGCCTGAGCGCTTCTCCACCACGGTGACCTCGCAGCCCAGAGCCGCGAAGATCGAGGCGTACTCGATTCCTATGACGCCCGCGCCGACGACGGTCATCGTGCGCGGTATGGCGTCCAGTCTCAGTATGCCGTCGGAGTCGACGATCACGCGGCCGTCGATGTCGAACCCCGGCGGAGCCGCGGGCGTCGTGCCCGCGGCTATAACGATCTTGTCGGCCTCGACTCGGACCGCGCCGCTTTGTCGGGACACCGCGAGGACGTTGGGGCCTTCGAAGACGGCCTCGCCCTGCAGCACGTGGACGCGGTTCCGCCGCATCTGGTGACGTATGACCTCGGCCTCCCGGCCAATCACGTGGTTGCAGCGGAACAGCAGGTCCGCCATGGAGATGTCCTCTTTGACCGTGAAGGAGGAGCCGTAGACTCCACGCTGCCTGAAACCGGTCAGGTAGAGGACGGCCTCGCGGAACGTCTTCGAGGGGATGGTGCCCGTGTTGATGCAGACGCCGCCGATGACGTCTCGACGCTCGCAGATCCCGACCCTTTTGCCCAGCTTGGCCGCCTGTATGGCGGCGCGCTGACCGGCAGGACCGGTGCCGATCACGAACATGTCGTAGCGTCCGTTTTCGGTCAGATCGCTCACTTAGGTACCCAAGGAGACCACTGAGGATGGTGGCGAGTCTAAGGCCGCCCAGCAGTCGTGTCAAACGACGCGACTACGCCCGATCACACCCAACGCGTTGGCCTCCGTCCGTCGTGCGTGTGAATATGACGCCAATCCGACGCCCGCATCCGACAGGGGTTTCACCCAGTCGATGGCCGATTTGGGTGGTTGACGGTTTTTGAGGAAGAAACTACGATGGCACTCTCCAAGTGCCGTAGGTTCTCTCGGCCCGGGGAGATCGATATCGGAAATGCCAAATGGAGTACTGAGCCGCATCGGAGGACCAGATCATGGCCAACTATGAGAAGCTGAAGAACCGCATGGACAACGGCGAAGTGATCATCCTGGACGGGGCGATTGGAACGGAGCTCCAGGCTATGGGCGTGCCCATGCACCCGGCCTCGTGGTGCGGCCCTGGCAACTACACGCACGCGGCAACGGTGCGGCAGATGCACGAGCGTTACATCCGGGCGGGGGCCGACATTATAACCACCAATACCTTCAACACCGTGCGCCCCGCGCTGGAGGTGTCCGGGTACGGCGACATGGTAAGGGAGATAAATACGCGGGCCGTCGATGCGGCGCTGGAGGCCAGAGACCGGGCCGCCGGCGACAGGCCAGTGTACATCGCCGGCTCTATCTCGTGCCGAATGCCTATACGCGACCTAAGGACCGGGGCGCTTACGGGAGGGACCGGCTACGGTTATGGCGCCAGCCTCTCGACGGAGGAGTTAAGGATCTACATCGACGAGCAGGCGGAGATCCTGGCCGAATCCGGGGTGGACTTTTTCCTGATCGAGAACATGTGGGCGGACAACGAGTCCAGGATTGTTGTCACTGAGTCGGCCAAGGCCACGGGACTGCCGGTCTGGGTGGCATTTACGGCCTCGATGGCGCCTGACGGGCAGACGGTCATGATGAGTATGGGTGACGAACGTCTCTATAGTGGCGCCGTAAGGATGCCGATGTGGACTTCGAGTTGGCGGACGGTCGACCATGATGTGACTCTGGCCGAAGGCATCGGCGAGATCGCGCAGCTGAAGCCCGACGTAATTGGCGTTTTCCACGCCAGGATAGACGTAACCACGACGGCGATTCAGGTCATTCTCGACCAATGGACTGGCCCCATTGTCGCCTATCCGGATGCGGGCAGAGACGACTACCTCGAGACCTGGCGGGACAGGCGCGTTGCCAACGAAGAAAGCGCAGAGGAGTTGACGCGGGAAGCCGCCAGCTGGGTCGGAATGGGCGCCCAGGTAGTCGGCACATGCTGTGGATTTGGCGTCGACTACATCAGGGCCCTGCGCGGCGCACTGCCGGACGGCATCTCATCGCCGCGAATTGTCGCCTAGGCTACTTTTGCGCAGAACCCACATATGACGTAGCGCGGGCCTCCGGATCGGCAAGAGGGACCTCACATGGAATCGAAGCCACTGGTGGTTGTAGGGGCGGGGGTATCGGGGACGGCCGCCGCCATAGAGGCGGCCAGGGCCGGAGTGCGGGTCACGCTCGTTGACGAAAACCCCATCTCCGCCTCCATGATGGGGCTGAACGTGCCTCAGTTCTTCGGCCAACGGTTCACGGCCACGCGGCCGAACAAGGCCCTGATGCTGGAGAGGGTGGCTGCGGCCAACGGAGCCCTGGCGGAGGCTGAAGAAGCCGGCGTCGACGTCCAGCTTGGGACGTGCGTCTGGGGAGCCTTCCGCAACACCGAGACCAGCCGGCTCCTCGACGGCCCGCAGCTCGGCCTGGCCGACGAAGAGCGGTCGTGGCTGATGAAGTTCGACCGGCTCATCGTGGCCGCCGGCGCCCGGGACCTGGGCATCGCGTTCGCAGGGTGGGATCTGGCGGGCGCTATGGGGGCCAACGGCGCCCACTCGCTGACGAGTCGGTATCAGGCCCTGTCCTCGCGGCGCATGGTGGTCCTGGGCTCCGGCAACCTCGGCCTCAACACCGCCAGGATGGCGCTGGACAGCGGCATCGAAGTAGCCGCCGTCGTGGACGTGTTCTCCTCCGTACGCGGCGACGAGGATCTAGTGACGGCGTTGCAGGACGAGGGCGTGGAGTTGTACCTGGCCCACACCGTCAGGGAGGCGGTCGGCAGTGGCGGCGATCTCGAGTCCGTCGTGCTGGTCGAGATCGACGACAATGGCGAGCCGGTAGCCGGCTCCGAGAAGGTTATCGCTGCCGACACCGTGTGCCTCGCCATCGGCCTGGTGCCCAACGTAGAGCTCCTCAGTCTCCTGGGGTGCGAGCTTACCTTCAGGTCCGAGCTCGGCGGGTACGTCCCGGACCACGACGACTGGATGAGGACTAGCGTCGATTCCGTGTTCGTCGCTGGGGACGCCGCCGGCTTCCAAGACGGGATGGTCCTGGACACCGAGATTGCGCGAAATCAAGGCCGACTGGCCGGAGTCGCCGCCGCCGAGTCGCTGGGAGCTATCGACAAGGAGGAGGCGCTCGCACGGAGGCCTGACCTGCAGGCAGGGGCCGTCGCCTCTATACCGACCGAGGTGCACTCGGTCTGGAAGAAATGGCTCCAGTCCCTCGTGAACGCCGGTGGGCCGGACGTCTTCGTGTGCCAGTGCGAGGAGGTCACCTGTGCCGAGCTAGTCGGCTTACGGCCTCCGCGGTACCTGGGATGGAGCTCGGAGCAGATGGACCGCCGGAGCCTCCAGACCCTGTTGCTAGACGGGCCGGTCAACCCGAACCAGGTCAAGCGACTGACCAGGGCCGGAACGGGCCACTGCCAGGGTCGGCTTTGCCGCGAGCAGGTGTCTCTGCTGCTCGCCGAGGAGTCCGGTACAGGCATAGCCGGCATACCCCTCATGTCCTACCGGCCGCCCGTGCGGCCGCTGCCACTGAAGGTGATGTGGCCCCACGAAGAGCAGGAGCAGGTGCGCAGGGACTGGCCGAAATGGTTCAGCCCAACGAATCAGGTGCTGGGGTAGTCGCATCATGCCTTTAGACAGTGCGGACGTAGTCGTCATTGGGGGTGGCGTTTCGGGCTTGAGCTCGGCCTGGTTCCTGGCCAGGGCGGGCAAGGACGTTGTGGTAGTCGAAAAGGGGACCGCCGGAGGCGAGGCCTCCGGTCGAAACGGCGGGATGATCAGCGAACGGGTCGACGAGCCGCCGATGATACCGTTGGGCGTAGAGTCAGTGAGGTTATGGGAGACGCTGGACGATGAGCTGGGCTATCCCACCGAGTTCACACAGCAGGGCAGGCTCCAGGTCGCCGTGTCGGAAGAGGAGATGGGCGAAATCTTCTCGGATCGGGACGCAGCGCTTCGCCACGGCGTAAGTGTAGATATGCTCGACCCTTCGGAGATACGGGACATGATTCCCGGGATCACCGGGAGGACGCTCGGCGGGATGTTTTCCCCCAATGCCGGTCACGCCAATCCCCAGCGCACGGTCCAGGCCTTCGCATGGGCCTTCCAGGACATGGGAGGCAGGCTCTACCAGAACACCGCCGTCACTGGTTTCCAGGTCGTCGACGGCAGGGTCTCGTCGGTGGAGACGACCGCCGGCGCCATCGAGGCCGACGTGGTAATCGCCGCTGCCGGCCCCCAGACCGCGTTGATGGCGGAGATGGTGGGCGTTCACGTTCCCGTCGCGCCGGCGAGGGTGGAGATACTGGCGACCGCCCCCCTGGCACCGCTCTTCGATATCGCCCTGGTTGGGAACGGACTCTACGGGCGCCAGGCCGCCAGGGGCAATCTGCTCTTTGGGGGAGGCCCCCACGAATGGACCGACGTGGACCTGACCGCCGAGCCCAGCAAGCCCAATACCCCCCTCATCAGGAATATCGCCAGGCGGCTCGCCGAGCTGCTTCCGGGAGCGGCGGACGTACCTGTGATCCGAAGCTGGGCCGGGGTGGTGGAACAGGCCCCGGACTATATGCCCATCATCGACATCCTGGACTGCCCCAGCAACTACGTGCTCGTCACCGCGTCGGCCCACGGATTCGGCATCTCACCCGCCACGGGCAAGGTCGTCAGCGATCTGGTGCTGCACGGCGAGTCGAGCATCGACATCAGCGGCCTGGCACTGGGCCGATTTGCCGACATCAGGCCCGACTGGCGTGAGGAGCGCGGTTGGACTCCGGCCCGCTCGGAGAACTGTCCAGCGCGAGACTGTTGAGCCTTGAGGATAACCGGTTCAGCGGAGCGCTCCCTAGGAGGCTGACGGGGCTGTCGGAGATCGAACGCCTTACCTTGAAGGACCGCCGGGCCATGGTCACCTTACGACGTCGCCTCCCAGGAGTGGCTCCAACGGATCCGGCACAGGTCCGACGGCGCATGTCCTTCCGGGACCTACGGGAAGCTGCTCGTCGAGCACCTCGATTGGGGCGAAAGGTATCGTGGACTAGAACCGGCTGGAAGCAGCCCATGAAGCCGTAGAAGCCCGCTTACTGAGGCTGGTGGAGATAGGGGGACTCGAACCCCCAACCTCGGCATTGCGAACGCCGCGCTCTCCCAGTTGAGCTATATCCCCACGGTCGACTGCAGGGCCCGATTATAGCGTTTGCCCGAACAGGCGGTCAATCTGACTCCGGGTCGCGCATCTGCTCGTCGTCGATGCCCGCAAGGCGCGTTCGCCCCTCGTGCGCGGGCGGGCGCTACGTTAGCGGAGACGGGGAGTTGTGTTGTAAACTCAGCTGACGACATTCGCCGCGCGGCCCGCGCCACGCCGGACCGGAGAGCGGCCGCGTAACCCCATGCCCGTAGACCGCCATCTGACCAGCACAAAGCAGCTCGACCGGCCGTGGGTCGAGGACGGCCTGTTCGCGGAGTGCGAGCGTATCCGGTCAGCCGGCGCGGTCGGCGACAGGCTCCGGGGCCTCTCGCTGTACTGCCTGTTCTACGAGCCCAGCTTCCTGACCAGGACGTCCTTCGAGCGCGCCATCGGGCTGCTGGGCGGCATCGCGTACCACACCGAAGACGCGTCCCAGTTCTTCCCGGTCCGGACTCCGAATTTCATCGACCACACCATAGGGATGCTGGCCAGCCTGCACGTCGACCTGGTGGTGCTGAGGTGCAGCGAGGCGGGCGCCGTCGACAGGGCGGCTGAGGTGGACGCCATCCCGATCGTCAACGGCGGCAGCGATTCCGACCATCCCACGCAGGCGCTGGCGGACGTGTACACCCTGCACCGGGAGCTCGACGGCGTCGACGGCGCGCACGTAGCGGTCGTGGGCCGGCTCGACCACCGAAACGTGAATGCGCTGCTCATGGGCCTGGCGATGTTCGAGGGCGTGCGCGTCACCCTCGTCCCGCTCAGCGGCCGGGCGGACCCGGACATCGTCGAGTACTGCGAAGGCCGGGGGATGCGTCTGGTGACCGAAACGGATGTCGAGGCGACACGCGAAGCCGACGCGATCTACCTGAACGCGCCGCGGACCGTCGCCCACGCCCAGCTGCTCAGGTCCCGGGGCTACATGAAGGTGCGGATCGACGCGGAGTTCATGTCGATGCTGAAGCCCGGCTGCGTCATCCTCGACCCAATGCAACACGGCGGCGACTTCCCCATAGAGGTGGAGGACGAAAGGCTGGCCTTCTACCGCCAGGCCGAGAACGGCCTGTTCGCCAGGATGGCCCTGCTGTCCCACATGCTGGGGAGATAGTCCGGGCCACGGCGGCCGACCGCTCGGGCGCCGGCAGTCCGAATACGGCGTCTCGCCAGCAGCCTCTGCGCGCGTATGATCACGTAGGTCAGGGGGGAGACCTCCTCGAATCCCAGCTTCCGGGCGACTCGCAGGGAAGCCATGTTGTCTTCACCGCAGCGCCAGACCGGGGTCCTGCTCGTCTCCTGCACCCGCCTCGCGACGATCGCGGCCGCAGCCGTGGCAATCCCCCGACCGCGCCAACGTTCGTCCGTGCTGACTCCGATATCGGTGTAGCGGGCGGTTATGGCGGCCGTCTGGGCTGTGCCCACGATCCTGCCGTCTGCGACCGCGCCGGCCTCGAGCAAGGCCGGGAGACCGCCGCGGAAATCCGCGCCGTCCACACCCGCGGCCTCCAGCAAACCCATATCGTCCTGGGTCAGCTCTCGCACCGCCGGTTCGTCGATCAGCGGCGCCGGCGCGGTCAGCGTGTGGTAGACGTCGCCGTAGTAGCAGACGCGGCTTCAGGTGGCGTCCCTGATCAGCGCGCTGAGCCGGGGCGCGACGTCCGGCGAGACGTCGACCACCGTCCAGTCGTCGAGATGCCGCAGCAGGTTCCATAGCCCCTGCGCGCCGCTGCCGAGGCCGAAGGGCTCCTCACGCAGGCTGTCGCTCTGCACCACCACGGCGTCCGAAGACGCCGGGTCGCCGACCGCGTAGGCCTTGCAGGTGCCCTGCGTCAGAAGATGGATCGGGATCACGGTCTCGGGCGTCTCGTCGATGGTCTCGACCAGCCGCCGAATCCCGTCGGCATCCAGAGGCATCGGCGCCGCCGTCGTTGCTCCCACCTATATTGCTCCCGCCTTACCGCCGGCTTCCCGTGCCATTCACCTTCGCCCACGCTCTGCCGGGCCGCCCTGACCCGTCTCGTACAGCAGCGCGCCGACGATGGACACAAGCGAGCCGCCTTCGACGTCCGCCGGACACTGGTCGTAGCCCATCGACTCGCCCTCCATCGGGCCAAGCAGCCGGAGCATCAGGTAGATCGGCGAGAGGCCGCAGATGCGGCGCCTGTCCCCCTCGACGCGGGACAGCTCGAAGAAGTTCGCCGCGTCGCCGCGGCGTATCGCGTCGATCGACGCGGCGTCCTCGGCCGCCAGCGCCGCGCGGCCCACGCCGTCTACCGCGGCGGCGTCACCGAAGTTCGGCCCAACGTGGGCCAGGTCGCCGGCCGCGATCACCAGGGTGTTTCTGCCCGCCATCACGCGCCTGAGGTAGTCGACCGCGGCGTCGAGCTGCTCGTCCTCGGCCGGGTCCAGACCGCCGTTGGTGAATCCGTAGAAGGACCCGCAGAGTATCGGAACGATGGGACAGGCCCGCCCGCCCATGAACCTGTGCAGCCATACCGCGGCCAGCTCGATCGAATGCTCCTCGACGTGGTGCAGCTCCTCGGAGAAGGCTACCCGCCCACGCAGCACGTCCGCGAGGCCGTCGACCACGCCGCGGTCCGTGGGCAGGACCCCGAACGGTGTTGCGTAGTCCTGCCGCGTCGGCGTCAGCGTTCCCAAGCCGCCCGCGTGGTCCGTGCCCAGCACGATGACGAGCTCGACGTCCTCCAGCGCGGGCGCGCAGCGCTGCCACAGCCGGGCGTAGGTGCCGTTGCCGCGCTCATAGTCGATATGGGGACAGACCATGCCGCGAAGACGAGTCGACGCCGGCAGGGCGCCGCCGTCCGGCGGCGAACGCTCGCAGTAGTGGTCCAGCACGTCGGCCAGCTCACCCGGATCGGCCGGGTAGACCCGGTCGACCAGCGCGGGCCGGCGGTAGGACGCGTTCCGGTACCTTCTCAACGCCACGGCCGACGCCCGCCGGAAGGAGTCGTTGTCCAGCAGCAGCGCGGAGTCCAGGGCCTGCACGAACTCCGTGACCTGCGATGGCGATAGCTGTACGCCCGCGGTAAGCGCGAGCGCCGTCGTCAGCGCCAGAATGTCGCGGGTGCCGTCGCACAGGTTGAGCAGCGGCGCCAGGGGCTGCGGGACCAACAGCCCGCGCCGCCCCAGGTCCAGCCGGTCGCTCAGGCTGACGAATGGCCGGCCCTGGTGTTCGACCCACCGCGATTCGACGGCGCGCAGCTTCGGCTTGTCGTCACCCACGCGACGACCGACTCCGGTGCGGTATGAGCTGTGCGGCCACGAGGACTACTTGTATAGCTTCTTGTTGATGTACTCGCCGGTCATCGTGCCGGCGTCCAGGATATGGCCGTCCATCGCTTCGAGCAGGTCGTTCTTGGTGGCGTCGGCGCCCAGCGCCAGCTCAGTGTCGAGGGCGTACACGGTGAACGCGTACGCGTGCGGGTACTGAGTCGTCTTGCCGCCGCCGGGATGGTCGTCCCTCGAGTATATCGAGATGATGTTGGGCGGCGGACACGGACCGCTCCATCCCGTATCCAGAAAGTCGTTGGCTCCCTGCCTCGTGTTCGGGCCGATGGACAGCACCTCGGTGGTCGTCGGGACCTGCTCGGCGAGCTCGGTGACGTCGGCCGGAATGTTCCAGATCGTCCAATGGACTCGCGGGGAGGTCACTCCCGGCTCGTACTCCACGGCGTCCGGGTCGTCCGCGATCATCGCGTACGACTTGGTGCCCTCCGGGCCCGCGGTCCACGCCAGTGGCGGCGACTTGTCCTCGCCGTACCGCGGAGCGAAGCCCGACTCCGGGTACCAGTAGTTTTCCGCACAGGTGAACTCGATGGGAATCCGGCGTATCCTGCTGAACACGGTGCTGGACAGCTCGATGTCCATCGGGAACTGCTGCTGGACCTTGTACTCCTCCGTATCCAGCATCAGCCCGCTCTCGCCGGCCGCGGCCGCCGCCGGCGCCGAGCCCGCGGAGCCGTCCGGCACGGCTTCGTCCGCCGAATCACTGGAGCAGGCCGTAAGCGCTGCGGCTAAGGCCAGAAGCGCCGCAATCGTGTAGGTACCAAGCTTAGTCATGGATATCCTCCCCCCAATCTACTCCGACGTCTCCTGCCGGCAGTCCGACTATCAGCATAGCATCACTCGGTAGAAGCGCAACTCCGGACGGCTCCGTCTTCCGCCTTTTCCCACAATGGGAGTACGCTCGGCGGGGCTCCCGGCCGGCCGCCGTTTTTCCTTGACTGGGATTCGACGCGACTACTATACTGCCCGATATGCATCATGGGGGTGTTAGATGGGGATAGGCCATGTGCCGGAGTTGCGCAGGGCGTACGGGTTCGACGAGGTCGCGATCGCCCCCGGCGACGTAACGATCAATCCCGACCTGACCAGCATCGACTTCTCGATCAACGGCATAGAGCTCTCCGCGCCCATCCTCGCCTCCGCCGTCGACGCGATCGCCTCCCCTTCTTTCGCTACGGAGATGGACCGCCTCGGAGGCATGGCGGTCATGAACCTGGAAGGCCTCCAGACCAGGTACGACGACCCACAGACGGCGCTGGACGAGATCGTCGAGGCGCCGTGGGACGAAGTCATCGCGACCCTCCAGCGAGTGTACTCCGCGCCTATCAGGACGGACCTCATAGGAAAGCGGATAGACGAGACGAAGTCGAGCGGCGCCAGGTGCGCCGTTTCTGTTACCCCCGCGAGCACAAAGCAGATGGCGCCGGCGGCGATCGAGGCGGGTGCCGACGTGCTGGTGGTCCAGTCGACGGTTACAACGGCCCGGCACATCTCCAAGAGCGAGAGGGGACTCGTGCTGCCGGAGTTGCTGGAGACCCTGGACATCCCTGTCATCGTGGGGAACTGCGTCGGCTACGATTCCGCGTTGGAACTCATGGAGACCGGCATTGACGCCGTTCTGGTCGGCGTAGGCCCCGGCGCCATCTGCACGACCAGAGAGGTGACCGGAGTCGGCGTCCCCCAGGTCACCGCGACGCTCGATTGCGCCGCGGCCCGGGACGAGCACTACCGGCGAAGTGGTCGTTACGTCCCCATCATCACCGACGGCGGCATCCGCACCGGCGGCGACCTGTGCAAGGCCTTCGCGTCGGGCGCGGACGCGGTGATGCTCGGCACTCCGTTCGCCCAGGCCAGCGAGGCCCCGGGGCGAGGCTACAACTGGGGCATGGCCAGCCATCACGCGGCGCTGCCCCGGGGCACGCGCGTCAAGGTGGGGATAACCGGCACGCTCCAGCAGGTGCTCTACGGCCCGACATCCAAGACCGATGGGACACAGAACTTGCTCGGCGCCCTGCAGGTGTGCATGGGGATGGTCGGCGCGAGGACGATCCGCGAGATGCACGACGCCGAGGTCATAGTCGCGCCCGCAATCCGCACCGAGGGCAAGCACTACCAGCTCGGCCTCAGCTAAGCGGCCCCGCGCCTCGCCGGGCGGAGTGCCGACACTCAGCTAGTCGCCGGTCAACTCCCTCACCGCCTCGATGAACGACGGGAGCACAGCCTTCCAGTCACCCACGACACCGTAGGCCGACTCCTTGAATATGCTGGCGTCCGCGTCGCGGTTGATCGACACGATGTTCCTCGCGCCGGAGCAGCCCGCCATGTGCTGGCTTGCTCCCGACACGCCAACGGCGATATACAGCTCGGGCGTAACCGTCTTGCCCGTCAGCCCGACCTGGTAATTGTGGTCGATCCACCCCGCGTCGCAGGCTGCCCTCGACGCGCCGACGGCTCCGCCAAGCACCGCCGCGAGCTCCCGGAGCTGCTCGAAGGGCTCAGGCCCGCCCAGGCCGCGTCCGCCCGAGACCACCACGGACGCGTCCTCCAACCGGACGCCCTCGGTCTCCGCGGCGACCGTCTCGACGAGTCTGGTCCGCACGACGGCAGGGTCCAGGCCCGGTTGCACCACGACGACCTCGCCCTGGCGCGCCTGGTCGGGTTCCGGGGCCTCGTACGCGCCGGCCCTGAGCAGCACGATCTGCGGATCGCCCTCCGGGAACGTCACGGTGGCCACGGCGTTCCCGCCGTACACCGGCCTGCGCGCCACGACTCGGCCGGTGTGTTCGTCCCGCGACACGTCGATGCAGTCCTGGGCCGCGCCGACTCCGAGTCGAAACGCCACCCGAGGGCCGACCTCGCGCCCCGTCGGGGTCGCTCCCACGAGAACGACCGACGGCGACTCTCGCCTGCACACCTGCTCGAACGCGGCGACGGCGGCGTCAGTCGAGGCGCCGTCCAGCAGCGGGTCGGTCACGTCGTATACGCGGTCGGCGCCAAGCGCGACGGCGGCGGCGGCGCAGCGGGACGGCGATCGGCCCATCAGCGTCACGCCCACCTCGCCGCCCAGGTCTTGGGCCGCGCCCAGGAGCTCGCGGGTAGTGGAGTCCAGGTCTTCGACACGGGTCTCGCCGAACACGAGCACGTCTACCATGCCGCTATCCCCTGGCCCTCGCGTACGCAGGCGTGCCGCCTCATATCAGGCCGTCTTCGCGGAGTCTCAGTGCCAGGGCCCGGCCGGCGTCCGCGTCGCTTTCGCCGCTGACTATCTCGCACTCGCGGTCCACCACCGGGACCGCGAGATCGATCACCCGCACTCTGGGGACCAGGTCGGCGGCGGCGACTCCCACGTCGGCCGCCATCCACACCGTCGGCGTCTTCCGCCCGGCGGTCATGATCCCGCGCAGGGTGGGATACCTCGGCTCCCCCAGCTCGTTGCTGACCGTGACCAGGGCCGGAAGACGGGCCTCTACCACGTCGTAGCCGTCGGGCAGCACGCGGTGAACGACCACGCCTCCATCGACCACCTGCACGCTCCGCGCTACGGTGACGCAGGGCAGCCCCAGCATCTCGGCCAGGCCGAGCGGCACCTGCGCGTTGTCCCAGTCGGACGCCTGGCGTCCGCACAGGACCAGGTCGGCGCCGCCCAGTTTCGCAATAGCCCGGGCGAGGACGTGCGCGGTGGCGTAGGCGTCCAGGTGCGCCATAGACTCGTCCTGCACCAGCACGAGCTCGTCGGCGCCCATCGACAGCGGCTTCTTCATCACGTCGGCCTGGAAGCCGTCGCCGACGGACAGGACTGTGATCGTGCCTCCAGCCGCGTCCTTGATGCGCAGCGCCGCCTCGACGGCGTTCTCGTCGAAGCCGTTGATGACCGGAGGGATGCCAGGGGCGGCCGCCACCCGGTTGCTCTCCGCGTCCACTCGAAACGCGGACGCGGGCATCTCCGGGTCCAGGACCTGCTTGACACAAACGACTATCCTCGGGGACATGCCACCTCCCTGCTACCTCCGAAGCCTAGCATCGCGACCGAATTGTTGCCAATGCAGCCCGCTTCCCGAATCCGGCCGCCGGAGCCGTTCCCTGCCTGTCCGGTAGGCTTGCTGAACGTGATTTTAATCACAAATCTATTTGATTTAATAGGTACTTGACTTGTCTAGATATTATACAAGTATAATACTTCCGCTTTGGGGATCTGTTCGGCTTCGATGCTTTGGAGGGACGACTGGGGTGCGCATAGAGATCGACGACCGCGGGACGCGCCGGCGGACGGAGACACATACCTTCGTTCGCGCGATACTTCGTCAGACCACTCCGAGGAACGGGCTGGAGCCCCATCCTATCTTGTTCCGGCCGGGTACGCCCCTGCCTAAGGAGAGTCGCCATGGTCATCGCAGCAGCCAGGCCTGAAGTATCCACGTCCCCACGTCCGTTGTCCGACTTCGAGGGTGCGGCGACCCCGGGGGTCCAGGTCGCCCCGCAGCCGCTCACGAACTGCTACAGATGCGGAACGCGGTTGGTGATGGGCTACGACGAGCCGGAGTGCATGAGCTGCGGCTGGGTCGACTACTCCCAGACCATCGCCAGCAGCGCCAGCTCCAACGGCGCCAGCTCCAACGGCGCCAGCATCATCAGCGCGGCCACCAAATACGTGCTGCGCTACTGCGGAGACTTCTCCAACCTGGCGGGGACTCTGGTCTACGCGCGGGTCGTGCGGATACGCAATCGGGTGGCCTACGCGGTGCACTGCCCATTCTGCGATCAGGTGATGGAGCAGTCGTCGCTGTCGGGCAAGCGGCCCGACGCCCGAGAGCAACGCTACAAGTGCTCTCTCGGACACCGGGTCTCCCTCGTTCCGACCAAGCGGGGCATGCTCGGCTGGCGGTAGCCCCCACGATACTACACCCGGCCGCCCGCCAGCCGCTTCTCCCACGGACTCGGCGGGCATGGCCTACGGGCGCCGGCGCGCGATGGCCGGCGCCCATTGCCACGACACGCGCCCCCACATTCGCGGGGCGGTCCACACGCCCAGGGGTCATGGGACAGTGACTGCCATCGCCGAGCGACGCAACCACGATCCGAGCCGGGTCCTCTTCGTGTGCGACTTCACGCCGCCTCGAGGCCCCGACCCCGCCCTCCTGCAGCCTGCCCGCGACCTGGAGGCCGACTTCATCTCGGTCGCGTACAACCCCGGCAAATCGGTCCGCGTAACGTCCGCGCTCGCGGCCCACTGGATCAAGCAGAACACCGGCAGAGACGTGCTGTTCACCATCGCCACGCGGGACATGAACAAGCTGGCGGTCGAGAGCATGCTGCTTGGCACCGGGCTGCTCGGCCTGGAGAACGTCCTGGTGGTGATGGGCGACCGCTTCACCGAGCGCGAGCTGTCCACGGTCAAGTCGGTCGACGACTTCACGCCCACCGGGCTGATCTCGGCGGCGGCCGCGATGAACCGGGGACTGGACTTCAAAGGCGGCAAGCTGCGCTCGCCGACCGAGCTCTGCGTGGGGGCCACCATCGATCTTGGTCTGGGAGTAGAGGCGCAGACCAAGCTCACGCGCCGCAAAGTCGAGGCTGGCGCCCAGTACTTCCTGATGCAGGCCGTGTTCAATCCGGCGCTCGTGCGGCGGTTCCTCGACGGCTACGCCGATGCCTACGGAGAGGAACTGACCGCGCCCGTATTCTGCGGCGTCCAACTGATTACGCCGGGCGGTCTGGTGTTCGGGGACGTCCCGGACTGGGTCACCGCCGACCTGAGTCGAGGTCGGGACTCCGTCGACATCGCGCTGGCCGTGCTTCACGGGTTCGTCGACGCCGGTTTCAGGTCGATCTACCTGGTGCCCCCCATACTTCGCGCCGGGCGCCGCGACTACGAGGCAGCCGCCCGCGTACTGGACGGCTTCAGCCGCTAGCGCCTTCGGCCGCCCGACACTGCGTTGGGTTGGGGATGTTCAGACAGCGACCGCTGTCGCCGTGGCGTGCTGCTCGTCGGCGTGGTACGAGCTGCGGACCAGCGGCCCCGAGGCGGCGTGCCGAAAGCCCAGGGCCTCGGCCTCGCGCTTGAGCTCGGCGAACTCCTCCGGCGTGTACCACTTGGCGAGCGCCACGTGCTTCTGCGAAGGCCGCAGATACTGTCCGATGGTCAGCAGGTCGCAGTCGACGGACCGCAGGTCGCTCATCGTCCGGAGTATCTCGTCCCAGGTCTCGCCGAGACCGACCATCATCCCCGACTTGGTGACCGCGCTCGGATCGAGCGCCTTGGCCCGCGAGAGCAGCTCCAGCGACTGGTCGTAGTCGCCCTTCGGCCGGACCCGGCCGAATATCCTGCGCACCGTCTCGATGTTGTGATTGAGGGTGTCGGGCTTCGACGACATCACGGTGGCCAGAGCTGACCAGTTGCCCTCGAAGTCCGGTATCAGCAACTCCACCTTGCAGCCCTGAACGCGCTTGCGGACCTGGCGGACGCACTGCGCGAAGATAAAGGCGCCCCCGTCGGGGAGGTCGTCGCGGTTGACCGAGGTGATAACCGCGTACTTCAGCCCCATCCGCTCCACGGTCTCGGCAAGCCTCGCCGGCTCCTCCAGGTCCAGTCCCACCGGCTTGCCGGTGATGACCGCGCAGTAGCCGCAGGCCCGCGTGCAGATGTCGCCCAGGATCATGAAGGTCGCGGTGCCGCGCTCCCAGCACTCCCCTATGTTGGGACAGTGCGCCTCCTCACATACCGTGTGGAGCTCGTTGTCGCGCATCAGCGCCTTCAGCGCTACGTAGTTGGGACCGCCCGGCATTCTCGCCTTGAGCCAAGAAGGAAGTCGCCTTTCCGAGGCCATCGTCACCTCCAGTCAACAATCATATCAGATTCGATGACGACCCCCGGTTTACCGGGGCCACGCAAATCCCCCACCTCCGTCATTCCCGCGAACGGAGACCTTTGAACAACCGTCATTCCCGCGCAGGCGGGAAGGTGGATTCACATTTCAAGTGCAACACGCTTTCCAAGAATATTTCTGCCGGGGTCTTGTAGTTCAGGCACTTTCGCGGGGTATTGTTGTAGGCCTGAATCATCTGTGTAAACCGCTCGACCGGCAACGCCGCCAGGTCGGTCTTGCGGGGCAGAGTCCGCCGCAACCGGCCGATGGCGTTCTCCACCCCGCCCTTCTGCCAAGGGGAGTGGGTATCGCAGAAGAAGGTTTCGATACCCAGATCGTGGAGTCGGTAGTGTCGGGCGAACTCGGTCCCGTTGTCGAAGGTAACCGTCCGTCGCCATTGGGGCGGCAACTGACCGAGCACCTGCGACATGGCGCTGGCGATGGGGCTGGATGCCTTGCCAGGGGGTCTGACGGCAATGAGGATGCGGGAGTGGCGTTCGTGCATGGTCAGCACCGCATGTCCATATGTCCTGAACAGCATCAGGTCCGCCTCCCAGTGGCCGGGAGTGCGGCGGTCAGCGGCGCTCTGGGGGCGCTCGGCAATCGAGCGTCGCATAGCCATGAAGGAGGCAGGGCTGCCCCCTCTGCGGCCTCGCCAGCCACGCTTCGACTTGGCACGAGGAAGGTAGTGGCGCCACCCATAATCCTTCGTGCGCGCGAGTTGGCCGTAAATGAACCGGTAGATGCTCTCGTGGGAGATGACCCTCCTACCAGCCTCCAGCTCAAGCCGTCCGGCAACCTGCTCGGGCGACCAGCCCCGTTCGAGGCGTGAGAGCACCCGTGTACGGAGAGTATCGTCCCGCTCCATACGGGAGCCTCGCCATCTGCGGGCACGAGCCTGCCGGTCGGCATATATCGGCTTGTATTCACCGGTCTGTGACCCATTGCGCTTCAGCTCCCGAGCAACTGTAGATGGCGAGCGATCCAAATCTGCAGCGATCTGCCGGATCGAGCGTCCCTCGGCTTGTAGGCAGGCAATCTCACACCGCTCTTCAATGGTGACATGTCCATAACGTTTTCCCATGACAACACCTTAACCAGGTGTTGCACTTCGTTTGTGAGTTTAGGGAATCCATCCCCGACAGGGTGCGCCACTATGACACCGGAAGCAGTCCGTCACGCCGGCCGGCCCAATCAGCTGGGGAACCTAGGCCCCCATGGCCCTGTGTTATATTTGAGCCTGAGCTTTGACATGACCACCGTTGAGAGACGGCCCTACGGGCGAGAGCAGGAGCCAGAAGAGCCCGAGCTGGCGACCCTGAACCTGGACGAGATGGGGCCGCTCGGCGATACGATGGCGCCCTTCGAGAACGGGCGCATCAACGTCTTCGGCGGCATACCGGGCGAGAAGGTAGTCGCCCGGATCGTGCGCTATCGCCGGAAGAGACGGCGGCACGTATCAGCCATCGTCACCGATGTCGTCGACCCCTCGCCCCACCGCGTTGCCCCGCCGTGCCCCTTCTTCGGGCCGTGCAGCGGCTGTCAGTGGCAGCACATCGACTACCCTCACCAGCTCGATTTGAAGCGGGACGCGATCCGGGCCGAGCTTGAGGCGTACGAGCTTCTGCGCACCGTGCCCGTATCCGCGCCGACTCCGGCGCCCGAGCAGTTCGGGTACCGCAACCACGGCCGGTTTACGGTGCGCCGAAGCGGAAGGCTCGGCTTCGTCAACCGGATCACCCGGCGTTTCGTCGACGTCGACCGCTGCATGCTCATGGCGGACGGTATCAACGACGTGCTGAGCAAGCTCGACGGCCGCAGCCAGGAGACGAGCCAGCTCTCGATCCGATACGGGGTCAACACGTCCGACGTGCTCGTGCAGCCGGCGCTCCGCAGCGAGGAGATACCTCTGCAGACCGGACAGACGCACTACACGGAAGAGCTGCTCGGCCGGACCTTCCGGATCGCGTCGCCGTCGTTCTTTCAGGTCAACACCGCCCAGGCCGAGCGCCTGTCGGAGATCGTTCGGCAGCGGCTGGAGTTGCGCGGCGGCGATACGCTGATCGACGCCTACGCCGGCGTGGGGACGTTCGCGGCCCTGCTGGCTCCCCACGTCGCGCGCGTGATCGCGGTGGAGGAGTCCGAGGCGGCGGTCAAGGACGCCGCGGTCAATGCCCTCGGCCTGGACAACCTCGAGTACCGACAGGGCCGCACCGAGGACGTTATCGCGGAGCTCGACTCGACTCCCGACGCGGTTATACTGGACCCGCCGCGAGTCGGGTGCGACCGGGCCGCGCTGGAGGCCGTCGCCGCGTGGAGGCCGCGGCGCACCGCGTACGTATCGTGCGATCCGGCCAGCCTCGCGCGCGATCTCGCCGTCCTCGTCGGCGCCGGGCTGAACGTGATCGACGTCCAGCCGGTGGACATGTTCCCGCAGACCCACCACGTCGAGTGCGTGGTCACGCTGGGGGCGGGCTAGTGCGTCCGTCGGCGGCCACCGCACAGTTGGTGTTGGCGTCGGCGTCCCCGCGGCGTCGCAGGCTGATGGCCGCGTTCCGGGCGCCCGCGCGGGTGATCGCTCCCGAGGCGGAGGAGGAGCCGCGGCGGGGCGCCGAAACGCCCGAGGAGTTCGTCGTAAGGCTCTCCGCTTCCAAGGCGCGAGAGGTGTCCCTGCGAGTCGGAGACGCCCTCGTCATCGGGGCCGATACCGGAGTCGTCGTGGACGACGACGTCATGGGCAAGCCCAGAGACCGCGAGGACGCCGCCGCAATGCTGTACCGGCTCAGGGGCAGGACTCACCGCGTCGTGACCGGCGTCACCTTGGTCGACGGCGTCTCGGGCAGCGCACACTCGGCGTACAGGGCCACGGAGGTGCTGATGCGGCGGTACGCCGACGACGAGATATCGGCATACATCGACTCGGGAAGCCCCTTCGACAAGGCCGGCGGCTACGCCGTACAGGACCCCGTCTTCGCCCCGGCCGAATCGGTGAACGGGTGCTACCTGAACGTGGTCGGCCTGCCCCTCTGCGACACGGTGACCTTGCTTGCACGCATGGGCGCCGGCGCGGAGCTCGACCCCGGTTGGACACCGCCCCCTGACTGCGTCGAGTGTCCCTTGAGGGTCGCCGAGACGGTCCGATGACATTCGTCGGGATGGGGCCGCTCGAGATCCTCGTGGTGCTGTTGGTCGGGTTCATCGTGCTGGGCCCGGACAGGATGCTCACCGCCGCACGGACGCTCGGCAAGGTGACCGGAGAGCTCAGACGACTTGCCGACGGCCTGCCTCAAATATCGCTGGACGAGGAGCCTGTCGAGCGTCCGATAGTGCACCGGCGCGGCGGACCCCGTCCCTATGCCGGCGCTGCGGAGACCGCGGCCGAGCCGGCCGCGGAGGAGTCCGAGGAACCCGAGAACGAGTCGAAGCCGGAGTCAGGCGGCCCGGTCGCCTTCAAGGCATCCGCCCAGACGCCCCCTGAGAAACGCGGCGATCCGGAAGCCGAGGACACGGCGTGAACGAGGGGAAACTCTCGTTCAGACAGCACCTGAACGAGCTGCGGCGACGCCTGATATATTCCGTCCTCTTCCTGGCGGTCGCCACCGCGGCCGCATTCGCCTTCCACCAGGAGATCCTCAGGCTGCTCATGGAGCCGGCGGAAGGTTTCGCCGGGATCCCGAACCAGAAGCCCATATACACGGAGCTGACCGAGTTCATCGGCATCGCGTTCAAGGTCTCGCTGGTGTCCGGATTCGTCATATCGCTCCCGTTCACGCTGTTCCAGATCGTCCTGTTCGTGGCGCCCGGGTTGACTCGGGGCGAGCGGCGCTATCTGTACACGCTGCTGCCGGTCAGCGTGCTCGTCTTCATCGCGGGCGCCGCTTTCGGCTACCGCGTGCTCTTCCCGCCGGCCGTGCGGTTCCTGTTGGGCTTCAGCGGCGACGTTGCGGAGCCGCTGATCACCATCGGCAGCTATGCCAACCTCATGATGACGCTACTCTTCTGGATGGGCCTGATCTTCGAGACGCCGGTGGTCATGTTCTTCCTGGCCAGGATCGGGGTCGTCACGCCATCGATGCTGGCGAAGAACCGGCGGTTCGCGATAGTCGTCGCATTTGTCCTGGGCGCGATGATCACGCCGACCATCGATCCGGTAAACCAGGCGTTGGTGGCGCTTCCCGTAATGGCGATGTACGAGGCGGGTATCTGGCTGGCAAAGCTGGGAGCGCGCGGCCGCCGCCGAGCCCTGCAACAACTCGAAGCGGAAAGCCAGGACGTGTAGGGGGCGTTCCCGGAGGCCGTGGGACAGCGTCATTCCCGCGGCGGCGGGAATCCACGGCGGAGGGGGGGGCCGTCTCCACGGGAACGACGAGCGGCGGTGCACCCACATCGTCATTCCCGCGACGGGAGACCCTTGCAAAACCGTCATTCTCGCGAAGGCGGGAATCCAGGGTTGGGGGTTCCCAGCTAGGAATACTAGCCATCTCCGCCACGATGTCTCCCACAGGGGGAGTTACGCAAGAGTCTCCGACGGCGGGAATCCAGGCGTCACTCCTTGGTCTGAGCGCCGCCTTCGGCTTCCGCCGCGTCCTTGTCCGTGTCGCCCGTGACGGACGACTTGAACTCGCGTATCGCCTTACCCACGGCGCCGCCGACTTCAGGCAGCCTGCCCACGCCGAAGATGACCACGACGATGGACAGGACTACGAGCAGCTCCCACGGATGTACAAAGTGCGGCATTTGCGTTGCCTCCTGCCCCTCGAGACGAGCCTCATGGTAGCGCTGCGCCGAATTAGCGTCAATTTGCCTCCCGACATGGAGAGTAGTGCAAACTCCCAACGCACAGGCCTGCCTGAGCTTGCTAGACTGTCCGAATACGATGGGAGTACATGGAAGTGGCTGAACCCTATTGGCTCGTCTACGAGAATGCCTGGATGGTCGCGAAGACCGGGAAGCCCATTGCGACCTTCAACCTGTTCCGCGAGGATGCGGAAGCTGTGTCCAGGCAGGCGCAAGAAACAGCCGACGAGCTCGGAATCCGCATGCTGGTGGTCGTGTCTGACGATGAAGCAGCCGATGTTGAATTCCACGGAACACAGTTTATCTTCTATCGTGAGCAGATCATTCTCGATACCTACCTGTACTTGGAAAGCGCCGCCGACATTCCACGAGATGTACTGGATTGCATGTACGGCTTGCTCTACGGCTACAGATCGGACGCGATTCAACAGTATGTGGACTGGCAGAGGTCGCGTTGGGAAGATTGACTTGCCCAGGGAGCTTGGTTGGGCTGCCGGTAGGCCCTTCAGGCGAGCCTGAAGGGCTTTGCACAAGGATTCGCGTGGCGGGCTAGAGGAAGAACACGGCGGTCGTGCCGGTGTAGGTGCTGTGACACTTGCGGATTGTGACAGTAAGTCGCCCGTGAACCTAGAAACTCGGACGGAAACCCCGATTCTTCCCAAGCCGTCGTTGGCTTACCGTCGACTGTCGATGTAATAATGGGTTTGTGAAACGCAATTCATATATTTTCATGTCGTATAAGACCGTAATACGTCTGCTTTGGGTAGTGCGAAACCCAGCCAATGACTTTCCGGCCATACTTCTAGGGACGCTCTCAGACGCGCGTTCCAGCCATCGGTTTCGATTCTGGCTCAGGCTTAGCCCACCCGGCGGATCTGCCAGCGAAGCGACGATGTCGAGGCGGATTGAAAGCGGCCGACCTCTATTTTGCACTTAACTCCGACTTGCCTCCCGCCGTCGATCCGGACGGGCGCGGCGTCACGTCCGAGCTTGACGCGGCGGCTCCGCCGGGGCGGGGTTGGTGAGGCCGGCGGCGAGGGATGCGGGAACGAGCCGCTCGAGCTCGTCCAACGCCCACTCGCCGTCTGTGTGAATGCTCTTGGATACGCGGCGCGTGGAGTACAGGGACATCGCCCAGCCGTTCGTCGCGACGACCCGGCCGGTGAACGCCCCGCCGGCTTCGGTGCAGAGGTGGACGATCTTGGCCGCGTTGTTCTCCGGGGCCAGCGCCTCCTCGGGCTCGAGCGATCCGACGATCTCCGCCGCTCCCCCGCCCGACCCGTGGCGTACGCTGTCGGGCACGGTCGCCATCATCCTCGTATTGGCGCCCGGGTATATGGCGTTGACCGTGATCCCCCAGGGCGCGAGCTCTTTCGCGAGCGAACGGGCGAAGCCGACGATGCCCTCCTTGGCCGACGTGTAGTTCGTCTGGCCGGCGGACCCGAGCCCGGACACCGACGAGAACAGGGCGATACGGCCGTACCGCTGTTCGATCATGTGCGGAACGCACTGCCGCACCATGTTGAAGGAGCCGTACAGGTGCACGCGCAGCACGGCGTCCCACTCCGCCTCGGTCATGTTGAACACCATGCGGTCGCGCAGAATGCCGGCGGCATTACACAGGACGTCGACGCGGCCATAGTTCTCTACGGCGGTGCCGACTATCGCTCCCGCGCCGTCGAAATCCGCCACCGAATCGAAGCTGGCAACCGCGTCGCCGCCCGCAGCGCGAATCTCCGAGGCCACGTCCTCGGCCGGGCCATGAGACGAACCGGCGCCGTCGACCGAGCCGCCCAGGTCGTTCACCACCACGGCCGCGCCCTCCCGGGCGAGCAGCATCGCCACGCTGCGGCCGATACCCCTGCCCGCGCCCGTCACTATGGCCACGCGGCCCTCCAGCCTGGCGCCCATGCTCAGCCCGCCGCCAGGAGACTGGGGGCGTGCGCGTCGATCTCGTCCAACGTCATCGGCCCCCACTTCTGGATGCTGCGCTCGATGACCGGATTGGCGTAGACGACGAGGGAGCCGTCGTGGGCTCCGAAGGCGTAGCCGTTGACGTGCGGCAGCCGCTCGGTGCACAGGAGTGCCGCCAGGGCCGCGGCGCCCTCCGGCCTCTCGCCCACGCACAGGGCGTTGCACGTGACGCCGTACTTGCCCAGGTCGCGGGCCACGGTCCGGGTCATCCCAACGACCGCCTCCGACGCCGCGGAGAACGCCGACGCTCCCGGGACGCCGAGACCGGCGTCGGACGTGAGATTGACGATGCGGCCGCTCCTCTGCTGGCGAAAGCGGACCGCCGCGAACTTCGTGGGGGCGAAGACCGCCTTGACGTTGGCCGACACGACGCGGTCGAAGTCGCCGGGCTCCATCTCATGGACGGGCCCGTCGACGCGGACCTCGACGCTGTTGACCAGCACGTCGAGCCGCCCGTATGCGTCGATGGCGGCAGCGATCAGCGCCTCGGCCCCGGCCATGTCCGCAACGTCGGTCTCCGCGGCTACGGCCTCGGCGCCGGAGAGGCGTAAGGCTTCGGCGACAGCCTCGGACGTGGACGCCCCAGGCCCGGGGCTGTTGACGACGAGTGAAGCGCCTTCACGGCCCAGCAGCGCGGCGAGGGCCGACGCGACCGGACCGGCCACGTCGGTGACCACCGCGACCTTGCCCTCGAAGCGGTTTCCCAATGCGCCCCCCGGTACTCGTTGGCCGAAGCGCGGCTATTCCAGCAGCCGGCCGTCGTAGTCGACCGGCACGATGGGCAGCCCCAGCTCCCGCAGGCCCGGCTCGATTGCGGCACGGTCGCCCACGACAAGCACGGCCAGGCGCTTGTCGTCTAGCCGTCTGGACGCCAGCTCGCGGAGCTGCTCCAGCCCGGCCGCGGCGATGTTCCCGAGGAAGTCGACGTAGTAGTCGTCGGGCAGCCGGAAGAGCGCGATCTGCACGAGCCGAGTCATCATCTGGCCGTGCGTCTCGAACTGCGCCGGGAAGCCCCGGGATATGCCGTCGCGCGAGTCGTCGTACTCCTCCTGGGTCACGGGCCGGTCGCCGCGAATGTCGGAGAACTCCTTGAGGGTCTCGATCACCGACTCCTTGGTGACCGACGTCTCGACGGCGCCTCCGGCGAAGACCGCCGAGACCTCGCTACCCCAGTCGAGCGACGAATAGTACCCGTAGCTGTACCCCTTGTCCTGCCTGAGATTCATGAAGAGGCGCGACGCCGGGTGGCTCCCGAAGACGTAGTTGACGAGGGTCAGCCCGTAGTAGTCCGGGTGGCTGCGCGGGAACGTGAGATGCCCGGCCCTGATCACGGACTGCGGCGCGCCGGGCTTGTCGGCGATGAAGATGGTCGTCCCGCCGGGCGCGTCGACTGCCGCCGGTGCGGGACTGTCCGGCGCCTTCCCGGCCCAGTCTCCGAACAGCGACTCGGCTCGCGATACGACCTCGTCGCCGCTCGTGTCGCCGACCACGACCAGCGTCGAGCCGTCGGGCACGTAGCTCCCGCCGTGGTGGGCGACCAGCGCGTCGCGGTCCAGCGCCTCGATCGACCCGATGGTGCCGCTCAGCGGATGGCCGGACGGGGTGTCGGGCCCGTACACCAGCCCGCGGGCGGCGCGCTCGGCCACGCCGGCCGCGTGGTCGCCGATCCGCCTGAGATCGGCCAGCCGCTCGTTGCGTATCCGTTCCAGCTCTCGGTCCGGGAACGTCGGGGTCCGCGCCACGTCCGCGACGATTTCGAGGGCACGCGTCCAATGCGTGGTCAGGGTCTGGGCGCCGACGATAGCGTGCTCCCGGCTGGCCGAGCTGGCGAGGCTCGAGCCCATGAACTCCATCTCGTCGGCGATCTGCACGCTGGTCTGCGAGGCCGTGCCCTCGGCCAGCATCGCGGCGGTGATCTGGGCCGTGCCCGGCGACCGCTCAGGGTCGCCGGCGGCGCCCGCCCTGACGACCAGCGCGGCGCTGACGAGCGGCAGGCCCCGCTTCTCCACGAACAGGATGTCCAGGCCGTTGGAGAGCTTGTGGCGCTCCGGGGTCGGCGGCGAGAACCCCTTCACGGCCTGCGCAGCCGGAGTCGAGCTCCTGTCCACCACGCTCTTCGAGGCCGTCGCCTTGTCCTGCGGGAGCACCGCCATGCGCACTCTATTGGGCCCGAGCGTCTGGCCGGCCACCCTCAGCACGTCATCCGGAGTGACGGCGCGGTACCGGTCAAGAGCCCTGTTCAACGCGCCCGGGTCTCCCGCGAAGACGTTGTAATGGTTGAACTGGTCGGCCCTGCCGCCGAAGCCTCCGACGTGCTGAAGCTGCCTGACGTGATGGCTCTCGATCAGGTTGATGATGCGCTGGACCTCGCGTTCCGCGGGGGGTTCCTTCCGTACCCGTTCGAGCTCCTCCTCGACCACGTCCTGGATCTCCTCCAGGGAGTGGCCGGGATTGGCGGTGACCATCACGTCGAACTCGCCCGCGATCTCCTGCCCTTCGCTGCTCACGCTGACGTCCCGGGCGATCTGCTTTTCGTACACGAGGGACCTGTGGAGCCTCGAGCTCTTACCCTCGCCCAAGATGGCGGCGAGCACGTCGAGGGGGGCCTCGTCGGGATCGAACATCGGTGGGGCGGGCCAGACCAGGTACAGCCTCGGTAGCTGCACCCTGTCGCGCAGGTCCAGCCGGACCTCTCCCGTGAGCGTCGAGTCCATGCGGCCGATCCGGGCGACCGCCGGAGCCGGTTCCAGGTCGCCGAAGTAGCGCTCGACCAGCTTCCTCGCCTCGCCGCTGTCGAAGTCGCCGGCGAGGGTCAGGCTGGCGTTGGACGGCGAGTAGAAGCGTCTGAAGAAGGCCTTGATGTCGTCGAGGTGGGCCGCGTCGAGGTCCTCCTGCGATCCGATGACCGGCCAGCTATAGGGATGAGGCGGCGGGAACAGGGCCGGCTGCAGAAGCAGGTGCGCCGTGCCGTACGGCCGGTTCTCGTAGCTCTGGCGCCTCTCGTTCTTCACCACGTCCCGCTGAACGTCGAACCTCTTCTGGTCGAGCGCGTCCAGCAGGAAGCCCATCCTGTCCGACTCCAGCCACAGCGCCATCTCCAGGTGGTTGGACGGCACGGTCTCCCAGTAGTTGGTCTTGTCGGAGCTCGTGGACCCGTTGACGGCGGCCCCGATCTTCTGAAGGGGCTCGAAGTAGAGGCGGTTGTGGTTCTTCGACCCCTCGAACATGACGTGTTCGAACAGGTGGGCGAAGCCGGTCCGGCCGGCCTCCTCGTTCTTGGACCCGACGTGGTACCAGAGGTTGACTCCGACGGTCGGCAGCGCGTGATCCTCGTGGAGCACGACCTGCAGGCCGTTGGACAGCGTAAACTTCTGAAAGGCAAGCTCGTACATAGAGTTCTCCAAGCGAACAGTGCGATTATATACCGCCGCGCCCGGCGATGGCGCTTCAGTCGGGAGGGGCCAAGACGTGAAAGGATCAGTTTACCAACACGACGCCGTAGGCTGGCAGAGCGAGGGAGGATGTGGCAACTGACCAAAGAGCCTCTTGACACAGGTTTCAACCTCGTGCGAACATCCGTACGTGCCACGATTGTATCGCGGTACGCTCACTATTTGGTGCGAATAGTGGGACGAGACGATCACGGGCTGGCGATATGAGAACAAATATCTCGAAACTGACGACCGCCCATCTTGACGCTGTTGACAAGCTGATGAAGTCGCACAGCGGGACGATCGGCTTTCTTCCTTGGGATGCGCTCGACGACTACCTCCTGAAGGAGTGCGTACTGGGTGCCACGGATCCGGATGACAGACTGGTTGGCTATCTCCTGTACGCTGCATATCCAGATCGTTTCCGCATAAGACAACTCTGCGTGGCAGAGGCTTTCAGAGGTCAGGGCATAGCGAAGAGCCTACTAGATGCCCTGAAGAGCTATGCCACCACTCAGAAGAGCATTAGACTGGAATGCCGCAATGATTTCCCAGCCCATTCCATCTGGCCCAGGTTGGGGTTCGTGTCCATAGGCGAGAGGCCCGGCAGATCTAGACAGCGACATCTCCTGACTGCTTGGCGCTTTGCCTTGGAGCTAGAGGATGAACTGGCCCTCTTCCAAGCGAAAATATCCGATGACATCCTTGATGTGGTGATCGATGCTCAGATATTTTTCGACTTTGATCGACCTGACGACCCGGTCACCCTACCATCCAAGGCCTTGGTATCTGACCTTTTCGCTGATTCCGTCAATCTTTGGTTTACAGCGGAGCTCTTCAACGAAATCGGCCGCAACCCTAGTGTTGACGAACGTGATGAGGCTAGGAAGAGAACTGGACAGTTCCTTGAACTGAAACATGACCCGTTGGTATTGGAAGACTTCGAACAGCTGCTCAGGCAGGTCCTGCCGAGCAGCAACCCGAGTCGCCTATCGGACATCAATCACCTCGCGAAGGCCGCAGCCTCGGACGTGAACATCTTTGTTACCAGGGACCGAGGTCTATTGAACAGGGCTGAGCAGATCGCCGAGCTGGTCGATCTGAGCGTGATGTCTCCTACGGCCTTGATCCTCAGACTAGGGGAACTGGCTGGAACCCAGACGGCGATGCCGGACCGCGTCTCCGGGCTTGGCCTCGTATGGCGACGCCTCGCGTCAAATGAGTTCACGAACTTTCCATTTGCGCGCTTTCTCAACCCCGGAGAAAGACTCGGGCAGTTGCGCGAAACAGTGGATACCGTAGTCGCGGGTCCAACTTGCCATGAACTGGACGTCCTCTGGTCCGGAAATGAGCCTCTTGCTCTGCGTGGCATCATCTTTGGCGCCGATCAGCCCGAAGGAACCCTCACCGTGTCTCTGTGTAGGATCGCCGCAACCTCTCATGATCGGGTACTGCTTGGACGCTTCATGCTCTCGGACCTTGTATACAAGGCCATTCGCAATAACCTGGAGATGGTGGAGATTGAGAGTTCAGCTCTCCCGACCAGCCTTCTGCATGGCCTTTCGGAGATGGGATTCACGAAATACGACGGTCAGTTCGTCAGATTCTGCTTCACACGCTATATTGGACGTGGGGAAGCATTGGCAAGAGTGGCTGGGTTATCCCAACAAGTCGTCAACGACTATCGAACCATGTCACACCTTGAGCTTGAACGTTCCTGTTCCCCGCTGGTATCCGATGCGGATCAGAATCACTTCCTGATCCCGATCCGACCAGGCTACGCCCTCAATCTGTTCGATAGGCAACAGTCGTCACGCGATCTATTCGGAGGAGACCCCGACGTGCTGATGAGCTGGAGCAATGTGTACTACCGCAAAGCGACTCTTCACCGTATGCTGAGTCCTCCTGGCCGGATACTGTGGTACGTAAGCGGTGAGAAGAAGGTCGTGGCCGTTTCTCATCTTGACGATGTCGCGATCGACACGCCCAAGGAGCTCTTTCGCAGATTCGCCAAGTACGGAACACTAGAATGGCAGAGCCTCTACGAGATGTGCGAGCGAGACGTATCGAAGAAGCTTATGGCGTTCCAATTCTCACATACGTTCTCCTTCCGTAGAGACGTTCCGCTAGACGAGGTAAGGAGGGTGTTCGACGAGGATGGAGTTGGACAGTCTTTCCAGTCCCCAAGGAAGATACCCCTGACCACTTTTGGCAAGCTGTTCCAACTTGGATACCCCGAGCAATCATGAAGGCATCAACGGCCCCATTGCTCATGTCCCTACGGCCCAACTACGCGGACCTCGTCTTTGGGGGACACAAGACGGCTGAGTTAAGGCGGCGGGCCCTGACCCAGATGAAGGGGCGCGACGTATACGTCTACGTGACCCGCCCAGTTATGGAACTGCGGGGAGGGTTCAGCGTCGGTGAGGTCTGGAGAGGCAGTCCTGAGCAGATTTGGGAGACGGTGTCGGATCGTGCCAGAGTCGACAAGTCCGATTTCGACGCCTACTACGCAGGACAGTCTATCGCCTACGCCTTGGAAATCACACAGGTCTGGGAATACGCGAACCCAGTTGGCCTGGTCGCCCTACGAAGTCAGTTTCCCGCTTTCGTTGTCCCGCAGTCGTGGCGGTACGCGAAACCCGCAGAATATCAGTCCTTCCGGAGTATGGAAAAGCGTGACACGGGAGCCGTAACCAGCGTTAGGGGCACGTCCAGCGCGACCCGCCCGTTCACTACTCGTGCGTCCGTCTGATCCGTGTAAGCAGAGCCCCGTACCTTGTTTTCCTGACGACCGGCTGACGACTACTGCTCGGCGATGTCAGGCGGCGGTGAGGCCCAGGTCCTTGAGGATGGGCGGGATGAGCTGCTTCTCGTCCGGGGTCAGGCTTCGCAGCGGCGCCGTCATCGCGTCGTGGTCTATGACGCCGAGGAGCTTGAGCGCCGACTTGAGGCCCGCCATCGCCGAGGAGTTGCCGCCGCCGCCGGCCGCGAGACGGATCACGCGCGTCGCGGCCATCAGCCCGGCCAGGTTTTTCTCCGCGGCCTCTTCGTCCCCGCTAACGCCCGCCTCCCACGCCCCGGCCGCGATGGCCGGAACGAGGTTGGCAATGCCCGGTATCACGCCGTGCACGCCGACCCCGTTCGTCGTCGTGATGCGGTAGACGGAGCCGAGGAAGCGGTACATCTCGACGCCGCCCTGCCGGCACAGCGCGTTGAGCTCGGCCAGCGGCTCGCCGGAGCCGGAGCTGTCCTTGGTGCCGACGACGTGTCCCTCGGCGCCCAGCGCCGCGAGGACTCCGGGCTCGATGGCGGTCTTGACGGTGGGCGGGATGTTGTACGCCCACAGCGGCATCCCGACGCGCTCGGAGATCCGGCGAAAGTGGTCCGCGATCTCATCCTGGCCGCAGGGGTAGTAGTACGGCGGCGTCGCCGCGATGCCGGCGAGCCCCATCTCCCGCACCGACAGCGCGAGGTCGACGGTGAGCTTGGTGGCCGCGGCGGACACGTTGGCGATCACAGGCACGCGCCCGGCGGCCTGGTCGGCCGCCGTCTCGATACAGACCAGCCGCTGGTCGTCCGTCAGCGCCGCGAACTCGCCGGTCGTCCCGGCGGCCCAGATGCCGTGGACGCCGCCCTCGATCAGGTAGTCGATCAGCCGGCGCAGCGACGGGACGTCGACCTTCTCATCCGGCGTCAGCGGCGTGACTATGGGAACGATTACGCCTTTGATCTTGTCGTCCAGCAATTGGCACCTCGGACGGATGGGAATGTGGCGGGCGGCGCGGCAGGACATCTCCCACGATCCCGGGCCCGCGTGACGCAAGCCGGGCAACGGGAGCGGCGGCGCGGGTTCCCCGCGCCGCCGCCACATCGAATCGCTATAGTCGAGCCCTCCCCGCTAGCCGCCGCCGATGGCGGGCAGGAAGTGGACCTCGCTGTCCTCGCCGACCTTCTCCAGAATGCCCAGGGGAGTCACCTCGCCGTCAACCGCGACCGAGATGTTCGCCTTGAGCCTGAACTTGTCTACAAGCCGGTCCTTCATCCCCGGATACTCGGCCTCCAGGTTCTTGATGACCTCCCGAACGGTAGATCCGGGCACGACGACCGTCTCCCGGCCGCCTGTCAGTTTGCGCATCAACGATGGGATGAAGACCGTTGCCATAGACCTACTGCGCCTGCTCCTGAACGGCCTTGGTGACCGCTCCCGGATTCATCGGCAGCCTGTTCATGCGCGCGCCGGTGGCCGCGTGGATGGCGTCCGCAACCGCGGCGGGCGGCGGCACGATGTTGGCCTCGCCGACTCCCCTCACCCCGAACGGGTGGCCGGGATTGGCGACCTCAACGATGACCGTGTCGATCATCGGCAGGTCGAGCGCGACCGGCATCCGGTAGTCCAGCAGCGAGGTGTTGGTCATACGGCCGGCGTCGTCCATGTAGTACTCTTCGTTCAACGCCCACCCGATGCCCTGGGCGCTGCCGCCCTGCATCTGGCCTTCGACGTAGCTGGGGTGGATCGCCTTGCCGGCGTCCTGGACCACCGTGAACCGGAGGATGGTCACCTTGCCGGTCTCGGGATCGACTTCCACGTCGACGACGTTGCCGGCGAAGGAGCCGCCCTCGCCCTTGGGGTCGACGGTACCAGAGCCCATGATCGGGCCGCCCGTGGCCTCCATCTGCGCGCACAGCTCCTTGAAGGTCATATTCAACTCGGGGTCGGTCTTCGAGCTGAGCACGCCCTTCTCCATCTGGAGCGAGTCACGGTCTACGTCCCAGATCATCGCCGCCCGGTCGAGCATCTTGCTCTTGACCTCTTGGGCCGCCTCATGGGCTGCCCAGCCGGTGGCGAACGTGACGCGGCTTCCGCCCGTGCCAGCGGTGTATCCCACGGAGTCGGTATCCGCGGTCGCCGGATGCACGTCCTCGGCCGCGATCCCCAGGACCTCGGCGGCCTGCATGGCGATCGCCGTCCGGGAACCGCCGATGTCCGTGGAGCCCTCCACGAGACTGATCGTCCCGTCCGAGTTCACTGAGATGGAGCAGCTCGACGGCATACCGGCGTTGAACCAGAAGCCTATTGCGACGCCCCTGCCCTGGTTGGGTCCTTCGAGCGGCTCGTTGTAGTGCGGATGGTCGCGCATCGCCTCGAGCACCTCGACGCAGCCGATGCGGGCGAACCGCGGGCCGTCGGCCCGCCGGGTGCCTTCCTTGGACGCGTTCATCAGTCGAAGCTCCAAGGGGTCGATGCCCAGCTTTTCGGCCAACTCGCTCACGACCGACTCGGTCGCGAACGCGACGTGCGTGGAGCCGGGCGCCCTGTACGCGGCCGACTTCGGCTTGTTGACGACGACGTCGTAGCCGTCGACCTGCAGGTTCGGGATGTCGTAGACGGCGAAGACGCACATGCAGCCGGGCTCGATGGGCGATCCCGGCCACGCGCCGGACTCGAACGCGACGAAGGCCTCCGCCGCGACGATCTTCCCATCCTTCGTCGAGCCAATCTTGACCTTCATGTGCGAGCCCGGCGTCGGGCCGGTCGCCTCGAACTCCTCGGCCCGGCTCATCACGATCTTCACCGCGTGATCGGTCTTCCTGGACAGCAGCGCGGCGATCGGCTCCCCGTAGGGCTGCCACTTGCCGCCGAATCCGCCGCCGATCTCCAGCGGCGTCAACTTGACCATCGACAGCGGCACTCCGAGGATGGCCGCCGTGCAGTCGCGCACCTCGAAGGGAGCCTGCGTGCTGTTCCAGATGTACACCCGGCCGTCCTTGCCCCAGTTCACGGTGCAGACGTGGGGCTCGATGTAGCCCTGGTGTACGGTGGCCGTGTCGAACTCGCGCTCGACTATGACGTCCGCCTCGGCGAATCCCTTCTTCAGGTCGCCGCTCTTGTACTGGACGTGGAGAGTGACGTTCGTCGGGGTGTCGGTGGACTCGTCCGGGTCGTAGAAGTCGGGCGTATCCTCGGGGTCCAGGTAGTCGAGCAGCACGGGCGCGCCCTCGGCCATGCCCTCGGGGGCCGTGGACACCGCGGGCAGCACCTCGTAGTCGACCTCGATCAGCCCGAGCGCCTCCTCGGCGACGTGGGGGTTGGCCGCCGCGACGCCGGCCACCGGATGGCCCTTGTACAGGGCCTTCTCCCTGGCGAGGATGGCGTCGCGCTCTCGCTGCAGATTCGGGTCGCCCAGCGTGCTGTTGTGGAACGTGTCGCCGGGGTTGCCCGTCGGCAGGTCCGCCGCCGTCACGGTCGCCATGACGCCGGGGAGCGCGTCGGCCTTGCTGGTGTCGATCGACCTGATCCGGGAGTGAGCGTGAGGGCTGCGCAGCACCTTGCCGTAGAGCAGCTTGGTGGTCGTGAAGTCGGCCCCGTACTGCGCCTTGCCGGTCACCTTCTCGTGGCCGTCGTGGCGCACGGGCCGCGTGCCCACCACGTCGAAGGTCTTGTCAGAGAGAACGACGTTTCGCTCGTAGGTTGTCGTCATGTCGCCACCTCCTACATCTTTCCAGCGGCGTCCATAATCGCACGGACTATCTTGTCGTAACCCGTGCACCGGCACAGATTGCCGGCGAGCCACTCGCGGATCCTGTGCTCCGACGGGTTGGGCTCCGCTTCGAGCAGAGCCTTCGTCGCGACGATGAAGCCCGGGGTGCATATGCCGCACTGCAGCGCCGCATTCTCGAGGAACGCCGTCTGTATGGGGTGCAAGCCGGCCGATGTCGCAACGCCCTCGATGGTCAGTATCTCGCTGCCCTGGGCCTCTACGCCCAGCACCAGGCAGGAGTCCACGATGCGGCCGTCCATGTTCACCGTGCACGCGCCGCAGTTGCCGTCGTTACAGCCTTCCTTGGAGCCGGTCAGTCCGATGACGTCCCTGAGGCACTCGAGGAGGCTCTGCCGCGGCTCGCAGAGGAATTCGACGTCTTCGCCGTTGATGCGGGTCTGAACGTGAGTCTTGGTGGGCATCTACTGGGTCTCCTTCGCTCTTTCGACTGCGGTCGTCAGCGCGCGCCGGGTCAGCACCTCGCAGAGCTGCTTCCGGAACTCGATGGTGCCGCGCATGTCGGTGATCGGTTTCGCGGCCTCGCGGGCCGCCTCTGCCGCCGCCTGGATGTTCTCCGCCGACGGCGCTTTGCCCTCGAGGGCCGCGGCGGCCCCGGCGACCAGCAGCGGTATCGGCGCCACGGCCGCGAGGGCGACCCTGGCCGAGCTCACCGTGCCGTTGTTCAACTGCACGGAAACGCCCGCGCCGGCCACCGCGATGTCCATCTCGTTCCGCGGGATGAACCTGATGTAGCGCGCTCCGAAGCCGGGCTGAGGCGCCGGGAAGTGGATCGAGACCAGCAACTCGTTGGCCGCCAGCACGTTCCGTCTGGGCGCGGTGCAGAAGTCCTCCACCGCGACCTCGCGGGTCCCGTTCGGGCCCGCTATCGTGCACGTGCCGCCGTACGCGATCATCGCCGGGATGGAATCCGCGCTTGGCACCGCGTTGCAGAGGTTCCCGCCGAAGGTCGCTCTACCCTGGATCTGCGTGCCCCCGATAAGAGACGCCGCGTCTATCAGGCCGGGATAGGCGGCCGCGATCTCCTCGTCCTGATAGACCCTGTAGCACGGGACGGCCGCGCCCATCGTCAGCCCGCAGTCCGGGCTGTAGCTGAGCTCGTTGAGCTCGGCGATTCCCTTGCCGTCGACGACCAGGTCCGGGGTCAGGGCGCCAGCCCTGAGATGGACCAGGAGGTCGGTCCCACCGGCCAGTACTCGGGCAGCGTCGCCGTGCTCTCCCAGCAGACCTACGGCCTCGTCCAGCGTTTCGGGCCGGGCATAGTCAATCCATTTCAATGGCCCACTCCTTTCTCTTTATCCTTCCCTTACCGATCGTCCTCGAAAGCCTGTGGCGCCCGAAGACGGAACCACCCGCCCGAAGATGCCCAATGGCCGGGCCTGTAAATACGGGCGGGCGAATCGGCGCCAAGTATATCAAACACCCCGTTGCCCCACAACGGCCCGGTCGCGTGGCGACGCCAACAGTGGCTGCCAGGGCAATCCTCTGCGCCTCGTCATAGCGCGTCCTATGGAAGCCTGAGGCCCTCACCCGTCACAGCAGCGATGGGCCACCAATGCGCATCGTCGTTGACAAGCTCTGCGCCTCCCGATATATTCACCCATAGGGTGAATAGTGGAAGTAACCTTCAAGACCAACCAGCTCCGGCGGTGCTATGAAGAGTCCGCCAGAGCAGCACGGCAGTGGGGCGCGGCTGTTGGGCGGAAGTACATCACCCGTATCAGCGAGCTGTACGCGGTCAAGGACTTCCAACAGGCCTATGGCATCCGTTCGATGCGCCTGCATCCCCTGAAAGGATCGAAGAGAGGAGAATTGTCCATTCATCTAACAGGCAAATGGCGGCTCATAGTGGCAAAGGGAGACACGGAGGAGCACGTGATAGTGAAGGAGGTGAGCAACCATTATGGCGACTAGCAGCCCGCGCGCATATTCGGACCTGCCGATTCCCCCGGGCGAAGTCCTGGAAGAGGAGCTGGAAGCTCGCGGGATGACCCAAAAGGAGCTGGCGGCAAGGCTCGGTAGGCCCGCACAGGCGATCAACGAGATCATCAGGGCAAAGAAGTCCATCACGCCGGAGACCGCGATAGGACTGGGGAGAGTGCTCGGGATCGACGCGCAGTTCTGGATAAACCTCGAGGCCACCTACCGCATGACCCTGGCGCGACAACGGGAGCAAGAGATGCTCGAAGCGAACGTGCAATGGCTGGACGAATACCCGGTTAGGGACATGCTCAAGAGGGGATGGATACAGGCTGGGCGGGATAGACCGAGCAGGCTGACGGCGCTTATGGCCTTTCTAGGGCTGGCCGTAGCGGAGCCAAAGGCGTTTCAGAAGGCCGTAGGGTTCCGAATTACCGAGGCCGCCCAGCACAAAGTCTCTCTCGGAGCATTGGCGGTCTGGCTCCGAAAGGGCGAGCTTGACGCCCAAGAGGTGTCCACGGCCGACTACGACGAGGATGTCTTCACCGACGCGCTCTCCCGAATCAGACGGATGACCACTCAGCCACCCGCGGAGTTCATACCCGCGATGTTGGAGCTGTGCGCGGAAGCGGGGGTGGCGTTCTGCATGGTGCAGGAGCTTCCCAAGAGCGGCGCCAACGGCGCTACCCGCTGGCTGACCGACCGAAAGGCACTGATCCAGATGAGCATTCGGAACAAATGGGCCGACATCTTCTGGTTCACCGTCTTCCACGAGGCGTGCCACCTGCTCAAGCATCGAACGCAGCGCCGGATCGTCATTCACGGCCTCGATGCCGACCCGGACATCGCGGAGATCGAAGCGGAGGCCGACCGGTTCGCAAGAGACTTCCTAATCGATCCGAAGAGTTGGAGCGACTTCTGTACCGAGGGCCACTTCACGGCAAGCTCTGTCAAGAAGTTCGCGCACTCGGTCGGCATAGCCCCCTTCATAGTCGTGGGCAGACTACAGCGGGAGAAGCATCTGGCCTATAGCCAACTCACAGCCCTCAAGCAGCGGTACGAATGGGCAACCGCCCCGAATCAGTAGCACCCCGCGGAGACCGGGCCTCGAACGTCCGTCTTCTACATCATCCGGACGCGCTTGGAGTGCGCCTTCTCGGAGGTGTAGACGGGCAGCCTGCGGGCGTACAGGGCGCCCTCGACGGCTCGAACGAAGAAGCGCCGGTCAGGGCCGCTCACGACGGCCTGCTCGTGCGCCTCCATGAGCGCCACCGGATAGCCCCTGCCCCGGCCGCACTGGTCAATCACCAGACTGTGCGCAAGGGACAGCCGGGCCTCGTCCTTCGCTGCCCACGACGGCACCTCCACGCGGGCGATCTCGCGGCCGACGTTCACGTAGAAGAACGACACGTCGGCCGCGTAGTACCGGTCGACGCCTGAGAAGGACGTCGAGAAGAGCGCCGAGCGCTGTCCCGGCTTCAGCAGCCGTGCGAAGACGTCGCGGTCCACGAGCCCGCCGACGCAGCCGTCGCACGGCTCGCGGCCGGGGCCGCGTATGCCGCACCGGTACCCGGCGGCGAGGCCGTCGTACGAGCATGACATCAACCTCAGGGCGCGCACGACCTCGGCGCTGCCGGGCAGGCTGACGTAACCGGCCAGACACAGCGGCCGCGTGCGGGAAAGCTCCGCCAGGCGGTCCATCTCACGGCCGTACCCCTCGTCGACCAGCTCGCGCAGCACGAAGTCCTGGTTGCCGGCTCCGGCGAGACCGATCATCGCCAGCGAGCCGTCCATCACGGCCAGCGTCGGCGTCGCCGCGGGCAGGTCCGCCACCGTCTGGGCGAGGACCCGAACCTCCTCCACCGTGCGTTTGGCTCCCAGCACGGCGCCCTCGATGGCCTGCTCCCGGTAGGTCGCCGGGTCGCGTATCGACAGCTCTTCGTCGCTGGCGTACAGGGTCGGCTCGTTGTGCAGGTCGGCGCTCGGCGCCGTGCCGTACGTCAACACCGATACGCCTATGTTGATCAGGAAGCACCGCGCGGGCATGTGCCGGTCGACGTCGACGTGGGAGCCGTCCACCGCCGCGACGCAGAAGTCGCCCGGCCCCGGCGGCGCGTCGTGGACGGCTGCGGGGTGCTCGGTTACGCCCGGCAGGTACTCGGCCTGCTCTCCCTCGCTCCGCCGCGCTTCGTAGACGTCCGGGTCGAAGGTCCGGATCGCCTCCAGGGCCCTCGCGACGCGCTCTTCGCCGGCGTGCTGCCGGTCCCGGAGCGCGTGGGCCATGCCGTCGATCTGTGCGGCCGTTCTGTTCAGGTCGAGCGACAAGCCTACGAGAACTCCATCAGTTCGCCCTCCACCGCGATGCTGCGGCCGTGATGCGTGAGGACCGCCCTGGGCGACCGGCGCAGCTCCCGGTGGAGCTGGTCCATGCGCTTCGCGAGCGCCGACCCCAGCGGACTGGACGACCGCCTGGGCGCCGCGCCGCCCCACAGGCCGGGCTGCGGCAGCCCGCGTATGAACTCGGCAAATCTGCTCAGCAGCGCCTCGAACGTCTCGTCCGAGAGGTCCTCCAGGGTCGAGTCGTCGATGGGGTCGACGAAGGTGAAGCGCAGGACGAGGTCGCCGCCCGCGGCAAGCCTCGACAGCACGAGCACAGGCTGCGGGCCCTGCTCAAAGCGGCGGCTGGGCCCCTCGACGTTGCGCGCGACCTCTCTCAGCGCCGCCTGAACCACCCGCAGCAGCGACGACAGGTACGAGACCGGCACGTTTTCGTTACGAAGCCGTACCTCGAGCACATGGCGGTGTGGGTGAAATGTCTCGGATGTCATCTGCCGCCGCCGCTAGCGCAGTACCCGCGCGTCCTCGACCCTTCTCGTGACGCGCCGCTTGTCCAGGTGCTCAAGCAGAGCGAGGGCGTACTTGCGGCTGGTCCCGAACAGGTCGCGCACGTCCGCGACCGTGATCCGACCCCGGTCCCGCAGGTGGTCGGTTACCTTCCGCACCATCTCCTCGTAGGCGTCCGCGGAGAATGACACCGCGTCACTGACCCTGACGATCCTGCCTTCGTCGGCCAGCAGGGCGAGCACGTCTGCGTCGGGCGCCGAGTCGGTGGGCGGCGAGAAGCGGTCCGCCTCGAGCTGCCGCACGTACGCCTCCGCAGCTTCACGATGCTCTCCGGACAGCCGCGGCGCATGGTCGGTAAGTCGGACTACCGCGCCTTGCTCCACCACGTCGGCGTCGCACCGCAGCCGGGGCAGCGCCTGCGCGAAGACCTGCGGCGTCATGCGAAGGCGGCTGCGCAGCTCCTCCTTGGACGCTCCCTGCCTGAGCGGGTGCTCGCGGTGGTACGTCCGCAGGAAGTCCCGCGCCCGCCGCGCAACCGACTCGCTGCCGCCGGCGGTGAAGATGAGCGCGCCCGGATGGACGCCGGAGTCGCCGAGTATCACGACCTCCCCCTCCTCCGCCATCCGCTCCAACTCCGACTTCGCCACGGCGGTCTCAAAATTGGCGAGGTTGACCAGCGCCCGGAACTCGATCGGCTCAGAGGTCTCGATGCCCTTGACGAGCAACTCCCGGTCGGAGCCTTCCTCCATGACGGCGAGCCTGTCGAGCACCGGCGCGTGCATCCTCCGGTGGCGCCGCGCGTGCGTCTCAAGTATGGCCCCGCCTCCCAGCGTGGCCTGGTTCGACCGGAGCACGAAGTAGTCATCTTTGACCACCGCAACCGGCTCCTCCATCTTGAGCTGCGCCCAGACCGACTCGCCGGGCTGCGCCTCCTGGGCGTCCAGCAGACGCACGCGCGCGACCGTCTCGCTCGCGCCCGCGTGCACCGTGACGAACATGTTGTGCCTGACCGGCCTCGGGGCGTCCTCGATAACGCGCAGGCGGACGTCCACGGCGGCAGAGGGCGTGAGCCAGCCCGGGGTCGTGAGGACGTCTCCCCGGACGATCTCCTCGTGAGCGACTCCTCCCAGGTTGGCGGCCACGCGGCTGCCGGGCAGGGCCCGCTCCACGCTCTGACGGTGCGTCTGCAGGCTGCGGATCCGGGTCTCCCTGCCACTGGGCACCAGCGTCGCCTGCTGCCCGACGTCGAGGACGCCATCAATCAGTGTGCCGGTCACGACGGTGCCGAACCCCGCGATGGTGAACGCGCGGTCGACGTTCAGCCGCGGGCGTCCGAGGTCGCGTCGGGCCTCGGTACGGGCCAGCACCGAGTCGATGGCGGCGGTCAGCTCCGGCAGGCCGTCTCCCGTCTCACCGGACACCGTGAGCACCTGCGAACCCTCCAGGCTGGTGCCCTCGAGGACGTCTTCTACGTCGGCGACGACCAACTCCAGCCAGTCGTCGTCGACGAGGTCCTTCTTCGTGACGACGGCCAGCCCGCGGTCGACGTTGAGTAGATCGACGATGGCCAGGTGTTCGCGGGTCTGCGGCATCACCGACTCGTCCGCGGCGACGACGAGCAGGGCGAGATCTATGCCGCCGACGCCTGCCAGCATGTTGTTGACGAACCGCTCGTGGCCCGGAACGTCGACAATGCTGACCTCGTTGCCGCTCGGCAGACGCATCCAGGCGAAGCCCAAGTCGATGGTCATGCCCCGTTCCTTCTCCTCGCGGAGACGGTCGGGGTCGATCCCGGTCAGTGCCTGTACAAGGGTGGACTTGCCGTGGTCGACGTGCCCGGCGGTGCCGATGACGAACAAGGGACGAGACCCTCAAGCCCAGATTGGCTACAGAGTATCACAGGGGTAGTGCCCCAGCAATTCGGGCCCACGCACCCGGCGAGGCCGCGGCAGGGAAAGTCTCCAGAGTCGATGCGCCCCCGTCCCATTCACCCCAGGCAGCGGCCGACACTTCGTCGGCGCGCATCGAGGGGCCCGCGCATGGTCTCACCAAGCCTGAACGGCCACGCGGCAGGACCGATACTTGACTCGGCGCCCAACCTGTCCGGATGATTGGGCACACCCGAGACCACCGGAGGACAACAATGGGCAGCAGAAAGACGCATGAGGGAGCGGAGAACGTCTATGCAGCGGCGCAGAACTGGGTCGACTGCGCCCTGCGAGCCGACGACTCACTATTCACGCCGGGTAAGCCAATATGGTCGAGCCGGTGGCTCCGAGAGCTGCGAGAGCGGTTCCTGGACAGACCGGACGTGGGCCAGGGTAGCTTCTACGACGAGTTGAAGCAGCAGTTGGAAGGCAGCCCGCCGGAGGTCTACCAGCTGATGGCAGAGGTGCTGTACGTTCACTTCCTCATTGTTTGGCACAGGGCCATGAATCCTGCTACGAAAGAAGCTCACATAGATCGGGTGCTCAGATGGTCGACGTCTCCCGTAGCAATCCCCCGGGAACTCGTTGCCGGTCTGACACCCGGCATAGCCCACCCCGGGACCGCTTTCAACACATACCGACCGTATCAGGTCGGGTGCATCATAGAGTTCGCCGAGGAGTGGAGAGGGGAGTCGAGCAACCGGAACCGTCTGCTAACCGATCCGTGGGGGTTCAAGAGCTTCGTGATCGGCTTGCGGTTTAGCAGCCTCCTGCTTAGCGACCACCAAGGCACGCCAGGAATTCAACGGCACGCCCTGCTCCATCTCGTCCATCCGGACGCCTTCGAGGGGACCGTTTCGATCGAGCAGAAAAATGAAATTGCCGGGGCAAAACCCTTTGCACACTTCGCCACCGAGGAGACACAGGACGTCGACCGCAAGCTAGTGCAGATTCGCCGAGGGCTCGAGGCCGGGCTCGGGAGAGACTTCGACTTCTACGACCCTGATGTCCGCAGGCTGTGGAACCGGTCGCTGTCCGGAGCTTGGGACGTGTGTATCAGGCTCGCGTCCGAGTATCTCGACACAGGGAGAATGGAACCGGATGAGACCACGCCCAAGCTTGTGACGAGAGACAAACTCGCGGTGGCGCGGAAAGCGGTACTTGGCGATGGAGAAGCCGACTGGGCGACCTTGGTAAAGAGGGGTATTGCCGGCTCGGCGAGCTACCCAATCCTGCCAGTCAACAGCCAAATTGCCTTCAGGAATTGGCTTGACAAGTCGCCGGGCGACGCACTTGATGCGTTGCGAGAAATTTGGACAGAGGACGAGCGCTCCGTTTCCGAACGGATCCGCGACTTTGCCAGCAGATTTCCCAAATCTACTCTAAGCGGTCGTGGAAGCCGGATGACGGCCGTCTCGCTGTTGCTGTTGTGTCTCGACGTGGAACAGTACCCGCCGTTCAGGACAAAGGGACTGGCGAAGGCGTACGAGCGTACCGGCTATGACCTACCACCCAAGGACGCGGACGAGGCCGCGCTGTATGAACACGCCCTCGGCTTCTTCGACCGGTACATTGAGGAGGCGCGTGCGCGCGGACTGCCGGTGCGCCACCGTCTCGACGCGCAGTCGCTGTCCTGGCATCTTCAGTACGAACCGGGGGCCGAGGTCGAAGCGGCCCGTCCCAAACCGGGCGGGCCAGACCTGGATGCGGATGCGCTCGCCGAAGAGCTGTATCTCTCTGTCGACTTCCTGGAGGAGATCGAGGCGCTGCTTGAAGACAAGAAGCAGGTCATCTTCCAGGGGCCCCCGGGCACTGGGAAGACGTTCGTCGCGCAGGTGCTCGCCGAGCACCTTGCGGGATCGGACGACCGCGTCACGCTGGTGCAGTTACACCCCTCCTACGCCTACGAGGACTTCGTGCAGGGCTTCCGCCCCACGCTGAAAGACGGGCAGGCCGGGTTCGTGCTCAGCGACGGGCCGCTGCTGCAGGCCGCCAAGCTGGCGCGAGAAGCACCGGACGACAAGCACTTCCTGGTCATCGACGAGATCAACCGCGGCAACCTCGCAAAGGTGCTAGGAGAGCTCTACTTCCTGCTCGAGTACCGCGACAAGAAGATTCGCCTCCAGTACCAGAGCGCCGAGAAGGAGGACTTCTCGCTGCCTTCCAACCTGTACTTCATAGGCACGATGAACACCGCCGACCGCTCCATCGCGCTGGTCGACCTGGCGCTGCGCCGCAGGTTCTATTTCGTCGAGTTCCACCCCGACGACCAGCCGGTGAAGGGCGTGCTCCGCCGGTGGATCGGGGAGAATGCGCCCGGCATGGAGTGGGTGGCCGACGTCGTCGAGCGCGCGAACAGACTGCTGCAGGACGACCGGCACGCCGCCATCGGGCCGAGCTACTTCATGAAAGACCGCCTCGACGATACCGCCGTGACACGCATCTGGAAGCACAGCGTGCTCCCCTACGTCAAGGAGCGCCTCTTCGGAAATGACGACCGCATCCGTCAGTTCGACCTGCGCGCCCTGAAAAGAGCGACAGGCGGTGGCAGCGCGCAAGACGAAGAGCAGACGGGCGACGCGGCGGGCGAGGGCGGCACCGAATGACACGCCGGATCGACCTGCGTGAGTACCGGGAGAGCGAACCGCACCGGCTTTCGGCCACCGAGCGGGACGCGCTGAGAGCGGCGCTGCCTTCTCTCACGGTCCAGCCCGTTATCGGCGCCGAGGGAGTCTACAGCCTTAGGCCCGGCTCGACTGTCGGGGCGGTCGAGATCGGCGAGCTGTCCGTGCTCATCAAGCCGAAGATCGGCATCCCGCAGCTCCTATCGCTCGCCTGCTACGCGATCGGCGAGTTCAAGCCCCGGCCTGAGACGTTCGACTTCCAGCGTGAGGACGCGCTGCCGGACGTGCTGGCTCTCGCGCTCGCGTCCGCGGCCGGGCGGGCGTTCGCCCAGGGCCTGCTGCACGGCTATCGCACGGAGGAGGAGGCGCTCCACACCGTGCGTGGGCGTATCAGGTTCGACGAGCAGATACGCCGCCGGTTCGGCCTCCTACTCCCGGTCGAGGTGCGCTACGACGAGTTCACGGACGACATCCTGGCGAACCGGCTGGTGAGGGCCGCGGCCGCCCGGCTCGGCGGGATGCGCCTGAGACCGCTGGCGCGCACGGGCTTGGGACGGGTCATGGCGATGCTGGACAACGTCTCGCCAGAGGAGTTTCCGCCGAACGCGGTGCCGGAGGTTCGCTTCGACCGGCTGAACGAGCACTACCGCGAGGTGGTCGCGCTATCGCGGCTCGTGCTGCGGCACGGCTCGTTCGAGTCCCGCCGCGGACAGGTACGGGCGTCCGGGTTCCTGATGGACATGAACGTCGTCTTTCAGGAGTTCCTGACGGTGGCGCTGCGTGAGGCGCTTCGGGTCTCCGACCGCGTGTTCCTAGAAAAGACCATCGGCAGCCTCGACGAGCGAGGCCGGGTGCGTCTCAGACCCGACCTCACGTGGTGGCTCGGCGGAGAGTGCGTCTTCGTGGGCGACGCGAAGTACAAGCGCGTCACCGTCGAGTCGGTTCCGAACGCCGACCTGTACCAGCTCCTGGCGTACGTCACCGCGCTGGACCTGCCGGGCGGGCTGCTGGTCTACGCGCAGGACGAGGAGGACACTGCGGAGCACCGCGTTCGCCACTCCGGCAAGCGGCTGGAGGTCGCGGCGCTCGACCTATCCGGCACACTGGACGAGGTGCTCGACCGCGTAGGCCGACTGGCCGAGAAGGTCACCGCGCTGCGCGACGAGGCGCTTGCGCTGCGTCGCGCGGCGTGAGCGCGAGGCAAGACCCTGCGCGCTCCCCTCGACACGCGCCGCTGCCCGATTGCCCTGAGTGCCCCGACGCTTCGTCGGGGTGTATCGAAGGGCGCGCCGTGCGGGACGACCGTGGCACGAACCCGGCCTTGGCGTTGCCTGCGGTGATGTTGAGGCTGGGCTGACGGTGAGGTGGCGTCTGATAGAATCGCTGCGTGTCCTACGTCGCCGATCTCCACGTTCACTCCCCGTTCGCCCGCGGCACGAGCAGGCGCCTGACGTTCGACGGCCTTGCGCATTGGGCCAAGGTCAAGGGCATCGACCTGCTGGCCACCGGCGACTTCACACATCCGGTGTGGATCGAGGAGACCAGAACCCGCCTCGCGGACGCAGGCAACGGGCTCCTCACCCTCGGCGGCGTCCACTTCGTCCTGGGCACGGAGCTGAGCTGCGTCGCATCCCAGGGCGGGCGCTCCCGGCGGGTCCACATGCTGGCTCTCGCGCCGGAGCTGAAGACGGTCGACCGCATCAACTCGGCGCTGGCGGCGCACGGAAATCTCGCCGGCGACGGACGACCGGTGCTGAGGCTGACGCCCCGGGACCTGCTGGAGACGCTGCTGGAGATCGACGACCGGTGCATCGCGATACCGGCCCACCTGTGGACGCCCTGGTACGGGCTGTACGGCTCGAAGTCGGGGTTCGACTCGCTTGAGGAGTCGTTCGGCGACCTAGCGGACCGGGTCCCTGCCGTCGAGACCGGCCTCTCGAGCGACCCGGCGATGAACTGGCGTGTGCCGTCGCTGGACGACGTGTCGCTCGTGTCGTTCTCAGACGCCCACTCGCCGGCCAAGCTGGGCCGGGAGCTGACCGTGTTCGAAGGCGACCCGAGCTACGACAGCCTGGCACACGCGCTCAGGACCGGCGGGGTCCGCTACACCGTCGAGTTCTTTCCCGAGGAGGGCAAGTATCACCACTCCGGCCACCGCAAGTGCGGCATCCGATACACTCCGGAGCAGGTCGCCGAGGAGGGAGTCCGGTGTCCGGCGTGCGGTCGCCCGCTGACCATCGGGGTGTTGCAGCGGGTCGAGGAGCTGTCGCGGCGGGTCGTCGAAGCGCGGCGCGGCGAAGACGGGCTGGTGCGTTCGAACAACGGTCGCCCCCCGTTCAGGTCTCTGGTGAGCCTCGCCGACATCGTCGCCGAGTCGCTCGGCTGCCGCCCGCAGGCCAAGAAGGCGGCCGAGGCGTACGGCAAGCTCGTCTCGCGGTTCGGCAACGAGCTGACCGTGCTGATCGACGTGCCTGTGGACGACATCGCCTCCGCGGCGGGAGACAGGGTAGCTGAGGGCTTGGACAGGGTCAGGAGCGGCGACATACTGATCGAGCCGGGCTACGACGGCGAGTACGGCGCCGTCAAGGTATTCGGACAGGAGTCTTTGTTCCAGAGTTGAGGCTCCGAGGCGACCCGTTCGCCCCGAGTAGCGCCCTTCGTTACACTCCGACGAAGCGTCGGGCCACTCAGGGCAACCGGGCATCGGCGGGTATCGAGGGGCGCACGCACAGTTTCAACAAACGTGAACAGCGGGCCGGAGACGGCAACCGCGGCCTGCGGTCAGTCCTGAGAGCAAGACACCTACGAGGAGGGTGAGTGTGGCTACACAAGCGGTGACGCTGCGGCCGGTCACTAGGGAGGACGTTTCGCGGCTCCGTAGCTGGCTGGAGGATGCCGAGGTCTCGGAGAGCTGGTTCGGACGATACGCCTACGGCGACCCGGCCCACCTCGGATATCACCCCGATGAGATGGAGAAGGCGTCCGACGCGGAGTGGCTACGCGTCTTCAACGACACGGATCACCGCATCCTGTCGATCTACACGCACGAGGGCGAGCACGTCGGCGAGGTGCACGTCGCGATCGAGGAGAGCCTCGGCGACGGCCACCTGTCTATACTCGTCGGGCGCAAGGATATGTGGCACCGGGGGTACGGAACGGCCGGCGCGCGGGTGACGCTCAGGCTCTGCTTCGGAGAGTGGGGGCTGTTTCGCGTGTGGGTCGACGTCCCCGAGTACAACACGGCGGCGCTGGAGATGTTCCGCCACCTCGGGTTCGTGCACGAGGGGACGCTGCGCAAGAGCCGGCCCCACGAGGGGGCGCGGTTCGACTCGGTCGTTATGGGCATTCTGGCCAGCGAGTACGCGGCCAGGGGCGAGGGCCAGGGCTCTACGCCCGTTTGAGCTCTACGACTCGCGGGCGATGAAGTTCCAGAGCTTCTGCGCGAACGTCTTCTTGTGAGCCTCGATCTCCGCTTGGGCCACCGCCTCCACCAGCGCATCGGCCCTAGCGGTATCGGCGTCCGCCTCGGCGGTCATGTTCGCGGCGCGGTACGCCTCGGCCCGGTTGCGGTATATGGTGGCGTGATCGGGGGCAATTTCAATGGCATCAGTGAGCACCTTGACCGCCCCGGCGGCGTCTCCCGTTTGATGAAGACGAACGCCCTCGGCGTTTTTGGCGAGAGCCTCTCGTTCAGTGGCCATTTGTACCAATACCTCCCGTGTAGACCAGTATGGAGCCCGCGTCACGCCGCCTACGAGACCGGCGTCCCAGGCGGCGCGACTGCTTCACTTCCGATGGCAGCTATCTTGGCACAATCTGCCGATTTGTCAAGAAGCCAGGTCTTCCCCAATTCCCCGTCCCGGCCGTTTCCGCGAACGCGGACAGCCATTTCGCGGCCCGTACAGCCGCTACGTCGTCACGATTTGGCCCCGCGGCGTCTGGAAGCCGCGGCCAGGCGGGCCGCGAGCGCCGCGCGTCTCCGGTCGTAGTCGGCATCGCCGATCTCGCCATCTTCGAACCGGCGCTCCAGGCTTACGAGCGTCAGCAGAAGCTTCTCGTACTCGGTCTGGACCACGGAGGCCTGCCCCGGCACGGCGTCGACAGACCGTTCCCGGCCGCGCCGCCGGAGGGCGACGACGATGACTCCGCCAAGCAGCACCGCCAGAAGCGCAGGCGCCGCGAGCTGCCACGGGAGCTTTTCCACACGCCGCCGCGCTCCGTCTACGAATGAGCTCATGGGCAGGTTCCGCAGCGTTACCGACACAGGGTCGCCTCTGCCGACGTCGACCATGCTGAGGACGTTGTAGTCCTGCTCGCCAATCACGACGGTCTCCGAGCGCCCGAGCGCTCCGGCGGGAGAGGTCCGCCACGTCACGCGGCGCCAGGACTCGAAGCCGCTCGGCGCCGTACCGGAAGGTGCGGGAGAACTCGACCTCGGGCCGGAGTAGGGGAACCTGTAGGCGTACATCACCTCGTGCTCGCCGGGCGGCACGCTGGCGAACAGCCCGAACCCCCGGTCCACCTGGATGACGCTCGGCTGGAGCAGCCTGGTGTCGACGGTCAGTCCCTCGGCTCCGGACGGCAGTCCGAACCTCAGGATCTGCATCGGCTCGGGGCCCGGGACGTACGTCCTGTCGGTGTCGTTCGTGATTGAGACGATCTCCAGAGCCCAGAGCGTCTGCGTGGCCTTGTCCGCCTGCGCGAAGAGCACAGACGCGGCCAGGACATTCAGGAACGAGTCGTCGCGGACGGGCTCGTAGACGGTCAGCGTGACCGGCTCGGGCTGAACGGACAGGTCCAGGTCTACGCCGTACACGGCCTCGCCATAGGTGACCGAAACGCCGTACACGGTATCGGGTTCGACCACGATGCCCTCGAACCTGAAGCCCCCGTCGGCGTCCGTGACCGCGTCGCGGTGCTCGTGGCGGCTTGCGTTCTCCTCGTGGAGCACCACCGTGGCGCCGGCGGGTATTGGCCCGCCGCGGTACCGTTCACCAGCCTGCCCTCGACCATTCGCGCCGGCGGCGATTCCTGGGCCCCGACGGCGGGCGCGAGCAGCGCCGCCGCCAGCGCGGCCAGAGTCAGAAACGCCGCAACGCGAGCGCGACGCCGGGTCGCCGTCATCCTCGGTCTCCTACCCGGCCCCGGCCGACGACTCTTCGGAAGGCCCCGAGGGCGGCGCCGGTGCGTCGCGGCCGAGGATACGCTCGCGCGCCT
>CBDCTC010000002.1:0-335891 GCA_965222125.1 Dehalococcoidia bacterium | reverse complement strand
GCTCACAAATGTCGAGGTGTCGCTGGAGCGGAACGAGGTTGTACTTGAACGTGGAGTCGGCGACAGTATAGCACAGGTCTGGCGAACGTCACTGGCCTCGACTGCTTCACGCCTCTGGGGCTGCGGCTTTCGTGGGCCGTCCGCGTCCGTGGTACGATGCGGAGCGTACGGACGAGAGACCACACTCAGGAGGCGTGCCCAGTGACCTCAGACCGGAGACCCTTTACCGTCGGAGCGATATTCTCGGCCAACCACGGCCACATCCGAGGCCACGTGCGTACGCTGAACGAACTGGACGAAGTCGCCGACGTTCACCTGTGCGCGATCGAAGGCGGCGAGCTGGAGGAAGTGTCGGCGATGTCGACCAAGCTCCGGTCCGCCACCCGGGACCTGGACGAGTTCCTGGCGCGCGACGAGATAGAGGTCGTAATCGTGTGCGCCCGCAACGACATCGGGGCGGACGTTTTGCGCCGTTGTGTGGACGCCGGAAAGCATCTGATGTTCGAGAAGCCGGGCGCGATGAACGCGCCTCAGCTTAGGGGCGTCGCGGACGCCGCGCACGCGAGGGGCCTCACCACGGGCGTCATGTTCCAGAACCGGTGGACTCCGCAGGCCCGGGCGGTCAGGCGGGCGCGCGCCGACGGCGCTCTGGGCCGCCCCATGACGGTGGAGACGAGGCTGGCGACGTCCCAGGTCAGGTTCCGCGGGCCCGACGGCTGGATGTTCAAGAAGGCGATGGCCGGTACCGGCATCCTGGCGTGGCTCGCGTGCCACCACATAGACATGGCGTGCTACCTGTTGGACGACCGCATCGTCGAGGTAACGGCGATGCTCGGCACGCAGGGTCCGGAGGCCATAGACGTGGAGGACACCGCGCTGCTGGCTGTCCGTTTCGCCGGCGGAGCCATGGGCACGATACACGCCGGGTACCACCTTGCCGGATCGCTTCCGGAGGAGATGGGCGGCAACAACGACTCGTTCGTAGCGGTGCGCGGCACCAGGGGGTACGCCCGCATCGATTCGGCGGGCGCGGCCAGCTACGGGCTGTTCAGCGATGCCGACGGCTGGGCGTCCGGGGGCTATCAGGAGCATACGTTCAACGAGCCGCCTTCGACGGCTTACGGAGGCGCCGCCGGCGAGGAGTTTCTCCTAGGCCATCTGGCCGCCTCGCGCACCGGCGGCGAGTCGCCCACCTCGATCGACGACGCAGTCCACGTCCTTGAGGTCATCGACGCCGCGGTGGAGTCATCGGCCACAGGCCGCACCGTCAAGATAGCCTAGCACTAGCCTCGGGGCGTGGCCCGCATTCCTGTGCCCGCGAGAGAGTGAGAGAAGGACGTGAGCCCAGGTCCCGTCTTCCACCTCAAGCTGTGGAAGACCTACTACGGCCGGGGTTTTTTTCAACGTCCCCCGCGGATTCGATCGCCTCGTTGGGGACGAGGGCCCCGTGACGCTGACGCTCCGGTGCGACTGCCGGATCGAGGGCTACGTGAACCGGAGGGCGAACCGCAACGGCACGGCTCGCGTCATGGGCAGAACAGCTCGGCCCGATTCTCGTATCTCCGGGATCTGGGTCCGTTCGCATACAGGTTGTGTTCCGGCGTCGCCCTCTCCGGGACTGGTTCCAGGCAAATTACACGCTGGGAGCCACCGTCCCGGTCCGATTTGAAACGCCGCGACGGCTAACCCTGGGCTAGCGCGCCTGCCGTCAAGATGGAGTATGAGACGAGTTCGCTACCTCGGGTCGCGGTCTGCCGGGAAGCGGCTGATTCAAAATTGGACTTTGAATTGGCCGCTTTTCTGATGACGAGGCGGGCGCAGCTCTTCTGCCTCCCGACGTCCGGCTGGCTACAGGCGTGCGACGAACCGCTGGAGCGACTTCCCGAGCTCCCGCTGCTGCCATCGCCGCACCTCGGCGCTCTCCATCTCGTCAGCGAACCCGCCGGGCGCTACTGAGAGCCGCTCCAGGCTTGCGGCCGGCCAGAGCAATCCCGGGTCGAGCTTGAGTCGGGTGGCATGTTCGAGGCGCCATTGCTTGAGTAGGCGCAGCCTCTTCACGGCCGTTTCCCGGTCCTCCCGGCTCAGCCGCGGCTTACCCGACGGTGTCGGCCTCGGGCGTTTGACCGGGGCCGCCCCGAGCCCTTCGCGTATCGCCCGGCGCACTCCCGACGAGTTGGGAGCCCGTCCATATGGGCCAATGCCCTTGACGCGGGTGAGGTCCGAGGACGGCTCGGACGCCAGAGTCACCAACACGTCGCCGGAGATGACTTTGAAGGGCGGCCGGTCGCGGCGCAGGGCCTCATTCTCGCGGAAGCTATGCAGCGAGCGCAGGACTGCCAGGCCCTGGCCGTCCAGGTCGCGGGCGCCCTTGGTCGAAAGGAATCCCCATTCGGCGTCCGGCGCCGAAGGGCGGACGGCCGCGAGCCTTTTGGTCTCCTCTTCCACCCAGCCGGCCCTCCCGAGCTTGTCCAGCTTGTCGTGAAGGACCGTCCTGAGGCGGGCGAGGTGAAGCACGTCTGCGGCGGCGTACCGCAGCATCTCGTCCGAAAGCGGGCGGATCGTCCAGTCGGCCCGCTGCAGCTTCTTGGTCTTGGGGATATCGACGTTCAGGTGCTCCTTGAGCACGGTCGCAAGGCCCAGCCTCTCGGACCCGGTGAACGCGGCGGCGATGCTGGTGTCGAACAGGCCACGCACCCCGAAGCCCCAATCGCGGCTCAGGCTCCGGATGTCGTAGTCAGCCGAGTGGAACACCTTCTCGACGGAGGCGTCGGCCAGGAGACGGCCGAGCGGCGAGACGTCCTCAAGCGACAGGGGGTCGACGAAGTAGACCGCATCCCCGACGGCGAGCTGTACCAGGCACACTCGCTCCGGGTAGCGGTGGAAGCCGTTCGACTCGAGGTCCACCGCGACGCGGGCCTGCGGCGACGCCGAGTCGACGACCGCCTCCAGCCGCGACGCGGCCGTTATCGCCTCGCCGACGCCGGCCATCGGCCTAAAGCTCCAACTCTCAGGTACTTCACACTTGGCACCATATCGGAGATCTCCCCGCGGGGCAATCGCGCATGAGAATGCGTTTCAATCATCGAGTTGCCCACCAGACCGATCTGGACCGGTGACGCCAGTGAACCGATCGTCCTTTCTGTTCTTGCACGTCTACAGCTACTCTGCGGTTTCGCGAAGTGGAGTGTTGACGGCGTGGCAGATCGCGTATATGCTCTGGCTGATGAATTCGGAATTTAATTAAAGGAGACGGTCATGTCGCATCGTTCCATTGTCGCAAAGGTTTTGCTGGTACTGGCAATATCGATTGCGTTGGTAGCCGCCCTGGCATGTCAAGGAGATGCCGAAGAGCCGTCCACTGCTCCTACGACGGCTGCGGTGCAGCCCACGGTCCCGTCGGCCGCGCCGACAACGGCCCCGGCAGCGCCCGCGCCAACGGCGGCCGTCGCCGCTCCGACAGCAGCGCCGTCCAGTCCTGCGCCGACGAGGGTGCCTGTCGTGGCGATGCCCAAGCTGCCGCCGGCCTTGCCGGTGGACCCGGCGACCGTGGTGCCGCCCGGGACGGCTCTCCACGATACTCAGGCCATCCTAGTCCCCAGCTACCACACGGGCAACGCGCCTTGGCGTGACGGCGGTGGGTCGATGATCTTCTCACCGTGGGTATACGGCACGATCTATCAGGTCAATGAGGCCCACCAGATCCGGCCGTACATCGGTATCGGCCACACGATGAACGAGGACCGGACCGTATACACGGTGAAGCTGCGGGACGACGCTGTCTTCCAGGACGGCACGCCCATCACTGCGGCCGACTTCAAGACCTACTGGGAGCACGGCGCCAAGCCGGAGAACATCGTCGCGTGGGGTGGAGCGAGCCTGCTGATCGGCGATATCAAAGGCTGGGAAGAGCTGAGAGCCGGCGACGTGACCGAGGCCGAAGGCTTGGTTATCATAGACGACCACACCCTTGAGATCACAACGGCGATACCGATGCCGACGTGGCCCATGCATATGGCGGCGTTCAACGCGGGGATATCGAAGTTCGACCAGGTGACGTCGGACGTCGAGTTTTTCCTGAATCCGATAGCGGCCGGGCCGTATCAGCTGAAGATAAACTCTGATGACGGTCGCTGGTCGATGACGGCGGACCAGGTGGAGTGGTGGGGTCCGTCGCCCAACATCAAGAAACTGGAGGGGCTGGGCGTTCGCGACCGTCAGGTCCAGGCGATCATGTTCGAGAACGGAGAGTTGGACATGATGACCCTGGACGAGCCCACGTATGGGGCGGTGTTGAAACCCAGCCATCCGTGGCACACGCTGCTGAGGGTTACCCCGGCGGGTGGTCTGTGGTTCATCAAGAACAAGACCGACCTCGCGCCGCTCGAGGACCTGCTGGTGCGCAAAGCTCTTGCTCACGGTGCGGATATGCCGTCGATCGTCAAGGCGATCTGGGGCGATTCGAGCGCCCACGCCACGGGTCTTATCTCGCCGCAGATCCCGTGCCACAACCCCGATTCGACAGGCCTGACCTACGACCCCGACCTGGCGCGCTCGGAGTTGGCCCAATCCACCTACGGAAGCGCCGCGAACCTGCCGGCGCTTCTGATCGACCTGGCCCGGCCGCTGATGGTGAACATGGGCGTGGCGGTCAAGGAGTACTGGCAAGACAATCTCGGTGTAGAGCTCGACCTGCTGAAGCGGGAGAGCGGCATGCCGCGCCGCGAGGGTTCGCAGTTCTATCGCATCAGCCTAGGCTCCATGATCCCCGACCCGATCCAGATCGTGAGCAACCTGACGCGCAAGGACTCCATCGAGGCGTTGAGCAACATCCCGGGCGGCTACCCTGTGATGGACGCGCTGGTCGAGCACGCCAGGACCCTGCCCATAGACGATCCGGACCGCTGCAAGGCATGGCAGGCCGTAGAAGAGGAGTACCTCGACAAGGTGTACATGATGCCGATCCGGTGGGCGGGAGGTATCAAGTGGGTCGTTCAGCCCTGGGTCATCGGGTTCGAGAGCGGCTTCAACCGCGAGCTCGGCACAATGCCTTGGATGTACGTCCTCAAGCACTAGGCCGCAAATAGAGCTTGCCGGACCGGGAGCGGCGACGGGCCGTGTCTCGGATCGGTGCTACTGGCCGGGGCTCTTCCCCCATGGAGCCCCGGCCTTCTTCTGTCCTTCCGAGGCGTCTTCGACGAGGTATACCGCAAAGTCGTTCTGAGGAGTGCCCGACTATAAGGACCTGGAGAGTCGTCTTGTGCATACTCCGGCGGACGACGGCAGTCCGGGCCCGGCATATTCGCGCTCTGGGGCTTCCGGCCCGTCTGCTGGCTACCGTGGTCACCACCACCCCAGGTTCCTCACTTCGTTCGGGATGAACGATAGCTGCGGGTGGCGGTCGCCGGGTCCTGCCACCTTGCCCTGATTCGTCAACAAGGTGGGCTTGGGTGTAACTGTTCAGTGTTGAGGGGATGGACTCGGCGGGGGACTTTCACCAACGATGAAAATGAGGCTGCACCGGGAGGGCGGGTTTCAAACCCGTCCCTACGCCAGGGTCGGCCAAGGGTTATTCTCAGAGAAACTCTGAACAGTTATGCTTGGGTGGCTCGTTATTGGGACAGTACAGTCCTCGTGTTTACTGGTCGAGAAGCTCGATCTGGCGCCAGTTGCTGGCGTTTATTCCCGGCGTTTGCTGGTATTGCTCCATGCGGCCCTGTACACAGACCGCTTTGCCGGTGAACCAGGTGGTTATATCTATGGAGGGATCGGCGACATCCGGCCAGGATCCTAGACGGGGGGTCATCCAGAAATATGCGACGAAGTCCGGGTCCTCCGCCTTGTCGAAGTGCAGGAGCGTGACCTTGTACTTGTGCTCCGGGTGGTGGACGGAATTGGCCACCGTACCGCAGACTTTTACCTGCTTGCCGATATGGTCCGCAGCTTCGGCAGCGGTCACCTCGGCTGTTGTAGCGAGTCCACCAAAAGCACCGGCAAACGCGTTGCTGGATGCCTGCGTGGCTTCGGCGGCGGCGGGCTCGAGAGTTGGAGTTGGCTGGGGGGCTTTGCCGGCAAATGCAGCCCGAGCGTCTTCCCCGCCTGTCGTCTCGCCGTCGGCGCCGCAGGCCATTGCCAGGATGACCAGGCTCGTCAGCGCAATGGTACAACTCCATTTGAGCGGCTGCGTCAACTCGGACCTCCTGAGACGTGCGGTGCTGACCGCGCCACACCCAGTCACGCAGATTGTAACCGCGACCCGGCATCGACGCAAGGTGCGTCCATACGGTACGGTTATCGTGGGAAATGGCGGGAGGCTGGCACTGATCAGGAACCGGCCAACGCCATCCCCTTGTTCGGCTCATCCTCGCCCTGGCTCTCAGGACTGGCGGCTATGTCATCCGCACCCGCCCCGGCTGGACGTCAGGACGAAAGCACTTCCTCGAGCCGGCCGGCGATCCTCTCGGCGTCGCCCTCGTCGAGCGTATAGACGAATATCCTGATCGTCTCGGCGTCCGCCGCCTGGAGCATGACCGACGGCGAGCCCTCGAACATCTCGGTCTTGATCTGCACGGCGTCTTTGCCCAGCGTGTCCCCGTCCACTTTGAGGGTCAGGAAGGAGCCGTAGAAGGAGTCGCCGCTCCAGTAGACGTCCGACGAGACCCCAGCCAGACCCTGCGCCGCCTTCTCTATCACGGTGATTCGGCGGTCGTACTCGGCGATGCGGTCCTCGTGGTTCATCGTGAACCAGTCGTCCAGTCCCACGACGAGCGCGACGAGCTGCTGGCGGTCCGACTTCATCGACCGGCCGATGCCCATCCCTCCCGTCGTCGGGATCCAGCTCGACGCCGCGACGCCGTCTATCAGGTCCTTACGGCCGCAGACGAAGCCGCTGGCGTTCGGTCCGCCGTAGTACTTGCCCCCGAAGCACACGAGGTCGCCGGCCTGCGCCACCCTTCTGAAGTGGTCCAGCGGATAGACGTCGCTGGCGCCGTCCACGATCAGGGGCACGCCGTGCTTGGTCCCTATCGCCTTGGCGTCGTCCAGGGAAACGAGATTGGGGTCGCCCGGAGGCGGCGCCCAGTCGTACATGCCCAGGGGATGGGCCCCGTAGGGAGGCCACGGGAAGTAGATGGCGGCCGTGTTGGGGCCTATGGCGTTCTCCAACTGCTCGTTGGTACAGGAGGTGTCGTCCCCTACCTCGATCAGTTTGGCGCCCGCCGAGGCCAGGACGCGGTCGTAGGAGTCGAAGTGCTTCTTCTGGACCAGTATCTCGTTCTTCATCCCCGTGGTATCGGGAAGCCGGCTCAGCTTGTCGGGGTCGTTGCCGGCCATACACGCCGCCGCGCTCAGGGCCAGGGCGGCCGCTCCGCCCGAGGTGACGAAGGCCGCCTCGGCGCCCATCAGCTCGGCCACGAACGCCCCGGACTTCTGCAGCAGCTGTCCCATGTCCGCGAAGCTCTGGCTGACCTCTTCCATCTTCTCCCGTACGATCTTCGGCGGCCCCGAGCCGCCAACCACCGTCCCGGTGCCGACCGCGTTGATCGACGGGCGAACGCCAAGCCTCTCGTAGACACTCACGTTGTCGAACGAACCCATGTAGCTCTCCTGGTCTCCTGACCGCCGGTTGCCGGCGTATCGACTCCCGTATCGGGCGCGGGTGATTCTACGCGAACGGCCGACGCCTCGCAAGCACGACGCTGCTCCGACCCAGATTCACCACCTGACTGGGAAGGACGGCGTGACGGACTGCTTCAGGAGTCGTGATGGTGCACCATGTCGGGGATGGATTCCCGCGTTCGGAGACTCTTGCGTAACTCCCGTTGCGGGGAGACAGCGTGGCGGAGATGCCTGGCATTCCTATCGGGGAACCCCCAACCCTGGATTCCCTTCGCGGGAATGACGGTTGTGCAAAGGTCTCCCTGCGCGGGAATGACGGAGGTGGGGATTGGGGCGAGCAGGCCGAGCGTACCTGCACCCGGCGTAGAACCGAAATGAAAGTCGGCTCGAATTCCGTGGACACTCCCTTGCAATATACGAACATCTGTACTCACAATGGATGCAAGACTTGTCGCCCACGGGAGGACGGGGCTCTTGACGAGGATAGCGTGTGTATCGATTTCGCACCTGCCGATGAAGGCCGAGCTGCGAAGGACGCCCGTCCTTCGCGGCAACCGGGTCATGGTCATCGCCCGGTCGGACCGCGGGCCAGAGGTGCTGGATTTCTCTCCGCAGGTCGAACGGGTGTCGCCCGGAATGCCGCTCCGGGAAGCGATGTCTCGATGCGAGGGCGCTACTCTGGTCGAGGCGGACGAGTCTTACTACGACCGGGTCTTCGACCGTATCGTGGAGGCGCTCCTCGACAGGAGCCCGCTCGTGGAAAGGGGAGACCTCGGGTGTGCGTTCCTGGACATGCGCGGCACGAGGGAGCTGTACGGCGGCGACGAAGGGATGGTCGACGCCGTGCTGGGAGCCGTGCCGCGCGGCTTCGGCCCTCGCGTCGGGCTTGCGGAGTCGAAGTTCCCGGCATACGCCGCGGCGCTCAGGAGCCGTCCGGGTCACGCCACGAAGGTCCCCGGGGACGCGGCGGTCTACCTCGCGGACCTGCCTGTCGACCTGTTGCCGCTCTCCTGGGAAGAGCGGACGCGGCTGCATCGGTTCAGTCTCCATACCCTGGGTCAGGTCGTCGCGCTTGGGGTCGGGCCCATGCAGGCGCAGTTCGGCACCCGGGGCCGACTGTTCTGGGAGCTGGCCAACGGGACCGACAACCGTCCTTTCCTACCGGCCGGGCAGCACACGGCGGTGACGGAATTCCTGGTGTTCCCCGTCCCGGCGACCTCGATGCTCGCCATACTGCCGGCGGTGGACGTACTGCTCGGCCGGCTTCTATCGCACCCGTCTCTCAGGGGGAAGTACCTTCGCTCGGTCGCCATACAGGCGAACGTTCTCAACAGGGCGGCGTGGACGAAGAGACTTGCCTTCAAGAGCCCCGTGAACAGGAAGGAGGCGGCGCTCTTCGCGCTGAAGAGCTCTCTGGAAGACGCTCACATCCCAGGCCCGCTGGAGGACATCCGCATGACGGTATCCGAAGCCGCCGGCGAGTCCGGTACCCAGGCCAGTCTCTTCGCGGACGTTCGGAAGCAACAGCAGCTGCGCGAGGCGATGCGCCAGCTCGAGGCGCGGCTGCGCGTCAGGCCGCCAATCTACAAGATTATGGACGTAGAGCCTTGGTCAAGACTCCCCGAAAGAAGACAAGCCCTGGTCGAATTCGTCCCCTGAACCGGCCGGAGCCCGTCCAGGTCGAGGAGGATGACGACCGCCGGCCGTCTCTGATCGTCTCGGGCGGACGGAGGGCCAGGGTCGCTTCCATAGTGGACGTATGGGAGATAGTGGACGAGTGGTGGCGGCCCGATCCCATAGTCCGTCGTTACTACCGGGCCGCCGTAGAGGGCGGCACGGCCGTCACCGTCTTCCACGACCTGGTCGGCGGGGCCTGGTACAAGCAGCGGGCCTGATCCCTAACGACCCCGAGGTTGGCCGGATCGGGCCCGCACTAACTCTCATGGACTACGTCGAGCTGCACTGCCATAGCAACTACTCCTTTCAGGAGGGCGCCTCGTTCCTGGAGGAGCTTCTCGCCCGCGCCGTCGAGCTCGGGTACCCCGCGCTGGCCCTGACCGATCACGACAACCTGTGCGGGGCGATGGAGTTCTCGCGCATCGCGAACAGCATCGACGTCCAGCCCATCACCGGCGCGGAGGTGACCCTCGCGGACGGCTCCCACCTGACCCTCCTGGCGCGGACCCGTCGTGGCTACTCCAACCTCTGCAACCTGCTCACCGCGTCCCGGGCGGGCGTGGACGGCGACAGAAGGGACCCGAGGCTGAATCCGGCGCTGCTGAAGGAGCATGCCCGGGGGCTGGTCCTTCTTACCGGCTGCTCGAAGGGCAGGGTGCCCAGCCTCGTAGCCGGCGGTCGGCCCGACGACGCCGAGGCGGAGCTTCGGAGCTACGTGGAGTGGTTCGGACCGGACAACGTCTTCGTCGAGCTTCAGCAAAACCTGGTCTACGGCGACACGCCCAGGAACAGGCGTCTCGTGCGACTGGCTCGAACGGCCGGCGTGGACGTTGTCGCGACCAACAACGTCCACTATCACGTGCCCGAGCGCCACCGGCTCCAGGACGCTCTCGTCGCCATCCGGCACAACAAGACCCTGGAGGAGACGCACCGGGAGCGGCGGGCCAACGCCAACTTCTACCTCCGGTCGGCGGAGGAGATGGCGGGGCACTTCCGCGGTCTTCCCGAGGCGCTGCGCAACACCCTCCGTATAGCCGAGCGCTGCCACTTCAACCTGGAAACGAATCTTGGGTACCGCTTTCCCGACTACGGCGACCTCCCGGACGGGCATACCGCCCAGAGCTACCTGGAGCAGGTCTGCGAGGCGGCGGCGGCTCGCAAGTACGGGTCGATAACGCCCGAAGTGCGGGAGAGGCTCGACGAGGAGTTCCGCCTGATCCGCAAACACGACCTGGCGGGCTTCTTCTTGATCTACTACGAGGTGATCCAGATCGCCCGGGAGGTGATGATAGACCTCGGCCACGGGACCCCCGAGGTCCCACTGGAGGAGCGTCCCCCGGGCCGCGGCCGCGGCTCGTCGGTCGCCATGCTCGTGGGTTACCTGATCGGGCTGTCGCACATCGATCCCCTCCTGTACGGCCTCAGCCTCGACCGCTTCATAAACGACGAGATGGGAAACGCGCCAGACATAGATATCGACTTCCCGCGCGATATTCGGGAGGAGACGATCAGGCGCGTGCACGAGAGGTACGGATGGGAGAGGGCCGCCCTGACCGGCGCGATAGCCACCTACAAGATGAAGGGATGCATCCGCGACCTGGGGAAGGCCCTCGGCATTCCAGCCGAGGACGTCGACAAGCTGGCCAAGCGGGTCGACGCCCGCCACGCAAAGAGCCTGAAGTCCGAGATGTCGAGCCTGCCGGACTTCAGGCACAAGGTCGACGCTCCCGTTTGGGACACGCTCGTCGAGCTGGCCGCGGAGCTTCAGGGCTTCCCCAAGTACCTGATGCAGCACGCGGGAGGGATGATAATCAGCGACAGGCCGTTGATCGACATGGTGCCCGTGACGCCCGGCGTAATGGAGGGCCGCTACGTCTGCCAGTGGGACAGGGACACGGTGGCCGACGCCGGCTTCGTCAAGATCGACTTCCTGGGCCTCGGCGCCCTGTCGCAGATGCAGGAAGCCCTCGAGATCGTGGAGCAGCGCACGGGAAGTTCATCGACCTGTCGTCTATCGACTTCGACGACCAGGACGTCTACGACTCGATACACAGGGCAGACACGATAGGCATCTTCCAGATCGAGTCGGCGGCCCAGATGCAGACGGTGGTGCGGTTGAGACCCCGCAACCTGCAGGAGATGGCGTACGAGGTGGCGGCCGTTCGACCCGGTGTGGGCGTCAACGACGGAGTCAGCCAGTTCATAAAGCGCTACCGGGGCAAGGTCGAGTGGGACTACGACCATCCCAGCGAGAGAAGAGCCCTGGAGCGGACCCTGGGCATCATCCTCTACCAGGACCAGGTGAACGAGCTGGCCGTAGAGGTCGCCGGTTTCAGCTACAAGGACGCCGACAACCTGCGGCGCGCCTTCGGCCGCAAGAACAACAAGGGACTGATCGAGACGTACTGGGAAAAATTCCTGGAGGGCGCCGCCGCGAAGGGCGTGCCTGAGGAGAGCGCCCGGAAGATCTTCGGCAAGTTCTCGGGCCAGTACATGTTCCCCGAGTCGCACGCCTACGCCTTCGGGGTCACGGCCTACCAGATGTCCTGGCTCAAGCTCCACCACCCGCTGGAGTTTTACGTAGCCATCTTCAACCAGCAGCCGATGGGCTTCTACAACATCGAGACCCTGAAGGAGGACGCCAAGCGGCACGACATAGAGGTACTGAACCCGGACGTCAACGAGAGCGGCGCGAAGTGCGCGATAGTGGACGACCGTTCCTTCATGCTCGGACTGCTGAACGTCAAGGGGCTGGGCGAAGCGAACGCGGGCGCCATAGTCCGGGCCCGCGAGCGGGGAGGGCGGTTCCGCAGCCTGGCGGACGCGATGGAGCGCAGCGGCCTCCGGCGCGAGGCGGTCGAGTCCCTGATCGCGGCCGGGGCCTTCGACGCCATGACGCCGGACCGCCGGTCGGCGCTGTGGAAGGTCGGCCTGCTCTATCAGCCCGCGGGCGCTCAGAAGACGCTTCGGCTCCCCGTCGAGCAGGACATGGCCCAACTGCCCATGATGACCGACTGGGAGGCCATGCTCGACGAGTACCGCACTATGGGCGTCCACCCCGGCGGCCACTTCATGGCCTACATGAGGGAGCACCTGTCCGGGGACATCACGCCCAGCCGCGAGGTGATCGACCTGGAGGACGGGGTAGAGGTCACCGTCGCCGGGCTGGTCATTCGCAGACAGCACCCCAACGCGAACGCGGTGTTCGTCACCCTCGAGGACGAGTTCGGGCACGTCCCGCTCGTCATATGGCCGCAGGTCTTCGAACGCTACAGGCTGGTGATCCGAGAGCCCGTGCTCAAAGTGCGCGGCTTCGTCTCCAGGCGCGACGAGACGATGAACGTCGTGGCCCGGCACATAGAGGGCATACCGCTCGACCATGTTCTGCCGCCATCGAAGAACTGGGGCTAGGGCTTACGGCCGCGACGCCGTATACTGCCACGGTACCCCGGCCGGAACCGCGGCGCGCTCCGCGCGCTCGACGGCATGGGCCGGGAGGAGGCGCCGAATTGCTGGAGAAGTTTCACGTTCCCGAGGAGCTGGCGATCAGGGTCCAGGCCGACGACGCGAGGTGGACGACCGAACGCCTCCTGGAGGCCGGCGGGATGCCCCCGGCCGACGCGGCCCTGACGGCCGACGTGCTCATGTACGCCGACCTGAGGGGCATCGACACCCACGGCGTCAGCAACCTGCTGCGCGGCTACCTGGGCGGACTCCTCGATGGCGGCATCAACCCGACTCCGGACTGGAAGATCGTTCGCGACAACAAGGCGACCGCTCTCATAGACGGCGACGGCGGCCACGGGATGGTCGTGTCGCCGAGGGGGATGGCGGAGGCCATAGAGCGCGCCTCGCTGTACGGAATCGGCGCGGTGTCGGTGGTCAACTGCCGCCACCTGGGCCCGTGCTCGTACTACGCACAGATGGCCGTCGAGCATGACATGCTCGGCATGGCAACCACGACCGGGGGAGTCCGCATGGTGCCGACCTTCGGCACGCAGCAGCTTCTGGGCCTCAACGCCCTGGCCTTCGCGGCGCCGGCGAAGACGCTCCCGCCGTTCGTCTACGACGGGGCCCCCAGCGTCGTAGCCGGCAACAAGATATACCTCGCCGAGCGGCTCGGACAGACGATCCTGCCCGGCTGGATCACGGACGGGCAGGGCAACCCGATCATGGAGGAGACGGAGATACCGGACGAGTACATGCTGCTGCCGCTCGGATCGACGCGGGAAGGCGGCTCGCAGAAGGGCTACGCGCTGTCCGTGATGTCGGAGGTGCTCACCACCATCCTCACTGCCACCGGAGCGGGCCCCAGACGAAGGGGCGGCGCCGTCCACCACTTCGTCGCCTGGGACATCTCCGGCTTCAGCGCCCCCGACGACTTCAAGGCCGACCTCGACCAGTACCTCACCGACCTGCTGGAGTGCCCGCCCGTAGAGGGCGCGGACCGCGTCCTCTACTCCGGCTATCCCGAAGCCCAGACCGAGGCCGAGCGATCGCGCAAGGGCATACCCTACCATCCCGAAGTCGTAGACTGGTTCCGGCAGGCCACGTCGGAGCACGGCGTCGAGTGGCGGATGACGTAGCCCGGGACCGAGGCGAGGCGTCCTTCGAGTCGGCGGGACGATAGCGTCGGGGTCTCTCTCCGCGTCCAGGGAAGCGACGCCAGGCTGCTCTCCTTGGCCGTGTGGCAGATGGAAGGCATCCGGGACGTCGGGTACGCCACAGGATAGTCGGCGGCTGCGCCCGGACACCGCTCCCCGTCGTTCCGGGGCGTTCAGCCTGCGCCGCGGCGTCGGAACGGCCATCGCCATCCCCGCAGCTTGCCCCCGAGGAAGTCCTCGACCTCGTTCCGCTTCAGTCCTATCTGGCCGCCGACCGACGCGGTATCGTCGAGAATCCAGTCCGGGATTTCGCCCCGCATCCGGGACGCGCCCATCTGCCCGGTCCCCACGACCACCATGTTGCCGGATACGGTCCACGCGCCCTCGGGCGGCTTGCGGTCCTTCGTGTACCTGTCGCGGCTCAGGAGGTTCTGGAGCACCTGCCGCGGCCTGTCCCACGCGCGCTGCTGGTACTCCTCCAACGTCATCGGGCTGCACCAGTCGGGCATATCCACGCCCTCGGGCAGATGCTCGCGAAAGACATCGCACAGGACCGTCGACGACAGCTCCAGAACGTCGGCGTCGGCGAGCGCGCCGTGCCCGGATTCACGCAGCTCGTCAATCCGCGCAGCCATCCGCCTCAGGTACTCGCGGTAGAGCCCCGTCGTCATCCCGTCTCGTATGCGCGCAATCGAGCGCTGGAGCCTGTTGCGCACCGCCGTCTGGTCGCCCGGCAGCGATGTGCGCGTGTAGATCATCAGGCACCGCTTGACGATCTCGTCCTTGAAATTGCGCGCCTCCGCGTTCATCGACAGGGCGAAGCAGGGGTACTCCCCCGCCTGGATGTAGTCCTGCTTGATGACCTCCTCCGCGTGGCGGTTGAAGCGGTCTCGCGCGACGTCGTCGAACACGACAGGCAGGCGCTTGAAAGCCTCCCGCAGGCCCCGCAGATTTGAGCGCGTGAACTTGTCGGTCTCGACTATCCGGGGGTACGAGAACATCGAGTGCATCAGGGTCTCGATCAGGCTCGTCTTTCCGCAGTTGGATGACCCGTACAGCACGGCGAACATGGGCTGCTCGAAGCTGAAGCTCCCGGAGCGCAGAGCGGCGTTGCGCACGTCGCAGAGCAGCGGCGAGAAGTAGAACCAGCTCATGAAGGTGAAATAGTCCCGCTGCAGCCGCCGCACGTCGCCCTTGAACCCGTTCTCGTAGTTGCCGAAGAACTCTATCCAGCGGGCGACGTCGTCCCGTACTTCCTCGGGCTTTGTCTCCAGCCGCATCACCTCGCCCGACAGCACGAACTCACGCCCGTCGTACGAAAGGTATACGTTGGGCCTGTCGTCCTCTTCCGGTCTGGAGCGAGAGATAGTGATCGACTCCTTGACGATCTTCGGAGTCACGGAAACGTACCCGTTTCTGTCGGGTCGCACCTCGGCCAGAGGTCTGCGTAGCGCACCCGCCGCCTTTACGACGGTCTCCAACACCCTCGGCAGCGATACCTCGGCCTCCTGCTCGCTCTCGGCGGGAACGTAGATGCGCACGTCCTGCCGGCTCTCCTCCACCTCCTTGAACACCGGCGTCTCTTCGATTGGTATGCGCTCCGCCGGGATCACCTTGTCGCGCAGCTCCATTCGACTGACGGCGACGCTGCGAACCGCCTCGTACTGCTTCTTGTAGTGATCCCACGCGGTATCGTCGTTGTCGAACAGCACGAGCGTCTCCGCCTGGCGGCCCGAGAACGCCGTCTCGGAGAGGTTCGCTGAGCCTACGACGACTCTCCGCAGGTCGTCTCGCTCCAGCAGGTATATCTTGGCGTGAGCGATCCTGTCTTTGACCACGAAGAAGCGGGCCCTGTTCTTCGCGACACTGTCGAACAGGGCCTGCCGGCGCTCGTCCGACGTCTCGACCGCGACGAACGCCTTGTTGAGGTTCTCGTCGACCGTATTCTGGAAGCCGAAGATGTCGGTGATCTCCGGCCTCAGGATGCCCTGGTGGCCGAAGATGCACTCGAAATCGGCGTAGTCGAAGTCTCGCAGCAGGCCGACGATCATCGGGATGCTTGCCGTGTACGTCAGCGCCTTCATCGAATCGAACCCGGCGAAGAGGCTCGTGTCGAACGGTTCGACGCGCTCGCCGCGGGCACGCACGACCGACAGTTGCCCGTCGCGGGTCAGCGAGTCGGGGTCGTCGAAGCCTAGCCTGTGCTGGTGCTGTGTCACTGGGTGCTGCGCCGCGTTTACAGGTTGGCCTGCGCCTCGACGTAGTCGAGCTGCTTGGCGTAGATCTGCAGGCGGTACCGCTGCGTGTCCGCGACGATCAGCCGCGACCTCGCCGCGTCGAAGGTGACACCCGTCGGCAGCGCGAACCTCCGCTCCGGCTCCAGGCTCGCCCTGCGGCGGGCCTTCTGGATGTCGGGATTGGCGTCGACGGTCAGCCTGGCCCACGCCGAGAGCTCGTGTGCGTCGCCGGAGATCGTCGTCAGGAACGCCCCCGATTCGTCGAACACCTGCACCCGGTTGTTCGCCCAGTCCGCCACGTAGACGTCGCCTTCAGGGTCGACGGCCACGTCCGAGGGGCGGCGAAGCTGTCCGGCGCCCGTGCCGGACGCCCCGTATTGCGCGACGAACTCGCCCTCCGGCGAGAAGCGCTGGACGCGGTCGTTCTTGTGGTCGGCGACGTAGACGTGCCCAGCGGCGTCCACGGCCGCGCCCCAGGGCGAGTCGAACGTGCCGGGGGCGTCGCCGAAGCCGCCCCACTCGCTCCCGTAGCCGCCGTCCGGCGTGAGCCGCTGCACGCGGTGGTTGAGGCTGTCGACGACGTAGACGTTGTCGCGGGAGTCGATGGCGATGCCGGACGGCCGGTCGAGCTGCCCCGGCCCGGCCCCTTCCGCGCCCCACGTGCGGAGCGGCTCGCCGTCGCCGCTGTAGACCGACACCCGGTTCGACCACTCGTCGGTGACGTAGACGTTGCCGGCGTCGTCGAGGGCGATCCCGGCCGGCCACACGAACTGGCCGGAGCCGGAGCCGTAGGCGCCGAACGTTGTCAGGTGCTTCTCGCCGCCGGGGTGCGGCGGCAAGTGGAATTTGCCCACGCGGACGCCGAACGCCCTCGGCGCGAGCGGGTCGCCGTAGCCGGTGCTCTCCATGCCGCGGCTGAGCACGTAGACGACGTCGCCCTCTCCCACGGCCGCGGCGATGGGAAGCGCGAAGCCCTCGCCGGGCCACTCCATGCCACCCATGTACTCGCCCACGCAGTGGCTGTAGTCATAGACCCGGCCCGCCACAACCTGAGTCAGCATTGCGCCGCTCTTGCCTGTTTGCCCGGTGTCACGCGAGCTGCAGCTCGCGCGCGGACACGGCCAGCTTCAGCATGTCGACGACACGCTCGGATGAGGCCCTCGACCCGTCCGGCGTGGACCAGTCCAGGTCGCCGTGCTCCGCCGCGCGTCGCTCCAGCCTGCTTCTCGTCTCGCCGTCGATCTCGGGCGCGCCTAGGAAGTCGACGCAGGCGTCGACGAGCCGTGCCGGAGTGGTCACGCCTGCCGACCGCAGCCCGCCGACCATATCGCGAACGCCGGGACGCTCCAGGTCGGCGACCAACGCCGACATGAAGTTGACCCGCTCGAGAAGCGCCCCGCTCGTGATCCACTCGTTGCCCGTCTGCCAGCCCTCGACGGACGGCGGATTCAGGAGCTCCTGCCCCATGTACCCCGGCTGCCGCGACATCTCGCCGTAGCCCGGTACGGGAAAGTCGGCGCCGCCGACCAGCCTGAGAGTCCCCGCGACCACCTCGGCCGGGCTCTTCACCCTGGTCTTGCGGGCGTTCTTAAAAGCTTCGGAGTTGAACAGCAGCCTGAGCACCGGCCGCATCTTGGACCCCGACTCCAGGAACGCGCCCGCCATCGCGTCGACGGTCTCGCGGTCCTTCGGGGGCGTGCCGTTCCAGGCCGGGACCGGCACCTCGTCGGCCACGAAGAAGCTGTACAGGTGGCGGGCGACGAACCGCGCCGTAGCCGGATGGCGGCATATGATGTCGATCACGTCCTCGCCGTTGAAGCGGCCGGTCTCTCCCAGGAAGACCTTCTCGCCGTCGTCGTGGTCCTCGGGCCGGTAGCGGAAGCTCCAGTCGAAGCGGCCGTAGGGGAACCGCGGCAGCTTGTAGTCCATCGTCCAGCCGGTGAAGGCGCGCGAGCACTCGTATACGTCGTCCTCCGTATACGACCCGACCCCCATGCTGAACAGCTCCAGGAGCTCGCGGCCCCAGTTCTCGTTGACGGCCCTAGCGTGGTTCTCGTTGTTGTCGAGCCAGAAGATCATCGCCGGGTTCCTGGCAACCTCGACAAGCAGCTCCTTGTAGCTGCCGAGCCCCTTGTCGCGGAACATGTCGATCATGTCGGCTATCTCGTCCCAGTGATCGACCTTCGAGACACCCGTGGCGAAGACCTGGTGCCAGAACAGGGTCATCTTCTCTTCGAGGGGGCGCTGCGTGTTGACCATGTAGTACAGCCACGTCGCGGAGCCCGGATTGCTCATCGTGCCCGGCTTCCACGTCCACGGCTGGTAGCGCAGCAGCTCCAGCCGGTCGATCTCTGGTTTCCGCTCCGGGTGCAGCAGCTCCTCGACGGTTGCTTCGTAGCCGGCCTGGGCCCGACGGACGAGCTCGTGTCGCGTCGCGCCGAAGCCCGCGCGGCGCATCAGGTGCGCCATCAAGGCGATGTCCTGCTCACCCATGTCAACCTCGCCGTTCGGCTGTCTTCCGTGAAATGGCGGCCGAATCGGACGCCGGTCGTAAAGTATCGGACACGGGATGGACTATGTCCAGCCTGTGGGGATGGGGAGCCGCAGGTAACGCCGTCTACGTTCTCCGCCGCGGCGACGTGGCGCCGGCCACGGCCCGGAGACTGCGTACATGAAGAACGTTAGTGTCGACGAAGATCACGTGTCGGATGCGCCTCGGCCACGCGACGCAGTGATCACGTCCATATGCTCTCCCCAGTCCGGCTCCGTCTCGGGACCCCCCAACGCGTCACACCTGCGGAAGAACTCTTCGACATCCGCCGGCGATTCGAAGGGTTCGGAGCGCTGCCGCTCTGCCAACCTGTCGTTGGCGGCGGCTCTCAACCACGCGTTCAACATCATGCCCTCTCTTCGCGCCTGTTGAACGAAACGGTCGCGGTCCTCGTCCGGGATGACTAGCTGGACTCTGGCCATGCTGATCGGCTGCCTCATCCATACGTGTGTGTATCAACATCACACATACTGATCCGACGGTCAACTCGCGACGGGGCCACAATTCACTGCCACATAGTCTGGACGAACGGCGTTAGCGGACTGCTTCAAAGGCTCGGGGTGGAGTTGAGGGCCGCACTCCGGGCCGGCCGCCCGATGCCACGTCAGAGGCCCGGACGGTCTTCCGGTGTGTCGTCGAGCCCCGGATACTGCGGCGTCTCCAGCGTCTGCCCTGCGTCTATGCGGCTCCGGGTCGTCACGAGGGCGCCGTACAGGTCCATAGGGGGAGGCGTGTAGGTCCGGCAGTCGCGTAGGAAGAGTAGGCTGGCCTCCGGTCTCTGGCCGGTCGCCCGCTCCAAGGCGGAGGCGTAGAGGGCGAGCTGAGGCAGGTACGGAGCGGCCGTCTCAGCAAGATCGCCGCGGACCTCGTCCGTCTTGAAGTCGACGACCCGCCAGGCCCCGCCCGCCTCGTACGCCAGGTCGATGGTCCCGTGCACCGGCACGCCGTCCCAGTCCCACGAGAACGGCAGCTCGAATTGGGCGCGGGTGTCCGGGTCGCGCAGCGTCGCCGCGAGCGGGCTGGCGTCGAGCAGGTCGAGCATCGCGTCGACCTCCGCGGCGATCTTCTCGACCGCCCGTTCGCCGAGGTCGTCGTCCAGAGTCCGCGCCAGCCCGCCGAGCGACGGCCGCTCCCCGGTCGTGAACCAGACCTCGACGGCCTTGTGCGCGAGGTTGCCCCGTACCAGAGCGAGGCCGTCGCCGTGCCGGCCAAACGCGTGCGTGTGCGCCGGCGCCCGCAGGGCAGTGACGGGCGTGCTCGACCGGAGCGGGATGGCGCGCGGCCGAGCCACCAGCGTGGGCATGATGCCCTCTTCCTCGTTCTCCGGCGGCGCCGCCACGGGAGAGGGCGCCGGCCTGCTGGCGATGGCGCTGAGGTCGACGGGAAGGGCAGGGCGAACCTCCACGCCTCCCGGTGCGCCCGTTCGGAGCGCGCCCAGGGCGGAGGTGAGCCAGCCGTCGCCCCCGCGCGCCTCGTCCCCGCTAACGTACAGCGTGTCGGCCGCCCTGGTTGCGGCGACGTAGAAAAGGCGCTTGTGCTCGGCAGCTTCCTCCGCCTGGTCTCGCTGAAGCAGATAGGCGTAGAAGCCGGGGCGACGGCGGTTGTCGGTCGAGCCCACCTTTTTGTTCAGCGTCGGGGCGATTCCCTCTTCGCGCCAGCGCACCTCGTCGTAAGACTCCCGCGACCGCAGGTGGCCCTCCGGGACGAAGACGATCGGAAACTCGAGGCCCTTCGCCCCGTGCACGGTGAGCAACCGGACCGCGTCCGAGTCGTCGAGCACGGCCAGGCCCTCCCGCGCCACGAGCTCGTCGCGGCGGCGCCGCACGTAGGTCACGAGTTCGTCCAGCGAGCGGTCGGACAGCGTCCGCGCGATGCCGACGAATTTTCTGACGTTGGCCAGAGCCTGCTCGCCTCCCTGCAGAGGGGCCCAGACCGCCTCGTATCCCGTCAGCGCGAGGGCTCGTTCGAGGAGCGCGGCGGGCGCGGCGAACGGCGCCTTGCTTCTCAGATCGTCCAGCACCTCGGTGGCCCGGATGCAGAATGTGCGGGTCTCTTCGGACACGCCGTCGGGCGGCTCGCGAAGCGCGTCGATCAGGCGACGGCGGCCCGACCGCAGGGCCAGCAGCGACTGATCGTCGATCATGAATAGCGGCGACCGGAGGGCGCCCACGAGGGCTATTTCGTCGTCCGGCTCGACCAGCCAGCCGAGCAGGTTCGTAAGGTCGAGCACCTCCTGCCGGGTGAAGAACCCGGCGCCCGCCGGTGTCCGATAGGGGATGCCGTGGCTCTCCAGGGCTCCCTCGAAGACGTGGACGTTGCTCAGCCGGCGAAGGAGAATCGCCACGTCGGCCGGCCGCGCGGGCCGACGCCGCTGCGTCTCCTGGTCCCAGACGGCGTCGCCCCGCTCGAGGAGCGAAGTTATCTCGGCGGCGACCGCGTCGGCTTCCACACGCCGGCGCTCGTGATCGGACGTTTTGGCGCCGCCGGGACTCTCGGACGAGACCGGCATGAGCGTCAGATGGGGGGAGGGAGGCGCGTCGGGGCCGCGTCCCGTCATCGCCTGCATCTGCGCCTCGAAGTCCTCCTCAGGCTCGCCGAACACGGTGTCGAAGAGGAGGTTCAGGATCTCGACCAGCGAGTCGTGGGCGCGGAACGATTGGCTCAGCGCGCGGATCGTCCCCGTCGACTCGACCTCGCGGTGCAGGCGGGTGAAGCTCCGTACGTCGCTGCCGCGGAAGTGGTAGATCGCCTGCTTCACGTCGCCGACGAAGAATCGCTCGGGCCCGGGCGAGTCAACGCCGTTGCCCTTAGAGAGCAGATCGAGCACCGCGATCTGAGACGGATTGGTGTCCTGCAGCTCGTCAACCATCAGGTGGCGTAACCGCGCCCGGTACGCCGCGGCGACTTCCGGATGCGACCGCAGCATCCACGCCGCTTCGATCTCCAGGTCGAGGTAGTCGAGCGCCGCGAGTGCCCGCTTGCGAGCGGCGTATCGGGTGCAGGCGTCTTCGAACAGGTCTCGGAGCGAGGCGAGGGCCTCCAGGGCCGCTTCGTCATGCTCGTTCCAGCGGGGCATCCGGCCCAGCCGGTTCGCCGTTTCCCGAAGGCAGCGCATCGTGTCCTTGACATCATCGAGGCTGTAGCCCCAGTTCCTGGCGCTGCCGCCTGTCAGCTTGATCCTGGGTTCGGCGTCGAGCACCCGTTCGAGCAGGTCGTCCCAGTCGCCTTCGGCCGGGTTGCCGATCGCTGACAGGACCTCGGCGAGGTTCCGCGAGAGAGCGTCATCTCCCGGCCCCGTGTGTGCGCCTTCGAGCCATGAGACCCACTCGACCAGCTGCGGCCGGGCCTTCTCCACGGCATCGCGGGCGCCGGTCTCCAGCAGCGCCCGTACGTGGGCGGCCCAGCTCGCGGGCGTGTTCCCCGGCAGCGCCCGGTACGCGGCCTCGACTTCGTCCCGCCGCCTCACCATCTGCGGTAGATGGTTGGTCAGGCCGTAGACGCCTATCTCCCGGATCGCCAGCGCGCGATGGTCGTCGGCGTCGGCGGCTTCTTCCAGCGCGTCGACACAGGCCGTGATGATCTCGAACTCGGCCTCGTCATCGGGCAGGACCCGCACGGCCGGGTCTATCGCCGCCTCTACGGGATGCTCTCGCAGAATACGGCGGCACAGGGAGTGGATCGTGCCGATGACCGCTTCGTCGAGCTCCGCCCGGTGGTCGGCCAGCTCCGGCCGCGTCAGCACCTCGCGCCGGACCCGCTCGCGCATCTCGGTAGCGGCGGCGTCGGTGAACGTAACGGCGGCGAGCTCTCGTATCCGGTGGTCGCCAAGCAGGGACACGTAGCGCTCCACGAGCACACGAGTCTTGCCGCTCCCGGCGCCCGCGGTGACGAGCACGTCGCGCCCGCGGTCGCGGACGATCGCGCTCTGCTCGCAGGTCAGTCCCATCGCTTCGACCGGGTGCGCTCGTTGACCCGGCACACGTGTTGAAAGGAGCAGTATGTCGGGCAGGGCGTCACCTGAGGGTTGACCCGGAAGTCGCCGGACTCAACCGAGCCGCGCACCTCCTGCGCGATCACCACGACGTCTTCCAGGACCTGGGCGTCTTCCGGATCAGAGGAGTCGAGGCCCCACTGCGAGATGGCCGGGTCGGTCCAGGCATAGCGAGCGATGACGCGCTCGGCCTTCGTCTCCTCGCGCGCAAGGTACCCATAGAGCTGGAGCTGGATGCGCCTCCCGTTCGCGATGTCGGCCTTCGAGATGGAGCGCCCGGACTTGTAATCGACGATGACGACCGTGTCCTCTGCGGCGTCGAGCCGGTCGACCATCGCGGTCACTCGCAGCGGTGGGTCCAGGGGCAGCGCGGCCTCGATCGGCTTCTCGACGCCGATGATCCGGGAGACGCCGTCCAGCGCGCTCGTCTGGGCCTCGCGGTGCAGCAGCATCTCGAGCCGCTGGAAGGTCTCCTCCCAGCCCAGCCGCCACAGCGCGGCGCGGCCAAAGCCCATCTTCTCGGGGGCCCGGTTCCAGATGTCCGGGCCGTTGGCTCCGAGGTTGGCGATAGCCTCTTCCAGAGTGTCTGGCGCCAGGGGCAGCCCTTGCGCGGCCAGCGGCGCCAGCGCGTCCTGCAGAATCTCGTGGATTACGCTTCCGCGAGTCGCGGCGTCGGCGCCGTCCATCGCCTCGTCCAGCTCTCTCAGGCGCAGGGCGTAGTGGGCGAAGAACTGAAAGGCGCATGTCCGGTAGGACTCGATCCGGCTGGCGCTCCACACCGCGTCCCTGTCGGTGAGCCCCGGTACCATCCCTCCGGCGAGGAGGCCCTCGTACACGCCCGCGTGGCCGAACGAGCGTCGGAGCTGCTCGACGGCGACCGCCGACCGTACGACCGGCCATGTCTCCGCTTCCAGGGGCCGCAGCCGGCCTCCGGCCGGCCACTGCCTGCTGCAGGCGATGACCAGCTCACGGCGCGAGGCCGCGCGCTCGGGCGGCCTCGATCGGTCCTCGACGGTCTTGCCGGGGCTCGACAGGTCGAAGTAGTACGAGGCCGCGGCCGGGCGGTCACGTTCGTCTAGCCGTGTCCTCCAGAGCCCGAGCCCGCGGTCCGACCGCGTGCGCACCGACTCCCACAGCTCGTCCTCCGCGAGCCGCGCCTCGGGCGGCAGATCGAGACCGGCCTGGTTCAGGGAATCGCGGGCGTCCCGGTCGAGCAGGGCGGTGGGCCGCTGAGGGGCGGGGAACTCGCCCTCGATCAGTCCACCAACGGCGACGAAGTCGAACCGGAGGCCGTGGAGCGTGTGCATCGGCGCTAGAAGCACGCCCCCGGCTTCGCGCAGCAGCACGGCCGGCGCGTCGAGCTGTCGTTCCAGCCGCGCCACGAACGCCTCGAACGACTCCGGCGCGCTCCCAAGGGTTTCGTGCGTCGACGCAAGATCCCTGAGGTAGCCTCGGAGGGCGTCGATCTCGACATCCACCCCGGGCAGCTCACGCGAGCCGGCCCCGACGACGGGCCGTTCTCCGAACAGCGCCTCGTCGAGGCGGCGTGCGTGCTCGGAGACGGGGCTTGGCGGATGCTCCAGCAAGTCTCGAAGCTCTCCCAGGGCCGCGGCCATGCCGCCCGCGGTTTCGCGTAGCAGATCGCGGACCGAGTCGCGTGTCGTGGGATCGTCGGCGTCCGTTCGCAGACCTTCGACTGTCCGCTGCAGAACGTCCCAACCCGCCCAGAGATGGGCCTGACGCCCCCGCCTCGCGAACCGGGCGACGTGATCGGGAGACAGCCCCCATCGGCGCAGGTCGACGAAACCGCTGGACAGCACGGCGGCCACGTCGCGCAGATGCCAGCCGTCCCGCGCGAGGTACATCACGCGGCCCAGCCAGACTCCGAGTGGCCGAGCGCCCAGTCGTTCGCCCGCGGCCGGATCCAGCGGCAGGTCGTACTCCTCGAACACCTGCCGGGCCAGGCTGAGGTACGGCGACGCCTGCCTGAACGCGACCGCGCAGTCGGATGGCCGGAGCGACGGCTCGTCGGTGAGGCGCTGCTTGATCTGCCTGGCGATCGCGCGCATCTGGCCCTCGCGGTCAGCCGCGTCGCCCGCCGTCACGTCCGGCTGGCGGGCTGCCGGATCGGCGCTCAGCTCCACGACTTCCGCGTTGGGGAACCGTCTGCGGAGCTGCTCGTAGTCGTAGTGAGCTCGGGCTCCCGCGTCGGGGTCCAGCGTAGCTGTGACCTCCGACCTGTCGGCGAGAGCCTCCAGCAGTACGACCTCGCTCCCCCTGAATACCTGGAAGCCGTCGAGCATCACGATGGTCGGCGCCGGGCGGCCGGCCCGCACGGCGCCGGCAGCGGCCAACGCGATCTGCGCCCGGTGCAGCCAACCACGGCGCTCGAGCTCGGAGCTGTGGGCCGCAAAGATGGCGCCGAGTGCGGTCAGGCCGGGGGAGCCAGATTTCTCGGCGGCTTCGGACAGGGCGATCGGATCAGTCGCCTCCGAGAGCAGATCGTCGACGGCGGCGCTCAGGATGTCGGAGAACCCGTTGGTGCCCGCGATGGGTTCGAAATAGGCGGCGGGTCCGCGCTCGATCTCGCGCCGGGCCGTCCCCGCGAGGAGCTCGCGGGCCAGGGTACGGGAGAGTGGCTGCGCATCTGCAGCCAGCTCCCGGCTGAGCGTGGCGATGGTCTCGACTCGCAGCCGGAGCGCGACGCCGCACCGGCCGACGAGGCGGCGTCGGAACTGGTCGCCGTGGCGGACGGTCGGCACGAGCACGACCGTCTCGGAGAAGGGATCGGCCTCGTATCGAGCGGCCAGACGTGAGACGACCTCGTCGGTCTTGCCGCTTCCGGGCCCGCCGACGATGAGCGTTAGGTTGGACACGCCCGCGCCTCGACTGGCCTCTCAAGCGGTATCAATACTCGCTTGCCTTCGGGTTGGCGCTCTCCGCGACACGCGCGATCACGTCCAGCTTTTGTCCGATCTCGGCGTCGATCTCATCGTCGGGCACGTGTTCGGCCAACTCGTAGAAGCTCTTTTTGCTCATGAGGTTTGGCAGGTCTAGCTTCGCGAAGTAGTTGCGGAAGAGCGGCGTAAGGAAATCGTCGCTCACCTTGGCGTCGGGACTCCAAGGGGAACCCCTGCTCAGGGTCTCCATCGCGCCCCCCACTTCTTGGATGGCCTCGCGCATCGCGCTCACCCGTCGGTTGGCTTCGGCCATTGCAAACATGGGCCCAGGCTCCACATCTAGTGCGTATGCCCGCGCGTATGCCTCGAGCGTCGCCTGGGTGCACAGGTAGTTCTCGATCTCTCGGCGCTTCCACACCAGACGCCCGACCTGTCCGGTCTCCCCCGCTCCGGAGACTGAGCGGTCAAGTAGCGCCGCAAGCCTCAGGTCCGGGAGAGCCTCCCTCAGGCCATAGTAGTGTCTCTGCAACGCTCTTTCATCGTTGCCCACGTAGTGAACGAAGGGCCGCTCCAGCGCCCGAGCGGCCTCGCAGTGGCCGAGACGTCGGGCGAACGCCTGCAATATGGCGAGATCCGTTGAGCCTTCCAGGTAGAGTACCCAGCCCGTCTGCTCGGCCTGGTAGTATTGCTCGAAGCCGATGTCCCTGAGCGACTTCAGCACCTGGCTCCGGCTGCCGTCGATGCGGTGCGGACGCCCCACGAAAGCGATCACCATGTCTCTGTCAGCGGCCTCGTTCAGGATCACCTCGGAGTGACTGGCGGCGATGATCTGTGCCCGGCTATTCACAGCCGCCTCAGTAATCAGCCGATACGTCTGGCGCTGGCGCAGTATCTCGAGATGCGCGTCCGGCTCGTCCAGCAGCAGCACAGCACCGGGATTGGCGTACATGTACGCCAGTATCAGCATCGTCTGCTGTAGACCGCGCCCGCCGGACGACAGGTCGAGCGACACGCCGCGCTCGCGGTAGCCCATAGCAATCTCACCGCGTTCCTCTACGTAGCGCGGCGGGTCGAGTTCCGCGCCAAACAGACTCTGGACGTGCTCCACCAGCTTTTGCCAGTCCTGCGGCCGTTCCTCGTGGATGCGGAAACAGAGGTTACGCAACACCTCGGCGGTGCGGCCTTCCCCTACGCGCACGTTCACGGCACCCGGGTCGAGGCGCGTCTCCGCTGCCGCAAGACCGGACATCGGTGGAAGAAAGGCGATCTCGACATCGCCGGCCTCGGGTGGAATCGGCATCCGCTCCGGCGTACTGCCCTTACCCAGCGCCGATGGACGGCAGTAGAACGACTCCTCGTTGGCGTAGTCGAACTCCAGCCCGCAGGTCCATCTGCGACCTTGGTAGATGCCCTCGACGACGATGTCTATGCGGACGTTTTGGGTTCGTTGCTGGCCGTTCGATCTCAGTACGTCCCGAACGTGGAGATCGTGCCACAAGAGTCTCGCATTCGGAACGGGAATGGCTACCAGGTCCCGGCGGTTGACGGTGACTCCGGGCCGTTTTTCCGGCGCGCTCTTGCCTGAGCGTTTCTCGTTCCAGCGCTTCAAGCCGATATCCCAGAGCGCCAGGGCCTGCATGGCCGATGTCTTGCCGGAGTTGTTCGGGCCGATGAACGCCACGGGGTTGCCGAGCTCGATCTCGACCGCGCCAAAGCGCTTGAAATTGCGTACCGTGAGCTTAGTGAGCATATGACGGGACCGTAGTCGTTCGCGCCACGGCGGCTTCTCCCAGCAGTCTGGCCGGGAGTGTATCACGCTTGACAGTCCACTCGATGACTTCCTCCGCGACGGGGCCGGCCAAATCCATCGCAGCATGAGATAGAAATGGTCGGCGTACGAGTGCACGGTACAATGGCCTCGTGAAGAATCCACCGCATCCTGGGCGCACCATCAGGGAGAACTGTCTCGACCCTCTTGGATTGAGCGTCACGGAAGTTGCAAGGGTGCTGGGCGTAGCTCGGCACACACTTTCCCGCGTGCTGAACGGACATGCGGCCGTTTCGCCTGAGATGTCGATCCGCCTTGAGAAGGTCGGATGGTCCAATGCCGAGTTTTGGCTGCGTCGTCAGACCTCGTACGACCTGGCACAGGCACGTAAGAACGAGCACCAAATCAGGGTCGCTCCCTACCGGCCGCAGCCCGACCGGCCGCAGCCCGCTGCGTAGGCACCTGCAGAAGGCGTTGGTGCCGTGGATGTGGATAGCGGCCTGCCATAGGCCGGTGCCGGCGACCGATGGATTGACAGAGGTTGAGGAGTTGGTGGAGACGGGGGAGGGTCGAACTCCCCGTCCAGAAGAGCCCCTAGACAGGATGTACTACAGGCTTAGCTGGCTTGTGATTTCGCCCGTTCTAGCCCAAGCCAGCGACGGCTAGGCGGGCTGAGCCGAAAGGTCTTAGGTCCTCGCTATCGGCGTCGGTGGGACAGCACCCCGAAAAGTGTCGCCCATCCGGCTCCTTCGGGGAGAGGTCGCCGGTGGACGTAGCCGCCTGGTTAGGCGGCTAGTGCCAGTTGCCTGTTGCCAGTTACTGTGGTGCCACCTTTTTACGAGGTGTGGTGGCGCCTCGGCCTGCAATCCCGCTGAGACATCCCCTGTCGAAACCGCGCGTCCCCACGAGGCCTGCATTGTAACATAGGATGCCGTCCGGCAGGCCAGGTCTTGAAACGGCCGATTCACGTCCGTACACTACATGAGGCTCATGCCAGTGGGCCGATACGCGGCTGCGGGAGGTAGGATGCTGTCTTTGCTAGAGCGACTGCGTAACGTTTCGGAGGCCAACCGCACCCTGCTCTGCGTCGGGCTCGACCCGGACCCGGCGTCGATGGCGGTGCCGGACGTGGCCGAATTCAACAAGGCCATCGTGGACGCCACCGCCGACCTGGTCTGCGCCTTCAAGCCGAACCTGGCGTTCTACGAGGCGCTGGGGAGCGCCGGCATCGCCGCGCTCGAGCGGACGGTGGCGCACATACGCGAGCGAGCGCCCGACGCCGTCGTCATTGCCGACGCCAAGCGCGGAGACATGGCGTCGTCGAACGTCCAATATGCCCGGGCTTTGTTCGAGACGTGGGGATTCGACGCGGCCACGGTGAACGGCTACTTGGGCGGCGAGGCCCTGGAGCCGTTCCTGGACTACGAGGACAAGGGCGTGTTCGTCCTGTGCAAGACCTCGAACCCCGGCGCGCGCGAGTTTCAGGACCTGGGCCTGGCGTCGGGTCGGCGGCTCTTCGAGGAGGTCGCCAGCCGTGCGGCGGAGTGGAATACGAGGGGCAACGTCGGCCTCGTCGTGGGCGCGACCTATCCCGACGACCTTGCGACGGTGCGCGGGCTCTGTCCGGCCATGCCGGTGCTTCTTCCCGGCATAGGTGCCCAGGGCGGCGACCTGTCGGCGTCGGTGAAGGCGGGCGTCGATGAGATCGGACGGGGCCTGGTCGTAAGCAGCTCTCGTGGCGTGATCTACGCGTCGCGCGACCCCGCGGACTTCGGGGAGGCCGCCCGAAAGGCAGCGCTGGAGCTGCGCGGTCGGATAGACGCCGTGCTGGAGGAGCTGGGCAAGACGTGGTGATCGACTTCAGGATGGGCGACCGCGTCGTGATGAAGAAGGTCCATCCGTGCGGCAACTACGAGTGGGAGGTCGTCCGGGTGGGCGCCGACATCGGCCTGCGGTGCTCCGGGTGCCAGCGGCGGGTACTGATGCCCCGGTCCGCACTGGAGAAGCGTCTGAAGTCGGTCGCACAGCGACCCCCCGTGTAGCCGGGAGCAGCGCTTCCGGCGAGGCGCTCGCGACGATCGGGCCCACTCGGAGACAGAGGGCCGCTGAGTCAATCCCGTTGACACTCTCAATGGGCCGGTCTTACAATCAATGGGCCGCGAGTCGCGCGGACGGCAAGGAGGGACTGCATGCTTCAGATAGAGATGGTGATCGACAGCATCAGGGTTAGCCTTATGAGCAGCCAACGTGTCGTGATCCTCAAGGTCAAGGAGTCCAACCGCTACCTCCCGATCTGGATAGGCCCGATCGAGGCCGACTCGATTGCCCTGAAGCTTCAGGACGTATCGGTCGAAAGGCCTCTGACCCACGACCTGCTCGGGTCGGTCATCTCTTCCCTCGGTGCGACCGTGACGCGAATCGTCGTCTCCGATCTGACCAACGACATCTTCTACGCCAAGATAATTCTGCAGTACAACGGCTCTACGATGGAGGTCGACTCCCGGGTCAGCGACGCGATCGCCCTGGCGGTGCGAACGGACGCTCCGATATTCGCCAACGACACGGTGGTCGACAAGGCCGGGGTGCAGATGGACGAGGAGACCGGCAAGCCCATCGTGCCGGACAGGGCCGGCGGCGACACGCGGAAGGTAGGCGAGGAGGAGCTGAGGAGCCTGTCGGCGTTCTCGGACTTCATCGAGACCCTGAACCTAGACGATCTGGGACAGCCGGACACTCCGTCGGCTGAGAAGAGCTAGCCGGCCCCCGGGCGACGGACCAAAGCGAGTGTACGGAAGGCCCCGCATCGGCGGGGCCTTCTTCGTTGCCCCCGCCGTCGGGCCGTCGACGGATGAGGCGTCCCAACAATTTCCCTCTCCCGTCGAGGGAGAGGAGGGAATCGCGTGGACGAATTGCGTGGACGACCTGAGACAGGCTCCGTATGAGACTGGACTCGCTCACGCGGCGGGGTGGGCGCATGTTCCGGGCGACCAAGTATAATCGTCGACGTTCGCGGCGGTGATGGAGCGCTCTCGGGACGGAGGTAGTGAGTATGCGAGTCGGCGCGCACGTATCCGCATCCGGCGGCCTCGGCAAAGCTATCGATAGGGCCCAGGACATTGGCGCGGAGGCGATCCAGATATTCGCCTCGTCTCCGAGGGCGTGGGCCTTCAGGCCGCCGTCCGACGAGCACGTGGCCGACTTTCGGGTCAAGTCGGCGGAGGCCGACGTCGCGCCCGTCTTCATCCACTGCAGCTACCTGGTGAACATCGGCGGCGCCGCGGACCTCGTGGTCAAGTCGGTCGACCTGATGGTCAAGAACATGACCGCCGCGAGCCATATTGGCGCGGCCGGCGTGATCTTCCACGGCGGCAGCCACCGGGGCGCGGGGTTCGACGCGATCTTCGACCAGGCCGTCGCCGCGGTCCGGGACGTGTTGGCCGAGAGCCCGGCGGACACGTACCTGATCCTGGAGAACAGCGCGGGGATGGGCTCTCACGTCGGATCGTCGTTCGCCGAGATGGGCCGGCTCATCTCGGCCGTCGACAGCCCCAACATGAAGGTCTGCTTGGACACGCAGCACAGCCACGCGGCCGGCTACGCCATCGCCGATCCGGACGGCGTCGACGCCGTCATGTCCGAGTTCGACGCCGAGATCGGCCTCGACCGGCTCGTAGTCGTCCACGCCAACGACTCGAAGATCAAGTTTGGCTCCGGGGTGGACCGGCACGAGAACATCGGGGAAGGCGACATCGGCGTCAGCGGATTCGAGACGATCATGGGCCACCCCGCGTTCCGCGACGTGCCGTTCATCCTCGAGGTGCCGGGGTTCGACAAGAACGGCCCGGACAAGGAGAACGTCGACCGCCTGAAGGCGGTGCGCGCGGCGGTCTTGGGGCCATCAGCATAGACAGCACAAGCCGAGGTTTGCCATGTACAGGACAGTCAGGGCGTCCGCGATCTCGATCAAGCCCGCGAAGTGGGACAAGGCCGGCAACGCCGACAAGATCGAGGCGTTCTTCGTCGAGGCGGCCAAACAGGACCCGGACCTGATCGTCACGACCGAGGGCGTGCTGGACGGCTACGTGATCAACGAAGTCCTCGAGCGCCCGGAGCTGGAAGAGCGCGTATACGAGCTCGCCGAACCCATGGACGGCCCGTACATACGCCGGTTCCGGGCGCTAGCCAGAAAGCTCTCGACATGCCTGGTCTTCGGCTTCGCCGAGCTGGTCGACGCCCGGGTCTACAACACGGCCGTGTTCATCGACCACCGCGGCGACATCAGCGGCAAGTACCACAAAACGCAGTTCGCCGAGGGCACGGTCGACTCGTGCCGGTTCAACTGCGTCGGTAAGACGATCCGCGCCTTCGACACCCCGGTTGGCCGGGTCGGCATCGTCATCTGCAACGACCGCTGGAATCCGATGATCACCCGGACGCTCGTGCTCGACGGAGCGCGGCTCATACTGATCCCGTCCTACGGCTCCAAAGGGCGGAACCAGAACGAGACGGTGCTACGACGGGCCCGCGAGAACGGCGTGCCGATCGTCAACGCCAACGTCGGGATGAACCTGATCGTGAGCAAGGGCGAGATCGTGGCGTACCGGTGGGGAAACGACGCGATCACGACGGCGGACGTGGAGGTGCCGGCGGCTCCGTCGATCGAGGCCGCCCGCGCCTACGAGGCGGAGTACGTGGCGTTGCAGGGTCCCGAGATGGAGCGCCGGTACGAGGAGACGATGAAGCGGCTTCGGGGCGAGGCCAACGCCGTCGAGCTCGCCCAGGCGGGCGAGCTGGTCTCAGGGACGTAGCTGGCCGCGCTTGAGTAAGTCCCACGTCGCGCTCTCGATACGCGCCGATGCGCTACCGTCCTGAGCGCCCTCGACGCCCGCGGCCAAACAGCCCATGACGAACAACCCCTGGGACCCGCGGAGGTACGAGCGCGACGGCGGCTTCGTGTGGCGGTACGGCAATGACCTCGTCGAGCTGCTTGACCCGTGTCCGGGCGAGCGCGTGCTCGACGCCGGATGCGGCACCGGACAGCTCAGTGCCCGCATCGCCGAATTGGGCGCGGACGTGGTTGGCATAGACAACAGCCCTGAGATGATCGGCACGGCCGCTCGCAACTACCCGAGGCTGCGGTTCGAGACGGTTGACGTGCGCGACATGCCGTACCGCGCCGAGTTCGACGCGGTGTTCTCGAACGCCGTGCTGCATTGGGTGCTGCCGGCGGAGTCGGCCGTCGAAGCCATTCGGCGGGCCCTGAAGCCCGGAGGGCGCTTCGTGGCCGAGCTCGGCGGCCGGGGAAACATCGCGGCCATCATCGAGGCGGTGCGTTGGGCCCGCCGTGGGAACCCAGGCTCGCAGGTCGGAGACCCGTTCTTCTTCCCCAGCGACGCCGAGTACGCGGCGATCCTCGAGTCCCACGGCTTCGACGTGGAGCAGGCCGATCTCTTCGAGCGCCCGACACCCCTGGACGGAGGCGAAGACGGCCTCCGCCTATGGCTCGACACCTTCGCCGGCGGCCTCCTCGACGGGCTGTCGACCGACGCGCGGTCCGAGGTAGTCTACCTCGTAGAAACGAGGCTCAGGCCGAGGCTCCACGGCGACGGGCGGTGGACCGCCGACTACGTACGCCTCCGCGTCGTCGCCCGCCGCCACGGGCCTTAGGCTGCGCAACGGAGCCTGCTTATCTGTCAAGTGCGGTGCGAGAATCCATTGGACAGCACTCGTTGCGTCAAGGACATGCTGCCTCGTGACTCCTTTCGCAGAGCGCGCCAGACGCCTACGTCACGGTACCCTTAGGCTGGTTCCTGTAGGAGTAGCGGGCGTTGGGTCCCTCCAGGATGCCGCGCTGGGTCTCGGTGAGGCCGTCGTAGTCGTCGGGGTCGAAGTGGTGGGCCGACCAGGAGAGAGGGTGCGGGCTGTACTTGAAGAATATGGTGCGGCGCTCGTCGGCGCCCGTCCAGGGCAGGGTGCCGTGGGTGAGCGCCTCGGTGAAGATGATAGCTGTCCCGGCTGGACCGGTGACGCGCTCGACCATGGGCCCCGGCTCGTCCATCTCCTTCCACTCCTCCGGGAACGCGTAGTTGCTCTTGTGCGAGCCTGGTACGCACCCAAAGCCGCCGTCGTTGGGGCCCACGTCCTTCAGATTGTAGGCGACCACCGACAGGCCGTTGCGCATTTGCCCGCCCTCGAAGCGGAAGTAGTGAGTGGGATTGAACGGGGTCGCGCCTCCGTGCAGCCGTGTGCCTATCGGTCCCTCGCCAGACCTGATGACGTCGAGATAGACGTGGTCCAGCCGGAACTGCTCTCCGAGCAGCTCGGCGACGTAGGGCGTCACGGCCGGGTTGTCTATGAGGTCACGGTAGTCCCTGCCCCAGTCCAGCAGCGGCACGAACCTGTGGGTGCGCATGTCCGGCGGGTATTCCGCCGCGATATGCTCGTCGAGCACGCTGTTGAGCCTGCAGACCTGCTCCTGGCTCAGCGCGCCAGGCACGACGAGGTAGCCTTTGAGATCGAACAGGTAGCGCTCGTTGTCGTTCATGGGTTGCTTTCTCCTGGTAGGCCGCTCTGGGGAGCAGGGGACAGTCTCAGACGCAGCATGCGCCCGCTGCCGTGACGAGTCCGACCGTGATGACGAACGAAGCGGCGCCCCTGTGCGCGCCATTGCTACCCTCCTCCACGGCCCGGTGTGAGAGTAGCTTACCAGATGGCCCCCGAGCTGCCGGCAAGGCTACTCGGCGACGGACCGGGCGGTCCCAAGGCTCGGCGGCCCAAGGGTCTACGGAAGACCGCCCGTCGGTCGGCGGCGGATCGGGTCTTGCAGATACGTGACCCTCTGCAAGCATTAGGGCTGGCTGTTGAGTACGCTGGGTCGTCACGGTATCGGCGCCACGTCTTGTGGGAAGGAGTGTCGATTGAGCTCGAATGCGCGGTTCACCGTACCTCTGGGACAGCGCCAGCTGTTCCTCGACGACCATGGGCTCGCAGGCGTAGAGAACTTCGTCAGAACGATGCGTCAGCCCGAGGAGAAGGGGGCCGTGATCCGCAGCACCGATCAGTTTCGAAGGTCTGCGGGTCCGGTGATCTGGGACCCGGAGCGGCGAAATGGAAGAACTGGTGGTCGTTGAGAACTGCGGCAACTCCCCGCAGGTTGAGAAGCCCGACGAATTCATCAAGACGGCGCTGGAGTTCCTGGCGTGGCCGATGAAAATGATCTGCGCATCGGCGTCTATTGGGGCCGGCTCTCTGCGATGTCCTTGTACGGTGGCGGCGAAGATTCCGCCAGGGACGAGCGGGTGCTCGAGCTGGAGACGAAGGTCCACTTCCTGGAAGAGTCTCTCGAAGCCCAGGACGCCCGGCCTCAGGAGCTTGAGGAAGTCGCCTCCAGGGTGGAGTCGGCCCTCCCCGCAATGGAGCAGTGGTCCAAGGGTAAGGACGAGCGGTTGTCGCTGCCGGAGGGCACCGCCCTGGAAAGGACCGTCAGGCTGGCGGAGGATTCCGGAGGCGACGTCTACTACGTCGACCACCCCGAACGAGAAGACCGATCAGTCTTGGTAGTGCCTCTGGAATTTGTTGACGGCGAGACTCCGCTCATCGTTTCCCTTCACGGCTACGGAGGAGATGACGCCTACCACACCAGCTACGTGCCCCTTCACGAGCGCGTGAACACTGACGGCTTCGCACTACTGCTGCCCAACGGGGCACTTGACGGCGAGGGAAACCGCTTCTGGAACCCCACCGACCGGTGCTGCGATTTCGGCAAGACCGGCGAGGATGACGTCGCTTATCTGACTGAGCCGGTAGCAGAAGCAAAGAAGGTCAAGGACTTCGGGCCGGTGTACTTCTTCGGTTACTCCAACGGCGGGTTTATGTCATACCACATTGCCTGCAAAGGCCTGCCCGGCCTTCGTGCAGTGGCCAGTCTGGCGGGTACGAGCTACGTCGAGGACTCTAGCTGCGACGGCGTACCCCCCCGTGTCCGTGTTGCACGTCCACGGCACCGCAGACAATGTGATCCTGTTCGAGGGCGATGAAACTGAGCCGGATCCGAAGGGCGACGGCGAACGGGCATTCTACGCCGGGGCTCAGGGCATGGTGATGCGCTGGAGCCAGCGGGCCGGCTGCGAGTGGCCCGAACACCCCCAGGCATATGCCACCCTCGATCTGGACCAATACGTGCCGGGCTCCGAAACCCAAGCATTCCGCCTGGAATCGGGCTGCGCCGAGGGAATCAACATCGAGCTTTGGATGGGCGCGGGCAGCAGCCATTCACCTGGCTTCGGCGACGCCTTCGTGGACGCTCTGGTAGGCTGGCTTCTCTCACAACAGTAATTGTTCCTTGCAAATCGCTAGAGAGCGTGACTGTCAACGTGGCCGAGTCCGATCCCCCACAGTACTTCCTCGATATCGTCTCTGGTCTCCCAAGCAACCGTTGCGTCCTGTTCGACCAGGTGGCCATTCGGCGGTCCGGGACCGACATCTACTCTTCGTGCGATACCAGGCTCCCTACAGCAACTACGTCCCCTGCTTGGACGCTCCCCCGCCTCCTCAAGTCCATTCGGCGGCACTTGGCGCCGACTTTGAGCCGGGCGTTAAGTACACCGTCCGCGTGAATGATCTCTGGACAAGTGAGGGGATGGCTCCTGCCCCCGGCACGGTGATCACAACCTTCGTGGCCGCTGCCTCACGCTGATACCCAAAACGCTTGAGCATGCCGCAGCCGGCGCAGCATCTGACTCCGGAAGGTGGCCTGCCGGAATGTGGCCTGGTCCCGAGGGCGCCGCTCACTCCAGCCTCCGGGTGTCCTTCAGACCGGCAACTGTGGACAGGCTGACGATCGTCAATACAGCGCCGTTCACCAACAGCGCGCCCTGCGCCCCCAGCGCGCTGGCAAGACCGCCCAACCCCAGGTGGCCTACGGGAGCCGTGCCGATGCTCAATACCCAGGCGCCCATCGCCCGTCCCCGCTGCTCTTCGGCAACCACGCTCTGCATGAGGGTCTTGTACAAAGTGTCAACGGCGTGCGCGGCGGCATTGACGACGGCCAGCACCGCCAGGAAAACGTACAGATTGACAGATTGGGAAAGGGCCAACAGTCCCAACCCGAACAGCCCGGCCGTCAGGAACATCAACACACCCTTCCGCCGGTAATCTATCAAGCTTGCCAGAATGGCCAGGCCTATCAGCCCGCCGCCCTGGCGTACCGCCGTCATGATTCCCAGTCCGGCCGGCCCGACGCCGATGACGTCCTTCGCGAAGACCGGCAGCAGGGTCATGTGGGTAAATCCAAACACCTCCGTGATCGATGCAAGCCCCATCAGGATCAGAAGGCTGCGGTTCCGCCGCAACAATTGAATGGAGCCGACCAGGTTCCTGAACACCGACTGTCGCATTCCCTGGATAGCGGGTTGGGACGTGCGCACCACGAACAGGGTCAAGCCAGACGTTACGTAGCAGGCGGTGACCGCAACGTACTGCCATCCCGCGCCCAACTCCTGGATCAGTACGCCAGACGCCAGGGAACCGGCGATCCCGCCGGCCTGCATCGCTATGGAGGTCAACGCCAGACCGTTCAGCGCCTGCCGGGACCCCACGATGTCTACGGTAAAGGCTTGGCGGATGGTCAAGGCAAAGGCGAACGCGGAACCCTGGGCGGCAACCAAGGCCATCACTGCCCACATGTTGGTGTTGGCAACCAGAATCAGCAGGGCCATCCCGGCGGCGGCGAGCCCGGCCAGGAGGGTTGCCAACCGGAGAAAGGCCTTGCGCTCCAGCCTGTCGCTCAAGGTGCCCGACAGGATCCCCAGGAAGAAGAAAGGAGCCATGCGGGCTGCCGAGGCCACCCCGACCATGAATGACGACCCGGTCACGTCGAACACCAGCCAGCCTACGGCAACATGTTCCATACCGGTGCCGACGGAGTAGAGCAGGATGGATACCCAAAGCCACCGGAAGTCGCGGGACCGGAACGACACCGTCCATGCCAGGGCCCTGTACGACGTCACACGCCCCACCATCCTGTAGGAGGCTTCTCTCTCCCTGCCACCGCCTCAGAGAGCCTCAGAATCGCTTGCGCGGACGTAGCTCCAATGTGGCTGGAACACGGCCCGACCAAACTGGGGTCGAAACCGGCACCAGGGTCGCGATGCCGCATGCCGCGGACGCCCACCTCCGCGGGCTGGCTTGGAGCCCACCGCCCAAGAGCACCGGAGTCTTGTGCGCTATTGTGTGCCGCGAATGGTGGCGCAGCTGGATGTATGGTCAGGCGACAGAAACCCGTACGGTGGCGCACCCAGACGGCGGCGCGTGCCACTCTCATAGGCCTGCGCCGGCTGCCGAGACTATCTTCGGGTGCGGGGTCAGCCTAGTCTGCGGTAGACGTTCTCTCTGGTGCCGCGGCGCGTCATGTGGTCCCGGTCGACGGCGAAGTCGGCTCTGGCGGTCATCCCGACCATCGCCGGGAATTTCGCGACCGTGACGTCCGCGGTCGCTGTCATGCCCGAGAGGTCGAACCGGCCGCCGACCGCGTCAAGCGTTCGAAAGGCCGACAGCTCGTCTCGCTCGGTCATCTTGTCCCAAGCGAACCGCCTGCGGTCCTTCTCCACGGTGATCTCGCCCCAGTTGTTGCCCGCGATGAACAGGAGACCCTCGTGGGTCTCCGAGACCAACTCCCAAGCTCCAGTCAGAGACGACGACTCCATGACGTTTACCTCCCTCGGGTCCGAATCTGTGTGCGTCCGGGGTTCCCTATACCTGCAGCACCTCGGTCAGCCGCTCCGCGACTATCTCCGCCTCGCCCTCTTCGAGCGTGTGGAAGAAGACGCGGAACATTTCGCCGCCGCCCGCGATCAATACCGAGGGGTCGCCCGTGTACATTTCGTCTACCACATCGGCCGCGTCCTTGCCGAGCACCGCGGAGTCCACGAACACCTCCAGGAACGACCCGAAGTAGGCGTCCGTCCTGATCTGCTCGCGGACCGTGATGCCTGATGCGCCTTTCAACGCGTCCCGCACGACGGTGAATCTCCTGAACTGCTCCGTCATCCTCTCTTCGTGGTCCATCCTGAACCAGTTGTCCAGGGCGGCGACCATGGCGACTATCTGCTGCCTGTCGAGCTTCATCTGCCGCCCGACTCCCTGTACGCCCAGGGGAGCGGTGAAGCCGTTGGCGTGGACTGCCTCAATCAGGTTCTTGCGGCCGGCGACGAAGCCCGCCGCGTTCGGGCCGCCGTAGTACTTGCCGCCGAAGCAGACGAGGTCGCCCACCTGCGCGACCTTGCGGAAGTGGTCCAGCGGCCATACCTGCTCCCCGCCGTCGACGATCATGGGCACGCCGTTCTCCCGCGCGATCCGGCCGGCGTCGTCGACAGAGACGAGATTCGGGTCTCCCGGCGGATGCGCCCATCCGTGGATCCTGGAATAGTCCCCGTAGGGAGGATGCGAGTAGTAGATGGCCGCCGTGTTGGGTCCTATCGCCGCCGCCAGCTCGTCTTCGGTGCAGCTTTCGTCTCCACCGACCTCCGTCATGGTCGCGCCGGCCGCCCTGAGGCAGCGGTCGTAGCCAGGGATGTGCTTCTTCTGCACGAGGACCTCGCTCTTCATGCCGGTCGCGTCGGGCAGCGCGTCGATCCTGGCCGTGTCGGTACCCGTCATGCACGCCGCGGCGCTCAGCGTCAGGGCTGCGGCGCCTCCGGAGGTGACGTAGACGGCCTCCGTGCCCAGCAGATCGGCGAGGAACGCGCCCGAGCGCTCGAACAACTCGTCCATCTTGACGTATCCCTGGCTGGCAACCTCCATCGCCTCCCTGACCGCCTTCGGCGGGCCGGACCCGCCGACCGCGGTGCCGGAGCCAACAGCGTTAATCGAGCTCCGCACGCCGAGCTTCCGGTAGTAGTCGACGCCTGCAGACATGCTGGCCTCCGTGGTGTGGCGGCTCCTAGACTTACCGGCCCTGGCCCGTGGCCCACGCCACGCCGTTGAGCACTGTCTTCTGGAACTCCGGCGTCATGAAGCTCAGGCCGTTATGGCCGAGCAGGGTCACGAACACGCGGCCGTCGCCGTACGACCGGGTCCACGCGAGCGGGAATGTGCCCGCGGGCATGAAGGTCTCTTTGCCGCCCCAAGTGTAGGTCCCCTCTTCCGAGTCGGCGGCCATGAAGAAGTCGTTGCCGTCGCGGAGCTCGAGGCCCATGTACAGCTCGTCGTTGGTCACGAAGTCGTCCACGCCCTCGACGCCGGGGTGCCCGGGCTGGGTCACGTTCACGGTGAACCGGCCGTACGGGGGATGGTAGCTCTTGCCCATGATCCATCCGCCGCCGGTGATGTCGCCGTACTCGCGCCACGTCTCCGGCTCGCATCCCGAGATGTGGATGCACACGAAGCCCTTGCCGCCGGCGATGAAGCTCTTGAAACCGGCCTGCTCGTCCGGCGTAAGCGTGGAGGCGCCCTCCCTGAGGGTGTTGAACACGAGGGCGTCGTACTGCCCCATCGCGTCCGCGTCGGCCAGCACGCTCGCGTCCCCGGTGACGGTGACTCCATGGCCCGCCGCGGTCAGGAACTCCACCAGGACAGGCGTCGACTCCTCGTACGGGTGCCGGCCGCCGGATAAGACGATCAGGTTCATAACTCTCCTCCTAAGGCAATCTCGGGCCGGGCAGGCCGCGTTCGACCACTATCATATGTCCGCGGCGGGACTCTGTACAGTCTCGGCGCGGTTTGATCGGCCGAGGCCGCGAGGGGTAGGCCGGAGGACGACGGTCAGGGTGCCAGCTCCACTTCGACCATCGGGCTGCGCCTGGCCCAGTCGTCAACTTCGACGTGGGCCATGCGCTCCTCCAGCTCCATCATCCTGGCGAACAGAGCGCGGCGTTCGTTCTCGTCGGTTATCGGCGTCGCGACGGCTGGGATGTCCCGGGTCAGGCTCTGCTTGAAGTGCCACGTGAAGCGGGGGTTCGCCGTCATGTTGGCGTACCAGCCCCGAGCGCCGGGAGACCCGGTGATCAGAACCCGGTCGTCCTGGTAGTGGAACCAAATCTCGGTCCGACGCGGCATGCCCGTCCGGCGGCCGGTCGTCGTGATGTCGATCAGCGTGTCACGGTCGAGCGCTTGTCTGACTGCCTCGTCCATCTCGGAGCCTCCTGACCGCTTAGCGGAATTGGAACGAGTAGAGCTTGCAATTCTTGAAGTAGAGCCGCAGTTTTATGGCTTGCCCGGCCAGCCTGCCGATGTCCGAGTTGCCGTTCCACGATACGACGTGCCTGTGATCGGAAGTCGTGATCGGGTCGGCGTCGTCGAAGCCGTAGCCGTCGAGCGGCTCGTGATTGGGACTCAGGAGCTGGACGCGCACCTCGCAGGGGCCGGAGGACACACCGCCGCGGAGCGCCGCCTCCACGTTCAGGAACAGCCGCGACCCGGTGAAGCTGAACGACCGCGTGATCATCTGGCTGAACGACGCGCGCCAGGCATGCTCCGACGTTCTGGCGCTTCGCTCCTTGTAGAGCGACTCGACGCTTTCGGTGGGCATGTCCGTGCCGACGTCGGCCGGGACTCCTTTCGCGCCGTCCAGGGACACGAAGCCGTCGATGGGAGTCACCGCCAGGCCGATGGCGCCCAGCGCACCGTCGCCCAGCTCCATCTGCGCCTCCGGCGACCGCCAGTTTATGCCGTGGTAGTAGGTGTGGATCGCGTCGCCGTGCACGATCGGAACGCCCGCGTAGATCGAGTTGTAGTCGAACTCGACGCGCCGTCCGCCGCGTTGGATGAACGGCTGCCTGAAGTTGCGCTGGTAGTGGATGCCGTCGCGGCTGAACACCGCCTCGGGATAGTGGGTGGTGCTGGTCGTGTTGTAGACCCAGAGCATGCCGACGTACCAGCCTTCGTAGGTGATGGCCGGCATCGCGTAGAACTCCGTGTCCGAAGGGTCCCGTTCGTCGGGGACCAGGATCGTCTCCGGGTCCGTCCACTCGTACAGGTCGGGGCTCTCCGATCGGCCGATCAGCCGCTTGCCGATGGCGCTGCGCCGGTGCAGCGCGTTCTCCATGTGCACCGCGTAGACCTGCCGTATGTCGTCCCAGCCCATGAACATCGTCGGGCCCCAGCGGCCGTAGCGGGGGCGCGTGTCGACGACGGGGTTGTTCTCGTACGGCGTCCAGTCGAACCCGTTCGGCGAGAATAAAAGGTCGATGGTCATGCCCGGCGTCTGCGTGTCGCCCGCCCTCTTGAAGCCCTTGAACCTCCTGGCCGGGTCGTCTTCGTGGGAATCGTAGAAGATGTAGTGCAGGTACCTGTCGTCGGGGATGATGTTGTTGTCGGTGGAGCCGTCGTACTCGACGAGGCCGAGACTGGGCCGGTCCCAGTTGATCCCGTCTTCGGAGGTTGCAAGGCACGGGATCGGCGGCTGGGTGTCGATGTTCACGAACTCGCCGTCCACGACGCGCGGCTCCGGCTTGATGCACTCGTAGAACATCTTGAAGAGGCCCTCTTCCTCGTCGAAGAAAACGCCCCGGGACAGGGCGCCGCCCATCCTGACCGCGTTGCCCTCCCACGGACGCTCGGGCCTCAGCACCGGGTTGTTGTCGACCTTCAGCGCCGGGTTCAGCTTCGGCTCCGTGTTGGTCATGCGCTCGATCAGGTAGTCGTCAATGAAGAGCTGCTTCGTCGAGCCGATGTCGATAAGCGCCATCTCACGCTCCTCCGGTCAGGGGTCTATTTTCGGTCCCTCGGGGCCCGGGACCGGCCGCGCCATTGTACGCCACTCCGCCGCGGCCGCGCGCCGGCCGCGCGTTGACAGCGTGCCGGCGTGTCCATAACATCAGTTTGCAGGCAGCAGACCGGGAGTAGGGTGAGCGTCCGATGGCGCAGAGCGACCACGTCCTGTACGGCAGCTTCGAGCACGACTACGTCACGATGACGAGAGGCGACGGCGTCTACGTCTTCGACGAGGCCGGCAACCGTTACCTCGACGCCGTCGGCGGTGTCTGCGTCGTCAACATCGGGCACGGCGTACGCGAGGTCGTGGACGCCATCGCCGAGCAGGCCGGGAAGCTCGCGTACACCTACGGCGGGATTGTCGACAACGAGCCGCGGCGGCGTCTAGCGGCGAAGCTGCAGGAGTGGGCGCCGGCCGGCATGGGGGCGACGAGGGCGCTGTTCACGTCCGGCGGCGCCGAGGCGAACGAGGGCGCCCTGAAGCTCGCGTACCAGTACCACGTCGAGCGCGGCAACCCCACCAAGCGCAAGTTCGTCGGCAGGTGGCAGTCATATCACGGCAACACGATCGGCACGCTGTCCCTCAGCGGCCGGACGACGTGGCGCAGAACATACAGCCCTATACTGCTCGACTTCCCGCACATCCCGCCGCCTTACTGCTACCGGTGTCCCTGGGGCCTGACCTATCCCGACTGCGCCCTGGCCTGCGCCAACGAGCTGCGGAGAGTCGTCAGCCAGGAGGGCGCAGAGAACATCGGAGCCTTCATTGCCGAGCCGGTGATCGGGACGTCGATGTCGGCCGTCGTGCCGCCGGCCGAGTACTACAAGATCGTCCGCGAGATCTGCGACGAGAACGACATCCTGTTCATCGCCGACGAGGTGATGAGCGGCGTCGGCCGGACGGGCAAGAAGTGGGCTATCGAGCACTGGGACGTCGCGCCGGACATCCTCACGTCGTCTAAAGGGTTGGCCGGCGGCTACGCACCGCTTGGGGCGTTGGTCCTTGGGGAGAAGGTCTGGCGCACGATAGCGGATGGGTCTGGGCAGGTGAGTCACAGTTCCACGTACGGGGGCAATCCGCTGAGCTGCGCCGCCGGACTGGCCGTGCTGGAGTACATCGAGGAGCACGACCTGATCGCGCGGGCCGGCGAGATGGGCGATAGACTGATCGCCGCGCTGGAAGAGGCGCTCGACGACGTGCCGTACGTGGGCGACGTGCGCGGCAAGGGCCTGTTCGCCGGCGTAGAGCTGGTAGCGGACCGAGAGACCAAGGAGCCCTTTCCGCCGGAGTGGGACGTCGCACACCGCGTGGAGGCGGACGCGCTCCGCAACGGCCTTCTCGTCCTCGCGGGCGTGACGGGACTCGTAGACGGCGTCGGAGGCGACCACGTCGAGCTGGTCCCGCCCTACGTGGTCGACGACGACCACATATCGTTCATCGTGAGCACATTGCGGGACAGCATCGTGGCGGTCACGTCGGCGGCGGACCCGAGCTTGCGATAGGTCCAGGGAGAGGAGCGCCCACTATGCCGAAACAGGTTCGACGCGTCTCGGTGGTCGTATGCGCGGCGGCCTTGGTGACGGCGTGGACGGCCTGCGCCGGCGAGGCTCCGCCGCCGCCGCCGTCGGTCCCAGTAGACCTCGTGGACGTTCCCGTATCGGCGGTCGAGCGGGGAGAGCGAGTATACGAGGCGAACTGCGCCGTGTGTCACGGCGCGAACGCCGAGGGGCAGCCCGAGTGGCACGTCAGGCGGTCCGACGGCACGGCGCCGGCGCCGCCGCTCAACGGCGCCGGCCACACTTGGCACCACGGCGACGGCACGCTCTACAAGTGGATCGTGACCGGCGGCTCGTACCTCGAGGGGCCGGAGATCCCGAACTTCAAGAGCGCAATGCCCGCGTTTGGCGAGCGGCTCAGCCACGGCGAGATCGTCGACGTGATCACCTACGCCAAGAACCTCTGGGGCGACAAGGAGGCGCGGGGAATATCGATAGCCAGGTCCCAGGCGCTGGTCAGCGGGAACGACCCATTCCCGCTGGCTCCGTAGCCTGACGGGCACGCGGACGCGTGATCCCGAATGAGACCCGGGCGGCGGTCGATCGGGTCCATTGGGGCTCGTGCGGCAGTGGTATAGTTACCGCCAGACGGGGCGAGCGGCCTCGTTCTGGCGCCATCTCCGGGGAAGGAGACTGACAATGCGCATCTCTGCCGTCACAGTGGCAATGCTTGCGGCGCTGTTCGCGATTGGTGTCGTCGTCGCCGGCTGCTCCAGCGGCGACGAGGGCGACGCCGCGCCCGCGTCCGCAGTCGACACTTCGGGGAGCGAGGAGGCCGCGGACGCCGCCGCGGCGCCCAGCCTGACTCAGGACGTGGACGTGTCGATCACGTTCACCAGCTCCGTATTCAACGAAAAGAAGCGGATTCCCAAGAACAACACCTGCACCAAGCTCTCCAGCAACGTTCCGAACATATCGCCGCCGATCATGTGGGAGGGCGTTCCCGCCGGCACGGTCACTCTCGCGCTGATAGTGGACAGCAAGGAGCTCCCGGACAACGAGGAGCAGGTCCACTGGGTCCTGTGGAATCTGCCGCCGGATACGACGGAGCTGTCGGAGGGCGTCCCGAACACGGAGACGCTGGACAACGGCACGGTGCAGGGCACGAACGGAGACGGGACGATCGGGTACTACGGGCCGTGTCCGCCTCCGATAGTTCCCGTGTCCTTCGACACGGGAAGCGGCGGCAACATCCGCCATCAACAGGGGCAACAGCAGATCCAGCAGTACACCTTCCGCCTGTACGCCCTGGACACGACGATCGACCTGGCTGCCGGCTCCACGAAAGCCGATCTGCTCGGCGCCATAGACGGCCACGTGTTGGCCGCCGGCGAGCTGGTCGGCGAGCGGCAGGGTCAGATCATCCGCAAGGAGTAGAAGCCGAACGCGCCGCCCGGACTCGGTCCGCTAGGGGATGCGAGCGATCAGCACCCACATCGGCATTCGGCCGACGTCATAGAGCTCCAGCGGCTCCAGCGTTCCTGCCTCGGGGTCGACGCGGTACGAGGCCAGCCGTCCGGAGGACTCGCCGGCCACGTACAGGTGGCACCCGTCGGGATCGAGACTGAGAGCCCTCGGCGTAGGTTGGGTCGCCACTATCTGGGTGCGGGTCAGCAGACCGGTACCGGCGTCGATGGAAAAGGCGGCGACGCTGTCGTGCCCACGGTTGGGAGCGTACAGAAATCTCCCCGAGGGCGATATCTGGATCTGCGAGCAGCTGTTCTCGCCCTCGAAGCCGTCGGGTAGGGTGGGGACGGTCTGCAGGGCGGCGAGCGTGCCCGCGGCGGTGTCCAGGCTGTACGCCGTGATGCTGCAGCCCTGCTCGTTCGAGAAGTAGACGACGTCCAGGCTCGGGTGGAAGCAGAAGTGGCGCGGACCGGCTTCCCCCGCTGGTGACAGCTTGGCAGGCGAGTTTGGGCTCAGCCTGCCCGTGCTTTCGTCGAACCGAAACTGGAAGATCAGGTTGGGGCCGAAGTCACCAGCTATGCTGGGAGCGTAGGCGAACCTGTTGGACGGGTCGGTGAGGGCGCTGTGGGCACCGGGACCGGTGTCGAGCCATTCGACGGGCGGCCCGGCGGCCGCGCCGTTCTCGCCGATGGGATGGACTCCCACCTTGCCCGCGTGGTAGTAGGCGGATAGCAGGTACCCGCCCGTGCGGTCCGTGGACAGGAAGCATGGCTCCTCCTCCAGCGCGACGCTTCCGATCTCCGACAACCGTCCCGTGCCGGGGTCGATTTCGTAGGTGGAGACCTCTTTGGCTTCGACTCGCCCGGCGTATAGGTAGCGCCTGTGAGGGTCGACGGCCAGCGGATACGGTCCGCCGGGCACTGCCTCGTCGCCGCGCGGCTCCAGTCGTCCGGTACCCGGCTCGACCTCGAAGAGCGCGATTCTCTCTTCCCCGGATACAGAAACGTACATGTAGGTAGTCATTCCGTCCCCCTGAGCGCGTCGTCTTTCCTTTGTAGTCGGTCGCTCCGTCGGCTCGCCGACATCATAGCCTGCGCCGGAACCGGTGCCAACGAGGCCCTCTTTTGGCCGGCGGCATGGAAGGCCAGATCCTAGATTCCCCACCTGATTGGGCCGGCCGGCGTTGCGTACTGCTTCCGGTGTCATAGTGGCGCACCCTGTCGGGAATGACGGAGGTGGGGGATTTGGGAGGCTAAAGGCTATTGACAAAACCGGGCGGTGGTCATAGGATGGTGTTATCTACTAAATATCTAGAGGAGATATAGAATACTATGAGACAACGCACGAAGGGTTCGACCATTAGAGACGTACAAGAGGACATAGAAGAGAGCTTGGCCAGCCTGCACAGTCTGCCGCTCCCGCCCGAACTTGAGGGGCTGAGACGTCTGCCTACGACTGACCATGACCTGCAGGTGAGCATCCGCAGAATGGACAGCAAGAGGAAGGTTCGTGAAGACGCAGCCGCAAGCTATTTCGATCCGGACAGGTGCGAAGTCGTGATCAGCTTCGTACCGTTCGAGGGTCCCCGTAGCGAAGATGATGTAGGGGAGTCTGCCGACCCCCCTACGGATGGGTTGTCCGCCGAGTTTGATTTCGACGAGGCTACGAGTCAGCTCGTCGACCAGATCGAGAAGGCCGAAGAGATGCGTCCCTTCGTCGGCCTGAAGTGGTTTCGGGACCAGTTCCTGCCGCAGTCCGGCCACGACTGGGCCCGCGACCCGAGGACCAGCGGTTCCCTGTTGCGGCATGCGACGAGCCAGCGCCTGGTCTTGACCAGTCAGGTCCCCAACCCAAGTCAGCCTCTGCACCCGGTCACCGCAATAAGAGTCAACCGGAGGCATCCGAGATTCCAGTCGGAAGTCCCAGGGCAGATCACCGGGTTCAAGCCGATACGCATACAAGGGGGCTCGATCTCCGACACCGTCCTGAGCGACAGACGCTGACGATAGCCGATGCCCAATTTGTACTTCGACACGAGCGCGCTTATCAAACTCTACGTCGAAGAGGTTGGGACAGCGGAGACCCTGAATCTGGTGGAGGAGCTCCGCGGCGACAGGATGGTCATACTGGACATCACCCTGCTCGAGTGCCGGTCGGCGGTCCGCAGGCGAGAGCGAGATGGAGACATCTCGGGACCGGACGCCAATCGGATCCTGCAACAGGTCCACCAGGATGCGTCGACGTTGTACCTCGTACAGCCCTCGAGCTCGGCCGTGATCGAGGAGGCTTCCCGATTGCTCGACACGCACGCGCTCAGGGCGTACGACGCCCTGCAGCTCGCCGGCTGTTTGACCGTCCGCCGCGGCGTGCCGTCGGCCCCGACGTTCGTATGTGCCGACGGTCGTCTCTGCGAGGCTGCGGAATTCGAAGGACTCCAGGCGATCAACCCCCTCGATGCCGGACCCGGTCGATGAGCCGGGGTTTCCGGTCCGTTGGCCAGGACAGGTCAGGCGAGACCTCAGACGCCGAATCGCCGTCCGGCGCCCCACCGGACGGCGATCGGGTTGGGGTTGGGCCGACGTACGACTTCGGTCGGCCCCGGGGGGATGGCTAGATCGACGTGTCGGTCTCGGATTCCTCTGACGTGGACTTCTTCTCGAAATTGTGGTGTCCGCCGCGGAAGAACCCTCGGCCCTTGTGTCCGAACTTCTTGCCGATTCCGAAGCCGTCGGGCAGGTCTTCGGGCCTGGCGTCGTACCACTCGCTGAGCGCGTCGGCCTGCTCTTGAGTCAGGACGCCCTTCTCCACGGCCGAGGCGAGCTTCTCCTCGCTCCAGGATCCGAATCCGCGACAGAATAGGCGAGGCAGGTCTTCGGGCCTGGCGTCGTACCACTCCTGGAGCGCGTCGGCCTGCTCTTGAGTCAAGACGCCCTTTTCGACGGCGCCGGCGAGCCAGTTCTCGATAGCCTCGTCACGAATCTCTCCCCGCGCCTGGTCGAAGGCGTCCTGGACAGTCTCCTCCTCGAGTCCCAGTATCTCGGCGACGCGCGCGACCAGGCCGGCCCCCTTATTGCCGTTCTCTCCGTCGTCGTCGGCGAGTATGGTCCCACCCACTATCCCGGCGGCGATCAGGCCGAAGGCGATGGCTGCGACGATCAATCGTTTCTTCATGCTCAATTCTCCTTTCGTGTTGGGCGCTTGTAGCAGGCCCCGTCTCTGGTATGGACGACAGGTTAGCGGTCGAGTGTTAAGAAAGTTTGAAGCGATTGAATTACGGTTCTTGTGAAAAAATTATCGAATTAGCGCTGGCATCGTCCTTGGCAAAAACCGCGAATGGCGCAAAAGGCCACTGTAAGCGGACATTAAGTCGGAGATCGGCTTATCATCGGGAATAGTGTCGAAATTCACAAACATCGGCTTGCGCGATGTGCATATTTTTGATATATTCAACGTAGCTGGGAGGGATCGCATAGAGGCCTAGTGCGGGCGCCTGCTAAGCGCTTGGGGGGAGTGATCCCCCTCATGGGTTCGAATCCCATTCCCTCCGCCATCTCTCAACGCGACTTCTCAACGAGACCATCCTTGGACATCCACACATATCACGTCTGGACGGTCGGCTGCCAGATGAACAAGGCCGACTCCGAGAGGCTCGAAGGCGCCCTTGACAGGATCGGACTGCGGTCCGACGCCTCCGCCGAGGATGCCGACGTGGTCGTCCTGAACAGTTGCGTCGTTCGCCAGAGCGCCGAGGACCGAGTGGTAGGGATGCTCGGCAGCCTCAAACACGCCCGCCGAGAGAACCCGGACAAGATCATCGCGCTGATGGGCTGCATGGTGGGCCCCAAGACCGCGCCGCTGGAGACGCGCTTTCCCCACGTGAATGTCTTCATGCGCCCCCAGCAGTACGAGCCGCTGATCGACCTGCTCGCCGAGCGCATGGGAATCGATCCTGAAGGCTGCCTGGCCCAGCTTACGGCCCGGCCTGCCGTAACGGCCTATGTCCCCATTGTCCATGGCTGCGACAAGTTCTGCTCCTTCTGCATCATCCCGTACCGCCGCGGCCGGGAGGTGAGCCGCACGGTCGAAGACGTCGTTCGCGAGGTCACGATGATCGTCGAGCGCGGCGTGCGGGAAGTCACGCTGCTGGGCCAGAACGTCGACTCCTACGGCCACGACCTACCCGGCGAGCAGGACCTCGGAATTCTGCTCCGGGCGGTGGACAAAGTCGACGGTATCGAGCGCGTCCGCTTTCTGACGTCGCATCCGAACGACATGAGCGACGGCATTCTGGACGCCGTCGCCGAGTGCGAGAAGGTCTGTGAGCACGTCAACCTTCCTTTCCAGGCCGGCGACGATGAGGTGCTGCGCGAAATGAGGCGCGGCTACACCAACGAAGAGTACCGCGTTCTCGTCGACCGCATACGCGATCGGATTCCCGCGGTCTCGCTCAGCACGGACCTGATCGTCGGGTTCTGCGGCGAGACGGATGCCCAGTTCCAGCGCACGATCGACATGGTGCGCGACATCCGGTTCGACAAGGTGCACTCCGCGGCCTATTCGGCCCGGGAGGGTACGATCGCCGCCCGGAGGCTGCCGGACGACGTGCCCGCGCAGGACAAGAAGGCGCGACTGAAGGCGATCGACAACCTCCAGGCGGACATCCAGACCGAGATCAACGCGCTGCTTTCCGGACGGACGACAGACGTGCTTGTCGAGGGGACGAGTGACGGTCGAGCCAGGGGACGCAATCGGAACGACAAGCTCGTGTACGTTGAAGGCGCCGGCGACCGGACCGGCGAGGTACTTGCCGTCAAGATCGACCGCACCGGCCCGTGGTCTCTTGGCGGATGCGCGGTGACCGCAGCGTAGGGTAGGAGGGGAGAGATGGCGACTCAGCTTAGGGTGCCGACTGTACCGATTACGGAGTTGGAGCAGTCCGCGTTTTGCCGTACGGACGAATCGCTGGCCTCCAAGACTCTGGCCGAGGAGTTCGATGTCGGAGTGCGCTGGCAGAAGCTGCCGATCTCGTACCTGAAGGCGAAGCAGGAAGAGTTGGATGTGCGGATCGCGGTGGCGAGGGCGCAGCTCTCCGACCGGCTGGTGATACTGGGCCACCACTACCAGCGCGACGAGATCATCAAATTCGCCGACCTCCGCGGCGACTCCTTCAAGCTGTCGCAGTACGCGGCTTCGCAACGGGATGTCGAGTTCATCGTCTTCTGCGGCGTTCACTTCATGGCCGAGACAGCGGACGTGCTCAGCTCTCCGGATCAGATGGTCGTGCTGCCGAACCTCTCCGCTGGCTGCTCGATGGCGGACATGGCGCACATCGACGACGTCCTGGACTGCTGGGACGACCTGCAGGAGACGGTGGGCGACTTCGGCGGAGTCGTTCCGATCACGTACATGAACTCGACCGCCGCCATCAAGGCGCTCTGCGGCAGGAACGGTGGCATCGTATGCACTTCGTCGAACGCGCCGGCCACCTTCAGGTGGGCGTTCGAGCGGGGCGAGCGCGTGCTGTTCCTGCCCGACCAGCACCTGGGCCGCAACACGGCTCTCAAGCTCGGGGTAGCGCTAGACGACATGCTGGTGTGGAACCCGTTCAAACCGTTGGGAGGCCACACGGCGGATGCGCTAAGGCAAGCCAAGGTCATCCTGTGGCAGGGCCACTGCTCGGTACACACCCGGTTCACTGTCGCGCAGATCGAGCAGGCGCGCGCGAAGTACCCGGACGTCAACGTCGTCGTACACCCCGAGTGCTTCATGGAGACGGTGCAGGCCGCCGACTCCTACGGCTCGACCGAGTTCATCATCAATGCGGTAAGCAACGCTCCCTCAGGCACGGTCTGGGCCGTCGGCACCGAGATCAGCCTGGTCAACCGCCTGGCGAGAGAGAACCCGGACAAGACCGTCTTCTGCCTCGACTCCGTGGTCTGTCCCTGCTCCACCATGTACCGCATCCATCCGGCCTACCTCGCCTGGGTGCTGGAAGGACTCGCCGAGGGTGTACTGGTGAACCGGATTACGGTCGACGACCGGACGAGAGAAGAGGCTCGGGTGGCTCTCGACAGGATGCTGGCCGTCGTATAGAGCCCGCGGGCCGATGCGGCCCGCTCGGGTTGTCCGGCCGCAGCCGCGCGGCAGAGTCTAAGGAGGGTAGCCGGTTCCCCGCCATGAACGCCCGCACGCCTGAAATCCAAGCCCTGGTCGACCGCGCCCTCGAGGAGGACCTCGCGGGAAACGACGTGACGACGCGCGCGCTGATACCCCTCGCGCTGACGGGCAGGGCAGTCGTCATGGCCAGGGAGCCGGGTATCCTGGCGGGTGTCGACGTGGCGGCGGCCGTCTTCCAGCGCGTCGATCCGAGTCTCAGCGCCGACGCACTGGAGCGAGACGGGGCGGGCCTCGAAGCGGAGACGTTCGTGCTGGAAGTCGCCGGCCCGGTCGCCTCGATCCTCACCGCGGAGCGTACCGCGGTCAACTTCCTGCAGCGGCTGAGCGGCATCGCCACCGAGACCGGCCGGTACGTGCGCGAGGTCGGGGAGCAGCGCGCCCGTGTGCTCGACACGCGGAAGACGACTCCCGGGCTCCGCACGCTGGAGAAGTATGCCGTTGCCGCAGGCGGCGGCACGAACCACCGCCACAATCTCGGGGACGGCGTGTTGATCAAGGACAACCATATAGAGGCGCTGATCCGGCGCGGCGTAGGGTTCGGACAGATCGTTCACCTCGCCAGGGCCAACGCGCCTCACTCTCTAAGGATCGAAATCGAGGTGGAGACTCCCGAGCAGGCGCTGGAGGCGCTGGAGGCCGGGGCCGATATACTGCTTCTGGACAACATGTCGCTGGAGGAGATGCGCCACGTCGTGGAGATGTGCCGCGGAAAGGCGATGACCGAGGCGTCCGGCGGGATTGGGCTGCACAACGTGAAGGAGTTCGCGGCGACGGGGGTCGACCTGATATCCGTCGGTGCGCTGACGCACTCGTCCCGCGCGCTCGACTTCAGCCTGGAGCTGGTCGCAGTTGACTAGACGATTGCCGCTGGCGGCCGCGGTTGGGCTGTTGGTCGTCTCCGCGGCGGCTTGCGGGCTCTTCGGGACCGGCGACGACGGGGTGCGCAGCCAGTTCGAAGAGAGGCCGAGCGCGGAGTCCGGGCCCGGTCGAATAGCTTACGTGGGCCTCGACGGGCAGGTGCGAACCGTCAGTCCGGACGGCTCGGGCGAGCAGATCATCAGCCCGCGCACCGGCGTCTACTCGTGGCCGGCATGGTCGCCCGACGGCCGGAATCTGGTCTTCTCCGGCCTCGCGGGCGGCTCGGACGGGCAGCAGCGACCGACGCTGTTCGACCGCGATCTATCGACCGGCGAGCTTGCGCGGATTCACGTGGGACAGCCAGGCGATGCCTTCGTCGCGGCCGCCGCTCCCCACTACGTCTACTGGGCGCCGGACAGCAGTCGATTGGCGTTTCTCGCCGGCACCGCCAGCGATCTCAGACTCTACCTGTACGACCGCGCTGTAGGAGAGCCACCCCGGACCGCCATGGACGGCGTACCGGTATTCATGGACTGGTCTCCAGATTCCGAGCACCTGCTCATCCACTTCAATGCCGACCACTTCCTGCTCGGCGCGGCCGACGGCGACCTCAGCCGCCTCGACCTGGAGTCCGGGATAATGGGGTACAAGGTGCCGACGTGGAGACCCGGCACGGCCCTGATGACCTACGCGACCGGCGACCGGTCGGACGGGCTGTCCCTCTACGTCGGCGAGGTCGGCGCGGCCCAGACCGTGTTCGTCGACCGGGTGCCCGAGGACGCCGTGTTCAGATGGTCTCCCAACGGTGAGATGCTCGCGGTCACAAACCCTGACCGCGTCATCGCATACCGGCCGCTCCGCCTGTTGGTCTACGAGCGCATCGCCCTGTATTCGGAGAGCGGGACCGAGCTGGAGGCTGCGATCGAAGACGCCGTCGTGGCGTTCTTCTGGTCGCCGGACAGCACCAAGATCGCATACGTCACGCTGCTTCCCGGGGAATTCGACATGCTGCGCTGGAAGGTGTTGGACGTGGCCACCGGCGTGGAGTCGACGGTGATCGACTTCACCCCGTCGGCCGACCAGGTCACGGTGCTCCAGTTCTTCGACCAGTTCGCGGGGTCCCACCGGATATGGTCGCCGGACTCTCGCTCGCTGGTGTTCGCCGGCAAGGTGGGCGGCGGCGCGGTGCTCGCCTCCACGGGCCAGGAGAACATCGACCGCATTGTCGTGGTCGCGGCGCGTTCGTTCCCGTCCACGAACGTGATCGCCAGGGGCACTCTCGCCTTCTGGTCGCGGTGATAGCCTGCGCCGGCCGAGGCCGACTTGCGGCCCGACCGCCGCACCAGTTCCCGCAGCCCCGCCTATCCGGCTTACGATCTTCGCGGGCGTTCTTTGTCGGCGGAGTCGAGCATGATGGTCACCGGCCCGTCGTTCTCGATCGACACGGTCATGTGGGTCTGGAAGCGCCCGGTCGCCACGGCCAGGCCGGACTGTGAGAACAGCGAGACGGCGTGGGCGAACAGCGCTTCCGCCTCTTCAGGCGGCGCCGCGTCGACGAAGCTGGGCCGGCGCCCCCTGCGCGTGTCGCCGTAGAGGGTGAACTGGCTGACGACGAGGAGCTCGGCGCCGGTGTCGAGTGCCGACAGGTTGAAGCGCCCGGCCTCGTCGTTGAAGATGCGGAGGTTGACCGTCTTGCCGACTACGTACTCGGCCTCTTCAGGGCCGTCTTCCCGGGATATGCCCACCAGAACGACCAGGCCCGGGCCGATGCTCCCGACGACCTCGTCGCCGACGGTCACGGACGCCCTGGCGACCCGTTGGACCAGCGCCCGCAACGTCTACGAGCTTTCGTCCTTGCCCGATCCGGCCTTGGATTCGACTTTCGACTCGACCTTCGACTCGCTCTTGGCCTTGGCGCTCCCGTTGCCGTCCGAGTCGGAACTCGACTCCTTGGACGCCTTCGAATCGGCGCTGGAGGACGTGGAGCCCCTGCCCTTGCCGTAGTCGTTTACGTAGAACCCGCTGCCCTTGAAGACGACGGGCACCGAATGGATGACGCGCCGGGCCGTCCCCTGGCAGCTTTCGCACGTAGCGATTGGCTCGGAGGCGAAGCTCTGGCGGACCTCGAACTCATTCCGGCAGTTCGGGCAGAGGTAATCGTATCGCGGCAAATGGACCTCCAAGGTACGCAGCAAGTTGGCAGCCGCGCATCACGGCTGCCAACTTAGCATCGGGCCGTGGGGGTGTCAACTTGGCCGTCGACCTGTAGGTGTTCAGACTCGGTGAGGGGAATACCGCGCCCTGGATACCCGCCTTCGCGGGTATGACGGAGAGATGCGGCGGCTTTTCGAGAGATCCCTCAAGACTGAACAGTTACGTCGACCTCCGGCTTCGTCGCCCGCCGTGTCGAGCCGGGCCCGTGTACGGAGGTTAGCCCGCGGGCCTGCTGATCGCGTTGGAGATGCCGTCGCGCCAGGCCGAGGCGATCCACTCCACCGGCAGGTCGAGCAGCCCGGCCGCGGTAAGCCGTGTTCCGCCGACCGTGCCCAGCCGTGTCCAGGGCGCGCCTTCCTCTCGGCAGACGCGCGCGAACCCGTCCATGGCCTCGGGCGCCAGCGATACGACGATGCGCGACTGCCGCTCGCCGAAGAGGGCCGCGTCCCATCGCCCGGATATCCCCCCGCTCCCGCGGAAGCCCACGCCTCCCGCGATGCAGCACTCGGCCAGCGCCACGGCCAGTCCGCCGTCGGAGCAGTCGTGCGCCGACTTCAGCAGCCCGTCCCGGACCGCTCGGCGGCACGATCGCTGAACAGCCAGCTCGACTGCGAGGTGGATGTACGGGCGTCCTGCCACGAGTCCGTGGACGAGCTCGAGGTACTCGCTGCCCGCCAGGACAGACGCGTCCAGCTCGACCGTCCCGGCGCCGAGCAGCAGCACCGCGTCGCCCTCGTCCCGGAAGGCCGTCGTGCAGTGGATCGCGGCGTCTTCCAGCAGCCCCAGCGCTCCGACAACCGGCGTCGGATATACGCCCTGGCCCTCTGACTCGTTGTAGAGGCTCACGTTCCCGCTGATGACGGGCGCGTCGAAGGCGCGGCTCGCCTCGGCCATGCCCCAGACGCACTCCTGTAGCTGGTAGTAGATCTCCGGCCGCTCGGGGTTGCCGAAGTTCAGGCAGTCGGTCAGCGCGACGGGCTCGGCCCCGACGGCGGACAGGTTGCGGCACGCCTCGGCCACCGCGATCTTGCCGCCCTCGTACGGGTCGAGGAAGCAGTAGCGTCCGTTACCGTCGACGGTCAGCGCGATGCCCTTCGCGGAGCCCTTGAGGCGCAGCACCGCCGCGTCCGCGCCCGGGCCGACCACGGTGTTCGTCTGCACGTGGTGGTCGTACTGCCGGAACACCGACTCCTTGCTGGCGACGTTGGGCGCGCCCAGAAGCTTCAGCAGCACGTCGTTGGGACCGCCGTCCGGGAGCGGCAGCGCGTCCAGATCGCGGGACTGCAGCTCGTCGAGCCACGGCGGCTTGTGGGCCGGGGGACGGTACTGAGGGGCGTCGGCCAGCAGCCCGACCGGGACGTCGCCTTCCAGGCTGCCGCCGTCGTAGACGCGGGCCCGTCCGCCCGAAGTCACGCGCCCGAGGACCACGGCGGACAGGTCCCACTTCCGCAGCATGTCCCGGACCGCGTCCTCGTGTCCCGGGCGGGCGACGACGAGCATTCGCTCCTGGGACTCGGAGAGCATCACCTCGTACGGCGTCATGCCGGCGTCCCGCCGCGGCACTCTGGACACGTCGATGTCGAAGCCCGCGCCCGCTTTGTCGGCCGTCTCGACGCACGCCGACGACAGTCCAGCGGCGCCGAGGTCCTGCATACCGACGACGTGCTCGGTGGCCGCGAGCTCGAGGCAGGCCTCGATCAGCACCTTCTCCAGGAACGGATTGCCCACCTGCACCGCCGGCCGCAACTCGCGCTCCTCCTCGAACGTGCGCGACGCCAGGCCGGAGGCGCCATGAATGCCGTCGCGGCCCGTATCCGCCCCCACCAGTATGAGAGCGTTGCCCGCCTCCCCCGCGGTCGAGCGCACCAGGTCGCTCTCGTCGACGAGGCCGACGCACATCGCGTTGACGAGCGGGTTGCCGGCGTAGGTCGGGGAGAAGCAGACCTCCCCGCCCACGTCCGGGATGCCGATGCAGTTGCCGTAGCCCGATATGCCGGCGACGACCCTGGAGAACAGGTAGCGGTTGCGGGCGCCGGTCAGCGGCCCGAACCGCAGCGAGTTGAGCAGCGCGATAGGACGGGCGCCCATCGACAGGATGTCGCGGACGATGCCGCCCACTCCGGTCGCCGCGCCCTCGTAGGGCTCGATGGCGGAGGGGTGGTTGTGCGACTCGATCTTCATGACGACGGCCTTGCCGTCGCCGATGCTCACGACGCCGGCGTTCTCCGCGCCTTGGCCCACGAGCAGGCGGGGGCTGTCGCTGGCGAACTGCCGCAGCAACGGCCTGGAGTGCTTGTAGCCGCAGTGCTCGCTCCACAGCGAGCCGAACAGCCCCAGCTCCAGCGTGTTGGGCTCCCGGCCCAGCCGCTCGACGATCGCCTCGTACTCGCCCTCCGACAGGGCGAGGTTCTGTAGCTGTTCACGCGTCGCGGGCATCGCCTATCCTCGCGAACAGCCCGTCATTCCCCCGAACGGAGACCTTGGGACAACTCCTCCTGTGGGAGACAGCGTGGCGGAGATGGCTGGCATTACTAGCGGGGACCCCCCAATCCTGGATTTCCCGGATTTCCCGCCTGCGCGGGAATGACGGTGGATTTCCGCCTTCGCGGAATGACGGTGGATTCCCGCCTTTGCGAGAATGACGGTGGATTCCCGCCTTCGCGGGAACGACGGTGGATTCCCGCCTTCGCGGGAATGACGGTGGATTCCCGCCTTCGCGAGAATGACGGTGGATTCCCGCCTTCGCGGGAATGACGGTGGATTCCCGCCTTCGCGGGAACGACGGTGGATTCCCGCCTTCGCGGGAATGACGGTGGATTCCCGCCTTCGCGAGAATGACGGTGGATTCCCGCCTTCGCGAGAATGACGGTTGTGCAGCGGGAATGACGGTTGTGCAAAGGTCTCCGGAAGGCGGGAATCCAGCTCCAGTCGTTTGCCAGGCCCGTCAGAGAACCCCCTCTCCCGTGACGGGAGAGGGCTGGGTTGAGGGTGACGGCTACCACCATGGCTGCCTCCTCGATACAACGAAAGGAACACTAAGCGGGCACGGCCCGCGCCCCGGAGGCGACGATCGACTGGAAGATGTACCGGCCGTCCTCGCCGCCCAACAGCGGCTCGCAGCACCGCTCCGGGTGCGGCATCATGCCGAGCACGTTGCCGTCGGCGTTCGTGATGCCCGCGATGTTGCCCGTCGAGCCGTTCGGGTTCGCGTCATCCGTGACCTCGCCCGCGTCGGTGCTGTATCTGAACAGCACCCGGCCCGCGTCGCGCAGCCCGCGAACGGTCTGCGGGTCAGCGACGTAGTTGCCCTCGCCGTGGCCGATCGGAACGCGGATCACCTGCCCCTCGGACATCTCCGACGTGAAGGGGGTGTAGCCTCTCTCGACCCGCAGGTTCGTCCACTGACAGCGGTACTCCAGGTGCGAGTTGCGCACGAGCGCGCCGGGCAGCATGCCGGCCTCGCACAGCACCTGGAAGCCGTTGCAGATCCCCAGCACCAGCCCGCCCGCGGAGGCGAACTTCTCCACCGAGCGCATCACCGGCGAGAACCGCGCCAGGGCCCCGGAGCGGAGGTAGTCGCCGTACGAGAAGCCGCCCGGCAGCACGACGCAGTCGAATCCGGACAGGTCCGTCTCCCTGTGCCACACGTAGTCGGCCTGCTGCCCCATGACCGAGGTGAGCACGTGATGGCAGTCGGCGTCGCTCCACGTACCGGGGAAGACGACGACCGCGAACCTCATCGCCGTAGGCCGCGCTGCGACGCGGGGGCGTTGATGCCGCGGAACCGCGGTCCCGGGCGCCTGTTGCCCATCAGCCCGCCTGCCGGAGCAGCTCGGAGACGACCGCGCTGACCGTCTTGCCCTCGGCGCGTCCCCGGACCTGGGGCATGAGCGCCCCCATGACGCGGCCCATGTCCTGCGGGCTCGCCGCGCCGGTGTCCGCGATGGCCTTCGCGGCAAGCTCTCGCACCTCGTCGGCGGTGAGCTGGTCCGGAAGGTACGCCATGATCAGCGCCAGCTCTGCCTCCTCCTTGGCGGCCAGGTCCTCGCGGCCGCCGTCCCTGAAGGCCTCGATGCTGTCCCGCCGCTGCTGCGCCTGCCTGCCGAGCAGGGCGGTGATCGCCTCGTCGTCGAGCGGGCCTCGCTTCTCGATCTCCTGGTCGTGGACCGCGGACAGCACGTAGCGCAGGACGCCGCGCCGCATGGCGTCGCGCGCCCGCATGGCGCTCTTGACGTCGTCGTTCAGCCGTTCGCGCAGGGACAAGTCCTGGTTCTCCTGAAGGGTGCGTTCCGCGACCGGAGTATAGGAAGCCGCCCGAACAAGTGTCAAGGAAGCGCGCGAGCGTCCAGTCGTAACCCGCGACGCTCGCGATGAATCCGCCGGCGCGTCTTGTTCGTATACAGAATAGCGGCTATGACGAAGTTCTTGTGTACGATGCGGGCGCAGCCTCCGGGAGCGGATGAGATGCGAGAGTTAAACGGCAGGCCGGATATGCTCGTGGAGCTTCGGTTGTTGGGCATGGCTGCGGCGCTGGCGGTATCGGGCCTTGTCGTGACCGCCAGCGGATCTCCCGCCGGCGAGGCCGTCGGACCGACGTCGACCCCGACGGCCACGGCGACGGCTGCCATGGGGGAACAGGTCTCCGCCGAGCCGACTCATACTCCCACGGCCACGGCCACGCCGACGGCTATGGGTGAGCAGGCTTCCGCCGAGCCCACTCATACCCCCACGTCCACGCCGACGCCGACCGATTCAGGAGCACAGGACTCTGGATCCGAGCCTGAGGCCACGTCGACCCCGACGCCTACTCCCACACCCACGCCGGCGTCTTCAGAGCCTGTCTCCGGTCCTGAGCCCCCGTCGTCGTCGACGACGGGGGCCGTCGCTGCCGAGCCGCCGCTGGGAGACTGCTTTGGAGGAGCGCTGTCTGAGGACCCGTTGCACTGCTACGTGCTGGAGTAGCCGCAGGCTCGTGGGCTGATGGACGTCGTCGGGATCTACGACGGCGATCTCTGGCTGTACGTCTCGATCAGGCAGGATCGGGTGAGCCCGGAGCTGGCCAGGTTTGCTAAGGATCAGACGGCTGCGTTCTTCGATGCGTGGCCTCGGCTTGTGCCCAGCGACAAGTACTGGCGCGCGTGCGCCGAGGCTCCCCTGCCCTGGCCCGACTGCTTTCTATGGAGTGTTGACAATCCGATGTGGGACGCGGAAGGCTACGTTCTTCTGCCAACAAGCAGCTTTGGCGACCCCCTGAAGTTGGTGATTTGGAGGAGAGGCTGGGTGGCGAGAGTTACCCGGCTGGGCGTCGTGGCGCCAACTGTGGCCGCGGGTGGCGGCGCAGGGGGGACGGGGACGCGTGGGACTGACGCAGGACCCGCGTTCGATGTTTCGGACGTCGACGTGACCAACTTCCCCGAGATCGATTGCAGTCGTGAAATCTCGTCTGGATGCGATGGGTGGAAGATTCCCCCCGACGTGGGCTGCACAGGCGTGCATGGGGGGGCGGTATCGTTTACATCCAGGTCAAGGATCCTCCCACGGACGAAGCTGAACTCAAGGCGCTGAAGGACAGGCTGCGTCCTTGCCATGACGTGATAGGCGAGTGTACGTATACTGATGATAGTGGACAGACGTGGACTCTGTACAACACGACCACCACGACGATAGAGATAGTTGCAGTGAAGTACGACTATCGTGATCTGTGGCGTCGGAAGACGGTCCTGAAGCGGTTCGCGGTGTCAGCCGGCAACACCATAGGGATCACGGACGCGGGAGTGTCCTGGAACGCTGGGGCGGGGGGAGAATACGAACTCCTGTACTTGAACGGTTTCAGTCAGGCCGAATTTGCTTCTGAGGCCCGCCGAGAGACGATAATGGTGGAGGCCCACGACCTGCGGAGGGTGGCTGACGCCCTGCCCTCGCTTCTGCCGCTGTTGGGTATTCCCGTGGACGCGGTGGGAATGGTTCGCCTCCCTCGTTTATTAACTATTGACCTCCCCAAGTTGACCAGCTCTCCCTGATTGCGAGAGCCTAACGGCAGGCCTGACGGACCGGTGCTTACGCGGTGGGCCGTTGTAGCGGCGGTTGGGCGTCTAGTCTCCCTTCGCCGGGCCGGGGTTTCTCGCTCTCCTCGGCGGGTTGCGGGTCAGGCGGCTTCGCGCCGAAGGTCGACAGCGCCACGATCTTGACGTGCGTCTGACCGTGGTGCTTCTTGCGCAGGATCAGGTGGCCGTCCTGCACCTCGGCCATCTTCAGCCCGTCATGGTCACACCGTATCGCTTCGATGTCGCCCAACCTCATGCTCCCTTCTCGTCGCCGTCCCCGCCCGGCGCGCTTGCGTCCCGCGCTTCCCGCACCGGGCCGAGCCCCATTTCGCGGCGCACCTCGTCCACCGTCATGATCCCGGCGCCCACGTAGGTCTGCCGGCGTTTCGCCTTGTCGTTCTCGTTCTCCCGCAGCGACTCCACCGCGCTCAGGTCGAACTCCGCCCTCAACGACGGGTCGCCGAACTGCGAGACGAGCCCCTGGTTCACCGCCTCGGCGTAGAAGCTGAGCTGAGGGACGACCGTGTCCTCCCAGAAGATCCGCCGCGCAACGGCGAAGTTGGAGAACGTGACGCGCTCGACGTCGCCCAGCATCGGCTTCGGCACACCGAACGCCCGGCCCACGTCCTCCAGGCTCCACCGCAGGCTCTGCATGTACTCCATCTCGCGCGGGCTGAAGCCGAGTCCGGTCGCCTTCATCCCGGCGCTGAGCAGGGCCGGCCGGCGCACCTTCGACGGGCCCTTGAACCGCGACTCCCACCGCGCGTAGAACTCGCTCACCTCGTCGTCCGTAGGCGTCTCGCCCGTCTCGATCAGCAGTCCGGGGCTGCTGTCGTTGACCAGGCTGCTGTGGCTCGCCCGCAGCGCCTCCATCCCCACGTCGGCCGACAGCCGAGTCGGCGCCATCGGCGAGAGGCCGGCGTACTCGTCCAGCGGGTTGAAGTAGCGCATCCACACCACGTCCTCGGGCAGGTAGGAGATGAGCTGGCGCCCCCGGCCGACGTAGACGAACCCCTTGACGTAGCTCTGCGGGTCCGGGACGACGCGCATCCTGTCGGACCTCAGGGGCCACAGCTCCACGACGCGGCCGAGGTCGTCGCGCTCCAGCCCCCAGAATGCCGAGCCCCACAGCCCGAGGTAGGTCTCCGTCGCGCGCCACAGGTCGCCGCGCGTCCAGAACGGGTTCGGGAAGTCCAGCACAGACTGGGCCGGGTGCGAGGGGCCGACCGCCTTGCGCTCGCCGCCGCGGTCGACGCGGCTGACCCGTAGCGGGACCCTCGCGACCGCCTCCTGCCGAATCTTCAGCGCCGAGTAGACGACCGACGACCTGGGGTAGTACTCGCCGTAGCTCGACGGCATCCAGTCCTGCCCCACGCCGAGCTCGCGCTCCCAGGAGTCGCTCAGGACGCCGGAGACCCGGCTCGCCCGCCCGCGCCTCCGCAGGGCTGCGGCCCCGCGTATGCTCGACGCAAGAAACCTCGACAGCGTATCCGTCACACCCATAGCTTCAGGCCTTCCTTTCTGCTGACTGCGAACGTCATGGCCAGAGCGTCGGCCTCGTCCGGCGACTTCGGCATGTCGCGCTTGCTCTGGAGCACTATCCGGCCCCTGCTGTCCTGGCTGTGGGTCCGGCTCGACACCTGGCCGATGAGCGCGTCGTCCTCGTCCGTGTCCATCTCGCCCGCGATGTATCTGTCCCGCATCGCCCACCACACCTCGGCGATGCGGTTGGCGAAGTAGTCCTCCGACTGCGCCCTCTTGGCTCCGAGGAACGGGACCAGCCGGGCGCGGCCGGGCTTCAGCTCCCGCAGCCGGTCGACGACCCCTCCGCCGACGCCGCTCTCGTCGATCACGACGACGTCTACGTCGTGGGTGTCACAGTACGACTTGAGGTAGCCGACTGTCCTCATCGTGTCGTGCCCGCGCACGCGCCACACGATGCGGGCCACCGGGCCCTGCCGCCTGATGACGACAGTCTTGTCGTGCCCGAACCGGGCCACGTCGCACGCCAGGACGACGGGGCCGTCCGGCCTGAGCTGCCTGCTCGCCGCCTCCGTGGCCTCGAACAGCGGAACGACGACGTTGTCGGGGTTGTCCGGGAAGCGCGCGAGCACCGAGCCCACGTAGAGCGAGCTGTCCTCGCCCCACTCGTCCTTGCGGTCCGCGACGTCCTGCCGGGTTATCATTCCCGGGATCGAGCGCCGCCCGCGTTTGACGTTCGGAGTGTCGAACGCGCTTATCTGGATCGGGCGGTACAGGTCGCGCTTCGAGTGGTGCGAGTCGTAGAAGTCGCCCGCGGTCGCGAACGGGTTGCCGGTCATCAGCAGCCGTCTCGGGTTGAGGCGCCGGATGGCATTCATCTCGTCGACGCCCACGGCGTGCGCCTCGGTCACGACGACGAGCAGGTTAGGGGAGTGGAAGCCCTGGAGATTGTAGGCCGAGTCGGTGGCGAAGCCGAGGGCGAAGCTCTGGTCGTCGAGCTCGTAGCGCGACCTGCGGTACATCCGGCCCGGCAGCTTGCCCGAAGCGCCGGAGTAGGCGTACTTGATCTCCCGCCAGACGATGTCGTCGACCTGCCGCGTCGTCGGGCCGGTCACGAGCGCCTTCACCGGGGAGCGGGAGTGCATCCACCAGAGCACGACGCGGGCCGCGGCCCAGTCCTTCCCGGAGCCGTTGCAGCCGACGACCGAGACGCGCCGGCGGCGGGCCACCGCCTTCAGGATCGATTCCTGCTTATCGTAGGGCTGCTCGCCGAGCACCTCGCGGACGAACCTCACCGGGTCCTTGACCGCGTCCGCATCGTCGGCCCCGGCCGCCGGCCCGCTCGACGTTCCGTCGTCTCCCGGCTCAACTCCAGCGCGCATACTCTCTCCCATCCACCGGCCGCGCGCGAGCCGCCCGCCGCCCGGTCAGACCGGCTGTGGCCGGCCGCCAAAATAAAAGGGGCGGCCCCTTTCGGGACCGTCCCCAACGCCGCCAGATCATAGAACAAGTGTGCGGATTGTGTCAAGTCCGTGTTGCGGGTGTCGTTGACCGTGTTTCTGTGTTTGCGCTATGCTTGCTCCTGCGCAATCACTCCGAGGAAGGACCGGCGATGGAAGCCAAGAAGAAGCGACTCACCCTGGACATGGACGCCCCTATGCAGCGCCGCCTCAAGGCGGTCGCCGCGCTCAAAGGAGTGAGCATGCGGTATTACTGCGTGACCGCCATCGACAAGGAGCTGGCGGTGGACGAAGCCAACGCCGCGACCGCCCTGTCTCCCCGCCGCTCCGACGCGGAGCGGTTCGCCGAGCTGCGAAAGAAGCACTTTGGAGACCGGGTGCTGCCCGGAAGCTCCGTCGATCTGATCCGGGAGGCCCGTGAGATCAGGGACGCCCAGCTCGACGCCATCCCGTGAACGGCTTCGTAGTCGTGGACGCGAGCCTGGCGGTCAAATGGCTCGTGGAAGAGGACGACTCCGACAGAGCCGACGGAATCCTTGAGTCTTGGCAACGCCAGGACATGAGAATAGCGGCTCCTCATCTGCTGCCTTTCGAGGTAGCCAACGCTCTCCACCGCCGGGTGGTGCGGGGCGACCTCACCGTCGAAATGGCCGCGGACCTGATCGAGAGCCTCTTCTCGTCGCGGCTGGAGTTGCACGAAACGCCGCATCTTCACCGCAGAGCGCTGGAGCTGGCAAGCCGGTTTGGCCAGGGCGCGTCCTACGACGCCCACTACCTGGCCCTGGCGGAGACTCTAAGCTGCGAGCTGTGGACGGCGGACGAGAAGTTCTTCAGGGCGGCCAGCGGCGGGGCGACATCCGTGCGATGGATAGGGGAGCGGACCTAGGGCGGCTCCCTTCGCCCCCGTCGCGTCTGTTCTCTAGCCAGCGGCGGTGTCCAGGTCGCGTGAGGGGCAGCCCCAGGCCAGGACGCACTCGGAGCAGCGGGGGCGCCTCGCCTTGCACACTTGCCGGCCGTGGTTGATCAGGTACAGATGGAATGCGAACACGTCCCCCGGCTCGACCATCGGCTCGAGGATGTCGTGCGCCTGCTCAGCTGACACCCTGGGCCCGAAGAACCCGAGGCGCTTGGCCACGCGGTAGATGTGGGTGTCGACCGGCATCGCGGGCAGGCCCAGGGAGAAGCACAGGATGATCGCCGCCGTCTTCGGCCCGACCCCGTCGAGCTCCTTGAGCCAGGCCTTGGCTTCCGCCAGCGGCATCTCGGCGAGGAACGTCAGGTCGTAGGAGCCGACCTTCCGCATCACCTCGTTCAGGATCGCCTTGATCCTCGGGGCCTTGGTCTTGGCCAGCCCGCCCGAGCGGATCGCGTTTTCGATGTCGCCTACGTCGGCCGCGGCGACCGCCTCCAACGACCCAAAGGTCGCCATGAGCGTCCGGAACGCCCGCTCGGAGTTGATGTCGGAGGTGTGCTGCGAAAGTATCGTGTAGACGAGCTCGGACGCCGGATCGTAGCGAGGCTGCCACTCCATCGGGCCGTACTCTGCGCCGAGCAGCGACATGACGTCCCGGGGAGAGACCTCGCCAGCCTTTTGGTCGGATTTGTCGGACATGGTCGCGGGCGTGAACCGTCAGTCTTCGAGAGCGTCGGCCAAGGGCGCGATAGCGTAACACACACCGCCGGACGCCGGTCTCGACGCGGTAGCGGGCCGCGTTCGGCACCGCTCGACGTCGCCGGACGGCCCACCTTTGCTACAATCGACACCGCATCGGCGTTCGCGCCCACACATCCGGCGATGCTGGAATCACGGTGCGTGGTCGCCGACCGTACACTCCCGACAACGGGCCTGCCGCGTGGAATTCGAAGACTTCCTGAAAGAGCTGAAAGACGGCGACTCCGCTCCGCGTTACTCGCAGCTTCTGCAGCTCTCCGGCATGCCGCCGGAGTCCCTGGAGACGTTCGAGGCGGAGTGGCGCGCGGTTTCTCCTGAGCGCAAGCGGGAGACCCTCGACCGCATGGTCGAGTTGAGCGAGGACAACCTGGAGCTGGACTTCGACAGCGTGTTCACGCTCAGTCTCGCGGACGGGGACGCCGGGGTGCGGACCGAAGCCGTCCGCGGCCTCTGGGAGTGCGAGGACCGCACGGTGATTCGCCCTCTGCTGGTCCTGCTCGACAAGGATACGGCCGTCGAGGTCCGAGCGGCGGCGGCGACCGCCCTCGGCAGATTTGCCGACCTCGCGGGGGAGGGCAAGCTGCTCTCCCGCGACGAGACACGGATACAGGGAGCGCTGATGGCTGCCATCGGCCGCGAAGGCGAGGACATGGAGGTCAGACGCAGGGCGATCGAGGCCATCGCCAGCCTCGACTGGCCGGAGCGCGACCGGGTCATCCGGGCCGCCTACGAGAGCGGCGACCCCGGACTGCTGCAGAGCTCGATCTACGCGATGGGCCGCAGCTCCAACGCGGAGTGGCTCCCGAGCGTGCTGCGAGAGACCGGAAACCAGAGTTCGGCGATACGCTACGAGGCGGCAGTCACCTGCGGCTACCTGGGAGACGAGACGGTGGTCCCGCACCTGATCACCCTGGTGCAGGACGAGGACCTGCAGGTGCAGCTCGCGGCCGTCAAGGCGCTCGGAGAGGTCGGCGGCTCGCTGGCCAAGCGCGCGCTGCTCAGGTGTCTGGAGCTGGGAGACGAGGCCCTCCAGCAGGCCGCAGAGGAAGCCATCAACAACATCGAGTTCGACGACGATCCACTGGCCTTGCGGTTCGGCGTTTAGCCTGTCCCGCCTCGGCGCCACGGCCTCGGCGCCGACCATCTACCACGGAGCTCCGGACATCCCCACCAGCACAGCCGACCAGCCGTTGGCCGCCGTAGGCATCATCGCCAATCCGTCCGCCGGACAGGACATCCGGCGCCTGGTGGCGCACGGCTGGAACGTGCCGGTCCACGAGAAGGTGAACATCCTTCGCCGGGTGTTCGTCGGCCTGGAGGCCGCGGGCGTGAGGAGCGTCGTCGCCATGCCCGACGTCGCCAACCTGTGCGCCGTCGCGAGGGGCGGCGCGTCCGAGGCGATCGAGCTCAGGCTGCTGGAGATGAACGTCTTCAACGACCAGGGAGACACGGCCAGGGCCGCCGAGCTGATGGCGGAGTCGGGCGTCGCTTGCGTCGTGACGCTCGGAGGCGACGGCACGAATCGCGCCGCGGCCAGGGCTCTCGGAGGCATCCCGCTCGTCCCGATATCGACCGGCACCAACAACGTCTTCCCGGCCGCGACCGAGGGTACCGTGGCCGGACTCGCCGCCGGGCTGGTGGCCTGCCGCGCGGTCGACGTCGACAGGGTGACAGAACGCCGGAACATCCTGGAGGTGCAGGTCGACGGGACGCCCGCCGACGTGGCTCTCGTCGACGTGGCCGTCAGCAAGGAGCGGTTCGTCGGCGCACGCGCCATCTGGGACATGAGCACAGTGCACGAGATCTTCCTGTCCCGCGCCGAGCCCGGGAGCATCGGCATGTCGGCCATCGGCGCGGCCCTCCCCGGCCTGCCGCAAGACGGCCGCGCCGGCCTGCACCTGCGCATCGGTCCCGGAGGAGCGACGGTCGTCGCGCCCATAGCGCCCGGCCTCGTGAGACCGGTGCAGGTGAGCGAGTGGTCGACCGTCGAGGTCGACATTCCGGTGGGGATCGGTCTGGTACCATGCACCGTGGCCCTGGATGGCGAGAGGAACGTCGTCGTGAGGACGGGACAAAGAGCCGCGGTGTGTCTGCGCCGCTCCGGGCCCCGGGTCGTCGATCCGAAGGCGGCCATCCGCGAGGCGGCCCGCGCCGGCGTCTTCACCGACGGCGGTCTGCCGGTCGGATAGCCTGTATCCCGCCGTGGAGTTCGGTTCCTGCGCGGGGGCGGGACCGGTGTGTAGGCGAATGTGTAGGCGAATAGGATGGGGGAATCCAAATGGCAGTCAAAAAGGTGCTGGTGACGGGTGGGGCGGGCTACGTGGCCAGTCAGATGCTCGACGCATTCCGCGCCCGATACGATGTCGTGCTGCTCGACTCGCAGGACGAGGACCGGGATGGACGGCCCGTTGCGGGCGTCCGCCGCGTCGACCTGACCGACCCGGACCGCGACAAGTACGCGGCCCACTTCGATGGTGTCGACGCCGTAGTCCACCTGGCGTACACACGGCGCCCGGCCGAGCCGCTCGACCACTTCTTCGAGGAGAGCAAGAACGTCGACATGGCCTACAACGTGCTCCGGTGCGCGTACGACGCCGGAGTGCGGCGAGTCGTCTTCGCGAGCTCGAATCACGCGGCCGACTGGTACGAGTACAACCTGATCCACGCGCGGAAGCTCGACATGCTGGACCCCTACGCGGTGCCGCTGTCCGACAACTTCTACGGCTGGGCAAAAGCGACGACGGAGCACATGGGCTTCCTTTTCGCCTGCGGCGTCTTCGGCCGCAAGATGGGCGTGGTCAACGTTCGCATCGGGGGCCCGCGGGAGCTGGACGTCAAGTTGGCCGACGGCGACCCGAAGGCGTTCAAACGCGACCTCAGCGTATACGTCAGCCCCCGCGACCTGACGCAGCTCTTCGTGAAGGCCGTCGAGGTGGGGGACATCGACGACGAGCATGGGGTGCCGTGGCACGTCGTGTATGGCATCAGCAACAATACGCGGGCCTTCTGGTCGCTGGCGAACGCCCGGCGCGTGCTGGGCTACGAGCCTGAGGACGACTCGGAGGTCAGGTACGCGGACGACATTCGCGGTTTCCTGGTGGGCGAAGGCGCGACGGCGGGGCCGGGCCGCGTCGGCTAGGCGCCCCGGTAAGCCGGACCGCCCGGCAACCGGATCGCGCGCCCGGCGACGGTCTGCGATCAGACACGTTGTGATAAAGTACGAGACGCTGGGAACCCTCCCCCTTCGACGAGCCATTTGCGCGACGGACAGAGGATCGGTATGGAAGAACACGCCTGTCAGCTAGAGGTCGAAGGCCTCTGGAAGGTGTTTGGAAAGCGGCCTGAGCGCGCTCTGGAACCCGAACTCTCTTCCAGGAGCCGAACTGAAATACAGGAGGAGCTCGATCTGGTCGTCGCGATTCGCGACGTGTCCTTCTCCGTCGACGCCGGGCAGCTCTACGCCGTGATGGGACTCTCCGGCAGCGGCAAATCTACCCTGGTGCGATGTCTGATCAGACTCATCGAGGCTACGAAAGGGCGGGTTCTGTTCGACGGTGAAGATGTCTCATCCTATACCCCGCAGGAGTTGACCGAATTCCGCCGCAGGAAGGTCGGCATGGTGTTTCAACACTACGGTCTCCTGCCTCACCGTCACGTGCTGGACAACGTCGCGTTCGGCCTCGAAGTGCAGGGGATGGACAGGGAGACGCGCTACGAGGCGGCGTCCCGGGCCATCGAAATGGTGGGCCTTGAGGGCTGGGAGACGTACCGGCCCAGCGAGATGAGCGGCGGGATGCAGCAGCGGGTCGGGCTGGCGAGGGCGCTGGCCGTCGACCCCGACGTGCTGCTCATGGACGAGCCGTTCAGCGGCTTGGACCCGCTGATACGAAGGGAGATGCAAGACCAGCTCATCTCCCTGCAGACCGAGTTCCATAAGACCATCGTCTTCATCACCCACGACCTGAACGAGGCCCTGAAGCTGGGCGACCGAATAGCGATCATGCGGGACGGCGTCATCGTTCAGGAGGGTACGCCGGTGGAGATCGTGACCGCGCCCGCCGACGACTACGTCACCGAGTTCATCCAGGACGTGTCCAGGGCCAAGGTCATTCGTGCCGGGGCCGTAATGCGGCAGCCCGACGTTCTGGTCCACGTGGGGCAGGAGTTGGAGGACGCGCTGCGGGCCATGCGGGCCGCCGGCGCGGACGTGGCGTGCCTGGTGGAGCGAGACGGCGTCCTGAGGGGGATGGTCACCGCGGACCGGGCCGCGGCGCTCGCGCGCGAGGGCGCCGGCAGCCTGGGGAAGGACTCCGCCGAGCCGGTCATGACCTCGGGGCCGGACGCCTTCATCGAAGACATCATCGCGAAGGCCGCCCGAACGGAGCATCCGATAGCGGTGATAGACGGCATGGGCCGTCTCCTGGGGCAGGTCAACCGGCGTGCCCTGCTGGAGGGAATGTCGGAAGGCGGTCCAGATGACTAACTTGACACAGGCCAAATACGTGTTCGCCCGCGCCCGCACCGTAAGCCCGAGCGACGTTCTGGAGGCGGCCCGACCTCATTCCCGCCTGATCGGCGGGCTCGCGCTGACGCTGGCCGCTCTGGTCGTTTGCCTGATCGCGTGGGGGCCGGAGATGGAGTTTCCCGTCACCGTGTCCACCGAGGAGGTTGCGACCGCCGACGGCACCGATTCCGTGACGCTGGAGCGGACCGTCCGCGAGGCCACCGGCGATGTCATAGACGACGCCGTCGACTGGATGACCAGGGAGGGGGCGTGGATTTTCGGGCGCCTCAGCGACGGGGTCACCTACGCGCTCGTGTTCATCGAGGACGTGCTCAAGTGGCTGCCGTGGCCGGCCGTCGTGATCGGTCTCGTTCTGGTCTCGTACGCCGTGCGGGGGTGGAGCCTGGCCATCGTCACGTCCCTTGCGCTGTTCTTCATCGGCTTCATGGGTCTGTGGCCGAACACCATCGACACCATCGCGCTGATGATCGTCGCGGTTGCCATCGCGGTGTCGGCCGGCCTGCCGCTGGGCCTCGTGGCGGCGAGCAGCCGGCTGGCCGACAACCTGATGCGCCCCGTCCTGGACGCCATGCAGACGATGCCCAGCTTCGTGTATCTGATTCCGGGCATTCTCTTCTTCGGCCTTGGGAAGCCGGCCGGCGTCTTCGCTACTATCGTATACGCGGTGCCGCCTGTGATACGGTTGACCGCGCTGGGCGTTCGGCACGTGTCGCCGCAGGCCGTGGAGGCGGCCCGGTCTTTCGGAGCGTCGCCGATGCAGGTGCTGATCAAGGTCCAGATCCCAATGGCGCTGCCCACGATCATGGCGGGGATAAATCAGACCACGATGATGGCCCTGGCGATGGTCACGATCGCCAGCATGGTGGCGGCCGGCGGTTTGGGAGATAATGTGCTCAGAGCCCTGCAGAAAAATCAGCCGGGCAACGGAGCAATTGCCGGGCTGGCGATAGTACTGCTCGCCATCGTGATAGATCGACTAACCCAGGCCTTCGCGGGACGCCGTCAGGCGGACACATAGCGTGGAGGGCGGGCGGCACGAGGAACGCGCCCGCGCCGAAAACCGGGGAGCCTGGCGGTAGAATAGACGTACGGTCCAACGGCAACACGAGTCAACGGAGGACAAGAAATGTTACGCACGGCAAAATTGGCACTACTAGTGGTAGCTGTTCTCGCAGCGGTCGCCGCCGTATCCTGCTCCGAGGAAGACGCTGCGCCCACCCAGGCGCCGGAGACGGGACAGGTTGCGCCCACCCAGGCGCCGGAGCCGACCCAGGCGCCGCCGGCGGAGGACAAGCCGACTATCGTCTTCGGCGATCTGAACTGGGACAGCGCGCAGCTCCAGGACCGCGTTGCCCAGTACATAGTTGAAAAGGGCTACGGATATCCGACCGACGTCGTTCTCGGCGCTACGCTGCCCCTCTTCCAGGGCCTGCGCCGCGGGGACATCGACGTGACCATGGAGATCTGGCTGCCCAACCAGGACGAGGCTTGGAACGAGGCGCGGATCGCCGGCGAGGTCCTCTCGGTGGGACTGAGCCTGGGAACGGATTGGCAGTCGTCATTCGTAATTCCCGCCTACCTCCAGGAGCAGTACCCGGATCTGGACAGCGTCGAAGACCTCAGCGACGACAAGTTCAAGGCGCTGTTCGCGACTGCGGAGACAGACGGCAAGGCGCGCTTGGTTTCCTGCGTCATCGGCTGGGCCTGCGAGGCGGTCAACCTGGCACAGGTCAAAGGCTACGGGCTGGAAGACCACGTGCATCTGATCAACCCGGGAGACGGCGCGGCGATGAACGCCGACATCTACGGCGCGGTTGAGAAGAAGGAGCCGTGGCTGGGCTACCAGTGGGGCACCAACGACCCTGCGCTCAAGCTCGATCTGGTACGCCTCCAGGAGCCCGAGTACAGCGACGAGTGCTGGTTCACGACCAAGGCGTGCGCCTACGAGGACGCCCAGATCCTTATCGCGGTGCATCCGGATATGCCCGCCAAGGCGCCGGACGTGCTGGCGATGCTGCGGCAGTGGGACTTCACAGTCGCCATCTACAAGGAAGTCGTGAAGTGGCGGGAAGCGAACGAGAGCGCGAACATCAACGACGCCGCGCTCTGGTGGCTCAAGAGCAACGCCGACATTTGGAAGGCGTGGGTTACGCCTGAGGCAGCCGCGGCCATCCAGGCCGCACTCGACGAGAGCGAGATTCCGGACGGCTGGCCGGACGCTTAGGAGAAGGCCCGCAGCTGGTCGAACGAAGCCGTCGGGCGGGCGCGGGCAGCCGGTTTTCGGCTGCCCGCGCCCGCGGTTGCCCTTGACCGGGATAGGACGGCGTGGCTATACTCACAGTCACTGTCCCTTGGTGGTTCTAGCGAGGTGGCCCCACCCGTTCCCATCCCGAACACGGAAGTGAAACGCCTCAGCGCCGACGATACTGCACTTGCAAGGGTGTGGGAAAATAGGTCACCGCCTGGGGACTTTTCTCGTACGGGCGGTTCCCCCATTCCGGCGGCACTTCGTCGAGTACCGGAACGCGAGTCTCGGCGTCTACGCGGGGCGGCGAAGGCGGGCCGGACCGCAACAGGGACCGATACCTACGTCTTTCGAAAAGCATGGGCTTCGAGTCCTCCTGAGAACCCATAGGCGTGTGCTACAATGAAAATCGGTGTCGGTAGTGTGTGGACACCGATTCGCGTCGGCTCTCGGGCCACCCCCACGGGAGGCTCGTCCAAGGGCCGAAGGGACGAGGAACCAGCACCGCCGGCAGCCTTTACACCCTACGATGGACGCGCCTATAATCTAGGACGTGTTCAAGATCGTATAAGGCGGTACCTATTCTGGATACGTCAACACAGGAGCCACCGGGGTCCGAAGACATGGGGCAGCTGCTCGACTCTGTCGAGTCGATGAAGCCCCTACGCCGAGGAGACGTTGTCGAAGGCGTCGTAATGAGGTCCGACCCCGACGGCGTTCTGCTGAACATAGGACACAAGGCCGAGGGAATCGTCCCCCCCGGCGAGATGCGCAGTTTGGGCGCCGAGGGCGTCAAGAGTCTGAATGTGGGGGACGAGATTGTCGCGACGGTCGTCCGTGGAGAGACGGCCGAAGGGGCGGTCATCCTCTCCATTGACAGGGCCGCCGGCGAAAAGGGCTGGCGCGTGCTTGAACGGGCGCTCGAATCGGACGAGCGCGTAGACGGCAAGATACTCGGCTTCAACCGTGGCGGCGCTATAGTCGAAACCCAGGGAGTCCAGGGCTTCGTGCCCATGTCCCAGCTCGTCAGCGTCTCCAGGGATAGCGTACGCGAGGCGATCGCGGTCCAGGACCGGGCCGAAGGCGAAGGCGAGGAATCCCCCCAGAACGACAATCTTGAGACCCATTCGGACGTCGGGAAAGATCTCCAGCTAAAGGTGCTGGAGGTCAACCGCGGCCGCAACCGGGCCATACTGTCGGAGCGCCAGGCCATACAGGAAGACCGGGAGAAGAAGAAGGCGCACCTCATAGAAGCGCTCAGCGTGGGCGAGGTCAGGCGCGGCACGGTGACCGGCCTGAGCAGCTTCGGCGCTTTCGTGGACCTCGGCGGCGCTGACGGCCTGATCCACATATCCGAGCTATCGTGGAACACGATCAACTCCCCCGAAGAGGTGTTGACGGTCGGTCAGGAGATCGACGTCTACGTTCTGAGGGTGGACCACGAGAACAGGAAGATAGGCCTCAGCCTCAAGCGGCTGCAGCAGGAGCCCTGGGAGACGATCAACGAGCGCTACCAGGTGGGCGACCTTGTCGAAGCCACGGTGACCAAGGTGACCGACTTCGGCGCGTTTGCGCGGGTCGAGGGATCGGTCGAGGGGCTGATCCATATATCCGAGTTGACGCCCAGGATCATCAACCATCCTCGGGACGTCGTAAGGGAAGGCGACCGCGTCACGATTCGCATACTGCGGATCGAGCCGGAAAGACGCCGCATGGGACTGAGCCTCAAGCAGGCTGGGGACCAGGAGTTCCAGGCCCCTCCATCGTAGTTTGTACTCCATCGCCGAGGTGACTTGATGACCAGCAGGTTCGAAAAGTTCTCGGAGAGGGCCCGGCGGGTCCTATCGCTGGCGCAGGAAGAGGCCCAGCGATTCAACCACAACTACATCGGGACCGAGCATATCCTGCTGGGCATCGTCCGCGAGACGGACGGCGTAGCCGCCAAGGTGCTGGGCAACCTCGGTGTAGAGCTGAACAAAGTCCGTTCAGCCGTCGAGTTCATCATTGGCCGGAACGACGCCCCCATCTCCAAGGAGGGCATCGGTCTTACGCCCCGGGCCAAGAAGGTCATCGAGCTGGCCGTCGACGAAGCGCGCCGGTCCAACCACAACTACATCGGCACCGAGCACCTGCTGATCGGCCTCATGCGTGAGGGCGACGGCGTTGCGGCCGGCGTCCTCGAAAATCTCGGCGTGAACCTGGACAAGGTAAGGGCCGAGGCTGGCCGTCTCATGACCCAGACCGTGCAGCAGTCGCAGGCCGGCGGCGGAGCCCGGACCGGGACCCGCACGCCGACACTCGACCAGCTCGGGATCGACCTGACCGAGGCTGCCAGGGCCGGCAAGCTGGACCCCACGGTCGGCCGCGAGAAGGAGATCCAGCGCGTCACGCAGATACTCAGCCGGCGCACCAAGAACAACCCCGTTCTGGTGGGTGAGCCGGGCGTCGGCAAGACCGCGATAGTGGAAGCATTGGCGCAGCGCATATCAGTTGACGATGTGCCGACGACCCTGCACGGCAAGCGGCTGGTTACCCTGGACATGGGCGCCCTCGTCGCTGGTACGAAGTACCGGGGCGAGTTCGAAGAGCGCCTGAAGAAGGTCGTCGAAGAGATACGCGAGTCGAAGAACTGCGTCCTCTTCATCGACGAGATACACACCTTGGTCGGCGCGGGCGCGGCAGAAGGGGCTGTGGACGCTGCCAACATCCTGAAGCCGTCGCTGGCCAGGGGCGAGATGCAGACCATCGGCGCGACAACCCTGGACGACTACCGCAAGTACATCGAGCGCGACCCCGCGCTGGAGCGCAGGTTCCAGCCGGTGACCGTCGACGAGCCGTCTGTCGAGGAGACGGTGGAAATACTCCACGGTATCAAGAGCCGCTACGAGGACCACCATGAGGTGGAGATCGCGGACGAGTCCTTGGAGGCGGCATCGCATCTGGCCGCGCGCTTCATCCCCGACCGCTTCATGCCGGACAAGGCCATTGACCTGATTGATGAGGCCGCGTCCCGCGTGCGCATCAACTTCAGCACCGCCCCTCTCTCCGTTAACGAAGTCTCCAAGATGCTGGAGAAGACCAAGGCGGAGAAGGACGAGGCGATCTCCGCCCGGCAGTACGAGTACGCCGGGGAGCTTCGAGACCGGGAGACAAAGCTTTCCGAGAAGCTGGCCGACCTGCAGAAGGAGTGGCAGGAGGAGCGCGCGCGGGATAAGCCAGTCGTCACGCGAGACAACATTGAGGAGGTCGTCAGCATGTGGACCGGAATCCCGGTCACGCGGCTGTCGGCCGACGAGACGGAGCGTCTCGTCAACATGGAGCAGGTGCTCCACCAGAGTGTCGTGGGCCAGGAGGAGCCGATAACGCTGGTCTCCAAGGCCGTGCGCAGGGCCCGCTCCGGGCTGAAGGACCCGAAGCGCCCCGTAGGCGTCTTCATCTTCTCCGGGCCGACCGGGGTGGGTAAGACCTACCTGCCGAGGAAGCTCGCAGAGTTCATGTTCGGCAGCGAGGACGCGGTCATCCGGATCGACATGTCCGAGTTCATGGAGCGCCACTCGGTCTCGAGGCTGGTGGGCGCCCCTCCGGGTTACGTCGGGTACGACGAGGGCGGACAGCTCACCGAGGCGGTGCGCCGCAAGTCGTACTGCCTGATCCTCCTGGACGAGATCGAAAAGGCCCACCCTGAAGTGTTCAATCTGCTCCTGCAGATCTTCGACGACGGCCACCTGACCGACGCCAAGGGCCGCAAGGTCGACTTCCGAAACGCGCTCATCGTGATGACGAGCAATATCGGCTCGGACCTGATCAGGCAGGACAGGACGCTGGGCTTCTCGCACCGGGGGGACAGCGCCGAAAAGAAGAAGACCAGCTACGAGCGGATGAAGAACAACGTGCTTGATGAGATCAAGCGCTTCTTCCGGCCGGAATTCCTGAACCGCGTCGATGGAACCGTCGTGTTCCATGCGCTGAGCGAGGAGCACATGGGCCGGATTGTAGATCTGATGCTCAAGGACGTGGCCTTCGGGTTGATCGAGAAGGGCATCAGCTTGGAGGTCACCGACACGGCTAAGGAGTGGCTCGCCGAGCGCGGCTACGACCCGCTGTTCGGCGCCAGGCCGCTCCGGCGGGTCATCCAGGACCACGTAGAGGACAAGCTGTCCGACGCTCTCCTGCAGGGCATGTTCGGCCCCGGCGACACTGCGAAGATCGACGTCGGCGAAGACGGAGAGATCAAGGTCGAGACGGAGTCGCCGATACCGGTCGGCTCCGCCTAGCCCGGAGACGAGCATGGCGGCGCGGGGAGCCTTTCCCCGCCTGTCCCGGACGTCTAGTCCTCCCCGTCGGAAAGCTCCTCCATGGCCAAGTCGCGGCCCAAGACGACGTTTCTGTGCGAGTCCTGCGGCAACGATAGCCCGAAGTGGGAGGGCCGCTGCCCGTCCTGCGGCGAGTGGAACTCCCTGGTCGAGCACCGGCTCGACGCCGCCCGTCCGTCCGGAGGACGCCGCGCCGCCCTGGAAACGGCTCCCGCGCGTGAGCTCTCGGCTCTGTCGTCGGACGAGCTGCCGCGTCTGCTGACGTCCTCTGCCGAAGTCAACCGCGTCCTCGGCGGCGGCATCGTCCCTGGCTCGCTCTGCCTGATAGCCGGCGATCCGGGAATTGGCAAGTCCACGCTCATGCTGCGCGTCGCGGCCGACGCGGCCCGGGCCGGCCGAGTTCTCTACGTCAGCGGCGAGGAGTCGGCCGCGCAGGTCAAGCTGAGGGCCGAGCGTCTGGGGATAGCCGGCGATGGACTGATGCTGTTGCACGCGACCTCACTGGACGCCGTGACCGCGGAGCTGGACCGGGGCCGGCCGTCGCTGTGCGTCGTCGACTCGATACAGACGGTCCACGACGACTCGCTCTCCTCCGCCGCGGGCAGCGTCGGCCAGATACGGGAATGCGCCCGAGCGCTGATGGGCTGGGCCAAGGCCAACGACGTGCCCATGGTGCTCACGGGTCACGTCACCAAGGGCGGCGACATCGCAGGCCCCCGGGTGCTGGAGCACATGGTTGACGTGGTCCTGTACATGGAGGGCGACCCGATCAGCTCGTGGCGGCTGCTGCGGGCGGTGAAGAACCGGTTCGGGTCGACCAACGAGGTCGGCGTGCTGGAGATGTCGGAGACCGGGCTGGCCGACGTTGCCGACCCGTCCCGCACCTTTCTGTCGGAGCGCGCCGACGGCGCGGTAGGCTCCGTCATGGTTCCGACGCTGGAGGGCACGCGGCCGTTGCTGGTGGAGGTGCAGGCGCTGACGAGCCCGTCGCTGCTTCCGGCGCCGCGCCGGGTCGCGTCGGGCATCGACTTCAACCGGCTGCTGCTGGTCTGTGCGGTGCTGACGCGCCGCGCCGGCGTGTCGCTGGCCAACGAGGACGTCATCGTCAACGTGACCGGCGGGCTGAGGATCGACGAGCCCGCCGCCGACCTGGGCGTCGCGCTGGCGATCGTGTCGAGCGTACGCAACGCTCCCGTGGCGGCCGACCTTGCCGCCGTCGGCGAGGTTGGCCTCAGCGGCGAGGTGAGGCGGGTTCCGCAGCTCGGCAGACGGATCGGCGAGGTGAGCAGGCTCGGCTTCCGACGCTGTCTGGCGCCGGCCGGAGACGGCCCAAAGAGCGGTGGCGGCGGCCCGGAAGCCACGGTGGTCACGACCGTCCGAGAGGCGATCGCCGCCGCATTCCCCCGCAGCGCACACCCGCAACGAGCCGGCATGCGCTAGAATCGTCGAGGCCGGCGCCCACACGTCCGCGGGTGTCGTTGACAACCAATGGCCGAGGAGTCAACCCAAATGCGTGTCATCGACTACCGCAGCGACACGAAGAGCCTTCCCACGCCCGAGATGCGGAGGGCGATGGCGGAAGCCGAGTTGGGCGACGACGTCGCCGGGGAGGACCCGACCGTCAATCGGCTCGAGGCCATGGCGGCCGAGATGCTGGGCAAGGAGGCTGCGGTGCTCGTCAGCAGCGGCACGCAGGGCAACCTGATCGGGATACTGGCCCAGTGCCGGCGCGGTGACGAGATTATCCTCGGCGACAAGTCCCACATCTACAACGCGGAGAGCGGCGGGCCGTCGGTGCTCGGCGGTGTCGTGCTGCACCCGCTGCCGAACGACGACCGGGGGATGATCGACCCGGTTGCGGTAGAGCAGGCCATACGCCCGGACGACGTGCACTACGCGCCGACCAGGATGGTCGCGCTGGAGAATACGCACAACGCGGCCGGCGGCACCGTGCTCACCCCGGATGACACGACCAGCTTGGCCGACGTGGCCCATGCCAACGGCCTTGCCGTGCACCTCGACGGCGCGCGCATATTCAACTCCTCCGCCTACCTGGAGACGCCGGTGTCCGCGCTGGTCAAAGACGCCGACACCGTCAGCTTCTGCCTGTCCAAGGGCTTGGGCGCGCCGGTCGGCTCGCTGCTGTGCGGGACCGAAGACGTGATACGGGAGGCTCGGCGCTGGCGGCAGATGCTCGGCTCCGGGATGAGGCAGGCGGGCATCATCGCGGCGTCTGGAATCGTCGCGCTGGAGAACGTAGAGCGGCTCGCCGAGGACAACGCCAACGCCCGCAGGCTCGCGGAGGGACTCGCCGATATTCCCGGTATCGAGATCGAGCCGGAGCGCCTGCAGACCAACCTGCTCTTCTTCGAGGTTACCAACGGCCGGTCAGCCGAGATGGCGCAGCGCCTCGAAGCGCGGGGAGTGAAGGTTGGAGAGCGCGCCGGAACGACCTGGCGGCTCGCCACCCACCACGACATCACGCCGGACGACATCGAATACACCCTCGCGGCCTTCCAGTCAGCCTTTGCCGAGTAGCGTCGGGCCCTAGCACGGTCCCCGCCGCGGGCCCGCGTCTCTAGCCGTCGTCGCCTTTCCCGTCGGCCCACCATTTGCGGAGGCGGGCGGCTATCTCGGGCTCGTAGCCCTGGTCGGTCGGCGTGTAGTAGCGGCGGCCTCTGAGGCGGCCGGGCAGGTTCCGCATCGGGGCGAAGTGGCCTTCGTGGTCGTGCGAGTACTTGTAGCCCTCGCCGTGGCCCATCTGCCGCATCAGCGGTGTCGGCGCGTTGCGCAGGTGCATCGGCACGGGATCGTTGCGGCTGCGGCGCACGTCTTCGAGGGCGGCGTCTATGGCCTTGTACGCGGAGTTGCTCTTTGGCGCCGTCGCCAGGTAGACGGTCGCCTCGGCCAGCGGTATGCGCCCCTCCGGCATGCCGATGAAGTGGACGGCCTGCTGCGCGGCCACGGCCACCGACAGCGCCCGCGGGTCGGCCATGCCGACGTCCTCGGCGGCCAGTACGACCAGGCGCCGCGCTATGAACAGCGGGTCCTCGCCCGCCTCGATCATTCGCGCAAGCCAGTAGATCGCCGCGTTGGGGTCCGAGCCGCGCATCGACTTGATGTAGGCCGAAATGGTGTCGTAGTGCTGGTCGCCGGCGCGGTCGTAGAGCTGCGTGCGCTGCTGCACCGCGTCCTCGACGGTCTCCAGCGTGACGCGGCGGACGCCGTCGTCGTCGGGCGCGGTCGCGTCGGTGGCGAGCTCCAGGGCGTTGAGCGCGATGCGCGCGTCGCCGTTCGCGACCGTCACCAGCGCGGCCACGGCGTCGTCGTCGACAGCGGACTTAAGGGCTCCGAGCCCGCGCTCGGTGTTCTTGGCGGCGCGCCTGACGAGCGTCTCGACCTGATCGTCCGTGAGCGCCTTCAGCGTGAAGACGCGGGCGCGGGAGAGCAGGGGAGAGATGACCTCGAAGGACGGGTTCTCCGTCGTGGCGCCCACCAGCACGACGGTGCCGCTCTCGACGTGAGGGAGGATGACGTCCTGCTGCGCCTTGTTGAAGCGGTGGATCTCGTCGATGAAGAGAATCGTACGTTGGCCGTGCATGCCGAGCCGCTCGCGGGCTTCCTTGACGACGCGCCGCAGGTCTGCGACGCCGGAGCCGACGGCGCTGATGGGGCTGAAATGGCTGCTCGTCAGCGAGGCGATCAGGCTCGCCAGCGTGGTCTTGCCCGACCCCGGAGGGCCCCAGAGGACCATCGACGGAATCCGGTCGGCCTCGATGGTCCTGCGCAGCGCCCTGCCTGGGCCGACGACGTGCTCCTGTCCTACGAACTCGTCGAACGACCTCGGACGCATCCTGGAAGCCAGGGGCGCCTCGTGCCTGAGCTCACTATTCGCGCGGTGTTCGAACAGCGTCAAGGGTTCACCCCGGAGTGCGCGGCGGGCGCTGGCAGCTTCCCTACGCCGCGTTCTTCATCGCCCAGACGACGGCGCCCAACAGCGCCTCCTCTTCGTCCGGCAGGACGGTTCGCGGGTCGAGAACGACCGCGTCGTCCTCGATGCGGGCTACGACCGGCGGGGCGGCGGCCCTCAGCGCGGCGGCGAGACCGGTCGCGCCTCCCGACGCGCCTCCCGCGTCGAGGCGCACCAGGCTCGTGGGCAGGGTCTCGTCCGGCAGGCTGCCTCCGCCTATGGCGGATCGGCCGGGAGCGACGGAGCATCCGGCGCCCAGCGTCTCGGCCCACCGCCTAGCCCTGGTCTCCAGCGACTCGGCGGACGCCGACAGCATACGCCACACTGGAACCTTCTCCGTCGCCTCTTCCTTTACGTAGTGCACGAGAGTGGTCGTGAGCGCGGCTATGCTCAGCTTGTCGATGCGGACCGCGCGAGCCAGCGGGTGTTTGGATACCAGGGCGACCAGCTCCGCGTCGCCCGCGATGATTCCGGCCTGCGGCCCGCCGAGCAGCTTGTCGCCAGAAAAGAACGCCAGCGGCACGCCGGCTGCCACGCTCTCCTGCGGCATCGGCTCGTGGGCCAGCCCGAACCGGGTCGTGTCCAGCAGACAGCCGCTGCCCAGGTCGTGCAGCACCGGGACGCCGCGCTGGCTTCCCAGCGCCACGAGCTCCGACAGCTCGGGCGCCGCGGTGAAGCCCGCGATCTTGAAGTTGCTGGCGTGGGCCGACAGGATGGCGCCGGTGCGGTCGGTGATGGCGGCTTCGAAGTCTCGCACGTAGGTCCGGTTCGTCGTGCCGACCTCCACGAGCTCCGCGCCGCTCTGCCGCAGCACGTCCGGGATGCGAAATCCGCCGCCGATCTCGATAGCCTCGCCCCGGGATACGATGACCTCTTTGCCCGCGGCCACCGCCGCGAGCCCCAGTAGCAGCGCGGACGCGTTGTTGTTGACGACCATCGCCGCCTCGGCGCCGGTGATCTGGCGGACGAGCGCGGATACGCGGGCCTGACGCGACCCCCGCCGGCCGGTGTCGAGGTCGAGCTCCAGATCGCCGTAGCCCCTTCCGGCGCGCTCGACGGCGGCCAACGACTCCTTGCTCAGCGGAGCGCGGCCCAGGTTGGTGTGCAGTATCACCCCCGTCGCGTTGACGACGTGGTTCGGCCAGGCCCGCCAGCTCGCCGCCGCGCGGTCCTCGACCGACGCGGCGACCTCGTCTACCGCGGGCGCCTCGTCGCCTGCGCGCACCGCCTGCCGTGCGGCGTCCAGTTCCGACCGCACGAGCTCGACGACCGCGTCGTGGGAGTAGAGCTCGACGAGCCGCTGCACGCGGTCTTCCGACAAGACGCGCTGGACGCTTGGCAGGTCTCTAAGCTGTGGTGTCACCGCGCTTCCCCTGTTCCCATCCGGGCGCATTATATCTCAGAGGGTGCTCCCGCAGTCCTTCTCCACACAACCGATTACCCCAAGTGCCCGCTGTGCCGGCCGCGGCAGACAGGCCCCGGCGACAAGTGCGGTGTGACGGGTTGGAAGAGTGTCGCGGATGGCGCATCGCCTGCGTTCGATACGCGCCGATGAAGCATCGGATACTCGGGGTGATCGGGCTGTGTGCGGCAGTGCGGGGCAGCCTGGGATGTAGGGGCATGGGTTGACATGGTGACATGATGCGGGCTATTGTTTAGCTAGCTGACTATTAGGCGGCTAACTAATGGCTTGGAGGAAAGTATGTCTGAACGGCTCAATGTTCTTGTCATAGGCGCAACTGGACAGCAAGGTGGTTCGGTAGCGCGAGTGCTTCTTAGCAGAGGCCATGTGGTGCGCGCATTCACCCGTAGTGATGCGTCCCCTGCCGCCCGGCAGCTCCAGGAACTGGGCGCCGAATTGGCGGTGGGCGACAACGAGGACCTCGAGTCGGTGATTCGGGCCGCCCAGGGCATGGACTCCGCGTACGCCATGACCTCGTTCTTCGAATCGGGGATCGAGGCCGAGGTGCGTCAAGGTGAAAAGATTGCCGATGCCATCAGGGCCGCAGGCGCCGGACATCTTGTATTCTCGTCCGTCGGCAGCGCCGACAGGTCAACAGGGATCCCCCACTTCGAGAGCAAGTACCGGATCGAGCAGCGCATCGAGTCGCTCGGAATACCGTACACCATCGTCGCGCCGGTATTCTTTTGCGAGAACCTGATCAGCCCCTGGACGTTGCCGGGGCTGGTCCAGGGAACCCTGGCGCTTCCGATGCCACCCGACCGGCCGCTCCAGCAGATCTCGGTCGGTGACATCGCCTCCTTCGTCGCCTTGGTACTCGAAAACCCGTCCCGGTTCCTGGGTCGGCGAATCGATATCGCGTCGGATGAGCTCAGTGGCAGGCGGGCGGCTGAGATAATATCCAATGCCGCCGGGCGTGCCATCGACTACGCTCAGATACCGATCGCAAAGGCCTATGAGATGAGCGAGGACGTGGCCCGCATGTACGAGTGGTTCGATGATGTCGGATACAGTGCCGACATCGCCGCGCTGCGCCGAGATTACCCCGAGACGGGCTGGCGCACGTTCGAGCAGTGGGTAGCGGTCCAGGACTGGAGCGTCCTCGACGCCGAAGGAGTGGAAGCGCCCGCCGCGGCATGAACGGCGCATCTCAGGAGGAAGAGATGGCTAACCTCCAGCCGCTGCCCGAGACACTGAGCTACCTGCTGGCCCAGGTTTGTAAGCTTCACCGGCAACGCGCCGAAGACTTGCTGAGCGAGATTGGTCTTCACGTCGGTCAAGAGATGGTGCTGTGCGCCCTCTGGGAAAAGGAAGGGGTCACTCAGACCGAGCTCGGTGAACACCTAGCTGTACAGCCCGCCACCGTGACGAACGCCTTGCGGCGGCTGGAGCGCAAGGGCCTGGTGCGTCGGGTATCGGACGCAGACGACCAGCGAGTTTCCAGGGTGTTCCCCACGGACGAGGGACGAGAACGGCGCGCAGAGGTGGAGGAACAGTGGAGCCAGTTGGAGCGCGACATGCTGGCTGGCTTCGATGACTGCGCGAGAGACCTGCTCCACAGCTTACTCTCGAGAATCCACAAGAACCTGGCGGGTCGGCAAGCCAGGCGTACTGTCTCGCGGTGAGTAGACGAAACGAGGCTGGAGGAGGTCGTCTTAACGACGCATCATGAGCGGGAAGAGGAGAAGCGAAATGAACAGCCATCTGGATCACGGCGACTCCGGGCAGGTAAAGGTCTTGGCGATGTCCGGCAGCCTTCGTAGGGCGTCGACGAATACCGGTCTTCTGCGGGCCGGACAGGAGGTCGCGCCTGCCGGAATGGAGATATCTATCTTCAACATAGCAGACCTTCCCTTCTACAACGGAGACATCGAGGCCGAGGGCGATCCCGCTCCGGTGGCGGCGCTCAAGGCAGCCATAAGGGATGCCGACGGAGTGATCTTCGCGACGCCCGAGTACAACTGGGGCACCTCCGGGGCGCTTAAGAATGTCGTCGATTGGGCTTCTCGTGACCGCGATCAGGGTTCGCTGATGGGCAAGCCTGCGACAATCATTGGTGCAGGTGGGCGAGCGGGGACTGCGCGGGCCCAGATGCAGCTTCAGGAATCTCTGGCGGAGACCGGCTCATTGGTAATGGTCAAGCCCGGAGTGCTGGTTCAGTCGTTCGCGCCTCCTCGGTTCGACTCTCGAGGAAACCTGATCGACCGGGAGACCAGGGATATTCTTCGCGCGCACCTCGAGAAGTTCGCAGAGTGGACGCTGCGGCTCGCGCGTCCGGGCGAGTTTGTGCGGCATGTGTGCGAGATGGACGTAGACCCCGCCGCCTCAGGCACGCGGCTGGCATGAGCTGCTTGGCATAAGTTGCTGAGCCAGGGTGAGTCGGCGGAGCGCAGGGCGTTCATCGATTCGTTCGTCGAGGAGACCGTCGTCAGCTCCGCGTAGGGCCGCCGTGCACTATAAAAGGTACCTGTGCCCGAAGACAGCCGAGTCACAGGGCAGGACGCTGAAGAGGCGGCCATCCCAAGACCAGTATCGTCAACAGTGACTCCAGTGCCCTGACTCCGCAGTTCGTTGTACCCAAATCCCCACCTCCACCTTCCCGCGAAGGCGGGAAGGTGGACTCAAGCTTCAGTCTATGAAGGTCATCAGGTTTTCTTTCGCCTCGTCCAGAGCTGCCGTTGTGCCGGTAGAGAGCCTGATGCCAAGGGGACCGGTGATCCTGGATTCCCCACCTAGATAAGAGGAAGACCTCGTTGGAGCCCGACGCGATGCGGGCTAAGATGGTTGTTGAGCAAACGAACCGATCACCAACGAGGTGCATCTATTATGAAGCAAGGCTTACTGGCATTCCAGTACGAGCAGGAGAAGGGCTCGACAGGTATGACGGGACTGTCCGGGCTGATGACGTACGTGGAGTTGATGGACGCAGCGGGTTTGAGGTCGTCGCTGGAACGCCACGTGAGACTGCGGGAGTGTGGTCAGGGCTGGACGGACAGCCAGATAATCACGTCGCTGATACTGCTGAACTTGGCAGGCGGTGAGTCGGTGATGGACCTGGAGGTTCTGGAGAAGGACGCAGGTTTGTGCAGGGTACTTCGCCATGCCGAGACCTGGGGGATGGGTAGTAGGGAGCGCAGGGCGCTGAAGGCGAGATGGCGAGTCGAGCGTCTTCGGAGCGTGCCGTCGGAGTCTGCGGTGTTCCGGTATCTGGAGAGGTTCCATGACGCGGGCGAGGAGGCGATGCGGGAAGCTCACAGAGCATTCATACCTGCTCCCAATGGAGCTATGCAGGGTCTGGGGAAGGTGAACGCCGACCTGGCGGGCTTCGTGCAGAGCCGTTCGCCTCAGACCGAGGCCACACTGGACATGGACGCCTGTCTGGTGGAGACACACAAGCAGGAGGCGCTCCACAGCTACAAGAGGTACAGGGCCTACCAGCCGCTGACCACCTACTGGGCAGAGGCCGACCAGATTGTGCATTCTGAGTTTCGGGACGGCAATGTACCGGCGGGCCATCAGCAGTTGCGAGTGTTGATTGAAGGGCTGGGCCGTCTGCCTGCGGGGGTGGAGAAGGTGATGCTGAGGTCGGATACGGCGGGGTACCAGCGGGAGTTGCTGCGGTACTGCGCGGAGGGTAGAGACGAGCGGTTCGGGGTGATTGAGTTCGCGGTTGGGGTCGACGTGACGACAGAGTTCCGCCGTGCGGTGTCCGAGGTCGCCGAGCAAGACTGGCAGACGCTGTACCGCAAGGTTGGGGAGCATCGTGTGGACACGGGTCAGCAGTGGGCTGATGTGAACTTCGTACCCAACTGGATAGGGCACTCCAAAAACAGCCCTGAGTATCGGTTCATAGCTACCAGGGAGCGGTTGATCGAACAGCCTCTGCCGGGAATGGAGGGGCAGATGGAGCTTCCGTTCCCCGCGATGGAGCTGTCCAACAGAGGCTGGTACAAGGTCTTCGGAGTGGTGACCAACCGGAGCATTGCGGGAGATGAGTTGATCTGGTGGTCGAGGCAGAGATGTGGCAAGGGCGAGGAGGTCCACGGCGTCCTCAAGAGTGACCTTGCCGGGGGCAGGCTTCCGTCGGGGCTGTTCGGAGCCAACGCAGCATGGTGGGCGATAGCAGTGTTGGCCTTCAACTTGAACTCTGCCATGAAGCGGCTGGTGTTGGGCGGACAGTGGGTGGGCAAGCGTCTCAAGGCGGTGCGCTTCGCCCTGATCGCCCTACCGGGCCGTGTGGTGCGTCACGCCAGGAGGTTGATCATCCGTCTTGCCCGTGGCCATCCCTCATACGAGTTGCTGCTCAGCGCGCGGCAGAGGATATTGGCGCTGGCTGCCGAGCCGTATCGGGCATAGGCGACCCTGCCTGGAGCATCGGTTTGTAGGCGACTCTGCCGAGTTGCCAGGCCGGGCCATGCCTTCTTCGGCCTGACAACAGCCACAATTGGCAGCGAACCGCTGCCGATACCCTCAAAGACGGCACCCGAGACCCTGTCCGATGCCGATCATGTCATGCGTCACCCCAAGTCGACACCCGGACACCCCTGAAAGCACACGAAACAGCTCTCAACAATGTCAGGTGGAGGATTTGGGTGATCGAATCGATCAGGCGGGCCGTCGTCTCGGTGTCGACTACGATCTCCGATGGCGCCATCTCAGCAGTCTCCAGCATTTCGACGAGAAGGTCCTGTCGCTCCGTCACCGAGGGAGCAGCTCCCAGAGCCTGCGTACCCGGTATCAGTCCGGTTTCCCTGTCAACGGTGAGGATCATTGTCGGGAGGTATGGTCGCATCCCCTTCCTCTCCTGGATCGGTGTGGGGATAAGGAAGATGCCCAACTCCCAGACCCACGATCCGATTGGCTTGGACTGAGCCAGCCGCCGGAGCCGTTGCGAGATGCGCTTTGTGTTGATTCCTCGTCTGGGTTTGCTAGAATGTTGTCCGGGCCGCCGACCGGCCCATCGTGTATGCGCGTAATAGGGATCACGGGCGGTATCGGCACGGGGAAAACGGAGGTCGCCACGCTCCTGAAGGCGCTGGGCGCGGAGGTGATCGACGCCGATCTCGTAGCCCACGACACCTACGCTCCGGGCACGGAGGGGTTGTCGGCGGTAATCGCCGAGTTCGGCGATGGAATCCTCACCGCGTCGGGGCACGTGGACCGACGCCGACTCGCTGATATCGTATTCGAAGACCGGGCTGCCTTGGAGCGGCTGCAAGACATAGTGCATCCGCGGGCAAGGGCCGCAGTCGCCGGCAAGTTACAGGGCATGCGTGAAGGCCGGGTTGAGGCGGCCGTTCTGGTTGCGCCGCTGCTGTTGGAGGCGGGCTGGACCGACCTCGTCGACGAGGTCTGGCTCACGGTCGCGGAGACCGATAGCGCCGTCGGACGAGTCGGCCGACGCGACGGTCTCGCTCCTGACGCCGTCAGGGCGAGAATCGAAGCGCAGGCTTCGGAGGAGGAGCGCCTTGCGTGCGCCGATGCCGTCATAGACAATGGCGGCGGCCTCGACGAATTACGGACGCGAGTGACAGAGTTGTGGAACCAGAGGATGCGGAAAGACAGGAGCCAGGACCAATAGCATGACGACCCCGACTCAAACGCTGTACCGCAGCTACATAATCGAAGAATACTTCATGACCGAGGAGCCGTTCTACGTCCCGGTCGGCGACGAAATCGAGCTGTTCGAGGCCGCCTACCGGGAGAAGATCCCGGTGCTGTTCAAGGGGCCGACGGGCGTCGGCAAGACGCGATTCGTCGAGTACATGTCCTATCGGTTGGGAACTTACCTCACGAAGGTGAAGAATCGGTCCGATCAGGACGGCGCTTCCGAAGACGGCCGGAATCGCGCCAACGTTCCTCTGGTTACGATCGCCTGTCACGAGGACCTGACCGCCAGCGATCTGGTTGGCCGCTTCCTGCTGGAGGGCGAGAGCACGGTCTGGGTCGACGGGCCGCTCACGAGAGCCGTCAAGGCCGGCGGCATCTGCTACCTGGACGAGATCGTGGAGGCGCGAAAGGACACCACAGTACTGATCCACCCGCTGACCGACCACCGGCGCATCCTGCCTATTGAGAAGCGCGGCGAGCTTCTCGAGGCGGCGGACGGCTTCCTGCTGGTGATGTCGTACAACCCCGGCTACCAGAGCGCGCTGAAGGACCTGAAGCACAGCACGAGACAGCGGTTCGTAGCCATCGAGTTCAACTCCCCCCCGCTGGAGATTGAGACGCAGATCGTCCAGCACGAGGCGGGGGTCGACGAGGCCACGGCCCGCCAGCTCGCCAAGCTCGGTCAGAAGGTGCGCAACCTGAAGGAGCACGGCCTGGCCGAGGGCGCGAGCACCCGGCTTCTCATCTACGCGGGACGGCTGATGACACAGGGGATCGCCCCTCGTCGGGCCTGCCAGGTGGCCGTCAACTGGGCCGTCACAGACGAGCACTCGATTCAGGCCAGCATCGAGGAAGTGATCACCTCGATCTTCGAGTGATGACGCCCGTTTCCCAATGCGACTCTGCGGGCCCGCCCGTCGATGGGAGAATAGGCTCCGTGCGGCCTGAAGTTGGCGATGGCTCTCGCAACGGCTCGCCCGCTCGCCTGGGCCATGCGGGGGAGTCAGACACGATGGAGGCGGTTCGTCGCGTGCTGGCCGAGAGTCCCAAGCGGACCCTGGACGACCCGGGCCTCGCCCCGGCCGGCGTGATGCTCCTGCTGTATCCCAAAGACGAAGACTACGTCATTCTGCTGAACAAACGGAGCGACACGGTCGACAACCACAAGGGCGAGGTGTCCTTCCCGGGCGGCCGCAAAGACGAATCGGACTCCAGCCTCATGCACACCGCGTTGCGGGAGACGCACGAGGAGATCGGGGTTCGTCCTGAGGACGTCGACGTCCTCGGAAAGCTGGACGAGGTCGCTACGGTATCGAAGTACGCCATAAGCGCGTTCGTCGGCGCCATACCGGAGGGATATCGTTTCACCCCGAGCCGTGCGGAGGTCGCCGAGATAATCGAGCTTCCGGTCGGGCCGTTGGTCGGCGGCGCCTTCGATCGAAACGAAACACGCCTGGTCGATGATCGGCCGGTCAGATGGCCGTCGTACGCGTACGACGGCCGCGTCATATGGGGCGCGACCGCGCGCGTTCTCGCCCGGTTCGTGGAGTTGATGTCGGATGGTGCCGACAAGGAGTTGACTTGGACGAAGCAGACGGCCTGACCAGAGAACGGCTGGTCGAACACCTGGGGGATGCCGCGCCTGAGACGCGGCAGCAGTTCGAGACGGCGTGGGACGAGCTGGCCGGGTCTTTGACCGAGGCCCAGCTCTCCGAGTGGGCGGCCGTCGGGCTGGAGGTGCTCTCCACGGTAGGCCGCTCTCCCGAGCCCGCCGACGCCTTCCTGAAGGCGAGCCCGCAGATCGCGGGCCTGATGCCGTTCTCCTACTTCCTCAAGTGGGCACAGAGCGGCCGGGCCCTGTGCGAAGGGTCGTCCGCGATCGCCGCGGCCTACTTCGTGGCCAGCCCCGGGGCGATGAGCACGCTGAGGTCGCGCCATATCGAGGGCTGGGCGGCGATGGGCAGCGGGCTGTACAAGGGGACGTGGAAGTCCAGCACGCTCGCGGCGAAGTTCTTCGAGAAGAGCCCGGAGCTGCTGGGCACGATGACGGTCAAGGAGCTTCAGAGCTTCGTCGCGCTGCTCGACGTCGTGGCCCGACGCTCGTCCGACCTCGCGGTCGAGTGCCTCGGTCTGAGTCTGCGGGTGTTTCCACTGCTGCCGGACGGCAAGGAGGTGTTCATATCTCTCGCCGCGGCCCAGGTGCAGACGAACTGGCGGCAGGTCAAGGCGCTGTTCGATTCCTCGGCCAAGGCGCTGCCGGACGTTAAAGCGGCGGAGCGCGTCCGGTTCCTGGGATTGACCGACCGGCTTCGCAAGGGCGGCTACGCGAATCCACCGGTCGCCATGCTCGAGATCTCGCGGTCGCTGTCCGAGCTTGGCGACGACGATCACGAGCACATGCTGACTCTGGCCGAGCGCCTGCTGGATATCTCGCCCGCCGCGGTGACCGAGTTCACCAGGTCATGCCCCGCGGTGCTCGCGCGAATCACGCCTGCCCAGCTCGACCGCTGGTTCGAGGAGGGGGTGCGGCTCTTCGAGCAGAACGAAGACGCCGGGCTCGCCTTCTTCCGCGTCGAATCGGCCTCCGCCCAGGAGATGCTGGAGGTGCTGTCGTCCAGCGTAGAGTTCGATCGCGTCAAGGGCGTGATGGAGATGTACTGCTGCGCGCTGGCCGGCGCCGACGTCAAGCTGGCGGCCAGCGAGGAGCTGGCCGAGAAGAACATCGGCTGGGTATCCGACGAGGCGCCTTCCACAGAAGGGTCGACTGTCTACGTCCCCTCCCAGGTTGGCAAATACGGCACCAAGGACGAGAACTTCGCGCTGCTGAAGGTGGTCTCGACACACCAGGTGGCCCACCTGGAGTTCGGCAGCTTCGGCTTCGAGTACGAACGGCCGTCGACGCTATTCACGGACCTTCGGCCCAGGATGGCGAAGAGAGACGTGCGCCCGGCAGCGGCCGACGTCGTGGAAGGGGAGGGCGTCGAGCGCGTCTGGCTGACGGACATGCAGCGGTTCTTCGATGCCTTCGAACAACGCGCCCTGGTACTGGACGTCTTCACTGTGGTCGAAGACGGCAGGCTCGACGCCCGGGTCAAGTCGGAATACCCGGGCATCAAGTCCGCGTATGTGACGGTGCAGCGGGACGCGCTGGTGGGCAGGCCCGAAATCCGGTCGCTTCCCGCCCGCGAGGCGCTGGTCGAGTTCCTGGTCAGGTACAGCCTGTTGCAGCGCGGCCGTCTGGAGGCCCCGACCAAGTACGTGGCGGAGGCGCGCAAGATCGCGGCGATCGCGTGGCGCGTGCTCGTCGACACCGCCACCGTGGAGGACACCGCCGAGGCGACGATCCGTATCTACGGCATTCTCGCCCAGATACCCAACGATGAGGTGGCGGCGGAGGACTGGGACGACGTCGAGATCGGCGACGAAGTCGAGGACGAGGCGGCCGAGGGCGGCCTCGACGAGGCTCTCCGGCAGATCATGGAGGAGTCTGAGGGCGAGGGCGGGCCGGAAGCCGAGCAGGACTATGCCCCCAGCGAGGACGTCGACTACCGCGGCGACTTCAAGCCTGAGCTGGTGCAGTTCCTCTCGCAGCTCAGACTCCAGCGGTCGGACGCCTCCACCGAGGGCGCGGACCAGCAGATAACCCAGGAGATGCTGGAGGAGATGCTGGAGAACAGCGCCGAGCTGGACCTGGAGGGGGCCCAGGGCATGGCGCAGACCTCGAGCGAGGCGCTGTCCAGCAACATGATGAAGGAAGCTGGCCAGAGCCTGCCCGACGCGCCGCAGATGGGCCAGGGCCCGCTCGTGCACGTAGACGAGGAGGGCGGCGCGCTGGACCCGACCGAGCCGCAGACGTTCGCCTACGACGAGTGGGACTTCCGCGCCTACGACTACAAGCCGCGCTGGTGCATGGTGCGCCAGAAGATGATGGCCGAGGGCGACCCAGACTACTACGGGACCACCCTGGCGAGCTACGGCCCTCTCGCCAGCCAGATCAGGCGCCAGTTCGAACTGCTGGTCCCGGAGATGTCCCGGAAGGTCCGCAAGCTCGAAGACGGCGAAGAGATCGACATCGACGAGGTGATCGAGGCCTTCGTCGACATTCGCACCGGCGTCGGTCCGAGCGAGAAGCTGTTCTGGCGACGGAACAAGATACAGCGGGACGTGGCGGTCGTCTTCCTGTTGGACACGAGCGCGTCGACTGCCGAGGCCATCGAGGACGCCCGCAGCGTGGCCGACGACTGGGAGGCGCCCGAGGACCCCGTCGAGTACATGGTCTGGCTGCGCAACCGCCGGGGCGAGGGCGCAAGACGCACTTACAAGCGCATCATCGATCTGGAAAAGGAGGCGGTCGTACTGCTGATCCACGCCCTCGAGTCGATCGGAGACATGTACGGCATATACGGCTTCTCCGGGTACGGCCGTGAGAACGTCGAGTTCTACACGATCAAGGACATCGACGAGGCCCTGTCGGAGCGCGTCAAGCGCCGCGTCGACCGCATCGCCCCGCTGCACGCCACCCGCATGGGCCCGGCCATACGTCACGCGACCTCCAAGCTGGAAGCCCAGGACGCCCGCACCAAGCTGCTGTTCCTGATCAGCGACGGGCGCCCGCAGGACCGCGGATACAGCCGGGAGGGCGTCGAGAAGGAGTACGCGGTGCACGACACCAGGAAGGCGTTGGACGAGGCCAAGGCCAGGAACGTCAACGCCTTCTGCCTGACCGTGGACAAGAACGGCCATGACTACCTCAAGACGATGTGCGCCGACATGGGCTACGAGATCCTGGACGACATCCATGAGCTGCCCCGCCGCCTGCTTCAGCTCTACAAGAACCTGACGATGTGACACTCGGGCTCGGCCATTCGCTAGAGCTGGGCGACGACAAGCTGCTCGTCCAGCTTTCGGGAGTAGGCGTCAAGGACCTGACCGAGGTGAAGGTGATCATAGGCGAGACGGCCCGGCACAAGAGCGGCCGTATCGTTACGCCCGCGCCGGGGTCACCCTAGGTGCGTAGCCGATGCGCAGGTGGGGACTGTGGGAGGGGCTGCTCGGCGTGCTCGGTATCGGCGCCTTTGTGGCGCTGGTGGTTATCGGGTGTGAGACCATCCCACTGCTGACGCCCACGCCGACCGCCACAGCTACGCGGACGCCCACGGCGACGGCTACGGCGACGCAGACGCCGACTCCGACCGCGACGCCTGATCTCTATCAGGAGATCTCCCCTCCGGAGCACATGGCATTCATCTGGTGGGGTTGGAACCCGGGCGAACGTGAGAGAGGCTTCGAGGAGCTCGAGATCGCCTTCACGATCCACAACGACCCTGAGGGCCTGCCGGACGGGAACGGGCTCTACTTCATGGCCTGCTGGGGCAAGATAGCCGGCACCTTGTTCTACTTCGGCTTACAGAAAGACTACTTCGGTATACAGGAACACCGCGGGAAGAGAGCGGTATTTTCCAGATGGGATACGCGCGATCTGAACCTTGCGAGGTTCTCGGCAGAAGATGGGTTGGCCCAATCGTCGGGTCATGAAGGGGGATTTCATAGGGGTGCGTCGCTTTTTGGCCTGGGGGGCCCGGAGACTACGTCGCCCGGCTCTGACGCAGCCGGCGAGTGGTATGGGCTGTGGATTACCGACGTGAGCACCGAGTCTCGACCTGGATAGGGGCACTGTGGTTCCCGAAGAAGGATGGCTCGGCCAGGATCGGGGGTTCGGTGTACTCGACACTGGAAGTGTACGGCTTTCCGGCGATCCGGCCCATAGATATCCCTGAGTGGCACCTGACCGTCGGGCGGCCGGCTGGCGACGGGCAGCCGGCAAGACGGGGTGCTGCGGGGTACTCGATGTTCGGCAAAGACATCCCCGACTCCGATATCCGCTACAACCGCGAGCAGGACGCGGTGGATATCCGCGTGGGCGGGCTCACTGAGCGCACGACCGCGCCGTGGACATCTGGTTCGACCGATGAGACTATTACTGGTAGTCGTGCTCGCTGGTGCATCTTTGTAGCGATGGGCCGCGCGGACCCCCGCCTGTGCTCGGACAATCGCAAAGAGGGGTGCATGCCGATCATTCACTATTTCTAAGGCCAGCGCAGGCCTCCTTGTAAGCTGAAAAGGGATCGGGAGGACGCGGTGCGGAGGTCGGGACCGTTTCTCCGAGCAGACTCGGGTTAGCGTATCGGGAACCATGGGCGCACCATGCGTCTCACCGTGCTCTAGTTCCCGTGTCCGGTGTGTGCACCCGCAGCGCTTTACGATGGACGTCGCACAGGCGCGGCTGTTTGATCTGACAAGGAACCGACCTTGGTTGGACGCATTCTGACAAGGAGTACCCGGCAATGACAGACGAACAACAGAGGACCATTCCCCTCTCTTGCGTAGGGCTTTCATTCGCTCCCGACTACGTCCGCGACTTCATCGCGCGCTCTCTGCAACACCGAGCCGAGGCATCCGAGAGTGTGCGCGACGCGCTCAACTCGGCGATATCGGACAGCCTTAGCGTGGATGGCTTCAAGGACGCCAGCAAGGCGTCGCCGCACCAGCTCGTCGACGGTGTATTCCACGAGTTCGTGCACGGCAATCGCAGGCTTGCCGCTGGGGTGCTCAGAGCGTGGACGGAGTCCCACGAAGACCTTCGCGACCTCGTTACCCGGCATCTCACCGAGTCGAAGATGCCGGCCGACGGTCCGGACCTCAAGGAGCGCGTCTTCCACTCGGTGTGGCCCAGGGCCGAATGGCTCCGCGAGATCGAGGCGATAGTCGAGAATCGCGACGACCTTGCCGAGGACGACGTAGGGATGATGCTCTGCTGCGTGTCCGGTAGGTTGCCCACCGCCGGCGACGCGAGGGCCGCGATAGAGTCGCCGACACTCCTGGGTTGGCTCGACCATCTCCAGGAGCTTCCCCACGACGCGCCTGAGTGGGACGAGGTCGAGGAGTTCACCGAGGCCGTGTACAGGGTCGCCGACGAAAAGGCCACGGAGCGTGACTCCCTCCAGTCCGAGGCCCTGGCCGAGCTGCTCTCCGGGATACGGGCCGACTTCGACGCGGAGTTGCGGTATCTTGGGATCGACCTTGCGTCCTGGGAGCAGAAGGTGGCCGAAATCCCCTGGTCCGCCTCCGGGACGCTGACGCTGGCGAAGGACCTCCACGACAATCTGGCGCGCTACCGCCCCATTCGCCCGCAGGCCGACTCCAGGGACGCGGAGGCGGCGCGCGCCGTCGAGAGATTGGAGCGCGAATCGGAGATTCTCGACATTGTCCAAACCTGGGAGATCTTAGAGACTCCCCCTCAGGACCCGGACGACGGACAGCCCCCGGACGTCCCGGACGCTCCAGCGGCGGTCGAATCGCCAACCGAGGAGCAGACCGGTCCCGCCAACTATGCTCCCGATGCCGCGGAGCCCGAGCCCATCGTTTCGAAGGATGAGCACGAAGCCGCACTGGGCGAGCTCGATCGGATCAGGCGAGAGGGCGAATCGCTGAGGGCAGAGAACGCCCGGCTGGCGCAGTCGAACAGCGACCTCGAATCGGACAAGAGGGCGATCGATGTCGAACGCAGCGACCTGAAGGGCGAGCTCTCCCGCAGCCGCGCTATGGAAGAGACCTGGCGTCGGTCCTACGTCGACGCCAGGGCGGCCGGCACGGACGCGCCGAGCGAGCCGCCGCAGCCGCCGGCCGGCGTGAACGAGGCGGTCGCCCTCGCAGAGCAGTCCTTCCCGGACCGGCTCGTCTTCGCCCTTAACTCGAAGTCCGACAGGAACAGCCAGTTCCAGAGGCCGGACGAGGTGTTCGACGCGCTCGCCTGGCTGGCCACGGTCTATCAGGAGCGCCGGGCGAGACCCGGCACGCGTTCAGACTTCGACATGCTCCTGAGGGAGTCGTGCTCCGGCTGGTCGTTCAAGACGGGGCAGACCGAGGTAACGACGGAGCAGTTCGACGAGTGGTACACCACGACCGTCGAAGGCAAGCGTTATGAACTTGGCCCGCATCTCGGGAAGGGCAACAGCCGCGATCCGAAGAGCACCATCCGCATCGCTTTCGCCTGGGACGAGGAACGCCAACAGGTGATCGTGGGCTACATAGGCCGCCATCAACGAAACCGCCGCACGTGAGGGCGAAGTTGCGCGCCGGAGACCGCCGTTGAGAGGATGGCGGCGCTGTGCTACAGTGCGGGCGGCCAAGAACGGACCCACAATGGAGCAAGAGGAAGGAAGCTCGTGGCATGAAGACATACAAGGCCGCGGTGATCGGCTGCAGTCGCATGGGCGGGTTCATCGACCACGAGGTCATGGGGCGAGACTCGATGGTGCTGCCCTACTCTCACGCGGCCGGGTTCTACGCCTGCGGCCGTACGGACCTGGTCGCCTGCTCGGACCTCCGAGAGGACGTCATGGTGCGGTTCGGGCTGCTGTACGACGTCCCCAAGGAGCGCCAGTACACTGATTACAAGGAGCTTATCGCCAAAGAGCAGCCCGACGTCGTCAGCGTGGCGACGCAGCCCGAGCACCGGGCGGAGGTCGTCATACACGCGGTCGAGAACGGCGCCCGGGCAATCTACGCGGAGAAGGCGATGGCCGCCTCGATGCGGGAAGCCGCGGACATGGTCGAGGCGGTGGAGCGCAACGGCGCCTTCTTCAACCTGGGGACCAACCGTAGGTGGAGCACCGCCTACGACGCGATGAAGGAGGTGATCGACTCCGGCCGGCTCGGGGCGCTCAGGTCGATCATCATCTACCAGAACACCTCGCTGTTCAACGGCTCGAGCCATAATTTCGACATCGCCCAGCGGCTCAACAGCGACCACCCCGTGGCCTGGGTGCAGGGGCATCTTCCCGAAGACTACCGCGGCGCACCCCCGAACAGCGGCGACTTTGAGCTGCTCGACGGCGACCGGATGCTCGAGGACCCCTCGGGGCACGGCATGTTCCAGTTCGAGAATGGAGTGACGGTCTACGCGCTGCTGTCCGGACGGGGCCGCGGGTTCGAGGCGGTCTGCGAGCGGGGGGTGATGACCGTTGACGAGTCGCGAGACCAGTGGCTGCTCGAAGAGCGTTCCGAAGACGGGGCGATGGCGCCCGGGGCGTTCCCCGAATTCGAACCCGCCAGCGCGACTCTGAGACTGATCGAGGACCTGGTCCACTCGCTCGACACCGGCGAGCCGGAGCGCGGCGGTGTCCGGGTGGCCTACGCCAACAACGAGCTGCTATTCGCCTTCATCGAGTCCCATATCCGGGGCGGCGCCCGTGTCGAGCTACCGCTGAGAGACTCGAAGTTCTACCTGCTCCGCGACCGGGCTCCCAGGCAGCCCCTGTACGAGCCCCGCTCGAATTGACGCCCGGACCCCGTGCATCTCTTTCCACGGTCCCGGACGGCGCATCGCCGACGCACGGTCGCGGGACCGATTCCTCGGATCGTAAGACCGTTGTAATCACCACAGCATGGAGGACTTGACTTGAAGACGTATCGCGCGGCGATCATCGGATGCGGATGGAGGTCTACGGGCCTGTACCCGAACTTCAGGTCGCCGTACCAATTGAGTATCTATCCCTTCTCTCACGCCCAGGCGTTCGTCGCGTGCGAGCGCACGGAGTTCGTCGCGGCCGCGGACTTCCAGCCCGATACGCTGGAGCGAGTCGGGAACGACTACGGTGTGCCGGCCGATTCCCTCTACACCGACTTCCGCGAGATGATCGACAAAGAGAAGCCCGACATCATCAGCATCGGGACCCAGCAGGAGCAGCGCGCGGAGATCACGATCCACGCGGCCGACGCGGGCGTCAAGGCGATCTACGCGGAGAAGCCGCTGACGTCTTCGCTCGCGGAAGCCGAGGCGATGGCGCAGGCCGTGGAGCGGAACGGCGTCGCATTCAACCTGGGCGCGAACCGCCGGTGGGCCGCCGGCTACGAGATCGTCAGGGAGCTGGCCAACAGCGGTGAGCTCGGCGACCTCAAGACGATCATCAGCTACAACATGGACCCGATCTTCATCTCCGGCAGTCACTGGTTCGATCTGATCAACTGGATCAACTGCGACCGACGGGCCGTCTCGGTCCAGGCCACCCTGACGCGGGGCGGCGACGCGTTCGAGGGCGACGTAATGACGGTCGACCCGGGGGGACACGGCGTCGTCCACTACGAGAACGGCGTGACCGCCTACTGCCTGACTACGCCGCGCGGCTCGGAGAAGGAGGTCATCTGCGAGCGGGGGGCCATCTCGATAATCGGCAACGGCTCCGAGTGGCGCCTGCGCCGCCTGGGCCAGCACACGGACCCCGGTCAGGCGGGCCCGGGCACGTCGGAGGAGTTTCCGGACTTCGAGGCGGGCAGCACGACCCTGGCGATCGTCGAGGAGCTCGTCGCCGCCATCGACAGCGGCGACCCGACGACGCGGGGCGGTATCAGGCAGGCGCAGGCCAGCAACGAGCTCATCTTCGCCTTCATGGAATCGCACCGGCGCGGCGGACGGTCCGTCGATCTGCCGCTCGACAGCAACATCAGGCTACAGCGGGACTTCAATCCCCAGACAGAGAAGTACCGCCCGGACCGGACCCGCAGGGTGAAGTGACGGGCGCGTAGCGGTTCGAGACCCAGGCTCCCACGGCCTGTTCACCCGGGGTCACGCCCCTTGACGCACCCGACGGGGCGTCGGGGCACTCAGTGGGCCGACGGCGCGTATCGAGTGGCGCAGGCGTGGTCCCGCCGCAAGCGAGCTAGCGTTTGCGGCCCTAAGCGCCGTTCCTGTGGAATAGGTTCAGCGCCGAGCCGGCCCGGAACCACTCCACCTGTCTTGCGCCGAACGAGTGGTCCAGCTCCAGCTCGTCGGTCGTCCCGTCGGCGTGGGCGACGGTGCACTGGACCGGCTTTCGCGGCGCCAGGTCGCTCAGTCCGGTAAGGCTTATCCGGTCGTCCTCCCGGACCAGGTCGTAGTCGTCGCGGTCCTGGAAGGTCAGCGGCAGCATGCCCTGCTTCTTCAGGTTCGACTCGTGGATGCGCGCGAAGCTCCTGGCGATGATCGCCGCGCCGCCGAGCAGCCTCGGCGACAGGGCCGCGTGCTCGCGGCTGCTGCCCTCGCCGTAGTTGTCGTCGCCGATCACGACCCACCGCACGCCGTCCGCCTTGTACTTCCTGGCGATGCGCGAGAGCGCGACGCCCTTCTCGCCGGAGAGCACGTTGGTCCCCTTGCCCGTCTCGCCGGTATGGGCGTTTACCGCGCCCATGAACATGTTGTCGCTGAACCTGTCCAGGTGGCCCCGGAATCTCAGCCACGGCCCCGCGGGAGAGATGTGGTCCGTCGTGCACTTGCCCTTGACCTTGACGAGCACCGGCGCGTTCGCGTAGTCGTTGCCGTCCCAGGCCGGGAAGGGCTCCAGGAGCTGAAGGCGCTCGCTGTCGGGCGCGACGGTGATGACCACGTTGCTGCCGTCCCCGGGCGGCGGCTCGTAAGTCTCTCTGCCCGGATCGAAGCCTCCGGCCGGCACCTCCGGCGCCGGCGCCGGAGGCCGCAGCTTGAATGCCTGGCCGCCGTCGACCTGCAGCTCGTCCGTCAGCGGGTTGAAGGAGAGCCTGCCCGCGATCGCCAGCGCCGTGACGACCTCCGGGCTGCCGATGAAGTTCATCGTCTCCGACCGGCCGTCGTTGCGCCGCGGGAAGTTGCGGTTGTACGAGGTCACGATCGTGTTGGGCACGCCGTCCATCAGCTTTTCGCGCTTCCACTGGCCGATGCACGGGCCGCAGGCGTTGGCCAGCACGACGCCGTCGATGTCCTTCAGGGCGTCCATCTGGCCGTCGCGCTCGATCGTCGCGCGTACCTGCTCCGAGCCCGGCGTCACCATGAGGTCGGTCGCGGCTCTGATCCCGTGAGCGCTGGCCTGCTTTGCGACGTCGGCGGCCCGGCTCATGTCCTCGTACGAGGAGTTGGTGCAGCTCCCGATCAGCGCCGTGTCGATCCGGTCGATGAAGTCGTTCGAGCCGTCGGCGACCTCGGCCGCGAGCTCGGAGATCGGGCGCGCCCGATCAGGCGAGTGCGGGCCGACGACGTGTGGCTCCAGGCGCGACAGGTCGATCTCGACCACCCGGTCGAAGTAGCTCTCGGGGTCCTGCTCGACCTCTCGGTCCGGCTCCAGCAGATGTCTGTTGCGGCCGGCGAGGTCGGCCAGCTCGGCGCGTCCCGTGGAGCGGAGGTAGGTGTCCATGCGCTCGTCGAACGCGAATATGGACGTGGTGGCGCCCAGCTCGGCGCCCATGTTCGTGATGGTCGCCTTGCCGGTGCAGCTTATCGACTTCGCGCCGGGGCCGAAGTACTCGATGATCGCGTTAGTGCCGCCGGACACGGTCAGCTCGCCCGCCAGGTAGAGTATGACGTCCTTGGGCGCGGTCCAGCCGCCCATCTCGCCGGTGAGGCGAACGCCGACGTGGCGCGGGTACAGCACCTCCCACGGAAGGCCGGCCATCACCTCGACGGCGTCGGCGCCCCCGACTCCGACGGCGCACGCGCCGAGCCCCCCGGCGTTCGGGGTGTGGGAGTCGGTGCCGATGATAAGCGCGCCGGGGTAGGCGTACTGCTCCAGCACAACCTGGTGGATGATGCCGGCGCCGGGACCCCAGAAGCCTACGCCGAACTTGGCCGACGCGGAGCGCAGGAAGTCGAAGACCTCCTCGTTCTCCTCCAACGACTGCAGAAGGTCGCTCCCGCCCTCTACCCGGGCCTGGATCAGGTGGTCGCAGTGCACCGTCGTTGGCACGGCCGTTCTGGCCTTCCGCGTCTGCATGAACGACAGCATCACGGTCTGGCCCAGTACGTCTTGGAGGGCGACCCGGTCGGGACGCAGGTCGAGGTAGCTTGCACCGGGCTCGAGGTCGGCGCGTTCCGGGTCGTCCAGGTGCCCCAGGAGCACCTTGTCCGCCAGCGTCAACGGCCTGCCGAGCCGGCGCCTTACGACTTCGAGGTTGCGCTGGGAGGCGGCGTAGGTCTTGGCGACCATCTCGGGGGTGGACTCTATCCGGACCATTTCAGCCCTCCGTCATAGGAATAGTCACGGGAGCAGGGCGGCGGCAGACCCCGGCCCGACCCGCGCCGCGCTCCGATCGCGTCAAGTCTCGCGGGGGCGGACCCCTACCGGCATCGACCCCGACAACTGCCTCGATTATACACCCGACGCAATCTGTGAGTAAGCGACTTCGCCCCGACGGAGGCAGGGTAGCGGGAGCGGTGCGGAAGTCTTCGCCGAGGATCGTGTACGATCGAGGCACGGAGCAGGATGCGGCCCGACTGCCGTTTCTCGCACTCGCGGCTTATCCACGCAACCGCCATGACCAACGCGCTGATGACGTGCTCGGCAAGACTGCGGGCATGCGCGTGGCGGACTTGCCATGGCGGGAGGAACAATGAGGACGATCGCGCAGGTCCGATCACAGTTGACCGCCGGCGAGTTTGATTTGTCAGGGCATGCTTTCAGGCGGGCCGTGGAACGAGACATCAGTGAGAGGGAGATTGGAGAGGCGGGCGCGGGCGCCGTCATAGTGAAGGGTATCGGAGGATAAGTACGGGCCGACGTGGCTAGTACTGGGCTTCACCGAGTCTGGGCGGCCTCTTCATATCCAAGTATCCGACGCCGACTCCCCGCAACTTAGGATTGTTACGCTCCACGAGCCGGCAGCGTGGAGTGGCAGGACTACGGGAGGAGAAGGTAGGAGTGTTCGACCTCATCGTTTGTAACGTCTGCAACGCGGAAGAAGGCCGGATGGAGACGGTGTAGGAGGTCTTCAGGGTGGATGGCCGCTACGTTCTCGTTGGCGGGGTGCCGTCCACCGTATGCCAGCAATGCGGGCAGCGCTCCTTCGCCCGCGAGACCACCGAGAAGGTGCGCCTCATGGTCCACGGACGGACGGCGGCGAAGAAGTCCGTCCCTATGCAGGTGTACGAGTTCGCGCGATAGCGGCGGCCTGCGCCATCGACCCGCTCGGAGCGAGTAGAGCCTCCCGGCGCGGCCTAAGCTAACGGGGCGTCCCGAAGTACTCGTAGTTCAGGTCGATGTAGCTGTCCCATTGGGGAGGGGTGTCCTCCTCGGCGAAGATGGCGACGACGGGGCACACGGGCTCGCACGCCGCGCAGTCTATGCACTCCTCCGGATGGATGTAGTACATGTTGTCTTCGTCCGACGTGTAGATGCAGTCGACCGGACAGACGTCGACGCAAGCCGCATCCTTAACGGCGACACACGGCTCTGCGATTATGTAGGTCATCTGCTGGGCAACCTCCCTTGGCGGTCCGCACGTTGCGCTGGTGAAACAATTCACCACGTCGACTCCGGGCGAAATTATACCGTGGCCGACTTGGGACATTCAAGATTCCGCAGCCGTCTGGAGGCGCCAATGCTATGCGACCGAAATTCGTACAGCCCTGGCCGCGGTTCCGCGTGCTCGTCGGCACGGTCCATAGCTCGTTCTGGAACTCGGTCTGCAACGAAGGCCGGGAAGCTCCGTTGGCTCCCATGGCCGTCGCCGCTACACGCGGGCAAACTTGTTCAGGGCCTTCGATGCACCTACCTGCGCGACATAGACGTCGCCGTTGGAGTCGATGGATATCCCGTGGGGAGCGCCGCTGAACTGGTCCGGCCGGTCGCCGCTCTCGCCCCATGTGCCCAGCAGCTCTCCGTCGACGGTGTATAGCTGGACGCCCGCGATCCCGGCCACGTGCATGACGTTGTCGTCGTCAACGGTGGCCTGGTTCGGGATGGGCACGTCGTTCCACTGGTCCAGGTAGTTGCCGTCGGCGTCGAAGACCTGGATGCGCGCGTTGCTCCGGTCCATCACGTAGACGCGGCCGTCGGGCCCTAGGTTGACGCTGTGGGGAAGGTTGAACTCGCCCGGCCCGGTCCCCGGCGTCGCGGTCGAGCCGTGAATGTTCTCGTCGAAGTGGGTCAGGTCCCCTGAGCCCCAGGACAGGGTCAGCTCGCCGTCCGCCGTGAAGCGGTGGATGCGGCTCTGCCGGTAGCCGTCCGCGACGTAGATGTCGCCGTTGGCGGCCTGCACCGCGCCCGTCGGCATGTTGAAGGGCCCTCCGGGCGCCCCGGCCATACCCGGCAGGCCCAGCGTCATCAGCACGTCGCCCGCGGTCGAGTACTTGCGCATCACGTGGTCCCAGGTGTCGGTGAAGAAGATCTCGTCGGAAGGGCTGATCCAGATGCTGTGCGGCACCTTCAGGTACTCTTCGCCCCACGATCCGAGACGATGGCCGTCCCGATCGTAGACGACGACCGAGCCGTGGTTGTTGTCGAACTCCTGGGAGTTCCTTACGGCGACGTACACGCGCCCGTCCGAGTCGCACGCCACGTCGGAGGCGACGCCGGGGATGTCGTCGATCGGCCACTCGTCCACCGACTCGTACTGGTAGTTGCCGACTCCGTATCGTTTAGCCATGGCTGATGTCCTCCCTGGTCTTGGTGATGTCCGGTCTGACGTTCGGCTAGGCTGTCTCGAGCGCCGGCAGCGAGAGCTCTGCCGTGATGTCGTCGAACCATTGCACGACCTCGCGGTGCAGCGGGATGCCGTTCGCGCGGCGGTCCCGCGCCTCCTCGTGCTCCGACAGGCCCGGATACAGCACGCGGTCGTGGCCCGGCGCCGGCTTGGTGGTCCGAAGGGTGCGCAGCGTTTCGTCCATCGTGTCCTTGAACTGGTCGACGTCGGTGAACGCCGCGATGTCGTAGGCCGCGAATTGATGGCTGGAGTTGACGCTGCCGGGGAGCATGCCCGGGAGCGCGCCCGACAACAGGGTCGACATCACCTCCGCCATCATCCCGAAGCCGTAGCCCTTGTGCGAGCCGTTCTCGCGCGTCCCGCCGAACGGCAGCATGAAGTAGTCGCCGAGCTCCGGCATCACCCTGCCGTCGTTGATCGGACTGCCGTCCAGGTCGGTGATCCAGTTCGGCTCGACGGCTGCCCCCACCCGCCTGGCCAGGGCGGTCTTGTTGCCTGCCACGGCGCTGGTGGCCACGTCGAAGAGGAACGGGGCCTCCGTGCGCGCCGGCGCTGCGATGGCGATGGGGTTCGTGCCGAACCTCGGCTCGGCGCCGAACGTCGGCACGACGGCGGCGCCCCCGGCGGTCATGGTCACGCCGATCATGTCCTGCTCGGCCGCGAGCATGGCGTGATGGCCGATCGCCCCGGAGTGTCCCGCGTTACGCACGGTCACGACGCCCACGCCGACCTCACGGGCCTTCTCTATGGCGATTCCCATCATCCTGGGCCCCAGGATCGTGACGAGCCCGGTGTCCGCGTCTACGGTGGCGGTGGCAGGCGACTCCCTGACGATGCGCCAGTCGGCGCGTGCCTTCATGCCGCCCTCGGCGTACCGCTCGACGTAGGCCCGCATCATGTTGGAGACGCCGTGGGTCTCAACGCCTCGAAGGTCGGCCGTGACGAGCACGTCGGCGCCGGCGGCGGAGTCCTCCGCCGTTTCGCCCATCTTTTCGAAGATTGCCGCGACCGTGGCGCGAAGAGCGCGCTCCGGCACCCTGACCTGGTCGTCCGCCGGCACCTTGAACCGCTCGAGCATCTGGTCCTCCGTTATCGTCTGCGCCGTGCCGTTTCGGCGACGGCGGAATTGTACCACTACCCCGCCTGCTTCCAACGCGCGGGGAGCGGTGATATGCTCACGGTAGACGAAGAATGTCCGAATCGGGAACGACGACAGGAGGTTCACGCATGGCGAGGATCAACAAGTGCATCGAGCTACTGCAGCAGGGCCAGGAGATATTCACGGCCGGGGCCCCAGAGCTGACCTACGAGGCCGGCCGCGAGATGGCCCAGACGTGGGCCGACATGATCCTGACCGACTTCGAGCATCGGCCCTTCGACGTCGTCGGGCTGATGAACTTCATGCGCGGACTGAAGGACGGGGGCCCAACGCCCAGCGGCCACCCGACGCCTACAGTCGTCACGACGCTGCCTTCCAACTGCATCAGCCCGGAGGAGGTCTACTACAACGCGTGGCAGGTCCGGCAGGTGCTGACGACCGGCGTGCACGGCATCCTGCACACGCACGCACGCAGCGCCGATGCCGTCAGGGCGTTCGTGGCCACGGTGCGGTACGTACATCAGACCATCGGGCGCGACCAGGGTATCCCGGAGGGCAGGCGGGGACAGGGCGGCCAAGCGGTGCCTGCGGAGATCTGGGGCGACATATCGCCTTCGGAGTACATGCGCATCGCCGACCCCTGGCCGCTGAACCCCGACGGCGAGCTGATGCTCGGCCTGAAGATCGAAGACCGGCACTGCCTGCCGGATGCGGACGCCATCGCGGGCACGCCCGGTCTCGCGTTCGCCGAGTGGGGCCCCGGAGACATGGGCCTGTCCTTCGGCGACCCCGACCTGCACGACCCGCCCTACACGCCGCAGATGGACGAGGCCAGAAACATCGTCAAGTCGGCCTGCGACAAGGCTGGCCTGGCGTTCCTGTGCAGCTGGGCGGACCCGTCGATGTCGGACGAGGAGCGCGCCAGGTACGTCATCGAGGAGATCGGAGCGAAGATCATCGGAGTCCCCCGGCGCGAAATCGCCGACGCGCACCGCGCGGCCTCCGGCCGGACGATGCCGGTGTAGGCTGCGCCCGGGACCACGCGGGAGGCGACTCATACGTCCATTGCGACCTAGTGTCCATGCCTCACTCGGTCGAGGTCTCTCAAGCTCTGCTAAAATTGGGCATCCGTTCAGGGCAAACGTGCTCTGTGATGGGTTCATAACGTAATCCCGTGAGGCCAGATGATGACTCTTTACACTCCGGCCCAAGACGTGCACCAGTTCGCAGACGACGGATACGAGCCGGACGTCGGCGAGTTGGAATCGGATGACGACTCTTATCCGATCGACAGCTTCGACCTGGTGTCCTCGCCGAACGATTTCAATACCAAGACGCTAGTCGACTTCATCGAGTCGGGTGTCGTCAATATCCCGGGCTTCCAACGGAACTTCATCTGGGACGTGAGACGCGCTTCACGGCTGATAGAGTCCATTATCGTTGGACTTCCCGTGCCGCAGATATTTCTTTACGAACAGAGCCGCGACAAATACCTCGTTATCGACGGCCAACAGCGGCTCATGTCGGTCTACTATTTCGTGAAAGGCAGGTTCCCCAGAAAGGATCAGCTGGTCAACCTCCGTATGCTCTCCGACGGGCGAAGCGTGGTGCCCTCAAAGGTCCTAACGGACGGGAGGTACTTCACGGACTTCCGCCTGAGTTTGCCGGAGAATGTGCCAGGGCAGCCCAACAGGTTCCATCGACGCACCTACGACACGCTGGACGACCAGCACAGGTCGTCGTTCGATCTGCGCACTATCAGGCACATCATCGTTCGGCAGGTCGGGCCCGCAGGCGACAGCGCGATGTACGAGATCTTCAACCGCCTGAATTCCGGCGGCGTCAACTTGACCCCGCAAGAGATCCGCCGGTGCACGTTCGATTCACGATTCTACGACATGCTGTACGAGACGAATGCCCAAGACGCATGGCGCAAAATGGTCGGAAAGAAGATTCCCGACATCCACATGAAGGACGTGGAGATACTGCTTCGAGGGTTCGCCATGCTGCTCAAGGAAGAGTCCTACCGACCGTCGATGGTCAAATTCCTGAACGGCTTCTCCCAGGAGGCGAAGTCGTTCGACGCGAACCGGGTCGAACAGATGCGGCAGTTGCTTGCGTCTTTCCTTGCCAGTTGCAAGGAACTGCCGTCTGACGCTTTCCACAGTCTTCAGGGACGATTCAGCCCGATGATTTTCGAATCGGTGTTTGTGGCAATCTGCCGGAAGCCATACCTCCAAAATGCCTGTGTAGCCGGCACAGTCGACGGTGCCTCACTCGGCCTGCTCAAGGATGACCCTGAGTTTCGCCGCGCTACGCAAAGTCAGACTACAAGCTCGGAGAACCTCAAGAAGCGCCTCGCGCGGGCCCGCGCGATTGTGGCGCTGAACTAAGACAATGGTTGAGGCTGGCCCGGTGACGAACAACCGGATCGTCGAACTGTGGAACGACCACAACGATCTGGCAGACTACTTGCAATCCAACAATCAGCTTGGGCTTCACTCCAGGGTTCACGACTCGTTCAGGAAAACGCTGATAATCGCGGCGGCCAGTTACTTCGAGGTGCAACTGACCGAAACGATTGTCGGCCTATACGGCAGCGCCGACCTTGGGGCGGGGGTTCTGGCTGAATTCGTGCGAAGACAGGCGATCGAAAGGCGCTTTGCTCAGCTGTTCCAGTGGAAAGAGCGGAACGCGAACTCCTTCTACGGTCTGTTCGGCCGAGACTTCGCGGACCACATGAAGCAAAAGGTACGAAGCGATCAGTGTCTAGACGATTCGGTGAAGGCGTTTCTTGAGATCGGAAACCTGAGAAACCAGTTGGTTCACGAGAACTTCGCGGATTTCCGACTCGAGAAGACGTCGGACGAAATCTACGAACTATACCGAACGGCTCTCTATTTCCTGAGAGTGTTCCCCGTCGCGATCAGGAAATGGATCGAGGCGGGGAACGCGAGCGGAGGGGGCGAGGTGGCCTGCACGGCTTGAACCTAGCCCGCGCCATCCGCTGGAGCCGGACTCACGTCGAGGGCCGGCGACTCTACAGGTAGCCCATGGAGTCTAGGACGTCCGTAAGCCTGCCGATACTCTCCGCGATCTCGTCCTCTGTGTTGTAGCTGAAGCAGACGCGCACCTCGCGGCCGCCGGCCGTACGATGTCGGTGTAGGTGGCCGCGGGCCCGGCTTCGACGGCGCCGCCCGGAGGTCTCCGTCCAAGCCGTCCGCCCCGACTCGTCACCGGCTCGAGGCGTAGCGCAGCGCGACCTTCTTTATGGCGTTGCCGATGTCCATCGCGTCCTGCTCGGTGTGTGAGCTGTTGCCGCCGACCTTGAGCGTCCGGGGCAGCTCGTCCTCCACCACGGGCAGTCGCACGTCGCGGTAGTCGATCCGGCGGTTGCCCCGCTCGTCGACGAACGGGTACCCGGACTCTCCGTACGTGCGTGACTCGGCGAAGATCGGGTAGTGGTACAGCGGCATGCCGCCCAGGTACACCTTGCAGTTGACTCCCTCCGCGATCACCGCGTCGACGAACCGCTCGGGCGGGACGCCGATGACCTCCTCGTCGTATAGGAAGCCGTGGTTGTAGTAGCCGCTCTTATCGCCCGGCCGTAGCTCCTGCGGGGTCAGTCCCGGCACCTCCCACAGTATGTCCTCGATGATGGCGCCGGCCGCTCGCCGGCGGGCGATGTAGCCGTCGATGCGGTCGAGCTGGGCTATCCCGATGGCGGCCATCAGGTCGCTCATCGGGTGGAAGTCGCCCAGGAAGGAGAATCCGCGTTCGGATCCCGGCCGCGAGGTCGTCGGTCTGAGGGAGTTGCGCAGCTCCTCGTCGTACTCGGAGCCCTTCGCCGCGAACCCCTTGGCCCTCCTGGCCAGCTCCTCGTTGTTGGTGATCAGTATCCCGCCGCCCGCGGCCGTCAGGGGCTTGCCGCCAAGCGAGAAGCAGCCCATGTCGCCTATCGTGCCCACGAGCCTGCCTTTGTACTCCGCCAGGTGCGCCTGCGAGCAGTCCTCTATGACCGGCAGGTCGTGCCGCCGGGCGACGTCCATCACGGCGTCCATGTCGACCGGCACGCCGAACAGGTGGATGACCATGATGGCCCTCGTGCGCTCGGTGATGCGGCGCTCGATGTCCGCGGCGCTCTGATTGAGCACCGCGCCGGGCTCCCAGTCCGAAAAGACGGGGATGGCGTTCTGGAGCATGATGCCGAGCACCGAGCCGATGTCGGTCACCGGCGCTGTGATGATCTCGTCGCCCGGCTCCGGGTCGATGGCGGCCACCGCGGCGTGGAGCGCGCCGGTGCCCGAGTCGGTTGCCACCGCGTACCTGACGCCGTGGCGTCTGGCGAAGCCGTCCTCGAACTCCCGCACCTTGTAGCCGGAGTGCCAGTGCTCCGGCGCCTCGTCGATGACGCGCATGAGCTGGTCGATCTCCGGTTCGCCGAAGGTGTGAACGTTCCCGAACGGCTCCGCCCGCAGCGGAGTTCCTCCTTCGATGGCCAGCTTCTCGGTGGTCATTGGCAACTCCTTTTGCTCGCCGTTCCGCGCGGCCGGCTTCGCATCACTCTCGCCAACGATATCCCGATTCCCGCCGCGCCACAACACCGGCCGTTGTTCGATTCTTGGGTTGACCTTCCAACAATCCGTTCACCCCGCGTATCGAGGGGCGCGCGGCCTCACCAACCTGAACCGCTGCGTGTTCGCGTGTCGTTCGCCGACTCCCATATAATGCGCCGGCCGGGACGCACCGTCCCACGGAGGCAGGCGCATGGACAGGCTGTACATCCTCGGCTGCGGCACGCCGTTTCCCACGGCCGACCGGTTCGGCTCCTCGTACGTCGTGCGCACCGGCGGCGAGTATCTGATGTTCGACTGCGGCCCGGCCACCACCTGGAAGCTCGCCAAGGCGGGCCTGTGGCCGACCCAGATCGACAACCTCTTCTTCACGCACCACCACTCCGACCACGATATGGACTACCCTTGCTTTATCGAGACGCGGTGGGACCTGGGCGTCGGCAAGGTGAACAACCTCAACGTCTACGGGCCCGCGCTGACGGAGCAGCTCACGACCCGCCTGATCGACCCGGAGGTCGGCGCCTTCGCCCACGACTGGAAGGTGCGCACGAACCACCCCCTGAGCTTCTACAGCTACACGCTGCGGGGCGGCGTCCCGCTGCCGACGATGGGCGCCGACGGCAGCGACTTCCGGTCGCCGCCAACCGAGATGGTCGTAGCCTCCGACATCGGCCCCGGCAAGGTCTGCGAGGGCAAGGACTGGCAGGTCACCAGCGCTCCCGCCGATCACGTGCAGCCGTACCTGGATTCGCTCGCCTACCGGTTGGACACCGATGAGGGCAGCATAGTCGTTACGGGCGACACGACGCCCTGCGACACCGTCGCCGAGCTGTGCGCGGGGGCGGACGTCGTGGTCGTCAGCTGCGTCGGCGTCCAGTCCGACATCGACGGCGGGGGCGACGGTGAGTACATGTGCGGCACGGCCGGCGCGGGCCGGCTGGCCGAGGACGCGGGCGTGAGGCGGCTCGTGCTGGTGCACAACACGCCGATGGCCCTACAGGGCCAGATGGAGCGCGCCGTCGCGGACGTCGCGAAGGTCTACAGCGGCGAGATAGTCTTCGGCGATGAGCTCATGGAGGTCGACCTGAGCGCCATCGGCCGGGGGCCGCCGGCGCACATCCACGCCGCCGACGCGCTGAAGGGCCGACGCCGGTAGGAGATGTCGTATGACTAAGGACCGGACCCTGCGGGCCGCGCACGTCGGGCTCAGTATCGGACACGCCGGCAGCTTCGACGACTCGAAGCCGCGGCTGATCCACGACTTCCGCCGCCTCGAGAACGTGGAGGTCGTCGCCTACTGCGAGCTGTACGACACGTCGTTCCTGGATACGGCGAAGCGCTACGACCCGGCCGCCGGGCTGTACTCCAGCGTGGAGGACCTGATTGCGGGAGAGGACTTCGACCTGGCGTCCGTGGTGCTCTACCCGCGTGACCTGCCGGACGCTCTGCTCAAGCTGGCGCAAGCCGGGAAGCACTTCACGGTGGACAAGCAGTTCGCCGTCTCCTCGAAAGACCTCTACGACGTGGTCAGGACGGTCCGAAGGAACGAGCTGACGACCTTCATCCAGTATCCCTGGCGCTTCCATCCGGCGATGCGGGACCTGCGGCGGTTCATCGACGAGGGCATCCTTGGGAGGCCGCTCGACGTCGAGAGCCGCCAGTTCTGGTTTCAGGTCGGCGGCCCGATGGGAAGGGAGGTCTCCGGGGCGTATCGCCGGGACACCCAGGGCGGGGGAGTTCTGCATCACATGGGATGCCACCATCTCGACCTGATGAGGGGCGTCATGGGCTGCGAGGTAAAGTCCGTACAGGCCACCATGGGACGCCCGGTGGGCAACATGGACGAACCGCTGGAGGACGTCGTGGTTCTCGGTCTGGAGTTCGAGAACGGCGCCTACGGCAGTCTGCACAACGGGTACACGAAGCCCGCGACCGTGGATGGCTGGCAACCGTACGACAGCGCCTTTCTCTTCAGGGGGTCCGAGGGATGGGCCGAGTGGTCGAGCGTAGGGGGCTCCCGGCTGGAGGTGCACAGCGCGTCCTCGAAATGGAGGGGAGCACCGGACAGGACCTTCGACTACGAGCTGACACGATTGCCCAGCAGGGTAGGGCGCCTGTGGTACTACGCCTGGATCGAGCGCTTCATCGAGGACATTCGCGCGGGCCGGCCCGGGGCGCTCAACATGGACGACGCCCTGCACGTGCTGCAGACGATCGACGCCGCCTACGAGTCGCACCGGACCGGCAAGCGGATCGAAGTCCGCTACGGGGTTGACCCGTAGGCTCGGTGGCTCGTCCGGCTCCTGGCTGCCGCGGCTTCTACAGGTAGCCCATCCCGGATAGGACATCCGCGAGCCGGGCGATGCCCTCGGATATCTCGTCCTCCGTGTTGTAGCTGAAGCACAGGCGCGCCCGGTTGTGTCCCGGGTCGTCGCCGGCGGCGAACTTCGTGCCCAGGTCGTACGTGACGCTCGCCCTCTCGGCAGGGCCCGCCGCCTTCACGAGGTCCACGTGATCGGGCATCGTGAGCCAGGTGTAGAGTCCGCCCTCGGGGCGTGCCCACGTCGCGCCGTCTCCCATGTTCTCCCCCAGCGCGGCGAACATCGCGTCGCGCCTGGACCTGAGCGTCCGGTTCAGCCGGGCCATGTGTTGTGCGAGGCGGGTCGTGGCGAACCTGTGGACGGTCAGCGCTCCGAACTGCGTGACGCCGCGGGAGCCCTTGATCGGCATGACCGTCTCCAGAAGATCTCGGGACGCCGCAAGATATCCGATCCGCATGCCGGGGACGACGATCTTGCTGAAGGACCCCGTATGGATCGCGAGTCCGGAGTCGTCGAGCGACGACACCGCGTCGACGGACTCGCCCTCGAACCTGAACTCCGCGATCCCGTCGTCCTCGAGGATCGGCGCCCCGTGGCGGGCCGCGACTTCGACGATCTCCCGCCTGCGCGCGATCGGCATCGTCCACGCCTGGGGGTTCTGGAAGGTGGGGATCAGGTACACGAACTTGACCCGTTTGCCTTCGGCGGCCGCGCCCCTCAGGGCGTCGTCCAGCGCGTCGGGCAACATCCCATCGGCGTCGCTGGGCGCCCCTCGTATGTCCGCCCCAAAGCGGCGCAACGACCACAGAGTCCCTCCGTAGACGAAGTGGTCGACTATGACCACGTCGCCTGGGTCGAGAAGCGCCTCGGCCACGAAGTGGATGGCCTGGCCCGACCCCTCCGCGAGCAATATGTGGTCGGGCGAGACGTCCATGCCCCGTTCCCGGCCGAGGAAGTCGGCGACATACTCTCGCAGCGGCGGGTACCCCTGGGTGTCAGGGTATACGGTCGGTGTGTCGCCCACCTCTTCGAGGACCTCGCCCATGGCGGCGTGGGTCTCCATGATGGGCAGGCTTGACGGGTCCGGATAGGACATGGTGAACGGGAACTTGGGCTGCTGGCCGGCCGCGCCGGGCAGAGGCGCAGGCTCCGGCGCGTTCCGCGCCCTCAGCCCATCGAAGCTAAACCCCGTCCGCCGGCTGTCTGTCATGTCGCTCATTTGGGGTGTCTCCTTGGCCCGCGTCGTTCGCGAGGCCCGTCAATTATAGGCATAGCAGCCGCGCCGCGTGGTCGGGATATGCCCCGGCGCACCCGGTGTTTTGCAGGTCGCTGTCAAGTCCAACCGATCACAGCGGCGCCCACCGTGTCCACAACCAGGAGAATCGGCAGCACGATGATCGTCGCCCCCGCGATGCCGATCACGTGCGTCATGTGCCCAAATCTAAAATGCGAACACCTTGGGCCGCTACCGGGGCCGCGGGCGGCGGTTTGACCGGTCGCGGAGAGGGATGGTATCGTCCGAAGCAATCTCAGGCTTCCGGGATTCCGTTGCTCCCCCGACCGGCGGCGGCGTCATGCACAGAGTAGGAGGCGTGTCCATGTTCAGACCGCGAGTATCATGGCTGCCCGTACTGGGAGCGCTCTTGCTGGCGCTGGCGTTGGCGGGTTGCTCGAGCGGCGGAGACGAGACCGCCGACCCCGCCTCCGACGCCGCTCCCGCGGCCGCGCCGACCGCCGACTCCGGAGAGCAGGCCGAGGATGCCCCGGCCGTGGCCGTCGCGAGCATCGAGGTCACCAGCCCGGTGTTCAACCGCATACGGCGCATCCCCAAGGAGCACTCGTGCGGCACCGGGGCGAAGACGCTGGGACGCTCGTACGATCAGAACTACTCTTTCGACGCGGAGTTCCCCAACACGTCGCCGCCATTGGACTGGGCGGGACTACCCGAGGGGACAGTCAGCATCGCGCTGATCATGGAGAGCAACCAGGTGCCCGGAGAGGCCTGGTCTCACTGGGTGATATGGAACATACCGACCGACGCGGCCGGTCTTCCCGAGGCGGTGGCGACCACTACCGACGTGGCGGCCATAGGCCCCAAGACCCGGCAGGGTGTCAACGACGACGCCACCATCGGCTACTACGGGCCCTGCCCGGCGCCCGTAAAGGTCATAGACAACCAGATCAGGAGCGGCCGGGCCGCGCTGGTCTCCGAGTACTTCTTCCGCGTCTACGCGCTTGACATCGAGCTGGACCTCGGTCCGAACACCACGAGGGCGCAGCTACTCGAGGCCATGGAGGGCCACGTCATAGGCACGGGAGAGATCAAGGGCGAGTTCGTCGCGAGCGTCATCAAGGCCTCGTAGGCCCCCGGCCCGTTCGCCCGCGTCGTTCGTGCCCCGCCCCGGCGTAGGGCTCCAGCAGGTTGCTGAAAAGGGCGGCCCGGCCTGCCGATTGTCACCCTGAACGGAGTGAGGGGCCTGGGGCAGAGGTGGGGTCGACACGTTGTCCAAGTTGAGGCGACCCCGCCCCAGGTCCTTCGCGTTGCTCAGGACGAAAGTTCTTTCGCGGCCCACTAGTCGTCCCAGTCGAACAATATGCCCATCCAGCCCCGGGTGCCGTCGACGATGAGTCGGTACAGGTCGTCGGCCTCTTCGGGCTTCGCGACGTGGCTGATCAGGTGGTCGATCTTCAGGTCGCCCGACTCGATCATTCTCATGACCGCGGCGCGGTCCCGCGGAGACGACCACGGGTAGTACTTGTGGGGACTGTCGACGCTCCACTGGGAGCCGCGGATGTCTATCTCCCGCGACAGGATCGGGCCGAGCCGCAGCCGCGCCTCGCCGCCGGTGGCGCCGACCAGCACGACCTTACCGGCGTAGCCCGCCGAGCGCACGCAGTCGTCGAGGGTCTGCGCCACGCGGTTCGCGTGAAAGACGCACTCGGCGCCGCCCGTGATCCGCGTGACCTCCTCTACCGCGTCCGTGCTCGACGCGTCTACGACTTGCGTCGCGCCGCTCTCCATCGACAGCTTCAGCCGCTCCGGGTCGAGGTCCACCGCGACGATCGGATGGGCGCCCGCGATACGGCACACGCCGACGATGAGCTGGCCGACGACGCCCTGTCCGAACACGGCGACCGACTCGTCGGGCTGCAGCCCGGCTCGGCGGACGCCGTGCAGCGCGACGTCGCCCAGCCGCGAGAAGCATGCCTGCTCGTCGGTGATGTCGAACTCGATTCGCTGGGCGGGCCGGCCCGGGAACTGTCCCTCGTCGAAGCGCAGCGTCGACTCGTCGACGTTGGGTGCGGCGTCGACGATCAGGTGGGAGCTGTGTCTGCCCATCGCGAAAACGCGCTCGCCGACAGCGAAGTTCTCGACGCCCGGCCCGACGCTCTGTATCCGGCCGACGGCGGTGTATCCCGGCGGACGGGGAGTGTGCCCGTCGGGGTTGAAGGCTCCGCGAAAGCGCCCCTTCTCGCTGCCGGCGCTCACCTGCGACCGGCTGATGCGGACAAGCACCTGCCCCGGTCCGGGCTCGGGCACCTCGAAGGCCTCCACCTCGACGCGCTCCGCGTCGAGGACCGTGAGTCTTCTGCCTGGCTCTGCCATTGTCAGGTGTGAGCGAAGCCCACCGCTCCGCTTCCGCCCTTCAGGCGCACTGCGCCCCCGCGGCGTCCCCGCTCCATGAGTCCGAGAACGTCGCGGCGCCGAGCACGCCGATGTGCTCCAAGACTATCAGGAAGCCGCTCGGACTGCCTGTCGCGGCCCCGCTGAGAGAAACATTGCGTAACTCCTCTCGCGGGAGACGAACGTCGTGTGGATGGCGGACGTTTCCATGCCGGGACCGATCCCCTGGATTCTCGCCCCGTCTTCACGAGGACAGCTTCTTCGCGGGGACGACGGTTGTGCAAGGGTCTCAGATGTGGGGGAGCGCCCTGGGGCGGAGCGGGAGTGGACGATTCTCCGTGTGAGCTGTTCCAGACGTTGACGGCGACGCAGAACGTCTGAACTGTGATTCGTGTGATTTGGTGATGTACATGATTACCGCTACCCCTCACCCGCTCTTCGATTCTCTCCCGTCGAGTGAAGAAGGCAAGACACGAGCACGCGGCGTCTCGCATCGAGTCCATCGGCGACGATAGTAGCACAGGTGTGCTGCACTGTCCAGAAATCGCACGCTGGAGATGGGAACCCATCCCGACGCCCCCATCCCTGGATTCCGGCCTGCGCCGGAATGACGGTTATGCAAAGGTCTGCCTGTCGCGTACGCGGTGCATCGTCTAGAATGCGACGGCTGCCCTGATACCCGCGGGGAATAGACGCGTCGGAGGGGACGCCTGCGTTGAGTACCAGAATCCAGGACCTGCCGGCGCGTGAGCGGAGGATCATCCGCGGGTGGTGCATGTACGACTGGGCGAACTCGGCGTTCGTCACCAGCGGCGTGGCCGCGATCCTTCCCATCTACTTCGTCTTTCTCTTCAAGGACGCGCTCGGCGAGAACGCGTCCTTCCTCGGACTGGAGCTGACCGGCAGCTCTACCTGGAGCCTGGGTATTGCGGTCTCCACCGCGATCGTCGCCCTGAGCAGCCCGGTCCTTGGCATCGTCGCCGACCGCGCCGCCTTGAAGAAGACACTCATGGCGGTGTACGCGGCCGCGGGGTCGCTCTTCGTGGTGCTCGCGTTCTTTTCGGCCTACACGTCTCACCCGTGGGCGTGGCTTCTGGGCACCTTCATCGCGGCGAACATAGGCTTTGCGGGAAGCCTCGTCTTCTACAACTCCCTGCTCCCGCACATCGCGCCGCGCGGCCTGCTCGACGACGTGAGCAGCAGGGGGTACGCCTACGGCTACGTCGGCGGCGGGCTGCTTCTTCTGGTCCACCTTGCGTTGAACGTCGCGGCCAGAGACACCGGCGCCTCCGACCTCGTGACCCGCGGCTCGATAGCCTCGATCGGCGTGTGGTGGTTCGGGTGGGCGGTCTGGACGCTGAAGGTGGTGCCCGAGCCGTCCGGCGTAGACGCCGCCGCCCGGCTGACCGTCCGTAAGGCCGTTTCGATGAGCGTCGCCGAGCTCGTCAAGACGTTCAGGGAGGTCGGCAGGTTCAGGGTCGTCCTGGTTTATCTGGGCGCGTTCCTGCTCTTCAACGACGGCATCCAGACCGTCATAGGCATCGCGGGAGCGTTCGCCGCGGATACGCTGGGCATTCCCCTCGCCTTCAACATGTTGACGATCCTGCTGATCCAGTTCGTCGCCGCGGGCGGCGCCATGGTCTTCGCTTGGCTCTCCGGCCGTATCACGACGAAGGGGGCGCTCACGGTCGCGCTCGTCGGTTGGATCATCGTCGTGTTCGCCGGCGTCGCGGTCGCTCCGCTTGTTCCCGCCGACGGTTCCGACTTCGACTACCGGCTGACCTATCGGCCCGACGAGGCGGCCTACTTCGTCGACTCCGCGCCGGAGGTGGAGGACTCGCGTTCGGAGGTACTGTGGCGCCAGGAGGGCCACGCGGTCGAAAGCGGTGACCTGCTTTCTCCCGCGCAGGCCGAGAGGCTTATGGACGGCGTGCGGCAGTCGTCACACTCCGCGTACGCGATCTCGATCGAGGGCGGCGCCCTGGACGGCGAGAACGGGGTCGGCGCCCGGCACCCATCGATCCTTGGGGACGGCCCGATCGACTGGTGGCCCCGGTTCGTCCGGGACAAGCTCTGGGAGCCCCTGGGACTGAGCGTCGGCTACCAGTGGCTGGCGCTCGGCGCGTCGGTCGGCCTGGTGCTCGGAGGCAGCCAGGCACTCGCCCGGAGTCTCTTCGCGCAGATTACCCCCGAGGCGCGCAGCGGCGAGTTCTTCTCGTTCTTCGGTTTCGTGACACGCGCGTCGGCCGTCTTCGGTCCTACGCTCTACGTGTTCGTCACCGCCGCGTTCGACACCCGGGTCGCCGTCGCCTCCATCGCGGCCATCATAGTCGCGGGCACCATCGCGCTGCGCGCCGTCGACGTACCTGCCGGCGCCCAGGTCGCCGCCGCCGAAGACCAGAGACGCCGAGCGCAGCCGGGCGGATAGCAACCCCCGTCCCATTGCCTGTAGAACAGCTATACTGATCTTGTGATCGGGACACCTCGCGTCCCGGAGTCCGGACTTGCATGTGCTACCATCGCCGCGCCCAGGCATGCCGCTAGTCCCGCCGGAGGCAGCCTTTATGCCATCCATGATCGCAGAGCGAAACGTCGAGCCCTGGCGTCGCCGCCTCTACCTCCCCGCGTATCAGGTCGGTGACGCGGCCAGGTACTCTGGCGCCGCCGCCCAAACGGTCGCCTATTGGCATCACCGGAGCGGCCCACTTGGCCCGGCTTTGCCGGGGCGCACGAAAGGGCAGCCGCTTTCATATCTCGAACTTGTCGAAGTCGCGTTCGTTGCCACCTTCCGGGCTCTCGGTGTGTCGCTTCAGAGGATTCGCCGGGCGCGCACCTACGCGGCCCAGGTCTTGAACGCCGAATATCCCTTCGCGGAACACGCGTGGCTTACCGAAGGCCATCACGTGATGCTGGACCTGCGTGAGATAGATGACGACGCGTCGCTCGACAGCCTCATCATGGGAGACGCGAATGGTCAGATCGCCTGGCGCGGTATGGTCGGCGAACGGTTCGCTCAGTTCGACTACGAAGACAGCCTCGCACTCATATGGCATGTGGGAGGGAGAGGGAAGCCGGTAGTGATCGACCCTAGGGTCTCGTTCGGAGCCCCCACCATGAGGGGTATTCCCACGTGGATACTAAAAGGACGCTGGAACGCGGGAGAGAGCGTCCCGGACATTGAGGACGACTTCGGACTGAGCGAAGAAGAGATTGGACACGGGCTCAGCTTCGAAGGAATTAACTTGGCGGCTTGACATGGAGGACGGCGATGGTCAGGGACAGCCGGTTAACGCTTCCCGGTACTGTTCTTCGATAGGGATGTCGGAACTGCCTTGCCGAGAGCTCTAGACGTCTTGAAGTTGCCGACTCGTGTCGAGTATCACCAGCGCCATTTTCCTATAGAAGAGCCGGACGACGCTTGGATGACCACGGTCGGAACATGGGAATGGACCATAGTGGGCCACGATAGCCGGCACCACCAGCAGAGGGCGGAGCTCTCGGCCATCAAACAGTACAAGCTGGGGTGCTTCTACCTATGGGGTGCTGGAGCATTGAGATGGGAGAAGATGCGGTGTTTCCTGCGGGCGTATGAGGGAATCCTCAAAGCCGCGGAAAGCACGCCCAGATCATTCATCTACCGAGTCACTGAAAAGGGCCGCCTCAATCCGGTGGTTGTCCCATAGGTCGTTCAACCATGACCAACACCCTCTACTACGGCGACAATCTGGAAATCCTCCGACAGCACGTCCCAGACGAGTCGGTGGACCTCGTATACCTCGACCCACCGTTCAACTCGAACGCCAGCTACAACGTGCTGTTTCGGGAGAGGTCCGGGGAGGAGTCGCCCGCGCAGATCAAGGCGTTCACCGACACGTGGGAGTGGACGCAGGAGTCGGAGCGCGTCTACGAGCGCGAGATAATCACCAACCCCGACGCGCCCTCCGCCGTCAAGGAGATGATCTGGGCCTTCCGCCAGTTCGTCGGCGGCAACGCGATGATGGCCTACCTCGTGATGATGGCTCCACGCCTCGTCGAGCTGCGCCGCGTCCTCAAGCCCACCGGCTCAATCTACCTCCACTGCGACCCGACCGCCAGTCACTATCTGAAGCTGCTCATGGACACGGTGTTCGGGCCAGAGCAATTCCGTACCGAGATTACATGGAAACGGACGAGTGCCCACAGTGACACAAGACAGGGCCGCCAGCAGCATGGGCGCGTGCATGACTTGATCCTCTTCTACTCTAACGGCGGAAGCTGGACCTGGAATCCCATATACGTGCCCTATGACAAAGAATACGTAGAACGCTTCTATAGGCACACTGAACCTGAGACTGGTAGGCGTTACCAGTTGGGCGATTTGACGGGGCCTGGAGGTGGAGCCAAAGGGAATCCTACATACGAAGTCATGGGTGTTACGCGTTACTGGCGCTTTAGCAAAGAACAGATGGACAAGCTGATTGCGCAGGGTAGGATTGTTCAGCCTAAGCCAGGCGCAGTCCCTAGGCACAAGCGTTATCTTGACGAGATGCCTGGAATCCCTCTTCAAGACTTGTGGACCGATATCAACCCGATCGGTGCCCAAGCCAACGAACGACTTGGCTACCCGACCCAAAAACCGCAGGCTCTGCTCGAGCGCATCATTCAAGCGTCGTCCAACGAGGGCGACGTCGTGCTCGACCCGTTCTGCGGCTGCGGCACGGCGGTTGCGGCCGCCGAGAAGCTGAAGCGGCGGTGGATCGGGATCGACGTCACGCACCTGGCCGTTGCCCTCATGAAGAGCCGGCTCAGGACGGCATTCGGGATTGTTCCGGGCAAGGACTACCGGGTCGTCGGCGAGCCGGCGGACGTCGGCGGCGCCCGCGCCCTGGCCGAGCAGGACCGGTACCAGTTCCAGTTCTGGGCCATGTCGCTGCTGGAGGCGCTCCCGCGCGAGGACGGACGCAGAGGCGCCGACAGGGGCATCGACGGCGTGCTCTACTTCGTGGACGGGCCAGGTAGGGGAATGGAGAAGGCGATCGTGCAGGTCAAGAGCGGCAAGGTCTCGTCGCCGCACGTCCGCGACCTGAAGGGGACGGTCGAACGCGAGAAGGCCGCCCTCGGCCTGTTCATCACGCTGGAGGAGCCGACCAGCGCCATGCGCACCGAGGCCGTCAGCGCCGGGTTCTACCACTCCGACGTCTGGCAGAAGGACTACCCCAAGATTCAACTCCGCACCATAGCGGAGCTGCTCGACGGCAACGAGTTCGAGCTTCCGCCCCATCCGTCCGTCTACCAGGCCGCCGAGCGCGTCCGCAGGCCGCAGGGCCGGCAGGCAAGAATGGACGAGGCTGTGTAGTCAGAGGACGCTCCGACTATGCGGTAGATGGTCTATCTGGCATATCTTCGATGATGTCTTCATCGAGATCGGGCCACTCATCTAGGTTCTTGTGTTCGGCTAGGAACTTGGTACCACTGTCCGGCACCATGGCCATTCGAGCCAATTTGTGCCTCGATACTTGGTCGTCAACTATGGCGGTGTAGTCCTCGATCTCAAATGAGCTGACGAGCCCCCTCGTCTTCGCTTCGGCTGCGATACGACGGACAAAGCCGACGCCTTCGTTATAGCCAAGGAGATACACAGTTCGAGCCCCGTTTTCGTTGTGAATTGCGGCCGCAAGAACATAGGGCCTAGTCCCTTTGAAATGAAGCTTATGGGGGATCCCTACCAACACAATGGCCGCCCTGACTATCGCCCCGATGTGTAAGAGGCTTGTCCGTTCACCCGTCTCGCGACTCTTGGCCGTTGTCTCCAGGAATTCCATGAATGCGACAACGTTGTGGTGATGCCGCTCCAGAGCCATTCTGGCGGGCACATATCCGGGGTAGTCCCTGAGTTCAGGCAGAAACACCCTGGTGAATAACCCGTGTTGGCTGATCAGGCTGAGGGTATCGATGTAGCCATCCGCCTCGGGTAGCCGTTCTACTTCACGAGGCATGACCTCATGGATCAGGTACGCTCTACTTCTGTGCGCTTGGCGACGTTCTATCGCCTCGTCGACGAACATGAGGTCGATCAAGAGCGGTGATGGAATGTACTGCCTCGTGGAAGGGATCAGTCCGTCTCTACAGAAGGTCAGAGCCGCTTCGACAAGGTTGCGGTCGTTGTTCTCGGAAAACCCCAGCTTTAGGTATGCTTTGTCCGAACGAAAGAACGACTCTCGGGCATCGCCGCCGGGGGTGATCCACTCGATCTTGATCTCGTGGTCGACAAATCCGGCTCCCTCGCGGCTGAACTCCTTCAGGGCTGCGTTCAACGACCCTTCGAGCTCGTTCTTTACGACCCTTCGCTTCCATGCGTTTGGAAGGGTCGGCAGCCTTCAGAGGGCAGCGGCGCTGATCCGCTTTAATGGATCAGGAAGAGCTTTCCACGCCCCCTGAGCGGCAAAGGATAAGCCGGCAAGCCATGCTATAGCCGTCGTGCCGACATCCTGAAAGCCCGTCCCTGGCCCCTGTACCAAGCCGAGGGTAAACCCAATCGCAGCCGCCAGGATTGCCAGTCCCACCGATAGCAGGACTACTGGCCATATCATGGCCCGGGTCCAACGTGCTCGTGCGTTGACGCCATTGCCGTCGCGAGGGTCACGACGCTACGGCATATTCGAACCGACATTCCGGCTTCGTGCAGAGAAACCCCACCTCGCGTTCCGGTAGCGGGAAGATCATCATGACGTTGTCCGGTGCGATGGGCTCCCGGCAGTTCTCACAGTGGAATGCGCCGCTCTCGAATTGGTCGCGAATCTCCAACGCCTCGAGCAACTGGTCGAATTCCTCGCTCAAAACGGCGTTGATTTCTGTCGTGTTCATCCTGGGCATCGTCCAAGCCTCCTAGAATGCGGACTATGGCAAACATTCAGGCGCCTGTCTAGCGGTGTGGGGATCACTTCGCGTTGAGCAAGAAACGAGGGCGTCGCCTTAGCGACTTTGATCTCGATTGTACCACAGGGTATCTGAGATCCCATGGTGTTTCTGGATGACGCGCGTTGCGCCGTTCACGGATCGGTCCGCCGCATTGCGCCCGGCGTTTCGCTTGACCGTGTTTGGCGGGCGCCGCTATAATCTCGGCAACCCTGACGAAGGACTCAGACGCTTGGGAACGGCAAGGTAGTCCTCCTGGATATAGCCCGGCTCACTACGTAGCCTCCCGTGTCCCATAGAGGAACGCGGGGGGCTTTTTTGGTGCGCGAATGCGCGCCCTGGCTATTCGACCGCGACCGCACCCGAGCGAAAGGAACTCCAGACCATGTCTTCGGCGCTAGACTCAGACCTGATAGAGCTGCGAAAGCGAATTCGCCACTCGACGGCCCACGTGATGGCCGACGTGGCGACCAGAATGTTCTCCGAGGTCAAGCTGGCCCTCGGCCCGCCCACCGACGACGGCTTCTACTACGACTTCCTGACGCCGCGTCCGTTCACCGATGACGACCTGGAGGAGATCGAACGGCGCATGGCCGAGGTCATCGCGCGCGACCTGACTTTCGAGCACCGCGAGTACTCGCGAAGCGATGCCAGGGCCATGAACGCCGACAACCACCTCAAGCTGGAGATCATCGACGGCATCCCGGAGGACGAGGCGATCACCACCTACGGCCACGGCGACTTCGAGGACCTGTGCGGCGGCCCCCACGTTGAGTCGACGGGCCGGATACCGGCGTTCAAGCTGCTCAGCGTGGCGGGCTCTTACTGGAGGGGCGACGAGAACCGGGACCGGCTGCAGCGCATCTACGGCACCGCCTTCGAGTCGGACGAGGCGCTGGAGGAGCATCTCCACCGGCTGGAGGAGGCCCGGCGCCGCGACCATCGCACGCTCGGCCGCGAGCTGGACCTGTTCTCGATACACGACGAGACTGGGCCCGGGCTCATCGTCTGGCACCCGAAGGGCTCGCGGGTCAGGAACATAGTCGAGGACCACTGGCGGAAGGAACACTACCGCTGGGGGTACGATCTCGTCCACACGCCGCACATCGGACGCTCCACGTTGTGGCAGACGAGCGGCCACCTCGACTTCTTCAAAGAGAACATGTACGCGGCGATGGAGATGGACGACAGGGACTACTACCTGAAACCGATGAACTGCCCGTTCCACATCATGTATTACAAGAACGCAATCCGCAGCTACCGGGACCTGCCGATGCGCGTCGGTGAGCTGGGTACGGTGTACCGGTACGAGCGCGGCGGGGTGCTGCACGGCCTCACGCGGGTCCGGGGTATGACGCAGGACGACGCACACATCTTCTGCCGCCCCGACCAGGTCGGCGACGAGATCAACGGCGTGCTCGACTTCACGTTCGAGATGCTGGGCAGCTTCGGCCTCACCGAATACGAGGTGATGCTGTCGACGCGGCCGGAGAAGGCCGTCGGCGACCCGGAGCAGTGGGAGCTCGCCACCGACTCGCTCCGCCGGACCCTCGAGGGCCGCGGCATGCCCTACGGCGTCGACGATGGCGGCGGCGCGTTCTACGGGCCGAAGATCGACATCCACATTCGCGACGCCCTAGGCAGGCCGTGGCAGGGCACGACGGTCCAGTTCGACTTCAACCTGCCGCAGCGGTTCGACCTCAGCTTCATCGGCGACGACGGCAAGGAGCACCGCCCGTACATGGTCCATCGGGTGCTGCTCGGCTCGGTCGAGCGCTTCATGGGCGTGCTGATCGAGCACTACGGCGGCGCGTTCCCGACGTGGCTCGCGCCGGTGCAGGCGGAGGTCATCCCCATCGCCGAACGTCACAACGAGTACGCGGCACAGGTCGCCGCGCAGCTCGCGGCGGCCGGCGTCAGGGTGCATACCGACACGCGCAACGAGCGTATGAACGCCAAGATCAGGGACGCGCAGGTACAGAAAGTTCCCTACATGCTCGTGGTCGGCGACCGCGAGGCGGACGCGGGCGCGGCGGCCGTGAGGCTGCGCTCGGGCGAGAACCTCGGCGCGATGCCGGTCGCCGACGTCGCCGCCAGGATCGTCGAGGAAACGGAGGCGAAGACGTGACCACGGTCGGCTCTGGCGCGATCACAGACAACGTTCATGCCACGAAAACGGGTGTCCAGGGGTCCGAACGGACACTCGTCCCTTGAAGTATGAGCAGTTACGTCGGAGCCTTTTCATATTGCCTGCCTCAAGGCACTATGCTATATTCGACGCCACGACTCGGACACGAGACAGCATAGGGAGTAGACGGTATACCTAAAGATTATCGGACCAACCGGCAGATACGAATAGCGGAAGTCCGGCTGGTAGACGAAGAAAGCAAACAGCTCGGCGTGATGCCGACGCGTCAGGCCTTGGAGTTGGCCGAAGAACGCGGGCTTGACTTGGTGGAGGTCGCCCCCGCGGCCTCTCCTCCCGTGTGCCGGTTGATGGACTACGGCAAGTTCCGGTACGAGGCCACGAGAAAAGAGCGAGAGGCGCGACGGGACAGCAAGGCCAAGGCGACCAACGAACTGCGCGAAGTCCGGTTCAAGACCCGGATCGGCGAGCACGATCGGGCGGCCAAGACGCGTCTGGTCAGGCGGCTGCTTGACACGGGAGCGAAGGTAAAGGTCAGCGTGATGTTCCGCGGCAGGGAGATCACGCACCCCGAGGTAGGCATGGCGGTGCTGAAGTTGGTAGCTGAGGACCTGGCCGACGACGCGTTGATGGAAAAGAGGCCGTCGTTCGAGGGGCGGTTCCTGTCGATGATCCTCTCTCCGCCGTCCGCGTCCGCAAAGGCTCGCGCCATGAAGCAGGGGCAAGAGGCCCCTGAGAAAGAGGCTGTCAAGGTTGCCCAAGCTTAAGACCCGAAAGAGCGCAGCCTCACGGTTCAAGATCACCGGACGAGGTAAACTGGTTAGGATGAAGGGGCGGCGGAACACCCACCGACACACGAAGCCGGCCAGTGTGCGCAGGCTCTACTCCCGCAAGCTCCCGGTGAGCCGCGGCGATGCCAAGCGTGTGCGCCGGATGCTGGCGAGTTAGCGAAATGACCAGAATCAAACGAGGCGTCGTCAAGAAGCGCCGCCACAAGAAGCTCCTGAAGCAGACCAAGGGCCACAAGGGAGTCCGGCATCGCCTGTACCGCCGGGCCCACGAGTCGCTCATCCACGCGCTGCAGTACTCTTACGCGCACCGCCGGGAGCGAAAGGGCGACATGCGGCGGCTGTGGAACCTCCGCGTAAACGCCGCCGCGCGCGCCAACGGGATCTCGTACAGCCGGCTCATTCACGGGCTCAAGTTGGCTGGCGTCGCCGTCAACCGCAAGATGCTCGCCGAGTTGGCCGTCGACGATCCGGACGGCTTCGCGAAGATCGCGGCGCATGCCAGGGCACAGCTCGAAGAGGCGGTCGCCTAGCCCGCGAGATTAGCGGTTACCGGGCCCCGTCCTTGTCGGAAGGCCCTACCGTGACTCTGCCAGCAGTACGCGCACGTCGTGGACCACGTCCTCCGGGCCGAACGGCAGAGTGAACAGCGACCTCATCCTTCCCGCGCGGTCTATGAGATAGACCGGCCCGGCGTGCGACACCGTGTGCGCGGCCGCAATGTCGCGAGCCAGCGCGTCCGTGCCGCTTGTGTGCTTCTGCCCCGTCGTTTCGGTCCCCTCGCCTGGGCTTGGGTCGACGCTGGGAGCCACGTAGTATGCCTGCCACACCGGCCTCAACTCCCCTTCGTCCCCTACTAGAAAATCCCAGCCGTTCAGCATGTCCGATCGCCGGGAGTATTCGTTGGCCGTTTCGACCGAGTCTCGTCCCGGGTCCACGCTGATCGCCACTATCTCGACCTCGTCGGCGTCTTCGCCCAGCAGGCGCCGGACCTCGCGCAGGTGAGAGGCGATCACGGGGCAGATATCGGGACAGCTCGTGTAGAGGAAGGTGAGGGCCACGACGGAGCCCAGGCGGCCGGACAGATCGACCGTCTGGCCGTGCTGGTTGGTGAGCTCGAATCCGGGCGCCGGCCTGATGGGATCGAGGACGGTGCCGCGCAGGCCCTCGCCGCCGGAGCACCCCACGAGCGTTAGCGCCGCGGCGATGATCAGCGCCGCCCTTACCACGCCGCCCCTACCAGCCGAGCTCTGATCGTCGTCCGGCGTGGGCCGCTAATCCCGCTCTACCGCCCTCTGTGCCAGGGCGGCGATGGTTGGGACAAGGACGACCAGCGCGACGCCGATGGCGATCACGCCCCACTCGCCAAGAGGCGACTCGTTCACGAGTATGAAGATGACGCCCAGCCCGCCGCCATAGGCGATGATGGTCGCCACAGCCAGCAGCGGGAACAGCGCCGACATACCCAACAAGCGGTTCTTGTCCATGTTATGCGTCCCTTTCGCGCCCTTACGGGCGCTCCAGCGCCCGCGGCGGCTCGTCGGAGGGCGTGGCCGACGCCGAGGAGCGGGTCGCGAGCTGCTCGTTCCTATCGTCGTTATACCACCTGAAGAAGGCGGCGATGATGAGGGTCATGAACAGGATGCCGCCGCCGACCTTCATTATTATGGCGCCGATCTGCTGGTCCGTCACCGCGTCCATCGACCAGATCTCGGGCGCTTGGACGTACCACTCGTATATCGGGTTGCGCGCGAACGTAATGGGCGCGAACACGATGATCTGCGCGATGGACAGCATGAACAGGTAGCCCATCTGCAACGGGTACGTCAGCCGCGGCAGCTCGGGCATGGTGCTTACGATCGGCCACCAGAGCAGGACCGCGACGCCGATGAACAGCAGATGCTCGCCTATGTGGACCCCGTGGTTGGTCACCGACACGTTGTACAGCGCTGGCATGTGCCAGATCGAAAACACGACGTTGAAGGCCAGAAAGGCGGTGACCGGATGTGTCGCCTTTCGCACCAGTATGAACACGATGTCCGGCCGCATCAGCCGCCTGAGCAGCCAGTCGGGCGTGCCGAGGATCAGCAGCGGAGGCGCGACCAGGGTCAGCAGCACGTGCTGCAGCATGTGGGCGCTGAACAGGTAGTCGTCGCTCAGGATGTGCAGCGGCGACAGCAGCGCAAGGAAGATCACCATCACGCCGGTCGTGAACGTGGCGATCTGGCGCGGATCGGCGCGCTCGGCCAACTGGTAGCGCTCTCTGATCGGACCGACGCCCAGCAGGTACGCTGCTTGCAGGGCGCCCAAGCCGATCAGCACGTCAGGATGTCCGTGCCAGTGAGTCCACAGCGAGTCCACTTGTTCGGCTCCCCCCGGACGTCAGCCTTGGCTTCCGGCGGCCGTCACGCGAAGAACCGGAACAGCGCGAGAACGGCGATGACCACCACGAATGCCAGCATGAGGCCCGTAACGAAGAAGCTGGTGAACAGCCGAGAGTCGTACTTCAGGTGCATGTAGAACATCGCGACCATCGCGAACTTCGCGATGGAAAGCACCGCGAGGATCGGGATGATGCCCTTGCCCAGGTCCTCGACGTAGAAGATCCCTACCTCAGTGGCCGTTATGGCGCTCAGCGCCATCGCGACCTTGAAGTAGGTCAGCGGCGTCGGATGGCCGGCGTGCGCCTCGCCGTGCGATGTCTCCGCGTGTGTCGCTGAGTCCTCCGCCATTTGCCCTTCCTCGATTCTGCGTCGTCGATTTGCCCGCGAGACTAGAGTCCGGGGAACACCCCGAACAGGTAGACGACCGTGAAGATGACGATCCAGACCACGTCCACGAAGTGCCAGTACAGCGCGGCGAGGTCTATGTCGAGCTCCCGCTTTGGCGAGGCGCCGCCCCGCTTGAACGAGTAGAAGAACAGCGACAGCAGCCACACCACGCCCAGGGTCACGTGCGCGCCGTGGAACCCGGTCAGCGTGAAGAACGTGGTGCCGAACAGGTTCGTCCTCGGCGTGAGGCCGTGGTCGACCTCCGCCACTTCGTGCCCGGCCTCGCACTGCTCCTTGAGCTGGTTCCGCTGGAAGGTGGTCAGCGTGTGGTTGTCCTTTTCGATGGGCCCGGACAGGTCCACTTCGCTGCAGTGGAATTCCAGCTCGTGGTTGGCGAAGTCCCGGAACTCGAACACCTGGAAGGCGAGGAACGTCATGCCCAAGATCGCGGTGGACAGCAGCCAGATCCGGAACGACTTCGTCTGGCCCTTGGTCAGGGCGGAGTAGGCCAGCACCATGCTCATGCTGCTCATGAGCAGCACGAAGGTGCTCACCGACGTGGTGGGGATGCTGAAGACATCCTCCGGGAAGGGCCCGACCTTGCTCTTGCCCTGGTAGACGAGGTAGGTCGCGAGCAAAGAGCCGAAGAACATGCAGTCCGAACCCAGGAAGGCCCACATGAGCAGCTTCCGATGGTTCAGACCGGTGGTCGTGTCCTCGTGCTCTCCCTCGTGCGCTGCGGCGGTCGCTTGTGCCAAGTCGCTGGCCCCCTAGTATCCCGAGCCCTCGTCCGGGTCGTTGACCGGCTCGAAGGACCATGCGTATACGGCGAACATAGCGATGAAGGTGCCGATGACCGCCACCGCGATCGAAACCGGATTGTAGCTGCCCAGATATACGAGCCCGTAGCCAGCTATCAGCAGTCCGACGGAGACGACGAACGGCCAGTACGACGGCTGCGGGAGGTGCACGTCGTGCTCCTCTGAGCCGCCCGCCACCGGCACGGCGCGGACGCCCGCCCGCTTCTGCGCCCAGAAGGCGTCGCGGTCGTGGACCGTGGGAATCTGCGCGAAGTTGTACTCGGGCGGAGGCGACGGGATCGACCACTCCAGAGTCCGCGCGTCCCAGGGGTCGGCGCCCGCGACCTCGCCCTTCTTATAGCTGCGGATCGCGTTGATCATGAAGACGAGGACCGACAACGCCACCAGCAGCGCGCCGATCGACGAGACCATGTTCCACAGGTTCCAGCCCATGTCCGGGTCGTAGGTGTAGATTCTGCGAGGCATGCCGTCCAGCCCCAGGAAGTGCATCGGGAAGAACGCGATGTTCATCCCGATGAACATGAGCCAGAAGTTGATCTTCCCGACAGTCTCGTCCATCAGGCGGCCGGTGACCTTGGGGTACCAGTAGTAGACGCCGCCCAGCAGGGCTACGATGCTTCCGCCGAACAGCACGTAGTGGATGTGGGCGATGATGAAGTAGGTATCCTGCTGCTGCGCGTCCGAGGCGGCCGAAGAGTGCATCACTCCGCTGAGGCCGCCCACTATGAAGAGTGCGACGAAGCCTACCGAGAACAGCATCGGCGTCTTCATCTCCACCGAGCCGCCCCAGATGGTCCCTATCCAGTTGAATATCTTGACGCCCGTCGGCACCGCGATCGCCATCGTCGTCAGTGCGAAGACGGAGTTCGCGATGGGCCCCAGGCCGACCGTGAACATGTGGTGGCTCCACACCATCCAGCCCATGAACCCGATGATGACCCCCGACAGCACTACTACCGGGTAGCCGAACAGCGGCTTCTTGGAGAACGTGGGCACGATCTCTGAGACGATGCCCATCGCCGGCAGTATCAGGATGTACACCTCCGGGTGGCCGAAGATCCAGAACAGGTGCTGCCAGAGCAGTGGGTTCGCGCCGGCCGTGGGAACGAAGAAGTTGGTGCCGAAGAAGCGGTCGAACATCAGCTCGATCAACGCGACCGTGATGACCGGGAACGCCAGGACGAGCAGGATCGACGTCACGAGGGTCATCCACGTGAAGAGTGGAAGACGCATCAACGAGAGACCCGGAGCCCGCATGTTGACTATGGTGACGATGAAGTTGAACGCCGCCGCCAGAGAGGCGATCCCGAGTATCTGAAGGCTGAGGATCCAGAAGTCGATGCCCTGGCCCGGGCTGTAGGCCGCGCCCGTGATCGGCGCATAGCCAAACCAACCGGCGTTGGGCGCGCCGCCCAGGAACCAGCTCAGCTTGAGCATGAGCGCGCCGGCCAGGAACGTCCAGTAGCTGAAGGCGTTGAGCCGCGGGAACGCCACGTCCCGCGCTCCGATCTGCAGCGGGATGATGAAGTTGAAGAAGGCCGCGCCCATCGGCATGATCGCCAGGAAGATCATCGTCGTCCCGTGCATCGTGAAGAGCTGGTTGAACGTCTCGGGAGTGACGAACTCCTGGCCGGGCCTGGCAAGCTGCAGGCGGATGACCAGCGCCTCGAGCCCGCCGGTGATGAACATGATGAAGGCGGTCACCCCGTAGAGGATGCCGATGCGCTTGTGGTCTATCGTCGTGATCCACGACCATACGCCGGTCGGGTGTACCGGCCTGCTTGGGAACACCCGAGCGAGTGTCGTCATCGTCCGCCTCCGAGAGTGGTCGACGTCCTGCGGTCTTCCGGCGCCATACTCGGATTATACGCCAGCGCTGGCATGATCACTTCAGGCTCCTGAGGTAGGCGACCAGCGCCGAGATCTCTGGCTCTGTCAGCTTTTTCGTCGGGTCGATGAACACCGGCGCTTCCGTGGCCATGATGTTCCCCGGCTTGACTTCGTTCGGGTTATCCAGCCACCGGCGCACGTTCGCCTGCGTGTTGTCCATGATCCCAGCCCCGAGCCGTCCGCGGCTGGCGACGTGCGTCAGGTTGGGCCCGCGGGTGCCCCGCGAGCGCGACGAGCCCGTGATGGAGTGGCAGGCGAAACAGCCGGCGCTCCCCTCGAACAGCTCCCTGCCTTGCGCGGCCAGCGGTTCGGTCGACACGAAGCCCGGGCCCGCCTCGCGGCGCAGCCACGCGTCGAACTCCTCCTGGGTCTCGACGATCACGTCGAACCGCATGTTGGCGTGCGAAACTCCGCAGAACTCGGCGCACTGGCCGAAGAAGTGGCCCGTCTCCTCGCCCTTGATCCACATCCGGTTCAGCGAGTTGGGCACCAGGTCCACCTTGCCCGCTATCTTCGGTATCCAGAAGCTGTGGAGAACGTCCTCGGAATCGAGGGTGAGGTTCACTACGGCGTCGACGGGTATGTGCAGCTCGTTCGACGTGACCAGCTTCTTCTCCGGGTCGTCGGGGTGAGCGTAGTTGAACTCCCACCACCACTGGTGGCCGACGACTTCGACCAGCATTCCGCCTTGTTCGGGCGGGTGGGGCGAGGTGTCGTTGTCGAAGATGGTTGCCACCGTGGGCACCGCGACCACCGCGAGCACGACTGCCGGAGCCAGCGTCCACGCTATCTCGATCGGCGTATGCCCGTGGGTCTGCTTGGGGTCCGGGTCTCCGGGCTTCCTGCGGTACCGGATGACCGCGTACAGCAGTATTCCCTCCACGACGACGAAGACGAAGACGGCGGCCCAGAATATCCAGTAGAAGAGCCGTAGCTGAGACTCCGCTATCGGGCCCGTAGTGTCGAAGGTCGACTGGTTGTGATCAGGGGTACAGCCCGCAAGCGCCGCGAGGAGGAAAACCGCGAGCGCGGCGGCGACAAAGATGCCCGGTCGGCGTCCGATTAGGCGCATGCCTGGCATCGCTACTCCTGCCAAAAGACTGACCGCACACACTAGGCGGCGGCCGACACAGAATCTAGCAAAGCCCTCATGGCCAGTCAAGACTTTGGAAGCGGTCGTCCTCACGTCGACAATACCCCGTCGGCCGCGATGGCTGCAAAAAGAAGCGCCAAGTAGGCCAGGGAGTAGTGAAACAGGCGCCTGGCGCCTTCGGACTCCGGCCCCCGTAGCAGCCGCCACGAGTAGTAGATGAAGGGTACGCCCAGTGCGATGGCGGAACCCAGGTACAGCCAGCCCACCGTTCCGGTCGCGAAGAAGAGTATGCTCAGCGCGACCAGCATCAGGGTGTACAGGAATATCTGTAGCTTCGTCTCGGCCACGCCCGCGACGACGGGCAGCATCGGGACTCCGGCCCGGGCGTAGTCGTCCTTGATGAGCAGCGCCAGCGCCCAGAAGTGAGGCGGGGTCCAGAAGAATACGATGGAGAACATGTACAGCGCCTCGAGCCCGACTTCGCCCGTGACGGCCGCCCATCCCACCATCGGCGGGATGGCCCCGGCCGCGCCGCCAATGACGATGTTGTGCGGCGTAGTCCGCTTCAGACCTATGGTGTAGACGAGCACATAGAACAGCGTCGCGCTCAGGGTCAGTACGGCGCTCAGCGTGTTGGTCATCGAGCTCAGCATGACGAAAGCCGCCGCGTTGAGCAGCACGCCGAAGACGAACGCCCGCTGCGGCGTCACCCGGCCCGCGGCCACCGGACGCCCCGATGTGCGGCCCATCACCGCGTCGATGTCTCGATCGAAGTAGTGGTTCAGCGCGTGGGCTCCGCCCGCCGCGAGAGCACCGCCGACGAGCACGGCGGTCGCTATGGCGGCATCCGGCATCCCGCCGGCCGCCGCCACCATCCCTCCCATGGCGGTTATCAGCAGCGCCGACACGATCCGCGGCTTGGTGAGAGCCACGTAGTCCATCAGGACGTTGCGCGAGACGGCCGCACTGCCTGTCAAGTGCCGACTCTCGCGGCTCGCTGCATCGCCGCGCCCTCCGTGTCTACTCGGCTATGGCCCCGCACGACGGGGACGTAGTGGAATGCGGCCACCGATACGACAGCGGCCCAGACCAGCGTCGCCCCGCTCAGATGGACCGCCCTGAGCGCGAGCGGAAAGCCCCACCACACCGTCACGGCGCCAAGGCCCGTCTGAACTGCCAGAAGCGCCGCGGCAATCAACGACATCAGTCTGACGTACGGTCGCGCGTCCCCGCGGGTCCAGGCGACCGCGAACACGGCCACGACAATCGCTCCCACCACTGCCGCGACGAGCCTGTGGCCCATGTGGATGAAATACGGGCCCTCAGTCGGCAGCAAGCTTCCCCGGCACAGGGGCCATGTGCCGCAGCTCGAGCCGTAGCCTTGCCCGACCATGTAGGAACCCGACAGAACGATCAGGAAGGTGCCGGCGACGGCGGCGGCCACCAGTGCGTCGAAGCGGTCTCGGCCGGAGGCCGGGTCTACACGACGGTATCCGACCCAGGCGGCCGCGATCGCCACGACGATGCACGCGATCAGCAGCTCGGCAACGCTCAGGTGCACGAGCACTGCCCAGGAGTCGACCTCCGTCAGGACGGTTATGCCGCCGAGCACGGCGGCTATCAGCACGAGGGTGAGTCCCAGCGTGGTCGATGCGGTCAGCCGCCTGTCGTCCCGGTGGGACTTCCACGCCAGTACAGCCGCAGCGAGCACCAGCACGCCGAGCAGCGACGCGGAGAGCCTGTGGGAATACTCGATCAGGGTGTGGAACTCGGCCTGCGGTATCAGCTTGCCGTGGCACAGCGGCCAGTCGGGACAGCCGAGGCCCGAGTCCGTTAAGCGGACCACGCCGCCTAGGGTGACTTGACCGATCGCGGCCACCAAGGCCAGGGAGGCGACGATCAGGAACCCCCGGCCAACGCGCCGCGATTGCACGGCTGGCCGCTGACTCACGAGAGGCACCTGGAACCCGTCGCCCGTCGTTTGTGCAAAGCGTCACAAGCCTATCACAGGGCCGATGGGGCGTCAACGAAACCGAAACGCGTTCGGCCGCCCCACGCAAACACCAAACCGCGCCCACGGCAATCGTATCTGTCGCGCCGACATTGGCGGCCCTCTGCTTCGATGGCGGGCAATCGCCACGAATTCCCAACTCCTGTTAACATTATGACGCGGCTACTGAACCCGAGTTCAGCAACGACGACATCTCGCTCCTAGCCGACCACAATCCAACCGTGGCCGCCGGAGGGCGTACAGCCCGCGAGCCGGCGGACCAAAGGAGACCGCCATTGGCCGATCTGGACAAGGCCCGAGACGCTGCTCGTAAGATCGTACACAACATCAAGACGGTCATCATCGGCAAGGACGACGCCGTGGAGTTGGCTGTCGTCGCCCTCATATGCCAGGGCCATATGCTCGTCGAGGACGTGCCGGGAGTGGGCAAGACAATGCTGGCGCGAAGCCTGGCAAGGTCCACCGGCTGCATGTTCCGGCGCATCCAGTTCACGCCCGATCTATTGCCGAGCGACATTACCGGCGTCTCCATCTACAACCAGAAGACGCAGGACTTCGAGTTCAGAGACGGACCCATCATCTCCCAGCTCGTGTTGGCCGACGAGATCAACCGGGCGACGCCAAAGACGCAGTCGGCGCTGCTGGAGGCGATGGAAGAGCGGCAGGTAACCGTCGAGGGCGTCACTCACCAGCTGCCCCGGCCGTTCACCGTGATGGCTACCCAGAACCCGATCGAGTACGAGGGCACCTTCCCGCTGCCCGAGGCTCAGCTCGACCGGTTTCTCCTGCGGATAACGCTCGGCTACCCGACCCCGGAGCAGGAGCTGGAGATCATGAAGGGCCAGGAGACGGCCCATCCCATCGAATCGCTCGATCCGGTCGCGTCGGCCGATGAAATCGTGGCGCTGCAGGACGCGGTCAGGTCGGTGTTCGTGGACGACCTGATACGGCAGTACATCGTGTCCATTACCCAGGCGACTCGCGACCACGCCGACCTCTCGCTGGGAAGCTCGCCCCGGGGCTCACTGGTGCTGTTCCGAGGCTCGCAGGCGATATCGCTCATCCGAGGTCGCGACTTCGTCCTCCCGGATGACGTCAAGGAGTTAGCGGTGCCCATGCTGAGTCACCGCATCATCGTTTCGGCGGCCGCCCGTATGCGCGGCGTCGGAGGAGCCGAAGTGATCGGAGAGATCGTCGACCGGATTCCGGTGCCGGGCGCCGAAACCGCGGGGTGGTTCGCGAGATGAGACTGCCGCGGCTCGAGGTACAGCTCCAGCGCAGGTTCTACCTCGTCGTCGGGCTGATGGCCTTCGCACTGCTGTCCGGGCTCGCGACCAGGGACCCGCTGTCGTACCGGCTCTTCTACGTCCTCGCCATCACCCTCGCGTTCGCGTACCTGTGGAACCGGCTGTCCGTTGGGTCGATCGATCTCCAGGTCGGGCGCAAGACCAGCCAGGCCCGGGTGGGCGACCCCATCGAAGAGGAGCTCAGCATCAAGAGCCTGAGCCGGCTGCCCAAGCTTTCGTTGGAGGTCCGGGACGTGACCGATCTGCCGGGGTACTCCGGCGGAGCCGTGGTCGGCCTCAGCGGCAACCTGTCCGGCTACGCCCGCTCCAACTATGCATGGACGATGCGCACACCCGCGCGCAAGCGCGGCCTGTACCGCCTGGGGCCGCTGCAGGTCTCCAATACCGACCCGTTCGGACTGTTCCGCCGCACGGAGACCTTCGGCGAGGAGGGTACCGTCACCGTCTATCCCCGGATCGTAGACCTCTCCGGATTCGACATACTCGCGTCGGAGTTCTCCGGCGACGGCCGCCTCCGCAGGCGGACTTACAACGTCACCCCGAACGCGGCGGCCGTGCGCGACTATGCGTTCGGCGACAGCCTCAGCAGGATTCACTGGAACAGCACGGCTCGCATGGGCAAGCTGATGTCCAAAGAGTTCGACCTGGGCCGGTCGGGCGAACTGTGGGTACTGATCGATATGGAACACGGGGTGCAGGCCGGCGAGCTCGACGAGAGCACCGACGAATACGGCGTGACTATAGGCGCTTCGCTGGCCAAGATGTACCTCGAAGAGGCCAACGTCCCGGTAGGCCTCATAGCCCACGGCGACAAGCGCTACTTCCTGGAGGCCGAGACCGGCGCGGGCCAGTTCAACAGGATCCTGGAATATCTTGCGATGAGCAAGACCGAGGGCGGCACGTCGCTCGAGAATGTCCTCGCGACCGAAGAGCCGCTGTGGGATAACCGCAGCGCGCTGATAGTCGTCACGCCGTCCCCACGACAGGAGTGGACGATCGCGCTCAGGGAGCTGTCGAGCCGCGGAGTCCGTGTGGGCGTCGCGCTGATGAACGCCCAGTCCTTCGGCGGCGTCTACGACACGTCGGACAATCTGGAACGCCTTGGCAGACTGGGAGTCCCCGTATACGAGATACGCAAGAGCGACGATCTGGCCGTCGCCCTGAGCCGTCGCAGCGGATTGGAAGCCGCGTCCAGACAGCCAGTGCAAGAGGTCGGCGTGCCCGCATGACAACACGGGACATTACGGCGGTCTTCGACCCGAACAGGCCGGACAGCGCGGTTGACCGGGACTACCGGGTGCCCGATTGGCTTACGCGCTACTCGCCGGCCCAGGGCTGGGACACCTACCTGCTGTTCCTGCTGATTCTCGCCACGGTCGCCTGGACGGTCAGGGACGCCAACTGGGTCGATACGCCCGGCATCTTGATGCTGGTCGTCGTTGCCACGCTGGTCGGCCTTGGCTTCGCCAAGCTCAGGGCGCCGGCGCCGCTGCTGCACGTCGGGGCCGTCGTATTGGGCGCCGTTCTCGCTGCGTGGCAGGGCTCTACGTTGGCGGAGGGGGACGGCCTGCCCGACCGCCTACGCGAGGCTTGGACGCGGCTCGACATCTTCTACGAGGCGGCCACCACCGGCGGCATCAGCACCGATCTTCTGCCGTTCACACTCGGCGTGCTGGCCGGTACGTGGCTATTGGCATACGCCGGCGCGTGGTTCCTGTTCCGTCGGACGAACGTCTGGGTCGGGCTCTTCTTCGGCGGGATGGTGATGTTGACCGTCCTGAGCTTCTTGCCGAACCGGTATCTGGTCCACTTCCTCGCATTCACCTTCTCGGCCATGATGCTCGTGGCGAGGGTCACCATGATCCAACGCAGGGAGCAGTGGCGAGTCGATCGGGTAGCCACCCTGGCGATCAGCCGGTGGCTTGTCGTCCGGGCGACGGTCGTCTTTGCCGCCGTGGTATTGTTCGCGGCCGCGGTCTTCCCGCTGAAGCTAATGAGGACGGACGCCGCCGTGTTTCTCTGGGACCTCGGACGGACGCCGATCACGTTGGTGGAAGAGGACTTCAGCCGCCTGATGGCCGCGATTCCGTCCCGCGAGGACCGGACGGGGCGCTTCTTCGGCAGCTCGCTTCCGTTCGTAGGCAAGATCAGCTTCGAGGGCGAAGTGGTCTTTCAAACGGAGTCCGAGGAGTCCAACTACTGGCTGTCGCGAACGTACAGCGAGTACACGTCGCAGGGATGGTTCGCGGGCGCGACGCAGAAACGGCGCATCGGTCCCGAATCGAGCCAGCCGCCGCCGCAGGAGTCGGAAAAGCGCCAGCTCACCGCCCAGCGCGTCCAGTTCTCGTTCGATACGAACCGGCTGCTGGCCGGCGGCAACGTCGACTGGATCAGCCGCGAGGCCATTGTCGAAACGCTCGCGCCGCTCCGATTCCAGATCGACATGCGAAGCGACCGGCGGGACGGCGGCCTCCCAACGGAGATACGGGAGCTGGCCCAAGAGCTGCGCGATACATTCAGCTTGCCGGTAAGCACCTTCGTAGAATCGACTATATCGAGTCTGCTGCCCGAGGACCTGATTCTCGTCCGGGTGGCGTACACTCAGGACGATGAGAACAACACCTACGTGCGCTCTGTCCACCTTGCCCGATCGGAGCCGGAGTTCACCGACGTCATCTCCTGGAGGTTTGCGGAGCGTCTCCAAGCCAACGAAGCCTACGAGATGAACTCGTTTGTCTCGCAGGCCAGTATGGAAGACCTGGAGTTGGCAGGGACGGACTACGAAGGATTCGTCAAGGACCACTACCTGCAGCTCCCGGACACTCTTCCGCAGCGTGTCAGCGACCTTGCCGCCGATCTGACGCGGGATGCCGAGACGCCCATAGAGAAGGCCCTGGCGATCAGGGACTACCTGCGCGCCGACGGCAACTTCACCTACTCGCAGGAGATCGAAAAGCCGCCGCGCGGTTCGGACGGTGTCGACAACTTCCTGTTCGAAACGAAGGAGGGCTACAGCGACTATTTCGCCTCCGCCATGACGGTGCTGATGCGTTCCGTCGGCGTGCCGGCGCGGCTGGCGGCGGGCTATGCGGCGGGTGATGAATTGGAAGAGGGCGCGACCCTGCGGGCCGTTAGGGACTCCGACAGTCACGGCTGGTCCCAGGTCTACTTCCCGAGCTTCGGTTGGATAGACTTCGAGCCCACTCCTAACTGGCCCGAGTCCGAGCTATTCGGAGGCGAATCTTCGCAGGCCGCCTCGTCCGGTTCGGTGGAAACCGGCGACTTCCAGACGACGCCGTTCGACTGCACCAGGCCGGAGGAGTTGATCGAAGGTCTGGTCATGCTGATCTCATACCAGCCGAGTGGAACCGGCGGCCAGACTCAGCCCGTCGGATTCGCTCAGGAGCTCGACCCGTGCGACGAGTTTCTGTTCCCCGATGAGGGCCCGCTGTCGTTTCTCCCGGGCGGATCGATCTGGGCCGAGGTGCTTGTCGCGATCGGGATAGCCGGCGGTGCGCTTGCGGCCGCGTTGCTCGTCGGCGTGTTCGCGTGGAGGAGCGGCCTGGGCGATCTGCCCGGTGAGCGGGCCTATGCCAAGATGAGCAGGCTCGGCACCCTGGCGGGCGTGCGCAGAGGGCCGCACCAGACCCCGTTGGAGTACGCCCGAAGCGTCGGACTTGCCCTGCCCAAGACTGCGGCCGGCGCGCAGACGCTCGGCTGGGCGTTCGCGCTGGGACGCTACGGTCGGCAGGCCGTCGAAGACGAACGAATCGACGCGGCGTGGAAGAGCGTGAGGATGAGGCTGTTCCTACGGGCGCTTCGAAGACTCGTCCCCGTCGGCGCCGCCTAGGGGAGACTGCGAGGCGCCATCGGTCCCGTTGGGGGGTTCGCAAATGGACAGGTTCCACGATGTGTTCCGGACACGGTTGGGCTGGGTCGGCGTCGTGTCGTCGGCCAAAGGCGTTCGGCGGACGACGCTTCCGCAGGACTCCCCGGCCGACTGCATGTCGGTCATGGGCCGCGAGGTTGAGGACTCGATCGAGTCTCCCGGCGAGGTGGCCTCGCTGAGGGAGCGCATCGAGGCTTACTTCGAGGGCGAGCGGATAGGGTTCGAAGACGAAGATGTCGACGTCGGCGACGCACCGCCCTTTCTCAGAGCGGCGTGGAAGGCGTGCCTCACCATTCCCTACGGAGAGATCCGCACCTACAAGTGGCTGGCGGAGCAGGCAGGCAGGCCGCGGGCGCCTCGCGCCGCCGGCCAGTCAATGGCCAGGAACCGGCTGCCGATCGTCGTGCCGTGCCATCGTGTCGTCGCCAGTGACGGCAGCCTGCGTGGCTTCGGACGCGGCGCTTCCCAGCTAGACCTGAAGCAGCGGCTCATAGACCTAGAGACGTTGGGCTAGCCCGCTAACCGGGCCCAACTGCGCCGATGTCGGCGCCGCGCCCGGCGCACTGCGAAGTTACTCGGCCGCGCGGCCGACGCTCTCGTCAAGCACCTTCCTGGCGGCGTCGTGCTGCTCCTCGTCGACCAGAATGGTCGAAGGGTAGTTGGACATGCCGAGGTACGAGATCGTGTCGCCGCCGCGGACGGTCACGGCGAATCCCTCGCTCGCCAGAAGGTCGCGCCACATCTCGGCCTCCAGCTGATTCGGTGCGGTGGCCAGGTAGACCCACTTCATGTTGGACGCCTAGGCGTCGGCTCCTTTCTTGACCAGGAAGCGGTCGGAGCCGCCCATCAGAGAAGTCAGCGCCGCTTCCAGGTCCGGGCATATTCTCACCTTGACCAGCGGCCACTCCAGCGTGACGATCCGCCCGTCGGTGGCGACTTCCATGACGACTGAGTCGTCGCCCCGGTATTCGAGCAGCAGCCTGACGATGTCGTCCAGCAGGCGCGCGTCGTCAGCGGGCTCGTCACTTTCCTTTAGCCGGACCGCCAGGTGGCGCGGAGTGGTCGGTTCGCCGGCGCCGCCGTTTCCGGACGCGCCGACGTTTGCCGCCGCGGTTGGGGGCGGCGGGGTTGGCACCGTCGGAGCGGGCGGTACGATGGGTGCAGGCGCAGGTGCAGGTGCAGGTGCGGTTGGCGGTGGCGGCGCGGGCGTAGGCGTCGGCGCGGGGGCCAGGTCCTGTTCTTCCTCGGCCTCGGCGGTGCCCGGGATTTCGTACCGGCTTGCGCTCTCGCATGAGATGCTGGTCCGGTCGCCTCTGGCGCGGACTGTCCCGGCTACCGTGACCAAGGCGCCTTCGGTCCACAGCCCGCGCGTCTCGGACACCACGTTCTTCCACACGAACACGTCGATCTCGCCCTGCTGTAGCTGTAGCCGCGCGATCGTGTAAGGCCTATCGTTTTTCGTCAGGCGCTCCGTGACGGACGAGACCTGGCCTACCAGCACGATCTTGCGCTTGTCCATGTCGGGCCCGACCTGCGCCGTTGACACGATGGCGTCCGAGCCCGCGGCGGGTAGGGCGGCCCGCAGCGATCCGTTGGCGGTCAGGTCGACGCCGAGAAGCTCCATCTCCCATGTCCGCTTCTCCGCCGCCGGCGTTTCGATCTCGGGCACCTCGATGTGCGACAGGGGCACGGGCACCGAGTCGCCGAACAGGTCGAACATCGAGCCCTGGTTCGACTCCTTCAGGCTCGCCTCGCTCTGGGCGAGGCTGAGGACGCGGCCGACCGATTCGAGCAGCCCGCCGCGCGGGCCGAAGTCGTCCAGGGCGCCCGCCTTGATCAGGCTCTCCAGCGTCTTGGTGTTCATGCCGCTCATGTCCGCCTCGCGGCACATGCGCTCCACCGATTCGAAGGTCCCGTCGCCTCTGGACTGGACGAGCAGCTCGGTCGCGCCCGTCCCGACGTTCTTGATCGACGACAGGCCGAACCGAATGCGCTGCGAGCCGTCCCGGGCCGTCTCGATGGCGCACTCTACGCCGCTGCGGTTGACGCTCGGGCCGAGCACCGCGATCTGCATCCTCCTGCATTCCACGACCGTGACCGCGACCTTGTCGGTGTTGTCCGAGTAGGCGTTGAGCAGACAGACCATGAACTCGGCCGGGTAGTTCGCCTTCAGGTAGGCCGTCCAGTAGGAGATCAGGGCGTAGCTGACGGCGTGTGCCTTGGGGAACCCGTAGCCCGCGAACGGCTCCACGAGCGAGAACACCTGCTCGGCCTCGGTCTGAGTGTGGCCCTTGCCGATCGCGCCCGATATGAACTTGCCGCGCTCCTGGGCCATGATCTCCGGGACCTTCTTGCCCATCGCCTTACGCAGGATGTCGGCCTCGCCCATCGTGTAGCCGGCAAACGCCTGGGCGATGTGGAAGACCTGGTCCTGGTAGACGACTACGCCGTACGTCTCTTTGAGGATCTCCTCCAGAGACGGGTGCGGATAGGTCACCGCGACGCGGCCGTACTTGGCGTTTATGAACGTGTCGATGTGCTCCATGGGCCCGGGCCTGTACAGCGCGATCATCGCGGCCACGTCGCCCAGGGAGCTGGGCTTCAGGTCCTTGATGCTTCGTGTCATGCCCGAGCCTTCCATCTGGAACACGCCCACGGTGTCGCCGCGGGACAACAGCTCGAACGCGGCGCCGTTGTCCAACGGGATCTCCGCCGGCTTGAGCCGGACTCCGTGCGTCCGCGCGATCAGCTCCAGTGCGTTCGCCAGGATGGACAGGTTGGACAGCCCAAGTATGTCGAACTTGAGCAGGCCCAATTCGGCGACGGGGTCCATGGCGTACTGTGTAACCGGGGTGCCCTGTTCGTCGCCCTTGGTCGGCCTCTGCAGCGGCACGTGTTCGCTCAGCGGCTCGTCCGAGATGACGATGCCCGCCGCATGAGTGCTCGAGTGCCGGGTCGTGCCCTCCAGTCCCCTCGCCGTGTCGACAAGGGTCCTGATGCTCTCGTCGGCGCCGTACACCTCCTTGAGCTCGTCGCTTTCCTCCAACGCCTTATCCAGCGTCATGTTGAGCCTGGAGGGCACGAGCCGCGCGATCCTGTCGACCTCCGCGTACGGCATCGCCAACGCCCGCCCCACGTCCCGGATCGACGCCTTTGCGCCCAGCGTGCCGAAGGTGATGATCTGGGCCACGTGCTCGCGCCCGTAACGGGCCACGATGTAGTTGATGACCTCCCCACGCCGGTCATCCTGAAAGTCCATGTCGATGTCGGGGAGCTCCCTGCGCTCGATGTTCAGGAACCGCTCGAAGACGATGTCGTACTGCAGCGGATTAACGTCTGTTACGCCGAGGCAGTAGAGAGCCAGGCTTCCGGCGGCGCTGCCCCGGACCGCGCAGTAGATGCCGCTCTCTCTCGTGAACCGCATGATGTCCCAGACCACCAGGAAGTAGTCCGCCAGGCCGATCTCCCGGATGACCTCCAGCTCGTACGCCAGGCGCTCCTTCTCGGCCTCTCCCGCGTTCGGAATGCGCCGGGCCAGCCCCTCGTTGCAGGTGCGGCTCAGGTACTCATGGGCGCTGGAGCCGTCCGGGACCGCGAATCTGGGCAGCCTTAGCTGCGCGAAGTCGAGCGTCAGGTCGCACTTGCCCGCGATGAGCCGGGTGTTTTCGATCGCCTCCGGGTGTTCCGGGTAGAGCGCCGACATCTCTTCCGCGGTCCGCAGATAGTATGAGTTCTCTTCCATCTTCAGGCGCTTCGGATCGTTGACGTTCGTGTTCGTGTGAATGCACACGAGCACGTCCTGAAGCCGCGCCTCCTCTTTGCGCACGTAGTGGGCGTCGTTCGTCGCGACGAGGGGGATTCCGGTGTCGCCGTGCAGCCGCCGCAGACCCTCGTTGATCGCGGGCAGCTCATCGATGCCGCCGTGCTCCATCAGCTCCAGGTAGTAGTCGCCGAACACCTCGCGGTGCCAGGCGGCGGACGCCTTCGCCTCGTCCATACGCCCTTGCGCCAGCAGGCCCGGCACCTCGCCGCTCGGACAGCCCGACAGCACTACGAGCCCCTCGTGGTGGCGCTCCAGCAGGCCGCGGTCGACGCGGGGTCTGTAGTAGAAGCCTTTCAGATGGGCCGTGGTGACCAGCTTGAGCAGGTTTCGGTATCCCTCGATGTTCCGGGCCAGCACGGTCAGGTGGTAGGGGCTCTTTTCGGACGGGCTGCGGCCCTTGTGGTCTTCGCGGGCCACGTACATCTCGCAGCCGATGATGGGCTTGATGCCGGCGGCGGTGCTCGCCTGATAGAAGTCGATCGCCCCGTGCATCACCCCGTGGTCGGTCATCGCAAGCGCGTCCATCCCCAGCTCGGAGGCCCTGGCAACCAGGGGCTCTATGCCGCACAGTCCGTCGAGGAGGCTATATTCGGTGTGGACGTGCAGGTGATTGAACAAGCGTCCTCCGGTCACTAAAGGAGCGTACGACGGACCCGCTCGGCGACAGTCCCAAGACCTCGCGATCCCAGAAGCCCCGGGGCGCTGGGGCCGCATGGGCACGCGGCTCCGGTGGCTTGTGGAGCCGCTGTAGAGCGGCTGTCGGCGAGGACAATCGGGCGCTGAGCCCGACCTGGACCGTCGCCATTATCAGCGGTCACGATGGACGGAATCAAGGCACGGACCCGGCGATCTGGGCCGAATTTGCACGGCCGCCCGCCGACCCGCGGCACCGCGTTGACGTTCGAGAAAAGCCGGCGCTATCATCGGTCGATGAATACGACCGATGACGGGAGCGCGACTCCCACACTGGCGGGCGCGGCCTGGGCGTTGGTCCTGGCCCTGCGGCCGAGGCAGTGGACTAAGAACCTGCTCGTCTTCTTCGCTCTCTTCTTCACCGCGGGCGAGCAGTGGAGTCTAGCCGACCTGGACGCGATCGTCGCTCACGTCAGCAAGTCGACCGCCGCCTTCGTGCTGTTCTGCGCCGTCACCGGCGTCGTGTACCTGGTGAATGACCTGTTCGACGTCGAACGCGACCGGGCCCACCCGACAAAGCGGCGTCGGCCGGTCGCTTCGGGCGCACTGCCGGTCTGGGTCGCGTGGGCGGCCGCGGTCCTGCTCACGGTGGGCTCGTTAGCGCTGTCGTTCTTGCTCGAGCCGCTGTTCGGCGGGGCGGCCGTCGGCTATCTGGCCTTGATGCTCGCCTACTCAGCGGTTCTCAAGCACGTGGTCCTGCTCGACGTCTTCTCCATCAGTGCCGGGTTCGTCCTGCGGGCGGTCGCGGGAGCCGCCGCGCTGCACGTGCCCATCTCTCCGTGGCTGTACATCTGCGCTGGCCTCGGCGCGCTCCTGATAGCCTTGGGTAAGCGGCGCAGCGAGCTTGTCCAGGCGGGCGACGGGGCCGGCCGCCAGCGGGGCACACTGGGGCTGTACACGGTCCCCATCCTCGACCAGCTCATCGCCGTGGTCGCGCCGTCTACGTTGGTGGCTTACACGCTGTACACGTTCACGTCGCCCAACGTGCCGGAGAACCACGCGATGATGTTGACGATACCGTTTGTGGTCTATGGTCTATTCAGGTACGTCTACATCGTGCACAGCACGGGCCTGGGAGAAGTCCCGGAGGAGATGCTGATCACCGACCGACCGCTGATCGCGTCGATCCTGCTGTGGCTCGCCTCCGCCACGGCGGTCCTGCTCGTCTTTCGCTGACGAGAGACCTTTGCGTAGTCGTCATTCCCTCGCAGGGAGACCAGTGCACGACCGTCATTCCCGCGAAAGCGGACCTTCGCACGACCGTCATTCCCGCGAAAGCGGGAATCTAGGGTGGGCTGCCCAGCTGGGAAATCTACGCATCTCCACGACGTTTGTTTCCCGCAAGGGGCGTTACGCAAAGGGTCTCCTGACGGCGGCGACGGGCGGGTTCAGCGTATCTCCTTGAACTTGCGGCCGCGGTCGCCGACGGTCCGCTCGCGCACGAAGGACATCACCGGGATGCCGTAGCCGCAGCTCGTGGCCGCCGTCTCCACCTCGATCTCGACGACCTGACGCTCCGGCAGCTTCAGCTCCGCCGCGGGCTGTTCCCGGAGAAGGGAAGCCTGGGGGTGTCCCTCCAGGGGTACTATCGTCGCGTTGCCATAGAGCCGTACGATGGCGCAGTCGTCCTCTTCGAACGAGCAGACCATTACAGTGATCGGCCCGCCGGCGTTGCTGTGCCTGGCCGTCTCGTCGCCGCTGCCCTTGTAGTCGAGATAGGCGACGCGGTTCGGTCCCAGGACGCGCAGAGGCGAGCCGCCCTTGGGCGACAGGTTGATCGGCCCCAGGCCGTTAGCCGTGGACGTCAACTCGGGGTCTACCGTGCTCACGAAGAACAGCGGTGAGGCCTCGATCAGCGCGGCCTGATCGTCTGAAATGGACGGGTACGGTCTCGCCATGTTGCTCTCTCCTGGGTGTAGAGGTACTTCGCCGGCGTGGTGCGGGTCGTTTTGTACCAGCGTCGGACGACGGCGTCAACACGGAGGCGGCTTCACAACGGCGGTCGGTAGGAGTAGGATGCTCCCAACAGGCGCCCGCTCGGCCCCACCCGAGCGTCACGATGCTTGGTCGGGGCCGCCGCGCGGTAGCATCAGACGTCAGCTAGCGGGATGGAGGCTCTGAATGGCCACCGCAACGATCGCAGCCAAGGCTTTGGATCGGTTCGCGAGGGGACGAAACAGGGGCGCCGACTACATCCTCGGGCACGTGCGGTCCGACGGCACCGTCGAGGACTCGGGCAGCACCGTCTGGCGGTACTGGGGCGTGCCCATCGCGCTGATGGTCGGCGGCCACTCCGCCGCCGCGAGCCGCTTCCTGAGCTGGATCCGAGAAAACGTTTTCACGCCCGACGGCGATTTCGGGACCTCGTCGGACAAGAAGCAGATGGGGTCCTACGCCTACCAGAACGCGTGGCTGATCGAGGGCGCCCACAGGCTGGGGCAGTTCGATCTCTCCCAGCGCGGCATGGACTTCATCACGCCCTTCTGGGACCCGGAGACCGGCGGCTTCTACTCCAGCTACGACGAGCGCGGTGAAGACACGGAGATGGAGATATACGTCACCAGCGGTTGCGGCCGCGCGGCCGTCTACACCCACAGGCTAGACGTGGCACGCGGCGTCGCGCGCTTCCTGCGGACTGTCCTCGACGAGCAGCCGGACTATCCTCAGCGGCTGTACTCGGTGTACACGCGCGGGGGCGGCCTCGTGATAGAGCACGACTCCGAAGACTCGATGCACTTCGTCATGTCGCAGGACTCGACGGAGGACCAGCAATTCTTCAACCCGGGCATCGCCGGCGGGTTCCTCGCCCGCCTCTACCAGGCCACCGGCGAGACCGAGTGGCTCGAGCTCTCGCAGCGGTACATGTATTTCGCCGAGATCGCCTCAGACCACCTGATCACGCTGCCCGGTCTCCGGCAGGGCAAGACGGGCTGGGGAGCCTCTGTGCTCTACACCCTTACCGGTGAGGAGAAGTACCGGGAGCTGGCCATCCGCATAGGCGACAGCATTCTTTCGTACCAGAACGAAGACGGCTCATGGTCGGGCGGCTCACCGGACAAGAAGCCCAGCATCAACCTGACGGCCGAGATGGTCATTTGGCTGGACGAGATAAACCAGTCGGTCGGTCAGGTGTGAAGCGCCGGAGAGCAGCCGGATCGTGGAGCCCGTCAATCTGTTCGATATGGAGGCGTTCGCCAGAGAGCGCCTGGGTCCCGACACATGGGCGCCGATCGCGGGGGGCGCGGCGGACGAGCTGAACCTCCGCCGCAACCGCGAGGCCTTCGACGCCATCCTGCTCCGCAACCGCATCTTCAGGGACGTGAGCGTCCGCGATCAGACGACGACCGTGCTGGGCAGGCCAATCAGCTTCCCGGTCATGGCCGCCCCGACGGGCGGGCAGACTCGCGGGCATCCCGACGGCGAGCTGGCCGTGGCGAGGGCGGCGAACTCGGTCGGCACGGCGATGGCTGTGGCGATGGGGGGCAACTACACGTACGCTGAGTTAGCCGCCGCCTCGTCCGGGCCGCTGTGGTGCCAGCTCTACCACCGGGACGACGAGGTGACCGAGTTCGTCGTCACCGCCGCGTCAGAGGCCGGTTTCGACGCGGTCTGCGTGACCGCCGCGCGTCAGGGCCTGCACATGATGAACAGCGCCGCGGCCCAGATCGGCGCCGACCCGCGGTTCGTCGGCCTGGCGAACCTCCGCGACAACCCGCGGCTCCGGGACAAGCTGGCGGCCGTCGACTACGCTTGGTTCCCGGCGCTGACGTGGTCGCGGCTGGAGTGGCTGAAAGGGCTGACAGGACTGCCCCTCGTCGTCAAGGAGGTGCTGACGCCGGACGACGCGAAGCGATGCGTCGACCACGGCGCCGACGCCATCGTGGTCTCGAACCACGGCGCCCGGTCGATGGACACGACCCAGGCGACCATCGAGGCGCTGCCGCCCATCGTCGAGGCGGTCGGCGGACAGGTGGAGATATACCTTGACTCAGGCGTTCGGCGCGGCACCGACGTGTTCAAGGCGTTGGCTCTTGGGGCGCGCGCCGTACTCGTGGGCCGGCCGCTCTTCTGGGGCCTCGCGGTCGACGGCGAGGCCGGCGTGCGGCGGATGTTCGAGATACTGCGTACGGAGATGGACGCCGTCATGGCGTTCGCCGGCTGCAACAGCCTCGACGAGATCGAGAGGTCGCTGGTGATTACCCCGTGACCGCCTACGGGCCCAGGTCGAGCGCGATGAGCGCCCCGGCGGACAGAGCAGGCTAGGGGACTGCGATGGACGAAAAGGTCGACATGGTGCTCGACACCGTCAGGATGCTGACACGGGACAACGACGGCGTCGTGATCGAGCTCCTCGACTTCGAGGACGGCGTGCTGCGGATCAAGTACTACGAGGGCGCGAATGAGGACTGCCCGGAGTGCGTGATGCCGCCGAGTTCGTTCAGGGAGATGGTCGAGCGCATGTGCCGCGCGCAAGCGCCGCACGTCGCGTCCGTTGTGGTGGAGCCCGCCGGGTAGCGGCTACGGGCGGAACTGGTCGACGCCCACCGTAACGGCGCTGGGCCCGCTGGGCATCACCAGCGTCTTGGCGCGGTCCGCTCCGACGACGAGGATGTCGTACCGCTCGGCGCTCTCGAGGACGGGCATCGTGATGTCGAGGCGCTCGCGCTCGGTCAGACTCTTCATCCACTTCCAGTGCGCCGCCACCCGCGCCTCGCCCTCGAGTGGGACGTACTGCGTCATCTTGCCCAGGCTGGCGTTGGCGTGCATGTGGATGAACTCCTTGGCGCCGTTCTTCGTGAAGCCCTGCGCGCCGACCGGCCGGGCCACGTCCGGCGGCAGCAGGATCAGCCGCTCTTCGCTGTGCCGCTCCCATAGGCCGCGCGTGCCGAACGTCGCGCCGTAGGCGACCGTCTTGAGGAGCCCCTCCGCCGTGACGTTGCCCTGGTCCTGCACGTCGAGCTCGCCGTTGGTGACGAAGACGCTGACCGCGCTCTCGGTCGCCTCGAACCCCTTGTCCACGTGGTAGGGCTGCCAGGGGCTCATCTTCTCGTTCTCGGCTATGCACAGCACGAACTTCCGCGTCGTGCCGATCGTGTCCATGTCCATCTTGTTCGGGTACCAGTGGCCGATGTTCCTCATGCACATGGAGAAGGCGCGCCCGATCACGATGTTCACCCTGTTGTCGAACCCGGGGCCGAGCGCGGACCGGGAGTTGAGGCCAAGCTCCGCCGCGATGGGGCCGTTCACGACCAACAGAGGCGCCTGCGGGCTGGTGGACATCAGCAGCGACTTGCCCCCCTCGGGGCCCATCCGGGACAGCGCCTTGACCGCGGCGACGATCACGGGCATGTGCTCCGGCCTCGCGCCCGCCGCGGCCGCGTTGACGGCGATCTTCTCCACGGTGGCGATCCCGAAGCCGGGCGGCATGTCGCACACGACGTGGTCGGTGGGCAGCCCGACGCCGGCCGTCAGCTCGTCGACCGCGCCGCTGGTGGGCGGCAACAGCGGAAAGCCGTCGCCCCAGTCGCGCCTCAGGAAATCGTCGTTCATGCGCTGAACCGCGTCGAACCGGTCCTCGCCCTCGAAGCGGTGCGCGTCCTGTATCGGGCTATCGTCGAACGCTCCGTCGCCGTCGACGGTCAGCATGCCGACCAGGTCGTCGAACGCGGGCTCGGTGTTGCTGATCGACTCGGCCGGGGAGAGGTTGCGGTAGATGCGGGGCACGATGACGAAGCGGAGCGCGGGCATGCCGAACGCGCGGCTGCTGGCGATGGCGTCGCCCTCGAACCGGCCGGAGATGATGGGCACCGCGGGCCTGCCCATCCGCTCGACCTCGATCATGTCGTGGACCATCCACGACGCGCACGTCCCTCAGTCGCCGGTGGCTCCGATGACGGCGTCGCACTCGTCCGCCGCTTGCCTGAGGATGTGCGGCGGGTTCGGGTAGTTGCCGCCCGTGTAGAACTTCGTTTCGACCTCGCCGAAACGCTCCTTGAGCATCTCGCCGACGCGGTTGAGCGCGACGTCGCCGCCGTGGGTTCCGCTCCACACAAGGCCGATCGTCTTGCCGTCGAGCCGGTCCAGCCGGGGGTTGACGGCAGCGACGTGCTCCATCGCCCGCTGCCGCGCGACGGGGTTCATGACCTCCAGTAGATGCATGCCGTACACCTTCCTTCCGCCGCGGACGAACGCCCGCGACGCACGGAGTCTAGAATCGACGCCCCCGCGTGTCAACGAAGCGGGGCGCTACTACACCTATCTGACGAGGAGGTGGTACCTTGCCCATATCTGCAAAGGGCAGCATGGAGGAACCACCACTATGGTCAGAACCCACGGCCGGCTAGCCTTTGCGCCCGGAGGCGCAACACTGGCTGGCTCCATCAGGGACAAGGCGGACGGCGAGCGTATTCCGGCAAAGGTCAGCGTCACGACCTCTGCGGGCGGCTTCGTCCACCCCGACGGCGCCATTCTGAAGGTGGGTTCCGGCGACCCGTTCTTTTACGCCGCCGGCGGTTTCGAGGTCAAGGTCCCCCGCGGGGCCACACGGGTCGTGGTCGAACGCGGCACGGAGTACGCGCCCGCGGTGCTCGACGTGGAGATGCCCGCTCGCGGCGTCGTCACGGTCGACGTGGAGCTCGAGCGCTGGTCGGAGCTGGGCGACCAGGGATGGCATCCCGGCAACACGCACATCCACTACGACGAGAAGGAAGAGAGGCCGGATGAGCGCCTGTGGCTGGACCCGCGGGTGGAGGACCTGAGGATGACGGCCATCAGCGTCCTCAGGCGGTGGGACTTCGACTACGCCAGCAACAAGTACGCGCCCGGGATGCTCACCGACTTTTCGACGGCCCACCACTACGTCCAGTGCGGCGAGGAGAACCGGCACGGCGCGAGGTGGGACGAAGAGCCGGGCGACATGGGCTACGGCCACATCATGCTGCTCAGCATCCGCAACGTGGTCGAGCCTGTCAGCCGCGGGATGCTGGTCGACGCATTCGATCCCGACTACCCGCCGCTCTCCTACGCCTGCGACGACACGAGACGTCAGGGCGGAATCGTGATCTGGTGTCACAACGGCCGCGGCCTGGAGGCCCCGGTGGCGGCCGCGATGGGGAAGGTCGACGCCTTCAACCTGTTCGACCCCTACTGGGCGGACGCCGAGTACGACATCTACTACCGCATGTTGAACGCGGGCATCAGGCTGCCGGCGTCCACCGGCTCCGACTGGTTCCTGTGCTCGGGCAACCGGGTCTACGCTCACAGCGGCGGGCCGTTCGACTACGAATCGTGGGTGGAGGCGCTGACTGCAGGCCGGACGTTCATCACGAACGGCCCCGCGCTGACCCTATCGGTCGACGGGCATGCGCCCGGCGCGGAGGTCGAGGCCGCGGTGGGACGGCCGCTGTCGGTCGAGGTCGGCTGGAAGTCCCACTATCCCGTACACCGGGTCGAGGTCGTGTCGAACGGATCGGTCGCGGCTTCGAGGTCATTCCCCGAAGGATCGACGGCCGGACTGTTGGAGGCGGAGGTAGCGGCCGACACGGACGGCTGGGTTGCGGCCCGCGTTTCGAGTAGCACGCGGGACAGCTACTTCCAGCCCGTGTTCGCCCACACCAGCCCGGTCTACGTGAACGCGGGTGGCGCGGGGGTTCACAGGACCGAGGCCGCCCGGCAGTTCGTCGCGGAGATCGACGACTCGTTGGAGCTGGTGTCCCGGAAGGGGAAGTTCTACACCGACTCCCAGCGCAAGGAAGTAGTCGACCTGTTCCGGCAGGGCCAGGAGATCTACCGAGGGATGCTCAGGTAGCGGACTACTCCTCCTCGGTTCCGGCTTGGCGAACAGTCCTCGGCCGCGTTCCGCCGGCGGCTCCTGGATGGTCGATGCGAGCATCCCGACGCCGGCTGCACGCCCGTGCGCTATCCTTGTTCTACAATGGCTTGGGCCCGCGACAACCCCTGCGCCCACTCAAGGCGAGATGGATGAGACGGCCGAAATGACCGGCAATGGCCCGGCCCCGGCCGTGCGGAGGCGCTCGCCGAGCTTTCTGCGGACTGCGCGCGTCGCGGTTTTGGCACTCGTGCTCGTTCTTTTCGCCTCAGAGTATTCGAACTTGATCGACCGATATTTCATCTTCTTCCCCGACGAGGACCTATCAGCCGACCCCGGCGCGATGGGCCTGGAATTCGAGGACGTGCGTTTCACGGCCGCGGACGGCGTTACACTGCACGGGTGGTTCGTGCCGGGCACCAACGGCTCCACGCTGGTGCTGCTCCACGGCAACGCCGGCAACATCTCAGGCCGCCTCAGTCGCCTCGCCGAGCTGCACCGACGGCTGGGGATGAACGTGCTCATCTTCGACTATCGGGGCTATGGCCTGAGCGAGGGGCGTCCCTCCGAGAAGGGGACCTACCTCGACGCCGCGGCGGCGCTCGACTACCTGGGCTCGCGCGGCGACGTGGATGAGGGCCGCGTCGCATTGTTCGGCCACTCTCTGGGCACGGCCATCGCCGTCGAGACGGCGGTCCGGCGCGAAGTCTACGCGGTACTGCTCGAGGCGCCGTTCACCTCCATCAGGGCGATGGCGGGGCACAACTACCCGTTCGTTCCCGGCATCGGCAGGATACTGCGGACGAAGTACGACTCGCTCTCCAAGATCGAGAATGTGGGGACGCCGCTGTTGGTGATCCACGGAGATCGCGACGACACGGTGCCGATCCGCATGGGGCGCGCGGTCTACGAGGCGGCGGTCGATCCCAAGCGCTTTCTCGCGATCGAGGGGGCCGGCCACGACGACGCTGACGTAGTCGGAGGGAAGGCGTACTACGAGGCGATAGCCGCCTTCCTGAAGGACGCGGCCGGGCCGACGCAGTGAGCCTCCCGGCCCGACGGCCGCTCGCAAGCTTACAGGGACGCGGCGGGCGGGCAAATCGGTCCGGTAGGTAGTATCCTTGCACAGCCGAACGAACACATGCGCGCCGGGGTCGGTCGGACTTCGGTTCGGCTGCGGCGAATGAGGATGACATGAAGGCCGTATACATCGAAGAGCACGGCGGCATCGAGGCCCTGACGTACGGCGACCTGCCGGAGCCGGAGGTCGGCCCCAACGACGTCAAGGTCCGGGTGCGGGCTACCTCGATCAACCGGCTCGACCTGTTCACACGCGCCGGAGTCCGGGGCACCCGTATCCGGCTGTCCGGCCCGCACATCCTCGGCGGCGACACGGCCGGGGACGTCGTCGAGACCGGCGGCGAGGTGACCGGAATCACTGCCGGAGACCGCGTGGTCGTTAATCCGCGTCTCACCTGCGGCGTCTGCTCGCAGTGCGTCGTGGGTGCGGACGACCTGTGCGCGTCGCCCGGGCGCATCGGATCGACCGCGAACGGCAGCTACGCCGAGTACGTGAGAGTCCCGGCGGTCAACGTCGTACCCCTGCCGGACGCCGTCAGCTACGAGCAGGGCGCGTCGCTGCCGACGGTCTTTCTGCCTTCGTGGTCGCTGCTCGTCCGCAAGGCCGAGCTCAAGCCGTGGGAGACGGCGCTCGTACTGTCCGCGTCCAGCGGCGTAGGCACCGCCGCGATCCAGGTCGCCAAGAACGTCGTCGGCGCGACGGTGATCGCGACCACGAGCAGCCAGGAGAAGGCGCGTATGGCGACCGAGCTCGGGGCGGACTCGGCGATCGACTACACGGCCGAGGACGTGACCGCTCGCGTCAAAGAGTTTACCGGAGGACGGGGCGCCGACGTCGTGCTGGACCACGTCGGCTCGGACGCTTGGCCGGCTGCCGTGGCGGCGCTCGCCCCGGGCGGCCGGTACGGCATCTGCGGAGTCACGTCCGGATATCGAGCCGAGCTGCAGATGGGGATGCTATTCCTGAAGCAGCAGACGGTGTTCGGGGTGTTCATGGGCCGCCGCGGCGAGCTGAGACACATCGTTCGTATGGCCGAGCGCGGTGTGGTCCGCGGTGTGATACACAAGACGTACCCGCTGAGCGAGACGGCGAGGGCCCACGAGGAGATGGAGGCCCGGTCGTTCTTCGGAAAGCTCGTTCTGACCGTTCCGTAGCATGGGAGCGCACGATGACCGATAGGAAGCCCAGGCTGGAGGGCAAGGTCGCGATAGTCACGGGCGCCGGCTCCAGCGGCCCGGGCGTCGGCACCGGCAAGGCCATCTCCATCCTGTTCGCCCGGGAAGGCTGCTCCGTCCTGCTCGTGGACAACGAGAGGGCCCGCGCGGAGGCGACTCTTGCGTCGATCGAAGCCGAGGGCGGATGCGCGTCGGTGTTCGTCGGCGACGTGACCAGCTCGGCCGACTGCCTGGCGATGGTGGAGGCCGCGGTAGAGCGTTACGGCGGCCTCAGCGTCCTAGTCAACAACGTCGGCATCACCGTCTCGGGCAATGTCGTGACCGTCGACGAAGAGGACTGGCAGAGGGTAATCGACGTCAACCTCAAGAGCATGGTGCTGACGTCGAAACACGCCGTCCCCAGAATGATCGAGGGCGGAGGCGGCTCGATTATCAACATGTCGTCCTTCCTGGGACTGAGGTCGGGCAGCGCCTTCGAGAGCGTACCGTACTCGGTGTCCAAGGGCGGGATACTGTCGCTGACCACGACGATGGCGGTGGAGCACGGGAGCGACAACGTGCGGGTCAACGCCATCGTTCCCGGATATCTGTACACACCGATGGTCGCGGGAGCGCTGACCGAGGAGCAGCGGGACCTCAGACGCCGCGCCGCTCCTCTGGGCACCGAGGGGACCGCCTGGGACGTGGCCTGGGCCGCCGTGTTCCTGGCCAGCAACGAGGCCCGCTGGATCACCGGCGCGGCGCTTCCGGTCGACGCCGGCCTGCTGGCCGCCGGCCCGCTCGCGATGCTGGACCACCTGCGTTAGAGACGGCGTCCGGTCTAGTGCTTCAGGATGTACATCCAGGGCATCGTGTTGATGTCGATGTTGCTGGTGCTCTCGAATCCAACTACCCACGGCTGCACGAGCCACTTCACACCGCCGACCCAGTGGATGGGCATGAAGTACACCTTCTCGAGGTACTCCTGCTCCACCGCCTGGAACGCCGCGCAGCGGTCCGGATGGTCCAGAGGCAGCGAGCGCGCGAACTCGACCAGCGCATCCAGCACCGGGTAGCCGCCCGGTATGTTGCTAAGCCCCTCGATCGAGTCCTTCCGCGTCAGGTTGCTGACGATCTGGATCGGGTCGGGAATCCACGAGCCCAGGCTGATGCGGTAGAACTGGGAACCCTCACGCCGCGGCATGCCGCTATCGCGCTTCAGGATGTCCAACTCGATGCCGAGGTTGTCCCTCCAGAATTCCCTCATTGCCACACCCATGTTGATCATCAGCGGCCTAGCCAGGTCGACCAGCAGCGGCGGCAGGTTGGCGGCGCTGCCGTAGGAAGACACGCCCAGCGCATGGCGCGCCAGATCGGGGTCGTAGTAGAGGCCCGTGGAGTCAGGGTTGTGGCACGGAATCAGTGGCGAGATGAGTCCCGTCGCGAAGTCCTCGGTAACGCCCCACACCGCTCTGACGATCGACCGCATGTCCGCTCCATGCGCGAGGGCCTTGCGCACCAGCAGATCCTCCATCGGGGCCATGTCGATCTTGTTCTTGATGAACCAAAGGCCGCCGTACGGCGTGACCTTCAGCAGCGGGTTGAACGGGTGGCTCGGGTCCAGCGCCGTCTCGTAGGCCGCGCTGTCAATGGACATCAGGTCGAGCTCGCCGTTCTCGAACATGATCACCCGGACCTGACGGTCCGAGACGTTCAGCCCGTGGAGCTTTTTGATGTTCGGAGACGGGCCCCAGAATTCGGCTACATCGGCCTCAGCCAAGTACTGCCGGGTGTCCGGGTCGGTCGTCCACTTGTACGGGCCGGCGCCGATCGGACGCGTGAACCACTCTTGATCCCACAGCACCCGGTCGAGCTTCGAGATGCCGGTGTGCCATGCGGCCATCGACAGAGGCCAAGTCGGAAACGGAAAGGCTGTGGTGATCTCCAGAGTATGGTCGTCAATTGCGACTAGACCCTCGGCCTGTGTCACGTAGCCGGCACGCAACTCCTCCCAACCCTTGATGTCGCCGAGGGACAGGCTCGCCCCGCCCCAGGCCACAATGTTCTCAGGCTTGGCGCCGTGTTCCCAGTACTCTTTGATGTCTCCCGCGGTGATCGGCGTGCCATCTTGGAAGACGGCATCCTCGCGCAACTTCATGGTCCAGACGGTATTGTCGTTGTTAACCGTGTGGCTGATGCCGATGTAGGGGCGTATAACGCCGAACTTGTCGATCTGGTAGATCGTGCCGTAAACGCACATAGAGAAGATCCGCTGCCCGCCGCCGTCACGCCAGGGAGCAACCCCGCCATGACCGTTCGGAACCCTGATCTCCTGCGGATCTTGCAGTCTAGTCCCGGCCGGTACGACCGTCGTTGGGTCTACCGGGAAGACTGGCGGCAGTCTCGACACCGGCCGTGCGGTTGCTATCGGAACAGCTGTCGGCGTTGGTATCCTCGTGGCCGTTTGCGTGGCCGCCGCCTCGACGGTCGCCTGGACGATGGCCTGGACGGTCGCTGCGACGTCGGGAGTCGGCATCGGTGTCGGCGTAGGTGGCACGGCTGCCTGTACCATAGCCCGGACGATCGCCTGAATGTCGGTGGTCGGCATCGGTGTCGGCGTAGGTGGCACGGCTGCCTGTATCATGGCTCGGACGGTCGCCTGAACGTCGGGAGTCGGCATCGGCGTCGGTGTCGGCGCCGTCACAATGGTCGCCTTTACTATGGCCTCGGCAGTCGCCCGGACATCGGGAGTGGGGATCGGGGTTGGCGAAGGCATCGCCCTAGAGATGGCGGCTTGGATGGTTGCGTCTATGTTGGGCGTTTGTGTAGACGAAGGAGACTGGGAGCAGGCCGTAGTCAAAGAGAGCGCAGTCACGATCACGACGAGGCGCCCAAGTCCACTGGACCAATGGTGGAATAAGTTGCTACGTGGGGTCACGGCAAACCGCTTCATGGGACACCTCATTATCGGGACGCCTGTATGACTGCCAAGCAGGGGTGTGACCCTGGCCCATCAAAGGGCGTCCCCTACCAATGGGGGTCTCGCCGCTGTCTGCGTCTCGCCTAGTAGTGGGTAGCCGAGTGATAGCGTGAGCCTCGCCGCAAGACGTGATTTTCAGATTGCGTCGTAAGTCTACACATCGACTGTGGCCAAACCAAGCAGTGCTGCCGTCACGCAACCGAGGGACAAGTGAGAGGGTTGTACCGTAGAGCAACGAAATTGGGGGGGCCTGCTGCCGAAGCTCTCCGGCTCTGCCCCGACGGCTAGCTCTTGCCCTGCAGGCGCCTGTCGTGGAACAGGTAGTGGTTGGCGTAGCCGGCGTATTGCCCGAATCGCCGTTGGGCCCACGGGCGCATCTTGGCGCGTGAGATGGAGTCGTCGTCGTCGCCGAGGTACCACTCCCTGAGCGCGCGGTCGATCCACACGTCCACCGGGAACGCCTCGGGCTTGTCGAGGGCGAACAGCAGCACGCAGTTGGCGACCTTGTCCCCGACGCCGGGCAGGCCGGTCAGCGTCTCCAGCGCCTGCTCGTACGGCTGCTCGCGCAGCGACATCAGGTCGACGGCGCCGTCCGCGACTGCCGAGGCGGTCTCCGCGACGTAGGCTGCGCGGTAGCCGAGGCCGAGGGCCCGGAGGGGCGCCTCCCCGGCCCGGGACAGCTCGCGCGGCGTCGGGAATGCGTTGCGCCTGCCGGGTCCGGTTCCCACGGGCCGGCCGTACGCCTCGCAGATCGACTCGACGTTCTTGGTAATGCGCGGGATGTTGGACGCCGACGAGCATATGAAGGACACGAGGCACTCCCACGGGTCCTGCCTGAGCACGCGCATGCCGCGATATCGGACGGCCGAGTCCCGCAGCCTGTCGTCTGCGTCGAACGCCGCGTACACTCGGTCGAGGTCGAAGTCCAGCCCCAGGTAGTCCCGCAGCAGCGGCCACAGCGCGGCCTCGTCGTCGGGGTCGGCGAAGAGATCCAGCCCGTCCTCGGTCTGCCGCAGCTCGATCACGTTGTCGAACACGATGCCGCGGTGGTTGCCTCCGTCGCGGCGCCAGCGGAATGCCTGGCCGCTCTGCAGCGTGCTGTCCAGGTCGAATGGCTCTTCGATCGAAACGAGCAACTCTACTGTCCCGCCCCTGAAGTTTGTCGTATGAGGAAGATGGGCATGTGGGCAGCCGTCACGCTCACCCTCACCCTAGCCCTCTCCCGTCGATGGAGAGGGGACTCGCTGCACGACGGTCTCATTTGCGAATCTCAGATTATGGCCCCTAGTCGGTTGTCTTGAGCCAGGCCCCGATGTGCTCCGAAAGGTCGCGCAGCCTTCCCTGCCGGCGGGTGGCCGGCGGCAGCGAGCTCAGGAACGCGTCGCCGTATCTTCGCGAAACGACCCGGCGGTCGAGGAACACGGCGACGCCCCTGTCGCTGCTGGTCCGGATGAGGCGGCCGAACCCCTGGCGTGTCCGGATGATCGCGTGGGGCACCGCGTACTCCTCGAACGGGTTGTCGAACAGCTCCGAGCGCGCCTCGAACACCGGCTCCGTGGGTACGGCGAACGGCAGCCGCGCGATGATCAGCACGCTGAGGGCGTCGCCCGCGAGGTCGACTCCCTCCCAGAAGCTCGCCGTGCCGAGCAGCACGGACCTCGGGTTGTCGAGGAACTCCTCCACCAGCCGGTGCGGCGGCCCGTCCAGGCCTTGCGCCAGTACCTGGATGTCGTGGGACTGCAGCCCGCCGCGCACGGCCCGCGCCGTCTCCTGCAGGGCGGCGTGGGACGTGAACAGCGCCATGGTGCGGCCCTCCGCGGCGGTGGCGGCGTCGACTACGGCGTGCTCTACGGCCCCCTGGTACGCCCAGCTGCTCGGCTCCGGCATGTCGGTCGGCACGTACACTAGGGCCGCCCGGGGATAGTCGAACGGCGAGCCCAGAAGCAGCTCGTCATTGTCCGCGAAGCCGGTGCGGTCGCGCATGTGGTCGAACGTCCCGTTGGCGCTCAACGTCGCCCCCGTGAGGACCACCGCCTCCTTCTGGCTGAACAGCAGCCTGTCGAGCTGCTCCCCGACGTGTATGGGCGCGGAGTTGAGGCTCAGGTCACCGGTGCGGCGATGAGTGCTGACCCAATAGATGCCGTCCGGGTCCGGCTTCGGGATGAACTCGGCGAGGTGCGCCCTCAGAGCCATCTGCTCCTGGATGGCGTTTCGCGTCTCCGAGACTAGCCCTTCGTAGTACTCGACCGCGGACTCCTCGAGGCCGTCCAGGGCGGCGTCGAGGGCCAGCAGATCGCGCTCCAGCTCCCCCATCAGCGCGTTCGCGTCCTCCCAGCGGACCTCCAGCTCGGACCAGCCCGGCTGCGCCCTGGTGGCCGCCGTTACGCGCATCTCGCGGCCGTCCCCGGACTGGCCGCCCACGACCCTTGCCAGCGCGCTGAACATCGCGGCGACGCTGTCGCGGATGCCGGGGAGACTGCCCGCGATCTTGGCGGCCACCTCCTCGATCGTCTCGCGCCGGGTCTGGGCTGCCAACGAGCCCCGCAGCGCCGTTACGGCGGCGCCGACGAGGCCGCGGTCGCCGCCAAGGAGCTGCAGCCTCTCGTCGATGACAGTCTGGCTGATCTCGAAGCCGAGCTGCTTCGTCGCCACCTCCTCGAGGTGGTGGGCCTCGTCGACGATCAGCACGTCGTAGTCGGGTATCAGGGCCCGGCCGGCGGCGAGGTCCGCTATCAGCAGCGCGTGGTTGACGACGACGATATGCGCCGCGGCCGCCCGCTCTCGCGCGGCCCGCAGGAAGCAGACGCCGTTCATGCCCTGGCAGTCCGGCGCGCCCTGCGCCGACAGCCTGTCCCACGCCGCCGCGCCGCCGCGTCCCAGGTTCAGCTCCGAGCGGTCGCCCGTGGACGTCTCGCCCAGCCACGTGAGGGCCTTGGCAAGCATCCGGGCGTCGTCCTCGGACAGGCCCTCGCCGGAGCGCAGGTGCCCCCATCGCTGCAGGCACAGGTAGTTCGCCCGACCCTTCAGCAGCGTCGCGTGGAGGTCCTCCGACGACGTCCCTTCGACCTCCTCCAGCGCCTTGACTACGTCCGGGATGTCTTTGGTCAGGAGCTGCTCCTGGAGGTTGATCGTGTTGGTCGACACGACGACCCGGACGTTGTTCTTCAGGGCGTACAGCGCCGCGGGGACCAGGTAGGCGAGCGACTTGCCGACGCCGGTGCCGGCCTCGACCATCAGCCGCCGGCCTTCGCCTATGGCCCGTGCGACGGACCGCGCCATCTCGATCTGCTCCGGCCGCTCCTCGAAGCCGCTTACGGCCCTGGACAGGGGACCGTCAGCGCTCAGCACCGCCGCGACTTCGTCCGGGTCTACGCTCTGGACGCTCCGGTGCGGGCGCAGAGACCGGCCGCCGTGCAGCCTTGCTCTCAGCGCCCGGACGTCGATGCCGGTCACGCCGGCGTCGGAGGGGCCCGAAGGGCCCTCGGAGAGCCGGTACAGGTGGAGCCGCCGGAACAGGTAGGCGAGTATCCAGGACGACCGGGAGGCCAGACGCTCCATCTCCGCAAGAGCGAACACGTCCATTTCGGCCGCCACGTCGAACAGCCTCAGGAAGACGTCGCGCGTTACGGAAGCGTCTTCCATGGCTCGATGCGGGCGCGGGTGTTCGATGCCCAGCGCGCGGGCAAGCTTGTCGAGGGAGTAGTCCCGCAGCAGCGGCAGCAGGACGAACGCCATGTCCCACGTATCGGCCCGCGGATTGGGGAGCGGCAGCCCGCCGCTCCTCAGGAAGTCGAGGTCGAAGGAGATGTTGTGTCCGACGACCGGCGCCGAGCCTATGAAGGCCGCCAGCCGGGGCGCGACCTCGGAGAACGGCGGCGCACCGTCCACGTCGTCCTGGCTGATGCCGGTGTAGCGGCGGACGAAGCTGTCCAGGCTGCGGTAGGGGTTGACCAGGGTGGTGTAGGAGTCCAGCTCCTCTTCGCCCTGAAACTTGATGGCGCCGACCTCTATGATCTTGTCGCCGTCCGGGGACAGCCCCGTCGTTTCCAGGTCGAGCGAGACCCACGTGTCCTCGATGGGCGAAGCCTGCCGCGGCAGCAGCGGTATTTGGGGAAGGGGGCCTGTGCTCATGGGAGAAGGGTGGGCCAATTCTACCGGCTCGCCCGAGAAAAGGCACGGACGGGCTTGATTCGGCGGGTGTTCACAGTTGGGGTCCACACAACCCGTTCACCCGAGTAGCTCCGATGGTTCATCGGAGCGTATCGAGGGGCGCGACACAGGGCCTCACCAAACGTAAACGGGTACTCGCGCTGCCCACGGTCTTCGCTCCCACAGCTACGTTATCAGCATCGCGTCGCCGAAGCTGTAGAAGCGGTATCGCTCCCGCACTGCCTCCGCGTAGGCCCGGAGCAGCAGCTCGCGGCCCGCTAAGGCGCTGGTGAGCATCAGCAGTGTGGACCGCGGCAGGTGGAAGTTGGTCACCAGCGTGTCGATCACCCTGAACCGGTACCCTGGGTAGATGAACAGGCTGGCCCAGCCGTCGCCCGGAGCGACCGCGTCTTCGCCCGTGGCGGTCACGGCCGCGGCCTGCTCCATGAGGCGCACGGCGGTCGTTCCGACGCAGACGACGCGGCGTCCCTCCCGCCTGGCCGCGCTGACGGCCGTAGCGGCCTGTGCGCCGAGCTCCCACTGCTCGGCGTGCATGCGGTGGTCGGCCACGTCTTCCACGCTCACCGGCCGGAACGAGTCCCAGCCCACGTGCAGGGTGACGAAGACGAGCTCGACGCCCCTGCTGCGGAGCGCGTTGAGCAGCGCCGGCGTGAAGTGAAGTCCGGCGGTCGGCGCAGCGACGCTGCCGGCGACCCGGGAGTAGACGGTCTGGTAGCGCTCCGAGTCCGACAGCGGCTCGCGGATGTACGGCGGCAGCGGGACGACGCCGATCTCGTCGAGCCGGCCGTCGTCGGCCAGACTTACGGTCCTGGAACCGTCCTCGAGCACGTCCAGGATCTGCCCGTCAACCTCGCCGCCGCCCGACGCGACGACGAATACGGCGCCCGCCCGCATCCGCCTGCCGGGGCGGACCAGCGCCCGCCATACGCCCGGCTCCGTCCGGCGCAGCAACAGCAGCTCCACCTTGCCGCCCGACGCGCTTCTGCCGTACAGCCGGGCCGGGAAGACACGGCTGTCGTTGAAGACCGCGACGTCGCCCTCGCGCAGGAAGTCGGGCAGGTCGCGGAAGCGCCGATGCTCGATGGAGCCTGCGGCCCGGTCGACCACCATCAGCCTCGACGAGTCGCGGGGCTCGGCCGGCGTCTGCGCGATGAGCTCCGGCGGAAGCTCGTAGTCGAAGTCGCCGGTTTTCATGCTGTCCTACGGAGCGCCGCGCGATGGATCGGCGCTGGGTGCTGCAGGCGGTCCACTAGCGCTTGCGGTCGCCGTAGGTCTTTACGGATGCGCCCGCAGTTGCCTCTCTGAGAGGTCCGGCGGACCTGGTCTGGAGAAAGGCGAGCAGCGCGCCGACCAGTAGCACGAATACGACCACCGAGGTCGACACCTGGAAGCCGCCGATCACGAAGCGCTCCGCGGCCTCGCCGGACAGCAGCTCGAAGCCCGCGGGAAGCGCCAGCGCCAGCGCGCTGGCCGCCGCCGTGGCGCCGAGCGCGTGGCCAAGCTCACGCGACGTCTCCAACATGCCCGAGGCGACGCCGCGGTGCTCCAGCGGCAGAGAGTTCATCACCGCCGCGTTGTTGACCGGATTGAACATATTGGTGCCCATGGCGATGGGCACCATGATCACTGGCAGCAGCCAGAAGGAAACGTGTGGAGCCGACAGGCTGAGAAGCACGAACCCGGCGGCTATCGCGGCAAGTGTGGCCGTCCGCAGATACTCGGGCTGGTACTTATCGTAGATCCATCCCGCGACCAGCGGCATGAATAGCCCCAACGACTGACTCGGGAGGAGCACGTAGGTCACGAAGATGGGCTCCTTGGCGTAGCCCTGCTCCACCAGGATCGGCACCAGGGTGAAGGTCGCCAGCATGGACGAGTGGAACATCACGTTGCAGCCCAGCGACAGTGAGAATGGCCTGTTCCGGAAGTGCCGCAGGTCCATGATCGGGTTGGAGACCAGCCGCTCCGTTACGAGGAACGAAGCCAGCATCACTATGAACAGGGCGTGCATGGGGAGGTGGTAGCGCAGGCCGTCGGGGGAGACGAACGACTCCTCGCCGCTGTGGAGGTGCGTGCCGGACAGTATCAGCGCGATGGCCGCCGCTGCCAGGAGAACTGCTCCAAGCCAGTCGACGGGGCCGGTCGAGTCGGCCGTTTGCGGCTGGTCGCGGTCTCGAAGCAACGGCAGGGCCGCAATCACCGCGATCAGCCCGATCGGGATGAAGGCGGCGAAGACTGCCCGCCAGCTCAGGAACTGCAGGGCCAAACCGAACACCGCCAGCCCGCTGAGCGTGCCGACGCGGGCGCCGATGATCGGCAGGGCGTACGCGCGTCCGCGCTCGCTGGGCGGAAAGGCGGCGGCCAGTATCGCGTTCGCGTTGCCCAAAATCAGCGCGGAACCGAGCCCGGTGACGGCTCGCAACCCAATGACGTGCCAGAGCTCCTGGGACAGCGAGATCAGTGCGGTGCTGAGGGTCGACGTCAGAATGCCGATGAAGAAGACTCGTCCGTGGCCGAACCGGTCTCCGAGCCGAGCAGCCAGGAGAACGAAGCTGCCGAGCACCGCCAAATACGAGATCACCATCCAGGCCGTTTCGTCGACGCCCGTGTCGAAGTATTCGGACAGTGTCGGAATCGACAGCGCGACCGGCAGGCTCGAAAGCTGTACGAGCAACGACGCGCCCGTAAGCGCCATCAAGACGTTTCGCCGCCGCGTGGTCGACAGCAGCGGCGTGACCGCGCCCAGGACGCTCAATATGCCACCGAACGGATGGTCGGGCCGCAGCGGCCAACGACGCGACACGTTCGGGGACGCGTGGTCTTTGCGGCCCCGACGCCCGGGCGCTTAGCGCGTTTCCCTCCGGTCACCAGTCGCTCCCGGAGCCGCCGGCGGCCAGCCGCGCGGCTTTAAGCGTGTTGTCGAGCAGCATCGCAATGGTCATCGGGCCGACTCCTCCCGGCACCGGGGTGATGGCATCCGCTTTCTCCGCGACCGGCCCGAAGTCTACGTCGCCGACGAGCCTGTAGCCGCGCTTGCGCTCGGGGGCCTCAACGCGGTTGACCCCTACGTCTATGACCACCACGCCCTCTTTCACCATGTCGGCTGTGATCATTCGCGGCTGGCCCATAGCGGCGATCAGCACGTCCGCCTGCCGGGTGATGGACGCCAGGTCCCGCGTCCGTGTGTGGCACACGGTCACCGTCGCGTCTCCCCCGCTGCCGCGCTGGGCCAGAAGGACCGCCACCGGCCTGCCCACGATGTCGCTGCGGCCGCAGACCACGACGTGCCGGCCGGACGGGTCTCGCCCGGTACGCAGCAGGAGCTGTTGAATTCCGGCCGGCGTCGCGGGCACGAAGCGAGGCTTGCCCTGCACCAGCAGGCCCGCGTTGAACGGGTGGAGCCCGTCTACGTCTTTGTCGGGGCTGATGGCTTCGACGACGGTGTCCCGATCGATGTGCGAGGGGATCGGAAGCTGGACGAGGATGCCGTGGACGCCCGGGTCTTCGTTCAGTTTTCGTATCCGGTGCAGCAGGTCTTCCTGCGAGGCGTCGGCGGGCATCGAGAAGTCCTCGGCCTCCATGCCCACCTCCGCGGCCGCCGTCCGCTTGCTGCGCACGTATACGGCGGATGCCGGGTCGTCTCCTACCAGGACGACTGCGAGGCCGGGCGTGGTCCCGTGAGACCGGCGAAACTCCGAGACTTCTTCGGCGACTTCGGCGCGGACCTCCGCGGCGATGCGTTTGCCGTCTATCAGCTCGGCGGTCATTTCCCTGCACCTCCGGGGGCGATTATACGGCCAATCACCGCACCGTGTACGACTGGGCGAGAGCAGGTTACCCTATCTCGCGCCGCTTTCATTCGAACTTCGGTGAATCTATAATGTCGGCGCGAACACGAAGAGGCTCCCTCTACGTTCGAGGAGCGTCATGAACAGATTCCAGAGCGCGCTCGCCTCAGACCAGCCAGTCGTGACCTGCGAGCTGAACCCTCCCAAGGGTACCGATCTCGGTGCCCTGTACGAGAAGGCTTCGTTGCTCGATTCCCGAGTCGACGCGTTCAACGTCACCGATTCGGCCGGGTCCACGATGACGATGGCGCCGATCGCGGCGGCACATCTGCTCATCGACCGGGGCATCGAGCCCATATTGCAGATTACCGGGAGAGACCGCAACCGGATAGCCGTACAGTCCGAGCTGCTCGCCGCCGCCGCGCTCGGCGTGCGCAACGTCCTGTGCATGAGCGGCGACCCGCCCGGCGCCGGCGACCATCCGGACGCGAAGGCCGTCTTCGACATGGACGCGATAGCGATCGTCAAGGCCATCTCCTCGCTTACGGGCGGCGCGGACATGTCGGGCGCCGAGCTGTCCGGCAAGCCCGATCTGAACCCCGGCGCGGTCGCCAACCCCGGCGCGGATGACCTGGACAAGGAGCTGCGCCGCATGGAGGACAAGCTCGAGGCGGGCGCGGCATTCTTCCAGACCCAGGGGGTGTACGACCCCGCCTCGTTCGAGACGTTCATGAAGGCGGCCGACCGGTTCGGAGTCCCGGTCCTGGCCGGGATCATCGTCCTCAAGTCCGCCAGAATGGCGCGGTATCTCAACGCCAATCTCCCCGGGGTCCACGTACCCGACGCGATCGTCGCCGACCTGGACCGCGCGAAGGACCGGCGAAAGAAGAGCGCCGAGATATCGGCCGATCTCGCCCGCGAGCTGTCCGCGATGTGCCGCGGCGTTCACGTCATGGCGATAGGATGGGAGTCGGAGGTCCCGGGGATACTCGACGCCGCGGGCCTCTCCCGCGGCTAGCCGTCCCCGGCGGCGATATGCTCGTAACCGGCGTGGACATCATCGAAATCTCCAGGATCGGAGACGTGGCCGCCAGGTACGGCCAGCGGTTCTTCCGGCGCATCTACACGCAGCGTGAGCTCGACTACTGCCGCGGGCGCGCTCCTCAGCTCGCCAGCCGGTTCGCGGCCAAAGAGGCGGTCATGAAGGCACTCGGCACTGGGGTGCGGGGAGTGCGGTGGCGCGACATCGAGGTAGTAAGAGACCCGGGCCGCGCGCCGGTGATTGAGCTGCACGGGTCCGCACTGGACAGGGCCAGGATGCTGGGCATCGACCACATGGCGGTCTCGCTCACGCACTCCAAAGGCCACGCGGCCGCGGTCGTCGTCGCGGAGAGCGCGGCGGGCAATCTGGCGCCGTGGGGCAGCCTCCGGCACCGGGCCGACCTGTGACCGTCGGCCGACGTCCGCGCCTCTCCGAGCGAATTCGTAGAGACGAGCGCGAGACATGAAGGTAGTCACCGCGCGGCAGATGCGCGACATCGAGTCGAGGGCCGGCGAGGCCGGTGTTTCCGCGGCTACCCTGATGGAGACAGCCGGACTTCGATTCGCGGACTGCGTCCGGCGGCATATGGGCGGCGCCGCCGGTTTGAGGGTCGTTGTGCTGGTTGGGCCTGGGAACAACGGCGGCGACGGGCTCGTCGCGGCGCGTCATCTGCACGAGTGGGGCGCTTCGGTTACCGTCTACCTGTGCGGCCATCGCCCGGCAGGCGACGGCAATCTCGCGGCCGTCGGCCGATTGGGGCTGCCGGTTATCAAGGTGACGAACGACCCCGGATACGACCGGCTGCGTGAGGCGCTTCGGACCGCGGACGCGGCCGTCGACTCGATCCTGGGCACCGGGCGCTCTCGGCCGATAGCCGGCGTACTCCTGGAAGTGCTCGCCGCGCTTTCGGAGGCGAAGACGGCCCGCGAGAGCATGGCGATCATCGCCTTGGACCTGCCGACCGGGCTCGACTCCGACACTGGCGAGACCGACGCGGCCCTGGTGCGGGCCGACCTTACGGTGACGCTCGGCTATCCGAAACGCGGCCTGTTCGCATACCCGGGCGCTGAGGCCGCCGGGACGGTCGAGACGGTAGACATCGGAGTGCCCGCGGGCCTGGATGGCGACGTCGACCTGGAGCTCATGACCGCCGAGTGGGCCGCGGACGCTCTCCCGCCCCGGCCGTCGGCATCCCACAAGGGTACGTTCGGCCGCGCGCTCGTCGTGGCAGGATCGGCCCGCTATGTCGGGGCTGCCGCGCTGGCCGCCTCAGCCGCCGGACGGGTCGGCGCCGGACTGGTCACCGTGGCCGTACCGCGCAGCCTGCAGTTGGCCGTGGCGGCGGCCGCTCCCGAGCCGACCTATATCCCGCTGCCAGAGTCGACGTACGGGGAGCCGGCGGACGACGCGGCAGAGCTCGTCCTGGAGGCGTTGCCCGACTACGACGCATTGCTCGTCGGATGCGGCCTCGGCCAGGCCGACGGGGCGGCCCGGCTACTTGGACAGCTTCTCTATGGCGGCGCCGCGCTGCCGCCGGTCGTAGTGGACGCCGACGGCCTCAACTTTCTGGCCCGGTCCCAACCGCCGGACTGGTGGGAGAGGATGGACTACGACGCCGTCCTGACGCCGCACCCCGGCGAGATGGGCCGGCTGTCTGGAAACGCCGTCGTGGAGCTCCAGCGAGACCGCGTCGGCAGCGCCACGGATGCTGCGCGCCGTTGGGGCAAAACGGTCGTGCTGAAGGGAGCGTACACCGTCGTCGCGGCGGCGGATGGATCGGGGATGCTGAGTCCGTTCGCCAACCCCGCCCTCGCCAGCGCCGGCACGGGAGACGTGCTGGCTGGCGCGGTCACGGGGCTGCTGGCGCAGGGCCTCGACCTCCGGATCGCGGCGGCCCTCGGCGTCTACCTGCACGGCGCCGCCGCGGAGCTCGTCTCCGAAGACCTGGGGGACGCCGGTCTGCTGGCCGGCGATCTGCTCCCGGCGCTCCCGAGGGCGATCAGGAACGTCAAGAACATAGGGCGCCGGGGTCCGCACAGGCTCCCTAGGCCCTAGCCCCGGCCCAATGGGCCGGCGGCGAGTGGAGGATGCTTTGGCTCAGCTGCGGGGCATGGAGCGCGCGCGCTACGTCGCGCGGATGTTCTCCCGAATCACGCCCAGCTACGACCGGATGAACACGGTCATGTCCGGGGGCCGTCACCACGCGTGGCGAACGCTGGCCGTAGACGCGGCGGTCGGTGAGACGGCGGGGCCCGCTCTCGATCTCGCGGCCGGCACCGGCGACTTCGCCCTGGAGCTGGTTGGTCGGGAGAACGTCACCGGCGTCGTAGCGGCCGACTTCAGCCGGGAGATGCTGACGGAGGCGGCCGAAAAGGCGAGGCGGCGTGGGGCGTCGGAGCGGATAGACTTCACCGTCGCTGACGCCCACGCTCTGCCGTTCGCCGACGACAGCTTCGTCTGCGCCACGGTCGGCTTCGGCGTGCGCAACTTTGTCGACCTCCCCTGCGCACTGTCCGAGATGGCCCGCGTCGTCGCGCCCGGCGGCCGAGTCGTCACGTTGGAGATAGTGAGGACGGGACGGGGGCCGCTCGGCCGGCTGTTCCCGCTGTACTTCAGACACGCGACGCCCTGGCTGGGCGCGCTGCTGGCCCGCGACCGAGAGGCGTACACCTATCTGCCCGAGTCGGTGCAGGGATTCCTCACCGTCGACGAGCTTGCGATTCTCATGGAGAACGCCGGCCTCGTCAACATTGAGGTGCGGAAGCTGGCGTTCGGCACGGTGGCCATACACGCGGCGCAAGTGCCGCGGTAGGGGCGGGCAGTGGCACGGCTTGGGCAAAAGGGCCCAGGCCGATGTCCTTTACAGACTTACCGGGAGCGGAGCTGGGGGAAGAGCACGACCTCGCGGATGGATCGATGGCCGGCCAATAGCATGACGAGTCGGTCGATGCCCAGGCCCAGGCCGCCGGTGGGCGGCATACCGTGCTCGATGGCCAACAGGAAGTCCTCGTCGAGGCGGTCCATGTCCTCGTCCTGGAACTGCTCGTGCAGGGCCTCCTGTTGCTCCAGACGCTCGCGTTGGTCCACGGGGTCGTTCAGCTCGGTGAAGGAGTTGCATATCTCCATTCCGGAGACGAAGCCCTCGAACCGCTCGACCACGCGGGGGTCGCTGCGCTTTTTCTTCGCCAGCGGCGACATCTCGATGGGGTAGTCGACCAGGAAGCAGGGCTCGACCAGCTTCGGTTCGACGGTATCGGACAGCAGCTTGTCCAGCAACCCGCCCCAGCTCATCTGCTTACCGACGTCCAGGCCGATCGCCCTCATCTCGGCCCTGAGCTGCTCGATGTCGCCGGCCTCCAGGAAGTCTATGCCGCTGTGAAGGCGTATCTGCTCTCGCAGGTCGAGTCGCGGCCACGGAGGCGTCAGGTCGATCTCGGCGCCCTCGAACACGACGGTCGAAGTGCCCAACACCTCGACGGCCAACGCGTGCACGAGCTCCTCCACCATGGACATTACGTCATTGTAGTCGGCCAGGGCCTCGTAGCTTTCCATCGTCGTGAACTCGGGGTTGTGGGTCGAGTCGACGCCCTCGTTGCGGAACACCTTGCCGATCTCGTAGACTCTTTCTAGGCCGCCGACGACGAGCTGCTTCAGGTAGAGCTCGGTGGCTATGCGCAGGTACAGATCGCGGCCCAGGAACCTGTAGTGGGTCGTGAACGGGGTCGCCGTGCCGCCGGCGGCCACCGGGACCAGCACCGGGGTCTCGACCTCGATGAAGCCGCGTCCGTCCATATGGCGTCTCAGGGCGCTGATGGTCCTGCTGCGGATCAGCGCGATACGCCGCGACTCGTCGCTGGAGATCAGGTCGAGATACCGCTGCCGATAGCGCGTCTCGACGTCGGCAAGACCGTGCCATTTCTCCGGGAGGGAACGGAGCGACTTGGAAAGCAGCGTGCAGTCGTGGGTCTCCACCGTCGCCTCGCCGGTCCTGGTGCGCATCAGCGGGCCCCGCGCACCGAGCCAGTCGCCGACGTCCAGATCGTCGAGCAGCTCGTACGCCTCCGGCGCCACGTTCTTGCGCAGCATCACCTGAATCCGGCCGTCGGCGTCCTGCAGGTCGAGGAACGCAGCGCGACCCATGCGACGCATCCCGACGACGCGGCCGGCGATCGAGACGGGGCCGGTTCGAGCATCGCCGCCGGCGCCCTCCTGTTCCTCGGACTCGAGGTACGCGACCGCCTCGGCCGACGTGTGCGTGCGGTCGTACTTGTGCGGGTAGGGGTCTACGCCGCGACCGCGCAGACGGTCGAGCTTTTCGCGGCGTACCCTGTGGAGTTGGTCTCCCGGTTGAGTCACGGAGGGAAGTCCTTCGAGGGCACCGGCTAGCGGATTCTCGTGATCTTCAGCTTGACGGCGCCGGCGGGCGTCTTGGCCTCGACGTAGTCGCCGACGTTATGGTCCATCAGGGCCATGCCGACCGGGGACTCGAGGGATATCTTGCCTTCGAGCGGGGCGGCTTCGGCCGAACCGACCACCCGGTAGTCCCGTTTCGAGCCGTTCTCGACCGTCACCGTGACGGTCGAGCCGAGCTGGACGCCTCCGCCCTTCTCGGGGGGAGCTACCACCGCATTGGACAGGATGTTATCCAGGTCCGAGATGCGTCCCTCCAGAAAGGCCTGTTCGTTCCTAGCCTCGTCGTACTCGGCGTTGTCGACCGTGCCGCCGGTCTCGCTTGCCTTGTGGATCCGGGCGGCGACCTCACCTCGTCGGACCGACACGAGGCGGTCCAACTCCTCTGCGAGGCCCTGGCGACCCTCTTCGGTGAGGAAGATTGCCCTGTGCACCATGTCCATACCCCCCCAATACACAAAAAGACTGAGGGGCCGCATCTGCGTGCGGCTCACGGCTCAGCCTGTGCCCGATTATATCGCGCAGCGACCCTCTTTGCAAAAGCCGCCCCAGGCTAGAAGGAGTCTAATACTTGTACAAAATAGGACGCAAATCCGCTTTCCGATACCGAGAACCCGGTGCTAGCATTTGTCCTCTCATCAGGGTCGTGGTCTCGACCGACTGGAACAGGATGAGGGCACTTACCGATGACAACGCGGATCACCGGCGGCGAGCATAGGGGCCGAAAGCTCCGGGCGGCGCGGGTACCGCGTATGAGACCGACGACGGAGAAGGTTCGCGCCGCGATCTTCTCCATGATCGGCCAGGCAACGGTCGCGGGGGGCCGGGTACTGGACCTATACGCGGGGAGCGGCGCGCTGGGTATCGAGGCGCTCAGCCGAGGCGCGGACTGGGTGGACTTCGTCGAGGAAAACTCTCAGCTATGCCAGAGTATCCGGAAGAACCTCGACGAGATGGGGCTGGCCGACAGGGGGCGGGTCCACCGCAGGAGTGTCGAAGCGGCACTGGGGGAGTTGAACGCGAAATACGACGTGGTCTTCGCGGACGCGCCTTACGAAGACGACCCGTGGGCGGAGCTGATGGAGAAACTGGAGGGCTTTGAATTGCTCGTCGACCATGCCCTGATTGTACTGGAGCATCACCGCCGACTGGAGCTTGCGGAGTCCTACGGTCGCATCGTCCGGTCGCGCGGTCGACGGCACGGAGAGACGGTGATATCGATCTACGAGTTCGAGAGCAGCAATGGTTGACGCAGTCTATCCGGGCAGTTTCGATCCGTTGCACAACGGCCACATGGATGTCGTGAAGCGGGCCGCCGTGCTGTTCGATCACCTTTTGGTCGGCGTCTACGAGACGCCGCCGAAGGATGTCCTGTTCTCAACTGAAGAGCGGGTGGAGCTGTTCGACAGCTCGATAGCGCATCTCGACAACGTGGAGGTGGCGCCGTTCAGCGGGCTCGTGACCGATCTGGCGCGAGAGGTCGGGGCCAAGTACGTGGTCCGCGGGCTCAGGGCCGGGTTCGACTTCGAGTCGGAGTTCGAGATGGCTTTGATGTGGCGCCATCTCGACCCAGGCATCGACATCGTCTGCATGATGAGCGCCCTCGAGTACCAGTTCGTCTATTCGAGCCGCATCAAAGAGGTGGCCCGGCTCGGCGCCCAGGTCGGGGGCTTGGTACCCGCACACGTGGCGGACCGGCTGGCAGCGAAGTTGGACGGCAGTTAGGCAACAAAGCACGGCAAAGGAGGAGTGCCATTAACATCATAAGCATCGTCGAAGAGCTTGAAGCGATATCGGACACGGCTACCAAGGTACCCGGCTTCAGGAAGAAGGTCATGGTCGACCCGGACCGCCTGCAGAGCCTGGTCGGGGGACTGGCCTCGGCGGTCCCGGCCGACATCCAGGAGGCCCAGGAGATCATCAGGCAGAGGGAGAGCATCGTCAACCAGGCTCTTCTGGAAGCCCGGCGCACGAAGGAGACGGCCGGCAACGAGGCCACCTCGGTGGTGGGCGCCGCCGAAGACGAGCGGCAGGCCCGCATCGCCGAGCACGAGATCGTCAAGGCCGCGGATGAGCGGTCGGACAAGATCGTCCAGCAGGGTCATCACGAGGCCCAGCAGATCGTGCAGGAAGCCCAGCGCAAAGCCTACCGCATTCTGGAGGAGACCGAGGCGGTCGCCTCGGTTGGCCGCGAGGGCGCCGACCGCTATGCGCGGGAGATACTGTTCGACCTCGAAGAGCGCCTGGCCAACCAGCTCGGTGAGGTCCGCAGGGGCATCGACGTACTCGGGCTGCACGCGTCGACCAATGGCGCGACGCCCGCCGCCGAGGCTGTCGCAGCCGGATAGATTGGACAATTCCCCCTTGGTCGTGGGCACCCCCCGGGGCCATGCCCCGGGGGTGCCGGATCGCGTTCGGGCGCGAAGTCGGGTCAGCCGAGCCGCTCGGATACGGCGGCCGTGATCCGGCTTGTGCCCGACAGCGGGCCGACTACTTCACCGTCCACCGCGACCAGCGGCCGACGGATCAGCCTGGGCTCGTCCAGCATCAGGGCGACGAGCTCGTCGTCGTTCAGTGAGTCTCGGCTCCGGCCCATCTTGCGAAACGAGGGGCTGTTCCAAGAGAAGAAATCTGAGACGGGCCTGTTGCCGAGCAGTCGGCGCAACTCATCCTCGGAGAAGCGGTCCTCGAAGAAGTCCCTGGACCGCAGCTCAACGTCCGCCTGTGAGAGCCACGCTCTCACCTGAGTGCACGTGCTTCAGCGTCTGTAGTAGTAGTAGTCGACCTGCGCCACCGTGGTGCCTCCGTCTGTTCGTTCCCCACTGGCTTCAGACGGTCTCGGGAGCGGGCTCCTCTTCGAGGCTGATCGGGAAGCTGCCAAGGAAGATGTCCGTCGCCGGCCACTGGTCCCGAGGCAACTCGTAGAACACCTCGATCTCGTTGCCGTCCGGATCGAGGAAGTAGACTCCCATCGAGATGCCGTGGTCGCCCAGGCCGGCGATCGCGACGTTCTTATCGCCCAGCTTGCGGTAGATCCTCCGGAGGTCGTCGAACGACTCCATCTCCCAGGCGAAGTGGTACAGGCCGACCCGATCTGCGTCTGGTCCTGGCGCGTCCTCACCCACGGCCGTCAGGGCCAGCTCGTGGGACGAATCGCCGGCGGCGCTCAGGAAGACCATCCTGTCGTCGAGCCGGGAGGTGATCTGCAGGCCCAGCACGTCCGTGTAGAACTGCTGGGACCGGGCCAGGTCTCTGACCCTGATTACGACGTGACCGAGTCTCTTTGGCTTGACGATGGCTTCCTCCTTGCGATCAAGAAGGGGAATGACGGTCCCGGAAGCCGGATCAGCAGCCTGGTTGGCGTCCGCCAAGCGCGCGGGCGGCCCCAAGGCGGCGGGGAGCCGTCTCAGCGACGGCCGCCGGCAACCCCGCGGTGGGACCTGCTCATCGGCAACATCGCCAGATGCCTCGCCCGCTTGATTGCGGCTGAGAGGCCGCGCTGGTGGCGGGAGCAGACGCCGCTCTTCCTTCGCGATTCGATCTTGAACTGGTCGGAGACGAACCGCTCGAGGGTCCTGACGTCCTTGTAGTCGATGTGTGTGACGTGGCCGACGCAGAAGGCGCAAACCTTGCGCCTGGCGAAGTAACGGGGCCTGCCGCGTCGTACCATTGGTCTGCCCGAAGGGGCGCGGGTGGTCATACGCTCAACTCTCTCTCCAAAGAACTATCGGTTTACCAGGGCAGGTCTTCGGCGTCGTCTTGAGCGGGCCCGTCGGCCGGACGGTCGCCCTCAGGCTCCGCCGATGGCCGGCTGTCCAGGAACGTGACCTCGGTTGCGGAGATCTCGTTGCCCGCGCGGGCCTGCCCGTCGCGGTCGATCCATGGCCTGCTGTTGAGCCTTCCCTCGACGTACACTTTCATGCCCTTGGTGACGTACTGGTTGCACGTCTCGGCGAGACGGCTCCACGCGCTCACGCGAAACCACTCCGTCTCCTCGCGCTGCTCGCCGGCCGAGGTCGTGTACCTGCGGTTGGTGGCCACGTTGAACGACGTGACGGCCGCTCCGCTTGGGGTGTACCGCATCTCGGGGTCGTTGCCGACGTTGCCGATGACCAGCACCTTGTTCATCGTCATGGGTCGGTCTCGGCTACTTCCGGGTCAGCAGGAATCTCATGATGTCCTGCGATGCCTTGAGGTTGTCTTCCAACTCCTGGATGGATGCCGGCGAGGACTCGAAGTAGGTGAGTGCGTAGTTGCCCTCGCGGAACTTGCGCAGCGGGTACGCCAGCCGGCGCAGCCCCCAGCTATCATGCTCGCGGACCGTCCCGCCGCCGTCGGCGATATACCCGTGGACGTTCTCAACCGTCCCCGAGACCTCTTCTTCCGTCGACTCCGGGCTTAGAATCATCACCAACTCGTACTGGCGCGTGCGTTCTGCGACCAAGGGACCCCTCTCGAAATTGCTGGCGCGATTATAGCACGCAGATACGAACCCATACAACGACTACAACGACGGTAGAGCGAGTGAGGCCGCCGGTCGCTCCATCCGCTCCAAACTGTCCCATTCTGTCCCGTTTCTATCTGCCGGCTGGAAAACTTAGCCTGGCCGCCTCAGAGGGAGGGCAGCACCGGTAGGGGCTGGTTTGAAACGCCCCTACGCCAGGTCGGCCAGGGGTTATTTTCAGAGAAAGTCTGAACACCTGCCGCTGGTCGTGAGCGGCCGTAACTGTCAGGAAGGGCGCGCCCATGCCCGCATGGATCACTTGACACCGAACAAGGCGGCGGTAGGATGGCAGAGGAGAGCACGGTGTACGGCCGCGATAGAGCGTCGAACACCGGCGCCCTGAAAGCGGCCGAGGAGTCGGAGCACATGAAATGAGATACTCCGCCGGGGCCGTCACACTGATGCTCGTCGTCGCCGCGGTTGCCGGCGTCCCGGTCGGCTGCACGGCCGACGAGGCGCGTGGGGCGCCCACTGACGACGCCCTCTTCCCGGCCGACCGCGTCGCCGAGGTCCGGATTGTGATGTCGGACGACGACTGGGCTCGTATGAGGAGCGACCCGCTCGCCAAGCGCTACGCCGTTGCCGACTTTTCGCTCGACGGCGAGGAGCTGCGCAACGTCGCGGTCCGACCCAAGGGCAGCTCGTCTCTTCAGGCCGTTGCCGACCTTGGCATTCCCCAATTCGGGCTGACCGTCGACTTCAACCTGCTCAACGTCGCGCGCAACTTCCGCGGCCTGCGGAAGATCGACCTGAACACGGGCTTCAAGTACCACCTGCTTCTCCGCGCCCGGCTGGCGTCGGAGCTTTTCGCCGAGATGGGCGTTCCGGCGCCCCGGACCGCCTTCGCCGAGGTGTGGGTCAACGGAGACCGTCTCGGAGTATACGCCCTGGTCGAACACGTCGACCGGACGTTCCTGCGCGGCCACTTCGACTCCGGCGACGGCAATCTGTACAAACCCTCAGGCGCCGCGGGTCGGTTGGACTGGACCGAGCCCGACCTCGCAGGCTCGGACCGCAAAGGCCCCGAGCCGATGGCCGTAAACCTCGGCGGCGGCAGCCTTGGCGACCTGTTCGAGGCCGTCGGCCTAGGCCGACGCGGCGTGGCCGGGCCGGGCGTCGATCCCGGCGACCTGATCGCCGCAGCGGGACTGAAGACGAACGAGAACAGGTCCGATCACGCCGCGCTGCTGCGGTTCCTCGAGGTGTTGAACGACGAGCCCGACACCAGCTTCCCCCGCGCCATAGAGCGGGTGCTCGACGTCGACGCCGCGCTGCGTTTCCTCGCGGTGTCGGCCGTGACGGTCCACCTGGACAGCTATCTCGGCTCGGCCCAGAACTACTACCTCTACGAAATGGACGGCAGGTTCACGATGGTCCCGTGGGATATGAACGAGGCGTTCGGGACGTTCCACTGCGGCATAGAACGCAGCCGACTGATCGACCTCTACGTCGACGAGCCGACGGCCGCACCGCTTGCCGGCCGGCCGTTGGCCGCCAGGCTGCTGCGGCATCCGCGCTACCTGGACGCCTATCGCGGCTACGTGCGGGAGTTGCTGGATGGCCCGCTGGCTGCTGGAGCTGCCGAGGCGAGAATCGACCGGCTCGCCGCTATGCTGGGTCCGCTGCTCGAAGACGTCCAGTCGGCCGAGCGGCGGCGTCTATCCGAGCTCGACTACGATCTGCCGGCCTCCACGCTCGACGCCCCGGCCGCGGTCGCGGAGCTGAAGAGCTTCGTAGCCGCACGCTCGGAATCGGTGCGACAACAGCTCGCCGGGGTTCTCCCGAGCTCCTCCGGGCGGGGCGCCGGAAACGGCGCCGCGGACCCCGCGTGCGGGGTAGGCGTGTAGGCAGCGTGGACATCGCCCAGGATACCGCCGCATTGCCGCGCGTCGAGCGCAAGTTCTATCTGCCGCCAGGCAGGGCAGAGCTCGCCTACGCCGTCCTGAGGCAGGTGTGCCGCAACGACCCCGGCTACCCGGGAGGGCGGGTGACGAGCCTGTACTTCGATACCGATGACTTGGACAGCTACCACGCGTCCGCGTCTGGCGACTGGGAGCGGCACAAGGTCCGGCTGCGCTGGTACGGCGAAGTCGACGAAGCGGCGGCGGCTACGCTGTTCCTCGAGCTCAAGACCAGACGGGGGTTATCCACGACGAAACGGCGAACGACGTTCAGCGTGCCGGCCGAACGCCTGCTGCCGGACAGGCTATCCGAGGGAGTGATCGACCGGCGGGCGCTTGTTGATACGCTGGCGGAAATGGGCCATCATGCAGGCGCGCCGCTGCGGCCGATAGTGGCCGTATCCTACCGCCGTCGACGGCTGATCGACATGCTCGCCGGCGTCCGCGTCACCATAGACAGCGAGATCACGTCGAAGCTTGTAGCGAGGGAGATCGGCGCGGGCGCATTCGACGTCAGGCTGCCAGGCGGCGTGGTGGAGGTCAAGGGTCCGGACGTGGAGCTGCCGGCGTCGTTGCGCCGCATCAGCCTGCTCGATACCGGCTGGAGCAGGTTCTCGAAGTATTGTCAGTGCCTCGGGGCGCACCTGTTCGAGACGGAGGCGGTCGGCGGGCGCTGGCCGTCGGGAGTGTGGCCGGGAACATAGGCAGGGGATAGATATTGCTCGACGACCTTGTGAGCTCGCCGGTAGACCTTGCCGACGCCGTAACGGCGATCGGCTTCTCGCTGGCCGCGTCGGTCGTGGTCTACCTGATGTACCATCTGTTCTACGGATCGCGGCAGGTCGGCGCAGGAGTGCAGCGGGCCTTCATCATCGGAGGTCCCGCGATAACAGCGCTGTTCCTGGGCATCCAGACGTCCATACCGCTGTCGCTCGGGCTGCTGGGGGCGCTGTCGTTCGTCCGGTTCCGGACTCCGGTGAAAGACCCGGCCGAGATCGGCTTTCTTCTGCTTCTCATCGCGTCTTCCATCGGCGCGTCGACCGGCAACTATGTCGTGACGGTGGTGCTGTTCGTCTTCGTGTTCGCCGCGCTCGGGGTCCAAAGGCTGTTGCGGGAGCGGTTCACGTTGACCGGCTGGGGCAACCTCATGATCTCCGTAGACCGCGACTCGTTCGAAGGAGCCGAGCCGCGGCTTGCCGCGTTCCTGGAGGAGCGGGTGCCCGGCCTGAAGCTGGTGTCGGCCTCGACCCTCGACGACCGGGTCAGCCTGCACTACCAGTACCGGCGGAGCCGGGGGTTCGACTGGTCGGCTTTCTTCCGCGAGCTTCAGCAGGTGGCTCATCCGGCCAAGGTAGAGACATTTCTAAGCTAGAACGGTATACTACCGTCCCAACGTGTCGAAGTCCGTCTACGGAGGCCACCACATGAGTAATCGGCGTATCGTCTCGGTGTTGCTGACGCTGGCCGCGCTCGTTCTATCGCTGTCCCTGACGGCGGCGTGCTCTTCGAGCGATGGAGGCGATGTCGCAGACGGTGACGGTCAGCAGGCCGCGGCCGCGAGCGACTCCTCCGGCGAGGGAGGGGCTGAGGCGGCTACCGACAGGGGCGCCGGGTACAAGCTTACGCAGGCGTTCGAAACGTCCACAATAGAGATCACCAGTGACGTGTTCAGCCGGATACGCCGCCTCAAGATCGAATACACCTGCCCCAAGCAGCGCAACCTGAACCAGCAGGGCGACTGGGAAGTCGGCCTGGACAAGTCTCCTCCGATGATGTTCTCGGGCGTGCCCGAAGGCGCCGTCAGCCTCGCCCTGATAATGGACGACCCCGACGTGATCGAGCCGGAGGCCGAAATCCTCCAGGCCAAGGTCCACTGGGTGCTGTGGAACCTGCCTGCGGACACGGCCGAGCTTCCAGTGCACCTGGCGACGACGACCGAGCTCGCGACGCTCGGCCCCAACGTCCGGCAGGGGACGAACGACTACGGCAATACCGGCTACACGGGGCCATGCCCGACTCTGTCCACCCTCTCCATATCCCAGAGCGGCGGCACGTACGACCCGATGTCCCACATCTACACGGGCATTCCGGTGTTGCCCCACGGCTACGCGATCAAGGTCTACGCCCTCGGCAAGGAGCTCGACCTGCCGGCCGGCGCGACGAAGGACGAGCTACTCGAGGCTATGGACGGCCACATAGTCGCCGGCGGCGAGGCCATCGCCGAGTATCGTCCGAAGGCGCTCTTAAAGTAGCCCCGCGCACACCCTGGGACGTCTTCTCAGGGACCGCACACACATGGGGCGTCCTGGAGGGGGCAGCATGACGCGGAACGGACGTCAGCCGGTCTTGGTCGTGGTGCAGCTCACCGGCGGGAACGACTTCATGAACACTGTCGTTCCCTACACGAGCCCCCACTACTACGACGCCCGGCAGAAGATCACCGTGCCCGAGGACGAGGCGCTGCCCATCGACGGCGGCCTCGGGTTCCATCCCAGCGCCGCGCCGCTGAAGGAGATGTACGACCAGGGCGACGTCGCCGTTGTGCAGGGCGTCGGCCACATCGGCGCCAGCAGGTCACACTTCCGCGCCATGGACGTGTGGCATACCTGCGAACCGGTCCAAATCGGCTCCGAGGGGTGGCTCGGCAGGGCGATCAGGGAGATCGACCCTGGCAAGGAGAACGTGCTGACAGGAGTCAACATCGGCCGGGGCCTGCCCAGGGCGATGGTGGCGCCCGGCGTGCCTGTCAGCTCGGTCGGCGACCTCGACAACTACGGCATCCTGACCGGCGTAACCGACACGGCCCAGCGCGCGCAGGCCCTCGAGACGTTCAAGGGAATGTACGCGCCCGCCATCGGCACGGGCCCCGTGATGGACTACCTGTCGCAGACGGGCCAGAACGTGCTCAGGGGCGCGGACATCCTCAAGACCGCTCCCGTCAAGTACGCCTCCGAGGTCGAGTACGCGGACACGTCGATCGCGCGCAGCCTGAGGGACGTGGCGAGAGTCCATCTGGCCGGGCTCGGCACCCGCATCTTCTACACCAGCCACGGCGGTTACGACACCCACGCCAATCAACTCAAGGACCATCCGGTGCTGCTGGCGGACCTTTCGGCCGCGATCGCCGACTTCTTCCAGGACCTCCGAGACCACGACGCGTCGGAGGAGGTCGCGATGCTGATCTTCACGGAGTTCGGCCGCAGGATGCTGGACAACGGCAGCGGCACGGATCACGGGGCCGGCGGGGGCGCCTTCATCGTCGGGGACGGAGTCGCTGGAGGGCTCTACGCTGAGTACCCGTCGCTGGAACGCCGGGACTGGGAGGGCGGCGAGGATATGAAGCACACCGTCGACTTCCGCGGGCTGTACTCGACGGTCCTTGAGCAGTGGATGGGGCTCGACGCCGTGCCGATCGTGAACGGGACCTTCGAGCAGATTGAGGCCTTCGCCGCGTAACCCGGCCGCCGCCGCAAGCACCGATACCGGGAGGACGCCTATGTCCGACAACGATCTGGCTCTGACCGCCCACCTCATGAGGCGCGCCGGGTTCGGCACGACCCGAGAGGAGCTGGAGGAGCTTTCGGCCCGCAGCTACGAGTCCCTCGTCGATGACCTGATCGACCCGGAACGGTTTCCTCAGATAGAAGAGGACGTGCTCGATCGCTACTACGGCGAGATCACGATCCACAACAACCCGGGGACGTGGCTCTACCGCATGGTCAACACGAGGCGGCCGTTGGAGGAGAAGATGGTGCTCTTCCTCCATCAGGTGTTCGCGACCGCCTACTCCAAGGACAGCGCGCCCTATTCCCATCTCGTTCAACTCGATCTGTTCCGCCGCGTAGCGCTGAGCGACTGGAGGACGATCCTCATCGAGGTGTCCAAAGACCCGTTGATGATCTCCTGGCTGGACAACTCCGAGAACCACAAGGACGAGCCCAACGAGAACTACGGCCGGGAGGTGTTGGAGCTGTTCTCGATGGGCATAGGGAGCTACACGGAGGACGACGTCAAGGAGTGCGCCCGCGCGTTCACCGGGTGGACGTTCGCGCAGCCCATCCCGCTCTATCCCTGCGGCCACTTCGTTCCGGAGTTCGAGTTCCTGGCCGAGGACCACGACGACGGCCGAAAGTCGTTCCTTGGACACACCGGCAACTTCAACGGCGAGGACATCATCGACATAATCGTCCGGCAGCCGGCGACCGCCGAGTTCGTGACCCGGCACCTGTACAGCTTCTTCGTGGCCGACGAGCCGCAGGTACCTGCGTGGTCGGTCGAGCCGCCGAGAGACCCGGAGGCGATCGACGCCCTATCCCAGGAGTTCATCGACACGGGCGGCAGCCTGCGACCGGTGCTTCGGCTGCTGTTCAAGTCCGACTTCTTCAAGGAGGCCCGCTACGCCCGGGTGAAAAGCCCCGCCGAGCTGGTCGCCGGAACGATCAAGCTGGCCGGCACCCACCGGTTCCCCGATCCCGGACTGGTGCAGCTCGGCGAAGCCCCGGAGTACATGGGACAGCACCTGACGAATCCGCCCACCGTCGAGGGCTGGCACACGGGGCACGAGTGGATCGACGGCGGCGCACTCACCGAGCGGGTCAACTTCGCGGCCGACGAGCTGGGCGACGTGACCAAGCCGGGCGTCAGGGACATGATCGGACGGCTCAGCGGCGACGGCTCGGCCATCACCCCTGAGGAGCTCGTAGACCGGAGCCTGGACCTGGTCGGCCCGGTCGTGGTCAGCGGAGTCACCCGGGACAGCCTGATGGACCACTTCCAGTCGACCGGCGACCTGACGTTCGAGACCGAACGTGAACGTGAGCGGAGCGAGGCCCTCATCGCCCGCGCGCTGCAGCTCGCGGTGTCGACGCGCGAGTACCAGTTCGCCTAGGCCGGCCGTCTCACGGAGGAGCGGAAGATGCCGAGACCATACGCGTTGCTGAGGGCGGGGTTTCCCTACCTCAAGACGGTCGGAATGCGGCGCAACGTCAACCATCCGGTCGACATCGCTCTGGGCAAGGAGGGGCGCATCTACTGCCTCTGCTCGATGGAGATATCGCCCAACACGGGCGTCGCCACGATCACGGTCGACGACGACTTCCTGGGGCACATCGGAGGCGTGGGCACCGAGGACGGCAAGTTCATCTGGCCGATCTCCATCGTCGTCGACAGCGAGGAGACCCTGGCGATTTCAGACTCGGCGCTGCACCGGATCACCTTCATGCGGCCCGGCGGGACTTTTCTCGGCAAGTGGGGAGAGCACGGCAGCGGCGACGGCCAGCTCGACCGCCCCGCGGGTCTCGCCTTCGACGCCGACGAGAACCTCTACGTGGTCGACACGATGAACCACCGGGTCCAGAAGTTCAGCAAGGACGGGAAGTTCGTCCTGAAGTGGGGCTCGTACGGCTACGGCGACGGCCAGTTCGACATGCCCTGGGGGATCACCGTCGACGAGATCGGCGACGTCTACGTCGTGGACTGGCGCAACGACAGAATCCAGAAGTTCACCGCCGAAGGCCGGTTCATCTTCTCCCTCGGCAGCTCCGGCGACGGGGACGGCGAGTTCAACCGCCCCGCCGGCGTCGCGGTCGACTCGGACGGCGACATCTACGTCGCGGACACGGGCAACAACCGGGTGCAGCTCTTCAGTGAAGAGGGGCGATACGTTGAGAAGTTCATAGGCGACGCATCGTTGTCGAAGTCGATGATCGCCTACATGATTCCCCAGGCGACGCCGCTGATGCTCAGGGAGCTATCGCGGCTGGAGCCGCAGAAGCGCTTCCGGATGCCCCGGTCGGTGGTCGTCGACGATCGGAAGCGTATGTACGTCGCGGAGTTCCACGGCTTCCGGGTGCAGATATACGAAAAGCAGGCGATTCCGCTGAGCGCAGACCAGATCGCGCCGCGGGTCACGTCGCGCAAGCTCAAGACGATCTAGCCTAACCAATACCCGTCGTTCAAGCATCTCTACAAGAGGTGAGGAGGTACCACATGACATCCGAAGCCCAGGAAACAGCCATTCGATCGTTACTGGTGGAAGACAATGCCGGCGATGTTCGGCTTACACAGGAGGCGCTCTCAGAGTCCGCGTATCCCAACGAGTTGGATATAGCCGAGGATGGTGAAAGCGCCATGGCGCGGCTGTTGAGGCAGGGAGAGTTCGGCGACGCCCCCCTGCCGGACTTGATCTTCCTCGACCTGAACCTGCCGAAGAAGGACGGATTTCAGGTCATGGGAGAGATCAAGGAGCAGCCTCATCTGCGGCACATCCCGGTGATGATCCTCACGTCGTCGCAGGCGCAGGAAGACATGCTCATTTCCTACGGGCTCGCGGTAAGGAGCTACATCCGAAAGCCGCTGGAGACGAGTCGGTTCGACATGATGGCCAAGGGACTCGTGCCTCGGCTTGCCAGCCGGATCGAAGGCGCCGAGGCTTGGAAGGCCATGGCCCGTAGTGAGGCTGTGGAACGGGAAGAGAGCATGGTCCTCGAGTACACGGAGTTGGCAGGACTGTCTGAGGAGGGCCGTACAGGCAGGATGCAGGCATTGGCGGAGTCGGTACTCGATCTGCCCGCAACGCTGCGGCGCGACTTTACGCTGTCCCGGCTGAAGGTCTGGCTGAGGCTCCCGCCCGAGGCGGCCAAACGGGTTGCCGCCACCTACGAATCGATCGCCGCCGGGCTCTCCGGCGACCAGGCCGACGCTCACATTCTTCTGGTCCGCGACCTGGTAAGGGAGTTTTCTCCTGAGGAACAGGGCCGGCTCATCGCGCTGGACCCCACCGTCTTCGGGGGCGCTTCTACCGAGATGGAGGCCGCGTCGAAGAAGAGGTGGTGGTGGCCCTTTGGCGGTTAGGGGGCGTCGACTGAGTTGACCGGGCTCGGTCCGCGGCCGCCGGAATCCCCCGTCACACTGGAGGCAGGGTAACGATCTCCAGCCAGAAGTCCTGGATCGAGACCACCACTGCGATGAACTGGTCGAGGTCGACGGGCTTCGTAATATAAGCGTTGGCGTGGAGGTCGTATGACCCCGACACGTCTCTCTCCTCATTGGACGTCGTCAGGATCACGACCGGAATCCGCCTCAACGCCGGGTCGCCCTTGACCTCTTCGAGCACCTCACGGCCGGTCTTCCTGGGCAGGTTGAGGTCGAGCAGGATCAGGTCGGGCCGCGGGATGGAATCGGCGGCCCCGTTGCTCTTGAGCAGCTTCATCGCCTCTTCGCCGTCGCGGGCGACCATGAGGTTGTTGCGGACCTTAGCCTCCTTGAGTGCCTCTTGAGTGAGACGCACGTCGCCCGGACTGTCTTCGACCAGGAGGATTTCGATCGGCCTTGAGTTTCTCGTGATGGTCATATGCCTGCTTCTTGGTCTACGGACTGTAGGGTGAAGTAGAAGGTGGAGCCCATACCTGGCTCGGACGCAACCCATATAGTACCGCCGTGACGCTCGACGATCTTCTTGCAGATCGCGAGACCGATTCCCGTACCGGGATACTCGTCACGCCCGTGGAGTCGCCGGAACAGCTCGAAGATCCGCTCGCTGTACTGGGAGTCGATTCCGATGCCATTGTCACTCACTGAGAACTGCCAGCCGGCTTCGACAGGGACGGCGTCGACGCGGACTTCCGGCACGTCTGGTCCTGAGAACTTGATGCCGTTGCCGATCAGGTTCTGGAAGAGCTGGACCAGCTGTCCAGAGTCGCCGATCACGGTGGGTAGAGGTTCGTGGGTCACGTCGGCGCCTGTTTCTTCTATGCTCACCTCGAGGTTGCCCATGGCGCGATTAAACGCGACTTCGGAGTCTGTCGGCTCGAACGGAACGCCCCTGATCCCGATCCTGGAGTACGCGAGCAGGTCGTCGATCAGCCGCTGCATCCTCTGAGCGCCGTCCACGGCAAAGCCGATAAAGTCCTGAGCGTCCTGTCCGAGTTTGTCTCCGTAGCGGCGGTTCAGGAGTTGCATGTACGACGCGACCATGCGCAGCGGCTCCTGGAGATCGTGGGAGGCCACGTATGCGAACTGCTCGAGGTCTGCGTTCGAGCGGCGAAGCTCTTCTTCGATCTCCATCCTGCGCGCGTACAGTTGCGCGATCGCGATCGCGCCCGAAATCTGGTTGCTGACTCTCTGGGCAAGATCGACGTGCGCCTGCTCGTACGCGTACGGCTCGGTCGACATCAGGCTGATCATGCCCATCGGGCTGCCGGCCGCCGTCAGCGGTACCAGAATCTCCGAGCGGAATCCTACGTCGTAGGAGTCGACCGCGAGCGGGAATTCGGAGCCCATCTCCTCCCGAGTCCGACCGGTGAACGTAACGGGGGAGTTGCGTTGGACTATCGCCTCGGCCATTGAGCCTTGCAAAGGTCGTGTGAATCCGGCCTGCGACCGCTCCTGCTCGAGATCGATGCCATGTATGTACTCCACGCGGAGCGTGCCACGTTCGAGGTCCGCAGTGACTATGTCGATGCGGTCGAACGGGACGAGCTTGCGGACCTGCTCGCCGAACAGGGGGTAGATCTCGGTGATGTCGGGCGACGACGTGATGATGCGGCCGATCGCAGCCAGCACGGCGTTCTGCTCGGCAAGCTGACGTAGCTCAGCGGCCAGGGCATTGTCGGCGCGAACCATCTTCACCTCGGCGCCAAGGCGCCCGCAGACCCGGCAAGCGGCCTACGGGCTACCCTCGAACCTAGCACAGCATATCACCTCATGGATGAGGGGAGCCAACGCATCCGAGACACATCATCGGCCGTGCTGTCAGGCCCCGTGTCGCCTCCGGCCTTGGGACCGCCTACACGTCTTGCCGGCCGAATCGAGAGTCCCGTACGACGCGTCTTACCAGGCAGTCCAGCCGCCCTCCACTGGAATGTTCGCGCCGGTGATGTAGGAGCCAGCGTCGCTGGCGAGCAGCAGCAGCGCTCCCTTCAACTCGTGGGGCCTGCCCAAACGCTTCATCGGGCTCTTGGCCGACAGCCGGCCGATCACCTCTTCGACCACCTGGTCCTTCGGGAAGGCGCCCGGGCTTAGGCAGTTCACGCGCACGTTGTCCTGCGCCCAATAGACGGCCAGGTGTCGGGTCAGGTGTATCGTCCCGCCCTTCAGTGCGTGGTACGCGACGGGGCTCCGGAAGTCGAGGCCTTCGTAGGCGTCGGGGTACGAGCCGACCATGCCGTACATCGACCCGATCATGACGATGCTGGCCGGCGCGCCGCGCTCGACCGCGTGGTCGCGGATCAGCCGCGCCAGTGCGAAGTAGCCCGCGTTGTTCGCCTGGTGGCGGGTGAACTCCTCGAACGTCACGTCCGCGATGCCCTTGGAGTTCGCTTCGAGGCCGTTGTTGACGAGGACGTCGAGCTTGCCCGCGGCCGCCACGGCGTCGCGGAAGCCAGCCTCGATGGACTCTCCGTCCATGTGGTCGAGCTGGACTCCGAAGTGCGCGGCGCCGCCCGGGCTCGGCAGGGCCGCCGCGGTCTCCTCGGCCCGCGCCTTGTCCCGGCTAGACACGACTACCGAGGCGCCCGCTTCGGCCAGCGCACGGGCGAACGACGAACCGAGCCACCCGCTGCCGCCGGTTATCAGCGCGGCTCTCCCGGTAAGGTCGAACAACTCCTGTATGGTCAGCTCGTCGGTCTGTGTCATGGATGGCCTCCTGAAGTGGCGTCGGGCAGGGGAGGGCTACCCGCGGCCGATGTACGGCATGTCGGTCGCCATGATCGTGACGAACTGGACGTTCGTGTCCAGCGGCAGGTTAGACATGTAGACCACCGTGTCGGCGACGTGCTCGACGTCGAACGTGGGCTCCACCTTGATCGAGCCGTCGGCCTGTGGCGTGCCCTGGGCCGACCGCGCGGTCATGTCGGTCGCGGCGTTGCCGATGTCTACCTGGCCGCACGCGATGTTGTACTTGCGGCCGTCGAGCGAGGTGGACTTGGTCAGGCCGGTGATGCCGTGTTTCGTGGACGTGTACGGGGCCGAGTCGGGGCGCGGCACGTGGGCGGATATCGAGCCGTTGTTGATGATCCGGCCGCCCATGGGCTCCTGCGCCTTCATGATCTTGATCGCTTCCTGGGTGCAGAGGAACGTCCCCGTGAGATTCGTATCGACCACCCGCTGCCAGTCTTCGTACGTCAGGTCTTCCAACGGCAACCGCGGCGCTCCGTGGCCCGCGTTGTTGAATAACACGTCCAGCCGGCCTAAGGCTTCCGTCGTCTTCGCGAACAGCGCGCGGACCGACTCCGGGTTTCCGACGTCCGTCTGGACGGCCAGTATCGGCACGTCCGCGCCTGCCTCCTTTACCGTCTCCTCCAGGGGCTCCATGCGCCGGCCCGCGATGACGACCGAGTAGCCGTCTCGCAGCAGCGCCAGCGCCGAATGCTTGCCGATCCCCGTTCCTCCTCCGGTAACGATAGCCACACGTCCGTTCGAGCTCATCAGTAGCATCTCCCAGTCATACGATTGTCTCGGCTTCAGGCCTGCCCGGCGTCCGTCACGCACCGCTCCAGGAGGCCGAGCGCCGCTTCGGCGAACGTCGACATGTTCCGCTCGCGGTCGGAGTCGCCGGTCTCCAGGGTGATCGCCGCCTCGACGGGCCCCGCGACCGCGATGCAGGCGTGTCCGGGGCTGTCGCCGTAGCGGTTCCCGGTCGGCCCGCTTGCGCCCGTCTCGGCCAGTCCCCACGTCGCGCCGAGCAGGTCCCGCGCGGTGCGGGCGTTCAGCAGCGCGTACTCTTCCGTGCTCGCCCGCATACCCTCCATGACGTCGTCGGCCACGCGCAGCAACCCCCGTTGGGCCGCCTGGGTGTAGACCACGGCTCCGCCGATGAAGTAGGCGGAGGCGCCCGGCACCGCCAGCAGCGCGGCGGATACCAGCCCTCCTGCCGACGACTCAGCGACGGCGACGGTCTGCCCGCGTTCCTTGAGCAGCGCACCGGCCGTCTCGGCCAGCGGGCGGAGGTCTTCCATGCGTCGTCTGCCTTCCTTCGGGTGCGGTCGCCTGCCACCTTACCATAGCGCCGCGCCCCGGCGCTTGGACTGCGGGCAGCCGCGGGCTCAGTCGATCGGGTCGAAGAAGGTCAGGTCGGCGCCGAGGTTGTCCATCGCCGTCACCTCGTCGCCGCGGAGCCGAGCGCGAACGTCGCCTGTGAAGTTCTTCAACGTGATCTCAGACTCCGCCAGGGGAAACTCGAAGGAGACCGGCCGGTTGACCGGGGGCTGCGGGACGAAGAGGTAGCCGTTGGCGACTCTGGGCATACCTGGAACGCCGTCGGTCCTTACGGAGGCGGTATCCACCCACGGCGGCACGCGGACGAAGAGCGGCGCGGGGCGCTTCACGGTTACCCGCAGCGCGGAGTGCGTGTAGGGCGACTCCACCCTGACCGAGTCCGTCTCGTGGTCGAAGAGCAGGTTGACCCAGTGCCCGGCCTCGTCTGTCCGCGTCACGTCTCTGTAGGCTTCGCAGAGCGACCCGATGGCGCCGCCGACTATGTCCAGGTTGAAGCCGACCCTCGGCTTGGCGGACTCCATGATGCCGAGCGGCTCATGGCCGTACGGCGCGGGAAATCCGAAGCCGCCTCGCAGCCGCTCGGCCACGTTTCGCCTGCCGTCGACGCCGTCCGGGTTCGGGGGCTCCACGACGAAAGAGACGTCGCGGAGCTGAGACGGCAGCAGGTGACAGCGCAGTATCCTCTCGGCGTCGTGGTAGTACTCGGTGTAGCCCCACCGGCCGAGGAGCAGCGCGGTCTCCATGATGTCGCCGGTGTTGTTGGCCTCGCCGCGGCCGGAGTCCTCCTCGACGGCGCTGCCCTCGATGCTCCACCCGATCTCGTCTCGTATCTCCCAGAGCCCGTTGTCGTAGAAGACTTTGACCCGCGCCATCAACGACTCGTCGCGCGTCAGGTCGGCAAGCTGCGCCAGTGAGGACATGACGCAGGTCGTCGAATGGCAGTGGCCGCCGAAGCGCGCCTCGTCGTAGGCGCCGTCGGCCCGGAACGCTTCGTCGAGGGCCCTGTCCTTGAGTAGGAGCGCCAGCTCCAGGGCCGGCCCGTACCCGGTCGCCCGGTAGTGCTTCACGAGCGGCCCGATGGAGCGGGCAATCCGACTGACGAACGAGGAATACCCCGGCGCGAGCGGGCTGAGCCCGAAGTCGCTGGTCAGGCGGGCGCCGTCCCATTCGCCGTCCGGGACCCAGTACTCGAATATCGCCGCTATGCTGGACTCCGCGAGCCGCCGGGCCTGTTCCGAGCCGCGGTACTTCGCCAGGGCGTAGAGGGCGTGGAACCCCTCGCGTACGTTGTGGTCCATCAGGACGATGGGGCGGCCGCTCGGCTGGGCGCGGTGAAGCGGGAGCGGGGCGACGCTGTAGGAGAAGAAGGCCGCGCGGGCCTGCTTGTCCACCGCGTCCTCGTCAAGCCGTATTCCCGCGGCGTCCTCGCCGTTGAGCATCGCGTTGAGGTGACGCCCCGGCGAGTGCGCCTCCGAGCTCCCTCCCAGAGCGGCCACCGGGCGAACGCTCGCGCCTCCGTACGGGATATCGCCGTCGTCGGCGTTGAACGCGCTCGACATCGCGCGGCATCCCAGCTCGATGGCGTCGCGGATATCTCTCGTGTTGACGTCTTGCAGTTGGGTCATGGAGCGCTCCGGGAGGACTATGGCCTCGATTGGCGCAATGCTACAGTGCGCGGCCACTCCGGGGAAGTCCCCGAAGGGCGCGCGCAACCCTGCAGCCGGGGAACGTCTGAACCGGGATTCACGGGATTCGGTGATTGGGATGATTGGGAGGCGAGAGGTGGGCGACCGCAGGGTCACACCGACGAAGCGTCGGGGCACTCAGGGCGCGCGGGTTGTGTGACGGCGGCCCCGCCCCGACACCCGCCGACGTGTGTCGTTGTCCAGTGAAAATGTCAGGGTAATTGTTCAATGATTATGTCAGTAGCGTTATCTCCAGGGGTGGTCGGGTGCCGGCCTGTTTGGGTGGCGTGGTTTGGTCTTGGGTGGGTTGCAGGGGTGGGGTTTCCTGTAGGCTCCTCGCTCCGCTCCGTCGCTCATCGCCTACAGGGTGTATGAGAGCGCCGGTGGAGTCTGCCACTGGGGTCTCGGCAGGGAGATGGCCGTTGGAGCGTCTGGTGCTGCGAGCCCTGAGCGTCACAGGCTCTGGGGGTGCTGGCTTAGCTGCGAGTGTTCTGCCGTGGTAGGTCACCACGATGCTGCCGTCGAGCCGTTCCTGGACCTCCACTGTGGCGCGCGCGTAGCTGGCCCTGTGATCATCGGACAGTAGCTGGATGGCGGCGCTGTCGAACTGGACGGTGTTGTCGTTGGCGACAGTGCGCAGGTACTTGAAGCAGAGCGTCTCATCGAGGGAGACGCCAGCAGGGAGTGGGCGATAGGCTGAGCCCGGCTGGGCTGGGGCGACGCCGAATCGCTGGTTGTAGCGTGGGATGAAGTCCCAAAGCACCTTGTTGGCCTGCTCGATGGTAGTGACACCAGCGAGCCTGAGCTCAGAGACGAGGCGGTCCTGGAAGGTGCCCCAGGCGCGCTCTACGCGCCCCTTCGCCTGAGGTGTGTGTGCCATGATGAGGCGGATGTCCAACTCCTCCAGCGCCCTGCCGAACTGGGTGGGGTCGCGTCTACCCCGAAGCTGCTCGTCGAGGCTCTCGGGCTCTTTGGGGGAACGCTGAAAGATGCCATGCCTGTCGCTGTACAGGGCCAGGGGGACTCCGTGGCGCTCGATGATGTCCTTGAGCAGCAGCATGTAGCCGTGGGCATCCTCCTGCTGTCTGAACAGGGCGAAGGGGATTGTCCCGGTGGCGTCGTCCACAGCGCCGACGAGGGTCAGGTAGGGTCCTCGGCCCTCCAGCCAGTCGTGCCGGCTCCCGTCGATCTGCAACAGCATCCCCTCCTGGGGATAGCGCTCCCGTCGAGAGTATCGCCTGGGGGCTTTGCGGCGACGGGGACTGGGCAGTCCGCCAGCCAGCAGGCCCCGCCTCACGGTAGAGCGAGACAGATGGATATCCTCTCGCTCCGCCAGCATCTCGGTCAGATGGGTGTGGTTGAATCCTGCGTAGGGGCCCTCAGCCAGCTCCCTCACCTTCTCTCGTGTCTGCGGGCACGTGGTGGTCGCGGGCTTCCTGCCCCTGTTCCCGTGAGCCACCGCAGCAGGTCCTTCCCCTCTGTATGCTGCCAGTAGTCGCCACGCATGGCGCTCGCTCACTCCCATCAGCCCAGACGCCTCCGCCACCGTCACCTTGCCCTCGATCACTCCGTTCAACACCTGGATCCTCGTCTGCTCTTTGGTCGTCAATGTCAATCCTCTCATGGACTGACATTTTCATTGAACAGTTACACCCTGACATAATCATTGAACATCTACACGACGTGTTGACCAGCGGCGCAGCCGCTCCTAGAATGTCTGCCGCAGCCAGCACTGGAGGAGACAATGAGCTACGTCAGCTTTGGCCGCAGCTCGGGCGGCGACAAGGAGATCAAGGTCGTCCTCAAGGACGGCACGTGGATGACGACCCACTTCGTCGACGGCGAGCCCGATCGGCACGTCATCAAGATGTTCGGCACGAACGAGCTGCCGACGCCGTGGTCGGCCGACACGGACCGCGAGACCGTAGTAGAAGAGCTGGTCGCCCGCAACGCCCACGCCACGATAAGCTGAGCCGTTTGCCGCGCGTCCCGAAGTATTTCTCGGGAAGCCTTCCGCGCCGTCGTCCTGACGGGCCGTTGATGGCCCGCGTTGGCGTGTCCGGAGGGCCATCATGCCTATAGAACTCCCGATCGGACCCGGAGGCGCGGACCGGGGCAAGACCGCCGTTCCGGGCGATCCCTGCTACTTCTGCGAGGCCATCGCCGGCCGCTCGGAGAAGGCCATCGTCGAGGAGACGGAGCAGACGCTCACGCTCGTGAACTGGATGCAGTACGAGCTCGGGCAGGTCTACGTCATCCCCAGGCGGCACGCCCCGACGCTGTTCGACCTCACGGACGAGGAGGCCGCCGCGGTGATGCACACCGTCCGGCGGGTCGCCGACGCGCTCGTCCACGCGTACGACCCGGACGGCCTCAACCTGATCCAGAACAACGGCGTCGTGGCCGGCCAGCAGGTCCCGCACTTCCACGTGCACGTCGTGCCGCGCCGCAAGGTCGGCAGCGACTGGGGGAACGGCCCTCCTCACATCGCGGTCCTGGAGGGAAAGACCCCGACGAAGCCCGACCGCGACGTGTTGGTCAGCGTGGAAGCGGAGCACGAGATCGCCCGCCACATCCAGCGGTTCCTGGTAACGCCCGGATGAAGAGCTGGGGAGCGGTTGGCGTTTCTATCGGGCAACCGGGCTTGATGAACGATGGGCCGTTGCCGCTCACGCCGCGCAGAGTGGACGATAACCGTGCACGTTTCGTGAAACCCCGCGCGCGCCCCCTCGATACGCGCCGATGAAGCATCGGCGCTACTCGGGGTGAACGGATTGGGTGAGGAATGAATCATCGGCGCGTATCGGGGTGAACGGGTTGGGTGAGGAATGAAGCATCGGCGCTACTCGGGGTGAACGGATTGGGTGAGGAATGAAGCATCGGCGCTACTCGGGGTGAACGGGTTGCGGTGCCATCAACTCTTGACAGCTACAGCGAACCGCACGAGGGGAGACGCGTGAGATACGATCTGGTGATACGGGGTGGGACGGTCGTGGACCCGTCGCAGGGCCTCGCCGCGAGGCGGGACGTCGCGATGGCGCAGGGGAAGGTCGCCGCGGTCGAGCCTGAGATCGACGCCGGCGAGGCCGCAGAGGTGCTGGACGCCGAGGGGCTGATCGTAACGCCGGGCTTGGTCGACCTTCACGTCCACGCCTTCTGGGGCGCGTCGACCTACGGCGTCGACCCCGACGTCAGCAACGCCGCGAAGGGCGTCACGACGGCGCTCGACGCCGGCTCGGCGGGCGCGTTGACGTTCCCCGCGTTCCGCAGGCACACCCTGACGCGGGCCGATACGAGGCTCTTCGCGCTGCTGAACATATCGGCGATGGGCATGATATCCCCGACGATAGGCGAGCTCGAGGATTCACGGTGGGCCGATGTCGAGCTCGCGGTCGAGGCGGGACTCGCGAACCGTCGGTACGTGAAGGGCGTCAAGGCGAGGCTCGGGCGCCACCTCGTCGGCGCTTCGGACGACGTCGAGATGCTCGACAGGGCGCTGGAGGCCGCGGAGCTCATCGGCGGCTTCGTCATGGTCCACGTCGGCAACACGCCGTCCCCGCTGCCCACGCTGCTGGACATGCTGAGGAAGGGCGACGTCGTGACCCACTGCTTCCACGGCTTCGAGGACGGCGTGCTGGAGGACTCCGGCGCAGTGCTGGAGGGGTTGACGGAGGCCCAGGGCCGCGGCGTGATCGTCGACCTCGGCCACGGCGGGGGCGGCTTCTCGCTGAAGGCCGCCGAGAAGGCCGTCGCGTCCGGCCTGCTGCCCGACACGATCTCCAGCGACGTGCACACCGTCAGCATCGAGGGGCCGGTCTACGATCTGCTCACCACGATGACCAAGATGCTCTACCTTGGGTTGTCGCTCGAGGAGGTCGTGCGGCGTTCCACCGAGAGGCCGGCCCGCGTGCTCGGCCTGGACGACAGGGTGGGGACGCTGAAGGTGGGCGCGGAGGGCGACGCCGCCGTCGTCCGCCTGGAGGAGGGGCGGTTCGATATGGTCGACCGGCTCAGCCCGATGACGACGCTGGGGTCGACGCGGTGGGAGCCGGGCGTCCGATTCGAGGCGACGCGCAGGCTGTCCCACGTCCGCACAGTGCTCCGGGGCCGTGTCTACCGCCCCTGGCTCAGGTAGTCGGCTACTCGAAGTCGTGCTCCTCCCCCCTCTCCCTATGACGGGAGAGGGCTGGGGTGAGGGTGAATGTCTCCTCCCGGAAGTTATACCAATTAGTTTTGACTACGCCGTAACTGCGGAGCGTAGTGGCGGGTTTGCAACCCGCCTTCGGCCTCGCCGGTTGGCAGGGTTGTCGGCATCCTCCGACCATTCCTGGGATTACCCAGTCACGCATATACGGTCGCAGCACAGTAACTTGGTATTACCTTCCGTGCCCAGATGGGGCCAGACTCCTGCTGTCGCTTACTGCCTCGGATCACTAGGGATTGACAAGAATCGGCAAATTGAGACGATAGGACTGTCGGTTCGGCGCACATTGCCACGAGGAGAAAGGACGACGAGGATGACGTGGAGACTGGCCATGGCTCCATTCCTGGCAGCGGCCATCGTCGTCGTTGCAGCCTCGGGCTGCGGCAGGGGGGAGCCGGCGGACCCACTGCCGCCGGGAGCACCGGCACTTCCGGCGGCGCCGGCGCCGGCGCGGTCAGCCTCTGCGCCGCCACGGCCCACGCGAGTTCCCACTCAGGGTCCGGTCGTGTGCCTTAGGTCGTCGTGCGGGGGGTGGGGGGGGGGTGTCGACCTCGAACTCCACGACACTCAGGTCGTGACGGCGCCGGGCCGGATGCGCGATACGATGGCGCCTTGGCGCGACGGAGGCGGCAACAGGCTGTTCTCCGCACACGTGTTCGGCACGCCGTTCATGCTCAACGAGAAGGGTGAGGTACTGCCCTGGATCGCGACGGCCATCACCTCCAACGAGGACATGATCGTCTGGACGCTGAAGCTGCGCGAGGACGCGGTGTTCCAGGACGGCACACCGATCACGGCTGCGGACTTCAAGGCGTACTGGGAGCACGGCGCCAAGCCGGAGAACAGGGTCGTCTGGGGGGGCGCGAGTCTCACGCTCGGCGAAATCAAGGGCTGGGGGCCGCTGAGGGCCGGCGAGGCCGCCGAGGCCGTCGGCCTCAGGGTAGTCGACGACCACACCCTGAAGATCGAGATTGAGAGCCCTAATGCCGCGTGGCCTCTGTACATGGCGACATGGCACATCGGCATCTCCAAGCTCGAGCAGATACTAGCAGACGAGAGCTGGGGCAACGCGCCAATCGGAGCAGGACCCTTCAGACTTACCTACGACCCGGACAGCGGTCTCACCGAGTTGGTCAACGTCTACCTCGTGGTCGAAAACGGCGACCTCGTGGTCATACGAAACACGGACGACGCTCACGACGCTTCTGGTTTTGCGGGCGCCACTATCATCGACAAGCTGGTGCTGCCCAACATCGAGGACGAGCAGGTCCGGCTGGTCATGTTCGAGAACGGCGACCTGGACGTGATGTCCATCGACATCGAGACGTATGCGGCGGCGCTCGACCCGGGCCACCCGTTCAATTCCCTCCTGTACGCGTCTCCCTCGGGCGGCCTATCGTTCATCCTGCTGCAGATCGACAAGGCCCCGGTTAACGACCTCATGATCCGCAGGGCTCTGGCCCACGGTCAGGACATGGAGAAGATCGTCGGCGCCATCTGGGGCTCTACGGCGACCCACGCGAAGGGCCTGATATCGAGCCTGCTGCCGTGCCACGACCCTGGCGCCAACTATCAGCCATACGATCCAGACCTTGCGCGGCAGAACCTGTTCGCGTCGACGTACAGCCACGTAGACAGGCTGCCGTCGCTCATGGTCGATCTCCACCGTCCCGATACGATCTCAATGGGCGCTGCCATGAGGCAATACTGGAAAAACAATCTCGGCGTCGAGCTTGACATCCTCAAACGCGCGACGGGCCTGCCGAGGCGTGAGGTCTCACAGCTCTACCGGCTCAGGATGGATTCGAGGAACCCCGACTCTACCCAGGTCGTCAGCAACCTCGCTCGGGGATATTTCGTCGAGACCCTTCCCGGCCCCTCCCTGCAGAGGCGTGCGGGCTCGGACTACTTGGACGCGCTGGCTGAGCTAGCGCGGTCGGTGCCGCTTGACCACCCGGACCGATGCACGGTGTTCCAGGCATTCGAAGAAGAGTACATGGACAAGGTCTACATGATCCCGATCAGGGAAGTCGACCCGGTCAGGTGGGTCGTGCAGCCGTGGCTCAGCGGATTCGAGAGCACCTTCAACCTGGACTTCAACACGCTCACGACCGCCTACGTCGCCAGGCACTAGAGGCGCCCGAGATGAGAACACAAGCCGCGTCGTCTGTGTCGAGATCGATGTTGCTGGTGTTCGCGTCCATCTCGGCCATCGGCGTCGTTGCGGACGCCGGCTGCGGCGAGGGGCCGGCGGGCTCGCCGACGCCGGCTGCGGCGGTCGTGCAGCCCGCGGAGACCCCGGCGCCGTCGCGTCCTGCCGTTGCGCCGACCGCTGTGGTGACGCCCACGGTCGCGGACACTCCTGTACCGACGCAGGCCGCCGCGAAGCCCGTGGCTACCGTCGCGGCGGACGCCACGGCCACCGTGGCTGCGGATGGCGTCCGGCCGCTGCCTAGACCGGTCGTGCCGGGCGTGGACCTGCACGACACGCAGGTCGTAACGGCACCGGGCCGGATGCGCAGCAATATGGCGCCGTGGCGCGACGGAGGCGGCAACAGTCTGTTCTCCACGCACGTGTTCGGCACGCCGTTTCTCCTCAACGAAGAGAGCGAAGTGCGACCGTGGATAGCCGTCGGCATCACCTCAAACGAGGACTTCACGGTCTGGACGATGAAGCTGCGGAAGGATGCGGTGTTCCAGGACGGGACGCCGATCACGGCCGCGGACTTCAAGGCGTACTGGGAGCACGGCGCGAAGCCAGAGAACATCGTCGCATGGGGCGGCGCGAGCCTGACCATTGGCGAAATCAGGGGCTGGAAGGAGCTGAGAGCCGGGGACGTCACGGAGGCGCCGGGTCTCCGGGTCGTCGACGATCAAACGCTGGAGATCGAGACTCACCGTCCCTCGTCGGCGTGGCCTCTGTATATGGCGGCGTGGCACGTCGGCATCTCGAAGCTCGAGCAGGTGCTGGCAGACGAAAGCTGGGGCACCGCGCCCATCGGGGCAGGACCCTTCAGCCTCACCTACGACCCCGACAGCGGTCTCACCGAGTTGACCCGCGTTGACCTTGTCGGCAAGCACTGGAGCGGCCCAAGGCACTCGCACGACTCGATCGGGGGTATCTCGACCGGGATTATCATCGAGAAACTGGTGCTGCCGAACATCCCGGACGAGCAGCAGCGGCTGCTCATGTTCGAGAGCGGCGAGCTGGACGTGATGATGATAGACAGGGAGACATACGAGGCGGCACTCGACCCTGGTCACCCGTTCAACCCGCTGCTGTACGTTTCGCCGTACGGTGGCCTGTGGTACATCAAGACGAAGATCGACATGGCCCCGCTGGAGGACCTTCTGGTCCGCAGGGCTCTGGCCCACGGCCAGGACATGGAGAGCATCGTCCCTGCCATCTGGGGTCCCACGGCGACCCACGCGAAGGGCCTGATATCGAGCCAGATGTCGTGCCACGACCCCTACGCCGATTATCAGCCGTACGACCCGGACCTCGCTCGGCAGAATCTGTCCGAGTCGACGTACGCGGACGACCTGCCGCTGCTCATGATCGACCTCAGCCGTTCCGACACGGTTGCGATGGGCGTTGCGATTAGGGAGTACTGGAAGGACAACCTGGGCGTCGAGCTGGACGTCCTGAAGCGCGAAAGTGGAGTGCCGAGGCGTGAGAGCTCGCAACTCTACCGGTTCAGGATGGGTTCGAGGCTCCCCGACCCGACCCAGATCGTGGGCCTCCTTGCCCGGAGTGACTCCATTCAGGTCCATTACCCGCCTTTGGTTACTCCTTGGGACGTCCTGAAGGCGCTGGCTGAGCAAGCGCGGTCGCTGCCGCTCGACCGCCCGGACCGATGCGCGGTGATCCAGACGTCCGAGGAGAAGTACCTCGACAAGGTTTACATAATTCCGATCAGGGAAGTGGACCCGGTCAGGTGGGTCGTGCAGCCGTGGCTTCGAGGGTTCGAGAGCAGCTTCAACCAGGACTTCAACACGCTGACGACGGCGTACGTTGTCAGGCACTAGCAGGCTGCTGAGAAAGGCGTCCCGGACCCACGATGGGCAACGTGGGGGACAGGCCGTCGGCGCGGCTACTCGAACCAGATGGCGTAGAGCCGGGCGCGCCTCAGCTTGAACCGCAGGCGGACCATCCTGCCCTCCCACGGCGAGAGGTCGGACGCGCCGTTCCACGTCACGGTGCGGTCGACGCCGCCGATCGTGATCTCGTCGCAGTCGCCGAATGTCCTGCCGGGGACGAGCTCCGCGAACGAGTGGGACTCGCCGGTCGAGTCGGCGAGCTCGACCGATATGCCGCCGCCGTATCTGGTCCAGCCGTTGATCTTCAGGCGTCCTCCCTCGAAGACGAACGGGGTCGTGGCGAAGTAGCCGTCCTCGGCGGCTTCGAGGCAGACGAAGCCGTCCTTGCGCCAGGTCGCCAGCGCGATCTGGCCCGCGTAGCCGGGGAACGGGCTGGTCGGGCTCGGGTAGAGCGGCTGCTGCAGGTTCTCGGGACGCGAGTACTCGTTGTTGTGGGTGCGGACGCAGGGGATCACCGCGATGGACGACTCGTCCGGCCTGACGCTGACGACCCCCGCGCCGGCGAAGAAGCCGGCCGTGAAGTCGCGCCGCGGGGCGCCGCTGGTGCCGGGGTCGCCTCCGCCGAGGATCGGCTCCCGCGTGTGACGCTCCCACCGGACGCCGTCGCGGCTCGTGAAGAGCTGGAGCTGGGTGATGTCGATCTCGCGCTGGAAGAAGGCGGGGAACATCAGGTGCGCGTCGGCGTCGGGCCACAGGGCGTAGCCGTTCGTGTAGATGTCGGCGCCGGGGTGGTCGTGGACGTCGGTTGTGACGATAGTCTCCGGGATCGGCCAGCGTCTGAAGTCCTCCGTCTCGGCGTAGGCGATCGTGCGGCGTCCGTGGGCCCTCCCGGAGGAGTGCGTCGTCCAGCCCCGGAAGTAGCCGCAGTAGACCCCCCGGTCCTCGTCGTAACGCGCCACGATCTGCGTGTCGCTGAAGTACTCGGGAATGACCGGCTCCTCGATCGCATGCCAGTCGATGCCGTCCGGCGACGTCGCGCCGTAGACGCACCGGGCGCCGTCGGGCCGCTTGCCGCGGTGGATGATCTTGTACCGCTCTGCGGGCGGCGCGCTCGGGTCCTTGAAGACCGTCGCCGTCGGCACGGGCCGCCCCAGCGCGCGGTTCGTCCCGTAGACGATGTTGTTCTCGGTCGTGCCCCGCCAGTCGACCGTCCCGATGGTCGGCTTCGTCCACTCGACGCCGTCTTCGGACTCGGCGTAGCAGAGGTAGTAGCTGTATGGGTTCTGCTCGCCCTCCGATTGTGCGTCGCCCGCCATCTGGTTGTGGCAGGTGTAGTAGAGCCGGTGGCGTCCGCCGTCGTCCAGGATTGTCGTATGCAGGGTGAAGCAAGTCTCCCAGGGCTTCTCCATCTCGACCATCGGCTCCGCCTCGACGCGGGGCCGCTCGACCCTGAGCCGGACTCCCCTCGGCGTCTCCCACTCAGTGCCGAGGGCGTCGGCCCACGAGACGGCGTAGCCGGGCTCGACCAGGCTCCAGTCGACGAATACGTGCTTTTTTGCGTCCAGCTTCTCCCGGACCATTAGGGCCATTGGGGCCTCCTTGTAGTGGATAGTTGATAGTTGGTAGGGGTCACGAGAGCGCGTTGGTGACGGCGCGCCGGGGCACACTCTATCATCTCCGGCCGCGGGTGATCAGGGGTTTGGGCTCCGACGTCCGGGAACCCCCGCCCCCGTCTTCACGAGTGCGGGCTCTCAACCGTCGTTCCCGCGAAGGGAGACCATTTGCACAACCGTCGTTCCCGCGCAGGCGGGAACCCAGGGGCTGAGGGGGCCCCAGCCAGGAGACCGTCGCACAACCCGTCATTCCGGCGAAGGCCGAGCTTCACGCAACCGTCATTCCGGCGAAGGCCGGAATCCAGGGGCGGGGCTCGCCAGGCAGTTTAGGGAGAGTCTCTGATGTGCGGGAGCGCCGGTCCTACGTGGAGCGGTCGATTTCCCGTGTGAGCTGTCCCATTTTGTTCCAAAGTGTCCCATCCCTATCTGGGGATGGGACACTTTTCCGAAAAATGGGACAGGTGGTGTCCCACGGTTCGTATCTGGCGTGGAACAGGGCGGAACAAAATGGAACAGGGGTGTTTCATAGTGGATAGTGGATAGTTAAGAGTGAAGAGTTGGGGTTGTCATGCGGAGATAATAGTACGGATGTACGGTCACTGCAACCGGCCTGCAGCGTGAGTAGGTGTTCAGAGTTGAAGGGCCTCCCCACTCTTTCCGTTAGCCCTGAGTGGCCCGCCGCTCTGGGCGGGCTGTATCGAAGGGCGGCGCCGGTGGTCGTGTGCGCCCCTCGATACGCGCCGCTCAAAGCAGCGGCGCTACTCGGGGTGAACGGGCTTGTGTCGGTGACGCGGTCAGGGGAGCGGCGCTGCTCGGGGTGAACGGGTTGGCTTGGGGTGAGGTGAGGAAGACAGGCGTTCTGCGACTCTGAACAGTCACGTCATTCCCGTCGGGTCGCGGCGGCAGCACAGCCGTGCCATCCCGTCCCCGTGTCCCAACTATCCACTACCAACTATCCACTATCCACTATGACGACAGCGCGTTGGTCAGGACCTTTTCGAGGCGTTTGCGGCCTCGGAGCGGGCCTACGATCGCCATGTTGAGTTTTTCGGGGGTCAGTAGGCTGGCCGCCGTCTCGGTGACCTGCTCGGCGGTGACCGCTTCGATACGCTCGATGATGTGGCGGACGTCGAACATCCGGCCGACGAGGGCCTCCTGGGCGCCCATCCACGCCGCGACGGCCCTGCTGTTCTCCATGCGCAGCATCAGCCTGCCGGCGACGAGGCGCTTGGCGCGCTCGACCTCGTCGGACGGCACGCCGTCCCTCATGCGGCCCATCTCGGCGAGTATCGCCGCCGTCGCGGTGTGGGCCTTCGACGGGTCGGCGCCGGAGCTGACTACCAGCGCGCCGCAGTCGCGGAAGTAGACTACCGAGCTGTGGACGTCGTAGGCGAGGCCGAGCCGCTCGCGGACCTCCAGGAAGAGCCGGCTGCTCATGCCCTCGCCCAGGATCACGCTGAGCAGGTCGAGCGCGTGGCGGTCCGGGTCGGTCATCGACGGGCCCGGCACGGCGATGGAGATGTGGGCCTGCTCCGTGCTGCTGTACTCGACTTCGAGCCGGGGCTCCGTCTGCTCGCCCTCGAACGCCGCCCACGCGGTCGGCTCGCCCGCCTTCCAGTCGCCGCACAGCTCGGCGACCTGGCCCACGACGGCTTCGTGGGTCAGACTGCCCGCGGCGCTGACGACGATGTTCGACGGGGTGTAGTAGCGCTCGACGTGGGCCAGCACGTCGTCGCGCGTCGTGCGGGCGACCGACTCTCGCGTCCCGGCTATCTCGCGGCCCAGGGGATGATCGGGCCACAGGAGCGCGTCGGTGAGGACGTCGGCGCGGTGGCCGGGATCGTCCTCCACCATGTGCTGCTCCTCGTAGATGACCATGCGCTCCTTCTCGACGTCCTCCGCCCGGTGCAGGGAGTGGCGCAGCATGTCGATGAGCAGGTCGATGGTCTCCCCGGCGTGGGGCTCCGGCACCTTGCTCCAGTAGGTCGTGAGCTCGTGCTCGGTGGCGGCGTTGATCTCCCCGCCGACGGCCTCCACGGTGCCGCTGATGTCCTTGGGGTCGGGCCTGCCGTGCGTGCCCTTGAAGACGAGGTGCTCGATGAAGTGCGACAGCCCGGCGCGGTCGTCGTCCTCGTACCGGGAGCCGACGCCGACGAATACGCAGGCGGTGACCGAGCGGGTGTGCGGCATCGAGCTGGTGACGACGCGGAGGCCGTTGTCGAGCGTGGTCTTCTCGTAGGCCTGGCTGTCGTCGTCGTCGTGATCGATCATCGGGCGATTCTAGGTCAGAGCCGAGGCGCCGGTCAATCGAAACGCCGAGCTGGTAGTTGTTCAGACTTGAGGAGATGGACTCGGCGCGGGACACCACCAACCACGAACATGAGGCTGCACCGATACGGGCGGGTTTGAAACCCGGCCCTATGCCAGATCGGCAGGGGCTATTCTCAGAGAAAGTCTGAACACTTACCCGAGTCGTTGGGGCTGGAGGCGTCGCCACACGACCCGGTTGCCCTGAGTTGGGCGCGCCCCTCGAGTAGCGCAGCCGCTTCAGCGGCGCTACTCGGGGTGAACGGTCTGCAACGGCATCACATCCTGTGGTCGGTGGTAACATGGGGCCGCCGAGTCGGCCGCCGGAAGACAGAATCCGCGTCAACTTCGCTCTACAGATGCTCAGCGAGAAGACTCCGCTACGACATTCCCCTTGGATGGCGGGACTCTGGGCCTTCGCCGCCGCGTTGGCTTCGCTGTTGGCCGTGTTCGGCGCGGTGGCCTGCGGGGAAGACGCCGCCACCGAGACCCCGCAGCCCGTCGTCGACAGCCCGGTTCCGGTTGCGCCGCCGGAGGTCCCGGAGGACGTCAGGGCCGAAATACGGTTCCGCGTCGACAGCGGGTACAACATGAGCATCGTCGTGGGGCTCGTCACCGCCGGAGGCGCAACGTACTACTCCTATGGGACGACCGCTGCCGGAAGCGGCGTCGTGCCGACCGAGGACACCGTGTTCGAGATCGGCTCCATCACCAAGGCGTTCACGACGCTGATGCTGGTCGAGCTGGCGGCGCGCGGCGAAATCTCCCTCGAGGACACCATCGGAGACCATCTGCCCCCCGCGGCGCTGCCGCGAGACGGCGGCGTGTCCATCAGCCTGACGGAGCTGGCGACGCACACGGCCGGGCTGCCCAGGCTGCCCGATAACCTCCATCTCTCGGATCGGGACAGGCCGTACGCCGGATACACCGATGACGACCTGTACAGGTACATGTCCCGGTTCACGCCGCCGCCCGGCCCGCGCTACTCCTACTCCAACGTGGGGTACGGCCTGCTGGGACACATCCTCGAGCGCCGGGCCGGGCAGAGCTACGGAGATATGGTCTCCAGCCTGGTCACCGGCGAGCTCGGCATGAGCGACACCGGTATCGAGCCCACTGCGGACATGCGCTCCAGGATCGCGCAGGGACACAGCGGCGTCGGGGAAACCCCGCGCTGGGAGAACACGACGCTGGCGGGCGCCGGCCGCCTGCTGTCCACTGCTCGAGACATGGTGACGTTCCTGTCCGCGAACATGGGCCTCAGGGAGACCGCCCTGCGGGACGCGATGCGGCGGACTCACGAGCCGAGGCTGCCGACCGGCGAGCGGGATGTGCAGATCGCCCTGGGCTGGCACGTCAAGACCGTGGGCGACAGGCAGATCATCTGGCACGACGGCGGTACCGGCGGCTACAGCAGCTACGCCGGTTTTCTCAGATACGGCGGCGTGGGGGTCGTCGTGCTGTCCAACAGTTCCGAGAGCGTCAACGACGTCGGTGTGCACCTGCTCGCGCCCGACGTCCCGATGGAGACGCTGCCGGCGCCCGCGCAGATTGACCCGATGGCGCTGGAGCGCTACGTGGGCAGCTACGAGTTCGGTTCGGCCGGCACGATGGAGATCCGGCTGACGCACGGCCATCTCACGGCGGCTTTCGAGAGCGAACCGGAGGCGACGTTGTACCCGCGGGGGCGGCACGGGTTCTACTATCGCGTCGCTGACGCCAGGATCACCTTCGTCGAGGACGCCGAGGGCGGCATCTCAGGCCTGATCCTGCACCAGGCCCACGCCGACCGGACGGCCGTTAGGAGGGGCGCCGCGCCGGAGACCGTCGCGCGAGCGGCCGCGCCCTCGGAGGTCATCATGGTGCCGTTCACCAATGAAGACTTCGGGATTCGGGGCGTCGTGCCGGCGGGATGGGTCGAGTTCGTTGACGGGGGATACAAGAGGGCGGCGTCGGACGACGTCGCGCTGTACCAGCAGGTGGCCGACGGCGGGGCCACCGTGGAGGGCGTCCTGGCCGCGCTGTCCACGGAGCTGGGCCTTGACGAACCGCCGGAGCCGACCGGCGCCATGGACACGGATGCCGCGTCCTGGTCGCTGTACGCCGTGGCGGCGCAGGGGCAGTCGTTCGACATCGCCGTCGCGGACCACGACGGCCTGGTCGTCGCTGTCGTGCTGCGCAGCGAGGCCAGCCTTCGGAGCTTCTACAGGGCAGCGGTATTCCTGCCGGCGGTAGAGGCGGCCGCCGTGCTGGAATAGAGCATTCGGGGACTGTCGGCGGATCGTTGGAGCGCGTCTCGGAGCGGGGCTCCGGCACCGCGTGGCTGTCCGGACTTGCTGAGAGGGCCGCGGCCACCCGGTTGGACTCCCTGGTTTCGTCGGCATGACGGCTGCTGTGGTTATCGAAATCCAGTTGCGGGTGGGGCCCCTCAAATCTGAAACAGCTCCGGCATCGACGGCCGGCTTGCCGAGCGAGATCGGGCGGTGATACGTTGTCCGCCGGTCTGATCTTGTGTGGATGTACGGGAGCGTGCGATGGCCGGGGCGCCCGCGTTGGGGCCGGATAGATGAAGATAGCCGACGTCAGGGCCTTCCCCGTTCGGGCGGGGTTGAGAAACCTGCTCATCGTCAAGGTCGAGTCGGACGACGGCCACCACGGCTGGGGCGAGTCGGGCGTTGTCGGCCGCGAGCTGGCCGTCGAGGGCGCGGTGCGGCACTTCCGCGAATTCCTCATCGGCAAGGACCCGCGGCGGATCGGCGCGCTGTGGCAGGAGATGTACCGCGGCCAGTACTTCGAGGGCGGCCGCATCCTGACCGGGGCCATCTCCGCCATCGACGTCGCCCTCCACGACCTGGTCGCGCGGAGCCTCGGCGTCCCCGTCTACCAGCTTCTCGGCGGGGCGCACCGCGACTTCGTGCCGTGCTTCACGACGTCGGGCGCGCCGATGGGCCCGGAAGCGGTGCGGGACGCTCGGCGTCTGGTCGACCTGGGCTGGCCGGCCATCCGTTTCGGTTGGGGCGCCCACGACACGGGCGGCGACGAGCTGCTGTTCGAGCCCCGGGAGTCGCTGCCGGTCACCGCCCAGTGGATAACCCGAATACGCGAAGAGGTCGGAAGGGGGCCGGTGTTGGGTATCGAGTACCACCACCGGCTGAGCGTGGCTGAGGCGGCCTCGTTCTGCCAGATGCTGCCTCCCGGCACGATCGACTTTCTGGAAGAGCCCATCCGCGCCGAGACCCCGGCCGCGTACGCGGCGCTGCGCTCGATGACCGACGTTCCGTTCGCCATCGGTGAGGAGTTCTCCAGCAAGTGGACCTTCCTTCCGTACGTCGAGCAGGGGCTGACGAACTACGCCCGGATAGACGTGTGCAACGTCGGGGGCTTCACGGAGGCGATGAAGGTGGCGGGCTGGTGCGAGGCCCACTACATCGACCTGATGCCGCACAACCCGCTGGGTCCGATCAGCACGGCAGCCAACCTGCACCTCGCGGCCGCGGTGCCGAACTACGCGTGGCTGGAGGAGCGGACCCGGGACCTGCGTTTCGACTCCGAGATGTTCCCGGTGCAGCCGGAGCTGGACGGCGTTCGGTACCCCGTGCCAACCGGGCCGGGCCTCGGGGTCGAGTTCGACGAGACCAAGGCCGGCCGCCCCTTCGAGTTCTGGGAAGCTCCGCACCTGCATCGGAGGGACGGGTCATACACGAACTACTAGACTCGCCCGTGCTTCGTTCGGGGAATGTGTCTGCCAATGCCGCCTGACGCCCTCGGGACCGGTGTCAAGACCCTCTGGGCCGGAATGCGATTGTCCCAAAAGTTGACCGCGTCGGTACGCCGTATCTATAATCTAGATATCCCTTCCGTAGTTTCCTGAAAGTCGCTCGTCTGAACGATGGCGGGTGCAATCCGATTTCGAGGAATGGTCGTATCATGTATGTAGGCGGGAGCACGGAGTAGATGGTCGAGACCCAAACTCAGACCGAGGAACAGCCGACGATTGACGTCCGCGGCGTGACCAAGCGCTTCGGGAGTAACGTCGCCGTAAACGACGTGAGCTTCCAGGTGCGCAGGGGCGAGGTGGTCGGATTCCTCGGGCCCAACGGCTCTGGGAAGACGACCACGATGCGTCTGATCACGTCGTTCTACACGCCGGACAGCGGGACGATCCAGATCGAGGGCCTCGACAACCAGCAGCACGATCGGACGACCCGGGCCGCGATAGGGTATCTCCCTGAGAACAACCCTCTGTACGAGGACATGCTGGTTACCGAGTACCTCGAGTTCGTCTCCGACCTCCGGGGCCTAACGGCGAAGTCCCGACGGTCGAACATCGAGCAGGCCGTGGATGAAACCGGACTGCACGAGGTGTTCTACCGCCCGATCAACCAGCTTTCCAAGGGCTACCACCAGCGCGTCGGGCTCGCCGGGGCGATCCTGCACCGCCCGGACATCCTGATCATGGACGAGCCCACCGAGGGGCTTGACCCGAACCAGCGGTTGCCAATCCGCGAGCTGATCCGGGCCGTAGGAGTCGAAAGGACAGTCCTGCTGAGCACACACGTGTTGCAGGAGGTGCAGTTCACCTGCGACCGGCTGTTGATAATCAGCCGCGGGCGAATCGTAGAGCAGGGGACGGTCGAGGCGCTGCGCAATCGGGCCCTGACCGGCCTCACCGTACAGGTCGAGATCGAAGGCGACGACATCGAGAAACACCTGCGCAGCGTGAGGGGTGTCGCCAGCGTGCACTCGCTACCCAGGGTGGACGGCCGGGAACGGTACTCGATATCGGTGGGCGCGGACAAGGACGTAAGGCCGGACATCTTCCAGCTCGCGAAGAGACGCAACTGGGTGATCTGGGACCTGCACCAGGAGAGCGGGCGCCTTGAGGACCTGTTCCATGAGTTGACCGTGAGCGCCGAGGAGGCCAGGCCCTGGTACGCCGAGGGCGCGATGAAATCGGACGAGGAAACGGGGGAGTGATGCAGCAGTTCTTCGCCCTGCTCCGCAAGGAGATCAAGGCGTACTTAGACCAGCCCACTGGATACATCCTCCTCGTCATCTTCGTTGGGGTCAACTCGTACCTGTTCTTCCGATCGGCGATAACCGCCGAAGAGGCGTCTCTCAGGCCGCTCGGAGACTTCCTGCACCTGATGCTATTGGGGGTCTTCGTCGCCGCGTCCACGATGAGACTGTTCGCGGAGGAGCAGCGCGACGGCACGATCGAGCTCCTGGTCACGCACCCGATCAGGGTGCTCAGCGTCGTAGCGGCGAAGTTCATCTCGGGCGTGGCCTTTGTCGGCGTCGGAGTCCTCTTGACGGCGGGAATTCCGCTGACCATAGCCACGGCCGGAGATATCGACAGCGGGGCGGCGCTGGCGCAGTACGTCGGCACCTTCCTGCTCGTCGGCGCCCTCGTCTCCATCGGGATGTTCACGTCGAGTCTCACGCGTAACCAGATTGTCGCGTTCATCCTGTCGTTCACCGTGTTCGTGGTCCTGCTCATGATCGGGCTCGAGTTCGTCACGCTGGCGCTCCCGCGGGAGATCGCCATTCTGTTCCAGAACCTCAGCCCCACGACCCACTTCTCCGATCTCACCCGGGGCGTTCTCAACCTCCGGGACGTACTTTACTTCCTTACGCTGATGTCGCTGTTCATCAGCGCCACCTTCCTCGTCGTGCGGGGAAAGAGCGTCAGCCACAGATCGCCCCTCTATCGCAACCTGCAGGCGGGCGTTGCCGGCCTGGTTGTAATAAGCATTCTGGTAGGCTGGTTCGGCGGCAGGCTGAGCATCCGGTGGGACCTGACCGAGCAGGGGTTGTTCACACTCAGCGAGGCGTCCAAGGAGGTGATGTCCGACCTGGACGATCTCGTGACGATCAAGCTGTTCTCCTCGAAGGAGCCGGGAGTACGCGCGGCCCCGATAACCCGAGACCTGAACGACTTCATGGAGGACGTCGCGGGCGCCTCGGACGGCAAGGTGCGGGTCCTTCATCGGCATCCGGACGTGGACGAGGACGCCGAGATCGAGGCGCAGCAGTCGTACGTCCGGGCCGTGGAGGTGACGGACCAGAGCGAGGGCGAACTCAACGTGACGACCGAGTATCTCGGCTTCGCGATACGGTACGCGAACCGGCAGTACTCCGTCCCGGTCGTCGCCAGCCTCAGCGGGCTCGAGTACACGGTGATGAGCCGGATCTACCGGATGGCGCTGAAAGAGCCCAAGACGATCGGGTTCTTCCTCAACCACGACGAGGAAACGCCGGGCCCGCAGCTCAACACTCTCCGAATACAGCTACTTCAGGACCACAGGACCACCGCCGTCGAGCTGAACGAGGACGGCCTGATCGACCTGACCGACATAGACGTGCTCGTGCTGCCCGATCCGACCAGGTTCATACCGAGAAGCGCCCTCGAGCAGATCGACAGCTTCCTCGCGGAGGGCGGCGACGCCATGTTCCTGTTGGACCCGATAATCATCCCCGATCAGAACCAGATGATCGGGTACCCCAACGTGTTCAGCGTCGCGGACTTCGTCGAGAAGTACGGTGTGAAGGTCAACCGCGACGTCGTCTTCGACCTGAGGCAGAACCAGGTGCTGGCCGTGCCGAGTAACTTCGGAACGGTGCCCAGGCGGTTCCCGTACTTCCCGAGGGTGGACACTTCGGAGAACAAGATCTCGGGCGGAGTAGCGTCTATCGTAATGCCGTGGGGCAGCTCGCTCGAGCAGGTCGCGCCGGCCGACCCCTCCATTGAGGTCGAAATAACGGAGCTCCTCGAGACGAGCAGGTTCGCGGGCCTGGACACGGAGTACCAGAACCTGTCCCTGGCGTCTCCGAGGCTGGTGGACGTCCAGGAGACCGAGCTCGACACCAGGGTCATGGCGGCGGCGATCACCGGCACGCGGTGTCCGCTTGCGGAGCCCGGGTGCGAGAAAGACCAGAGCAAGGTCTTCAGGATCATCGTGGTCTCCGATGCCACCTGGGCCGACGACGGTATGGCGGGCCAATATCAAGAGCATCTGCCGTTGGCGGTCAACTGGATCGACTGGCTGACCCAGGACGACGCACTGGCCACCATCCGATCCAAGCGGGCGACGGTTCGACCGTTGATCTTCGACTCAATCCAACACCGCAACCTGGTGCAGTACAGTAACATCGCCGGCGTTCCGTTCCTAATCATGATTATCGGGCTGGCCCGCTACCTGCTGCGGCGCCGGACCACCCGAAAGGTTTACTCGAAGTGAGTAGAAGACAGCTAGGAATCGTCGGCGCGGCCCTCGTCCTGCTCGTAGTGGTCGCCGTTCTGGCGGCGGTCTTGAGTTCGAGCGCCAACGAGCGCGAGCTGAAGGACGTCAGCGAGCTGACCAGCGATAGCGTGGACCAGGTGCTGCTCAAGGACCAGACCAGCGAGGCCACCCTCCTGAAGGAGGACGGTAGGTGGATGGTTGGCCCTTACCCGGTCGTGGCGTGGCTGCTGGAGGCGCTGTGGGACGTGACCGGTCAGATCGAGGGCGCCGACCTGATAGCCACGAACCCGGACAATCACCACCTGATGGGCGTGACGCCGGCGACCGGCTCGCTCGTCCAATTCTGGAGCGGCGGCAAGCTGGTCGAGGAGTTCATTGTCGGCGACCGGGAGTTCGCCCGCGCGGCTCCCGGGTCGGAGATCATAGCCCCGTGGACGCCGGCCGCGAGCACGTGCTTCCTCAGGCGGCCCGAGGAGAACGAGGTCTACGGCGTTTTCTGCGAAGAGCCGAACCGCTTCTTACCGGTACCGACCTGGTGGGCCGACCCGATCATAGTGCAGGTCATTCCCCAGGACATCGAGTCGGTGACGGTCCAATATCCCGATTCGAGTTACCGGCTGAACAAGGTGTCCGGGATCGAGTGGCGTCTCGACGACGGCGAGCAGGAAGCGAATCTGACGAAGACTGTGGACGTGATCGAGCGGTTCCGATTCCTCGCCGCCGAGGCGTACGCCGACGAGACGGAAGCGGCCGGAGTCGACTTCACGGGGGCGGACGCGGTCGTGTCGCTGGTGATCGAGGAGCAGGACACCGGCATCAGGCGGGACATCACGGTACTGTTCGTCCGCCGCGACGACGACTACTATCACGTCAAAGACGCGGCCACCGACTGGAGCTACCTGATCTCCGCGACGTCGACTGCGGTGATACTACAGCCGAGAGACTGGTTCCTGACGTCGCTCAAGCCTCGTCCCGCGCCCACGTCCACGTCCCCGTAGCGGCCGCTTCGGGCCTTTGTGCCAGATGCCTCCGCCCAAATCCGAGCGGACGGCGTGGCTGACGGCCTTCCGAATTGGCGCAGCGCACTGTTTCCTTATCGGAAGCGCACTGGATTGGGTAGATGCCAGTTGTCTTGACAGCGCATCCGGGCAGGGTAGACTAGAGGGAGAAGGGGTGCGGGTGCCCAATAGAGACCGGCGAATCTGCGGAGCTTTGCAGTGAGGGTTGTCGCCAATCCGAAATTCGAACACTCGGCGAGCCTCCGAGGCTTCTTCGGATCCGAGGATCCCAGGAAGAGTCTGTTTAGCCATCGTGAGGTCGAGATCGACTTGCGCAACTGCCAGTTCGTGCGCCCGGCCGCCGTCCTATGGTGTGTTGTATTTCCTCTGTTGGTGAGAGCCCGCCAGATTCCTTGTAGGCTACTGGTGCCCGAGAACTTCGGGGTTTGCAGATACCTGAAGTCACTCGGCCTCTTCCAACTCCTGAAGGAAAACGAGGTCGAAGTGGACGACAGGGACGTAGATCACCGCGAAGACCCTCAACTCGTGGTTCCGATGACAAGATTCGATACTGAGTTCGATGTGGAGAACGTGACCAACGACCCGGATGAAGCCCTACGACGTTTCGGGGGCCCGGTAAACCTCCACGCGGTCGTTACCAACACGTTCGCCGAGCTCGCGCTCAACGCGGTCCAGCACGCTGAATCGCCTTTGGGAGCCTACGGCTTCATACAATTCTACGATTCTCCAAGGGGGCGTAGGTTCGTTTGCGGTGTCGCTGACGGCGGGATCGGAGTGAGGACTTCGTTGGAGAAAACCCTGAACACGGAAAAAGGGTTTACTACGACTGGGACGCGTTGGAGCTCGCCTTGAGGGAACGCGTGAGCGGAACTTTGGAGCCCACTAGAGGGATGGGTCTATTCGGCGTAGCCGAACAAATACGCATGACGGACCGCCAACTCATTCTGCATTCGGGTATAGGATTCCTCCATATCACTGAGGACCTGCAAAGCGCAGCACGTAGGACGAAGCTCTTCCCCGGCACCTTGGCCTACGCTTCAATCCCCTCATAGGTTGGTGAAACGTGACTATTGATGCCTACGGGCTCATTCAGAGACGCGTCCTAGTCACCCGCAGCTCGGCGAGGTCCATTCAGGAACCCCTTTCGTCTGCCATGAGAGACGGTCAGGGAAACGCCGAGCTCGACTTCAGCGGAGTCAACGGCCTAACGCCGTCGCTTCTTGACGAGCTAATGTCTATCGTAGACGAAGCGCGGCTCGTCCTGCACGATAGAGAGCCGAGCGTCACCATCAAGACCCCGCCCATGAAGATTTCTCCCATGTTCGAGGCGGTTGCTCGGGTTCACGGCCTAAAGATCGACCAGACTGATGACGGCGACTGGGTGATCTCAAGATTGCCAACGCCAGGCGGTGGGCTATAGCGATTCTTGTGTTCGGCCGACAAGGCTCGCGGCATTTGCCGGACGAAGACGTGAAGGGATGCCCCCTGACCGACGGTCGCCAGCTATGCCGAGCGGTCCGAGGGGTGGTATATGCTAGCGTTACAGTACAGAAAGAGCGTCGCTCGGTACGTCTGGGTTAAACTTCTCGGACGACGATTTCCCAGAATGCTGACCGCGCCGGGAGCGTTTCTCAGGATGACCGAGATGCCCGAACCCCGTCTTCCGACCGCCGAGTGGGTCCGAGTGCGGCCTGTCCTCAGCGGCATTTGCGGCTCGGACGTCGCGGCGCTTTCGGGAAAGGGCAGCATCTACCTGTCCGCCTTTACGTCCTTTCCGTTCGTGCCGGGACATGAGGTGGTCGGGCGGGTCGTCGAGACGGGCGGCGCCGTGTCCGGGTTCGACGTGGGCGACCGGGTCGTGTTGGAGCCGGCGCTGGGATGCACCGCGCGGGGTCTAGCCGAGCCGTGCGGACCTTGCGCCTCCGGGCACTACGCCAACTGCGAGCGGGTGATGGAAGGGGATATCTCGTCCGGCGTGCAGACGGGGTACTGCCGCGACACCGGCGGCGGATGGGGAGAAAACTTCGTCGCACACAAGAGCCAACTGTACGCGGTGCCGGAGAGCGTGTCCGACGAGGCAGCCGTGCTGGCCGAGCCGCTGAGCTGCGCCATCCACGGCGTTCTGGAGGCCGACGTTCCGGAGGATGCCGAGGTCCTGATCGTCGGCGGGGGAACGATCGGGCTGCTCACTGTCGCCGCCCTGGGCAGGCTGGCGCCGACGGCCAGAGTGACCATGGCGGCCCGGTACGAGCACCAACGCGGCCTTGGGGCGGCGCTCGGCGCCGACAGGGTCGTGGTAGCAGGGCGGGGTCTCCCGGCCGCGCTGGCGGACATCTCGGGGGCTTCGCTGCTGCCTCTCGAGATCGGCAAGCCCGCAGTCATCGGAGGGTTCGACGTCACCTTCGAGTGCACAGGGTCGGGCGGCGGGATCGAGGACGCAGTCAGGTGGACGCGGGGGCGGGGCAAGCTCGTGCTGTCCGGCATGCCCGACCCCAACAAGCTCGACTTGACGCCCGTGTGGTACCAGGAGCTCCGGCTCATCGGGACGTACGCCTACGCGGCCGAGGTCCGGAGCGGCGCTCGCCGCAAGACGTTCGATATCGCCCTGGAAATGTTCGACGACGACGGATGGGCCGAGAAGATCGGCGCGTTGGTCACCCACCGCTTCCCGTTGGACCGGCGCGGGCAGGCCATCGCGACGGCGATGCGACCCGGCAAGCATGGAGCCATCAAGACGGTGTTCGACCTGGCCGACGCGGCCTGAGCGGGACCAAGAGCGTAAGGAACGATCGCGTGGACTCAAACAATTTCGACAAGGCTGAGCTCGTCCGCTACGTGGACGACGATTCCCGCTACGTCTTTCATCAGGGCGAGAGCTTCAGGTTCGAGCGGCTGCCGATGGGCACGCGGGTCATATATCCGCCGCCCCCCATACCGGCCATCGAGGACATGGACGGCGCGATAGAGGAGGCGCTCGAGAACCCGATGGGCGCCGATCCGCTGTCGGCGCAGCTAGAGCCGGGCATGAAGGTGACCATCGCCTTCGACGATATTTCGTTGCCGCTGCCGCCCATGGCCCGGCCCGACGTGCGGCAGCTCGTCATAGAGAAGGTCGTCGCGAAGCTGGCCGAGAACGGCGTGGACGACATCCACCTCGTTGCCGCGCTCGGCCTGCACCGCCGCATGACCCCGGGCGAGCTTCGGAGAGCGGTCGGCCGCAGGGTGTTCAAGCAGTTCCACCCGGACCGGCTCTACAACCATGACGCCGAGGACAAGGACAACATCGTCATGGTGGGGGAAACGTCCCACGGGGAGGTCGTCGAGCTGCCCAAGCGGATCGTGGACTCCGATCTGCTCATCTACGTCAACGTCAATCTGGTTGCCATGGACGGCGGCCACAAGTCGATCAACACCGGGCTGATCACGTACCGCACCCTACGGCACCACCACAACGTCCACACGCTCATGCACTCGAAGTCGTACATGGACCCGCCGAACTCCGCGCTGCACGACTCCTGCGCGAGGATGGGCGCCGTCGTCGAGGAGCAGATCAAGGTCTTCAAGATAGAGACCACGTTGAACACGGCTACGTTTCCCCCTATACTCAGCCACCTTCAGAAGCCGGAGCACCTGTGGCGCGTGTGGGAGAGGGCCGTCTTCGAGGCCAACTACCGCGGTCTGAAGGTCATGCCGTTCGCGGTGCGGCACAAGATATTCCAGGGCCTGCGGGCGCCGTACGGTGTGACGGGAATCGCCGCGGGCGCGACCGATCCTGTGCACGAACACACCCTGGCCAACCTGCACCAGCAGCAGACCGTGCCGGTCCAGGGGCAGGCCGACGTCCTGGTCTACGGCCTGCCGTATCTGAGCGCCTACAACGTCGGGGCCCCACTGAACCCGATCCTGGTCCACTGCAACGCGGTGGGCTATCTGTTCAACCTCTACAGGGGCAAGCCGCTGGTCCGGCCCGGCGGGGTGCTGATCATCATGCACCCGGTGGAGAACAGGTTCAGCAAGACGCAGCACCCGTCGTACATCGACTTTTACAACCAGGTGCTGCCGGAGACGCGGGACCCGGTCGAGATCGAGAGCAAGTACGAGGAGGACTTCGCAACCAACCCGCGCTACATCGATCTGTACCGCCACGGGAACGCCTACCACGGCGTGCACCCGTTCTACATGTGGTATTGGGCATGCTACGGCCAGAGCTACCTGGGCCGCATCATCGTGGTCGGCGCAAGGGACAAAAGCGTCACCGATAGGCTCGGCTACGAGATCGCGCCGAGCCTCGAAGCGGCGCTTGAAATGGCGAAAGATACGGTCGGGGCGAGTCCCGAAGTGACCGCGTTTCATCTACCGCCGATCTTCCTGTGTGACGTGACGTAGACGATGTCGAAAGACTCCTGGGCGGTGATAGCCAATCCCGTGGCCGGACGCGGCAAGGCGGCCAGGGGCGCGGCGATGCTGACGTCGGCCCTAGAGGAGCGCGGCGTGGAGGCGGCCCTCTCCGTGACGGGCGGCCCCGGCAACGCCGAGAGCCTCGCGACGGCGGCCGTGGATGCCGGAGCCAACAAGATCGTCGCATGCGGCGGCGACGGCACGGTCCACGAAATTGTCAACGGGATCATGGCGTCGGGCGAAAAGGCGTCGGGCGTCTCGATGGGCGTTCTCGCGGCCGGTCGCTGCAACGATCTGTGCTACGCTCTCGGTCTTCCCGGCAGGCCGGCAGCCGCGGTCCGCGGGCTTCTCGAGAGCAGAGTGCGCTCGATCGACCTAGGGCGGGTCGGCGACCGATACTTCTCTACCATTGCGACACTCGGTTTCGACAGCGAGGTCAGCGAGTACGTGGACACCGGCCGGCATCCGTCATTTCTGCGCGGCTCCACGGCCTATCTGTACGCGGCGGTCGTGAAGCTCTACCGGTACAGCCATCCGGAAGTGACCCTCAGGGGCGACTTCGGGGAGTTCAGCGGCCCACTCTTCCTTGCGGCCACGGGAAACACCGATCGGTACGGAGGGCGCATCCGGATCACGCCGGAGGCGCGGCCCGACGACGGCGCCCTGGACGTGTGCATGGTCAGCATCACGTCCAAGCTGGAGATACTTCGCATGATGCCCAAGACGTTCGGGGGCGGCCACGTCGGCCACCCCGCGGTCAGTATAGAGCGCACTCGCCGGCTCGAGATAGAGTCCGAAAGGCCGCTTTGGGTCTGGGCGGACGGCGAGAGGCTATGCAAGACGCCGGCCACGATAGAGGTCGTGCCAGAGGCGCTCCGGGTGATGGTGCCCAGATGACGGCTGAGAGGCCGATGACGGCTGAGAGGCCAGGGAAGAGTCCGGAGTCGCCGGGCAGCGTGCGCGAGTACTTCACGGGCAAGGAGATGCTCGTGACGGGCGCGACCGGCTTCGTCGCCCGCGTACTGATCGAAAAGGTTCTCCGCGACCTTCCCGAGATCGGCCGCATCCACGTCCTGATCCGGCCGGGCACCGACCGCTTAGGCAAGACCGAGTCGGCCGACCAGCGGCTGCACCGGGAGGTGCTGGGCTCCACCGTCTTCGACAGGCTGCGAGAGGCCAACGGCGACGGATTCGACGTCATGGTCCGGGCCAAGCTGGTCGCCGTCGAGGGCGACCTGTCCGCCAAGGACCTCGGGCTCGCCCCGGACGTTCTGGGGCGCCTGCAGTCGACCGTCCGGGTCATCGTCAACTCGGCCGGGGTGGTCTCATTCGACGCCTCGCTCCAGACCGCCTTCCAGACCAACACAATGGGGCCTCTGAGGGTGTTGGAGTTCGCCCGCGGCTGCGAGGGCGCCATCTTCGCTCACGTCTCGACCTGCTACGTCAACGGCCTCAGGCAGGGCGTCGTGCCCGAGGAGCCGATGGACCCGAACAGCGACATGACAGAGGGCGGCGGTCCCTACGACGTCGACGAGGAGGCGAAGGCCATCGGCAGGCTGATCGAGGCGGTCGAAGCCGAGTCGTTCAGCCACGCGCGTCAGAGGCAGTTCGACAAGGCCAGCCGGCGGGCGGAAGACGGCGGCAAGAACGGGCCAACGACAGTCGAGGGCCTCCGGCGGGCGTGGGTAGACGGGCGAATGGAAGTCGAGGGGATGCGGTGGGCCAGACGGCGCGGCTGGAACGACACCTACACCTTTACGAAGGCGATGGGCGAGCAGATGGTTTCCCGGTACCACAGCGGCGTGCCAACGCTCATCTACCGCCCGTCGATCATAGAGAGCGCCTTCGAGGCTCCCGAGCCCGGCTGGCTCGACGGCTATAGGATGGTCGATCCGCTCATAGTCGCCTACGGCAAGGGCCAGCTCCCCGACTTTCCGGGCAGCCCTGACGCGCTCCTCGACATGGTGCCGGTCGACATGGTCGTCAACTCTCTGTTGGCGGCGATCCCGGCCGCCCACGCCTCGCAAGGCGTCAACGTGTACCAGCTCGCCACGAGCAGCGACAACCCGTTGGCTCTACGTACGTTCTGCGACATCGTGCGGGACCATTTCATCGAGACTCCGCTCAGGCAACGGGGCGGCAACGGTCCGGAGCTGCCGCGAATCGGCCTTCCGCCTCTCGGCCGCTTCATGAGGCGGCTGCGCCTCCGCTACATGTTGCCTCTCACGGTGCTGGAGATGCTCGCCTGGATTGCGTCGGCAACGCCCCGGGGCCGACGGCTGCGCCGATCGTTGCAGGGAAAGCGCGCGTCCGTTCAGAGGCTCGCCTACTACGCGAAGATCTACTCGCCGTACAGCAACGTGCTGTGCCGGTACGAGTCCCACAAAATGCGCTCGGTGCTGGACGGCCTGGATGTGGACGAACGGGCAACGTTCGACTTCGACGTCAAGCGTATCGATTGGCGCCGCTACGTGGCCGACATCCATATACCGGGAATAAAGCGCTTCCTGCTCGGGATCGCCCCGAAGGACGCGGCCGGGGAGACGCCGCCCGTGCGGCAGGCGCGCGCTCGCAGGCAGCTACACATATCCGACATACCCCCGGCGGAGCTCCGGCAGTGGACCGGCCTCCACGGAACGGGAAGGTCTCTGAGAAAGCTGCCTCGCTGGCTGTTGGGCCTAGGCTACCGCTACTATCTGGGCTTTAACTACGAGGGTGTAGAGCTCGTGCCCAAGCGGGGACCGTTCATCGTCGTGGCCAATCACACCAGCCATTTGGATACGGGTGCTCTGCTCATACTCCTCGGAGGCAGGACGGAGTGCCTCCACCCGGTTGCGGCGAAGGACTACTGGTTCCGCGGCAGGCTGAGGAGCTGGATATCGAGGGTCTTCGTAGGTTCGATACCATTCGACAGGCATGCTAACTTCACCGAGAGCCTGCGCCTGGCAACCGCCATGCTGAGGAACAAGCACGCTCTGCTCTACTTTCCCGAGGGGGGCCGCAGCGTCACCGGCGAGATGAAGACCTTCAAAGCGGGCCTCGGCGTGTTGGCGTTGGAGTCAGGGTCGTCGATCGTGCCGGCCAATATCTCAGGCAGCTATCAGGCGTTGGCGAAAGGGATGACGTTTCCAAGACGCCACCGCATCAGCGTGCGGTTCGGCGAGCCGATACCGGTGGAGCCGTACCTTCGCGATTCCGGGGACGGCCCCACCCAGGACATGGCCCGCAAGATCGCCGAGGACGCCCAGAAGGCCGTGGAGGCGCTTCGCTGAGCGACACCACGGGAGTGAGCGGGAGTGAGCCGGGGTCCGCCCATCGGATTGCGGGCTTCTTCGACGTGGACGGCACGCTGGGCTCTACCAACATCGTCCTGACGTATTTGGCGTTCCGCAACGAAGGGGCGTCGGCGATGGAGCGCTGGCTGCGCGTCGCCTCGATACTGCCCAGGCTGCCCTACTACAAGCTTCTGGACCGGCTGAGCCGCAATCTTTTCTGCTCCGTCTTCTATCGAAAATACGCAGACGTGAGCCGTGCCGAGCTCGAGGCGTGGGCGGAACGGGACGTAGCGCGTTACTGGCACGGCAGGCTGTACTCTCAGGCGCTTAGGAAGCTGGACGAGCACCGCGAGCGGGGGCACCGGATAGTCCTTGTCAGCGGCAGCCTCGAGCCCGTCCTCAAGCCTCTCGCAGACGCTCTCGGGACCGATGCGCTCATCGCGACCGAGCCCGAGGTAGACGGCTCCTACCTCACCGGCCGCCTCGTCCACGGGCCGCTCAACGGAGATCGTAAGGCGGTGGCCATGCGTCAACTCAGCGACTGCCTGGGAATCGACCTCGAACACAGCTACGCCTACGGCGACTCCTACGCCGACAAGGAGTTCCTGGAGAGCGTCGGCCACCCGGTGGCGGTCAACCCGGACCGCCGCCTGAAGAAGATCGCCAAGAGCCGCGGCTGGCCGATCCACAACTGGCGCGACTGAGCGCTGCCGCTGTCGTCGGACGGCTCCGCATTGCATTGGGCTTGGTCGGCAAATATACTTGGTCACTCAATGTCGCATTGCCGGTCCTCGGCCGGCGACGGGAAGGTGACGCGAGAACGGTGCAAGACGCTGCGGTCCTGGTACTGGTCGTTCTGCTGGGCTATCTGTTCGGCTCGTTCCCGACGGCGTACCTGATCGTCAAGTACTTCACGGGCAAGAACATCCTGGAGGTGGGTTCGGCGAACGTCGGTACGCTGAACGTGCTACGCGCGACCAGCTCCAAGGTGATGACCGCCGCGAATCTGCTCGGCGATGTCGGCAAAGGGGTGCTCGCGATCGTAGTCGGGTACCTGCTCGCGGACGCCACGGGCGGGAGCGGGTTTGTCGGCGGCGCGGCGGGAGGCATCGCGTCCGTCGTGGGGCACAACTACACGCCCTTCCTGAAGTTCCAGGGCGGCAAGGGTATCGCGACCAGCCTTCCCGTTTTGTGCTATCTCGAGCCGTGGCTGGTGCCCGTCTGGGTCGCCACGTTCTTCGTGACCGTCGGCGCGACTCGTCTGCTGGTGCTCGGCCAGATAGTAGGTACCGTGGTGACGGGCATCGCGGCGGTCCTGTTCTTCGGCTTCTTCCGCGACGACGCCGATCTGTTCCTGCGCGTTTTCCGCGACGACGCCGACGATGCCGTGGTCGCCGCCGCCGCGGTCGTCGTCCTGGCCGCCATCGTCTTCATACGCCACGCCGCCAGGATCAAGGGCGTGATCCAAGGCACCGAGCCGAAGCTCTACTACAAGATCGAGGACGCGCCGGAATCGCCCGCCGAATAGCGCTCCTCGGACGCCCGTTCGCCGTCCCGGCGAGCTCGCCCGCTAGGGCCTGTTCACGCTTATCACCCGGAGAGCCAGATCCAGATAGCCTGGGGCACTGGAATCCCGGCCACGCGCCCCCGATTCTCCCGGATGTTGTATCTGATTAGTGGTAGCGTTAACACGCCCTAGTCCTCGTCGCGCCTCTTGTCGCATTTTCCGCAGAAGACGCTCCTGGTCGGCGGGTTGACGTTACCGCACTTCTCGCACTTCCACTCCATACCGTCATACCTCAACCTGAGATTGTTGTCTCCAGATTCTACCGGAAAAGCGCCGCAAGTCTCACCTGCCCGGCGGTGCTCTGTGACTGGTTGACCGTCAAGCCGGACGCCGCGAGCCCAGGTTCGCCACCTGATTGGTACCGCCAGAGTGATGGACTGCGTCCAGAGTCGTGATTGTGCACCATGGCGGGGATAGATTCCCGCGTCCGGAGACCTTTGCATAACTCCCCAATCGCGGCAACGTCGCGGGTCCAGGCGGTGTCGTCTAACCTGGGCTCTCGACTTCTGGATTCCGGCTCAAGGCCGGAATGGCGGTTGTGGGGGATCCGGGGCGGGTAGGGCTCCTTGACTGAGACGCGGCGTTGGACTAGCATTTGACGCGACATGGTACGGCAGGCCGCACGAACGCCCGACGGATTCACCTGAGCGTGATCGACGCGCGGGCGTGGTGCGTTCTGCAGCTTTCCCTCCCCCTGACCGACCGTAGCCGGTAGCGGCTGCCGAGTTCTTCGTACTCGTCTCAGCCGCCGTGGGCTCTGCTTCGATCCACTTCCGCCCTCCGTCGTTCCTGTCGCCCCTCGCGATCTTCACGGAGGCTCCTGAGATTCGAAGAATAGCCGTTGTCTGCTGTCTACTACTACCGCTCCTTGTGGCGTCGTTCGCGGCCGCTTGCGGCTCGGACGACGCTAAGGGCGAAACGCTGTACATCGGCGGGATCCCGGATCAGGACACGTCGCTGCTCGTTCGGCGGTTCGACAGCCTCGCGGAGTACCTGACCGCGCGCCTCGGCGTCGAGGTCGAGTACGTGCCGAGCGTCGACTACGCGGCCGTCGTCACCGGCTTCAAGAACGGAGACATACACCTGGCCTGGTACGGCGGTCTGACCGGAGTCCAGGCCCGCAACGCGGTCCCGGGCGCCAGGGCCATCGCGCAACGTCCGATGGACGAGCGGTTCCTGTCGGTCTTCATTGTCGGCCCCGGCGTGGACGCTGAGAGTCTGGCGGACCTCGACGGGCTGACGTTCACATTCGGCAGCGAAAGCTCCACGTCCGGACACCTCATGCCGCGCCACTTCCTGCTGCGGGCCGGAGTCGATCCCGACGCGGACTTCCGCGGGTTGCCCAACTTCTCCGGATCGCACGACAAGACGTGGAAGCTGGTCGAAAGCGGCGCGTACCAGGCCGGAGCGCTGAACGAGGCGGTGTGGTCGAAAGCCGCCGAAAGCGGCAGGGTCGATCTCGGTAAAGTGCGAGTCCTCCAAACGACGGAACCCTACTACGACTACAACTGGACGGTGCGGCCCGACCTGGACGACCTGTTCGGCAGCGGGTTCAACCGGAGGCTGCGGGACGCTCTGTTGACGATGGCGGAAGATGCCGACGGTCGCGCGCTGCTGGAGGCGTTCCAGACCGACTCGTTCATCGCCACCGCCAACGAGAACTACGCGGCCATCGAGGACGTGGCCCGGAGACTGGGGATGATCGAGTGAGCACGTCCGACGGCGCGCCGTCCGCGACGGCGGTCTCCCTGTATGCGGTTAGCAAGTCGTACGCGGACACGGTCGCGCTTGCCCCGACGTCGATCGAGGTGGGCCGGGGCGAGCGGGTCGCCCTGCTCGGTCCGAGCGGCAGCGGCAAGACGACGCTGCTGAACGTCATCGGCGGCGTGGTCCGGCCCGACACGGGCGTCGTGACGCTGTCGGGGCGCGAGCTTGCCGGGATGCGGCCCGGCAGGGAGCTGTCGGCGCTGGTAGGCGTCGTCCACCAGCAGCTCGATCTGGTACCGCACCTCCCCGTGATCCACAACGTGCTGGCCGGTCGACTCGGCGAATGGAACTTGTGGCGCTCGCTGCTGTCGCTCGTGTCGGCACGGGACCGCGGCCTGGCCGTCGCGGCGGTCGAGCGGGTGGGGATTGCGAACAAGTTGCACGAGCGGACCTCGCGGCTCTCGGGCGGCGAGCAGCAGCGAGTGGCGCTGGCCCGGCTGCTCGTCCAGCGGCCCGGCATAGTTCTCGCGGACGAGCCCGTCGCCTCGCTCGACCCCACGCGGGCCGACGATATCGTTCGGCTTCTATCCGCGATCGTGGACGAGTTCGGCAACACGCTGATCGCGAGTCTGCACTCCGTCGATCTGGCAAGACGATACTTCACCAGGGCGATTGGGCTGCGAGACGGCCGGCTGCAGTTCGACGTTGATATGGATGGGCTCGAGGATGGAACGCTCCGCGCACTCTACGACCTCGAATAGGAGGCCGCTGGGCCTCAATCCGGGCCTGCTCGGCGGCAAGGGACTGCTGACGGCCCTGATGGCGGCCGCGTTCCTCTGGAGCCTGACGGCCGTTCACTGGGGAGAGCCCCTCCTGCATCCGGGCGGCCTCGGTTCGCTGGCTGAAATCCTGGGCGCCGCCGTCACCCCGGAGCTCTCGCCATCCTTCCTGAAACTGACTCTGGAGTCGGCGTGGACGACGGTGGCCTACGCAGTCGCGGGCATCTGCCTTGCTGCGCCGCTGGGCCTGCTACTCGGTACGGCGGCCTCGGGAGTGCTGTTCCGGTCGGCTCGCTTGGCGGTGCCCGTCGTTACGGGACTGAGACTCTTGCTCGGCTTCATGCGGGCCATACACGAGCTGGTGTGGGCCTGGCTGTTCGTCGCGGCGTTGGGGCTTTCGCCGATGGCCGCCGTGTTGGCGCTGGCGATCCCCTACGGCGGGATCCTGGGGAGAATTTACGCCGACATACTGAACGACGTGCTGGACGAGCCGCTCGAGGCACTCAGGACGTCGGGCGCGTCCGAGCTGAAGGTGCTCGTCTACGGCCGCCTGCCGATGGCGCTGCCGGACATGCTCGGGTACGGCTTCTACCGCCTTGAGTGCGCCATCCGGGCCGTGGCGATCATGGGATTCGTCGGCGTCGGCGGGCTCGGCCTGCAGGTACAGCTTTCCCTGGATGATCTGCTTTACCGGGAGGTATGGACGCTGCTCTACGCCATCATCGGCCTGGTCGTGTTGGTGGACGCCTGGAGCTCGTGGGTACGGAGGGCCGTAGCCGCGTGAGCAGCCCAACCCTGGCGCCCATGCGCGGCGCACGACCGAGGATCAGCCCGCTGGCGCTGTCCGCGGCGGCGTTCGTCGTATTGGCCGCGGCGTCGTGGGCCTATATTCTCTCGGGCGACAGCGGCGTCGGCGATCTGGTGTCGGCGAAGGGCTGGGGCGCTGCCGCGGGATTCGTCGGCGACCTGGCCGGGCGAAGCTCCTCTGGCACGCCCGCGTTCCTGAGGTGGAGCGAGTGGGTCGAAGCCGCGGCGCTCGCCTACCGGACGCTAGCGATGAGCGTTCTTGCCATCGTAGCCGCCGGAGCCGGCGTCATGCTGACCTTCCTGCCGGCGGCCCGGCGGCTCGGCTCGGACGACGCGTCGACGACCGGGCATCCGCTGCGGCGCGTTCTCTACTATGTCATCCGAGCCGTCTTCATCGTCACGCGCGGCACACCGGAGCTGTTGATGGCGATGATCGTCATCTTCTTTTTCTCGCCCGGCATAGTGCCCGGCGCGATAGCCCTGGCCCTGCACAACTACGGGATCGTGGGCAAGCTGGCAGCCGAGGTCGTGGAGAACCTCGACCCTCGGCCCGCACGCGCACTGCAAGCCGCCGGCGCGAGCTCGTTCCAGGTGCTGTTCTACGGCATCATCCCGCAGGCGCTGCCTCAGCTCCTGACGTACCTGCTGTACAGGTGGGAGGTGGTCATCAGGACCACCATCGTGGTGGGGTTCGTGGGCGCGGGCGGGCTCGGCAGGGAGTTCAGGCTGGACATGAGCCTGTTCCGGTACACCGACGTGGCGCTTCTGCTGGTGTGGTACGTGCTGCTCGTCGTAGCGGTCGACCTCGTCAGCATGTACCTCCGGAGGCTCATTCGTTAGACTACCGCCGCCCCGCGGATCGGTCGGTCCCGACACCTGTTACCCTATGGCCGCGGCGTAGGGAGACCCGAGAGACATCGGGGCCGGAAGTCACCCTCAGCCCAGCCTTCTCCCGTCGAGGGAGAGGGGGCAAGACGCAGGAGCCCCGCGTGGAGGAGAGTCGGCGTGCCGGAGATCGTGGCGATCGGCGAGTGCCTGGTCGAGCTCTACAGCGACGAGCCGATCGGCGCCGCGTCCCAGTTTCACAGGTCCTTCGCGGGCGACACGTGCAACGCCGTCCTGATGGCGAGTCGCCTGGGCGTGTCCTGCGGGTACGTCACGCGCATGGGCGACGATCCGTTCGCCGACTACCTCCTCACCGAGCTTCGGAAGGCCGGCGTGGACACGAGCCTAGTGAAGCGTGTCGACGGGTTCAACGGCGTCCACTTCATCTCGCTGCTGCCCGGGGGCGACCGCGAGTTCGTCTACTACCGCAGTGGCAGCGCGGCCAGCACGATGACGCCCGACGACCTGGACGAGCGTTACATAGGCTCGGCCGGTGTCCTGCACCTGAGCGCGATCCTACAGGCTACGTCGCCCTCGGCTCGAAGCACCGTGCTCGAGGCGGCGAAGATGGCGGGGCGGCTGGGCGTCACCGTCTCCTACGACACCAACCTGAGACTGAACCTGTGGCCGGTGGAGGACGCCCGCGCGGCGCTGGAGGATATCCTGCCGCACGTCGACGTCGTCTTTGTGAGCCATCCGTCGGAGACCGGAAGCCTGCTCGGCGTCGACTCGGAGCTGGCCGCGCTTGAGCTTCTTCTCGACCGTGGCGTCGGCTTCGCAGCCGTGAAGTGCGGCGCCGACGGGTCATGGGTGGCGACGCCCGACCGCCTTGCCAGGGTCGAGGCCATCGCGCCGGCCGGCGTCTCTGACACGACCGGGGCCGGCGACGCCTTCGCTGCCGGCGTGATGCTCGGTATAGTCCGTGGATGGGGGCCGTTCGAGGGCGCGCGGTGGGGGGCAGCAAGCGCGGGCCTCAAGGTGGGGGCCCGGGGCGCGGTGGTGAGCCAGCCATCGCTCGAGGATGTCGAAAAGGTCGTCGGCACAGTCGGCCTGACGTGGCTGTAGCGCGCAGCATCGGCCTCGCTGCGTCGACGGCCCAACATGGCTTATAATGGGCGGCGACCGTTGCGGCCCACAAGATGAACACCACGAACCACAACAGCGGACGGCAGCAGTTTTTTGGACGGGTAGTCGTCACCGGGATGGGAATGGTCAGCCCGGTGGGACTCACCCGCGACGAGACCTGGAAGAACCTGCTGGCCGGTAAGTCGGGCATCGACGTGATCTCGTCGTTCGACCCCAGCGGTCTGGAGACCAAGATCGCCGGTGAGGTCACGGAGTTCGACCCGACCGACTACGTCGACCGGAAGCAGGCGAGGCGCATGGACCGCTTCGTCCAGTTCGCCGCCGCGGCGGCGCTGGAGGCGGTCGCGCAGTCCGGCCTGAGGGTGGACGCCGGAAACCGGGAGCGGGTGTCCGTGATCGTCTCCAGCGGCATTGGCGGCATCATCACGCTGGAGCAGCAGATCGGCGTATTGAACGAGCGGGGCGCGTCGCGGATCAGCCCGTTCCTGGTGCCGATGATGCTGCCGGACATGGCGTCAGGGCAGGTGTCGATGCTGCTCGGGGCGAAGGGGGCGAACTTCGCGACCGTTTCAGCCTGCTCCAGCGGCGCGGACGCCCTCGGGGTCGCCTTCGACATGGTTCGCCGGGGCGCGGCGGACGTCGCGGTCGCCGGAGGCGCCGAGGCCGCTATCTCGCCCATAGGCGTCGCCGGGTTCAACGCGTGCAAGGCCCTGTCGAAGCGCAACGATGAGCCCCAACGGGCGTCGAGGCCGTTCGACGCCGAGCGCGACGGGTTTGTCCTGGGCGAGGGAGCGGGTGTGCTGGTGCTGGAGTCGCTCGACAGCGTCATGGACCGAGGCGGGACTCCGATCGCGGAGATGGTCGGCTATGGCGCTACCGCGGACGCCCATCACATCACGCAGCCAGCCCCGGCCGGCGAAGGCGGGGCAAGAGCGATGAAGCTGGCCCTCCAGGACGGCGGTGTCAGGCCGGAGGAAGTCGACTACATAAACGCCCACGGCACGTCGACTCCGCTGAACGACCGCGCGGAGACGCAGGCGATGAAGACGGTCTTCGACGAGGAGATATACAGGATCCCGATCAGCTCCACCAAGTCGATGACCGGCCACCTCCTGGGCGCGGGCGGCTCCTTGGAGGCGGCCATCACCGTCATGGCGATCGACAAAGGGGCCATCCCGCCGACGATCAATCTGGAGTTCCCGGACCCGGACTGCGACCTCGACTACACGCCCCACATGCCCAAACGCGGCAGGGTGAGGACGGCGATGAGCAACTCCTTCGGCTTCGGAGGACACAACACGAGCCTGTTGTTCCAGGAGTTCCAGGAGTAGCGCCATGCGTCCAATCGAAGCGGGGTCAGGACTCTCGTGAAGCTGCTGGTCACATCGGCGGTCGACGGGTTGCCGGCGCGGCTGGCGCGTGACCTCGCGGCGTCCCACGAAGTCGTCACGACCGACCGCAGAGCCGACCCGCGGGCGCCCGGGCTGGTCGTATGCGGTCTCGGACACGACGCCGCGACGGAGGAGCTGGTCCGCGACGTAGACGCCATCGTCCACTGGGGCGGGACGGACCCGGATGCCTGCGCCTCGGACCGGCTGGACGAGGCGGCCTATTGCACGTACAACCTCCTCAGGGCGGCGTCCAACGCCGGCGTGCGGAGGGTGGTCTACCTCAGCTCTCTGGCCCTGTTCCACACGTATCCCGAGGAGTACACCGTCACAGAGCAGTGGAGACCCGAGCCGACGACGAGCCTGGACGACCTGTCCCACCACCTGGGCGAGTACGTGTGCCGGGAGTTCGCCCGCGAGCAGCGGCTGGCCGTCGTCTGCCTTCGGCTCGGCGACATTGTCTGGGACGGCAAGCCAGCGTCGTCATCTTCGCTGCTGGTCGAGGACGCTGTGCGGGCGGTCGAGCTCGCCCTGACCTCGAAGGTCAGCGACGACTTCCGGTGGACCCTGATGCCCGACCCGTTCGAGTGGCAGCTGTACCACATACAGTCCGACGTACCCGGCGCCCGGTTCGCGACCTCCAACGCGCGTACCCGGATGGGTTTCCGGTCCGTCCTGGAGACGGCGTCATGAAGGTCGCCATCTACGGGGCGAACGGGGCAATGGGCCCCCACGTCATCAGGGCGCTCGAGGGGGAGCATGAGCTGCGCCTGAGCGACGTCAACGACCTGGAGGGAAGCCCGCACGAGTACCGCAAGATAGACGTCGCCGACCTGGACGCCGTCGTCGCCGCGGCGGAGGGGATGGACGCGATCATCAACCTGTCGGTTCTCCGGGACGATCGGAAGATCGCGTTCGACGTCAACGCGCGGGGCTGCTACAACGTGATGACCGCCGCGGTGACGCACGGCGTCCGGAGGGTCGTCAACACCGGTCCTCACTTCACGCTGTCGGGCGCGACCTACGAGCGCTTCGACTACGACGTCGGGCCCGACATTCCGGCGCAGCCCGGCACGAATCTCTACGCGCTGACGAAGTCGGTGGGACACGAGATCTGCCGCGTCTTCACCCGCAACCACGACGTGTACGTGATCGGTCTGTTCTTCTACAACTTCCGTCACCCGGAGGAGGGGTCGGAGCTTGGCCAGGACCTCACGCCCTTCTCGCTGACGTGGGAGGATACGGGGCGGTCGTTCGCGTCGGCCCTGTCGGTTGACCTGGATACGCTGCCCTCGCGTTGGGAATCGTTCTTCGTCTTCGCGGACCTTCCGCACAACAAGTTCGACAACGAGAAGGTGAAGCGTCTCCTCGGCTGGCGGCCCACTCATGACCTGCACGAGTTCTGGACCAAGTCGAACTGATCCGGCTGACCGTTGAGAGGATGGCAGGTTGCGCCAAGGCTGATTCGGATCATAGCAGGACCGCCCCCGCCTGGGCACGCGCAACGCGGGCTTCGATGGTGACAGGAGCCGAGGACATGCCCAGAATCAGACGTATTGGGATAGAGGGTTTTCGACGTCTGAACGACGTTGACATTGAGATGCGCCCAATGATGGCCCTGATTGGCGCCAACGGAGTCGGGAAGACTTCCTTCATGGACGCACTGTCATTGCTGGCAGCTTCCGCAAGGGGGGGCATGAATGGTCGGCTGAACGAAATGGGCGGCGCTTCGGAGGTGGTCACCCGTGATAGTCGGAAGGATATCGTTCTGTGCGCCGAGATGGACGTTCCGGACTATGAGCCGCTCGAATACCGTCTCAGCGTGGCGCCCCAATCCCAAGGATATGCGATCTCGACGGAGACCCTGCACCAAGCCAGGGAAGGATACCAGGCGCCATTCAAGCACATCGAGTCGTTGTATGGCGACATTCGTTTCTATGACCCCCAAGAACATGGACTCGTCAGGCCAAGTTGGGAGCACGACCCCACTGAATCCGCGCTCTCCCAAGTACCCAGAATGTTTCGGCAGCCCGAGGACTTGAGGCGGACTCTGAGTTCGCTCACCCAATATCACGTCTTGGACGTGGGCCCGCGCGCTCCGGTAAAGATGCCGCAGCAGTTGAGGCCGGCGACGCTCCCCGGGGAGAATGGCGAGGACCTAGCGCCGTTCCTCTACAACCTGCGCGAGTCCGGCGACGGAAAATATGAGGCCGTAGAGGACTCGCTAAGAGCGGCGTTTCCCGGCTTCGAATCACTCAGTTTTCCGATTGTCGCGGCTGGGATGGTCTCGATGACCTGGAAAGAGACAGCGTTTAGGAATCCAATCTATATGCACCAGCTCTCGGAAGGCACCCTGCGATTTCTGTGGCTTGTTTCCCTGTTGCAAAGTCCGGGCTTGTCCGCCGTTACCATGATCGACGAACCGGAAGTGAGCCTGCACCCGGAGCTTCTTGCCCTTCTTGCGGACCTGATGCGTGAGGTCTCCGGACGAACTCAGATAATAGTTGCGACTCACTCGGACCGGCTGATCCGCTTCCTTGAACCTGGTGAAGTGGCGGTTATGGACATCGGCGATGAGGGCGGGGCATCGATGACCTGGGGCGACGCACTGGACCTTGATGGGTGGCTAGCTGAGTACAGTCTGGATGAGGTCTGGCAGATGGGCGCTATGGGTGGCAGGGCGTGAGGATCGCCATCATAGCGGAAGGAAAGACCGAGAAGGTGTTCTTAGGCCATCTTAGAGCATTCTTGGAGCAGCGTCTCGCCGGCAGGATGCCGACCCTCGCTCCCAACACCTTTGACGGTCGCATCACCCGCGATGAATTAAAGAGGAGAGTGGTCCAGCTCTTGAATGGTTCCAATCCCTCTGACCACGTAATCGCCCTCACTGACGTCTACACCGGCCCCAATCGACACGATTTCTCCGACGCATCGGATGCCAAACGGAAGATGAGAAGCTGGGTTGGCCCGGAGCCAAGATTTCATCCTCATGCGGCGCAATTCGATTTCGAAGCCTGGCTTCTCCCATATTGGCCTCGAATCCTACAATTGGCCAAGCACAAACAGTCTGCACCGAGCGGAGATCCAGAAAGGGTCAACCGCAACAACCCTCCGTCACAGCGTATCAGAGATGTTTTTCGTCGCGGGCAAGGGCGCGATGATTACGTCAAGGCACGGGATGTCGGGCGTATCTTAAAGGGCCAAGACTTACGAGTCTCAGTCGAGCAGTGCTCCGAGCTGAAAGCCCTTGTGAATACAATCCTGAGCATCTGTGGCAGCCAAACAGTTCCTTAAGCTGCCCAATACCGTGCAACAGCCGGGCAGCGCGCCACTCGGACTCTCGACCGCGGCGGCTGAGTGGGAGATGGCGTGACAGAGCAGGGAGACAAGGTGTGGCGGTTGGGGCCGCCTCCCCCGGCCGGGTACTCCGAGGCGCTCGGACTGCCGCCGTTTCTGGCCCATCTGGTCCATGGCCGCGGTATTCGTGACCGCAGCGGCCTCGCCCGATACCTGACCCCCGACGCCAGGCTGTTCCACGACCCGATGCTGCTGCCGGACATGGGCCGCGCGCTCGACAGGCTGCGTCGGGCGAAGAGAGACGGCGAAGTCGTCGCCGTGTTCGGAGACTTCGATGTCGACGGCCTCACCGGGACCGCGCTGCTGGTCGAGGCCTTCAGCGGGCTCGGCCTGAAGTCGGTCCCCTACATACCGGACCGGGTCGTCGAGGGGCACGGACTCAACGACGGGGCCGTGAGGCGACTACGCGATGCAGGAGCGTCTGTATTGGTGACCGTCGATTGCGGTGTGGACTCCGACGACCAGGTGTCGCTGGCGTCGACGCTGGGGATCGACACGGTGATTACGGACCACCACACAGTCGGAGAGCGACTGCCTCCGGCCGCCGCCGTGGTGAACCCGGGCCGCGCCGACTCCTTCTACCCGCATGCCTCCCTGACCGGCGTCGGAATCGCGCTCAAGCTGGCCCAGGCGATGTACAGCAACCAGGGCCTGCCCCTGCCCGACCGGCTGTTCGAGCTGGCGTCGCTGGGCACGGTGGCGGACGTCGCGCCGCTGACGGGCGAGAACCGGTATATCGTGAGGACCGGGCTCGAGTGCATGAACCGCACGGACCATCCCGGTCTGAAGGCGATCATCGCGAGGTCCGGCCTGACGCCCGGCGGCCTCGACGAGGAGTCGCTGTCGTTCAAGATAATTCCGAGGCTGAACGCCGCGGGACGCCTGGGGGACGCGTCGTTGAGCCTGCGGCTGCTCACGGCCTCCAGCCCGCAGGAGGCCGCTCCTCTGGCGGCCGAGCTGGAGCGCATGAACGACGAGAGGAAGGTGCTGTCCCGCGAGGCCATCGACGAGGCCGTGGCGCAGGTCGGGTCGTTCTCGGACGCGATTTCCCCGGTGCTGGTGGTCGAGAGCGACGTCTGGCTGCCCGGCATCCTGGGACTGGTCGCCAACAGTCTCGCGGAGCGCTACGGCCGGCCGGCCGTGGCGGTCGCGGTCGAGGACGGGTCCTGCAGGGCCAGCGCGCGGAGCGTTCCGGGGTTCAATATCGTCGAGGCGCTAGAAAGGAACAGCGGTCTGCTGCACCGGTTCGGCGGCCATCCGCAGGCGGCGGGGTTCTCGATGGACTCGGCCGATCTCCCGCGACTGAAGGCGGGTCTCGAGGCCGTAGCCGAGGACGCCGTCTTCGCCAGGGCGGAGCCGTCGCTCGACGTGGACTGCGAGATATCGCCGGCCGTTTTGAACCAGCGCAACCTCGGCTTCATCCAGCGGATGCGGCCCTTCGGCGCGGGGAACCCGCAGCCGGTGTTCCTGACGAGAAGGGCCAGGATTCTGGAGGCCAGGCGGGTGGGGCAGGCCTCCGACCATCTGAAGATGCGGGTCGGCCACGGCGGCCGTGCCTGGGGCGCAATCGCGTTCAAGCAGGGCGACCGGCCGGCGGCGTCCGGCGAGGACATAGACGTGGTGTACAAGGCGACGATGAACGACTGGGGATCGACGCCGTCGCTGGAGCTGGAGGTTGTCGACTTCGCCGAGGCCGGCCGGCGTCGGGTCGTGCGGAGCTGACTGCGGCGGCTACCGCCTGCGTCGTCGTTGCGCGCGGGGCACCCGAGCGGCCGGCCCGGCCGGCTCCGCGGCGGCTTCGGCGAGCCTGGCCCGCGCCAGCAGCAGCGGCACCACGACTACGAGTATCAGTACGGAGATGAGCTGGGCCTGCACCAGGTCGAGGACGTACTGGTTCTCGTCCCGGAAGAACATCGTCCAGAAGCGGCCGACGGCGTAGAGCCCCGTCGCCGCCGCGAACACCATGCCGTCGGGCTTCAGGCGGCCCCATAGCCACCAGACGACGGCCACAGCCGCCGCGTTCCACAGCATCTCGTAGACGATCACACCGTGCGCGGCGTTCCCAACGCCCCAGCCCGACTGGCAAGGGATGAACCGCGCTGGCGAGGCGTCGTTGGTCCAGACGAACCCGATGAGCTCAGCGCCCTTGGCGCAGTGCTCGCCGTTCACGATGTCGCCCACCCGGCCGATTGTAAGGCCGAGAAGCAGCGCGGGCGCGGCCAGGTCGGCGATGCGTCCGACGGGCTGCTTGGAGACCAGCGCCGCCGCCACTCCGCCCACGAAGCCGCCGATCATGCCGCCCCATACCGCGAGGCCGCCCTGCCATACGTACAGGAACTCCTCTGGCCTGTGCTGGTAGATGTCCCAGTTGTCGACGATGAAAGCGAGCCGCGCCCCGAAAAAGCCGCCAACGATCGCCCAGATCGCGATCGAGTATACGGCGTCCGGGTCGATCCCGCGGAGCGGCGCCAGCCGACCCACGAGTAGCACGGCGGTCGCCACGGCCACAAAACTGTAGAAGCCGTGCCAGCTCATCGTCAGCCCCTGCAGGAAGTCGGCGGAGAAGAGGTTGGGGTGAATGCCGATCTCGACCATATTCTCTGTTCCGGTCCTCGCCGCCAACCTTTGGGTCGGCGTACTCGCCGATTCTAAAGGAATCGCCGCCAGATGTGTCAAGCGGATCGTCGCGGCCCACGGTCTCTAGTTCTTCTGAAGACAGGTAACCGTCCGGCCCCTGATTCCCAGGACTCTCTAGTGGGGTAGTGGAAGACGTCATACTGCCGGTCGCAGTTCTCGTGCGCTAGCTCCTCGAAGACGTGCTCGCCGGGTAGCGGTCGGTCTCGGCGAAGTCGAATGAGTTGAGCACCCGGAGCTCCCAGTCGCCGGAGCAGTCTACCAGCTCGACCATCAGGTCACCGGTCTCAGGCGCTTCGTTAAAGCACTCTCCGAAACTCAGCAAAGTGAAGTCAACCAGGCGGTCCAACTTACCGGGGTCGCCACTTGCCAGCCCGAAGCTGTCCTGTAGACAATTCACCGTCCGATAGCCGAGGTACCAGGACTCGTCGTCTGGGAATAGAATCTGATTGTATCGCCGGTCGCAGCTTTCGTACGCTCGTTGCTCGAAGACATACTTTCCCGGGTAACGGTCGCCGTCGGCGACGTCGAACGAGTTGAGCGCGCGGTACTGCCATGCCTCGCCGCACGGCACGACCACCGCCGACTCGGTGCTGACGCCTTCGGCCATGGTCGAATTGATGCAATCGCCGTCCCGAATGTCTATCGCGTCGGTATTGGCGCTGACCGGTGTTCGATCCGCCACGGGTGTGGCAATGGGCTCGTCGGCCCTCGAATCGCATCCGGCGAGTGCGAGCGAGACGATCATGGCCAATCTACTTGCGGTTCGCCTCAATCGCGCCTCTCCGATGCCGCTGGCGAGCTTGTGAACCCAAGCGTAGTAGGGCCCATGCCGGGTGTCAATTTGTACACGGCACCTCACAACCGATCGGTTTCTTATTGGGCGTACGCGTGTTGACCGGTTCAAGCCCGCCACCCTATAATTTCCTGGTATGGCCGTTGGGGGGATGCACCGCCGGGCCGTCTCAGGAGTCCGGCGGGTTCGACCGCAATGTGGGCGCAGATCACACACTCGACTAAGCTGACAGATCTGTTCAGAAGGCTGATGGACCGGGGCGGCGCTCTTGCGCATGTCCGAGAGGTCTTCATCGTCCTGGGCGGCTACCTCCTGTTCATGAGCGTCCGCAAGGTGCTCGTGACGGACATCGAAGAGGCCGCCATCGAGAACGCCGGCACGCTGATCGCCTTCGAGACGTCCCGCGGCTTCTTCTGGGAGCCTCAGATCCAGAACTGGGCCATCCAGAGCGGCCAGTGGCTGATGGCGCTGTTCAACTGGCTCTACATCATCACCTTCGTTCCTGCGATCCTGACCATAGCCCTCGGCTACTACATACGCGACCGCGACCGGTACTTCTACTACCGGAGCATCGTTATGCTCAGCCTTGCGGTGGCGCTCGTGGTGTTCAGCCTGTTTCCCCTCGCGCCGCCGCGGATGATGGACGGCTTCGTCGACTCGATCAAGGACTACGGCCCCGCGTGGTTCGACGTTCGCGACGAGCTGTCGTACTACAACATCTTCGCCGCGATGCCGAGCCTGCACTTCGCCTGGTCGACGCTCCTGGGGGTGTTGCTGTTCCGCCACGGCGGCGCGGTGCTGAAGGTTCTCGGCGTCGTCTACCCGACCGCGACGCTCGCGTCGATCATCGTGACCGGCAACCACTACATCATGGACGCCGTGGTCAGCGGCTTCATGATCGTCGCCACCTACCTGATCTACAGGATCGTCATCCGGGGCCAGATCTTCCCCCGACTGCGCGGCACCAAGCACATCATCTAGCGGCGGCCCCGTCGGCCGGCTCGCCCAAGCGGTGGACGGCCCCATTCGCTTGCCGGAGCCGGGAAACCCCGTGCTAGAATGGCGTACGGACAGGAGCCCCTACGACTACCATGCGCGAGAGCATCGACCGTTTCCTGAGCTACATGACGGTGGAACGAGGCGTGTCCCCGAACACCGTGGCGGCCTACCGCAACGACCTTGGCCAGCTCGCAGAGTTCGTAGGCGAGCGCGCGCCGGACTCGGAGACGAGGGGTTGGAGCGCGGTCGACGCCCACACGATCGCCTCGTATCTGCTCGAGCTTCACAGCCGCGGATACTCCGATACGACGCGCGCCCGCAAGGTGGCGTCGGCGAAGTCGCTGTTCGCCTTCCTGATCGAAGAGGGCGTCGTCGATACCGATCCGACGGACAACGTCAGCTCACCCAAGCTGGGCCGGTCGCTGCCGGATACCCTGACCGTCGACGAGGTAGACGCGCTGCTGAGCGCGCCGACCGGGGACAGCCCCGAGGTCGACCGGGACAGGGCGATGTTGGAGTTGCTCTACGCCAGCGGGATTCGCGTCGGGGAGCTGGTGTCACTGAACCTGGACGACGTCAGCCTGGACCAGGGTTCGATCAGATGCTTCGGCAAGGGCTCGAAGGAGCGGGTGGTCCCGATACACGACCGCGCGGCGGACCTGCTCCGAGCCTATCTGGGGCGGGGCAGGCCGGCGTTGGCGAAGGCGCAGTCCGGCGCCGCGTTGTTTCTCAACAGCCGCGGGAAGAGACTGAGCCGGCAGGGCTTCTGGCTTGTGCTGAAGAGGTGGGCCGAGCAGACGGGCATCCGCAAACGCGTGACGCCCCATACGCTCCGTCACAGCTTCGCGACGCACCTGCTGCGAGGGGGCGCGCCGCTGAGGCACGTACAGGAGCTGCTGGGGCACGCGAGCATCACGACGACGCAGGTCTATACGCACCTGACCAGCGAACATGTCAGGACAGAGTACGCGAAAGCGCATCCAAGGGCCGGATAGCCGTAGCCGTATCGCACGGAGGGACCGATGCCGAGTAAAGGACGCAAGGCCGCGTCGAGACAGGCGGGCCTGAAGAGTCACCGCAAGAACCGCAAGAGTGGGCCGCAGGTCTTCGCGACGGGGCCGACGGTTTCTTCCCGACCCGCCGAGGAACAGGACTCGGCGGATGCCGCGCCCGCACCCACGCGTCCGGCTGCCCCGCCGGTGATGGTCCCCCGAGTGACGAGCCGCGCGTCGAAGGCGGCACAGTCGGCGGCCGCGGCCGCCGCGGCCCAGCAGCCGTACATGACGAAGGAGCTGCTGCGGATAGGCATGGTCACGGGCGTGATCCTGGTGATCCTGGCCGTCGCGGCGGTGGTCCTAGGCTAGCCGGGCCCTCCCCGAGGGCTGCATGACTTCCAAGGCCGAGACAGAGCGCCGCGAGCGGTTCTCCGAACGGCTGTGCGCCGTGCCCACCAAGCCCGGCGTCTACATCATGCGCGACGTCGGCGGCGACGTACTCTACGTAGGCAAGGCCGCCAGCCTCAGGCACCGGCTGCGGTCGTATTTCGCCAGCGAGGCGGGCCTCGCGCCCAAGATCAGGAACCTGGTCCGCCGCGTCGAGGACTTCGACTTCATCCTGACGGAGTCGGACCAGGAAGCGGTGATCCTCGAGTGCAACCTGATTAAGCATCACAAGCCCGTTTACAACGCGCGGCTGAAGGATGACAAGAGCTACCCGTTCATCAAGATAGATACGACCGAGGACTTTCCGCTCGTCTACATCACGCGGAACCCTACCAGGGACGGGGCCCGCTACTTCGGACCCTTCGCCAGCGCCCACAGCGTCCGCAAGACCCTGGCCCTGCTGAAGAAACTGTTTCCCTACCGGTCGTGCACCAAGCCGATCACGGGCACGGACGCCCGGCCGTGTCTCGACTACCACATCAACCGCTGCGTGGGCCCGTGCATAGGCGCCGTCGACAGGGACGAGTACGCCGAGGTGATCGATCAGGTCGTGCTCTTCCTGGAGGGCAAGACTGACCGTGTGTCGAAGACGATCGCGCGGCGCATGAACGAGGCGGCCGAGGCCCTGGAGTTCGAGAGGGCAGCCGTGCTCCGGGACCAGCTTCGCGCCATCGAGCGCGTCGGCGAGGGCCAGAAGGTCCTCCACTTCGGCGCCGAGAACCTGGACGTGATCGCTTTGGCCCCGTTCATGGGCGAGACGTGGGTGGAGGTCTTCTTCGTACGCCGCGGCAAACTCATAGGCCGCGACCACTTCATCATGGCGGGCACAAAGGACGACGAGCCGCCTCGCGTTCTCGCGGCGTTCGTCGAGCAGTTCTACAATGCCAACCCGTACGTGCCGCCGACCATACTCACCCAGCATCCCGTCGACGGCTCCGAATCGGTGGCGGCGTGGCTGGCGCAGAAGCGCGGCGGACGGGTGGCGCTGCGGGTCCCCCAGAGAGGCGAGAAGCGCCGGCTCATGGAGATGGTCGCCGAGAACGCGGCGGAGGGCATCGAGCAGCTCAAGCTCAGGGAGGCGGAGCGCGGCGACGTCGACGCGGCGATGGAGGAGCTCCAGGAAGCCCTGAGCCTCCCGAACTTGCCGCAGCGCATGGAGTGCTACGACATATCTAACATCCAGGGCACCAACGCCGTCGGCAGCATGGTGGTGTTCGAAGACGGGCGTCCCAAGAACGCCCACTACCGGCGGTTCAGGATCAAGACGAGCGACGGCCCGGACGACTACGCGATGATGCGCGAGGTGCTGACGCGGCGATTCAGCCGGTTGGCCGCGAAGGCGTCGTCCGCCAACGGCGGCGGGTCGGAGGACGGGGCGTGGCAGACGGTCCCGGACCTGGTGCTGATCGACGGCGGGAAGGGCCATCTATCGGCGGCGCTGCAGGTCTTCCTCGAGCTTGGGATCGAGCGCATACCGCTGGCCAGCCTGGCGAAGGAGAACGAGGAGCTGTTCGTCCCGCAGGTGCAGGAGCCGATCCTGTTGCCGCGTTCGTCCCAGGCGCTGTTTCTCGTGCAGCGCGCGCGAGACGAGGCCCACCGGTTCGCGGTCACGTACCATCGCCAGCGCAGGTCCAAGAAGAGCATCGCGTCCGTGATGGACGAGGTCGAAGGCATCGGGCCGAAGCGCCGCAAGATGCTGCTCCGGCGGTTCGGCTCCGTCAAGGGCGTCAAGGAAGCCTCGGTCGAGGACCTGGCGGCCGTGCCCGGGATGACAGCCACTGTCGCCCGGAGGCTCAAGGAGTACCTATAGCGCGGTCGCCGGTCGGGTAGGGCGCACGGCTGCCGCCCGGCGATATGCGACTCGCGGTCAGCAGATCGATCCGGGCGGTGCTTCGAGCCTGGATGTTGCCTTGACCGCCGCGACGGCTTCCTCACAGCTTATGCCCATCACGTGGAACACCGTCTTGTCTTCTCTCTTCAGGAACGCCGCGACGGGCACGGCGCCCGTCCCCGATTTGGGAAACGCAACCATCATGTAGTACGGGCTGTACACCGGGTTGGCGTCGTGAGTCGTCAGGTGCACGTCCCCGGCCGACACGGTCGCGTCCTGCGCGGACGCTTCCTCGAGGTATACGACCCTCCAGCCCGCGATCCCTTCGAAGCTGGTGGAGTCGATCGCGGACTGCGTCATGCCGACCGTCAGCAGGCGCCCCGCGTCGAAGTCTCCGGGCGCAACGAACTCGCCGCGGTCGGCGCCCTCGTCCTGTTTCAGCCAGTCGGCGACGCTGCTGAAGAAGATGCCAGCCAGCAACGCGAGCAAGGCCGTGGTCGGCAGAAGAGCGGCCGCCAGGACGAGCTCTATGCGCTGGGGCCGGAACCGTCGCCGCGGCCTCTCGGCCCTCGCGCGGTCGTCGGCCTTGACTCGCTGTCTGGCGAGGTCGCGGCGCTGTTCGGCCGTGAGCCGCTTGCCGGACGCCGGCGGGCGGGGAACGAAGGCGGGCGGCTCTTGCCGCCGTTGCGGCTCGTAACGGCTCGGTGGCTCGCGCTCGGGGGCCGGCTGACGCTCGGGGGCCGGCTGACGCTCGGGGGCCGGCTGACGCTCGGGGGCCGGCTGACGCTCGGGGGCCGGCTGACGCTCGGGGGCCGGCTTGCGCTCAGGGGCCGGCTGGCGCTCAGGGGCTGCCCGCCGCTCGGGGGCAGGCCGGGGTGCGGCGCCACGGCCGAACGACTGGCCGCATCCGAGGCAGAACGACGCCTCCTGGCGTGTCTTCCGCCCGCAGTTGGGGCACTCCTTATCGGCCATGGCCACGCACCTCGATCATCCGCGCTGCCGGGGAGGACGGCGGCCCGATGCCCTAGCCGTCGGCGCCGTCTCCCGTGCGATTGACCGCCTTCAAGAACGGGCTGAGCAGATTGGTGAACTCCAACGGGAAGATGAACTTCGTCGACGCGCCGCTGCCCAGCTCCTTGAGCGTCTCGAAGTACTGCAGACTCATCGTGTTCGCATCGATATTCTGAGCGACGCCGTAGATGCGCTCCAGGGCGTCCGCGAAGCCTTGGGCCCGCAGGATCGCCGCCTGCTGGTCGCCCTCGGCCTTCAGAATCTCGGCCTGCCTGGCGCCCTCGGCCTTCAATACCGCGGACTGCTTCTCGCCCTGGGCGACTGTGATCGCGGCCTGGCGCGTGCCTTCCGACTCGGTTACCACGGCGCGCCGGAGGCGCTCGGCCGACATCTGCCGGTTCATGGCCTCCTGGATGTCGCGGGTGGGCTCCACTTCCCTGATCTCGACCTGTGTCACCTTGATGCCCCAGCGCTCGGTGACCTGGTCCAGCTCGGACCGGAGCTCTTCGTTGATGCGGTCGCGCTGCGACAGCACCTCGTCCAGCGTTATCTTGCCGATTACCGCACGCAGGGTCGTCGTGGCTATCCCAACGACCGCGCTGCGGTAGTTGACCACCTCGAGCACCGACTTTCCGGCCTCGTGCTCCATCACCCTGAGGTAGACGAGAAAGTCGATGGCGATTGGCGCGTTGTCCGCCGTGATCACGGTCTGGCTCGGAATGTCGAACACGTCCTCCCGCAGGTCTATCTTCAGCCCTTTCTGAAAGGGCCAGAATAGGAGCTTGAGGCCCGGGGGCTTCAGCCCCCCGTATCTCCCGAGGTTGAAGATCGCGAGACGTTCATACTGTGTGACGATTTTTATATACGGTATCATCCTTTACTCTCCTTACTCCCCGGGCGTGTCGGCATTGATCACCCTCAGCGTCAGTCCGTCGATATCCATCACGATCACCTCGGCCCCCTCCTCGATCAACTCGCCCGAGTCGGAGACGGCGCTCCACATTCCGCTGGGCATCTGGACGCTGCCCCTCGGGTCCAGCGCCGTCGTAGTATAACCGGTATCGTTCACGAGCTGCTGTGTCTGCGTGGGGTAGTGGACGACCCTGGACTTGACCGCGACCCTGGCCGCCACCAGCGCAATTGACGCGACCAGGACTCCCGCGCCGATCCTCCAGTCGTCGAACAGCAGGAACGCGCCGACGACCACGCAGATGCCGCCGGCGATCCCCGGAACGTCCCCGAAGGGGATGTCCAGGTCGAAGTCCAGGTCCACGAAGTAGAGGGCCAGCCCGAACGCTATGAGGCCCAGCCCCAGCGAGGTCTCCACGTTGCTCCGCGCCTTTCTTCCGCCCGGCCTAGCCGCCCGAGCCGTCGGCCTCGGATACCTTCAACGTGAGCCCATCGACTTCCAGCACCACAACCTCTTTGCCCGCTTCGACGGGCCGGCCCGACTGCGTCACGGCGGTCCACTGTTCGCCGATCACTTGCACTGAGCCCTTCGGGTCCAACGCCGTCAGCACCGTGGCGGTCCGTCCCACGATGTCCTCGGAAGGCGACACGTAGACCGTCCTTCTGTCCGCGGCCAGGAAACGGATGGACACGATCGTAGCGCCGCCCAGCGCCGCCCCGACACCGGCCACCAGCCAGATGCTCACCCTGAAGCTCGGAGTGGGGATCGGCGGCGGCGAAAATCCGCCGAACAGGAAGAACGCCCCGATCAGGAAGCTGATCACCCCCACGATGCCAAAGATACCCACTCCCGGCGCCTGGAGCTCGAAGAAGAACAGTATGGCGGCGAAGACCAACAGGGCGACGCCCACCCAGTTCACCGGCAGATACCCGAAGGCGAGCACGGCGAGCGCGAGGCAGAGAAGTCCGACGACGCCCGGCCCGATCAGTCCGGGCGCGAAGATCTCGATCGTGAGACCGATGCTGCCGACGACGAACAGCAGAAAGGCGATGTTCGGGTTGGCGATGAAGCCGAGGAACCGCTCTACCAGCGTTCTACTGATTGAGCGAATGTCGAGATCGGCCGTGTCGAGGACCACATTCTCCCCGCGGACATCCACGGTCCGGCCGTCGATCTGGCGGAGCAGATCGTCGAGGTCTCGGGCGATCAGGTCGACCACGTTATTTTCGACGGCCTCCGTGGCCGAGTATGCGGTCGCCTTCAGGATCGTGTCGGTCAGGGCCTCGGCGTTTCGGCCGCGGGTTTCGGCTATCTGGCGCATGAAGGCCGCGGCGTCCTGCGTGGCCTTGGCCTCGAGCGTGTCGGGCAGGTCCTCGCCTCCTCCGGCGACCGGGGAGGCGGCTCCGATGTTGGTCACGGGCGCCATTGCCGCTACGTGCGCGGACGCGGCGATGAAGGTTCCGGCCGAAGCCGCCCTGGCACCCGAAGGGGAGACGTAGACGACGACGGGCGCTGGTGAGTCCTGGATCGCGCCCACCATCTCCCGGGTGGAGTCCCACAAGCCGCCGGGGGTGTCCAGTGTGACGACGACGAGCGTGGCGCTGTCCTCGGCCGCGGTGTCGAGCGCCCGCTTCAGGAAGCGCGCCGAGATGGGATTGACGAGGCCGTCGATCTCGATCAGCGCCGCGTGAGGCGACTGAGCCTGAGCGAATGCGCCGGCCGCCTGCGATATCATGGCGCCGCCCAGCCCGACGACGATCAGGAGTCGGCTAAGCCAGCGCATCATATCGAGAGTGTAGCACCCGCCGTGCCGACGTGCACCGGTTTCGGAAAGGCTATAATTCGCGGGGCCAGGACTCCCGTTCGACGATCATGACCAAACAGACGACAGCGCCGGGCGGCCCGACGGTCGCCATCGAGACCCACGGCTGCAAGCTCAACCAGGCCGACACCTCGGTACTGGCGTCGGACTTCCTCCGCGCCGGGTTCGAGCTTGCGTCGGACGGCGGCGACGTCGACGTGTACGTCGTGAACACCTGCACCGTGACCCACGTTGCCGACCGGAAGGCCCGTCAGGCGTTACGGGCCGCTCGGCGGAGGCACCCGCGGGCGACCATCGTCGCCACCGGCTGCTACGCGGAGCGCGACCCGGATGCGCTCGCCTCGATCGGCGAGATCGACCTGGTCTTGGGAAACAAGGAGAAAGTCGACCTGGTGCGCCGCGTGGTCGACGCGCGCGGAAACTCGCTGACGCCGTGCGCCGAGGGCGAGGAGCCGCGGGCGCTCGCTGCCCGGGACGGCAGGACCCGGGCGATGGTCAAGATCCAGGAGGGCTGCGACCAGGTGTGCGCCTACTGCATCGTTCCGAAGGTCAGGGGCCGCGAGCGCAGCGTCCCGCCCGGAGAGCTCGTCCGCATGGTCGGCGAACGCGTCGCCGAGGGCCGCCGGGAGGTCGTCCTGACCGGTACGCAGCTGGGGACGTACGGCCACGAGCTGCCGGACTTCGGGCTTGTCGACCTGATATGGCGCGTGCTGGACGAGACGGAGGTCGCCCGCCTGCGAGTCTCGTCGCTGCAGCCACAGGAGATCGGCCCCAACCTGCTCGCGCTGTGGGCCGACGAACGGCTGTGCCCGCACTTCCACATACCGCTGCAGAGCGGTAGCGGGCCGGTGCTCCGCAGGATGCGGCGGCGCTACACGCCCGAGCAGTACCTCCACGCGGTCGACAGGGTGAGGACGGCGGTCGCCGATGTCGCGATCACCGCCGACGTCATCGTGGGGTTTCCGGGAGAGACGGATGCCGACTTCCGGGCGACGGCCTCACTCTGCGAGGAGGTCGGATTCGCGGCGATTCACGTCTTCCCGTACTCGACCAGGCCGGGCACCACCGCGGCGCACTTCGAGGACGCGGTCGATCCGTCCACGAAGGCCGGGCGTCTCAGGGAGCTGACGTCGATAGCCATAGACGGCGCGGCGGCCTTCCGCAGGCGCTTCCTGGGCGCGACGCGACCGGTGCTGTGGGAGGGCAGAGCAGGGGACGCCGAGGACGGCGCGTGGACGGGCCTGACCGACAATTACCTGAGAGTGACCGCCGAGAGCGTCTACGACCTCACGAACAGGATCACGGACGCCGTGCTGCTGCGGCTCGACGCCGCCGCGATAAGAGCCGTGGTCCCAAGCGCCGACGGCGCACCGGCCCAGAAACCGGGACGCTAGAGCTCCCGAGGCGTGAACTGAGGCTGGCCGCTCCGCTGGTCGAGGTAGCCCGACTGCTGCTCGCAGGCGTGCCCGAACACCAGGAGCCAGCCGCCGTCCTGGGCCATGCCGAGCAGATCGCGCTTCTGGCTCAACGTGTCGTTGGGCGACTGGTCGAACGCTGCGATGTTCGGCAGCGGCAGATGGAACGGAGTCGGTACCAGGTCTCCCAGGTATGCTATCCGCTCGCTGCCAGCCTCGATCAGCACTATCTGGTGACCGTCGGAGTGGCCGCCCGTCACCCTCGCGCTGACGCCGGGAGCCAGCTCGGCGTCGCCGTCGACTAACGTCAGGACGCCGTTCTCCTGCAGGGTGACAAAGTCTCCGGGGTGGAACGATTGCTGGCCGCGCTCGTTGGGCGCGTTCGCTTCGTCCCACGCGGCCTGCTGGACCACGTAATCGGCCTTGGGGAAGGCCGGTATCGCGGCGCCGGAGCGGTCCAGCTTCGTGCACCCGCCGACGTGGTCGAAGTGGAGATGCGTCAACACCACCTTGTCGATGTCACGAGCGGTCAGGCCGTGTCTTCTGAGTCCGCTGACGAGCTTGTTGCCGCTCAGGCCGTAGGCGTCCTTCAGTCGCTCCGACCTCTTGGAGCCCGCTCCGGTATCGACCAGGATATTCGCGGCCGGGGTCTGGACCAGAAGGCAGTTCAGCCCCATGCGGACGCGGTTCTTGCGGTCGGGCTTCATCTGGCGTTCCCAAAAAGTCCGTGGCACCTGACCGAACAGCGCCCCGCCGTCCAACATGAAGCTGCCGTCGCTGACGATGTCGACGGAGATCGCGCCTAGTTTCACTTTAGCCTTCCCTCCCTCCCATCGTGGGCAACCGGGTACCGATTTGTAGAGCCGCGTGTTCCGGAGCGCGGATTTCGGAAGAATGAGTCCGCCGAGACGCGGCAGGCCTTCAACCTATGGGCCGAATGGCGGGCGCAAGCGTACGCCGGTCCTCGGCAGGAGGCGAAGGGTAGGCTGCTCACGGCCGGTCCCACAACGCGGTGCCCTAGGGCGGATTGTGGCGGGCCGCTACAGCCGACGAACCGACGGCCTCTAGCAATGCTATGCGCCTGGCAGTCAGGTCGCCGGACCATCCGCGAGGGACAGGTTCGGCTAGCTCTGTTTTCGAACTCCCCCTACCCCGAACGTTATTCGCAACGCGGGCTTTTGTCAAGGAGTGCGTCGGGCCCGCGGGCCTACAGATCCTCTATCGCCGACGCAAACGCGTTGGCGGTCAGCTCCACGTCCTCGTCGTCGTGTGCGGTCGATACGTAGTACTTGGTCTCGCCCTTGAAGACCCCGTGCTCGAGCAGGAGCCTCGTTAGCCTGAACGACTTGTCCCTGTCGGCGCTCAGGGTCGACTGGTAGTCGACGATCTCCCCATCGGTGAAGTAGACATCGAACAGCGGGTCCTCGCCCACGACCTGCGCCGGTATCTCCGCCCTGTCGATCTGCTGCTGCAGCGCCTCCCTGATTCGACGCCCCGTGGCGAACAGCCGCTCGTAGGTGCCCTCTTCTCTGAGCACCGCGAGCGTCGCCAGCCCGGCTGCGGCGGCGACCGGGTTGCCGCTCAGGGTCCCGACCTGCACCAGGTGCTCCTCTTTGGACACCCGGCCGCGGTCGAAGTGCTCCATTATCTCCGACTTGCCGGCGACGGCGGCCAGCGGAAATCCGCCTGCGACCGCTTTGCCCAGAGTGCACACGTCCGGCGTAACGCCGTAGTACTCCTGGGCCCCGCCGTAGGCGAACCGGAAGCCCGTCACGATCTCGTCGAAGATCAGCGGGATGCGGTAGTGGAGGGTGGCCTCCCTCAGCCCCTCCAGGAATCCCGGCGCCGGCGGGATCACCCGCTGGAACGGCTCGACGATGACGCCGGCGATCTCGTCGTGGTGCCTTTCGATGATCGCCGTCGTGGTTTCCAGATCGTTGAACGGCGCCACGAGCATCTCCGACGCGACGGACGCGGGCACGCCGGCCGAGCTCGGCTTGCCGTGCGGGAACTGGGTCGGCTCGCCGGGCATGACCGCGACCAGCGCGTAGTCGTTCATCCCGTGGAAGCCGCCCTCGAACTTCAACACCTTGTCGCGGCCCCTGAACGCCCGCGCCACCCGCATGGCGTACAGGGTGGCCTCCGACCCCGTGCTGACGAACCGGACCTCCTCCGCGCACGGGACGGCGTCTACGACCGCCTCGGCCAGGGCGATCGCGTGCTCGTTCAGGGCGAAGAAGGTCGTGCCGAGCTGTGCCTGATCGACGACCGCCGCGACGACGTCGGGGTGCGAGTGGCCGATCAGCATTGGGCCCGATCCCAACATGTAGTCGACGTACTCGTTGCCGCTGACGTCCCACACCCGCGACCCGAGCCCGCGGCGAATGATCGGACCGGAAGAGAGGTTGCCAAGGCTCCCGCCCGGCAGGACTCTCGCCGCCCGCGCGTGAAGTTCGCGCTCACCGCGCCCAGCCGTTCTACGTCCCACGGGTACCTCCGTTGCGGCGTGCGCGGCCGCTCGTTTCTTCGGATCGGCGTCGATTATAGCAGTCCATGATCGGCGGACAGCGCTCCGCGTCGTGGCCTATAATGGGCCCGCGGCCGCCGAACGCGGCCGGCGCGAGGTACGGAATGGACATCAAAGTAGTGTCCGGCGACATAGCGCTGCAATCGCTACCGGCCGTTGTCGTCAATCTGTTCCAGGGCGTGACGGCGCCGGGCGGTGCGACGGGTGCGGTGGACTCGGCCCTGGACGGCGCCATATCCCAGCTCATCGCCGACGGCGAGATACGTGGGAAGCGAGGCGAGACGACGCTGATTCACACCCTGGGCAAGATCGCCCCGGCACGCGTGCTCGTCGCAGGGCTCGGCAGGAAGTCCGACTTCTCGCAGGACACCGTGCGCGACGTGACGGCCCAGGCGTGCCGGCGTCTGCGTGAGGTGGGCGTGTCGACCGCCGCGACGGTAACCCACGGAGCTGGCGTCGGCGGTATGGATGCCGGCGCCGCGGGCCAGGCCGTAGCCGAGGGCGCCCTTCTTGGCCTCTACCGGTTCGACAAGTACAAGTCCCTGGACGACGGCGGGCCCGCGCTCGACGAGCTCGTCATCGTGGAGTTCGACGCGTACAAGGTGGGCGATATCCGGTCTGGCGTGCAGAAAGGCGTCCTGTTGGCGGAGTCGGCAAACCTGTGCCGCGACATGGTCAACGAGCCCGCCAATCAGATGAACCCTACCCGCATGTCCGAGATCGCGCGGGACGTCGCGTCCGAGTGCGGCCTGGACATAGACGTGCTCGAGGCGGACCGCATGCGGGAGCTGGGCATGGGCGCCCTGCTCGGCGTCGCGCAGGGCAGCGTCGAGCCGCCGAAACTCATCGTGCTCGACTACCGCGGCGACCCCGGGGACCCGGGGAACAATCTGGGGCTGATCGGCAAGGGGATCACGTTCGACAGCGGCGGCATCTCGATCAAGCCGGCCGCCAACATGGGCGCGATGAAGGGCGACATGGCGGGCGGCGCCTCCGTGATCGCGGCGATCAAGGCGATCAGCAGGCTGGGCGTGAAGGTCAACGTTACGGCGATCGTCGCGGCTACTGAGAACATGCCGGGCGGGCGCGCACAGCGTCCTGGCGACATCGTGACCGTCATGAACGGCAAGACAATCGAGATCGACAACACGGACGCCGAAGGGCGTCTGGTCCTTGCCGACGCAGTGTCGTACGCCCGGACGATGGGCATCGAGCGGATCGTCGACGTGGCCACCCTGACAGGCGCGATGATTACGGCTCTGGGCGACGTCGCAACCGGGGCCTTCGGCAGCGATCAGCCGCTGATCGACGCCGTTCTGGAGGCCGGGCAGGCCGTTGGGGAGCGTATCTGGCAGTTTCCGACCTACGACGACTACCGCGGGCAGTACAAGAGCGACGTGGCCGACTTCAAGAACACCGGAGGCAGGGCCGCGGGCTCGATCACAGGCGCTCAGCTGATCGGCGAGTTCGCGACGGGCGCCGCGTGGGTGCACCTGGATATCGCCGGCACCTCGAAGACGGACAAGCTGAAGGGCTACAACCCCAAGGGCGCCACCGGCGTTCCTGTGCGCACGCTCGTCCGCCTGGCCGAGGACCTTGCGGCCGGCCGTTAACGCACCGCCGCCGGCCCGTTGGAGGACTGACATATTCGTTGAACAGTCGCACGCCTACGCTCGGGTTGTTCGCCGAACGACGAGCCTGCACAATCCCTTGACAGTCCTTCGACTCATGGCCTAGCCTCTCAGTGAGAATCAACCCACCGCCCACCAAGGGGGAGCACCACATGGCCCACGAATTCGACCACGTCCACATGAAGGCGCAGGACCCCGCCGCCACCGCGGACTGGTACGTCCGCGCGTTCGACTTCAAGATCATCTCCGACGCCGTCAGGCCCTGGGGCGACCGGTTCGTCCGGTGCCAGACGACCGACGGCACCATCGTCAACATCTCCGGCTCCCGCACAGACGAGAAGATGGGCGACTCGGACGCCAGCGCTCATTGGGGCCTGGAACACATAGGCATCAAGGTAGACGACATGGAGGCCGAGATAGACCGCCTGTCGAAGCTCGGCGCGCAGCTCCTCGAGGGGCCCATCGCGCTTGCGGGCGGCATGCGGATCGCGTTCATCAAGGCGCCGGGCGGAGTCCGCGTCGAGCTGCTGCAGTACGCATGACGCAGCGCCTGTCGGACGAGAACTGCATCTTCTGCAGGGTAGAGTCCGGGGTCCTGGACGCCGAAGTCCTGTACCAGGACGACGTGTGCTTCGTGGTACGGGACATCGCTCCGGCCGCGCCGGTCCATCTGCTCGTCATACCCAGGAAGCACTTCACCTATCTGACCGACCTGTCCATCTTCGACCACACGATGCTGGGCAGCATGTTCGAGGCGGCCACCGAGGCGGCGAGGCTCACGGACATCGAGGACACCGGCTACCGTCTGGTCATCAACCAGGGGAACGACTCCGGGCAGCAGGTAGCCCATCTCCACCTGCACGTTCTCGGCGGCGGACGCCTCGGCCGCATGGGATAGCCCGCCTCGTCGCCGATCGCTCGCTGCGCGGAAAACGGGAGCTGGGAAATCGGGTACTATTGAACAGGTCGGTCCCGGTCGAGCGCGGCTCAAGCCTCGCCTGAGCGTTTCTACGTCCAACGATGGCGGACCGACAGCGGAGAGATACCATATGGCCGAGGGGCAAATAGCAGTACTGATAGACGTCGAGAACGTCGGACTGAGTCCCGTGCAGGAGCTGTTCGACCAGCTCGCCAACGTTGGGCGGATCATCGTCAAGCGTGCATACGGGGACTGGTCGGGCACGAGGACCAGAGACCGAGACCGCTTGCAGGCGCTCGGCATTGAGCCGATTCACGTATTCCACTCCGGCACCGGCAAGAACTCCGCCGACATCCGACTGGCGATCGACGCCATCGAGCTGTCCTTCCAGTCGCCGGTGGACACCTTCGTCGTCGTGTCGTCGGACAGCGACTTCGTCCCGTTGGTCGGCAAGCTGCGCGCCGCGGGCAAGACGGTCATCGGCGCCGGGCCGAGCGCGGTGGCCTCGCGTACGCTGGTCGGATCGTGCGACCGATACTTCTACCTGGATCCGAAGACCGCCTCCGCGACCGCGGCGGCGCCGGACGAGGTGCAGGACGTCGGGCTCCTGGTCCGCGCCGTCCGGGCGTCTATGGACGACGACGGCGTTGCCACGGGCAGCCGACTCCATCAGGCGATGCAGCGCCTCGATCCGAGCTTCGACTTCAGGACGTTGGGGCACTCGACGTTCACGAAGTACTTGGAGGCGGCGCCGGCCGTCAGCGTGATCCGGCCCCGCGGAAAGGGAGACGTGTCGGTCAGGCTGCTCGAGTCGAACGGCGAGGGCGGCGAGGGAGTGGACCCTGAGACGTGGGGCCCGGAAGTCGACGCGGCCTGGGCGAGAAGAGCGCCGAATACGGGCCAATCGGTCTATGGCAATACGGCGGCGTCGGCCGCGGCCACGGCGTTGGGAGTGGGCAAGCTCAAGGACTCGACCTACAAGACGCTGGAGCGCCTGCTCCGCGCGAGCGAATTCCTCAGCGCGCGCTGGAAGCGGGACGGCGGCAAGATCATTCGCCGCTGACTGCGGCCGCTCTGCCGACCGTCCGCTGTCGGAACGCCAGCCGTACTCCGCAGGCCTGCGCCGGCTCCGGCCTGAGTTCGGCTGTTCCGTCCTCACTCGTCGACTCCGTGACTGTTACTCCGGAAGTCCTCAGCAGCTCCACGGTCGCCGCTGCGTCCGCTACCTCCAAGACGAGCTCGTACGGCGCTTCCCCGTGCTCCTGCAGGAAGTCCGCCATGGCGCCGGGCCCCGTTGGCGCCGCCAGGTCCAGGTAGCTGTTGGCCAGCGCCATCCGCACGCGCCCGGCGGCCCCGTTCGGGGTCGGCGCGGCCCTTTCCCGACCCAGCTTGGCCCAGGCCGCGCCCGCGCTGTCGGCGTCGTGAACGGCCAGAACGAGTCTGTGGACCCTCGTCGCCCTGTTGGCGTGCCTGGTTGGGTTCGCCGGTACGGTGTACCGTTCGCCAATTGCAACGTCGTGTTGAATCAGGAAAGTCTCGCTGCCCGGCGTGGCGTCCGTTGCGATCGTCGCCGACCGCCACGTGTAGCCGGGGCCGCCGTCGCCGGCCGATCGCGCCCCCGGCGTCGGGTCGGAGACGTCGACGCCTCGCCGCCGCAGCTCTGACACAGTGCCGTCGAGTTCATGGGTGCCGACGGCGAACATGTACAGGCCCTCGCTCGACTTGAGGAAGGTGTTCAAGGACGGTCGGAATACGCCTTCTGCGAAGTCCCGAACGGCGATCAGCTCGAGGTATTCGTTTGCGAAGACGGCCAGTCGGTTGTGCGTACCCCTGCCGGGGTGGACTCCTTCCGGCGTCAGCGTAAATCCGAGCCGGCTCGCGAAAACGCTCGCTGACGACCCCAGGTTACGAACGCCGATGAGGACGTGGTCGAGGTACAGAGGCAGAGCGGCGGACACCCTGTCGCCCTAGGCCTCGCGATAGCGGACGCGGATCGTGTGGTGGCCTGTCGCGCCGTTGGGCAGGGTGCCCTGTCGGGCCTCCGTCTGAACGTTGCCGTCGCCGTCGGTCGCCCGGACCACCGCCCGTATCTCGCCGACGCGCTCCACGGACGCCGATGCCGTCCATATGACCCACGTATAGGGCGAAAGCGGCCCGGTCAGCTCGGCCTCGGTCCATGTCTGCCCTTCGTCCAGGCTGAACTCCACCGCCGATATGCCGCGCGTTCCCGCGAAGGCGACGCCCCCGAGGTCGACCGCGCCCACCACACCGCTGGAGTTGGTCGCCGGGATGTCGAAGCGCGACATCGTCTTCACTATCGGGTTGTCGGTCCAGCCGCGCTGCTGCCAGTAGCCCTGGAAGTCGCGGTCGATCGGGGAAATCTTCGTCAGCCACTTGACGCTCTTGAGGCCGAAGAAGCCCGGCACGATGAGGCGGGCAGGGGCCCCGTGCCTGCTGGAGAGCGGCTCGCCGTTCATCTCGTAGGCGACTATTACGTCGGTGTTGAGGGCCCGGTCGACCGATATGCTCTCCGAGTAGCCGTCCGAGGCCGCAAACGATATGTCGACGACTCCGGGCCGGAGACGGGCCCGTTGGAGTATCTCCCTGAGGGCCACGCCCTTCCAATTCGCGTTGCCTATGAGGTCTCCGCCCACCTCGTTGCTGATGCACTCCAGCGTGACGAACTCCTCGAAGGACGGCAGGGCCAGGAGGTCGTCGTACGTCAGGGACATCGGCTCCTCGACCTGGTCGTCTATCTCCAGCACCCAGCCCGCCGCGTCGACTTCGGGGTCGAAGATGTTCTTGGAGACGATGTAGAACTCCTCGTTCGGCGTGACCAGCGTGGACAGGGCCCCGTGGGACCGGAACGCGCCGCTGGTGCTTATCCTCGAGCCGAGGCGGTCGAGCAAGACCTTGGTTCCCGCACCGAGCACGACGCCGATGATGGCCCACGTCGCGATGCGCCTGATGACCAGCCTTCTCGTAGGGTGAGTCGGACCCTCCTGGGACTGCCTCGCGATCCACGACATCAGGTAGGCGAGCGAGACGCCATAGACGAGGTACGCGCCCAGGCTTGCCAGCGCGAATCCGCCGGCGCCTCCGGGCGCAGACGTTCCGAACAATCCGCCGTCGAACGCAGGCACCAGAGTCAACATGCTGACGAGCCACAGCGCGGTGGCGAAGAGAGGCGCCCGCGCCCATCCCGGCAGGCCCGTCGTCGGCCACGACTTTGGGATGGCGACGAACGCGAGCGCGACCAAGCCGCCCACCAGCACCTGCGCGACCAGCATGCCGGCGAACATCAGCGGCTTTGCGGAGTACGAGAGGCTCTCGAGCAGGTAGTCGATCATCTCCGGCGGCAGCACGGAGGTGAACCAGTCGGCTGCCAGCTCGGTGATCGTCAACGCGCCGAACGCGACGCGCACGGCGAGCGTGTACGCGACCATGGCGAGCCCGGCCGCGAGGCCCGCGATTGCAGACATCGCCCGGGGACGGGGCGCAAGATCGGACGGGTGCAGGTTTTCGTCGGTCATGTTCCATGCATCGGTGTCCGCGTTGACGCGCGGCGCCGGCGCGTCAACCGCGATAGAGTCACTCTGATAAAATACGCCAACTCCCCCTCCGCGTGCACTATGTCTACACTCTACGTCGTGGCCACGCCTATCGGCAACCTTGAAGACATCACCGTGAGGGCGCTTCGCGTGCTCCGCGAGGTTGACCTCATCGCGGCCGAGGACACGAGGGTCACCCGGAAGCTCCTGGCGCGCTACGAAATCGACACGCCGCTGACCAGCTACCGCGAGCACAACGCCGCGAAGAAGTCGCCTGAGCTGCTGGAGATGCTTGCCGCGGGTCATAATATTGCACTGGTGTCCGACGCGGGCACGCCGGCCGTCAACGACCCGGGGGCTCAGCTCGTCACTGCGGCCGCCGCGGCGGGCTTCGAGGTTGTCGCAGTCCCGGGCGCATCCGCGCCGACGGCCGCCGTCTCCGTCGCGGGAATGGCGATGGACGGGTTCGTCTTCCTGGGATTCCTGCCGAGGCGGCGTAGGGACCGGCTATTGCTGCTCGAGTCGGAGGCGGCGGGAACGAGGCCGCTGCTGGCGTTCGAGACGCCTCACAGACTGAAGGCCGCCCTTGTCGACCTGCTGACCGCTCTCGGGGACCGCCGCGTCGTCGTGGCCCGGGAGCTTACGAAGCTCCACGAAGAGATTTTCCGCGGCTCGCTGTCCGAGGCCATAGACCGATTCGAAGAGCCACGAGGCGAGGTCACGCTTGTGATCGAGGGAGCCTCTCCCCGGTCGCCCGAGCCCCAAAACCGCGAGGAGGCCGTGAAGCTGCTTGTACGTCTCAAGGACGGTGGGATGCGCGCCCGCGGGGCCGTCGATCTGGTCGCCGAACAGACAGGACTGCCGCGCGGCGAGGTCTACCGGCTCTGGATCGATGCATACGGCTGACGGCCGCTGCCGGAGTCCCTTGGCGCCCGCTTGATTGTGATAGCATGAACAACCAACGAAAGCGGGGTCCTGTTTGGGAAAATGTCAGAGCGCATTCTCGTAGCAGTCGCCTGGCCTTACGCCAACGGTTCAATTCACCTCGGCCAGACCGCCGGTTGCTATCTGCCGGCGGACATCTTCGCCCGCTACCACAGGCTCAAGGGCAACGACGTGCTGATGGTATCGGGCAGCGACTCCCACGGGACGCCGGTCACCCTCGAGGCCGAGAAGCGCGGCGTCTCGCCTGAGCAGGTGTTCAGCCGGTACCACGACGAGTTCGTCGACAACTGGCGTCGGCTGGGCATCGGCTTCGATCTGTTCACCTCAACTCACACGGACAACCATCAACGCGTGGCACAGGACATGTTCCTGCGGCTGCACGAGAACGGCTACATCTACAAGGACACGATGACGCAGCCGTACTGCGTCACGGACGGCCGCTTCCTGGCCGACCGATACGTGGGAGGCGTCTGCCCACACTGCGACTTCGAGAGCGCGCGGGGCGACCAGTGCGATAACTGCGGCCGCACTCTGGACCCGGAAGAGCTGGTCAACATGGTGTGCCTGCTCTGCGGCGACACCCCGGAGATCAGGGACACCGAGCACTTCTTCCTGAAGCTGACCGCCTTCGAAGACCAGCTGCTCAAGTGGGTCGGCGAGCGCGGGCACTGGCGGCCGAACGTGCGGAACTTCTCCGTCGGATTCCTCGGAGGTGGGCTCCAGGACCGAGCGATAACCCGGGACATCGACTGGGGCGTGCCCGTCCCATTGGCCGGCTACGAGGGCAAGCGCATCTACGTCTGGTTCGAGGCGGTCATCGGCTATCTCTCGGCGTCGATTGAGTGGGCGTCCCGCGCCGGAGAGCCGGACCGATGGCGTGACTTCTGGCAGAAGGACTGCCGGGCCTACTACTTCATGGGCAAGGACAACATCCCGTTTCACACGATCATCTGGCCGGCCATGCTCCTCGGATACGGCAACCTGAATCTGCCCTACGACGTGCCGGCAAACGAGTACCTCAACCTGGAGGAGCAGAAGATATCGACCAGCCGCAACTGGGCCATCTGGCTGCCCGAATACCTGGACCGGCACGAGCCCGATCCGCTCAGGTACGTGCTCGCGTCCAACATGCCGGAGACGAGCGACTCCGACTTCACGTGGCGGGAATACGTGCGCGCCAACAACGACGAGCTGGTTGCCACCTACGGCAACCTGGTGCATCGCGTCCTGACGATGTCCTACCGGAACTTCGGCGGCGCCGTGCCGAATCGAGGAGAGTTGGACGCCGATGCGAATGAGCTGCTGGCGACCGCGCGGCGGCGCTTCGACGAGACGGGGGATAACATCGCCGCGTGCCGTTTCCGCGCAGGCCTGAGCGCGGCAATGTCGTTGGCCCAAGCCACCAATCGATACCTCGACCGTAAGGAGCCGTGGAAGGCGGTGAAGGAAGATAGGCGGTCGGCGGCCACCACGCTTTGGGTGTCGTTGGCCGTGATCAACTGTCTGAAGATCGCGCTCTATCCCGTCCTGCCGTTCAGCTCGGCGAGACTGCACGCCATGCTGGGCCTTGACGGCGGTGTCGAGGACCAGGGCTGGTCCTGGGATCCCGAGGCGCTCGTGGGCTCTTCTCGACTTCAGAATCCGGAGCCGCTGTTCGTCAAGCTCGACGAGTCGATTATCGAGGAAGAGAGTCATCGCATTGGCCGCTAGCATCACGACGTCTACCACGCTCGACCGCGTTTGCGAGCCGGTGCGGGAGGGGCTCGAACGCTCTGCCGACCGTCTCCGCAGCCTGGCCGCCAAGAAGGAGCCGCTGCTGGTCGAGCTGCTAGACCACGTGCTGCAGCGCACGGGCAAGCGGCTGCGTCCGACGATAACGCTGCTGGCGACCGGCTTTCACCGGACCGACGGGCGCACGGCCGAGATCATGGCGACCGCGGTGGAGCTTCTCCACGTCGCGACGCTGGTGCACGACGATACGGTGGACGAGGCGGACACCCGCCGGGGCAGGCCTACCGTGAGCAGCAGGTGGGGCACGACCGCGGCAGTGCTGGTCGGCGACTACATCTTCGCCGCGTCCGCGACGCTCGTTTGCGACACGGAGAACATCCGCGTCATCAAGCGGTTCGCCGAGACGATCATGGAGCTCTCCCGGGGCGAGCTTGAGGAGAGCGCCGGCGTGTACGACGCCGCGAAGGACATGGGCTCCTACCTCGACCGAATCTACAACAAGACCGCGTCTCTGTTCACGACGGCGGCGGAGTCGGGCGCGATTCTCAGCGGCGCCGCGGAAGACATTGTGGTCAAGCTTCGGGGGTACGGCTACAACGTCGGGATGGCCTATCAGATCGTGGACGACATCCTCGACTTCGAGGGAGACCCCGAGGAGTTCGGCAAGCCCGTCGGCCAGGACCTCGCGCACGGCATCCTGACGCTGCCGGCGCTGATAGCTATGGAGCGCGGCAACGGCGCGAGCCCGATCCTGGACTACCTCAACGACCCTGAGGACCAGCGCACCCTCGCGGCAGCGGTAGCGGCCGCAAGCGACAGCTCGGTCATCGAAGAGGCCTACTCGCAGGCTCGAGACTACGGCGTCAAAGCCGTAGAATGCTTGGCAGGCCTCGACCGCAACGCCCATGCCGAGTCGTTGGAGATGCTCGTCGGCTACGTGCTGGAACGCCGCAGCTAGAAGACTCCGGGCTCGTCCGTCCGTCGCACCGAATTGACGGGGAGACGGGGTATGTCACCCGGTTCGGTGGTCGAGGAACGTGCGGGAAAAGCGCTTCGGCCGCCCGCGGCGGTTGGCCTGAGACTAACCCCGCGACAACGGATGCGCGGACGTCTTCAAGAGTCCACGCACGGGGATGAGCTTCTGGCCATAAGGGTCGACGGCCAGGAACACGCCTTCCAGCGTGTACGCCCCCAGCAGTGCGGACGTTCCTTCCTCGCCGAAGATGACCCACGTCGTCGTTTCGCGGCCGGCAACTCGCGCCCTCGCCTCGGCCATGTCCAGTTCGACGCGCTCGCCGCCGGCGTACTCGAACGTCTCACGCTTGGGCGGGGGAGATGCCGAGCCGCCTCAGCGCGGAACCCGGAATCACGGTAGTGGTCGCGCCGGTGTCTACCAGCGCCTCCATCTCCTCCAAGTTCTCCGCGCCGACGTCGCCGATCTCTATCGTTACGCTGAGCTGTCCCATGTCACTGAGTTCTCGTACCGTCACGCGGAGAGCGTCAGCATCCGGTCGACGAACCGGCGCACGAGCTCGGCGTTGGGCTCCACGTCCTCATTCTCCATGAAACCGTGGTAGAAGTTGGCGTGGAAGTGCTGGGCCGCCGCCAGCCCGGCCCGCAGGCCGTCATCGTTCAGTTCGTCCGCTATGCGGCGGGCGGCGTTGACCATCGCACGATGGTTCCCATACGGCCAACTCCTTTGCTGGGCGACCGCCATGATCGCGTGGGACGCCGCTCCCCACATCTTCTCCGATCCCTGCAGTTCGTCCCCGGATGCGAGCTCACGCGCCCCGGCGTGCAGAAACTCTCGCGCCGTTTGCGCGTGCTCTTTTGTCAGCACCCTGGTCACCTCGTCGCCTCAACTCTCCGCCCGACAGGCGGCCATCCCATCCCGGCCACAGTGTAGCAAAGGGCGTGCAATCGGTGAACGAGGAACGCCAGCGGGTCCGACCCCGGATCCTCTGAAGCCGCAACTCCGCTGGAGGGCTGACGTCGTTACGCCGAACGGGTTCGGAATCGGCCGACCATGTCGCGCAGGATCCGCCAGTTCCAGGCTGTGACTACGACGGTCAGTGTCAGATACAGGTAGGTGAACAGGCGCCGCTGCTCGGGGTCCACAAACGGCAGGTGGACGAGGAACAGGCCCAGCAGCACGGCCCCGGTCTTCCAGCCGACCACCCGGGGCAGCATGAGCGCCAGGGCGAACCCCGATACCGCGGAGGTCAGCAGGAATTCGATCGTCTGCCGCTCCTCCAGGGGGAAGTTCAGGGCCTGGCCCGCGGACAGGCTGAAGATCAGGACCATGCTGCCGATGAGCAGGGTCATCTGGTTGACCTCGGCCGAGATCAGCGTGGTGAGCCCCGCCTGCGGGTTGGCCCTCAGGCTGAAGAGCGCGGCCACGATGATCTCCGGGGACTCCGATGCCAGCGGAGCGATCCACTGGATGAGGATGAACTCGTCAATGTTCAGCTTCTCGCCCGTCTCCACGAGCGCCTCGACGAACGGCTCGGCGGCCATGACTATTATCACGGCCGAGTAGACGAACAGCGTGAGGACGGCGATACGTCTAGCGTGCGTGGGCAGCGAGCCTATCGTCGCCGCCGGGCCTGCCAGCTCAGGCTCCTCGGTGTCGTGGGTCGAGCTGATCCACAGGTAGACGAGGTACATGCAGATCAGCGCCCCCGCCACCACCAGGTGTACCTGCCCCATGAAGAAGATCGAGAAGGTTACCAGCGTGGCCAGCAAAAGCACTATCAGCTCCAGGGAGATCTTGCCCCGGAGGTCGAGCGGGTTGCGGCTCTTCAGCCAGAAGATCAGGATGACCACAGGCCAACCGAGGCCGACGAGCAGCCGGTTGGCGCCGGTGACGTTGGCGGCGACGAGCTCCATGCGTTCCGTGACTTCGCGGGTCACGAGGTCGAAGCTCGCGCCGGCCTTCCAGGCCAACACCGCCTCGATGGAGTACTCGGGCAGAATCGCGATCAACGCCAGCACGGCAATGGCCAGCGACGCGGAGATGTCGATCTGCGCCACCTCGGCGGCCCAGGAGAGCAGGAAGGCCCCGCCTACGATGCCGATCCCGAATATCAGGGCGAGGACCGGGGGTTCGATATGGACGTCGGTGAACCGTACGAGAAACCCCGGGACTGCGAACAGCGCGAATACCCACATCCACAGAAGCGACCGGTGGCGGATGGCCTCTAACGGCGACACGACAACTCCGAATCCGCGTTGGTCATGGGGAGACGCCTTTGAACATCAGGCCGGCGCGCCGTCTTGTACCGCCCCACGCGAGGACAATGACGGGCGAAGCGAGACCTGCTATGTGACGTATGGATCGTGCCAATTGGCGGGTAGAGTGGGGACCTTGTCGCGATCTGACGCGCGACGAGATTATACACGCCCGCCGCGCAAGATTCATGTGAAACGAAGGCTATCGATCGATGCGCCGGTTGCTGACCAGCAGGTCGGTGCGGTCGCCCCACTTGTCGAGAAACCGCCGGTAGTTCTTGCGGCTCAGCTCGTCCCGCTCGCCCTCGGCCAACTCGCTCCAGACCCGGTGCTCGTGCAGCCGGACGGGCAGCGTCGGATCGGCGACGATGCGATAGCCCCGGTCCTTGAAGTGGAAGCTGTAGTCGAGGTCCAGGTTGCGATAGAACCTGAAGGTCTCGCGCATGAAGCCAACGTCGCGCAGCCGGCGGCGGCGGAACGCGAAGCAGTAGGCCTGCATTGCATCCATGTCGCCGGCCTCGCCCTCGCCCTCGTGGAAGTGGTGCAGATCGCCGGTGCGGAGCCCGAAGGGCCCCGCGACTCCCACGCTATCGTCGTCGAGGATGCGCTCGAGCGGGCCGAGCAGGTCGCCGGTGACCTCGACGCTCGTATCGAGCATCACTATGGTGCGTCCGCGGCACTGCTTGAGCGCAATGTTGCGCGCCGCGCCCTCCCCGAGGGCGTGGTCGGTGTGTATCACCCTTATCCTGGCGTCCTCGGAGGCCGACCGCTCCAGCCACTCCTCGGTCCCGTCCGTCGAGCCGTTGTCGACGGCAACGACCTCGACGTCGCGGTCCTCCGACCAGCGCACCGCCGACTCGATGCAGCGGCGGACGTCGTCGACGTAGTTGTGGGCGACGACCGCGAAGGTGAAGTCGGCCGCGTCGACCTGTTCGTGCAGGGACCGCACCTCGGCGGCGGCGGAGACCGTCTGCCAGGCCTCCTGCCGCTTCTCCCAGTCGGTCTTGGGACGCACCCGCGTCGCCGTTCGACCGTCCTCGACGACGAAGCCCGCGTGGTCGAGGCCGTTTCTCTCCTCGTCGGCCTCGGTGTAACGGCGCTCCTCGCGGAGACCCGCCCTGCGGGCAACCGCGGCGATGGTCTCGTCGGGCACCCGGTAGCGATCTCGCATGTCGGCGAGACCGAGGCCGAGCAGCCTATCGAAGTCGCGAATGACGGCCAGCTTGTCGGCTGAGGGCAGGTCCGAGTGCGCGGCCTCCCACGTCAGGGCCAGAGCGCCTGGCATGTCGAGATTGTCATTGGCCCGCTCCAGAAGGCGCCCGTGCCACTCGGCGACCGCGCCGTCGTCAGGTACGCCGGCGTCCGCGGATGACTCCCACTCCCAGACGCGGTTGCGCAGGCGGTGGAGGGCGCGCTGCGCCGCCCGCAGCGAGGTGAACGTGAAGTTCAGCCTGGTCTTGTAGTTCGTCGTGAGGCACAGGTAGCGGAAGGCGAGCGGGTCGATGCCGCGGCTCTCGATGTCGGACAGGATGAACGAGTTGCCCGTCGACTTGGCCATCTTCACGCCGTCGGCGAGCAGGTGTTGACCGTGCACCCAGGTGCTGACGACCGGCCCCCCGGTGAAACCGTCGCTCTGGGCGATTTCGCCTTCGTGGTGAGGGAAGATGTTGTCGACCCCGCCGGTGTGGATGTCGAACCGCGGGCCCAGGTACTTGATCGACATGGCCGAGCATTCGATGTGCCAGCCGGGGAAGCCGTCACCCCATCGGCTGGGCCACTTCAGCTCGCGTCCAGGCTCGGCCCTCTTCCACAGCGTGAAGTCGCGCACGTCTCGCTTGAGCGGGTCGGCCTCGATTCGGACGGCCTCGAGCAGCGCTTCCTCCTGTATGTTGCCCGACAGCGCGCCGTAGCTCGGCGACGCCGAAACGCTGTAGTAGACGTTGCCTTCGACCTCGTAGGCGAGGCCCTTCGCCACGAGGTCCTCGACGATCTCCAGCATCTCGTCGACGTGGGCCGTGGCCCTGGGGAAATGTTCCGCCGGGGTGATGTTCAGCGTCTGTTCGTCGCGCAGGAATCGGTCGGTGTACGTCTCGGCGATCTCCCCTGGCGTCTTTCCCGCCGCGATCGCCGCCGCGATCACCTTGTCCTCGCCCTGTTCGAGCACCTCCTGGCGCATGTGGCCGACGTCGGTGATGTTCTTGACGTGCAGTACCCGGACGCCCTGAATCTCCATCGTGCGCCGGATCCAATCGGCCATCAGGTACGACCGCAGGTTGCCCAGGTGGGCGTCGCGGTACACGGTGGGGCCGCAGGTGTACATCTTGACGACTCCGGGCTCGGCCGGCTCGACGAGCTTCAGCTGCTTTGTCAGTGAGTCGTAGAGCTTCATGGCAGCTAAGTGACGGTGAGCACGCGAAGGAGGTTGGTGCCGCCCTTCACCCCGATCGGCAGGCCGGCGACGAGAACGACGAGGCTACCGGGCTCGAGTCCAGCCTCCTGCTTCGCCATCCGCTCGCCGATGGCAAAGAAGTCTTCCACATTCTGGATCCGCGGGATGGTTATCGGCGTGACGCCCCACCTCAGCGTCAGGCGGCGAAGGACGGCGTCGCTGGGCGTGAGGGCGAGTATCGGGGCCATCGGGCGGTAGCGGGAGACCCGTCCCGCGGTGCTGCCGGACTCGGTGAAAGCCACTATCAGGCCTGCACCGATCTGCTGCGCCGTCTGGCAGGCGTTGTAGCTGATCGCGTCGTCGGTCTGCGGGACCAGGTGGCGGCGCTTCTCCACGATCATATGCTCGTAGGGTAGGGCGGCCTCCGCCTCGACGGCTACCTCGGCCATCACCTTGACCGCCTCGACGGGGTACCGGCCCACCGATGTCTCGCCGGAGAGCATGATCGCGTCCGTGCCATCGAAGACCGCGTTCGCGACATCCGTGACCTCGGCCCGGGTCGGCACCGGCGATTCGACCATCGACTCCAGCATCTGCGTCGCCGTGATGACAGGCTTGCCGCTGTCGTTGCTTCGGGCGATCAGGTCCTTCTGGATCACCGGGACCCTCGCCAACGCCACCTCGACGCCCATGTCGCCTCTGGCTACCATGACCGCGTCGCTGACGGCGAGTATCTCGTCGAAGCGGGCTATCGCCTCCGTGCGCTCGATCTTCGAGATGATTTCGAGCTCGTGACCGCCTCGGGAGACGATCTCCCGCGCCGCCCTCACGTCGTCCGGGGAGACGATGGTCGACAGTGCCAGCATGTCCACCCGCTGCTCGGCCGCGAACTCGATGGCCCTCGTCGCGGCGGCGTCGGGAAAGTGCTGCGTGGGCGCCTTGCCGGGCGTAGCCACACCCCGCCGCTCGGTCAGCCTGCCTCCGCGGACGACCGTGCAGGAAACGTCGGTCCCGACGACGCTGTCGACGCGAAGCTCGATGCGCCCGTCGTCCAGGAGAACGGGCCGGTCGACGGCAGCGTCGCGGTGGATCCCGGGCGGAGTTACCGTCACGGCCGTGCGGGACCCGACGATGTCGCGGCTGGTGAGAGTCAGAGGGTTGCCGTTTTCGAGGTTCAGCGCGCCGACTCCGATCGGCCCGGTCCGGTACTTGGCGCCAGGTGCGTCGACCATGATGCCGACCGGCACGCCGAGACGGTCGGAGGCTCTCCGGACGTACTCGATCGCCCGCGCGTGCTCCTCCTCCGTCCCGTGGGACATGTTCATCCGGGCGACGCTCATCCCGCCGAGCACCAGGGCCCCGACAGTCTCCTGGGACGCGCAAGCGGGCCCGAGGGTGCAGACTATCTTGGTCTTGGGGCGGGTCGAAAGCATGTCAGGTGGTCGGCTCCGACGGCTGGATGGCCCAATTATGCGCCATCCACGGCACGATTTCATCCCCAACCGGTAGACAAGCGGTCCCCGCGTAGTCCCGGGACGGCCTTCGATCTGTCGTCCCGAGCTAAGTGAGGGACCTGAAGTGGGGGCCTTCGAGAGGACGTCCCCCGGTTTGACCCACGCTTCTCGCCGATGCTAGACTCGATGAGTGGCGCGGTGAGCGTGGCCAAGAGGTTAAGGCGCCAGGTTGTGGCCCTGGAGATCGAGGGTTCGAATCCCTTCGCTCACCCCACGTACCCCTTGGCGTCAGTCCCCGATACTCAAGACTATGTCAGGCGGTGGCATCAACTGGTTTCGAGTCTGCGCCTCAGGCTGGTGCTTCGCTTTGGGACGCCGTGACGAGCGGCTTGATAGAGCTGGTGTCGGTGGAGGCCCGGGCGATTTCCAGATCGTACATCCGCTGGAGGTTGAACCAGAACTCCGGTGTGGTGCCTAGAGCTTGGCCGATTCGCAGCGCAGTGTCTGCCGTGACGGATCTGCGACGCCGAACGATGTCGTTGACACGTATCGGCGGCACGCCAATCGTCCTAGCCAGACGGTACTGGCTGATACCGAGCTCATCCAAGATCTCGGCTAGATGCTCTCCAGGGTGGATCGGCGCACCTGCGGCCATTCGGATCCTCCTCAGTGGTAGTCGGTCACCTCGACGTCCATAGCGCCTCGATCTGTCCAACTAGAGCATATACGCCATTGATCGTTGACGAGTATGCTGTATTGGCCCCTACGGTCTCCTCGCAACGCCTCAAGTCGATGTGAGGGCGGCACCCCAAGGTCGGTTAGCGCCGCTGCAGCGACGACGCGCTGCAACCTCATTTGCGCCCGTCGCTGAAGGTGAGGGGGCAGGCGACGGACCGGCAGTCCGTTGAAGAGACGCTCGGCATCGTTGTCCCTGAATCGATACACCGTCCACTATAGTGACGAGTGACATTAATACCGTCAATGGTGAGTGCGCGGCCCAAATCCACCGGCAGATTGATGTGTGCGGTTGTTGGTGGCACTTCGACGGATGTCGGGGCGGTTAGGGGGCCGTCTGGGCGTTCGGAGATGCGTGTCGAGGTGGTCTGGGAAGGCCGTTTGGGGATGTTGAGGGCGTCTGCGGCCCTTCCGGGGTAGAAGGATGGCGAGGCGCATCCACCGGACGGGATCCGGCCGCTTCGGGTCGAGATGATTTGGTTGTGGGAAGGTCGAACTACGGTGGGGCTGGTAGTGCCAGCATCTTGGCGCGAGCTTTGAGTAGCAGGTTGTATGAAGGGTGTCCTCTGGGCAGGCGGATGATCATGCTCCTGGCATGATGCACGACTCGTCCGGCAGGCCCGATCAGGCCGAATCGCACGGCCTTGAGCCGTCTTCTTAGCCACTCGGCGCCCAACGCCAAGCGCTTCAGCGCCGAGTTGAGAGCTGCCCCGTAGCCCCATACGGGGTTGAACGCCAGTACCGCTATCGCCCACCACGCGGCATTGGCCCCGAACAGACCCGACGGCAGCCGACCGCCAGCGAGGTCTTCCTTGAGCACCCCGTGCACCTCCTCACCCTTCCCACACCTCTGCCTGTACCACCCGATCAGCTTGTCCCCTGGGAGAGCACGGTTGGTCACCAATGCTGTGACCTTGTACCACCCTCGCCCCGAATCTCCATGACGGGGAGCGACAACTGCAGGTGAGCCTCCATCCCTGGCATAGGCGGCTTGCGCAGCAACTTTCTGATCGCTATGAAACGGTACTCAGGACTACTCTTTTTGTGACCTATCCAGTTGGGTACGAAGTTCACCTCCGCCCACTGTTGTCCCGTTTCCAACTCATGGGCCACCACACTCTGTTTGAGTTCATGCCAATCGCCCTCCGGCACAGAGTCGATCGCCCGCTTCAACTCCGGCGTAACATCGGCGCCGACGGCGAACTCAATCACCCCGAACCGCTCGTCTCTACCCTCCGCGCAGTACCGCAGCAACTCCCGCTGGTACCCCGCCGTGTCAGACCTCAGCATCACCTCTTCGACTCCTCTGGGCAGATACTCCAATGACTCCCGCAGCACCCGAAGCTGCTGGTGGCCCGCAGGTACGTTGCCGTCTCGAAACTCCGAGTGCACAATCTGGTCGGCTTCGGCCCAGTACGTCGTCAGAGGCTGATACGCCCTGTACTTGTCGTAGCAATAGCTCGCCTGCCTCTTGTGGGTCTCGATCAGCGTCGCGTCCATATCCAACGTTGCTTGCTTATGCCCAGCATGGCTCTGAACGAAGCCTATCGTCTCCGCATTCACCCTCCTCAGACCAACCAGAGCATCGGTCGCAGCGGGTATGAACGCCTTGTGGGGCTCACGCTTGGCCTCCTCCTGTTCGTCATGGAAGCTAGACAGGTAGCGGAACACTGACGAAGGCGATGGGACATTCCGACGACGCTCGGTGCGCCACCTCCTCCGAAGCGCCCTTCGCTCTCCACCGGGCATCCCGTGACGCTCGGCCATACTCAACATCCTACCCAACCCAGCATCCTTCTCCAGTATCCGAAGGTCGCCCACCGACTCCCCGCCCACCAGGTTCAGCACTATCAACGAGGTCACCACCTGGCTGTCCGTCCAGCCCTGCGCCTCACTCCTCACGCCCACGTGACGGTCCACCGACTCTCTCAGGCCAACTGCCTCGAACAGGTCCAGGTAGACTCCCAGACCCGCCATGGCCGTCATACCTGTCGAACTTCTCTCCTCGACGTACTGGAACGGCAGAACTCCTTGCTTCATAATAGATGCACCTCGTTGGTGATCGGTTCGTTTGCTCAACAACCATCTTAGCCCGCATCGCGTCGGGCTCCAACGAGGTCTCCCACTCATTTAGCCGGTGGATTTGGGTAGCTGCGGTTCCGTTGACAGCGGGGGCGGCCTAATCTATAGTCGCCCCGGCTTCTTCGACGGAGGACCCCTCGATTGACTAACGGCGGACCCGAAAGCTTCGTCAGCAGCGTCGTCAGGCCCGATGATTTCGACGCGTTCTGGGACGAGACGATGGCCGCGACCGAGTCGGTGCCGCTGGAGTCCAGACTCGAACCGGTGGAGATGCGCTCCACGGACGACATCGAGGTGTTCGAGGGCCACTACCGGAGCTACGGCGGCCTTGAGATCGCGTGTTGGTACGCGAGGCCCCGCGGCGCGTCGGGCCCGCTTCCCGCCGTCCTCATCGTGCCCGGCTACGTCGGCGAGCCGACGATGCCGACGGACCTGGCCGCGCAGGGCTACGCTGCCATCTCGGCGGCGCCTCGGGGCAAGCTGCGCAGCAACGGCGTTTTCAACCCCGGCTACCCCGGCCTGCTGGTGCACAACACCACGGACCGCGACACGTACGGCTACCGCGGCTTCTACATGGACGCGGTGCGCGCCTTCGACCTGCTGCTGAGCCTTCCGGAGGTCGATCCGCGGAGGGTCGCCGTGCGGGGCTCCAGCCAGGGCGGCGCATTGACGCTGCTCGTCGCGGCCCTTCGCGCGGGGAAGGTCGCGGCGGCGTCGGCCGGCGCGCCTTACCTGTGCTCGATGATGGACGCGGCGTCGCTGACCCGCTCGTACCCGTACGAGGAGATCAACGACTATGTCCGGACGTACCCCGAGCGCCGGCAGGCAATGACCGACGTTCTCAACTACTACGATATTCACAACTTCGTCGATCGGATACGCTGCCCGATTATCGTCAACATCGGCCTGAGGGACGACGTGTGCCCTCCGGAGACCGGCTACGCGGTCTACCGCGCCATCGGCAGCGGCGACAAACGTCTCTACCCGTACGAGGACTGTGCCCACGACGCGGGCGGCGGCACCGGACACGGCGCCATCATCGACCGGTTCCTCGCCGACCATCTCGAGGCATAGTCCCGTGAACACAAACGAACCCCAGGAGCTCCCGGCGTACTGGCAGACGATCCTCGACGAGGTGTCGGCCCTGTCGAACGGCGCCGTCGCGATCGAGAGCCTCCCGATGCGCTCGAACGAGACGTCCGTCGTGCACGGCCTCCGGTTCGAGGGCGTCGGTGGCTATCCCCTGTTCGCCTACTTCACGATGCCGAGGGGCGAGGGCCCCTTCCCGGCGCTCTTTCAGACGCCCGGCTACGGCAGCGTGGTTGGAGTGCCCGCCTACGAGCGCCGCAGCCGATACGCCGTGATGGCCCTGTGCCACCGCGGCCAGCGGCTGTCCGACTCCGGCTATTCCGCCGCGTACCCCGGCCTGCTGACGGACGGTCTCCCGGGCGCCGACACCTACGTCTACCGCGGTGTCGTGGCCGACTGCCTGCGGGCCCTCGACGTCTTCACCGCGCGGCCGGAGGTCGACCCGGCCAGGCTGGCCGTGGCCGGCATGGACCTGGCGGCTATCACAACGGCGCTGCGGCCGCAGACGCCGCTGATGCTCGTCACTGCGATGACCCTGCGCGCGGCGGCCGAACGCGCGCCGCTGACCCGGGCGTACCCGCTGCAGGAGCTCAACAACTACGCCAGGACTCACCCCGGCGACGCCAAAGAGGCTGCCGACACGCTGTCGCTGTTCGATCCGCTGGCCTTCGCGCCGCGCATCGGCGCCCGTGCGCTCTTCACCTGCGGCCGGGACGAGTTGAAGTACGTCGAGCCGGTTGTTGAGGCCATGCACGGCGAGGCGCAGATCGAGCTGCGCACGGGCCGCGGATTCATAGACCACGGGGTGGAAGAGAAGTGGCTGGAGCGGATGCTCCTGGCCTGAGCCCCCATTCGCGATTGGAGGATCGATGAGGACGAACAAGATACTGGCGAACATGAAGGCGGGCGTGGTCTCAGTGGGCTGCGCCTACACCCACACGTCGACGACGGACATGGAGCTGATCGGGATGGCGGGCTTCGACTTCGTCTATCTCGACGGTGAGCATGGGACCTTTTCGCTGGACGACCTGGACAACCTGGTGCGCGTGGCCGATCTGTATGGCGTCACGACCTGGGCGCGCGCGCCGAACATCGAGCCTTCGACCATAGGCCAATACCTCGACCGCGGCATCCAGGGGATCGAGGGTCCCCATATAAGCACGCGTGCCGACGCCGAGTGTCTCGTCGAGGCGTGCTACTACAGCCCGATCGGGAACCGCAGCCTGGGCGCGGGCCGGGGCGCCAACTACCTGACCAACGAGTCCGACACCGAGTACATGGCAGAGACCAACTCGCAAATGCTGGTCACCGTCCTGCTCGAGGACGCCGAGGCGCTCGACAACCTGGAGGAGATGGTCAAGGTCGACGGCATACACACCTACCACGTCGGCCCCAAGGACATGGCGGGTTCTCTCGGCTACCCGGGCGACATCGAACACCCGAAGCTCAAGGAGGTCGAGGCGCAGGTGGCCAGGGTGGTCAAGGCGGGCGGCAGTAAGCTGACCGGCGACATTCTCGTCGCGCAGCGCTTCACCGGCCTGTTCCTCACGGCCGCCAAGGAGTACATCTCCAACAACCGGGGCCAACGGACCGGGGCGTAGCCGCCACCGGACGACTCCGCGGCCTGGAGTCCTCGACATGGAGCTGGACCGAGACCGCCTGAGGGCGATCCTGGAGGCGTCCCACTCCTACTACGGCTCACACGCTCCCTGGACCCGTATAGACGACCGCCTGGCGACCGGTGCGTCCGACTTCATCGCCTCGCAGTTCAGCCCGGACATGCGTGTCCTTGACGTTGGCTGCGGCAGCGGCGCCACCCTCCTGGAGAACGGCCATCGGTTTGCCTCGGGCCTGGGGATCGACGACGACCCGGCCCACATCCGCCTGGCCGAGGAGCCGCTGCGACGCAGCGGCCGCGACAACGTTGAGTTCCGACTGCTCGACTTTCCAGAGGACGGCCACGAGCTGGAAGCAGAGTCTTTCGACTTCGTGTTCTCGGAACGCGGCCCGATCGGGTACGACAGCTACGGCATCCAGGCGGCGCTGAGGGTACTGAAGGACGACGGCCTTCTATTCTGCGAGATGATCGGCAACCTTCATCACCAGGAGGTGGCCGCAGTGTTCGGCCCAGGCGTCCCGCGCAACCAGGTGGTACGGACTATGGACCAGGCGCGGGTTGTCCTGGAGCGCAACGGAGTCAGCATCCGGATTGCTTCCGAGATCGTGACGAAGCGCTACTACCCCAGCATCTACGATTGGCTGCAGTTCCAGTGCGGCATATGGGCTTGGCGCGGAGGGTCGCTGCCACCGCCTGACGATCCGAGGCTCGCACTGTTCGCGGAGCGTTACACGACTCCGTCGGGCGAGATCGAGACCACGCACCACGTGGTGTGGGCAGGTGGCGTGAAGCGGTTGGGCGACTCCTACTACGCGGAACGCAGCTACTTCGGGACGTCCTGAAGCAGGGAGGCGTCGGGCGTTCCAAGGACTCTCTCCCGCTGATTCCGGACTGCTGCTAGAAGAGCGACTCTCCCGGTCCCAGGTTGGCGGCGCACACCTCTTCGTCCAACTCCACTCCGAAGCCCGGCGCGTCGGTCAGGACGACGTGGCCGTTCTCGAACAGCGGGGCGCCGTCGCGGCGGACGAAGGAGCCGATCCACGGCGTCTCGACGTGGTGGTACTCAAGCGCCAGGAAGTTTCGCGTGGCCGCGGCTACGTGGGCCGCCGCGATCGTCGCGAGCGCGCCGCCGCCGCCGTGCAGCGCCAGCGGGATGAAGTGCAGATCGGCGTAGTCGGCGATTCGACGCGTCTCAAAGACGCCACCGTCGTACAGGATGTCCGGGTGGATGATGTCGCAGGCCCCGGCGTCGATGAACTGCCGCAGCTCCGGGGCGATGAACTGCTCGCCGATGCAGATCGGTATCGGGCTTTTTTCGCGTATCTGGACGACCGCGCCGGGGTTGTACAGCGGCGTCGGGTCCTCCAGCCAGAACGGCTTCAGCGGCGCCAGCTCGTAGGACAGCCGGATCGCGTCGACGACGTTGTACTGCATGTGGCAGTCGACCGCGATCTGAATGTCCCAGCCCACCGTCTCGCGCACGGCGCCTATGCGCTCCACGATGCGGTTCATCTGGCCCGCCGAGATCGACCGGTTCCAGACGTCGTCGGTGTGGTCGGGCGCGGCGTAGTCGATGTCGAACTTCATGTGCGTGAAGCCGTCCTCGACGACCTGCTCGCCCATTCGCTTCCACGAGTCGAGGTTCTCGACGTCGATCGGCGAGCTTCGGTCCAGGTAGATGCGGACGGCGTCCCTGAACTTGCCGCCCAGGAGGTTGTAGGCGGGCGTGCCGAGAATCTTGCCCGCCAGGTCGCAGAGCGCCATCTCCACGCCCGACATGCCCCAGGTCACCGGGCCGGGCTGAATGACCGTTGGCGAGCACGGGTACATCGGGAAGAGCCCGGGCGGCGCGTCAGGCGGAGACTCGCGGCGGGATCGAGGGTGGGGAGGCAGCGTGCCGTACATGATCTCGGACAGCGCCGGACGGATCGCCAGCGGGTCGTTGCCGATCAGCATCATCCGGATGTACTCGACGGCGTCTCGTATGCCCATCGGCGACGCCGTGAAGTACGACGCCTCGCCCAGGCCGTAGGCGCCCTCGTCCGTCTCAACCCGGACGACCAGCTTTCTGGCGACGCCTGCGCCTCCGCCCGGCATGTGGTTGCGCGGCCCCTCCAGATACAAGCTTCTCACGTCGGTGATCTTCATGGGAACGCTCCTTGCAAGTTGCAGGCGAGTAGACTACGCTGCCGCCCGTCGCGACGCAACCGCTGGTACGTTGAGTCGACGGAATTGGGGCCTGTATGGTTTCGGGCGAACAACTCAGGACAGCGATGCGCAAGTTCACGACCGGCGTCACCTTGGTGACCACGTTGAGGGACGACGGGTCGGTCAAGGCGATGACGGCGAACTCGGTGACGTCGATATCCCTGGATCCACCCCTTGTGCTCGTGTGCGTCGGCCACGGCCGCAACACCCACCAGCACATCGACAGCACGGACCGCTACTGCGTCAACGTGCTTGCCGACGATCAGGCGCCCGCTGCCGAGTACTTCGCAGACGAACATATGCGGCGCGCGGGGCCGGCCCCCGTCGAGTTCACAATGACGGAGCGGGGCAGCCCCAAGGTGACTGGCTCGATTGCCTTCCTGGACTGCGAGGTGGTCGGCTCGCACCCCTACGGCGACCACACGATCTTCGTAGGCGCGGTCATGGATGCCGTCGTCGAGGGCGGCGAGCCGCTGGTGTTCTTCGACGGCCGCTTCGAGGACCTCGAAAAGGCCTAGCTGGCGAGAGGCCTACGCTCCTCTACGAGACTTCAACCAACTCATGCGGCCGGATGCTTTCGATCTGCTCCGCCTCTGTGCGTTGGGCGTTGTAGAGGTCCCAACGAGGTTTCAGATTCATCCAGAAGAACCTGGCATGCCTCAGCGCCGTGCTCGGCGTTACCCCACGGCGGCCGCGGACGACTTCGTTGACGCGCTGGTAGGGCACGTGGATGGCGCCGGCCAGATCGTGCTGGGTCATCTCGAGAGGATGAGAAAATCGTTCAGCAGCACATCGCCCGGGTGCGTCGGCTCGCGGTCGCCTGGAATGCGTACCATTGGTGCCTCCTTCTTCAGTGATGGTCGGTTATTTCGACCTCGGCTGGCCCGGCGTCGGTCCAACTCGAACACCGCGGCCGAGTAGCGCGCCCCCAAGTCTCGGATTCGGAATCCTGCGAACCTCGCCACGACGGGTCGCAGGACGACGCGGAGCCGAGGAGATACGCCGCCATCCCCAGGCAACGTATGCCCGGGGCGGATCCACTTCACGCCTCCTCGCCCATAGACGCCGGCATTGTACTCGATTCCACGCACACCTTCTCAGGTAGCGTATACTTGGCAGGCAAGTGCGGTCGACACGGCACCGCGCCGGTTATTTCGGATGCGCCGATTGGAGAATGGAACGGCGATGACGCTCGAAGACGAGGCGCTAGTCCGACTGCTCGGTCAACAGGAGTCGGATCGAGTCGAGTTCAAGGAGTCGCTGTCGGGCGACAGTCCGCGACGGATACGGGAAGCTATCTGCGCTTTCGCGAACGACCTTCCCGATCGCCGCGAGCAGGGAGTGGCGTTTGTCGGAGTGCGGGGCGACGGTGCCGTTGTGGGACTACAAGTCACCGACAAGTTGCTTCGGCAGTTGGCCGACATCAAGACGGACGGCAATATCCTTCCGCCGCCATCAATCACGGTAGAAAGGCGCACCGTAAGCGGGAAGGAGGTGGCGGTGGTGATCGTGCAGCCGTCGGACTCTCCGCCCGTGCGCTACAACGGAAGAGTTCACGTTAGGACTGGGCCCCGCCGGGGGATTGCTACCGCGCAGGACGAACGAGTTCTGAACGAGAAACGCCGCTACAGGGACATCCCTTTCGACGTACGCCCGATCCCTTCCGCCACGCTGGGCGACCTGGACCGGCTCTTCTTCGAACGTGAGTATCTGCGGCAGGCGTTCGCGCGCGACGTGCTCGACGCCAACGACCGCGGGCTGGAAGAGCAGCTAGCCACCACGAAGATGATCGCGTCGGTCGACGATCCGACTCCGACTGTGTTGGGCATGCTGGTACTTGGCAAGACCCCGCAGGACTACCTGCCGGGCGCCTACGTGCAATTCCTAGCATTCGGAGGAACGAATACGTACAGCGATGTAGTCGATAGCGCGGAAATCCTCGGCTCCGTTCAGGATGTGGTTCGCCGTCTGGATGAGAAGCTGAGCGCCTACAATCGGACTGCCGTCGACTTCACGTCGGCGGATCTCGAACGAAGGATCAGTCTATATCCGATGCAGGCGGTGCAGCAGATCACACGGAACGCGGTCATGCACCGCACGTACGAATCGACCAACGCGCCCGTACACGTCCACTGGCTTCGAGACCGAATAGAGGTCAGCAGTCCGGGCGGGCCCTTCGGAAGAGTGACGTCCGACAACTTTGGGACGCGCGGGGAGGTCGACTACCGCAACCCAAATCTGGCGGACGCCATGAAGACGTTGGGGTTCGTCCAGCGTTTCGGCCTCGGAATACTCACGGCTCAGCGTTTGTTGCGGGAAGCGAGCCATCCCGAAGTGGAGTTCGAGACCAGCCAGAGTCGCGTAGTCGCGACCATACGATCCGCCTAGCGAAGGAAGGGTCTCTGAGATGCCTATTCCGGTTCTCACGTTCTTCAACAACAAGGGCGGCGTCGGGAAAACCTCCCTCGTGTATCACCTCGCGTGGATGTACGCCAATCTGGGGCTCAGAGTCGTTGCAGCCGACCTGGACCCGCAAGCCAACCTCACGGGCATGTTTCTGGACGAGGACAACCTGGAACGTCTCTGGCCCGAAAGGGGACGTAGGGGCACGGTCTACGGCTCGCTACAGCCACTCCTGGACGGAACGGGAGACATCGGGCCTCCTCACGTTGAGGTACCCAAGGATGGCCTTGCCCTCGTCGTCGGAGACATTAAGTTATCCCTGGCAGAGGACGAGTTGTCGAGCCAGTGGCCGGCCTGTCTCGACCGGCAACCCCGCGCGTTCCGCGTTATCTCGGCGCTATGGCGCATCGTACAGACGGCGGCCGCGGACAGCGGGGCGGATGTCGTTCTCGTAGACGTAGGCCCAAATCTCGGGGCCCTGAACAGAGCGGTGTTGGTAGCCACCGACTACGTGGTGGTGCCGCTTGCCGCGGACCTGTTCTCGCTGCAGGGGCTCCGAAATCTCGGCCCAACGCTTGGGAAGTGGCGCGAGGAGTGGGACGATCGACGCGGTCGCAACCCGAGTTCCGACGGCATCGCTATTCCCGAGGGAGGGATGCAGCCGGTCGGCTACATCGTGCAGCAGCACGGCGTGCGTTTGGGTCGTCCGGTAAGGGCATACGACAGGTGGACAAACCGAATGCCGGAAGAGTACGCCGTCAACATGTTGGGGAATGCGGAAGGTCCCTATCCGCTATCTCCCCAGTATGACGAGAACGCTCTGGCCACGGTCAAGCACTACAGAAGCCTCGTGCCCATGGCTCAGGAAGCGCGCAAACCGATATTCGAGTTGAAGGTCGCGGACGGCGCTCTGGGCAGCCATGCCGCAGCCGCCAGCGCGGCGTATGGCGAGTTCGAGGCGTTGGCTTCGCGGGTCGTGCGCGACATCCTCTAGCCGCGGCGCAACGCCGGGCTCGCTCGGCTAAGCGAACTGGAAGGAGTAGAGCTTGCAGTTCTTGAAGTAGAACCGCAGCTTTACGGCCTTGCCCGCTAACCTCCCGACGTCCGCGTCGCCTCCCCACGAGACGACCCGGGACTGGCCCGACTCCGTTACCGGATCGCAGTCGTCGAAGGTGTACCCGGCGATCGTGTCGTGGTTGGGCTCCAGCACCTCGACCCGCAGCTCAGGCGCCTCGGCTCCCCACTGCTGCAGCGCGGTCGCGACGTTGACGTGGAGCCGCGAGCCGGTGAAGCCGAACGACCGTGTCACCATCTCGCTGTAGGGCGCGACCCTCGCCGTGTCCCGGTTGCCGGGCGGCCCCTTGGCGCCGTCGAGCGAGACGAATCCGTCCAGCGGCAGCTCGGCCAGCCCGACGGCCGCGGTGGCCCTGTCGCCGAGCGCGAGAAGCGTCTCCGGCGATCTCCAGTTGGTCGCCTCGTAGAAGAACAGGATGCGGTCGTCCTGCACGACGGGCGTACGGGCGTAGATCGACGTGCAGTCGAACTCCCACCGGGCCCCGCGCTGGATGAACGGCTCGCGGTACTGCCGGTTGTAGTGGATGCCGTCCCGGCTGAACACGACCTCCGGGTGGTGCGTCGTGTTGGTGGTGCGGAATATCCACAGCAGGCCGACGTACATGCCCTCGTAGGTGATCGTCGGCATCGCGTAGAACTCGGTGTCCGGAGTGTCCTGCTCGTCCGGCACGAGGATCGTCTCCGGCTCACTCCAGTGGACCATGTCGGGACTCTCCGCACGGCCTATGAGCCGCTTGCCCAGCGGAGCGCGCCGGTGGAGGCAGTTCTCGATGTGGACGGCGTACACCTCGCGTATCGGGTCCCAGCCCATGAAGTTCGTCGGCCCCCAGCGGCCCACCTTCGGCGACGTGTCGATGACCGGGTTGTCCTTGTAGGGAAACCACTTGAAGGCGTCTTCCGAGAAGTACAGGTCGAAGACCATCCCGGGAGTGGTCGTGGAGCCCGTGCGGACGAGTCCCTTGTAGCGCCTCGACGGGTCTTCCTCGTGGGTGTCCTTGAAGAAGTAGGTCGTCATGTCCGGGCCGTACGGCAGCATGTGAGTCCGGGGCAGCAGGTTGTTGTTCGTCGAGCCTCGGAACTCGACGAGGCCGAGGTTGGGCCGCTCCCAGTGCACGCCATCCTCCGAGAGGGCCAGACATTTCATCGGCGAATCGTCCGCTTCGCCGGTGACGATGATCTCGCCGTCTCCCTGACGGGCGCTGTTCAGGCGGCCCTCGTACCACATCTTGTAGACGCCGTCTCGGTCGTCGAAGACGATGCGGCGGGGGCGGACGTCGTTGCCTTCCCACGGCCGCTCTGGCTTGAGGACCGGATTGTTCTCGACCTTTTCGGCCGGGTTCAACACCTGCCTGGTGTTGGTCATGCTTTCGATGAGGTAGTCGTCGACGAAGAGCTGCTTACGGGAACCAATGTCGATCAGTGCCACGGCGAATGACCTCCGGTTCACGGAATACGGACTGTATGGCCTTTTCTGGTCGGGGTGGCCGGGATCGAACCGGCGACCTCCTGGTCCCAAACCAGGCGCGCTTCCGCTGCGCTACACCCCGATCTCTCGACGATGATAAGTCGCCGGGCCCGCGGTTACAAGAAGCCGGTTCAGGCGTAGGCGTTCATGTCTTGGTGTGAGACCTGCGCGCGCCCCTCGATACGCGCCGATGACCCATCAGCGCTACTCGGGGTGAACGGCTGTCTGGCGCCCTGACGCAGAGTAGGCGCGTACGGGCCTGCGCGAATCGTCGCCGGCCGGCCCGCTGCTGCTAAGCGGCCGTTGCGGCGTAGTCGGAGAGGAATCCCCGGAGCAGCACCCGCGCCCGGTGGAGCCGCGACTTCAGCGCGGGGACCGACAGATCGAGCACGTCGGCGGCCTCCGCGTTCGACAGTCCCTGTACGTCGCGCAGCACCACGGCGGCGCGCAGGTCGGGCTCGAGACGGTCGAGCCCCTGCCTCAGCTTGTCCTGCAGCTCGGAGTTCTGGGCCGCGCGGTCGGGCGTCTGGCTCCAGTCGGCGACCTCGAGATCGTCGATCCCGGTGTGCGTCAACGAGCGTGCGAGCTTCGTCTTGCGCAGCCGCATCAGTGCGGCGTTTACTGTGATCCGGTACAGCCAAGTGGTCGTCCTGGAGTCGCCGCGGAAGCGGTCGAAGGCCCGGTAGCCCGACAGGAAGGCTTCCTGGGCGACGTCCTCCGCGTCCTCGTGGTTGCCCATCATCCGGAACGCGACGTTGTATACGAAGTCGGCGTGCTCCCTGACCAGGGACTCGAAGTCTGGACGATCTGTCGTGTCGTCGTTTGCCATATTGCTAGCGCGAGGGGAGTCCGGCGCCCCCGCGGTCTCCCGGTCGTCTACAATGACGAGGGCGCGGACTCAGCCGCAGAGATTCATGAGAACCCTTGCAGGAAATGGCGCATCATATTAGTGTCACACCTATTGTAGGGGCACGCAGCCAAAAGTAGAAGTCGTCGGGCCGGAGGGGAGGCAGATGCTATCGTGGTTACTCAGCGTCTTCAGGAGAAACGCCGACGTCGGGTGCGCCGACACCCGCAACATCGCTTCGGACTACCTCGACGAAGACGTCGAGCCTGACCTCAGGCGCCGTGTACGCGACCACCTGGAGAAGTGCGGCCCGTGCGTATCGTTCTTCAACACGCTGCGAGCGACCCTGGGGCTGCTTCGCAACATGGACAGCACCCCGGCCCCTCCGCAATTCGCCGACCGCGTGAGCGCCAAACTCCGCGACGCAGAGGAAGGCTAGCAGGCCGCCCGGCAGGGTATCCACGCCCCGGTCGGACTGATCCGGCCCCTTACCCATCCTCGCCGGCGTACTTGGACGGGCACTTCACGATCACGTTGTGGCTTTGGAAGACGCCTTCGGGGGTGTAGTTGCCCTCGAGGATGATCTCCGAGTGCTCGTTGAAGAAGAGCTCCGGCAGCACGCCGTCGTGGGTCGCCAGAAGGTCCGTTGCACCGTCGGTGAGGGTGAATCGCGCCAGCGTGGAGTCCGTGTCTCGGCTGAAGGAGCCGTCTATCAGTTTGCCGCTCACGCGGACGGTCTCGCCAGTGGCTGTCGCCCCCCGGTCCTGGAGCTCGCCAACGGTGTAGTAGTACACCGTCGCGCTCTGGAATGCCATGAAGGCGAAGTAGGCCAGGGCAGCGACGACCACCGCGCCGCCGACGGCGAGTGAGAATAGCCCCGAGCCCTCCCGGTCGCCCACCGGCTGGGCGGTTATCGTCTTCGTAGCGTGCGCCATGTCAGTCCGTGTCGTCGTTCCCGGTGATTGCTGCGCGCAGGGCTTCTATTTCGTCCCGCATGGCCCTTTGCCGTCGCGACATCATGAACACGTAGACGAAGAACGCGGCCCAGGTGACCATGTACACGGCAAACAGGTAGCCGAGATTGGGGCCGGGGTCGGCGTCCACGATGGTCACGGTGCCGCTCTCGCCGCCTGCCCGCATTATAGCGTCTTGCGCGTCCGACAGCCTGACGCTGAAGGTCTCCGTCGGCTCCTTGTCGGTGTCGTCGACGATGACGAGCACGATCGCGGTCGACGTCGCCCCGGCGGGTACAGTCGCGACACCGCTCGCGCTGGTGTAGTCACCGGGGGCCTTCGCGGTGCCGTCCTCCGTGGCGTATCTGACGCTGACGTCGTGGTCGACGGTCCTGTCGAGCGCGACGATCAGCCTGACCTCTCCCGCCTTCTCCCGCACCGAAGCGCTGCCGGCGTGTATCTCCGGCGCGGCGTTCGCCTGCCCGTCCCACCGGCGGACGTCGGCAGTATCCGGTTCCTCGACCATGGCTTCCGCGCTTCCGTGGAGCGCGAGCGCCGAGAGCAGGCCCAACACGGCGGCGGCCGCGGCCGCGCGGCGCACGGGGCTACTGGACATGCCGATACAACCCGTCTATGTCCCTCTCCGCGCGCCTGAGTCGGTACCGGTCGGTCAGCAGGTACGCGAAGAGCAGCGTGAAGACCACCAGGGATAGGAGTACGACGGCGGCCATCCGCCCGTCAAGGTCCATGTTGAGCACGATGGTGTCCGGGTGGGCCCTGCGGTCGACGATCTTGGTCGATACCCAGTTCATGCCGGCGGCCATGACGCCTATCACGGCGACGACGGCCCTGAACCGCTCTCCCTGAGACCCCTGCGGGCCGTAGTTGTCGAGCATCAGATAGGCCGCGTAGATGAACCAGACGATCAGGGTGAGCGTCAGCTTCAGCTCCCACGTCCACCAGACGCCCTGCACCGGCTTGATCCAGAGCACGCCGGTCACCAGGCTGAGGGTGGCGAAGAGCAGACCGACCTCCGCGGAAGCGTAGGCCAGGCTGTCCCAGCGTTGCCTGTTCTTCTTCGTGACGAGATAGGCGATGCTGGCGGCGGCGGGGACGACGATGGAGCTGAGGCCCAACATCGAGATGGGCACATGGAAGTAGAAGATCCGCTGGGAAACGCCCAGGTTGACCTCGGTGGGCACCCATAGGAAGACCAGATACAGCGTGAGTCCCATGAGGGCGGCGGTCAAGAGGAGGACGCCGTCCATGTACAGGCTGCGGCCGGCAGGCCGAGCCGGGGCCAATTTCTCAGTCAGCGCCATGTGTGCAATATATCACAATCACTTTTTGGGCTACCAGTTCGTGAAGGCGCCGTCGTTCCTGCGGAGCAGGGGCGGCCACCCGCCCGGCTTGGCCGCCCTGGCCTCCGCGACCGACTCGTCGATCTCCACCCCGAGGCCGGGCCTGTCCGGCGCGAAGGCGTAGCCATCGGCCCAGTCGATCTGCTCCGGGAAGAGGTCGCGGTGCTCGCTCCCCGGTCGCCGGGGCATCTCCTGCACGCCAACGTTGGTCGAGGCCATGCACAGCGCGACGCAGGCGGCTGCGCTGACCGGGCCCAGCGGATTGTGCGGCGCGATGTCGATGTAGTGGGTCTCGCACCAGTGAGTGATCTTCAGCGCCTCGGTGAGGCCGCCCACGTTGCAGACGTCGATCCGGGCGTAGCTGATCAGCTCCTCCTCGACCACCTCGCGGAAGTGCCACTTGCTCGTCCACTGCTCGCCGGCTGCGATGGGAAGGCTCACGTGACGGGCCAGCGTGCGGTAGCTGCCGTGGTTCTCGGAGCGGAGAGGGTCCTCGATGAAGAAGGGCCTGTACGGCTCCAGGTCCTTGCACATTGCCAGGACGTGGGCCGTGTCCAAACGGGTGTGAACGTCGAGGCAGATCTGGATATCGGGGCCGACGGCCTCGCGTACCGCAGCCATCTCCTCCACCGCGATGTGCATCGACTCGACGGGCTCGAGGCGGCTCGCTCCGTCGTCGGCGATGCCGGTCTCGGACTGGCCCCAGCGGACGAACTTCCAACCCTCGTCGACCAGCGCGCGGCAGTCCTCGACGAGCTCGGCCGTGCTGTCGCCTCCGGCGTGCGGATAGCAGACGACCTTGTCGCGCACCGGTCCGCCGAGCAGCTTGTAGACGGGCAGACCGACCGCCTTGCCCTTGATGTCCCACAGCGCTATGTCTATGGCGCTGACGGCGCAGGAGTAGACGCCCTCCGCAGGGAAGAACGAGCCGCGGAACATGTGCTGCCACAGCCGCTCGGTGGCGAACGGGTCCTCGCCTATCACGAGCTCAGAGAGATGCTCGACGGCCTTCGCGATGGCGGCGCCCCAGCGGATCATGCCGACCTCGCCGAGGCCGTAGATGCCGGCGTCGGTCTCGACCTTCACGAAGAACATCGCCCGCCCGTGCTCGCCCATGACGTTCATGCTCTTGATGTTCGTTACCTTCATGACTGGTTCCTCCACGAGTAGGGGCTGCGGCCGAGACGGCGTCAACGATAGGCGGAGCGCGAGGGCCGGTCAAGCCGTGGCCGACGCCCGGATATCCCATCGGGACATTGCTTCGTCTAGGGATGCTCTGAACAATCGGCTTCAGGCTGGGCCGAGTTGACCGGAGTGGTTTTGGGGGCGTTGAATTGCCTGATGGCGCCGTGGTGGGGGTTATTGTCGGCCTACAACCGGCCCTGACAGGGCGTTTCGCCGCCGTCAGGCCTGATTTTGGGCGCACTTATGCAAGGTTTCACGCCGCCAGGTACTGTTCGGCCCTCATCAAGTTGGCAAACCCCATCAGCGTCATCAGCCGCTGCGTGTTCTTGGACAGTCCCCTGTAGCGGACCTTGGCGTAGCCGAAGTGCCGCTTGATGTACAGGAACGGATGCTCCACCTTGGCTCTGACCGACGCTTTGCGCTTCTCCGACACCGCCTCAGGACTCTCAGGCTCCAGCTTCCGACGCTGGCCGGGCCTCATCGCCATCTGCCACTCCACATCCAAGCCCCGGTTGCCCGGCCTCTTGTCAACTCCCTGATACCCAGCATCTCCCCACACCTGAGACTCCCCACCGTGCAGCAACCGGGGCAACTCAGTCAGGTCATGCACGTTCGCAGATGTCGTGGTCATGCTGTGCACCACTCCCGTCTGCGAGTCCACACCGATGTGCACCTTCATCCCGAAGTGCCACTCGTTACCCTTCTTGGTCTGGTGCATCTCGGGGTCGCGCTCTTTAGCACGATTCTTCGTCGATGAGGGCGCCGCTATGATGCTCGCGTCCACTATCGTCCCCTCCTGAAGACGGAGTCCCTTGGACTCCAGATAGCGGTTGATCTCCTCGAACAGACTCGCGCCCAACTCATGCTCTTCCAGCAGGTGGCGGAAGTTCAGAATCGTCGTCTCGTCCGGCAGCGGCCCAGGCAGTCTCAGCCCTACGAACCGCCTCACCGATTCGACCTCGTAGAGCATGTCCTCCATCCCAGGGTCGCTCAGGTTGTAGAACAACTGCACGCAGTGTATCCGTAGCATCGCCGACAACTCGTAGGGACGCCGACCTCGGCCAGCATTGGGAAACCCCTCGAGGTGGGAGACAACCTTGCGGTATTGGTGGTCGGACCCGTAGACGGCGGACTGTCAGGACCCGCAGATCTTACATCGCTCTCCATCGTGGCAGCGACAGAGGCCTTAATGCTGAACGCTTCGTCTTCTATCGTAGACGAAGAAAAGCTTGAGGAATTTGTTGCCAAATCCCGAATGATAGGAGCGATATGTTGGGCCCTAGACCCAGAGATTCTATGCCATGACTGTGGAGGCTACAGGCTTCGCCTCCCGATGAGATTCCAATAGATGAGAGGCCTGAACCTTGCTCCTGCGGATACGATGACGAGATTGCTGAGGGGAAGACCCAGGCATTCTGATGTCCCTCGCCCCGGCTGCGAGCAAGTCACGCCGACGCTGTCGGACCAGTAGGAGTTCGAGACCATGCCTGACTATTCGCTTATCAACACGGGGGAGCTAACAAAGCCTGCCACTGTCTTGATAGAGAAGATTTCGAACGCTGTCGGGGTCCTGTGGGAACCAAATCAGATCCGTCGAGTCGCGCAAGCCAAGGCCGACGCGGCGATGACCTTGGCCAAGAGCGACATCGAGATCGACGAGGTTCAGCGGAGAGTTGCGCACCGTTTTGTTGAGGAGGAGACGCGAAAGCAACTGAATATGGAGAGCATAGTCGGTAAGGCCATCGGGGATGTCGACCCTAATGCGCCTACAGAGGACGTGCAAGACGACTGGATAGCGAATTTCTTCGACAAGTGCAGGTCCGTCTCAGATGACGACATGCAACGTCTGTGGTCTCGGATCCTGTCCGGCGAGGCCAACACTCCAGGTTCCTTTTCTAGGAAGACGGTCAACCTAGCAGGCTGCGGAAAAATGATTTTGTGAGATAGGATACGTCACACTGGAATGGAGGTGGTCGTCCCATGAGAGGAAGACAGGACCCTCAGGCAACGATGTTGGCGTTCGTGGACCTGGAGGAGCGAGTTCCAAGGGACCATCCTCTTCGGACCATCAAAGCGGTGGCGGACGAGGCCTTGGAGCGCCTTTCGCCGGAGTTCGACCGGATGTACTCGAAGGTGGGCCGAGCGTCGGTGCCGCCTGAGCGGCTGCTGAAGGCATCGTTGCTGATCTCCCTCTACTCTGTGCGCAGCGAGAGAGCATTCTGCGAGGAGCTCGAATACAACCTCCTGTTCCGCTGGTTCCTGGACATGGACATGATGGAGCGCAGCTTCGACCCGACGGTGTTCACGAAGAACCGGCGTCGTCTGCTGGAGCACAGGATAGGCTAGGCTTTGTTCGACGAGGTGGTGGTGGAGGCAGACCGGAAGGGACTGCTGTCGGATGAGCACTTCAGTGTGGACGGGACGCTGATAGAGGCTGCTGCGAGCATCAAGAGCTTCAGGCGGCGAGAAGAGGAAGATCATCGGTCCGACGACGATCCCGGCAACCCATCGGTGGACTTTCATGGAGAGCGGCTGCGGAACGAGACTCACGAGAGCAGGACGGACTCTGAGGCGCGGTTGATGCGCAAAGGCAAAGGGAAGGAGGCCAAGCTGGCGTTCATGGGGCACGCGCTGATGGAGAACCGCAACGGGCTGCTGATGGACTTTGTGGTCAGTAGCGCGACAGGCACGGCGGAGCGTGACGCTGTACCCATACTGCTGGACGATGCGTGGGAGCGTGGCTTCCGTCCCAGGACGCTGGGAGGTGACAAGGGCTACGACACGCGGCAGTGTGTGAAGGATACGCGTGATCGTGGAGTGACGCCGCACGTGGCACAGCGAGTTCACTCTGCGATAGATGGTCGAACGACACGGCATCCAGGCTATGGGGTGAGCCAGAAGATTCGCAAGCGAGTGGAGGAAGTCTTCGGGTGGATGAAGACGGTGGGCGGGTTCCGTCGCACTCGGTATCGTGGTGTTGAGCGGACTGGGCTGGCGGGGTACTTCGTAGCTACCGCCTACAACCTCGTGCGGATGGCGAAGCTGTTGTGGCCCCGGCAGACTCGGGCCATTCAGTCGGTGTGATCTGCCCGGGTCGCAGTGCGTCCAAAATGATCTGACGGGGCCTGCGAGCCCTGCGAATCACCTCCTAAGCCGTCCATAGGGGCTCCAAACCCACCCTCCGTGTCATGAAAACGCCGTCACTGTTCACTCAACCAGCTACTTCGAACTGCCAGAACCTATTCTTCCGCAGCCTGCTAGGTCTGCGTACAGGTCTCGGTCGAATGCCTCCGACTCTACTTCGACCGAGACCGTCTTCTCTTTGGATATCTCCAGTGTGATCGGGGAGGAACGATCGACTTGGTCGCCGTTCACAATCACTGAGGTCAAACACAGGCGGTCGGAATGTGTGCGTTTCTTTGTTGTCGTCCAGGACGATTGTTGGGCTAAGGTACATGTGCGCCACGGCGTTGTCCAGGGGCGCGTTGTCTCTCTATCGCGCCTCATGAATCCCAGCGCTGCACCAAGTCGTGCGCTGCCTCGTCCACAATCGGACCACACGTTGTCTGGCCCGTTGCCTCGCTTTCCGGTATTCCGAACCAGGCCCGACCGGTGTACTTTTCGTCGCCGATGTCGTGGCCGTCGAAGGACGAGCACCCGAACAGTCGAGCGTGGTGGTCGCCCGTTTCGCTTGTGGGCTCGAAGACGCTGTACACGAGAAAAGTGCTGCAGTCCGAGGCCGATTGGTACACGGTCTTGCCGAAACCGTACGAGCCGCCACGGCTGCCGTCCACGGTTGTACTCTCCTGGCCCAGGAACAGGCACAGTTCCCGGAAGCGGTCCTTGCCGTCGCCACTGTCGAAGCCCAGTCCACAGGTCTTGCGATCTTCGACAATCGTAACCCGGGTCTCACCGGCGTCGTCTCTCCGCATTCGTTCAAAGAGATTGCCATGCCGGATTCCCAGCTTCTTGAGCCTGTTAATTGGCGGGTGCTGGGAACTCAGCGCAAGCAGCCGCCTGACTTTTGACGCTTCCTCGGGCGAAAGCGGCTTGTCCCACACCAGCACATCGGTCCTCTGACCGTCCAGCGTGGCGTCGACGCTGTTCTGTATCGCCTCGCGGGCCAGACGCGCCGCAACGGACAGATCGGCGCCTTCCAACGTGTGGTGATACGCGGTAGCCCGTGCTCCGCCCATTGGGTTCGCGGTTTCGAAGACCCAGCTTGGGTTGGTTGCCCGATTCATGCCGTTCCCCGGTGCATTGGTGTTGTCCGTACGCCGGCTGGTAGAAGGCCGTAGTCTCCCGCAGCGCGCTTACGGGTGGTAGACGACCATCTTGAGCTCGGTCATCTCCTCGACGGCGTATCGCGGGCCCTCTTTGCCCATCCCGCTCTCTTTGACGCCGCCGTAAGGCATCATGTCGGCGCGCCATTGGGGCCCCGAGTTGATCATCAGGTTGCCGGAGTGGACGCGCCGCGCGAACTGCATGGCCCAGTCGATGTTCTGGGTGAAGATCCCCGCGCTCAGGCCGTAGTTGCTGTCGTTCGCCATCTCGATGGCCTCGTCGATGTCGGAGAAAGGCGTGACCGCCACGGCCGGACCGAACAGCTCGTCGCACGAGATGCGCATCTCCGGCTTGACGTCGGCCACGATGGTCGGCTGGTGCATCGCCCCCTCGTACTCGCCTCCAACTACCGTGCGCGCGCCTCCGCTGACGGCCTCCACGATCCACTCGTTGACCCGCACGGCGTCCTGCGCCCTGACCATCGGCCCCATATTGACGTCTTCCCGCAGCGGGTCGCCGGTGCTGATCTGCTTGACTCCCTCGGTCAGGGCGTCGAGATAGTCGGCGTACACCTCCCTGCTGGTGATGATCCGCTGCGCGGATATGCAGACCTGGCCCGCGTTGGCGAAGCCGCTGGAGATGGTGCCCTTGACGACCTTGTCCATGTCGACGTCCGGCATGACGATCAGCGGCGAGTTGGAGCCCAGCTCCATCGTGACCTTCTTCAGCCCCGCCGTCCGGCAGATCCGCTCGCCTATGTCGCGGCTGCCCGTGAAGGTCACCTTCCTGACGCGCTCGTCGGCGACGAGGGCGTCTCCGATCTTGCCACCGGAGCCCGTGACGCACTGCACCGCCTCGGCGGGAACGCCTGCGTCCAGCAGCGCCTCGGTCAGCTTGATCGCCGACAGCGGCGTGTCCGAGGCGGGCTTGATGATGACCGAGTTACCGGCCGCGAGCGCCGGGCCGACCTTGTGGCACACCAGGTTGAGCGGAAAGTTGAACGGGCTGATCGCCGCTACGACGCCGCAGGGCACCCTCAGCGTGAAGCCCAACTGGCCGCCCCAGCCGGGAGCGGCGTCCAATGGAATCGTCTCGCCGTAGAGCCGCTTTGCCTCTTCGGCCGACAGCGTCATCGTCTGGATGGCCCGGTTGGCCTCCATCCGCCCCTCGGTGATCACCTTGCCCTCCTCGAGGGTTATGGTGCGCCCGAAGTCCTCCTGACGCTCCTCAATGATCTCCGCCGTCTTCTTGAGCATCAGGTAGCGGTCGTAGGCGGGAATATCGGCCATGACCCTGGCGCCGCGCTCGGCGCTGGCAATGGCGGCCTCCAGGTCCTTGAGGTCCGCGCTGGGCACCGTGTCGATCACCGTGTCGTTGTAGGAGTTCATCACCTCGATCTTGTCGTCTTTGTCGATCCACTCGCCGCTGATGTACATCTTCATCTGTGGAATCCTCCTGCGGGCTGCTCCCCTACCATTCTTCCGGTGGGTGCGCTCAGAGTGCCTGCCGTTCGAGCGGCCCTTATGATACCACCGGCTCGGCTGCAAGTAACCCGCCACGGCCGGCCGTGAAATTGACCCCGCCGGAGGCCGGCAATATACTCGGCTGCCCGGCCGCGGCGGCCGCCCTTGGAGGCACACGATGATCGTAGACGCGTACACACTGGTCGGCGGGCTCACGGTACGGCCGGAGCCCATGGGGTTCGCGGAGCTATTCGGCCAGATGACCAAGGCCGGCGTGGGCCGCGCCGCGGTCACCAGCCTTCGCGGCCTCAACGCGGACGCCCGCAAGGGCAACGACCACCTGTTCTCCGGCGCGGCCTCGGACGAACGGCTGATCCCGGTCGGTGTCGTCGGCCCCAAGGTTTCCGCCGCCGAGCTGCCGTCGGTGGTCGCGAGCTGCGTGGCGAACGGGTCCGCGGGGCTGGCGTTCCACGTGCCGCCGAACACGTCGCTGGCGTCGCTGGCGTCGCGCCGGGCGTTCGCCGAGATCGCCCGGCCCGGCCTGCCCCTGGTCGCCTGCAGCCTCGTCGGCGGAGGATTGCCCACGCAGCTTGCGGAAATAACCGCGGAGCTGGGCTGCCCGCTGTACTTCGCCGGAACCTTCTACTACCTGTTCGACGAGGTCCTGGCCGTCGTCGAGGAGCATGATCACGTCTACGTCGACCCGTCCTGGTTCCCGACGCCGGGCGCGGTGGAACTGCTGGTCGAGCGGGCCGGCCCCGACCGGGTGCTCTACGCCTCCGGCGCTACCCTGCGTCCCATGCGGCCCGCGCTGAACCTCGTGCTCGACGCCGACCTGGACGAGGCCGTCAAGCGGAAGATACTGGCCGCCAACGCGTTGAGGCTGTTCGGACGGCGCGACGAGGCCGACCGCGCCGAAGCCTCGGCGGAGCCGCTGCCGGCCGTCGAGACACCCGAGACGCCCGCCATCGACGTCCACAACCACTTCGGCGAGATACCGATGCTGTCGGCCTCGACGCGGGACGTGGAGGCCATCGAGCACTACGCCCGCCGGGCCGGGTTCGAGTACTCGGTCTGCTCGTCCTACTTTGCCTACTACGACGACATGGACGCCGGCAACCGCGAGATGCTCGAGAAGATCGAGGGCCGGCCCGGCCTGCTGGGAAGCCCGGTCGTCAATCCCACGCATCTCGAAGCGTCGGTCCGCTGGCTGGACATGTTCGCGAAGAACGACCGGCTGGCCCACGCGACGATCACCCCGGACACGGTCCTGGACCGCGGCGGCTCGGAAGGCTACATGGCGCTCTTCGCCGAAGCCGCCGAGCGGGGCGTGCCGATCTTCTACAACGGCCCCAACTGGGACTTCACCCGGCTGCCGCGCTACTCCTCGGCCCCAGGCTACGCGCCCTTCGTGCGCGGCGGCAGCGCCGCCGACCTGACCATGCTGCGTGAGGTCGGGCGCCGCCACCCGAGTCTACCCATAATCATCGGTCACGGTCTGGGCGAGGACGGCATACGCCTCGCGGCCGACACGCCCAACGTCTACCTGGAGCTCTCGGGCACGTACCCCTACCGCGACGTGCTGAGGCGGGCCATCGACACCGTCGGGGCCGACCGGATAGTGTTCGGGACGGACATGGACCTGATCCTGCCCGCATTCGCGCTGGGAATCTACCACGAAGCGGACCTGTCGCCCGAGGAAGACCGTCTGATAATGGCGGACAACGCCCGCCGGATACTCAGGATGCCGCGTGCCAAAGCCGGCACGGGGCCGAAACGCGCAACTGTTCAAGGTTGATGCCCCTCCAGATCCGTGGATGCCCGCTATCGGACCCGTTGCACAACCGTCATTCCGGCCTTGAGCCGGAATCCAGAAATAGAGAGTCCAGGTTGGATGACACCGCTTGGCCCCGCGACGTTGCCGCGCTTGGGGATTTATGCAAAGGTCTCCTTTCGCGGGCATGACGACCGGATACGCCTGCCTTGCACGTGAACGGTCGTCGTCATTCCGGCCCCCGAGACGGAATCCAGGGGTCGGGAGGTCAAGCCCGATACCGCCCCCGCTGCTCCCGAGGCCTGGTCCACGCCCGGAGGTCTGCCAAAGTCTCCGAAGGCGGGCGCGGCGGCGCGCGAGTACCCCCTTTCACCAAGACTGAGATTCGCGCTTGCGCGGGCATGGCGATAGGGTATGCCTGCCTTGCACGTGAACGGTCGTCGTCATTCCGGCCCCCGAGCCGGAATCCAGGGTCGGGAGACCAAGCCCGATACCGCCCCCGCTGCTGCCGAGGCCTGATCCACGTCCAGAGGTCTGCCAAAGTCTCCGAAGGCGGGCGCGGCGGCGCGCGAGTACCCCCTCTCACCAAGACTGAGATTCGCGCTTGCGCGGGCATGGCGATAGGGTATGCCTGCCTTGCACGTGAACGGTCGTCGTCATTCCGGCCCCCGAGCCGGAATCCATGGCTGGGAGGTCAGGTTCGATACCGCCCCCGCTGCTGCCCAGGCCCGGTCCACGTCCGGAGGCCTGCCAAAGTCTCCGAAGGCGGGCGCGGCGGCGCCCGAGTACCTCCTCTCTCCAAGACTGAACAGTTACGCCGACTCCCAGATTCCCCACCTGACATGGTTGGGAGCTGCTTGGTGTGCTTTCAGGGGGTGTCCGGGTGTCGACTTGGGGTGACGCATGACATGATCGGCATCGGACAGGGTCTCGGGTGCCGTCTTTGAGGGTATCGGCAGCGGTTCGCTGCCAATTGTGGCTGTTGTCAGGCCGAAGAAGGCATGGCCCGGCCTGGCAACTCGGCAGAGTCGCCTACAAACCGATGCTCCAGGCAGGGTCGCCTATGCCCGATACGGCTCGGCAGCCAGCGCCAATATCCTCTGCCGCGCGCTGAGCAGCAACTCGTATGAGGGATGGCCACGGGCAAGACGGATGATCAACCTCCTGGCGTGACGCACCACACGGCCCGGTAGGGCGATCAGGGCGAAGCGCACCGCCTTGAGACGCTTGCCCACCCACTGTCCGCCCAACACCAGCCGCTTCATGGCAGAGTTCAAGTTGAAGGCCAACACTGCTATCGCCCACCATGCTGCGTTGGCTCCGAACAGCCCCGACGGAAGCCTGCCCCCGGCAAGGTCACTCTTGAGGACGCCGTGGACCTCCTCGCCCTTGCCGCATCTCTGCCTCGACCACCAGATCAACTCATCTCCCGCAATGCTCCGGTTGGTCACCACTCCGAAGACCTTGTACCAGCCTCTGTTGGACAACTCCATCGCGGGGAACGGAAGCTCCATCTGCCCCTCCATTCCCGGCAGAGGCTGTTCGATCAACCGCTCCCTGGTAGCTATGAACCGATACTCAGGGCTGTTCTTGGAGTGCCCTATCCAGTTGGGTACGAAGTTCACATCAGCCCACTGCTGACCCGTGTCCACACGATGCTCCCCAACCTTGCGGTACAGCGTCTGCCAGTCTTGCTCGGCGACCTCGGACACCGCACGGCGGAACTCTGTCGTCACGTCGACCCCAACCGCGAACTCGATCACCCCGAACCGCTCGTCTCTACCCTCCGCGCAGTACCGCAGCAACTCCCGCTGGTACCCCGCCGTATCCGACCTCAGCATCACCTTCTCCACCCCCGCAGGCAGACGGCCCAGCCCTTCAATCAACACTCGCAACTGCTGATGGCCCGCCGGTACATTGCCGTCCCGAAACTCAGAATGCACAATCTGGTCGGCCTCTGCCCAGTAGGTGGTCAGCGGCTGGTAGGCCCTGTACTTCTTGTAGCTGTGTCAAACCCGCTGCTTGCATCAACTCCAGGTACGTCATCAGCCCGGACAGTCCCGTCATACCTGTCGAGCCCTTCTCCTGCTCGTACTGGAATGCCAGTAAGCCTTGCTTCATAATAGATGCACCTCGTTGGTGATCGGTTCGTTTGCTCAACAACCATCTTAGCCCGCATCGCGTCGGGCTCCAACGAGGTCTTCCTCTTATCTAGGTGGGGAATCTGGGAGCCCCGCTCAGCTTGTTGGCCCCAAGGCCCTGTGATATGCTGGCCGGCGTCGGGGTGTGGCGCAGTTTGGTAGCGCACCTGCATGGGGTGCAGGGGGTCGCTGGTTCGAGTCCAGTCACCCCGACCAACAAAGAAGGCGCGCCCCCAAGAGCCCTCTTCCCGTGGCGCTCCCGCCATTCCGAAACATCGAGCTTGGCTTGATTCTTTTGGCAGACCCACGTTGAACCAACCCGGCGCCCTCACGCTGATCAAAGCCGCCCGTCTGCTCGACGGCGCCGGGGGCCGGCCCATCGAGAACGGCGCCGTGCTCGTCGAAGGCGGGACGATACGCGCGGTCGGACGCCAGGCCGACGTCGCAGCGCCCGAGGGCGCTCCGGTCGAGGTCCTCGACTTCGGCGCCAAGACCCTGATGCCCGGCATGATCGACTGCCACACGCATAACAACGGCTTCGGCGACGGGCGTCCCGGCGACGACGTGGCCGCACTCCCCGACGAGGTGCTGACGCTGCAGTCCGCCCGTAACGCGCGCACGTCGCTGCTGTCCGGCGTCACCTCGATCCGCGAGAACGGGCCCAAGAACGTCACCATGTTCAGGCTGCGTGACGCGGTCCGCGAGGGGCGGGAGATCGGGCCGCGCATGGTCCTCTGCGGGCGGCCGATCTCGATCGTCGGCGGCCACATGTGGTACTTCGGATCCGAGGTCACCGGCCCCAACGCGGCCAGGGCGATGGCCAGGCAGCTCATCAAGGAGGGCGCCGACTACCTAAAGATCACGGCGACCGGGGGCAGCACCGCGACCTCCCACCGACTGCTCCCGGCGTTCGACGTGGACGAGCTGACCGCCATCACGGCAGAGGCCCGCAAGTTCGGCAAGCTGACCGCCACCCACTGCCTGTCGTCGCAGGGCATCGCCAACTCGCTGGAAGCCGGCGTGGACATGATCATCCACTGCGTCTTCAAAGAGCCCGACGGCTCCGACTGCTTCAGGCCGGACGTCGCCGAACGCATCGCCCGACAGGGCGCCTACGTCAACCCTACCCTTCACGTATTCAGGGCCAGGATTTGGACGCTGAAGGCCGTCCAGGAGCGCCGTCCGCTGACGACGGGCGAACGGGCGCTGCTCGACCAGTACGAGCGCAACTTCGAGACTCACCTGGAGCACTGCCGGCGGATGATCGACATGGGCGTCAAGATGATCACCGGCTCCGACTCGTCCTGGGGCAACTACCAGCTTGGGAACACGCCGTACGAGACGGAATGTCTGGTCATGGCCGGGCTATCCCCGATGCGGGGCGTCGTCTCGGTGACGGGCGAAGCGGCCGCGTCTCTGGGCATCGACGGCGTGACCGGGACGCTCGGGCCCGGGAAGGCCGCCGACCTGATCGTCGTGGACGGCAACCCTGCCGAACGCATCCAGGACCTGTGAAACGTCGCCGAGGTGTTCCTGGCGGGCCGGCGCATCGAGCGCGGCTCTGCGGAATCGCTGTCGTCGCTCCGGCAGCATCCGCCCGGCGCGCCCGGCGGCGTATAATGGGACGCCAGTTCCGTAGGAGGGGCCCATGACAGACGGCGACGGCGGACTCACGCTTATCCGGGCCGCGCGCCTGATCGACGGTGGGGGCGGTCCGCCGCTGGAGCGCGGCGCCGTGCTGATCGAGAACGGCCGCATCGCGGCGGTCGGCACCGAGGAGGCGGTCGTGCCGCCGGAGGGCGCCCGCGTGGTCGAGCTCGACTACGAGGACAAGACGGTACTGCCCGGACTGATCGACTGCCACGTGCACCTCATCGGCATCGGCGACGGACGCATGGGAGACGAGCTCACCACCCTGCCCGACGAGGTGCTGACCCTGCAGGCGGCCCGCAACGCGCGCGCCCACCTCTACTCAGGCGTCACCACCGTGCGCGACTGCGGCGCCAAGAACCGGACCACGTTCATGCTGCGTCAGGCGGTCGAGATGGGCATTACGCCGGCGCCGCGGCTCGTGCTGTCGGGCCGGCCGATGGCGATTATCGGCGGCCACCTGAGCTACTTCGGGGTCGAGGCTACCGGCGCCGTCGAATGTCGCGCCGCCGTGCGTCAGCTCGTCAAGGAGGGCGCCGACTTCATCAAGATCACGGCGACCGGCGGCAGCACGCGCACGTCTCACTCCCTGAGGCCGTCGTTCGACGTCGACGAGCTGACGGCGATCGTCGACGAGGCCCACAAGTTCGGCAAGCACGCCGCCGCCCACTGCGCCTCGTCCGAGGGCATGGTCAACGCGCTGGAAGCCGGCATAGACACGCTCATCCACGGCTACCACAAGGATCCCGACGGCTCCCACCGCTACCGGCCTGAGATCACGGAGCGCATCGCGGAAGACGGCGTCTTCGTCAACCCGACCCTGTACCAGGGCCGCGACGCCGAGGCGAACTTGAAGCTCAAGGCGGAGACCGTCGGCCTCACCGACCGAGAGCGGACGCAGCTCGACGACATCAGGGGCAAGAACGACGTCATCTTCGAGCACGCGGCGCGGATGAGAGAGGCCGGGGTTCGGCTCGTGTGCGGCTCGGACGCGTCGTGGTCCTACTACAAGCTCGGCGACTTCCAAAGCGAGATTGAAGCCCACGTCGACACGGGAATGTCCGCCATGGAGGCCATCGTTTCGGCCACGAGCGACTCGGCGCGCTCGTGCTGGATCGACGACGAAGTCGGTACCCTTGAGCCGGGCAAGCAGGCCGACCTTCTCGTCGTCGACGGAGACCCGTCCACCGACGTCAAGATTCTGCGCGACGTCGTGGACGTCTTCCAGGCCGGCCACAAAGTGGACCGGGAGAACCGAATATAGCGGCAGTCTGGCAGACAGACATTCGCACGCATCCAGAAAGGCCGCGACAGGAGTGACATGAGACTCACCGAGCACGAGATCAACCGCTTCCGCACCTTCGGCTACCTCGTCTTTCCGGGCCACTTCGCCGCCGGGATCGGCGACATCACGGACGCGTTCGAGAAGGTCTGGGCCGACCACGGCGGCGGACACGACGGCCGGCAGCACGACCACCAGCACCGATCGGCGCTGGTGCCGTTCATAGACCAGGACGAGTACCTCTGCTCGCTGATCGACGACTCTCGCATCGAGCACGTCGTCGCGTCGCTGTTGGGCGACGACTTCAACTACACGGGCAGCGACGGCAACTTCTACGTCGGCGACACCCAGTGGCACTCGGACGGGTACAAGGACGCCCGTTACACGTCGCTCAAGATCGCCTTCTACCTGGACGTGGTCAAGAAGGACGGCGGCTGCCTGAGGGTGATCCCCGGCAGCCACCACTTCGGGGACGCCTTCGCCGAGGAGCTCCACCGGGCCGCGCCCCGATCGGCCGAATCCAACCCGGAGGGCGCGTGGGGCATCACGGGAGCCCACGTCCCGGCCGTGCCGCTCGAGTCCGAACCCGGCGACATGGTCCTCTTCAATCACGGCGTCAAGCATGCCTCGTTCGGCGGGGGCACGCGCCGCCGCATGTTCACCATCAACATGCAGGAGCGCCACGCCGACGAAGACCTGCCCGCCCTGCGCCAGGAGATAGGCAACCTATCGAACTTCTGGTGCGAGCGTGCCTACGGCGAGACGATGATCCGTACCGCCGGACCCGGCCGGATGCGGCACCTGGAGCAGAGGCTTGCCAACGACGACCTCCTCTCCGAGCTCACCAGGCAGTCACGGGAGAAGATGGCGGAGCCGAGCCGCGGCGGCGGCCAGTACGACAAGGACAAGCAGCGAAGCGCCGACCCCGCACGCTAGCGGCGGACGTCAACGCCCCCAAGGAAACGCCAGCGTCGGCTTGTTGACGTACCGGCGCATGGCGAGCGTGACGTCCGCGCCGGAGCCCGGCGCGAGGCGGACGGCGAAACTGCTGCCCTCGACGTCGACCGCCGCGCCGTCGGCGTGCGCAGTGACGATCCGGTGCTCCCCGTAGGCCCCACCCTGTACGACGACTGTGCGCGCCTCTACCTGGTTGACGTTCACCAGCGTCACCGACGTCTCGGTGTCGGTCATGTGGGTCACCAGGGCGGCAACGTCTTCGGGGACGCCGGCCCGGCGCCGCTCGGGGTCGAAGTAGCGAAGGCGCGCGTGCAGCGGGTGCCCCACCCTGCCGGTCGGCAGCCCGCCCAGCATCAGCTCCGTCAGAGACACGGTCAAGGCCGGCGTGAGGCCGTTCATGTCGTCCGACATCCGGGTGTCAGCCGATGCGGTGTCCCGCCGGACACCCTCCATCCTCGCCCGGACCGTCTCCAGATCGCCCTTCAGCGCATCGACCGGGTAGCCGGGATTGCGGCCGTCCAGGAAGTCGAGCCATCCGCTGCCCGTCGCACGTTCGCGGTCGGCGCGGTCCATCGACCAGTAGTAGACCTCCAGCGCCCCGTCGTCGAAGGGGTCCTCCCTGAATTCGTACCAGCCGTCGTCGCCGTGCATTTGCGGGAACAACCGCCGTCCGTCGACGGTCTTCGCGTTCGCGTTGACGGCCTCGATGACGCCGCGCCAGACGTCGACGTACCGCCGGTCTCCGGTCATCAGCAGCGCGTTGGCGAAGCTGTAGGGGGCGCGGCCGGTCGCGGACCGGCGGTGCGCGGTCTTGCCGCTGGCGGGATCGTAGACCGAGAATCCCCAGCCGTAGACGCCGCCGTACCACTTGCCGTCGCACTCGCCGCCGATGGACCCGTCCAGGCCGATGTTGCTCGGGATGATCCCGCCGTTCGCCTCGGTGCGCTCGACCCAGGCTTCGATGTAGTCGACCAGCCAGTCGCGGTAGCGCCGCTCGCCGGTCAGGGCGTACGCGTTGAAGGCCAGCGTCGTCGCGCCCATGTTGAGCGGATGGTCGCCGACGATGTCGTTGTAGTCCTGAAAGTGCTGGAGCATCTCCTGATAGTTTCGCTCGCCGTGTCCGGGATCGAAGCGGCCCTCGATCTCGATGGGGTCTCCGGCCCAGTCCAGGGCCGTGGCCCTGCGCATCAGGGGGCCCCGGCTGCCGTTGAACATGCTGCGGATGATCCTGTGCTCCGGGTCGTAGTTGGGCGCGGCGGGGTCGTCGCCCATGTAGAAGCCCGTGTAACGTCTCGTACGGACTTCCAGGGCGTCGTCGTATGGGTCCGACAGCCCCTGGAGAAAGAAGACCGAGAACCCCTCGCCGTTGTGGAACCAGTCGAACATGACCGGGAATTCCTTGTAGTACATGCCGTCGCGGGCGAAGGGCACGTCGGTTGTCTTGGCCTCGGTGTACTGCCGGAGATGGCCCTCCCAACCCTTCTTGTACAGCTCCAGGACGACGTCCGAGGCGCCGAGAGCGTGAAGCATGGTCCAGTTGAGCATGTTTTCCGCCGCGTCGTCCGGGCCGTCGTCGCCTCCCCACCTGGGCACGCACAGCAGGTAGCCGCGCTCGTCGAAGTAGTGCTCGAAGAAGGCCTGGCACGCCTGTGCCTCGTTGCGGAGGAGCGTCCGCTGAAGCAGCGCCCACTGAGGCGGGGTCATTGGGCTGTCTACGTCGAGAGTTGTCGAACCGCGCATTGGGTTTCCTCGCTCGGCTGATTTTCGCTGGATGTTACGCTCAATCGCCGGGCAACTCAATCGGCGAGTGCTCCGGACGTGCGGTTGACCGTTCAGGGCGAATGTCGTAGCGTAGCATCCCACACTGCCTTCACCGAGCTGGCGGCGACCCTCGAGTCCCGCCAGCGACTCTGCCCTGGAGGAGAACGATGCGCAAGAGTCCACTAGCCCTGGTCCTGGCAGTCGTAGCCCTGTGTCTCCTGCTGACGCAGGCGGCCTGCGGCAGCGACACTCCGGACGCGGCGGCGGCCCCGACGCCGACGCCGATCGACGGGCCGCTGACGGAGGAGATAGTCGTAGAGATCGTGCAGAACTATCTCAACGCCAAGAGCGTCGCCTGCGCGGAGCTCCTGTTGCGCGGCGTCTGGACCGCGGAGCTCCTGGACCGGGGGCAGGAGTGGTACGTCAAGATGCAGGAAGACGGCGTGACCAAGAACCTGTGGTTCGTCAACCCCACGAGCCTGGTCGTGGTGCCCAGGCAGGGGCGATGCTAAGGCGTGCGGCCGAACGGGCTGGACACGGGTAGCGTCTCGTCATGATTGTGACCAACTTCGAAGACGGCTACGCGGTGACCCGAATCGTGCCGGCCACGCCGAAAAGGCTGTTCGAAGCCTGGCTGGACAGCCGCGAGCACGGTGACATGACCGGAGGGCGGGCGACGATCGACGCCTCCGTCGACGGTCCGGTCAGCCTGCTCGACGGCGCGGTTCTCGGTAGAGTCCTGCAGATGGAGCCCTACCAGCGCATCGTCCACGAGCTGAACACGGCCCAGGAGTGGGAAGACGGGAGGGTCACGCGCGTCGAGGTCAGCCTCGCCACCGGGCCCCACTACGGCGGCATCGGGAACCCACAGGACGACGGCACGACGATCATCCTGCGCCACACCGGCGTCGACGCCGGCGACACCGCCTTCTCACCGGACTGGTGGGAGAGCCGATACTTTCGCCCGATGGACGCCTATTTCGCAGCCGGCAACAACAGATTGACACGGCCTGAAGGCCCGCGGGGCCGGTAAGCACACGCGGCGGGCCTCCCCGCAGCGCGGGAGGCGGGTGCCCGGTTGACGCGGCGCTGATATCATCAAAGATATCGGCTGTTCAGCCCCTCTCAACGCGTGGATGGATGCGGAGGCGTAAGATGACCAAGGCGTACTCAGTCCGAACGATCATTCTCGCGACGACAGTACTCGCGGTCACGGCGTTCGCCTGCTCCAGCGACGATGGAGCCGACGCCCCGGCCGGGGCGCCAGCGGCCGGGCAGGAGGCGGCCTCCGCGCCGACGACCGCACCGGAGGCGGCGGCCGAGGTCGTCGACACGAACACCCGCGGCGGCGCCACGGGCCCAGGCGAGTTCGGGGAATACCTGATCGCCCAGACCTACGCGCTGAGCATAACGGTCACGAGCACCGAGTTCGACCACAGGCGGCGCATCCCCAGGAAGTACAGCTGCTCGGACGACAACATCTCGGTGCCGATCACCTGGAGCAAGGCGCCCGAGGGCACTGTCAGCTTAGCCGTCGTCGTGGAGAGCAACCAGAACCCGGGCGCGCCGTGGTCCCACCTGGTGATGTGGGGGATTCCGTCCGACGCGGTCGGCCTGCCGGCTGACATCGCGAAGACCCACGAAGCGGCGTCCGTAGGACCCGCCGCTCGTCAGGGAACCAACGACGACCAAGAGACAGGTTGGAACGGCCCCTGCCCGCCCGAGGTGCGCCACGTTTGGTCCGGCGGAGGCGCGCTGGAGGACCCCGTCAAACAGTACACGTTCAAGGTATTCGCGCTGGATGCGGAGATCAGCCTGGGGCCTGAGGCCACCAAGGATGACCTGCTCGAAGCAATCGACGGCAAGATCGTCGGCGCCGGGGAGGTGGTCGGCGAGCACGTGTCGAAGAAGCGCGACCCGATGGCGCAATAGCGGCGTCGCGGGAGCCCCGTAGCGGGTGAGGTCACACGCGGCTTGCGCGACGTTGATACCATAGGGTGAGCCACTCGACAGCAGCGAGACTCCACGACGATATCGACTGCAGCAGCCTGTTCCAAGACGTGGAGGGATGTGGAGGCCTACGATGACCAAAGTGTTTTCTGTCCGGACCGCCCTTTTCGCGGCGCTGGTGCTTGCGGTTGCAGCGTTCGCCTGCTCCAGCGACGATGGGACCGACGCGCCAGCCGAGGCGCCGGCGGCCGCGCAGGAGGCATCCTCCGCTCCGACACCCGCACCGGAGGCAGCGGCCGAGGTCGTCGACACGAACACTCGCGGCGGCGCCACAGGACTGGGCGAGTTCGAGGAGTACCTGATCACCCAGACGTACGAGTTGACCATGACGGTCACCAGCACCAAGTTCGACCACAGACGACGCATCCCAAGGAAGTACAGCTGCTCGGACGACGACATCTCGGTCCCGATTACGTGGAGCCAGGTACCCGAAGGCACCGTCAGCATAGCCGTCGCCGTGCAAAGCAACCAGAACCCGGGCGCCCCGTGGTCCCACTTGGTGATGTGGGGCATTCCGTCCGACGCGGTCGGGCTGCCCGCCGACCTCGCGAAGACCCACGAGGCGGCTCCCTTGGGACCCGCCGCGAGGCAGGGGACCAACGACGACGGGAACATAGGGTGGACGGGCCCCTGCCCGCCCGAGGTGCGCCACGTGTGGTCCGGCGGAGGCGCGCTGGAGGACCCCGTCAAACAGTACACGTTCAGGGTATTCGCGCTGAGTACGGGTATCAGCTTGGGGCAGGAGGCCACCAAGGACGACCTGCTCAAGGCGATCGACGGCAATATCGTCGGCGCGGGAGAGGCCGTCGGCGAGCACGTGTCCCGGAAGCGCGATCCTATGGCCCAATAGCGGCATTGCCGGAGCCCGGTAGCGGGTTAGGGCGGGCGCGGCTTGCGCGGCGCTGATACCATAGGGTGAGCTACCCGGCAGCGGCGAAGCTCCACGGCGATAGCGGCTGCGCAGCTCGCCCCCGGGTATGGATTGACGAGGAGGACTAAGATGACCAAGGCGTTTTCAGTCTGGACCGCACTTCTCGCCGCGATAGTACTGGCGGCCGCAGCGCTCGCCTGCTCCAGCGACGACGGCACCGAGGCGCCGGCCGCAGCGTCGGATGCGGCTGCTACACGGATGGCCGCGTCGGAGGCACCGGCCGAGGTCGTCGACTCGAACACTCGCGGCGGCGCCACAGGACTGGGCGAGTTTGAGGAGTACCTGATCACCCAGACGTACGAGTTGACCATGACGGTGACCAGCACCAAGTTCGACCACAGACGACGCATCCCAAGAGAGTACAGCTGCTCAGACAAAGACATCTCGGTCCCGATCACCTGGAGCCAGGCGCCCGAGGGCACCGTCAGCATAGCCATCGTCTTGGAAAGCAACCAGAACCCCGGCGCCCCCTGGTCCCACTGGGTGATGTGGGGCATTCCTGCCGACGAGGTCGGCCTGCCCGCCGACCTCGCGAAGACCCACGAGGCGGCGTCCGTAGGACCGGCGGCCAGGCAGGGGACCAACGACGACCGCAACATAGGCTGGAACGGTCCCTGCCCGCCCGAGGTACGCCAGCAGTGGACGAGCGGAGGGGCGCTGGAAGACCCTGTCAAACAGTACACCTTCAAGGTCTTCGCGCTGAATGCCGAGATCACTCTGGGGCCGGAGGCCACCAAGGACGACCTGCTCAAGGCAATCGACGGCAAGATCATAGGCGCGGGAGAGGTCGTCGGCGAGCACGTATCGAAGAAGCGCGATCCTATGGCCGGCTGACGGCATCGGACGACCGCGTGGCATTGACACCGATGTACGTAGGCGTATAATGCCGCGCATCAAACCGAGTTGAGTATCAACTCGGGAGGGAGACTCATATGACTTGGCTGATGTCGAAATGGAAACCCATTGCGGGATTCGTAATGCTATTCTCGTTGGGCGCCATGACGCTGGCGGCCTGCGGCACCGAGGAAGTGGAGCCCACGGCGGCTCCCACAACGGCGGCGGTCCAGCCGACGCCGGCGCCAGCGCCGCCGACGGCGGTGCCCGCGACGCCGACGCCGGCGATGCCGGACATAGCCATGCCGGTAATTCCGGCGGGCGCGTCGCTGAGCGATACGCAGGAGATCAACACGCCGGGCCGCATGCGAAGCCAGGGCGCGCCCTGGCGGGACGGCGGCGGCAACCGGCAGTACTCAATGGGCGTATTCGGCACGCTGTTCCAGTACAGCCCCGACCCGCCCCACACCGAGTTGGTGCCGTGGATAGCGACCGCGTGGACCGCCAACGACGACTTCACCGTCTACACGGTCAAGCTGCGTGAGGACGCCGTCTGGCAGGACGGCACGCCGATAACCGCGTCCCAGATCAAGGCCTACTGGGAGAACGGGGCCAAGCCCGAGAACATTGCCGGTTGGGGCGCGGCTTCACTGGCGCTGGGCACGATCAAGGAGTGGGAGGCGCTGAAAGCCGGCGACGTCACCGACGTGCTCGGTCTGCAGGCGCTGGACGATCACACCCTCGAAATGACGATGGAGTACTCGTGGCCGCCCTGGCCGCTGTACATGGCGGTGTGGATGACCGGGCTGTCGAAGATCGACCAGGTGCTGGCGGAACCCGATTCGTGGTGGTACGACCCGATAGGGGCCGGCCCCTACGACGCGACGTACGACCCCGACTCGGGACTCACGGTATCGACGCGGGTGGGCCTCAAGGGCAAGCACTGGTGGGGTGAGGAGAGCGTGGTCGACAAATTGATCATGCCCGCCATCTCCGACAGGCAGGTCCAGGTCATCATGTTCGAGAACCAGGAGATGGACATCATCGGGCTCGACTCCGCAACCTACACGCAGGCGGTCGAAGACCCAGCCCATCCGTTCAACAAGCTGCTGCACACGGCCCTGTATCCCGGCCTGAAGTGGTGGGGCACCATGATCCACCTGGAGCCTTTTAACGACCTGAACTTCCGTAAGGGTCTGGCCCATGGCGCGGACATGGAGTCGACCATCCAAGCCGTGCTGGGCGGGCCCTGGCACGCGGCGACAGGCTTCTTCGCGCCCGGCACAGCCTGCCACAATTCCGAAGACCGCGGTCAGTACTACGATCCGGACCTGGCGCGGCAGTACATCGCCGAGTCGAGCTACGGCGGCGGGACCGTTCCAGTGATCAAGACGGATCTCGGCTCCGCCGAAGACATCAACGTGGCGAGCGCGATCAAGGAGTACTGGAAGGACAACCTGAACATCGAGCTTGACATATTCAAGCGCGAGAGCGGCATGCCCAGGCGCCCCGAGTCGCAGCTGAAGCGCTTCAGCGAGGCGATGTGGGTGCCGCACGAGACGCAGATCGTCAAGACCTTCACGGCCACTGACATCGGAGTGCTCCCGAGCGAAGAGCTCGCCGGATCCACCGAGTACACCGAGCTGGCGGCCCTGGAGAACTACGCGCGAGGTCTCGCGCTGGACGATCCGGAGGCCTGCACGGCCTGGCAGGCAGTCCAGGAGCACTACACCCAACGCGTGTACATGATCCCCTGGAACTGGCTCTACGGTCCGAACTGGGCCATTCAGCCGTGGATCAAGGGCTTCGAGAGCGGGCCGAACATCGACACGCCGCTGTGGCAGATGTGGGTCGAGAAGCACTAGACGGCCCATAGCCCGACCAGCTACGGGTAGGCAATTACCGAGGCTCCGTGGGAAAGACTCCACGGAGCCTCGGCTATCTTGGCGCAGGCGTCCCCGCGGAACGACCCGGCGGCACATTCTCATCCGCCTCGCATCTAGGCCTTGACGCCGAAGGGAGTTCGAGACGACATGAAACACACATTTGACCGAGGTCCTGAGGGGTTCTGCTCCTACGAGTACCACGCGGGCAAGCGCGCCCGCCGCAACATGTTCATCCTGGTCATCTGGGAGAAGAGCGGCGGCATCAACGACTCCGCTTACATCTGGAGCGACGAGCACGGCTGGAGCGCCGACACGCCGGAGAACCCCATCTCGGTGTTCCCCTTCGATCTGCGCAGGAACTGGGTGGGCAAGGGGCCCGTCGACCTTCGCAACGCGGAGGTCTCGGTGTACCTGCGGGGCGACGAACTCAAGGTCTACGGATCGAAGGCCCTGTTCTGGGTGGTGAGCAGGGGCACAAGCTGGCACCTCAACAGCCACCCCATCGATATCGCCGACGGCCGATGGCCCGACCAACCCGACCGGTTCACACTCACCGACGACGAGTCGCTCTGGCACCGAACGTGGTCGGGCAATCCGTCCAACGTCACCAGCCTCAGCGACGTGCTGGCGAACTGCACCAGCTACGCCATCCAGCTCTCCGGCTTTACGGCCCTGCCCACCGGCAGGATCTCCATGGACGAGCTCGAGATCAGACTGGCGAGCTGACGCAGGCCGGCGGAGGAGTCACGATTCCGATGAAGCACGACTTCAATATCGGTCCCGAAAGCTGGTGCTCCTACGACTACGAGGGCTGCGTCAGAGCGGGCAGGAATATCTTTGTCCTGGCCGCCTGGTCGCCCACGGGGGGTGTTGGCAACTCCGGCTACATCTGGACAAATCAGGCCGCCTGGAGCGCGGACACCCCGGAGGACCCGATCTCCGTATTCGCGTTCACGCTGCGCCGGCGGTGGGTCGGCGAGGAGTCCTACAATATCCTGGGCGCCGAAGTATCGCTGTACCTTCGCGGCGACGACCTCAAACTGCACGGCTCGCAGGCGTACTTCTGGGTCAACGGCGGCGGCGCCACGTGGCACCTGAAGGCCCACCCGCTGGAGATCGGCGACGGCGAATGGCCGTCCGAGCCGAACAGGTTCACGCTCGAGCCCGACGAGTCACTGTGGCACCAGACGTGGACGCCGGACCCCGCCGGGGTCCGCGGGATAGAGGCGGCGTTGACGGAGTGCTCCAGCATCGCCGTGCAGCTCTCCGGCTTCACGTCGCTGCCGGCCGGGAAGATCGCGATGGACGAGCTGGAGATCAAGCTGCCCTGAAGCCCCGGGAGGCGACTCGACCATGAAGTACACGTTCGACGTCGGACAAGAGGGCTGGTACTCCTACGACTACCACGGTTGTATCCGTGCGGGCCGCAACATCTACTACCTGGCAGAGTGGGAGCGAAGCGGCGGGGTCAACGACTCGGGCTACATCTGGACCGACCACCACGTTTGGAGCGCGGACACGCCCGAGAGGCCGGTATCAATGCTGCCCCTGATCACGTACCGCCACTACATCGGCCTGGGCCCCGTGGACCTGCGCGACACGAGGGTGTCGGTCTACCTGAGGGGAGACGACCTGGATCTCGACGGCGCCAACTGCTACTTCTGGGTGGTCGGCTCGGGCAGAGAGGGGCGCAGCTCGGGCCGGTGGCATCTCACGAGCAACTCGCTGACCATCGGCGACGGCGCGTGGACGCCCGAGCCCAACGTCTTCACCCTGGCGACCGACGAGTCGCTGTGGCATCGTAGCTGGGCGAGCAACCCAGCCAACCCCCCGACCATCGAAGACCTGCTGATCAACTGCAACAGCTACGGCTTCGCGTTCGTGGGCTTCAAGAACCTGCCGCGCGGACGGCTGTCGATGGACGAGCTGGAGCTACGGCCGCCCGCAGGCTGAATCGCAGCGGTCAGGCGAGCAGGCGGTCGATGATCCACTGCTCGCTGCGCTTGGTCTGGTCCCGATTGTGCGCCTTTTCGGTGACGCCGTGCCCCTCCCGGGGATAGACGACCAGCTCGGTCTCCACCCCCAGCTCTACCAACGCCCTGTAAAACGCATAAGCCCCCTCTACGGGACACGACAGATCGAGGTCGCCGTGCACTATGAGGGTGGGCGTCTCGACGTTCCTGACGTGGTTGATGGGTGAGAACTTCTCCCACAGGTCGAGCACGTCCCACGATTCGGTCCCGCCGTAGTGGACGACCTCCCATCCGTTCAGGTACGACTTGCCGTGGAATGCCCGCCAGTCGAAGATTCCGGCCCTGGGCACGGCGGCCCGGAAACGGGTGCTCTGCGTGACGGCCCAGGCGCTCATGTAGCCGCCGTAGCTGCCGCCGCCTATCCCGATCCGGTCCGGGTCCGCGATCCCCTGCTCGACCAGGTAGTCGATCCCGGTGTTCACGTCATGCCAGTCCATGCCGCCCATGTCGCCGATGTTGGCCTCCGCGAACTCCAGCCCAAAGCCCACACTGCCCCTGAAGTTCGGGGAGAAAACGGCGATTCCCTTCGACTGCAGGGGGTACCAACGCCCGACGCTGTAGTGGGGCGTGACGCCTCCCGTCGGCCCGCCGTGGGGCGTCACCATCAGCGGGTACGGGCCGTCGGTCGATGCGCCCACCGGCCTGGTCAGCAGCCCCTGTATCTCCATCCCGTCGACGCTCTTCCACCACACGGACTCCGTGACTCCGATGGCGAACTCCGCGGCCTGGGGATTGCACCGGGTGAGCTGCGTCCAGTCCAAGGCGTCGCCATCTCTCTTCACGAGCCAGAGGTCCTTGGGCGTCACGGCATCCTCGCGTGCCACCGCAAAGACGTTGCCCGTGGCGTCGAAGCTGCTGGCGTCGGATATGCTGGCGAGCTCGCGCCAGAGAGAGGTGCGCTCGCCGGTGGCGACGTCGATCTCGGCCAGCGCCATGCCTCCCTGCTCCGTCGCGGTCGTCAGCAGCCGGGAGCCGTCATCCGACCACACCAGATACCTGGCGCTGGCCCGATGGCCCGCGCTTAGCTCACTGGCTGGTCCGCCCTGCGACGAGACCACGAAGACGCCGCCGTCCACCGCCCCGCGGTCGCTGTAGTTGGACGAAAGGAACGCCACCCGCGCGCCGTCCGGCGACCACGCCGGCATCGCGACCTGCCGCCTCGACTCGTGCAGCGTCCGCAGCCCCTCTCCCCCGGACGAAAACGCGGCCAGCCTGCAGCTCGTGAACCAGGAGCCCTCGTACGGTAGGTCGGACGACACAACGACAAACTCGCTGTTGTCGTCGGACCAGGCGAACTCCCAGACCTGGAGCCCGTCCGGCGAAACGCATTCGACCTCCCCCGTGCACACGTCGACCACGTAGAGCCGCGTGTACTTCGGGCGCTGCTCGAACTCGATGGGATCGTCCTTCTCGTCGATGCGGCGCTTCTCATCGTCGGTCATCTGGTCGGTGTTGAGGAAGGCGATCCGACGCCCGTCGGACGACCACACGAACGGGCCGAGGTTGCGCGGCGACAGCACGCCGCCCCTGATGCTCGTGAGCCGGACGGCCTCGCCTCCGTCCACCGGCAGCAGGTATATCTGCGTCTCCTTGGACGGCGTGAGCGTCTTGATCTGCCAGTCGTCCACGTAGACGTCGGCCCGGTCCTTGCCTCGGTCGGACAGGAACGCCAGCGTCCGGCCGTCCGGCGACCACCTGGGCGCGGTATCCGAGCCCGGTCCCGCGGTGAGCCGCCGCGGCTCGCCGCCGCCCGTCGATACGCCCCAGACGTTCGTAACTGTCTTGTCGCCTGAGCGAGTCGGCAGCACGAACGCCGCGGTCCCTCCATCCGGCGAGACCTGGGGGTCGCCGGGAGTGCGCAGGTTGTCTATGTCCTCTTGGGTCGCGATCTTCAAAGCCATGGCTCACCTCGCAGAAAGAAGTCGGATTCCGACACGGCAGCTATCCTCCAATGTGATAGCTCGCTGGGTACGGTGAAAAGCTACGCCTGGCGCCTTGCCCGTCTCCTCCGAAAGACGACTATGACAGCAACGGCGATAACGACCACCGCAACGGCAACGACCACGACGCCCCCGCCGCCTCCGCCATCGGGTTGGCCGTCGACGTCGCCGGACGGGGTGGCGGTGGCGGCGATGGCGGGACCTACGGTCAGCTTGCCTGTAAGTCGGTCAAGCCGCACCTCGTGGGCGCCCTCCTTAGGCTCGACATTGAACGTGATGGTCCGCGCCTCGTTTGGGCCGAGAAGCACTCTTTGGGCAGAGTCCGCCAGCGAGTCCAGGTAGACCGCTACGATGGGCGCCGTCGGCTCTGAGGTCAGGTTCGTCACCCGGGCTTCGACGGTGACGGGCTCACCCTCTCGTACCTGCGCCGGCGCGATGGTGAGGTCGTCAACGCGGAACGCTGGTTCCGGCGGCTCTTCGCTGCCCAGGATGGCCCAGGTCGAGAAGGTCGGGACGATGGCGCTGTAGTAGACCCGCTGAGCATCATCACGGACGCGTTTTGCTGAGGACGACAGCCAGGCACGCTGCTCCAGATCGTACACGCTGAACTGGATCGCCCAGGGGTGAATACCGTTCTCGTCGAGCCAGCTCTTCTCTACTGAGAAGGTGACGTGGCCTGCAATGAAGTCGAGAGTCGGGAAGCCGCTGGGCGTGAGTCTGACCAGCGCGGCTACCACCTGACCGACCGGCGGCGCCGGCAGCTTGGACCGAAGTGTCCCGGCCGAGGTCGGAGTCGTGTCCTCCAGCTTCCGCTCGGTCGCCCCGGCCGTGCGCTCCTGGAACTTGGAGAGAATACCCACCGGCAGCGCGGTCACTGATACATTGGACCTGCGCCCGGGCTTGGTGAGCTTGACGAGCATCAGATCGATGGCTCCCTGCGAACCGGCTTTCTCCCAGACGCCCGTGCTGTACCGGTTGGGGCCCTCCCGCGGTGCGTCCTCTGGCAGCCACGGTGTTACCGGCAGGAGCTCGCCGAGGGCGGCCAGCGCGTCGGGATCTTTAGCCGGGCCTGACGCCAGGGCTTCGCCGATGGCGGCGGCGTCTTCACGGGCGGCCGCGTTTAGTGCGTCTGCCGTCGCCCTGGGGTCGGACTTCGCCGCGGACACCAAGAGCGCGCCGACGGTCGCCGCGTCGGCGGCCGCAGCCTCGGCGAGCGCCTTCCCTGCCGAAGTGGGGTCCGCCTTGATCGCCTCAATGTCCAGGGGCGGCGTAGACGTCGTCGTCTGCGCCAGAAGCCCATCCGTCACGGCAGCTTTCGGAGCATCCGGCGCTGTCGATATGATGGCCGCCAACGGCCCAGCGGCCGCAGCCAGGAGCAGCAGCGCGACCGCTCCCATGGACACCCGAACCCAGTTGTACATGTTCACATAGCCGATCGTAGCACCGTGACCGATGGGCCGACAACTCCCGGTTTACTCTGGGCCGTAAACAGACGAGGCCCCGGGAACTCTCTGCCCCGGGGCCTCGCTTCTTGCCTCTATTGGGACCTGGTGTCTTGGGTCAGAAGTCCCGCACTGACGATTCGAGAGATTGGCTCCACACGCCTAGTGCTTCTGAATGAAGATGTCCCACACGTTGACTTCGAGGTTAAAGGTGCTGTCAAAGCCCCGTACCCACGGCTGGACGACCCAGTTGTGGCCCAAGATCCACTGGTGCGGGATCATGTAGACCTGGTCGATGTACTCTCGCCCGACGGCCTGGAAGGCGGCGCACCGGTCCGGATGGTCCAGCGGCAGCGTCCTGGCGTACGCCTCGAGGGCGTCCATCACGTCGTAGACGCCCGGAGCGTCGTCCAACTCTCCTATGTCCTTGACGGTCATCGTGCTTACGATCTGCACGGGGTCCGGAATCCAGGCGCCTGCGCTGTGCCGTCCCCACTGGGAGTCCGGTCTGCGGCCTATGCCCCTCTCGCGCCTGACGATGTCGAGCTCCACATCGAGGTTGTCCTTCCAGTACTCCTTCATCGCGACGCCGATATTGATCATCTGCGGATTTGCGAGGTCGGTCTTCAATACCGGTAGATTGCTGGCGCTGCCGTAGCTCGACTCTGACAGGGACTGCCGCGCCAGGTCCGGGTCATACACCTGGCCGGGGGCATCGGGATCGTGGCAGTTTATGGTAGGCGAGACGAGACCGGTCGCCATCTGAGCGGTCGGGCCGCGCACGGCCGTCAGGATGATCCGCATGTCCACGGCCGCGGCCAGCGCCTTGCGCACCAACAGGTCTTCGAGCGGCGGCCTGGCGACGTGTGCTATGAAGTAGCCGCCAAGCCCCCCGCCCGGCGTCGTCTTCAACAACGGGTTAAACGGGTGGCTCGGGTCCAAGGCAGCGCCATACGTAGGTCCGTCCAGCGTCATCATGTCCAACTCGCCGTTCTCGAACATGATGACCTGGACCTGCCTGTCCGGGATGGCCTCGAGGACCATCTTCTCGAGGATCGAGTCATCGCCCCACCACTGGGCGCCCGAGGACACGACGGTCAGGCCAGAGTCGGGGTCTATTGTCATGCTGAATGGACCGGCGCTTACGGGGTATTGCCACCAGTTTTCGTCGGACTCCACCTGGTCCAGCTTGGATATGCCCGTATGCCACGCCGACATGGCGAACGGCCACGTCGGGAACGGCAGGCTCAGGGTGATTTCGAGCGTCTGGTCGTTGATGGCGACCAGGCCCTCCGCCTCTGTGACGTCGCCGGCTTTGAGCTCGTCCCAGCCCTTGATCTCGCCGATGGTCAGGCTGGCGCCGCCCCAGGCTATGATATTCTCCGGCTTGGCGCCGTGCTCCCAGTACGCCTTGACGTCGGCTGCCGTGATCGGAGTCCCGTCCTGGAAGACGGCGTCGTCCCTGAGGGTGACCGTGAACACGTCCAGACCGTCGTTGACGGTCCAGCCGGAGGCGATCCAGGGGAGTATGTCGTTCTTGGGGCTGAGCTGTAACAGCGTGCCGAAGACCGCCATGGAGTAATATCGACCGCCCCCGCCGTCACGCCACGGCGCGACGTTCCTGTTGCGTTGCTGTCCGGGCAGATTCAGCACCTGGTTGTCCGCCAGGTTGAGGTCTACGGCGCTTCCGGTCCTGGTCGTCTGCCGAATCCTGGCCGCTGCGGCGGCTGCGGCGGCCTTTGGTTTCTCGGGGTCCGCGGCAGCCTGCGCGGCCTCTCCCGCCTTCGGCTTGGCCGGGGCCTGCGCCTTCGCCACCGTGCCCGAAGCCGCGTCGGGCTCAGCGGCAGCCTGGGCCGCTCCGGTCCTACCGGTAGGCGCCTGGGGAGCCGCGGGCGCAGCGGCTTCGTCGGCCGCCCGTCCAGCGACCGGCTGAGCCGGCGCTTCGGGCTCCTCCGCCTCTTCCGCCCCGCAGGCCGCGGCAGCCACCAAGGAGATCGACGAGACCGCAGCTAGCAGCAGTAGTTTCGATATCGTCTTTTTGGCAAACATGTCTACTCCCTATCCAGTTGAGGTTCAGCTACTGTCCCGCTGCCGGTAGTATCCAGATTGGCGCCTTGTAGTCAGTTCCGCCATGGGAGTCTGTGAGCTCGATCTGGTGATAGCCGGCGCCTAAGATCGTGATAACCCGGCTCACGAAGACGTTTGGTACGGCGCTCACCTGGGCGCCGCCATCCTCCCCGGCGATCATGGTCGTCCAGGTGTGCCCATTGAGCGTGACGTTGATCAGTTCTCCGGGAGTGAAGCCGGCGGCGACGAGAGTGACCTCCCCGCCCTCGTCAGCAACTCCGACTCTAAAGGAGCCGTCCGCCGCGAACGAGCCTACCAGCACCGAGCCCCTTACGGGAGTTGCCGGCGGCAACGGAGGCGCGGGTGTCTGAGCGGCTATCCTCACAGGCGTGGATGCCTTGGTCCCATCGGCACCCTCGGCGACGATGGAGAAGATGTTGCCGGCATTGATCCCGAGAGACAACGCATTCGCTGTACTTTGGTCCAGCCCCTGGTCGTACCCGGACGCCTGGACCTGCCATGCTCCTCCCGCGTCGGCATCGGTGGAGCCCAGCGCGATTGATGCTCCCCCGGTCTCCAGGTCGATGTACACCGTGACGGGCTCGAACTTCTGGAAACCCGAACCCCATATGCCCGCGATGCCATCCAGGTAGAGCGTGGAGCCGGTCGACCGGACGTTGGCGTGCGGGGCTATCCCCGGCGACCCTTGGAGTCCGGGCTTGCCGGCTTCACCGGGTAGACCCGGCTTGCCGGGCGCGCCGGGCTCGCCGGGCAGTCCGGGTAGCCCCGGCTTTCCGGGCTCGCCAGACGATCCCTGGAGTCCCGGCTTGCCGGGCAGTCCCGGGTCCCCTTCCAGTCCCTGGAGGCCTGGCAGTCCCGCCAGACCCGGCTTACCGGGCGTGCCTGGGTCTCCCGCCAGCCCTGGCAAGCCGGGCTTGCCAGGCTTGCCGGGTGCTCCCGCGCAGGCCGCAAGGACCACTAACGATAGTATCGAAATCAGTACCACACAAACTAGGGCACGTTTCGTAATTTCCGTAGTCATTTTTCCCCCTTATGCAAGACGATTCCGGATGGATCGGAGTCCTTCAGCCTCCGCTCCCCAACAGAACCTCCAGTATCGCGCCCGCAATGAACCGGACGCTCAGTATATGAGCGGTCAATCGACCTGTCAAGTGCCCGGTTTGTCCGTAGCCCAACGGGTCGTCGCCAACGCGGCGTCCATCCCAGGCCGTAACCCCAACGGAGGAGGGGCAGCGCGTTCCCGATTCCCTCGCTGAGCAACCGCCTACGGCTGTCTGGAACCGACACGGCACACGCAGGAATCGGCCGATAGCGGCACGATGTGTTGGCTACCGGACGATGTGGTACTGGTACCAATAGTTGGCGTTAATTGCAGGCGTGTCGCGATACCACTCTATGCGCCCCTTGACGCAGATGCTCTTGCCGTCGAACCATTCATTTATGTCGATGCTGCGGTCGATCTGGTCGGGCCAGTCGCCGACACGGCCCGTGAAGGTGATGAAGTGGACCATGAACACCTGGTCAGGGAACGGAGGACCAAAGTCGAGGAACAGCGGCTTGAAGCTGTCTGTCTGCCTGGTGCCGGTCACGGTGCCGCATACCGTCTGCTCCTCGCCGACGTGTCCGGCGGCATCGGACGGTTTCAAGGCGGATGCAACCGCCTCCGCCGTCGCGGCGAGCGCCGCCGGTTCGAGGGTCGGTGTGGGCTCTGGCGCTGGGCGCTGCAGGCCGACTCTGGGGATCGTTGTAGCTTCGCCAGCCGTCGGGTCTCCTTCCCCGGATAACCCGCATCCGATGGTCAAGACGAGCAGCCACGTCGCCGCCGCGGTCCCGCGGCCCGGTATTCCGCCTCGCTCTGTCCCTCGCATCCTCAATTTCGTCTAACGCGTGTGAATCTGGGTCTTCGACACGTGCTCACCCATCACCTCTCCCCCTGCGAGAATGTGTCCGTCTATCGCCCGCAGCAGGTCTTCCTTGGTCGCGTCAGGGCCGAGATCGACGTCCGTGTCCAGCGCGTACAGCTTGAAGAAATACTCGCTGACGACCCTATCTTTTGCTGTTCCACGCGCGTCGCTCGCAAGGTCGATTGGTGGTGGGCAGGGACCCGACCAGCCCACCACCACCTCGCTATTGGTCCCCTGCCTCGCATTGGGCCCTATCGACGGCGCGTCCGGCGCATTGGCCACCGACTCCGGCAACTCTCTGCTGTCCAGCGGGATTCCCCACAACACCCAGTGCGCCCACAGAGCGCCGGGATGCTGGTTGCTGTCCACCACCAACGCAAGGCTTACAGTGCCCTCCGGAGGTTCGGACCAGGATATGGGCGGCGATATGTCCTCTTCGGTGCAGCTGTACTTTCTCGGGATGCGTCTTATCCTGTTGAATTTCGTGCTGGTAACGTTGAGGCTCAGCTCGAACTGCTGGGCCAGCTCGTAGGTCTCCACGACTTCGACCGGTACCTCGGTGTCAGCGGGTACCGGCGTATCGGCTGTGGCCGGAGCGCCGCCCGCTGCCGCGGGAGCGACCGCTGTCTCGGTCCCGCCATCGTCTTCGCTGGAGCAGCTTGCCAGCAACACTCCGAAGACCGAGAACGTAAGGAGCGCCACCGTAAACGAACGAGTGAGAGACATGCCCGGAACCCCCTTCCTGGTGTGCGGCGCCCGTCTCGACGATACGTGCCCCACGTTCCCGCCCTCCGATCTCAGGGCAACGGGACACGGCATAGGCCGGCGGCGCCCGATGGTCGAACCGTCAACCGACGTAACGTCGACATGATACAACGGAACGCATGGATTGGAAAACCCTACGCGCCTACCTGGATTCCCCACCTAGATAAGAGGAAGACCTCGTTGGAGCCCGACGCGATGCGGGCTAAGATGTTTCTTGGAGAGAGAACCGATCACCAACGAGGTGCATCTATTATGAAGCAAGGCTTACTGGGGTTCCAGTACGAGCAGGAGAAGGGCTCGACAGGTATGACGGGACTGTCCGGGCTGATGACGTACCTGGAGTTGATGCAAGCAGCGGGTTTGAGGTCGTCGGTGGAACGCCACGTGAGACTGCGGGAGTGTGGTCAGGGCTGGACGGACAGCCAGATAATCACGTCGCTGATACTGCTGAACTTGGCAGGCGGCGAGTCGGTGTCCGCCGCGTCCCGCAGCGCCCGGCTTATCGGCGGCATACGACTACGAATACGAGCGCAATGGAGTGAGCAGCCTGTTCATGCTGTTTGCACCGTTGGACGGATGGCGCCGAGTCGAGGTCAGAGAGCGTCGCACGAAGGTGGACTGGGCGCATGTGATAGAGAAACTGGTCGACGAGGACTACCCTGACAGAGACCGGTAATGGACAATCTCAACACTCACAAGCTGTCCTCGCTATACGAGGCATTCGAGCCTGCTGAGGCGAGGCGTATAGCTGAGCGACTGGAGATACACTACACTCCCAAACACGGGAGTTGGTTGAATATGGCGGAGATAGAGATCGGTGTGCTGGCTCGACAGTGCCTGGACCGACGGATTGCCAATCAAGACATCCTGCGCGGCGAGGTCAATGCTTGGCAGAATCAACGCAACCGGGATGTGATACGAGTGGATTGGCGCTTCACTACCGAGGATGCGCGCATCAAGCTAAAGTCACTCTATCCATCAATACAAAAAAGTTGAACCACTAGGTCGGGAGGACGAACCAAGTCTTGGCGTCCATGACGTTGAACAGCCAGCATGTGCGCCCGCCGGTGCGCACGACTATCTCATCCGCCAACCGGTTCGCAGCGGCGCGCCGGTAGGAAAGTCCGTCGAAGTACACGTCGACGGCGCCGATCTGCTGGGGGGTGGCGTCTGGTATGAGTCTGCCGCCTGCGAGTCCACACGTAGCGCACATGATGGGCGCCTCTTGCTTGCGCTTACAAGTGGAAACGCGCAGGTGGCCGGTGCAGGATAGAGTACCACAAAGGGGCGACTACCCTGTCCTGACGGAACCAACAGAACCGGCGACGGAGTGCCTCCGGCGTCGTGATAGCGCACCATGCCAGGATGGAGTTCGGTTACGGCCCCACCCTTGGCGCCGGCCTGGGGCGGGACGGCCCGTACAGGATGTCGCGCAGAAGCCGCACCGCGACGGCCTTGTCCAGAGGATGGTTGTTGTTGCCGCACTTGGGCGAGTGGACGCAGCCCGGGCAGCCCGACTCGCACGGGCACTCTACGATGGCGGACCCCAAATCCCCCACCTGACATTGTTGAGAGCTGTTTGGTGTGCTTTCAGGGGGTGTCCGGGTGTCGACCAGGGGTGACGCATGACATGATCGGCATCGGACAGGGTCTCGGGTGCCGTCTTTGAGGGTATCGGCAGCGGTTCGCTGCCAATTGTGGCTGTTGTCAGGCCGAAGAAGGCATGGCCCGGCCTGGCAACTCGGCAGCGTCGCCTACAAACCGATGCTCCAGGCAGGGTCGCCTATGCCCGATACGGCTCGGCAGCCAGCGCCAATATCCTCTGCCGCGCGCTGATCGGGTGCCGTCTTTGAGGGTATCGGCAGCGGTTCGCTGCCAATTGTGGCTGTTGTCAGGCCGAAGAAGGCATGGCCCGGCCTGGCAACTCGGCAGAGTCGCCTACAAACCGATGCTCCAGGCAGGGTCGCCTATGCCCGATACGGCTCGGCAGCCAGCGCCAATATCCTCTGCCGCGCCCTGAGCAGCAACTCGTATGAGGGATGGCCACGGGCCAGACGGATGATCAACCTCCTGGCGTGACGCACCACACGGCCCGGTAGGGCGATCAGGGCGAAGCGCACCGCCTTCAGACGCTTGCCCACCCACTGTCCGCCCAACACCAGCCGCTTCATGGCAGAGTTCAAGTTGAAGGCCAGCACCGATATGGCCCACCATGCTGCGTTGGCTCCGAACAGCCCCGACGGAAGCCTGCCCCCGGCAAGGTCACTCTTGAGGACGCCGTGGACCTCCTCGCCCTTGCCACATCTCTGCCTCGACCACCAGATCAACTCATCTCCCGCAATGCTCCGGTTGGTCACCACTCCGAAGACCTTGTACCAGCCTCTGTTGGACAGCTCCATCGCGGGGAACGGAAGCTCCATCTGCCCCTCCATTCCCGGCAGAGGCTGTTCGATCAACCGCTCCCTGGTAGCTATGAACCGATACTCAGGGCTGTTCTTGGAGTGCCCTATCCAGTTGGGCACGAAGTTCACATCAGCCCACTGCTGACCCGTGTCCACACGATGCTCCCCAACCTTGCGGTACAGCGTCTGCCAGTCTTGCTCGGCGACCTCGGACACCGCTCGGCGGAACTCCGTCGTCACGTCGACCCCAACCGCGAACTCAATCACCCCGAACCGCTCGTCTCTACCCTCCGCGCAGTACCGCAGCAACTCCCGCTGGTACCCCGCCGTATCCGACCTCAGCATCACCTTCTCCACCCCCGCAGGCAGATGCTCCAGTGCTTCGGTCAACACTCGTAACTGCTGATGGCCCGCCGGTACATTGCCGTCCCGAAACTCCGAATGCACAATCTGGTCGGCCTCTGCCCAGTAGGTGGTCAGCGGCTGGTAGGCCCTGTACTTCTTGTAGCTGTGGAGCGCCTCCTGCTTGTGTGTCTCCACCAGACAGGCGTCCATGTCCAAAGTGGCCTCGGTCTGAGGCGAACGGCTCTGCACGAAGCCCGCCAGGTCGGCGTTCACCTTCCCCAGACCCTCCATAGCTCCGTTGGGAGCAGGTATGAATGCTCTGTGAGCTTCCCGCATCGCCTCCTCGCCCGCGTCATGGAACCTCTCCAGATACCGGAACACCGCAGACTCCGACGGCACGCTCCGACGACGCTCGACTCGCCATCTCGCCTTCAGCGCCCTGCGCTCCCTACTACCCATCCCCCAGGTCTCGGCATGGCGAAGTACCCTGCACAAACCTGCGTCCTTCTCCAGAACCTCCAGGTCCATCACCGACTCGCCGCCTGCCAAGTTCAGCAGTATCAGCGACGTGATTATCTGGCTGTCCGTCCAGCCCTGACCACACTCCCGCAGTCTCACGTGGCGTTCCACCGACGACCTCAAACCCGCTGCTTGCATCAACTCCAGGTACGTCATCAGCCCGGACAGTCCCGTCATACCTGTCGAGCCCTTCTCCTGCTCGTACTGGAATGCCAGTAAGCCTTGCTTCATAATAGATGCACCTCGTTGGTGATCGGTTCGTTTGCTCAACAACCATCTTAGCCCGCATCGCGTCGGGCTCCAACGAGGTCTTCCTCTTATCTAGTACTTGCTATCATAAGTCAGAGTAACGTTGTTTGAGGCTTCCAGGTTTGACAACGGTCTTGGTCCATTCGAAGGGAGTAGGGTTCTGATTGCGGGCATCAGTAAAGCGGTCGATAGCCTGACAGACCTGCTTGGGGTTCGTGGCACTGAGGTGTCGTAGGACAGCTTGGGTCAGGATGCTGAACCAGACCTCGATCTGGTTCAGCCATGAAGCATGTGTGGGCGTGTAGTGGAAGTGGACTAGCGGATGGCGGGCAAGCCAACGGTCATGCTTGGGCTTATGAGTGACGAAGTTGTCCAGCACCACGTGGAGCTCGGTATCGGGATAGTGGGCCACTATACGGTTCATGAAGTCGAGGAACTCCCGTCGCCGCTTGCGGCGATAGTGGGCCACATTAACCTTGCCGGTATGCACCTCAAGGGCAGCGAAGAGGGTCGTAGTCCCGTGTCGCTTGTACTCGTGAGTATGCCCCCGCACCGCCTCTCCGTTAGGAAGGCGCAGCCACCCCTGAGCTCGTTCCAAGGCCTGGATGGAAGGCTTCTCATCGACGCTGATCACCACTGCGTTCTCGGGCGGTTCCAAGTACAGACCCACTATGTCCGCCGCCTTTTGGGCAAACTGCGGATCGGTGCTCACGCACCAACTGCGACGTCGCTGAAGGTGGATGCCGTGCTTGCGCAGGACCCGCCAGACATGTATCGCCGACACGTCGCCAAGGGCTCTGGCCAACAGCTTGCCCGTCCACGTCGTGTACCCGTCCGGCGCAGGCTGATCAGCGACAATTACTTTTGCCGGTAGACGCTGACTATTCTTGCCGGTCGTGGGGGGAGACCATCTGGTACAGGAGGTACCGGATTGGTCACAGATCAGCAGGTAGTGCTACTGAGGCAGAAGCTAATGGAAGGCAAGAGCCAACAAGCGGCGGCGGCGGCATCTGGTATGAGCGTGCGGACGGCGCGGACGTGGCAGCGAGGCAGGCTGTCGTCGGAGAAGAAGGGCAAGCGGAGGTGGCGAACCCGACCGGACCCGTTCGCCGGGGTGTGGGCCGAGGAGGTCGAGCCCCTTCTGCGGAGCGACGTTGAGGGAGCGCTGCAGGCGACGACTATTCTGGAGTGGCTCGACGAGCGGCATCCCGGCCGGTTCAGTAAGTCGCAGTTGCGGACGCTGCAGCGTCGTCTTCGAGACTGGCGTGCGCTGAGTGGGCCGGATCGGGAGGTGTACTTTGAGCAGGCTCATCCCCCTGGTCGCGAGGCGCAGATGGACTTCACACACTGCGGCGAGTTGGGGGTGACGGTCGGAGGCGAGCCGTTCGGCCATCTGCTGTTCCACTTCGTGCTGAGCCATTCGGGATGGCGGTATGTGGACCTTGCCTATGGGGAGACGTTCGCGGCTCTGGTGAAGGGCATGCAGGGGGCTCTGTGGGAGTTGGGCGGTGTGCCGGAGGTGTTACGGACCGACAACCTGTCGGCAGCCACGCACGAGTTGAAGGGGAGCGGAGGTCGTGCGCTGAACGAACGGTATGCGGCGGTGCTGGCGCACTACGGGCTGCGGTCCACGAGGACGAACCCGAGGTCATCCCACGAGAACGGCGTGGCCGAGCAGGGTCACCACAGGCTCAAGGGCGCGCTAGGCCAGGCGCTGGTCCTGCGCGGCAGCCGGGACTTCGGGTCGGTGGAAGCATATCTCTCGTTCGTCCGGCAGGTGGCGGACAAGCGCAACAGGCTGGTCATGGCGAAGGTGGAGCATGAGCGGCGTCACCTCCGGCCACTGCCGCCCGCCCCTGTGCCGGAGTACGTTGTCTACCGGACGAAGGTGCGCAGGTGGAGCACGGTCCGGGTAGCCAACCACAGCTACACTGTGCCGTCCCGGCTGATAGGCGTGGAGGTGGAGATCCGCCAGTACGCCGACCACTTGGAGGTCTACTACAAGGGCAGTCCGGTCGAGCGGATGGATCGAGTGCATGGCGCTGGGGAGGCCGGCATAGACTACCGCCACGTCATCGGCTCCCTGGTGCGCAAGCCCGGTGCGTTCGCGCGTTACCGGTACAGAGAGCAGATGTTCCCCACCGGGACCTTCCGCTTGGCCTACGATGCCCTGCGGGAGTGGAGGGGCGAGCGCGCCGACGTGGACTACGTACGCATCCTGCACCTGGCCGCCACGACCATGGAGTCGGAGGTGGACCGAGCCCTGGGAGTGTTGCTCGAGGCGGGCATACCCTTCGACTACGCGGCGGTGCGGGAGTTGGCGGCCCCGGCCCCGCCACAGATCCCTGAGCTGGCCTCGCCCAGGGTGGTGGACCTGAGGGTCTACGACCGTCTGCTTGCGGCGGGTGTGCGATGAGCATGGGCAGGATCTCCTCGGACGGAGTGAAGGAACGGATCGGCCAGCTGTGCAGCGAGTTCAAGCTGCCCACGGTGGGAGCGGAGGCAGGCCCCCGGTTCACCGCAGCCGGTCACACGGACGCCCTCGTGACCCTTGTGGAGGTGTTGGAGCAGGAAGCCGAGGACCGCCGGCAGAGGCGCATCATCCGCATCAGACGAGCATCCAGGCTGCCCGTCGGCAAGACATGGGACACCTTCGAGCACGACAGGGTGCCGGTGGCGCTCAGACAGCAGCTCGACGAGCTGGCCGATGGGAGCTTCGTCGAACGAGGTGTCAATGTCCTGGCTTTCGGACTGCCCGGCACCGGCAAGACCCACGCCATGTGTGCCATAGGCCACCGCTTGGTCGAGTCGGGACGCTCGGTACTGTTCACCCCTGCCTACCGGCTGGTCCAAGACATGCTGGCGGCCAAGCGGGACCTCGATCTCCCACGCATGCTCCGCAAGCTCGACAACATCGACTTCCTGCTCATCGACGACCTCGGCTACCTACCCCAGGGAGCCGAGGAGTCCGAGGTCTTGTTCACCCTCATAGCCGAGCGGTACGAACGCCGCTCTCTGGGCATCACCTCGAATCTCGTCTTCTCTGAGTGGGACAAAGTCTTCGCGAACCCTATGGCCACAGCCGCGGCCATAGACAGGATCGTCCACCACTCGATCATCCTGGAGTTCGACGTCCCCAGCTATCGGACCGGTGCAGCTCAACAGCGTCTCCAACAGGAGGTCTACCGGCAAAAATAATTGACGCACACCGGCAATAATAGTTGACGCCGATCACAGGCTCGTCCAATTGGGCCAGAATGCGCCGCTCGGTCTCCTCGTCGTATACCCGGGGCTTGCCCGACCGGGGAGCATCTGCCAGTCCCCTCAATCTATGCTTGGCGAACCGGGTGCGCCATTTGCTCACGGTAGCCGCACGCGTTTGCAACTTAGATGCGACATCCTTCGTCGTGCTTCCCGTCGCGGCTTCCAGCACGATACGGGCTCGTTGCACAAAGCGTTGCTCAGTACTCGTTCCGCGCACCCAACTCTCCAGCGTCCCTCGCTCCTCCTCCGTCAATTCGATAACCGTTGCTACTCCTGACATAAACTGAGCATACAACATAACGCTGTATATTGTTAGTAGGTACTAGGTGGGGAATCCAGGGTATGTAGGGATCGACGTGTCCAAGGACCACCTCGACGTGAGCATATCGTCGGAGGCCCCGGGTCTGGAGGAAGGCCAACAACCCAGAAGGAATCGCGTCGCTGCTCAAGAGTCTGGGCCGCGTGGCGCCGAGCCTCGTGGTAATGGAGTCCAGCGGTGGGTACGAGTACGAGGCGGCAGCAGAGTTGGCAGCGGCGGGACATGCCGTAGCGGTGGTCAACCCACGGCAGGTACGCGACTTTGCCAAGACCGATGAGATCGACGCTGCGGTACTGGCCCGCTTTGCCGAGGCGGTCAAACCCCAGGTCCGACCTCTGCCGGACGAGGAGGAGCGGGAGTTGCGGGCACTGATTCGCAGAAGGCGCCAGGTAGTGGAGATGATCACCTCAGAGCGCAACCGGCTCGGGCAGGCGCCCCCCGTACTTCGGCCCCACATAGAGGCGCACATCGCCTGGCTGATCGAAGGTAAAGGTAGAGGAGAGATCGACCGTCAGATCAAGGAGTTCATCCGTTCCAGCCCTGTGTGGAGAGCCAAAGACGATCTGCTCACCAGCGTTCCCGGAATCGGAGACGTGGTGTCGAGCGTGATGATGGCTGAGCTGCCCGAGTTGGGGCGTCTGAACCTCAGGGAGATCGCCGCCCTGGTCGGAGTGGCGCCCTTCAATCGGGACAGCGGCCAGTTCAGGGGCAGACGTACGACGTGGGGCGGCAGGAAATCGGTGCGCAGTGTCCTGTACATGGCCACGTTACCCCGAATCCACCGAAGGAGGGCCTTGGGGACAGCCCTTGAAGAAGCGAGAGGGTGCCCCATGAATCTGGGATAATGGTTTTGTAACAGCAAACCGACCCCAGAACAAGGAGCACCCAATAGATGCTACCACGCAACCACCCCGACCGCATCCGTGTCTCTTTCGACGACCACCGCCTGGTGGCCAATGCCGGGCTGCTCCTTCCGGCCACCCTCGCCCAGCACCTAGGCCTGCGGGAACTCGTCGACCATCATCTCGACCTGGGCGTCGCGCCGGGGCGGGCCAACACGGGGGACAAGATACTGACGCTGGTCGCTTCCGCGCTGGCTGGCGGCGACTGCATCGACGACGCCGATGCGCTGCGCGCCGGTGGGACGGCCCGCATCCTGGGCGGCACGATCAAGGCGCCATTCACCCTGGGCACCTTCCTGCGCAGTTTTCGCTGGGGCCACGTCCGTCAACTGGACCGGGTGAGCCGGGAGTTGCTGGCACGCGCTTGGCAGACCAGCGCCGGACCCGGCGACTCGCCCCTGACCATCGAGCTGGACTCAACCATCTGCGAGACCTACGGACTGGCCAAGGAGGGCGCCCGCCACCACGGCTATACCGGCAAGCGGGGCTATCACCCGCTGCTGGCCATTGCCGCCGGAACCGGCGACGTGCTGATGTGCCGGCTGCGCGAGGGCCGGGCCAACACCGCTCGCGGCGCCGCCCACTTCCTGCGGGAAACGGTGGGGCGGGTGCGCTACGGCGGGGCCAGGGGACAACTCACGGTGCGGGCCGACAGCGGCTTCTACACCCACGCCCTGGTCGTCGTCTGCCGCAAGCTGGACGTGCGCTTCTCCATCACCATCCGCCAGCACAAAAGCCTGCACAATCTCATCGAGGCGATACCCGAAGATGCCTGGACGCCGGTTCCCTACTGGATGGACGGCGCCGCCGATGTGGCCGAGACCACCTGCACCCCCTTCCAGGGTGAGCCCGAAGCCGCCCCAGTGCGGCTCATCGTCCGGCGGGTGAAGCCCACGCCCGGTTCCCAACTGGCCCTCTTCGCCACCTACAGCTATCACGGCTTCATCACCGACCGGGACGGGGAGACCCTGGAACTGGAGGCCGACCACCGCCGCCACGCCGAGATCGAGAATGCCATCCGAGACCTGAAGTACGGCGTCGGACTCAACCATCTCCCCTCGGGCCGCTTCGCCGCCAACGCCGCCTGGCTGGCGGTCCAGGTGATGGCCCACAACCTGGCCCGTTGGACAGCCCGCATCGGTCTGGGCGAGGGGGTGGTGACCACCAGGACCCTCCGGCGGCGCTTCTTCTCCCTGGCCGGACGGCTCACCCGCTCGGCCCGCCGCCTCACCCTGCATCTGCCACAGGGCTGGCCCTGGGAAACCCAATTCACTCGCGCCCTGGCTCGATTGCGAGCCATTCCACTCCCGACCTGACGGCGCCCGTTTGCCACTGACCCGCCATCAGGCCAACTGAACGTCCCCGCCAACTCGCGCCACCCTGGTCCGCGAGCGCCTCTTGCCGCGTCCTCTGTCCTCATCTTGTCCCACAGCGCCCATCGCAGACCGCCATTGGCGCCCCCAAAAGCGCCTGCAGACCCCCCGCCAACCTCCCGTATACCCGAATTCGAGCCCGGATCATCGCCCCTGTAACTCCCTCACTCCTCTTCCACTGTCCTCACGCCGTCCATCGGTGGATTCGGGGTTAGTGGCCATACGTCGCAATCCGGTCATCAAGGAGTTCTACGACAGGCTGTGCGCGGCGGGCAAGGCGAAGAAGGTAGCGCTAACCGCAGCGATGAGGAAGCTGCTGACGATCATCAATGTCATGATCCGCGACCAGGCTCGGTGGGACTCGGCACGGCACCACGCCTCCTAAATCGCTTGACTTCCAAGACAGTTGCTGAGTGCCCCGACGCTTCGTCGCGGTGTATCGAAGAGCACTGCTCGGAGTCAACGGCTACAGCAGCCTCAACTCTGAACAGGTGCCGGTTGCGTCATTCGAACCGGAGCGAGTACAGGTCGGCGTCCCGGAGACGGAAACGCAGCCGGACGGGCTGGCCTGCCAGCCCGGAGACGTCGTTGCCGCCGTTCCACGACACGATGCGCTCCAGGGAGTCGCCGTAGATCTCGTCGCAGTCGTCCATGCCAAAGCCTTCCAGCGCGTGGCCGTTGGCATCCTGCAGCTCCACGCTGACGCCGCCGGCGATCGACGTCGAGACGTTCAGCACGAGCCGGCCGCCCTCGAACACGAGCGGGTTCGTCAGCATCTCCCCGCCGCTGAGCTTCGCATTGACGGAGACGAAGCCGTCGACGCGCAGCGTGTGGCGCCGCAGCCGCTCGGTGAGCTCCATCTGCTCGTGGGCTTCGGTGACGTATACGGAGATCTCGTCCGGGGCGCCTTCGACGTACGAGGCCGTCTCGATCAGGCCCCAGTTCTGGTAGTTGTCGCCGTAGAACCAGCCTCCGGTATCCCGCAGCCCCGGCCGGATGAACGACTCCGGCCAGACGTCGAAGTTCAGCCCGTCGCGGCTGGACATGAGCATGCCGTCGGTCATCGCCGTGCCCTCGCGCTCGCTGCTGCTGGCGCGCAGGCGGCGGTAGTCGACCTGGGGCAGTTTTTTCGCCGACTCGTTCCAGCCGCGGTCGACGTAGCGCGTCGGGAAGCCGAGGAATATGTGCGGCGCCCGGTAGTAGGGGATGACCTGGTTTGTGTACAGCTCGCTGACCCGGCCCGGCGAGTAGTTCAGCCAAGTCGGGTCGGGCCACTTGAGAAAGTCCTTCGACACTGCGGTCTTGATGTCGCGGCCGTTGGCGTTCCCGCGCGGGTCCCGTCCCGGCCGAAAGTCCCGGTGGTACTCCCTGTACTCGCCGCGTACGGTGTCCCAGAAGGCCAGGTTCTGGGAGTCGAACGCGCCGTCCGTGATGATCGGCTCGTCGGTCAACAGGCGCCAGCGGACGCCGTCGGCCGATCCAAGGGGGTGCAGGCCCGCGTTGCCGTCCCTGGAGCTTCCCGCGGCGAACGCCTTGAACCGCGCGTCGGGCTCGCAGTCGGGGTTTTCGTCGAGGAAGACGGCGAAGGTCGTCGTGCCGAGGCCGTCCCAGATGATGTTGTTGTCCTTCGAGCCTCCGAACTCCACGAGGCCGAGCGACGGCCTCTCCCATCTGACGCCGTCCGTGCTCTCGGCGTAGCAGACGAAGGCGTGCCGGTTGGTCATCTTTCCCTGGGTGTAGTCGACCTGGGAGGCGCGGTAGTACATGCGGTAGACGCCGCCGTCCTCGATCACCGAGATGTAGTTGCAGCTATTGCCCTCCCACGGCCTGTCGAAGGTCATCATGACGTCCTGCGGAACGGGCCTGTGCATCGTGCGGGTCGCTTCGGACAGCGTGTCGACGACGTGGTCGTCTACGAAAAGCTCGAGCCGGGAGCCTATGTCGATCGCATCGGTCATGTGAATGTCTCCGTGTACCTGTTCAGGGTTGATGCTCTTACGTCCCATTCATGCCGCGCGGCCCTTCGATACACTTCGACGAAGCGTGGGGGCACTCGGGGCGAACGGGGTTCTGTGGCGCGTATCGAGGGGCGCGTGCACGATCTCACCAAGAGTGCCTCGGCTCTACAGGGCCAGGCGGGTGGCTATGAAGCCGCCGTCGATGGGCATGACGTGCCCGTTGACGAAGGAGGCGGCGTCGGAGCACAGCCAGACGACGCACTCCGCGACCTCGTCCGGCTGCCCGACGCGGCCCATCTCCTCCTGCTCCGCCGCACGCTCCAGCAGGCCGGGGTCCTCGGCGATCATCCGGTCGAGGATCGCCGTGTGGATGGTGCCGGGGCAGACGCAGTTGACGCGGATGCCCTGCTTGGCGTACTCGACGGCGGCGGTCCTGGAGATCATGATGACGCCGGCCTTGCTGACGCGGTACGCCATGCGGTCCATGCCTCCGACGAGCCCGGAGGTCGAGGCGTCGTTGACGATGGCCCCGCCGCCCTGGTCGAGCATCACCATCACCTCGTACTTGACGCAGAGCCACAGGCCCTTGAGGTTGATGCCGATGGTCTGGTCCCAGTCCTCCAACGTGTGCTCGTGCGTCCGTCCCCGGTCGAGCACGATGCCGGCGTTGTTGAAGGCGTAGTCGAGCCTGCCGTAGGTTGCGACGGCGGTGTCGACCATGTTCTTCACGTCCTCGGTCCGCGACACGTCGGTGCGGACGAATATGGCCTCGCCGCCGGCGTCGCGTATCTCCGCGACGGTCTCTTCCCCTGCGTCGGCTCTTCTGGCGGCGATGACCACGCGGGCGCCTTCACGGGCGAACAGCAACGCCGTCGCCTTGCCGATGCCGGCGTTGCCACCTGTGACGAGGGCCACCTTGCCGTCGAATTGTGCTGCCATGGCTCAGTCCTCCAGTTGATAGAAGCGGCCTGCGGTGGTGCCGCCGTCCAGGGAAAGCAGGACGCCGTTGACGAAGGACGCGTCGTCCGAGCAGAGCCAGACCACGGCGTTGGCGATCTCCTCGGGAGTGCCGATGCGGCCGACGACCATCCTTCCCCGGATCTCGTCCGATATGCCGGGCGTCGCGACCTCCATCCGGTCGAGGATGGGGGTGTGGATGGCGCCGGGCAGGACCGCGTTGACGCGGATGCCCTTGCGGCCGTACTCGAGCGCTGCGGTGCGGGTTATCGAGTTGACGCCGGCCTTGCTGACGCGGTAGACCATGCGTCCGACGCCGCCCTGTATTCCGGACCCGGACGAGTTGTTGACGACGGCGCCGCCGCCCCGTTCAATCATCCGGGGTATCTCGTACTTGAGGCAGAGCCACAGGCCCCTCAGGTTGATGTCGATCGTGGAGTCCCAGTGCTCCTCGGTGTGCTCGTGGGTGAGGCCCACGTCGAGGACGATGCCCGCGTTGTTGAAGGCGTAGTCGAGGCCGCCGAACGTCGCGACGGTGGTCTCGACCATGGCCTCGACCTGCTCCGGGTCGGCCATGTCCGTCTGGATGAAGACGGCCTCGCCGCCGCCGTCACGGATCTTGTCGGCGACCCGCTCGCCCTCCGCCACCCGCCTCGCGGATATGGCGACCTTGGCGCCCTCGCGGGCGAAATGGAGCGCCGATGCCTCGCCGATGCCGGCGTTTCCGCCGGTGACCAGGGCCACCTTGCCGTCGAACTGTCCGCCCATAAGCTCGCCTCCTTGGGTCCTAGAAGCCGGAGAGGGTCTCCTGTTCACAGCCTACCAGGACGAAGTCGTCCCTGCTGTCCTCGACGAACGATACCACCTTGGACAGCATCTCTCCTGCGTGTCTGCCGTCGTTCGCGGCCAGCACGACCCCCAGCGTCGCCGTTTGCCATGAGTCGTTGTCGCCGACCTCGGCGATCGACACGTTGAACTTCCTGTGCACCCGGGAGCAGAGGGATCCGATCACCCGCCGCTTGCCCTTCAGGCTCTGGTTCTCGGGGAGCTGCAGGGTCATCTTGCAGACGCCGACGTTCATGTCCGCCTCCCGGAGCCGTCGATCGGGGCCGCCGGCGCCGGCATTATATCACCGGCCCGCCCCAACGACCGGCTCCGCTTCCGCGGGAGCCGTCGCGCCTGTGAGAGTGGGAGTGCGTCCCTTCCCGTGAGGCGTGCACTTTCGGTCGCCTCGTTTTTTTCCGCTCGAATCTGTCCCGTTCCGTTTATCTGGCGGGTGGAACAATCGGGCGGGAAACAGGACACCCGGCGTGCCGCTTCCGCTATCTGAGTCGGGCCCTCACGGGGCGAAATGGACACCGGCGCAGCACTCGCCGACATCCAAGCGGGGACCGTGTTGCGGGTAGGCGGATGGACCTGGGCCTGTTCCACGCGGCCAGAATAGCACAGATGTACTGCCCCGGCAACCAGTGTTGGATCCCCAGATTCCCCACCTGACATGGTTGGGAGCTGCTTGGTGTGCTTTCAGGGGGTGTCCGGATGTCGACTTGGGGGTGACGCATGACATGATCGGCATCGGACAGGGTCTCGGGTGCCGTCTTTGAGGGTATCGGCAGCGGTTCGCTGCCAATTGTGGCTGTTGTCAGGCCGAAGAAGGCATGGCCCGGCCTGGCAACTCGGCAGAGTCGCCTACAAACCGATGCTCCAGGCAGGGTCGCCTATGCCCGATACGGCTCGGCAGCCAGCGCCAATATCCTCTGCCGCGCGCTGAGCAGCAACTCGTATGAGGGATGGCCACGGGCAAGACGGATGATCAACCTCCTGGCGTGACGCACCACATGGCCCGGTAGGGCGATCAGGGCGAAACGCACCGCCTTCAGACGCTTGCCCACCCACTGTCCGCCCAACACCAGCCGCTTCATGGCAGAGTTCAAAGCCTGCCCCGTAGCCCCATACGGGGTTGAAGGCCAACACTGCTATCGCCCACCATGCTGCGTTGGCTCCGAACAGCCCCGACGGAAGCCTGCCCCCGGCAAGGTCACTCTTGAGGACGCCGTGGACCTCCTCGCCCTTGCCGCATCTCTGCCTCGACCACCAGATCAACTCATCTCCCGCAATGCTCCGGTTGGTCACCACTCCGAAGACCTTGTACCAGCCTCTGTTGGACAGCTCCATCGCGGGGAACGGAAGCTCCATCTGCCCCTCCATTCCCGGCAGAGGCTGTTCGATCAACCGCTCCCTGGTAGCTATGAACCGATACTCAGGGCTGTTTTTGGAGTGCCCTATCCAGTTGGGTACGAAGTTCACATCAGCCCACTGCTGACCCGTGTCCACACGATGCTCCCCAACCTTGCGGTACAGCGTCTGCCAGTCTTGCTCGGCGACCTCGGACACCGCACGGCGGAACTCCGTCGTCACGTCGACCCCAACCGCGAACTCGATCACCCCGAAGCGCTCGTCTCTACCCTCCGCGCAGTACCGCAGCAACTCCCGCTGGTACCCCGCCGTATCCGACCTCAGCATCACCTTCTCCACCCCCGCAGGCAGACGGCCCAGCCCTTCAATCAACACTCGCAACTGCTGATGGCCCGCCGGTACGTTGCCGTCCCGAAACTCAGAATGCACAATCTGGTCGGCCTCTGCCCAGTAGGTGGTCAGCGGCTGGTAGGCCCTGTACTTCTTGTAGCTGGGGAGCGCCTCCTGCTTGTGTGTCTCCACCAGACAGGCGTCCATGTCCAGTGTGGCCTCTCTCTGAGGCGAACGGCTCTGCACGAAGCCCGCCAGGTCGGCGTTCACCTTCCCCAGACCCTGCATAGCTCCATTGGGAGCAGGTATGAATGCTCTGTGAGCTTCCCGCATCGCCTCCTCGCCCGCGTCATGGAACCTCTCCAGATACCGGAACACCGCAGACTCCGACGGCACGCTCCGAAGACGCTCGACTCGCCATCTCGCCTTCAGCGCCCTGCGCTCCCTACTACCCATCCCCCAGGTCTCGGCATGGCGAAGTACCCTGCACAAACCTGCGTCCTTCTCCAGAACCTCCAGGTCCATCACCGACTCACCGCCTGCCAAGTTCAGCAGTATCAGCGACGTGATTATCTGGCTGTCCGTCCAGCCGTGACCACACTCCCGCAGTCTCACGTGGCGTTCCACCGACGACCTCAAACCCGCTGCTTGCATCAACTCCAGGTACGTCATCAGCCCGGACAGCCCCGTCATACCTGTCGAGCCCTTCTCCTGCTCGTACTGGAATGCCAGTAAGCCTTGCTTCATAATAGATGCACCTCGTTGGTGATCGGTTCGTTTGCTCAACAACCATCCTAGCCCGCATCGCGTCGGGCTCCAACGAGGTCTTCCTCTTCTCTCGGTGGGGAATCTGGGATTCGCGGCGCCAGCGTACATCGGGGCGGTTGCGTTGGCCCCTCGATACCCACCGCTGAAGCAGCGGCGCTACTCGGGGTGAACGGGTAGTGTGGGGTGAAGGGTCGGCGCTGAGTGGGCTGAGTGCCATGTCGGGGATGGAATCCCGCTTTCGGAGACGTTGGCAGAACTTCAGAAGTGGTGTTAGGTCTCGGCAGCAACTGCTCTGTTGAGCTTGACCACCCCACCCCCGGATTCCGGCTCGGGGGCCGGAATGACGACTGCACTCTACTCCGGGACGCTGACACACCCTACCGTTATGCCCGCTATGCCCGCGAAGAGCCTGTCCTCGCGGAGGCGGGGGCGGGCATCCAGGGGTCTGGAGGGGCACTCGTCCCTCCAACGCTGAACAGTTGCGGCGGCCGGTCTGTGCTTGACAGCAGGCGCGGGCGGTCTCTAGCATCGTTGCATGGACAGTGAGCAGAGTTGGCGCAGAGCGATAGAGCAGACGTGGGTCGTCCGCTTCCCGAAGCAGAGGCTGGCGACCTTCGGCTCGACGAACATCGCCTACTACGTCGTTACCGAGCCCGTGTACCAGGAGATCGACCCTGCCAACCGGGAGGGGGTCGTCCGCACGGGGCGGGTCGTCGCCGAGCGGCCGACGGTCGTGACGCCGACCTACGCGCTGAACCTGCGGGGCTTCAGTGACGAGGCGTACGAGTACATGCGCCACGAGGCCGTCAGGTCCGGCCCCAACAGCCCGGGCGTGTTGTACCAGTACCGGAACGAGGCCGGGAAGATGGAGATCGTCGGCGGCGTGCCCCGCGAGATCGCGCACCGGATCGGCGCGGACCTCGAACGCAAGAAAGACGACCTGTCCGTGGTCATGGTGGGAGTCGACGAGCTCTGGGACGTGGCGCTGCTCAAGTTCGTCTACGAGTTCACGTCGTCGTCGCTGTCCGGCAACGTCCAGGACTTCCAGTCGCGCGGCTTGCTGGACCCGCAGGCCGACTTCGGCGGGCTGCCGCGCGCCGCGGTCGAACGGATCGACGCGATGTTCCGCGAGGCCGAACGAGGCGGCGACCGGGACGACCTCAAGCAGGAGCTCGACCGCTGGGGCGTCTTCGACATGTACCAGGACCGCTTCTTCGGCCTGTTCCGTAACCGGTTCTAGCGGTCGTCCGGGCCCGCGTCAGGCGCCAGCGCTCGGTCCAGATTCCTCACCTGATTGGGCCGGACGACGTGACGTACTGCTTCCGATGTCATGTTGCCGCACCTTGTCGGGATGACGATTCTGGGACGCACGTACGACCAGGACTACTCATTCTCGCGCTCGCGCAGGCGGGAATCTTAAGGATTCGGGGTTCCGAGCTAGAAATGCTAGCCATCTCCGCCACGCTGTCTCCCACAGGGGGAGTTACGCAAAGGTCTCCGTAGGCGGGGATGACGGGCTCGTGGATGGGTCGGCGTCAGGCGCCGGCGCTCGGCGCCGCGAACCCCCTGTAGCCCGCCCCGGGCGCAGCCCGCTCCAGCCTGCCCCCAAAGCGGAACAGCTCCCCCAACGGGTTGGCGCGGTCTTCGACGGCGTCCGCGGCGAGCTCTCCGACGGCGCCGCCGAACTTGAAGCCGTGGCCGCTGCCGCCGCCCGCCACGAAGACGCGGTCCGCGCCGGGAGCGCGGTCGATGAAGAAGTGGTCGTCGGGCGTGCTGGCGTAGAGACAGGACCGGCCTCCGACGAACCTGCCCCGCGCCATCTCAGGTATGCGGCGGCGCAGGAAGTCGACGGCGCGGTCGGCGAAATCGGGCGTGCCCGCGCGGTCGATGTTGGCGTCGACCTCAGGCCCGATCCTCTCCTCAGCTATCTTGAGAAACCCCTCCCTCAGCAGCGGAAAGCCGTACCATCCGCCCTGGTCGGGATCGAAAGTGAACATGGGGAACGCGCCGTGCGCGAACCGCTCCGGCGCGTCCACCTCGACGAAGACCATCTGTTGGTGGGACACGCTGACGTGGGCCGCGAGGGAAGGGACAAGCCGGCCGAGCCAGACGCCGACCGCCACGACCGCCGCGTCGAACACGCGGCCGCCGGACTCCGTTTGGACCCGCACGCCGTCGGCCGTCTCTTCGACCGCGCTCACCGGGGTGTTCGGCGCCATCCGAACGCCGCGCTCGGATGCCATGTCCGCCATGAAGTGCACGGCCCGTCCGCTCTCCAGGTAGCCGGCCCAGGGATCGTGGACGCACGTCTCGCCGCCTTCGAACGAGAACTGCGGGAAGCGCGACGCCGCCTCGCCGGCGTCCAGCAGCTCGACGTCGATGCCGCGTCGTCGCAGGAACTGCCAACTCTCGTACATCGGACTGCCCGGCTCGAAGTCGCTGAGCACGACTAGCTGCCCGCATTGGTGGTAGACGCGGGCAGGGAAGCGGTCCTCCCACTCGCGCCACATGACCGCGGCGCGCTCGACGAGGTCGACGTACGTGTCGACGTCGCCGTACCAGGTGCGCCGAATCGCCTTCGACACATCGGTGGAGGACGCCTCGGGGTGGGGTATCGGGCCGCGCTCGAATACCGTGACGTCGTGCCCTCTGCGCCGCAGCTCGATGGCGGTGGAGAGTCCGAATACGCCTGCGCCGACGACCGCGGCCCTCACGGCGAGGCGGCCTCTTCCAGACGCGCAGTCGTCATGTCAGTCCGCACACGCATGGTCACGAGAGGGCGACGGGGGCGCGGGTCTCGACGCTGCGGTACGCGGCGAGGACGACCTTCAGATCGGCGATGGCCTCGTCGGCCGACATGGCAGGCTCGCGGTCCTCCAGGATGCTCGCGCGGAACTCCATGAGCATGGCTGAGGAGCCGCCGAGGCCGCCGACGGGCTCCATGCGGCTGCCGTCGAGCGACTGGCGTTCGATGGCGTCGCCGAGAGGCTCGAAGACGAGCGTCCCTTCCGTTCCGGCGACGACGACCTCGACCCTCGGGCGTGTCGTGCGCGTCGCGTTGGAGAATGTGATCGTGCCGACGGAGCCGCCGGCCAGGTGAGCGACGACGGCCATGCCGTCCTCCCCCTCCTTGTCGAGTATGCGCGGGGGAGCGGCGGCGTAGAGCAGCTCGGGCATGCCGCCCAGGTGGACGAGCATATCGACGAGATGGATGCCGCCGTCGATGAGCGAGCCGCCGCCGGACATCTCCAGGCTCTTGCGCCAGCCTCCCGTGTCGCCGGCCCAGTCGCAGGTCACGTTGACGGCTCTCAGGTCGCCGACGTCGCCGGAGTCGACGAGCTGCTTCGCGCGGACGACCGTGGGCAGGAACCGGTAGTTCTCGGCGGCCATCAGCTTGACGCCGGCTTCTGAGGCGGCGCGCCGCATCCGTAGCGCTTCCTCCACCGTGCGGGCGATGGGCTTCTCCATCAGCACGTGCTTGGAGTGGGCGGCCGCCATCAGGGCGTTGTCCAGGTGCAGGTTGTGAGGCGTAAGAAAATACATCGCCTGGACGTCGGGGCTTGCGGCGGCCTCCTCGTAGCTGTTGAAGTAGCCGGCGCCGGCGAACCGTTCCGAGTAGCTTCTGGCCTTGTCCCGGTCGCGGCTGGCGAAGTAGAAGTCGAAGCTACCGGCGACGTCCGTGGTGTTGCCGAGCACCGTCTCGGCGTATGCGCCGCAGCCGACTATGCACAGCGGCAGCTTCACGATTCGCCCGTCCCCGGTCGCCCTTAGTCTCGCGGCCTATGATACACAAGAGGCGCGCGGAATAGCTCCCGGAGCCCGTCCCCCTAGTAGCGGGCTGTTGGAGCTCCCATCCTCAACGAATGCCGATGCTCGCTCCCGAGGCATCGCCTGATTGGGACTGCCCGCGTGGCTGACCACTTCAGGGTTCGGCATCGTGCACCACGCCGGGGATGGATTCCAGCGTTCGCGGGAATGACGGCGGTGGGGGACCTTGGCTCGCGTCGCTCGCATGAGGCGGGGCTCGCGTCTGTGCTAATCTTGTATGTGTTAGGATGTCGTGCGTGTCCGAGAACGGTATATGAATAGACAAGACGAGCCGGAAGTCAATCTGGAGCAATTGGTCGGGCGGCTGCGCTCATTCTTGGGGCGCTTCCGCTTGGGCGGCGGCAAGGGCGGTCTGCTGGGCGTCGTCGTAGCCGGCCTCGCCGTTGTCTTGGTGGTCTGGGCGGCCACGGGCTTCTACCAGGTTTCCAGCGAGGGCGGCGAGCGGGCGGTGCTTCGCCTGTTCGGCAAATTCAACGGCGAGGTGGGTCCGGGCCTGCACTGGTTCTGGCCTGGGCCTATCGGCAAGCGGACCATCGTGCGCACGACCGAGGTCAAGAGACTCGAGCTCGGCTTCCGAGGCGAGACGGCCGTGCCCGAAGAGTCACTCATGATCACGGGCGACATCAACATCGTAGACGCGCAGCTCCTGGTGCAGTACGACATCAAGAGCGCCCGCGACTTTCTGTTCAGGGTCGTGGACCCCGACGGGGCCACCATAAAGGACGCCACCGAGACGGCCCTGCGGCAGATCGTAGGCGAGGGGAAGTTCACCGACATCCTGACCGGCGAAAAGGAGATCTTCCAGCAGAGGACCCACGACATCCTCCAGGCGATGCTGGACACGTACAGGACCGGCATAAACGTGAGAGAGGTGAAGCTGCAGCTCGTGAGGCCGCCCGAGCAGGTGCAGCCCGCCTTCGACGAGGTTATCCGCGCCATTCAGGACAAGGAGCGCATCCAGAACGAGGCCAACGCCTACAAGGCCGATGTCGTTCCGAAGGCGGAGGGTCAGGCCGCCAGGGTCGTACAGGAGGCGGAGGCGGAGAGAGCACAGAACATCAACCGCGCGACCGGCGAGGCGGAGCGGTTCAAGGCGGTTCTGAGTGAGTACCAGAAGTCGAGGGAGGTGACGCGGCAGCGCCTCTACCTCGACGCGATGGAGGCACTGCTGCCGGGCATCAGGAAGGTGTTCCTCGATCCCGACTCGGACGCCATAGTGGTCATCGGCGGTGACGGTCCAGGTGTTTCGCTGCCCGTGCTGCCCGTGCCCGTCGAGCCGTCGCAGTAACCGAGGCTAACTCGTACACAGCATGAAATCGCTAGCAATACTGATAATCGTCCTGGTGGTCGTCGGGGTGGTGTTCTTCCTTCCTGGCCCGGGCAGCCTCAAGGCGCTGTACACCGTAGACGAGACCCAGCTTGCCATCAAGACCAGGTTCGGCAAGCCCGTCGGCAACTCGATCACGACGCCGGGGCTCCGGATGAAGGTTCCCTTTATAGATAGGGTGACCTACTTCGAGCGTAGGCTGCTGGTCTTCGACGCTCCTCCACGCGACCTCTTCACACAGGACGAAGAGCGGCTGAAGATCGACGTGTTCGCCCGAGCCAGGATCTTCGATCCGCTGAAGTTCTGGACGACGGTGCGGACGGAGGACCAGGCCGCGACCACCGCCATCGGCATCATCGCCTCCGAGCTCCGTCGGGAGATCGGTCTCAACACCCTTCCGGAGATAATCGCCACGAAGCGAAGCGAGATCATGGACCTCGTTCGGCAGTCCGTAGAGCCCAAGCTGAGGGAGCTCGGCATTGAGCTCGTGGACCTTCGGATCAAGCGCGCCGACTTCCCGGTCGAGGTGGCGAACAAGGTCTACGACCGGATGAGCTCGAATCTGCAGATCCGGGCGAACGAGGAGCGCGCCCAGGGCGAGCGTGCGGGCCTGAAGACGCGGGCCGAGGCGTCCAGGACGGTTGTCGAGATCCGGTCGCAGGCCGATCGCAACGCGTCCATCATCCGAGGTTGCGGCGAGTCCGAGGCGATCACCATATTCGCCGACGCGCTGGAGCGCGATCCGGAATTCTACTCCTTCCAGCGGTCGCTGGAGGTGTACCGCACATATCTGGCCCAGAACGCCACGCTGGTCGGCTCGGGCCAGGACCTCGGCGGGCTGTTCGAGGAGATAAGGCAGACGGTGGTTGCAGCGTCGGCGCCCCCCAGCGGGACCGTCGATGAGGAGTCGACGCCGTCGTCCTCGACGGCCTTCGAGCCCCCCTGCGTGGCCGAGACCAAGTCCCGGCTGTTCCTGTCCGAAGAGTTGGGCCTTGCGCCTCAGACAGCGCTGACGTTCATCAGCGCAAAACCGGTGGACTGGCCGGACGCGTCTCTGGGATGCCCGGCGGAAGGCCAGGTCTATGCCGAGGTCGTTACACCGGGCTTCTCGCTGGTATTCGAGCTCCTGGGCCAGACCTACGAAGTGCACACCGACCGTGAGGCCACTCAGCTAGTTCGCTGCCTGCCGTAGCGCCGGCGGGCTGACCGAGCCGGTTGGCCGTACTCGTCTCTTCGCCACGCCCCGGGCTCCCTGACAATCGCTCGCGTTGCCGAGCCCCCGCGTGGGCCCCTCGATACGCTCCGCTGAAGCAGCGGACGCTACTCGGGGTGAACGGTCATGTGTGTGGGGCAGCGTCGCCAAGCCCGTTCGACCTCAGTGCCCCGACGTTTCGTCGGGGTGTATCGAAGTGCACGCCGACCGTGAGGCCACTCAGGTAGTTCGCTGCCTGCCGTAGCGCCGCCGGGCTGACCGAGCCGGTCGCCGTACTTGTCCCTTCGCCACGCCCCGGCTCCCTGACACAACCGCTCACGTTGCCGAGCCCCCGCGTGGGGCCCTCGATACGCTCCGCTGAAGCAACAGTGGACGCTACTCGGGGTGAGCGGTCATCTGTGTGTGAGGCAGCGTCACCAAGCCCGTCCGCCTTGGGGTGCCTGGCTCTCAGTAGGGCAGCGGTAGCAAGCCCGGTCGGTCTGAGTGCCCCGACGCTCCGGCAGGATACACCCCGTTCGCCCTGAGTGGCCCGACGCTTCGTCGGGGTGTATCGAAGGGCCCCAGGCGGCGGGAACCTGTCGTGGCAGCCTCGAGTCCGAACGGCTACTTGTACAGGATCTTGTTGACGTACTCGCCCGACAGCTCGGCCGCCGCGAGGATGTGCCCGTCCATGGCGGCGAGCAGCTCGTTCTTGTTCGCGCCCGCGGCGAGATCGAGCTCAGCGTCGAGCGCGTAGATCGTGAACACGTACCTGTGCGGCTTCTGCCGCGTGATGCCGCGCAGCTCCTGCACGTTGCTGTGGATGGCCTGCACGTTGGGAGGGGGACATGGACCACCGTAGCCGACGCCGCGGTAGTCGTTCGCGCCCTGCCTGACGTTGGGGCCGATGGCGGCCACCTCGGTCGTCGTGGCGACGTGCTCCTGCAGCGCGGTCACGTCGGCCGGGATGTTCCAGATCACCCAGTGGACCCGCGGCGATATGATGCCCTTCTCCTGAGTGACGGCGTCAGGGTCGTCGACTATCATCGCGAAGCTGACGGTGCCGTCCGGCACGTTCGTCCACGCCAGAGGCGGCGACTTGTCCTCGCCGTAGCGCTCCTCACCCGACTCAGGGTAGTAGTAGTTCTCGACGCACGTGTACGCGATCGGGATGCGCCTGATCCGGTTGAAGACGTCGCTCGTCAACTCGATCGTCTTCGGGAAGTCCTGTTTGATCGCGTAGACTTGGGCGTCGACCATCAGCCCCGAGTCAGGTTGGGACGGGGCCGCCGCCGGCGCTTCGACGGCGCCTTCTCCCTCCGCGCCGCCTTCGCCGTCGCTGGAGCATCCAGCCGCGACAAGCAGCAGGACTACGGCCGTTCCGATGAGGGTTCGAGCGATGCGGTTGGTCGGCAAGGCGCACCTCCCAGAGTGCAGCATACCGGGCATGTCTTCACTGACTTGGTATGCGAGTGTGATGGCTAGGGCCGCGGCGGTCAAGTCCCGCGCTTCAACGGAATATCTTCTTGTTGATGTACTCTCCCACCGTGGAGCCGGCGGCCAGGATGTGGCCGTCGATCGCCTTCAGGAAGTCCTGATGCGAGCTGCCCCCGGGTAGATCGAGCTCGACGTCCAGGGCGTAGACGGTGTAGGTGTACTTGTGGGCGGTGTTTATGTTGCGCCCAGCGCTGCCCTGTATGGCCGAAATGTTCGCTCCCGGACACGGGCCGCTCCACCCAATGGTGTCGTAGTCGTTGACTCCCTGCCGGGTGTTTGGCCCGATCGACAACACTTCCGTCGTCGTCGCGATCCGCTCCGGAAGCTCTGTGACGTCGGCCGGAATGTTCCAGATGGCCCAGTGGACCCACCGGCCGCCCACCACCGTGTCCTTGGCCGCGACGTCGGGGTCGTCCATGACCAGGGCGAAGCTGACGGTGCCGTCCGGAGCGCCCGTCCACGCGAGCGGGGGCGACTTTTCCTGGCCGTACCTGAAGTCGAAGCCCGACTCCGGGTAGTACTCGTTGTTGGTGCAGGTGTACTCGATCGGCATCCGACGGATCCGGCTGAATACCGTGCTGGAGACCTCTATCGTGTCCGTGGGTAACTCCTGCTGGACTATGTAGCCGGGGTTCTTGATCTCCGGCTCGTCGTCCCCCGCGGGGCGCGCGGTCGGATCGGAAGCGCTGGCTGCCGGGGCCTCGGGTTCGGAAGAGCAGGCCGCCAGCGCCAGGACGAGCGCCGCCGCGCACAAGAACGCATGTCGGATGGAGGTTCTGAAGTGTTGCGCATCCATAAAGTCAACTTACCCTGGGGAGGTCTATGGTCAAAAGGTAGTGGCATCGGCTGTTTCTGTCAACGCGCCGTGCCGTCCCGGGCCCCGCATTCCGCGTTGGACGGGCGGCCCTTGCGGGTCGTCACGGCGCGGCGTATCGGAGGGCCTGTCGGCGGGGCCTCTAGCGCATCTGCTTGCTGCCGACGAACTCGCCCTTGATGATCCCCGCGGACAGGACGTGGCCGTCGATGGCCTGGAGGAATTGTTCTCGGGTCGCTCCTCCGGGATGCCGGTCCACTCGAGCGGCGGCGAGACGTTCTCCCGGCCGGCGTACTTGTCGGCGGCGTTCTGCTCGAAGGACTGTCCGGGCCTTGGGCGCGCCGCCGGGACAGGCGTACGTTGGGGATTCGCCTGATGCGATTGAAGACCGGGCTCGTGACCTAGATGCTCATGTCGAGCGTCTGCGAGGCCTTCGCTTCCGCTCCGGCTTCGTCCTGGACCGTCACCTCGGTCGCGGCCGGCGCTCCGCCGGCTTCAGCCGGCCCGCCGCCGTCGTCGCTCGAACATGCGGCGAGAGCGAAGTCGACCAGGACCACCAATTCGAGTGTCGTCCCGAAAGCGCCGGTGATTCGCATCTAGAGGTCTCCGTCGATGAATGGCGCCGTGGGCGCCGCCCCGTCGAGAGGCCTAGTTCATCTGCTTGCTGCCGACGAACTCGCCCGTGATTACGCCTGAGGCCAGGACGTGGCCGTCGATGGCCTGAATGAATTCTCCCCTTGTCGCCCCTGCGGGCAGGTCGAGAACCGTGTCCAGCGCGTAGATGTTGAACACGTACTCGAAGACGAGCTTGAGCTTAGTTTGCGAGTACTGCACCGTGGTCGGAATCGGGCAGGGGCCGAAGTATCCGACGACCTGGTCGTCGTTGGTCCCCTGCCGCACGCCGGGTCCGATCGCCGCTACGTCCGTCGTCGAAGCAACCCTCTCCGGAAGTCCCGTCGCGTCGGCGGGGATGTTCCAGATCATCCAGTGGGTCCAGCGGGCGTCGGGGTCCTCGTCGTGCGCGATCTGGTCGCTGTCCATCAACAGGGCGATGCTCTTCGTTCCCTCCGGGATGCCGGTCCACTCGAGCGGGGGCGAGACGTTCTCCCGGCCGACGTACTTTTCGGGGTTCTGCTCGAAGGACTGTCCGGGCTTGGGCGCTCCGCTGGGACAGACATACGTCTTGGGGATTCGCCTGATGCGGTTGAAGACCGGGCTGGTGACCTCGATACTCATGTCGAGCGTCTGGGAGACGCTGGCTTCCGCCGCCGCATCGTCGGCCACCGCCGCTTCGGTCGCCGCCGGCGCTCCGCCGGCTTCGGCCGGTTCGGAGCCGTCGTCGCTCGAACATGCGGCGAGAGCGAGAGCGAACAGCAGCATCAGACCGAGTGTTGCTCCGAGAAAGCGGGTGATTCCCATTTATTGTCTCCGTGTATGAATTGGCGCCGTGGGCGCGCCCACGGCGTTTACCTGGACTAGAATTCCAGGAGCTGTCTGCTTGCGACGAACTCGCCCATGATGACCCCTCCGGCGAGGATGTGGCCGTCGATGGTCTGGAGCAGCTCGGCCCTCGTCGCGCCTCCCGGCAGGTCGAGTACCGTGTCCAGCGCATAGACGTGGAACAGGTACTCGAAGACCACCTTGGGCTTGGCCTCCCTGTACCCGACGGTAACCGGCAGCGGGCACGGGCCCGAGTATCCGAGGACCTGGTCGTCGTTCGTGCCCTGGCGCACGTCGGGCCCGAGGGCCGCCACGTCCGTAGTCGTCGCGACGGCTTCCGGAAGCCCGGACGCGTCGGCGGGCAGATTCCAGATCAGCCAGTGGGTCCAGCGTGCGTCCGGGGTCTCGCTGTGCGCTATCTGGTCGCTGTCCATCAGCACCGCGATGCTCTGCGTGCCCTCGGGAATCCCGGTCCAGTCGATCGGCGGCGACGTATTCTTGCGGTCGGCGTACCGGGTAAGTGCGTCCTGTTCGAAGGACGTACCGGGCTTTGGAGGGCGGCCCGGGCATACGTTGGTCTTTGGAATGCGCCTGATGCGGCTGAACACCGGGCTCGTGACCTCGATGGTCATTTCGAAAGTCTGCTCGGGCGTGTCGGCGCCGCCCTCTTCCGCGGGAGCGGCGGCGCCGGCGTCCGCAGTCACGGCCGCGGCCGGGGCGGGTTCGGTGCCCTCCGGCGCGTCTCCACCGTCGCCGCTCGAGCATGCAGCGAGCAGCATGGCGAACGCCAACGCCGCGCTTACAGGCGCCAGGAACGAATGGACTTTCAGCATCGCCTATCTCCGTCTCCGCATCCGCGAGATCCGTGAGCCCGCCTCAGGAAGGCGTGCGGCGTCAGTGCTCCAGGAGCTGTCTGCTGGCTACGAACTCGCCCATGATGGTGCCGCCCGAGAGCACGTGGCCGTCGATCGCTTTGAGGAAGTCGTCCCCCGTGGCAGTGCCTGCCAGGTCCAACGTCGTGTCGAGTGCGTAGACGCGGAACAGGTACTCGAACACAATCTTGGGCTTCGCCTCGAAGTACCCGACGGTAATCGGTAGCGGGCATGGGCCGGAGTAACCGACGACGCCGTCGTCGTTGGTGCCCTGGCGCGTGCCGGGGCCGAGCGAGGCCACGTCCGTCGTGGTGGCAACCGCTTCTCCAAGGCCGGAGGCGTCCGGCGGAAGATTCCAGATCAGCCAGTGAGTGAACCGGACGTCAGGCTCTTCGGCGTGAGCGCTCTGATCGCTGTCCATCATGACCGCGATGCTCTGAGTGCCGTCGGGCGCGCCCGTCCACTCGATCGGCGGCGACGTATTCTTGCGATCAGCGTATTTCGTGAGAGCGTCCTGCTCGAAGGCGGCGCCCGGCCTGGGCGGACGTCCCGGGCATGCGTGGGTCTTGGGAATGCGCCTGATGCGGTTAAAGACCGGGCTGGTGACCTCGATGCCCACGTCGAAAGATTGCTTGAGCGCGTAGGCTCCTGCCTCGGCGGCGGGCTCCGGTGCCTGGGCGCCCGCGTCGGTTGCGGCCTGAGCGCCCTCCTCGCTCTCGGCGGTCGTCGTTTCGTCTCCGCCGCTGGAGCAGGCGAGCGCGGCGGCAATCGAAGCCAGCAAGACGGCGGTGAGAGCTGCTCGTATGCGATGCGTCATCGCGACCTCCTGGAGGGCCGATCAGCGTAGTTCGGAAGGTGGCGGAAGCGCCTTCGACAGTGTCGATAATGTAGGCCAACGGCAATCTGTTGTCAATCGAGCGCACCTCCGACCGGGCCGGCGCAATGGCGTTTGGATGGCGGGGCGCAGGATTCGCCGAGCCCAGGCGGGTCGGAGGCCCAGCCCGGGCACGGGAGCGGTATAATGGCGGCACGCCGGCCATGTCCGATTACGTTGTGCACGTACAGATAGACGAGGAATTCGAGCAGGCGGTCTTTGCGTCGGAGCTCATCCGGACTGCAACACGGGCGCTGCGGGTCGGAGACGCCGGGGAAGCCGCGAGCGTGGACGTCGTGGTGACCGGCGACGAGGTGGTCCGGGAGCTGAACCGACGGTACCGGGGCCTCGACGAGACGACCGACGTGCTGTCCTTCTCGTTCACGCACGCCGGCGAATACCAGGGCGATGGTGAAGCCCCGAGCGCACCGGCTGACCCGGACTTCCCGGTACCCGCGGGCGCTGACGAATCGTTGGGGGAAGTGATAATCTCCTACCCGCAGGCGGAACGGCAGGGCGAACAGGCGGGTCACGGGACCGGGCGGGAGCTACCGAAACTGCTCGCTCACGGTGTCCTGCATCTGTTGGGCCACGATCACGAGTCCAAGGGGGAGGCCGCGCTAATGAAGCACCTCGAGACGAAAGCGCTCCGATGGACGTGACCGACGGATGAGCGAGGTCTTCTACAGAAAGTGGCGTCCGCGGCTGCTGAGCCAAGTCGCCGGACAGGACGCGGTCACGCAGACCCTCCGCAACGCGGTGGCGCAGGACCGGGTGGCCCACGCGTACCTGCTGTGCGGGCCTCGCGGCACCGGCAAGACGAGCACGGCGCGTATTCTCGCCAAGGCCATCAACTGCAGGTCGCCCCTGCAGGGCGAGCCGGACGGGGAGTGCGACATCTGCCAAGCCATCGACGAGGGACGCGCCCTGGACCTCATAGAGATCGACGCGGCGTCGAACCGCGGAATCGACGACATCAGAAGCCTGCGCGAGAAGGTCCACTTCGCGCCCAACGAGTCGCGCTACAAGGTGTACATCGTGGACGAGGTCCACATGTTGACCGAGCCGGCGTTCAACGCCCTGCTCAAGACCCTGGAGGAGCCGCCGGCCCACGCCATCTTCGTCCTCGCGACGACCGAGGTGCACAAGGTGCCGCTGACGATAATTTCCCGGTGCCAGCGCTTCGACTTCCGGCGCATACCGATGGACACGATCGTCGCCCGCCTCGCCAAGCTCTGCACCGCGGAGAGCGTCGAAGCCTCCGAGGAGGCGCTTACCCTGATCGCCAGGGCGGCCACAGGCAGCCTGAGAGACGCCGAGAACATATTGGAGCAGGCGCTGGTCTCCTACGGATCTCCGCTGCATGAGGACGCGGTCAGCGATCTTCTGGACCTGGGGAATGACCAACGGGCATTGGAGCTCGTCGGACATATTGTCGACAAGGCGACTCAGGGGGGGTTGACCGTCATCAACCAGGTTGCGGCCGACGGCGTCGATCTCCGGCAGTTCCACCGGGCGACGACCGAGCACCTGCGCGGCGTGCTTCTGCTGAAGTCGGGCGCGGCAATCGCA
>CBDCTC010000001.1:0-84849 GCA_965222125.1 Dehalococcoidia bacterium | reverse complement strand
AGCGTGTTCGTTTCCGCAGTTCAGCCGTGCCGGGTACATTATTGACCTCTTCCATCCTCGGGCCTCGGGCGTGGGGTGTCCGCGAGGGTACCTTACCCGTGGTGGTACTGGCCTGCCGGGACCTCGGGGAGCTCAGGGAACGGTGGGCGCCGGGCATGAACGCAGGCGTGACGGTGTGGGCTCATGAGCCAGGTTCCGGGACCTGGCAGGCCACCGAAAAAAACAACGAGTTGCGCGGAGAGCCCCTTTTCAGTGTCCGTCAGTCAGTGTCCGTCAGAGGGTGTTGCCGGATTTCTCTCTCCAGTCAGCCCGATTACCCTGAGCCACCCGCCATACCGTCGGCGTATATCCAGGGCGAAGCAGGACCCAAGTAAGGAGTGACGCGGACATCGTGGGACAGGGCGGGAAGGGATGGGACAGCGTTTTCAGCCACGCTTCCAGAGCGCGTCGAGGACGAACCGAACGGGGTCCCGGTCGCTATTCCCTTATCTCGATCTGGTGCCACTGGCCCGCCGAGATGGCCGGCTTCTCCCTGTACAGCGCTATGCGGCCCTGAACGCAGATTTTCTTGTCGTTGAACCAGGTAGTGATGTCGACCGAGGCGTCTTTTACGTCCGGCCAGTTCCCGAAACGCTGGCCGATGTACGGAAAGAAGACGTAAAAGTCGGGGTCCTCCGCCTTGTCGATGTTCAAGAAGGTTATTTTGAGCCGGTGTTCCGGCTCGTGGACGGACGACATCACGGTACCGCAGACCTTGCCCTGCTTGCCTACATGGTCCCCTGCCTGCTCGGCCGTCAGCTCGCCCGTTTCGACGCCGCCGCTGACGGCCCCCCTGTAGGGCACCGAAGCCGCCTGCGTAGCTTCGGCCAGAGCGGGCGCAAGAGTCGGCGTCGGTAGAGGGACCCTGCCTACGAACTGCTGGCCTGAAGCGCCTTCACTGGCGGCATCGGATCCGTCGCCTCCACACGCCGCCGCCAACGCAGCCAAGCTCGTCAATGCAACGACCCAGAACGGGTTACGACACCGCATCTCAACCGACCTCCGCATCATCCCACAGCTGCTTGACATCTCTCAAATCGTCGAGTGGTCCGCGCCTCCGGCCATTCCGAAGGCAGCGTAAGATTAGTCACAACCTCGCGGATTTGTCAACACTGTACCCGAAAGTAGCTGCTCAGACCGCGTGAGGACCTCTCGATAACCACCGCGCCGTCATGCCGGCGAAAGCGGGTAGGTGGATTGTCCATATGTCCTGAACAGCATCAGGTCCGCCTCCCAGTGGCCGGGAGTGCGGCGGTCAGCGGCGCTCTGGGGGCGCTCGGCAATCGAGCGTCGCATAGCCATGAAGGAGGCAGGACTGCCCCCTTTGCGGCCTCGCCAGCCACGCTTCGACTTGGCACGAGGAAGGTAGTGGCGCCACCCATAATCCTTCGTGCGCGCGAGTTGACCGTAAATGAACCGGTAGATGCTCTCGTGGGAGATGACCCTCCTACCAGCCTCCAGCTCAAGCCGTCCGGCAACCTGCTCGGGCGACCAGCCCCGTTCGAGGCGTGAGAGCACCCGTGTACGGAGAGTATCGTCCCGCTCCATACGGGAGCCTCGCCATCTGCGGGCACGAGCCTGCCGGTCGGCATATATCGGCTTGTATTCACCGGTCTGTGACCCATTGCGCTTCAGCTCCCGAGCAACTGTAGATGGCGAGCGATCCAAATCTGCAGCGATCTGCCGGACCGAGCGTCCCTCGGCTTGTAGGCAGGCAATCTCACACCGCTCTTCAATGGTGACATGTCCATAACGCTTTCCCATGACAACACCTTAACCAGGTGTTGCACTTCGTTTGTGAGTTTAGGGAATCCAGGGCGGTGGGGCGCGTTTCCCTCATCAACTCCGAACAGTTACGCCCGAATGCCTGAAGACCCCGTCAAGGGACCACCTCATGAGAAAAAAACCCCAGTGGGGTGTCGAGCGCGTCCCGCGCATGTTCGATCATCTCCGTGGCGACCTAAGACCGCTTTGTGGCCCGGCGCTAGCCGGACGGAGCGGTCGTCGTAGAGTTTACCCCTCCGACCGGGGTCGGGGTCTCTCTCCTCTGCTGTTCCGGCATGGGCGGCGGATTGAGCCGATCCGGCGGCACTCTTTCCAGCCCTTCACAGGCGAGCGCTGAAAGAGCGGCCATCGCCGCGATCAGCAAAAACGTCAATACGGCTTTCTTGATTCCCGGTCCGTTCAAATCTGGGCCCCTTTCTCGTGTTCCGGAAGCTACTCGTCCTGGAACTCGTACTGGTGCCAGTAGTTCGCGTTGATAGCCGGCTTGCCCCTGTAGAGCTCGATGCGGCCATCGACGCACAGCTTCCTGTCGTTGAAATAGCTCGTTAGGTCGATCGACCGGTCCGCCTTGTCGGGCCACGTACCGATGCGAAGCGGGTCGTTCCAGAAGTAGACGTAGAAGGCTGGGGCCTGCGCATTGTCGAAGTTCAGGCGGGTGATCTGGTAGGGATGATCCGGCTCGTGTTCGCTAGAGACCACCAGCCCACAGACCGTACCGGTCTTGCCTATCGAGTCCGCCGCCTCCGCGGCGGTGAGCGGCTCCGTCTGCGAGGACCCGCCGTATCCGCCCTGGTACTGTATCACGGACGCCTGCGTCGCCTCGGACTGGGCCGCGTCCGGTGTCGGAGTCGCTTGCGGGGCCCTGCCAGTTAACTGAGCGCCGGTCCCGCCGCCACTGGATGATCCGGAGGGAGCACCGCCCTCGCCGCCTCCACTGCCGCCACAGGCGGCTGCGACCACGGCGAACGCAATACCGCCGATCACCACGCTCATCCTAGAGAATCGCATGTCTCAAAGACCTCCGGGATTTGGACATCGGGGCCGGTTCTCAGGTGACCGGCCCGCTCGGGGGCTGTTCGGCTCTCGGCGCTTTCCTACTGTTCCCGAATTGTCAGCTGGTGCCAGAAGCCCGCGTTGATTCCAGCCGTGTCTCTGTATTTCTGGATGAGGCCCTCGGCGCAAACCGTCTTGCCGTCGAACCAACCGGCGGTCAGGTCGATCGACGGGTCAGCTATGTCAGGCCAGTCCCCGATACGCTTTCCCGAGTGCCAGAAGTAGACGAAGAAGTCCGGGGAATCAGCCTTGTCGATATTGAGGAAGGTCACCTTGTACTGGTGCTCAGGCTCGTAGACAGTCGCCATTACGATCCCGCACACCTTGCTCTGCTTGCCGATGTTGTCCGTCGCCTCGGCGGCAGTCAGCTCACCCGTGTCGAGGCCGCCGCCGCCGTAGCCGCCGCCGTACTGTGGCGCCGCTGCCTTCGTAGCCTCGACGTCGGCGGGTGGGATAGTGGGAGTGGGCGGCGGTACCCGGCCGGTGACCTGTGCCCCTCCTCCACCACTTGTCGTGCCGTCTCCGTTACCGCACGCAATCGCTGCGGCGATCAATCCCGCCAGCAAGACTATCCAAGCTACGCTGCGAAGTCGCATCTTAACCAACCTCCCAAGAACGTACTAGGCGGGCGCGCCCAGCCCACGGCAGCTACAGGCTTACCTGCCCTCCAGGGACGCTGTAAGGTTAATCACGGCCTCACCGGTTTGTCAATGTGTCCAGCGTAGCCCAGTCGCCGTTGTGGCGCCAGCGGGAATCCAACTCCCGGCCGCGCCAACGAGGCGCTCGGGCCAGCCTTTCAGACGACAACGTCTCTCACCGACAAGGCGCATCGCCGCGACCCGGCGAGCACTCCAGTACCCTGCTCGTCAAGATCAGGCGGCGGATCGCGTATGGCCCACACGTTTCCAGATCTACGTGGTCGTCCTCGTAGGTCGTCCCATGGCTTGGGCCGGCCGAAAGGGGTGTCCCACATACTGCGTTGTCCACCGCTGCAACAGACTCAGCACGGCAGCCGTTTCCCTTGACACGCGGACGGGCCGCACCTAGGCTGATCGGGACACAGATTCACCACCTCGTCCAATCGTCGGAGGCTCTATGACCACCAACAAGCGGTCGTCACTCGTCGGGGTGTGTTTGCTCACATGTCTTCTGCTCCTGTTTTCGTGCGGTGGACAGGATGCCTCAGACCAATACGAGGCCGGTCTGGCGCTCATGGAACAAGGACGCTGGGACGAAGCCATCGTCGAGTTCGAGGCGGCGACCAGCGGGCTCCTCACCAACGCCGGATATCGGCGACGCAGTGGGGACTTCGAGCGGGCCAAAGAGATCACGGCCATGCATGCCGACGCGCTTGTGCAGATCAGCACGGCGCGCACGAAGCTGGGTCAGCATCAGCTAGCCCTAACCGCACTCGACGCCGCGATCCGCATCGATTCCGGCTACGCGCCCGCCTACGCGAATCGAGCTCTAGCGCGCGCTCGCCTGAGCATGGACTCCGAAGCGGAGCAAGATGTCAGCGAGGCCGCGACTCGCGGACACGACGTCGCCCAACTCGAGCGGGACATAGAAGACATCAAAAAGGCGCGGTAACCCCGTAGGACCGAAGTGATCGAGGAGGAGGAGCAGCGATGCGGCGGGAGAGACTTGGAGATTCTATGCGGGTGCTGAAACGCGGCTGGATCATCGCGATCACGGCCGTGGCCACAATCGCGATAGCCTGCGGGGGTGGGGGCGAGCCCGATGTCGTCGAGCCGCAGGTCCCTGTCGACGCGAAGCCCATCAACTACGTGGGGCGAGATGCCAAGGTCTGTGGCACCGTGGTCGCAACGGAGACCGAACTCGAACTCCCAAACTCCGTTAACCCCACCTCCGCCACAGTCTCGTTCCTTAGTTTCGACAGAACCCAGGTTACGTTCCTCGATTTCGAGACGGAGGACCCCGACTTCCTCGTCTTCTTCTGGGGGAAGACCAAGCGCGAAGCCGGCTACGGGCCGGCTTGGCCGGACATTGCGGACCCGTCCATCGACCTGGCCGGCGGGTGGTTCGACGGCAAGAAGATTTGCGTTTCCGGCCGAATCAGGAAGTATCGAGACAAGGCCGCGGTACTCATGGACGACTGGCGGAAGATAGACTTCCTGGAGGAGTAACTCTGGGCGGCTGCTCCACCGGCAGGTGGAGACTGTCTGTGAACGGCCGACGGGTCCAAGACCGCTCGCCGGCCTTACTGAACAGACCGACCTACGGCGTCATCTTCTTCGTCCTGGCCGCGAACTGGCCCGTGATCTCTCCGCCGCCGATTATGTGACCCTCCATCGCCTTCAGGAGGTCCTCCTTCGTCGTCTCGGGTCCCAGATTGAGCTCGGTATCCAGCGCGTAGACGTGGAACACGTAGTTGAAGGTCACCTTGGGCTTTGCCTTGTCGCCAAAACGGTGGTAGACCATCGTCACGGGCGCCGGGCACGGCCCCGCGTACCCCACCATACCCTCGTCGTTGACGCCCTGCATCGTCCGCGGCCCGATGGACAGCACCTCCGTCGTCGTCGCGACGGCCTCCGAAAGGCCCGCCGCGTCCGCGGGGATGTTCCAGATCATCCAGTGCGTCGTCACCTTCGCCAGCGACTGGTCGCTGTCCACTATCAGCGCCAGGCTCTTCGCCCCCTCGGGCGCGCCCGACCATTCCAGCGGCGGCGACGTGTTCGGGTACGTCTCGGTGCCCGTGTAGCCCTGCTCATAGAACGTCCCCGCGTCGGGAAACTTCCCCCCGCAGCTGTGCTCCCTGGGAATGCGCCTGATGTCGTTGAAGACCGGGCTTGTGACCTCCATGTTCATTACGAAGGTCTGGGTGAGCGCGCTCTCGCCCGCTCCCGCCTCGTCGCTTCCACTGGTGTCGGACGCCGCGGCGGGGGCGCTGCCGGTCCCTGCCTCGCCGTCCTCCGTGCTACTGGAGCACGCCGCGGCGATCAGCGCCACGGACAGCGCCGCCGCCAGGTGCAATCGAAGGGTGCCGAGCCCCACCATCGCCCTACCTCCTCCCTACGAGGGCCACGCATAGGGCCGCTTCAACAGTGTGCGGGCGGCCGATACGCGGCTCTCTACCGATCTCCGGGCACGGGGGATCAGTGCTCCAGCTTCTTCGTCTTGGCCGCGAACTGGCCCGTGATCTCGCCGCCTCCGATAACGTGGCCTTCCATCGCCTGCAGCAGGGTCTCCTTGGTCGCGTCAGGGCCCAGGTCGAGCTCCGTGTCCAGCGCGTAGACGTGGAACACGTAGGTGAAGGTCACCTTGGGCTTTGCCTTGTCGCCAAAACGGTGGTAGACCATCGTCACGGGCGCCGGACATGGCCCCGCGTACCCCACCGTACCCTCGCCGTTGGCGCCCTGCATGGTCCGCGGCCCGATGGACAGCACCTCCGTCGTCGTCGCCACAGCCTCCGGAAGGCCCGTCGCGTCCGCGGGAACGTTCCAGATCATCCAGTGCGTTGTCACCTTCGCCAAGGACTCGTCGCTGTCCATTATCAGCGCCAGGCTCTTGGCGCCCTCGGGCACCCCGGTCCAATCAAGCTGCGGCGACGTGTTCGGGTACGTCTGGACCCCCGTGTAGCCCTGCTCGTAGAACGTCCCAGAGTCAGGAAGCTTGCCCCCGCAGCTATGCGCCTTGGGGATGCGCCTGATGTCGTTGAAGACCGGGCTTGTGACCCCCATGCTCATTTCGAAGGTCTGGGTGAGCGCGCTCTCGCCCGCTCCCGCCTCGTCGCTTCCACTGGTGTCGGACGCCGCGGCGGGGGCGATGCCGGTCCCTGCCTCGCCGTCCTCCGTGCTACTGGAGCACGCCGCGACGATCAGCGCAAGAGAGACCGCCATTGCCAGCCGTAGCCAGATCGTATCGAGTCTCGCCATTGCCCTAGCTCCTTGCCGCTTTCCCCGCAGACACCGGTCAGCGCCAGTGCACGAGGGCCGAACCTCCAGGCAGAATCTGCTGGAGCCCCGGCCCTCTAGTGCCACTCTCAGACCGCGCGTTGCCATCGTCCGCTGTGTTACGGCGGCGGTTCCTCTCCTTTGTCGTACCTACACTCGGCCTAGTGCTTCGTCAGGTAGATCCAAGGCAGGGTATTGATATCCACGTTGGCGGTGCCGGCAAACCCCACGACCCACGGCTGCACCATCCAGTTCACTCCTCCGCCGAATTGGATCGGGTACATGTACCCCTTGTCCAGGTACTCTTCCTCCACTGCCTGGAAGGCCGCGCAGCGGTCCGGATGGGCCAGAGGCAGCTGCTTGGCGTGCGCGGTCAGGGCATCCAGCACAGGGTATCCGCCGGGTCGAGGCGTCAACGACGATATGGAGTCCGTGCGCGTCAGGCTGCCGATTACCTGGGCCGGGTCTAGTATCCACGATCCTATGCTGATCCGGTAGAACTGCGAGCCCTCGCGGCGCTCCTGGCCGCTCTCACGCGCGATAACGTCCAGCTCTACGTCCAGGTTGTCCTTCCAGTACTCCTTGATCGAAACGGCCATGTTCGACAGATCCCCCTTGGCCACGTCGAGGAACATCGACGGAAGGGCATCGCCGGACCCGTAGGTCGAGCCCTCCAGCGATTGGCGAGCAAAATCGGGGTCGTAGTAGATGCCCCTCGCGTCCGGGTTATGGCACGGCAACCCCTTTCCCATGATGCCCGTGGCGGGGAGCGACAGGTTGCCCCAGACCGCCTTGACGATGGAGGCCATGTCCATCCCGTGGCCCAGGGCCTGGCGGACCAGCAGGTCCTCCATGGGCGCGATGTCGAGCTTGTTCTTGATGTACTGGACGCCGGGGTAGTTGGCGTGGTAGTGCAGCCCGTACATGTAATGCGACGGGTCCTGCGCCGCCTCGAGAGTCGCCGCGTCCACTGTCATCGCGTCCAGCTCAGCGTTCTCGAACATAATGATCGAGACCTGGGCGTCCTGAATACCCAGCACCTCCAGCTTCCTGATGGAGGGCGACGGCCCCCAGAACTGGACTCCGGCATCGTCCCACGCCACGGCTTCTGCGGTCGCCGTGTCGGGGTGTATGGTGACCTGGTAAGGTCCCGCCCCTATGGGCTTGTCCCACGCCCTGGGGTCCTCCAGGGCCTGTTCGAGCTTCGAAATACCGGTGTGCCAGGCTGCCACGTAGGTCACGAACCCCGGGATCGGCTCGCTCAAGGTGACCTCCAGCGTCTGCTCGTCTATGGCGCGAAGTCCCTCTGCCTGGCTGGTATCACCTGCCCTCAAGTCCTCCCAGCCCTTTATCACCCCGATCGTTAGGCTGGCGCCTCCCCACGACGCAACGTTTTCCGGCAACGCGCCGTACTCCCAATAGGCCTTGAAATCCGCGGCCGTAATGGGCGTCCCGTCCTGGTAGATGGCGTCGTCCCGCAGCTTGAACGTCCAGACCGTGAAGTCGTCGTTGGGCTCGGCGCTTACGGCTATGTAGGGCCGAAGCTCTACGTTTTCGTTGATCTGGAAGAGTGTCCCGTACACCCATACCGAGAACGGACGCTGCCTGCCCCCATCCTGCCACGGGGGCTTGCCACCATCGTACATCCTGTTGGGTATCCGGATGACCTGTTCGTCGTGCAACTGCGTGCCGGGGGGCACGACGTTGGTTGGGTCCACCGGGTAAACCGGCGGCAGCACAGCCGCCACGGGCGTCGGCGTGTCCGGCACGGCGGTCGGGGCTGGCGGGCTGGTCGGCTGCACCGCGGCCGTTGTCGGAACCGGAGTATTCTCCAGCTCATCCGACGTGCAGGCCATAGCAGCGACAAGCGCAATCGACACCGCCAGCAGCAGCAGGATGTTCGACCTTACGATTGGATACAGCATCACAACCTCCCTGTCACAAGCGCTTTCGGGCGTCCTCATGTCGAACATTTCGAATCATAGACCTACCTCGGTGGGCTGTCAACGCATCGGCCTCCGATATGCCGCTATGCCACGCAGCGATTCGCGCACGCGCCGACCGTTCTGTCGCCGCCGTTCGTCATCTACTCGCACGCTGGGTCGATGAGGAGTTGGAGCGCCGGCGCCGCGTTCGACGTACCTCATCGGCCCGCTGGCCTTTGCGCACCGCCGCCCCCGCCCAATCGCCGTAGCGCCGTGAGGGACCGATGCGAATGAGCGGGAGTCCGGCCCCAGGCCTATCAGCCATCGGAGCCGGCGCCTACCAGGGCCGCGCGGCAGCGCGCCCGGGTCAGTATTCCGCGGCCTTGCGGGCACGCCGCCTGATCGCCGCGCCAACCAGGACTACCACCGCAACGACCTCGGCGGCCCCGACCCCAGCAAGTATCCAAATCGTCCGGTCGCCGCCACCGCCGGCCTCGCCTTCGGTTACCACGAGGTCCGTGCTGCCTTCGGGAAGGACCTGGAGCGTCTTCAGGAACTCCACGACGGCGGCCTGGTCGTCTGTGAGCAGCTCCGCAAATGCGTCGCGGGCCGACTGGCCCTCCCCGCCGTGCGCGAGAATCGCCTCCGACATCAACGTCGCACGGCCGTGATGTAGGAACGGCGGCTCACTGGCCACGCTCCACAACTTCCGCGTCAGCCACAAGTCGGTGGGGACGCCCGATATCACCAGCGTCTCGTTGTCCAACACGTCGCCCATGTCGTGCCGTTTCAGATCGGTGAAGACCGGCACCATTATCGTGCCGTCCTCCAGCCGCCTCAGCCTCGGCCCGGGGCCCTCGGTCGCCAGGTCAACTGCGAAAGGCTGCGCAACATCGGAAAGCTGAAGCTTGCCCGTCGGGTTGAACGGGCTGGGCTCGGTGAAGATCGGGGTCGCCAGCGGCAGCTCCGAAATATGGCATACCGCGCATCCAATCTCGCTGAAGAGCGTTTCTCCCCTCTCGACCGCCGCGATGGCCTTGGGATGAGACGGCATCATCCTGCCCGGCGGCGGCAGCGTAGCCATGAAGACGACCAGAGCCGTTACGTCCCCCGGAGTCAGCTCGTTGAGAACCCCGTCCCCGTCGGCGTCGGCGCCGAACCGCTCGACGGCCTGGATGCCGAAGTGCGAGTTCATCGCCTTGACGACGAACTCCCGCAGCGACACTATGTGGCCCTTCGACTGAATCGGCTTGATGATGAAGTCGTCGTCGACGCCCTCGACCTCGCTCGTGTCGACGGTCCCGTTCGGCCGCGCCGTCACCCTGCCGAAGCTCACGCCCTTCGCGACGAGGTCCCTGGTCACCGGGACGCCGGCGGAATTCGACTCCTCCGTCGCCGCGTCGACGATGCCCTGAAGCTCGACAGTCATCTCGCGGGCCAGCAGCTCCACGAACCCGATACCGAATATGCCGGCCGTGTTTCTCTCGTTCCCCACGCTCCGCAGGGTCTGTTCCTGGAAGCCGTCACCCTCCCCGCCATCGAAGTTCACGAAGGGGAGTCTCTCGGCGTCGGTGAAGACGTTGACGGCGTTGTCCCCGCCGCCGCCCATGCGAGGGAGATGGTGGCACACGGCGCAGGTGTTCGCGTCGGGGCCGGAGATGCGGTTGAAGTTGTCCGGGAACATCCGCGGGGATCTCGTGTTGCTATCGCCCACATCGGTCGTCCCTGGCCGGCCGGCGCCGTCCAGCGTGTTGAAGGAGGCGAGGAAGAGCTCCCTGCCACGGTCGATGATCTCGTCGAGCTCCAGCCTGCCGCTCTCGATGTCGTCCTGGTTCGTGTGCAGCGACAGCGCCGGCGCGTCCCCAATCGCGACCTGCTCAGCGGCCTCGGCGCCCCCGCCGCATCCGAAGACTCCCAGCGTCGTCAGCACTGCTGTCGCCGTCAGAATCGGCTTTGGTATCCGCATCGTCGCGCGAACGTTCATCCGAAGAGCCCAGGGCGCCCGGCCCGGTAGGTCTGATGCTGTCTGTCCAAGGCTGGATTATACCACGCGCAGACATGCGCTCCTTCGCACTGAGTCGCCCCGACGGAGCGTCACGGTCTATCGAACGGCTATCCCGAAACGCCGGCCACGGCGACGTCCGCCTTGAGCCGGACGAGCCGGCCGGGGTCGTCCGTCATCACCGCGTCGATTCCGGTCAGGGCCGCAGGGTCGGCCACGTCTACGTCCCACGCGAGCACCCGCCTGCCCAGGGCGTGAAAGCCTTCCAGCAGACCGCGGTCGTAGCTATCCTCCGATGGCGCTATCCAATGAGCGTCCGGCACGGTCCTGAACCGGCGCGTCCGCAGGGGCCACGGATGACTCCGGCCCCAGATGTAGCCGCGCGTCACGTCGGGATACTTCGTACGGAGACGGCGCACCGCCAGCGGATTGTGGCTCTTCACCAACGTCGTCTCCAGCCTATCGGTCGCTCGAATGGCCTCGACCACTCCCGTCGTCAGCGCACCGACCTTCGGGCTCCTCACCTTCAGCTCGACGTCGACCAGGAAGGACGAAGGCAGCGCGGCGAAGACCGCCTCCAGGGTGAGCAGGGTGGGCAGACCGGCGCCGGTGCGCATCTCGTTGACTTCGGCCAATTCAATGCGGCCAACGACCGCCCTGCGCCCGACCCCGACTTCGATAGCGCGGTCGTGGACGACGGCCACCAGCCCGTCGCCCGTCAGCCTTACGTCCAGCTCGACGCCGTCGACGCCCAGGGCGAGAGCGGCTTGAAAGGCGGCGATTGTGTTCTGGGGATGCGCCGAGTGCGCACCGCGGTGCGCGATGACGAGCGGGAAGTCTAGGCTCCCCGGCTCGAACATCCACCCGGACCCCGGTCCGGCCATCCGCGTAGCTCCATCTCTGGGGAAGAGTCGAAGCGGAGTCTAGTCGCCCCCGTTTCCGGGTGCCCAGATTCCCCACCTAGATAAGAGGAAGACCTCGTTGGAGCCCGACGCGATGCGGGCTAAGATGGTTGTTGCGCAAACGAACCGATCACCAACGAGGTGCATCTATTATGAAGCAAGGCTTACTGGCATTCCAGTACGAGCAGGAGAAGGGCTCGACAGGTATGACGGGACTGTCCGGGCTGATGACGTACCTGGAGTTGATGCAAGCAGCGGGTTTGAGGTCGTCGGTGGAACGCCACGTGAGACTGCGGGAGTGTGGTCAGGGCTGGACGGACAGCCAGATAATCACGTCGCTGATACTGCTGAACTTGGCAGGCGGTGAGTCGGTGATGGACCTGGAGGTTCTGGAGAAGGACGCAGGTTTGTGCAGGGTACTTCGCCATGCCGAGACCTGGGGGATGGGTAGTAGGGAGCGCAGGGCGCTGAAGGCGAGATGGCGAGTCGAGCGTCGTCGGAGCGTGCCGTCGGAGTCTGCGGTGTTCCGGTATCTGGAGAGGTTCCATGACGCGGGCGAGGAGGCGAAGCGGGAAGCTCACAGAGCATTCATACCTGCTCCCAACGGAGCTATGGAGGGTCTGGGGAAGGTGAACGCCGACCTGGTGGGCTTCGTGCAGAGCCGTTCGCCTCAGAGAGAGGCCACACTGGACATGGACGCCTGTCTGGTGGAGACACACAAGCAGGAGGCGCTCCACAGCTACAAGAAGTACAGGGCCTACCAGCCGCTGACCACCTACTGGGCAGAGGCCGACCAGATTGTGCATTCGGAGTTTCGGGACGGCAATGTACCGGCGGGCCATCAGCAGTTGCAAGTGTTGATTGAAGGGCTGGGCCGTCTGCCTGCGGGGGTGGAGAAGGTGATGCTGAGGTCGGATACGGCGGGGTACCAGCGGGAGTTGCTGCGGTACTGCGCGGAGGGTAGAGACGAGCGGTTCGGGGTGATCGAGTTCGCGGTTGGGGTCGACGTGACGACGGAGTTCCGCCGTGCGGTGTCCGAGGTCGCCGAGCAAGACTGGCAGACGCTGTACCGCAAGGTTGGGGAGCATCGTGTGGACACGGGTCAGCAGTGGGCTGATGTGAACTTCGTACCCAACTGGATAGGGCACTCCAAGAACAGCCCTGAGTATCGGTTCATAGCTACCAGGGAGCGGTTGGTCGAACAGCCTCTGCCGGGAATGGAGGGGCAGATGGAGCTTCCGTTCCCCGCGATGGAGCTGTCCAACAGAGGCTGGTACAAGGTCTTCGGAGTGGTGACCAACCGGAGCATTGCGGCAGATGAGTTGATCTGGTGGTCGAGGCAGAGATGCGGCAAGGGCGAGGAGGTCCACGGCGTCCTCAAGAGTGACCTTGCCGGGGGCAGGCTTCCGTCGGGGCTGTTCGGAGCCAACGCAGCATGGTGGGCGATAGCAGTGTTGGCCTTCAACTTGAACTCTGCCATGAAGCGGCTGGTGTTGGGCGGACAGTGGGTGGGCAAGCGTCTCAAGGCGGTGCGCTTCGCCCTGATCGCCCTACCGGGCCGTGTGGTGCGTCACGCCAGGAGGTTGATCATCCGTCTTGCCCGTGGCCATCCCTCATACGAGTTGCTGCTCACGGCGCGGCAGAGGATATTGGCGCTGGCTGCCGAGCCGTATCGGGCATAGGCGACCCTGCCTGGAGCATCGGTTTGTAGGCGACTCTGCCGAGTTGCCAGGCCGGGCCATGCCTTCTTCGGCCTGACAACAGCCACAATTGGCAGCGAACCGCTGCCGATACACTCAAAGACGGCACCCTAGACCCTGTCCGATGCCGATCATGTCATGCGTCACCCCAAGTCGACACCCGGACACCCCCTGAAAGCACACGAAACAACTCCCAACCATGTCAGGTGGGGGATTTGGGGGTGTCAACGCGCTTGACATTCCGGCCGAGTGGCAGTACATCTCAACAGCACCGCGCGAGCAGACCCGCCGCGCGGCACGCCTGATACCTGTCACCGATATCTGTACAATCTGTACAAAGGAAAAGGAGAGAGCCAAATGGAGCCTCTGGGCAAGACGACGGAGCTGGCCGAACATCGAGGAGTCGCGCCGAGCAGCCTGGTGTCGGAGCTCGACGACGAGCGCCTGTTCGTGATCGCCGAGGACATGACCGGACACGTGTCGACCGACTGCGGACGGACGTGGGGGTCGCCGTTTCGGATGACGCAGGACGGTGCGCCGATGGAGCCGTCGATCAATAAGGGCCACGTGCTGCGCCTCAAGGACGGCCGGCTGGCGACCGTATACAGCAGAGAGGAGGACCACCCGACCGCCGGCTACCAGACCAGGACATGGTACTTCACCACCTCGGAAGACGAGGGCATGAGCTGGTCCAAGGGCAATCAGATCGACATCCCCACGATGTACGACCTCGACAAGGGCTTCTTCGTGACGTTCATCTGGGGCAACCTGCTTCAGCTCACCACCGGCCGCATTATCGTGCCGGCCTACTGGGAGATCGCCGGACGGCACCCGGGGATGCCCCCGGCGGGCGACGACCCGGTGACCGCGACGATTCAGGGCGTCCGCCAGACGAGAGTCGCGGACGGCCACCTGTACGAGGCGGCGATGGGCGGATGCTACAACTACTACTCGGACGACGGCGGCGCCACTTGGAGCATCTGCACCGGCTCCATGATGGTCTGGCCCTTGCCGTCCGAAGGCGGTATCGGCGGGTTCGGCGTCTGCTGGGAGCCGGTCCTCGCGGAGCTGAAAGACGGCCGAGTGCTGATGTTCCAAAGGACCAACGTCGGGCGTCTCTACCAGAGCTTCTCGGCCGACGGCGGCGAGAACTGGACCCTGCCCGAGGCCACGGAGCTGGCGTCGGGCGACGTACCGTGCTGGCTCGGCAGGCTCAGTACCACCGGCGACCTCGTCGTCGTCTGGAACCAGTCCTCCAAGGAGGAGATAGAACGGGGATACTCGAGGGGCCGGTTGTCGATCGCGGTATCGACCGACGAGGCCGCCACCTGGAGCACGCCGATCACGTTGGAGCTCAGCGACGGCCTGGACGACGTCGACCAGGTCGCGCTGCCGCCGGTAGCCCACGTCCGAGCCAAGGGAGGTCTGGGAACGCTGCCGGACAACTTCACGCGGTCCCACTATCCGCGGCTGTCTTTCGTCCAGGGAAACGTCGTGGTGACCTTCAACTACGACTACTGGGTGAACGGCGCGCGCCGCCGCGACGCCGGCCTGCTCGTGATGCCTGAGGCCAACCTATACGGGTAGTCTACCTACGACGCTACCCGAGTCTCGGCCAGCTTTACGAACACGTCGAGAGCCCGGGGGTTGCTCATCGCGTCGAGGCTGATCGCCTCGGCCACCGGGGTGCCGGCCAGGATCCTCCGAACCGGCACCTCGACCTTCTTGCCGTTCAGGGTCCTGGGCACCCCCGGTATCGACAGTATCTCGTCCGGCGTGTGCCGCGGCGATAGCTGCGCCCGCAGACGCCGCACCACGCTCACCTTCAGCGAGTCCTCCAGCACGATCCCGTCGCCCAATACGAGGAACAGCAGAAGCCGACCCTCACTCCCCACCACGCCGGTGTCGACGACGAGGCTGTCCACCACCTCGTCCATCTCTTCGACCACCCTGTAGAACTCGCTCGTGCCCATCCGGACGCCGCCCCGGTTGAGCGTGGAGTCCGACCGGCCGTAGATCACGCAGGAGCCGCGGTCGGTGACTTTGATCCAGTCGCCGTGGCGCCAGACGCCCGGAAACATGTCGAAGTAGCTCTCCCGGTACCGGACGCCCTCAGGATCGTTCCACAGGTACAACGGCATCGACGGCATCGGGCGGGTAAGCACGAGCTCTCCGACCTCGCCGACCAGCCCATTCCCCGACTCGTCGTAGGCCTCCACGCGCGCTCCCAGGCACGCGCATTGCAGCTCGCCCGCCCTCACCGGCAGAAGCGGACACGGGCCTATGAAGCCGGTGCAGAGGTCGGTACCGCCGCTGAACGATCCGAGCACCGCCGTCGAGCTCACGTTGTCGTAGACCCAGCGAAAGCCCTCCGGACTCAGCGGCGCACCCGTCGAGCCGATACCCTTGAGCAGCTCGAGGCCATACTCGGCGGCCGGACGCATCTCGGCGTTCATGCACGCCTGGATGTAGGGGGCGCTGGCGCCGAAGTACGTAACCCGGGCGTCGCGCGCGTACTCCCAAAGCGTTCCCATGTCCGGGAGGGCCGGGTCGCCGTCGAAAAGGGCGACCGCTGAACCGACGAGCAGGCCGCCGATCAGCAGGTTCCACATCATCCAGCCCGTCGTCGTGAACCAGAAGAACCTGTCGTCCGGCCCCAGGTCCATGTGTAGGGACAGTACCTTGAAGTGCTCCAGCAAAATGCCGCCGTGGCCCTGCACTATGGGCTTGGGCAGCCCTGTCGTGCCCGACGAGTACAGCACCCACAGCGGGTGGTCGAAGACGACCTGCTCGAAGACAAGCGGCTGGCCCTCGACCGCGAGATCGTTCCACGACAACACCGATCCCGCAGCTTCAATCTCGGGCGAGGCTTCCAGATACGGCACGATAACGGTACGTTCGACCGATGGCAGGCTATTCCTTATAGTAGTGACGGCGGAGACGCGGTCGAAGCGGCGGCCGCCGTACACGTAGCCGTCCACCGCGATCAGCACCTTGGGCTCAATCTGTCCGAATCGGTCCACGACGGTGCGCGTCCCGAACTCCGGAGAGCAGACCGACCACACGGCCCCGATGCTGGACGTCGCCAGAAAGGCGACCAGGGTTTCGGGAATGTTGGGCATGTACGCCGCTACCCTGTCGCCAGGCCCGACGCCGAGGCCCCTGAGTCCGGCCGCCGCTGCCGCGACCCGCTCGCGCAGCCGGCCGTAGGTCAGTACCTCCAGCGGCCGCAGCTCGGACCATGATATCACCGCCGGGAGGTCGTCCTGGTGCGCGAGGGCGTTTTCCGCGTAGTTGACCGCCGCGCCCGGAAACCATTTCGCGCCCGGCATCCGGTCATCGGCAAGCACCCGGCCATATCCCGTCTCGGACCGGATGCCGAAGAAGTCCCAGACCGCGCCCCAGAAACCCTCCAGGTCGTCGGTCGACCACCGCCACAGCGCGTGATAGTCGTCAAAGCGCAGGCCCTTCTCGGCAGCGAGCCACCCCATGAACCGCGTCAGGTTCGCGCCCGCCACGGTCTCCGGTGAGGGCTCCCAGAGAAGGGCGCCCTCCTCTACAGCGGAATTCGCCGGGGCGGCACGGTCGTTCATGCCTACGCCGCTCAGTCGCCCTTGCCGGCGAGTGCGGACAGCAGCCGCTTGGCCCAGTCTCTGAGCACGTCGTCCAGATCGCCGCCGCAGTGCGGGCACTCGTAGACTCCGAACCGGATCGTCATACCGCAGGCGCCGCACGCCTCGACGCTGGTAACGTGGTCTAGCACCAGTTGTATGTCGTCTTCTCTCGCCATTCGGGAACTCCGTCGGCTCTCCCCGTATGTCACGGTCGCGTACAAGTCGACCCGAAGCCCGGAGTTGGGGCTGTGGACTCCGAAGGCCTGACGCGCGCCATCCATATTGCTGGTGCCCAGGAAGGGCGTCGCAATTAATTACAAATATAGCTAGCTTCGGAGGGTTTTACCACCGCTTTTACCACCAGGACTCAAGCGACCGCGAACACCTTACGCACAACCGACTGGATGTCTAGCAGATCGTCCGAGGATTATCTAACGGTGCTTGTGGGTCAGCGACAATGGATCGCGACAACTAATTGTGCCGGTTGCCCCGGCCGGCCCGCAGATAGCTTTGCGAATAGCGCCGTGCTCACTACCTCGGCAAAGTTCCTGATGCGTTGGGCTGGCCCATCGCCCCGTGCTTTCCTGTGCAGATTGACCCCAAAGCGGAACAGTTTGAGCAGGTTGTGGCCGGTGCAGATCAGCGACCATTCGCCCTTCACCTTCTCCAGTCCCCGCAGCAGGAACTGCCGGAATCCCCGGCCCTGCTTGATCTGGCCGAGGTCCTGGGGGCCCAGAACGAAGGTGGAGAAGACGGAGATGTGGCACGTCTTCCGCAGAAGCTTGCAGAGCAGAAAGCGTTGCGACAGCGCGTGAGACAGGCAATGGAGGAACTGCCGAGCAAGGAGCGTCCGAACCGATACAAGCGACCAGCACGCATCAATCTGACAGACGGAGACGCCAGGTTGATGAGGACCCGTCAGGGGATTGTGCCCGAGCTACAATGCCCAAGCCATGGTCTCACCTGTTACCAACGGTGAGGGCGTTACCGGCTTGCTGGTCACCGCCTCCGAAGTGGTGGACGAGCCAATGATACCGCTCGTCTGACCTCGATGGTGGAACATGCCGAGGAGGTTGCCGGAGCGAGGGTGCCGATGACCCTGGCCGACGCCGGCTATTTCGCTGGCAGACACGTCGCGGAACTGCACCGTAGAAGTCAACAGGTGGTGATGCCGGACATGGCCCGGCCGACGAGCCATCCGTACCACAAGGACCAGTTCAAATACGATGATGAGACTGACACCTACACCTGTCCTCATGGACAGTTCCTTGCCTCCGCAGGAATGAAGAGCGACCGAAAGAAGAGCCGCTTGTATAGAATGGCTTCCGGCTCAATCTGTCGGGAGTGTCCGGCTTTCGGAGTCTGCACGAAGAACGCAACAGCCGGACGTACCCTGCAGATCGGCCCATACGACGTAGCCCTACGCCGTCACAGGGACTGGATGGCGACTGACGAGGCCCAGGAAGCCTATCTGCGTCGACTGCCTCTAGTCGAGCCTCTCTTCGCGATCATCAAGAACCAACTTGGAGCGCAACGATTCACGCTGCGAGGCATGGCCAATGTGAGGGCTGAATGGAACATGCTTGTCACGGCTTTCAATCTGAGGACTCTTTGGCGGGTGTGGAGAACCGGCGCTGGCATCCGCTGGAACCCCGCATGATGGCCAACCAAAACCACCTGCTAGCATCCGCGAAGAGGCCCCCCAGCCAGGCTTCGACAAGTCCCTAACCACGCCACGTCTCTCCAGCGGAACCGCATGACTTGGGCTGCCAGTATCCACTACTGCCTGACCGCCTTCTGAGACAGACACACTTTTGCTCCGCCGCGTGGCCTAAGATCCCCAAATCCCCCACCTGACATGGTTGGGAGTTGTTTCGTGTGCTTTCAGGGGGTGTCCGGGTGTCGACTTGGGGTGACGCATGACATGATCGGCATCGGACAGGGTCTCGGGTGCCGTCTTTGAGGGTATCGGCAGCGGTTCGCTGCCAATTGTGGCTGTTGTCAGGCCGAAGAAGGCATGGCCCGGCCTGGCAACTCGGCAGAGTCGCCTACAAACCGATGCTCCAGGCAGGGTCGCCTATGCCCGATACGGCTCGGCAGCCAGCGCCAATATCCTCTGCCGCGCCCTGAGCAGCAACTCGTATGAGGGATGGCCACGGGCAAGACGGATGATCAACCTCCTGGCGTGACGCACCACACGGCCCGGTAGGGCGATCAGGGCGAAGCGCACCGCCTTGAGACGCTTGCCCACCCACTGTCCGCCCAACACCAGCCGCTTCATGGCAGAGTTCAAGTTGAAGGCCAACACTGCTATCGCCCACCATGCTGCGTTGGCTCCGAACAGCCCCGACGGAAGCCTGCCCCCGGCAAGGTCACTCTTGAGGACGCCGTGGACCTCCTCGCCCTTGCCACATCTCTGCCTCGACCACCAGATCAACTCATCTCCCGCAATGCTCCGGTTGGTCACCACTCCGAAGACCTTGTACCAGCCTCTGTTGGACAGCTCCATCGCGGGGAACGGAAGCTCCATCTGCCCCTCCATCCCCGGCAGAGGCTGTTCGATCAACCGCTCCCTGGTAGCTATGAACCGATACTCAGGGCTGTTTTTGGAGTGCCCTATCCAGTTGGGCACGAAGTTCACATCAGCCCACTGCTGACCCGTGTCCACACGATGCTCCCCAACCTTGCGGTACAGCGTCTGCCAGTCTTGCTCGGCGACCTCGGACACCGCACGGCGGAACTCCGTCGTCACGTCGACCCCAACCGCGAACTCAATCACCCCGAACCGCTCGTCTCTACCCTCCGCGCAGTACCGCAGCAACTCCCGCTGGTACCCCGCCGTGTCAGACCTCAGCATCACCTTCTCCACCCCCGCAGGCAGACGGCCCAGCCCTTCAATCAACACTCGCAACTGCTGATGGCCCGCCGGTACATTGCCGTCCCGAAACTCAGAATGCACAATCTGGTCGGCCTCTGCCCAGTAGGTGGTCAGCGGCTGGTAGGCCCTGTACTTCTTGTAGCTGGGGAGCGCCTCCTGCTTGTGTGTCTCCACCAGACAGGCGTCCATGTCCAGAGTGGCCTCTCTCTGAGGCGAACGGCTCTGCACGAAGCCCACCAGGTCGGCGTTCACCTTCCCCAGACCCTCCATAGCTCCGTTGGGAGCAGGTATGAATGCTCTGTGAGCTTGCCGCATCGCCTCCTCGCCCGCGTCATGGAACCTCTCCAGATACCGGAATACCGCAGACTCCGACGGCACGCTCCGAAGACGCTCGACTCGCCATCTCGCCTTCAGCGCCCTGCGCTCCCTACTACCCATCCCCCAGGTCTCGGCATGGCGAAGTACCCTGCACAAACCTGCGTCCTTCTCCAGAACCTCCAGGTCCATCACCGACTCGCCGCCTGCCAAGTTCAGCAGTATCAGCGACGTGATTATCTGGCTGTCCGTCCAGCCCTGACCACACTCCCGCAGTCTCACGTGGCGTTCCACCGACGACCTCAAACCCGCTGCTTGCATCAACTCCAGGTACGTCATCAGCCCGGACAGTCCCGTCATACCTGTCGAGCCCTTCTCCTGCTCGTACTGGAATGCCAGTAAGCCTTGCTTCATAATAGCTGCACCTCGTTGGTGATCGGTTCGTTTGCTCAACAACCATCTTAGCCCGCATCGCGTCGGGCTCCAACGAGGTCTTCCTCTTATCTAGGTGGGGAATCTGGGGATCGCTCCCCCCTTGACATCTAGGCCGCCGTCCTATGACGACGCAGGCCAGCCCCCTCTTCCGGAGTGACAGGGGTGCAAAAGAGCTGCGTCGAGCCGGGCCGGGAATATCACGTCGAAACGACCGGTCCGCGCGGCCAACTTCACCTTGTGGGACTGCCGTGTCCCAAGGGGCGTCAATGGACGCGAGGATGGCTTTGATAGCCTCGTTGGTCTTGTTCTTGCTTACTCCCGGAACGCCCGAATCGTAGTCGGTGAGCCGCACAATCACGATGTCGCGAGACGGAATGACAAGGGTGGTCTGGCCCCCGGCGCCGGCGGCATAGTACGCGTCGTAGGGCGCGTCCCAGTTTCCGGTCGTCTTCAACCACCACATCCCACCGTATCTCGGAACGCTCTTGCTGCCTTCCTCGTTCGCCCAGGCAGGGGCCGGGGTTCGTACGAAATCGACGAACCCCTCGGGTAGCAGACGACTTCCCTGCCAGACGCCGTTCTGGAGGTACAGCAGCCCGATGCGAGCCCAGTCGCGCGCCGTACCGAGTTCATAACCAGAAGAGATGGAATTGCCGTACGGATCGGTCTCGAGGACCAGCTTTCGGATTCCGATCTCGTCGAACAGGGCTCGCTGTGGGTAGGATATATAAGCCTCGCCCCGGCCCTCGACCGTACGCCGGACGATGTAGCCGAGCGTCAGGGGGTCCACGTTGCGGTACCGGCCCACAGTGTTTGGTTCGTAAAGGAGTGGCCGGCTCACTACGTAGCGAAACACGTCCATGGCACCTGAGTAGACGTAATAGTGGTCGGGATAGTCGTCACGGACCACCTTCCCCTCGGTTTGCCACTCGGGAACGGGTGCGGGGTCGTCGACCGCGAAGTGGCCATCCTGCATCAGCCGTCCAACGAGCGTGGCCGTAAGGCTCTTGCCCATAGACCAGTTCTCGAGAAGCGTGTCGTCCGACGCCCACGACGCGTATCATTCGGCTACCAGTCTTCCTTGGTACAGAACGACGACTGCGGACACTCGTGACGGCCCAACGAAGGCGAGGTCGATGGCGGCTTGCAGCTTGACGGCATCGACCTCCCGGGGCAGAGGCTCCTCCGGCAGTAAGTCTCCCATGGGCCAGGGCACAGTCTTTTTATCTGGCAGACTCGTTTCGACAGGCACGGGCTGGAAGAAGATGCCGTCGTGGTCTTCGGGGTGAGCAATAGATCCCTGATCTCCGTAGTACCCAGCTTTCCGCGTGAGATGCTCGCCCAGCGACGCTTGGACGAGCTTGTCCTTGTAGTCGATCTCGTAGGTCAGATCATCGACGTCCTTCTCAGGAAGATGCATCAAGCTCGTTGCTACGCGACGGGCATGGTCCCGTGCGAATTCCTCTGCATGGCCTGTGATGAAAATGGCAGAGCAGAGTACCTTGGCGTATCCGGCGAGACCGAGGTTGCTCGGGTCCTCGTCTTTGGCTTCTCGTATCGGCGTTGCATCCAGATGCGACGTGGTCCTGCGGCCCGTGGCCGCGACACGCCGTTCTCGAAACTTTGGAGAGGTCATACGTTCCTCACTTTCTGGAACAAGCGTCATCGCTCGGTGGGGAAGGACCGGCAAAGCTATGAGAGAGACGCTTTCAATCCTGATAGTGTCGGACAGATCGGGAGACCACACGCCGCCTAGCGGCGATCACCGTTGACGCAAGATCTTGCCCACCTGCTCGCCCGTCAGCTGGCCGCCAGCCAAAATGCGGCCGTCTATGGCCCGAAGCAGGACTTCTTTCGTAGCCTCCGGACCCAAATCGATATTAGTGTCGAGCGCGAAAAGGCTGAAGGAGTAGCGTTTCACAAGGGTCTCGCCTTTCGGGTAGGGATCGCTGGTAGTCCTGAAAATCACAGGCTCCGGGCAGGGGCCCGACCATCCGACCTTTTCGTCGCTGTTGATCCCCATCCTTGCCGTTGGGCCGATCGTCGGCGCCTCCGGCCCGTTGGGTACGGCCTCCGGCAACTCCGTGGCATTCGGTGAAATGCCCCACAACAGCGAATGTACCAAGCGGGGTCCGGGGATCTGATCGCTGTCGACCAACAGGGCGAGGGAGACGGTGCCCTCAGGAACGTCCGTCCATGCTATGGGCGGCGACACGTCCTCCTGTTCGCAGCCATACTTCTTGGGTATACGCTTTATCTCACTGAATTCCGAGCTGGTCATCTCAATACTCAGATCGAACTGCTGGGCAAGATCGTGTTCTACCTTACTGGCCGGCGGCCCCATCGTCAGCGGCTGCCGAAGTGCCTGAGACGAATGCTGTAGGGCCGGACGCCGGTGCCTGCAATTCGGTCGCAGCCTGCGCATCCACTTTATCGTCGCGGCTCGAGCACGCCACCACTGCGCTGGCCAGCGGCGCCACCGCGACGAACGCCGTCTTCACGGACTCGCGATAAGACATCTGCTTATTTCCCATCCTCCCGCGCGGACATCGCGCACCGGTGCGGGCGTCGCCAACTTCCAACTCGTAAGGGGCGGTGATGACAGAATCGCCTGCTCCCGCTTCTCTGTCCAAACCGGGCCACGCCGGTGACACCTTCCTGATCGGCCGTGGCCATCCTACGGGCCGTCCGAACAACACGGCACCGACGAAGGTCGCAGCCTGCAATGCCTATGGGGTGGCTGAATGACCTGCAGGCAACCTCGTCGCTCCGCGGTTCGCAGAGGAGAAGCTACGCCAGCTTGATCTCAAGCTCGTCCATCGCGATCTTGCCGGAGGGCACGGACGTGAATCCCGCGAGCTTAACGGCGAAGCTGGTGCACTCCGCGAGCACCTCGCCTACGCCGCGGGCCTTTGACGGGTCCGAGGCCCAGGCCCGATGCCAGAGGGACTCGTCGTCTTTGAGAATGAACCTGTTGGGCCGCGATGGCCATCTGCCGTCGCCGATCTCCAGAGGATGGCTGTTGTAGTGCCAGCTCGTTCCGTTGCTCAGTATATGGAAGTAGCACTGTCCGCCGTGCAACTGCAGGCCATCGCCGCGCAGGTAGACGGATACCTCCGCGTTTCGAAGGTCTATGGGGCCGCCGCCGATCCAGTTTCTCTTGAGGGTGAATGGGAACACCGATATAGGGTTCTCGGGCGTGTCGGCGCTCCAGCCGTGCTCGTCGCTCCATATGTATCCGCCGTCGTCGACTCCGCCGCTACGCTGCCATACAGCGAGAATGAAGATGTTTCGGCCCGCACGTACGCAGCCGTGGTAATCGTAGGAGCACCATCCCTCCGGCCCTACGTCGAAGCTGTATTTCATCGCCTTCAACTCCTCTCTATGGTATGTCATCTCTATGGTATGTCATCCGCCGCGATGGTAGCGAAGGGCCCCATGGCCGTCAACTGAAATGTTCGGTACAGAGCCTGTCTCATAAATCACCATCCTTGATTTACGCCAAGACCGGTATGACGATTGCAGACGTTGATACGATGTATTGGTGCGTAATACGGCCTAAAGTCTCATCAGTCCCACGACAGCAGGAATCCCCAGAGGACGGTTTTGGGCGGCGATTGACTTCTGAGACGGCCTCTACATAGACGAATTCCGTCTTCCTGGCTAGGTTCGCTCCAACTCACGTTGAGCTTGTGGGCGTCGCGCTATCGGTAGACCGCGACAGCCGCCTGGTGAGGACCAAGATCGCCACGACGCTGTTGAATCCGACCATGGGGTTGCGCAACAACGACCGCATCAGCCATGACGACTGAACGGTGAGCAGGTCGGCACGGCCAACGTAGAACGGTAAGTCCTTCGTTGTGATGGGATATGCTGCCGACCAGCCGGACCCGATTTACTCGGCCTGGGCTGGCCCGAAAGCCTATTCTCACGCCCGACTGCGTCCAAAGTCTGTATCTCGTGACCTCTTTCCCGCAGCGTCAACAGCGGGACCAGACGTCAGGCAGACCGTCGCGCTTGTTTACCCCGAATCCACCGAAGGAGGGCCTTGGGGACAGCCCTTGAAGAAGCGAGAGGGTGCCCCCATGAATCTGGGATAATGGTTTTGTAACAGCAAACCGACCCCAGAACAAGGAGCACCCAATAGATGCTACCACGCCACCACCCCGACCGCATCCGTGTCTCTTTCGACGACCACCGCCTGGTGGCCAATGCCGGGCTGCTCCTTCCGGCCACCCTCGCCCAGCACCTGGGCCTGCGGGAACTCGTCGACCATCACCTCAACCTGGGCGTCGCGCCGGGGCGGGCCAACACGGGGGACAAGATACTGACGCTGGTCGCTTCCGCGCTGGCGGGCGGCGACTGCATCGACGACGCCGATGCGCTGCGCGCCGGGGGGACGGCCCGCATCCTGGGCGGCACGATCAAGGCGCCATCCACCCTGGGCACCTTCCTGCGCAGTTTTCGCTGGGGCCACGTCCGTCAACTGGACCGGGTGACCCAGATTCCCCACCTAGATAAGAGGAAGACCTCGTTGGAGCCCGACGCGATGCGGGCTAAGATGGTTGTTGAGCAAACGAACCGATCACCAACGAGGTGCATCTATTATGAAGCAAGGCTTACTGGCATTCCAGTACGAGCAGGAGAAGGGCTCGACAGGTATGACGGGACTGTCCGGGCTGATGACGTACCTGGAGTTGATGCAAGCAGCGGGTTTGAGGTCGTCGGTGGAACGCCACGTGAGACTGCGGGAGTGTGGTCAGGGCTGGACGGACAGCCAGATAATCACGTCGCTGATACTGCTGAACTTGGCAGGCGGCGAGTCGGTGTCCGACCTTGATCTCCTTGAGAAGGACGCAGGTTTGTGCAGGGTACTTCGCCATGCCGAGACCTGGGGGATGGGTAGTAGGGAGCGCAGGGCGCTGAAGGCGAGATGGCGAGTCGAGCGTCGTCGGAGCGTGCCGTCGGAGTCTGCGGTGTTCCGGTATCTGGAGAGGTTCCATGACGCGGGCGAGGAGGCGATGCGGCAAGCTCACAGAGCATTCATACCTGCTCCCAACGGAGCTATGGAGGGTCTGGGGAAGGTGAACGCCGACCTGGTGGGCTTCGTGCAGAGCCGTTCGCCTCAGAGAGAGGCCACACTGGACATGGACGCCTGTCTGGTGGAGACACACAAGCAGGAGGCGCTCCACAGCTACAACAAGTACAGGGCCTACCAGCCGCTGACCACCTACTGGGCAGAGGCCGACCAGATTGTGCATTCGGAGTTTCGGGACGGCAATGTACCGGCGGGCCATCAGCAGTTACGAGTGTTGATTGAAGGGCTGGGCCGTCTGCCTGCGGGGGTGGAGAAGGTGATGCTGAGGTCGGATACGGCGGGGTACCAGCGGGAGTTGCTGCGGTACTGCGCGGAGGGCAGAGACGAGCGGTTCGGGGTGATTGAGTTCGCGGTTGGGGTCGACGTGACGACGGAGTTCCGCCGTGCGGTGTCCGAGGTCGCCGAGCAAGACTGGCAGACGCTGTACCGCAAGGTTGGGGAGCATCGTGTGGACACGGGTCAGCAGTGGGCTGATGTGAACTTCGTGCCCAACTGGATAGGGCACTCCAAGAACAGCCCTGAGTATCGGTTCATAGCTACCAGGGAGCGGTTGATCGAACAGCCTCTGCCGGGAATGGAGGGGCAGATGGAGCTTCCGTTCCCCGCGATGGAGTTGTCCAACAGAGGCTGGTACAAGGTCTTCGGAGTGGTGACCAACCGGAGCATTGCGGGAGATGAGTTGATCTGGTGGTCGAGGCAGAGATGTGGCAAGGGCGAGGAGGTCCACGGCGTCCTCAAGAGTGACCTTGCCGGGGGCAGGCTTCCGTCGGGGCTGTTCGGAGCCAACGCAGCATGGTGGGCGATAGCAGTGTTGGCCTTCAACCCCGTATGGGGCTACGGGGCAGGCTTTGAACTCTGCCATGAAGCGGCTGGTGTTGGGCGGACAGTGGGTGGGCAAGCGTCTCAAGGCGGTGCGTTTCGCCCTGATCGCCCTACCGGGCCGTGTGGTGCGTCACGCCAGGAGGTTGATCATCCGTCTTGCCCGTGGCCATCCCTCATACGAGTTGCTGCTCAGGGCGCGGCAGAGGATATTGGCGCTGGCTGCCGAGCCGTATCGGGCATAGGCGACCCTGCCTGGAGCATCGGTTTGTAGGCGACTCTGCCGAGTTGCCAGGCTGGGCCATGCCTTCTTCGGCCTGACAACAGCCACAATTGGCAGCGAACCGCTGCCGATACCCTCAAAGACGGCACCCGAGACCCTGTCCGATGCCGATCATGTCATGCGTCACCCCAAGTCGACATCCGGACACCCCCTGAAAGCACACCAAGCAGCTCCCAACAATGTCAGGTGGGGGTTTTGGCCATGTGAGCGGGGGTTTCGTCGAGGCTTATACTAAAAACCTAACCGCCTGAACAAACGCTCCCACCACCACTCCGTGTACCTGCGCCAACCACAACTTCCGCACTCAACAAAGTCACGCTGACGCATACCTGGTGAGATCGTCCCGCCTCGACCGGTCACCACCACCCCGCACCGAGGACAGATTTCGTCCCTAGCCACAGGTCACTTGGACTGTATTCGAGATAAATGCTTTCTCGCCGACAGCCCCATCGTAGCCGGCCACGTAGACGCTCATCCGGCCAAAGTACCTGTTCTCCACACACAGAGTATCCGCGTTCATCGTCATCCGGTTCGTCGCAAAGTGACGAATCCAAGTGGAATCCGCGACCTGCTCCGTCGTGCAGAAAATCTTGAGGACACACGTCTTTGTGTGGAGCGTCACCCTCATCTGAATGAGAGACATTATCTCCGTGCAATTGACCCGGCCGACCACGTTGACCTTGTCCTCACCACGGTTCGCAGCGTGTCCCGAGTAGTGAGGATTATCGATCTTCGCATAACACGACCATGACGACTCGTCCGCGGCCACGTCGTCATTACCCTCCGGTACGACCGGCGCGATCTCGCCCTGGTCATCTCCCTGCGGTTCCCCACCGACAGGGGGCTCGGCGTACACCAACCCTCCAAAGAGGAACGTCGCCATGAATACCGCAGTTAGTAGGCCGATGACTTTTGTCGCTTGCATGACTGCCTCCTTATTGGAATAGCCTTACCGTATCACCAAAGGGAGATAGGGCGTCAAGGCATTTGGACATGGCCACGTTAGCCCGAATCCACCGAAGGAGGGCCTTGGGGACAGCCCTTGAAGAAGCGAGAGGGTGCCCCCATGAATCTGGGATAATGGTTTTGAAACACGAAACCCACCCCAGAAAAGGAGCACCCAATAGATGCTACCACGCCACCACCCCGACCGCATCCGTATCGCCTTCGACGACCACCGCCTGGTGGCCAATGCCGGGCTGCTCCTTCCGGCCACCCTCGCCCTGCGCCTCGGCCTGCCCCAACTCGTCCAGCAGTGCCTCGACCTGGGCAATGCGCCGGGCCGGGCCAACACGGGCGACAAGATGATGACCCTGGTTGCGTCTGCGCTGGCTGGCGGCGACTGTATTGACGACGCCGATGTGTTGCGCACCGGGGGGACAGCCCGCACCCTGGGCGGCACGGTCAAGGCGCCCTCCACCCTGGGCACCTTCCTGCGCAGTTTCCGGTGGGGCCATGTCCGCCAACTGGACCGGGTGAGCCGGGAGCTGCTGGCCCAGGCCTGGGCGGCTGGGGCCGGACCCAGCGACGCACCGTTCACCATCGACCTTGATTCGACGATCTGCGAGACCTACGGACTGGCCAAGGAGGGCGCCCGCCACCACGGCTATACCGGCAAGCGGGGCTATCACCCGCTGCTGGCCATTGCCGCCGGAACCGGCGACGTGCTGATGGCCCGGCTGCGTGAGGGCCGCGCCAACACCGCCCGCGGCGCCGCCCACTTCCTGCGGGAAACGGTGGGGCGGGTGCGCTACGGCGGGGCCAGGGGACAACTCACGGTGCGGGCCGACAGCGGCTTCTACACCCACGCCCTGGTCGTCGTCTGCCGCAAGCTGGACGTGCGCTTCTCCATCACCATCCGGCAGCACAAAAGCCTGCGGAACCTGATCGAGGCCATACCCGAGGCGGACTGGACGCCCATCCCATACTGGATGGACGGCGCCGCCGATGTGGCCGAGATCACCTACACCCCCTTCCAGGGTGAGCCCGACGCCGCGCCGGTACGGCTCATCGTGCGGCGGGTGAAGCCCACGCCCGGTTCCCAACTGGCCCTCTTCGCCACCTACAGCTATCACGGCTTCATCACCGACCGGGACGGGGAGACCCTGGAACTGGAGGCCGACCACCGCCGCCACGCCGAGATCGAGAATGCCATCCGAGACCTGAAGTACGGCGTCGGACTCAACCATCTCCCCTCGGGCCGCTTCGCCGCCAACGCCGCCTGGCTGGCGGTCCAGGTGATGGCCCACAACCTGGCCCGCTGGACAGCCCGCATCGGTCTGGGCGAGGGGGTGGTGACCACCAGGACCCTCCGGCGGCGCTTCTTCTCCCTGGCCGGACGGCTCACCCGCTCGGCCCGCCGCCTCACTTTGCATCTGCCACAGGGCTGGCCCTGGGAAACCCAGTTCACTCGCGCCCTGGCTCGATTGCGAGCCATTCCACTCCCGACCTGACGGCGCCCGTTTGCCACTGACCCGCCATCAGGCCAACTGAACGTCCCCGCCAACTCGCGCCACCCTGGTCCGCGAGCGCCTCTTGCCGCGTCCTCTGTCCTCATCTTGTCCCACAGCGCCCATCGCAGACCGCCATTGGCGCCCCCAAAAGCGCCTGCAGACCCCCCGCCAACCTCCCGTCTACCCGAATTCGAGCCCGGATCATCGCCCCTGTAACTCCCTCACTCCTCTTCCACTGTCCTCACGCCGTCCATCCATGTCCATCGGTGGATTCGGGCTTAATTGCCGTCCACTTCTTCCTCGACGAAGATAAGGTCCCCTTGGGGTTCGAGCCTGTGTTCTCGATCACCCTCGTGATATGTCATCATGGGCGACGCTCTAGCCATTTCGCGGAACGGCTTACGTACTGCCTCATCTACCATCTCATCAGCAACCCGTAGGGCAAGATACTGCCCATACGCTTTCCGTAGCTGCCGATACCGATCCCCACTGACTTTAACGTCACAGGAAGGGCACCATACTTCCTCGACCCGTTCATCCGTCACCTTGGCGGCTACGTTGACTCGACACTTTCGGCATTGGGCGACCAGACGAAACGACACGTCTCCCACAACCAGATTGTAACCTCCCAATAAGCTTAGGTTCTTGCCCTATTGCCCACCAACGTCATAGATCCTACTCTGAGTTTAACGGAATTCTCTACGCGCCCGTTACCCGTGTCGCTCGCGCAGCATGCGCGCTCCGGCGCACAGCGCCTTCAGCTTCAGATAGGCCTCGTCGATATCGGTCGGGTTCAGGCTGGAGGGCGAGAACCCGCAGTCCGGGTTGAGCGTCAGCCGCTCGGCCGGCACGTGCTCCATCGCCCGCGAGGCCTGCTCGACGATCTCCTCCGGCGTCTCCACGTGGCGGTCGGTGTGGTCGACGACACCCAGCCCCAGCGTCTTGTCCGACGGGAACCGCCGCAGCGAGTCGATGCCGCCCGCGTCGGGAGTGGCGAACTCCATCGCGAGCCGGTCGACGTCCATCTCGCCCAGGGCCTCCATTATCAGGTCGTAGGGGCCGGTGGTCGTGTGGCGCCGGTCGAAGTGCGAGTGACAGAAGTGGACGCTGACCAGGGTATCGCCCGCGTCGGCCGCCGCCCCGTTGACGCACCGAATCGACAGCTCGATCTCGCGGTCGACGTCGGTGATGCCCATCCGCTCCCGGTACGACGGGTCGACCAGCATCGCCATGTCGGGGTCGTCGATCTGGACCGCGTCGACGCCCATCTCGGACAGCTCCCGCACCTCTTCGCGGATGATCTCGGTGCAGGCCGCCATGAACTCCTCCCGCGTCGGGTAGGCCGGGGGCGAGTGCTCCGCGCTCCACATGCGCCATCCGATGATGTACGGGGAGGGCAGCGCGACTATTATCTTCGAGTCGGTCTGCCCGCGCAAAAACGACACCTCGCCCGCGGCAAGCGAGCGCCTGCGCCGCAGCTCGGAAACGACGGCCGGGTACGCCATGTCCGGCGGCGCGGGGTCGCCAACCGGGATCAGGTCGTTCCGGAAGCCATCGACCGCCTCAGACATCACCCTCGTGTAGCTCTCGCGCCGCCACTCGCCGTCCGACAGGTAGTCGAGGCCGGCGCGCTCCTGCAGGCGGACGGCCGTCGGAATTGCCGCGTCGAGCAACCGGTCGGCGGACGCCTCGCCGATGCGGCCGGCTTTGCGGTCCAGGATCAGCTCCCGCACCCAGACCGGCCTGGGCAGGCTCCCCACCACGAACGTGGAGAACGGCTCTACTCTGTCTGATTCAGTCATAGCTCACCGAAGCTCTAGCCCGCGCGGGGGAGAGGCTGTTCCAGCACGTCGAGAATGGCTCGCGCGCAATATACCCGATTGCGCCGCGCTTCCCCAACGAGTGCGACGAAGCCCTCCTCCTCCAGGCGGCCGATGGCGCGCTGGGCCGTCGTGAACGCCACACCCAGCCGGTCCGCCAGGCCGCGCACCGTGCAGAAGGGGTTCTCGGCAAGCAGATCGAGCACCCTTTCGGACGCGCTAGACGAACCTGTGGACAGCCGCAGTCTCCAGTCAGAGAGCAGATCGTCCATGCGCTGTATCCTGTCCACGGCGTCCCGGGCCTGCAGGGCGACGCCTCTCAGGAAGTAGGCCAGCCACTCCTCCCATTCCCCTCGCTCCGTGACGCCGAGAAGGCGCGCGTAGTACTCCTGACGCGTGGCCTCGAAGTAGGAGCTGAGATAGAGCAGCGGCGAGGGGATGATGTCCCGCTGGACCAGCAGAAGCGTGATGAGCAAGCGTCCAATCCTCCCATTGCCGTCGAGGAACGGATGAATCGCCTCGAACTGGGAATGGGTGACCGCGGCGTGCACCAGCGGCGGCAGGGTCTCGTCATGCAGGAACCGCTCCCAAGCGTCCAGACAGCCCATGAGCTCCGCCGGCGGCGGCGGGACGTAAGTGGCCTGGCTCAGCGTCGACCCGGGAAACCCGATCCAGTTCTGGCTGCGCCGAAACTCCCCGGGGGCGGCCGCGTCGCCCCGAACGTCCCGCATCAGGAGGTCGTGCATTTCGCGCACCAGGCGCAGCGACGCGGGCAGCGACTCCAGGCGTCCCAGGCCGTACTCCAGTGCGACGACGTAGTTGCCCACCTCCCTCAGGTCGGAGGGGCTTCGCTCGACGGCGGCCCCGGCTTCGTCGGCGAGCAGCTCCCCGAGGGTCGCCTGTGTTCCCTCGATCCGGCTGGACTGCACCGCCTCCTTGCGCACGAAGGGCCGGATAAGCAGGTGGGGATTGGGCAAACGCCGTCCTTCGCCCGCGAGCCTCCCGATGGCACGGTCGGCGGATGACAACTCGAAGGTGAGGCTGGCGTTCCACGTCATCGGCGGCGGGAGCGGCGCCGGAACATAGGCCCGGTAGCCGCCGAGGCAGTCCACGATACGACCGTGAGGCTGGCGTGCTCGTTCAGACGCGGAAACCATGTTGTCTCTCATTAGCGGCGATGAGAATAGCCCAGACCGTTATTATCGTTGAAGCCCCTTCACGAAAACAAGCGCAGCCCGTAGCAGCCCTTGTTCGCGGAGGTGATAATAGCCCAGACCGTTATTATCGTTTCAGCCCATTATCGCAAACAAGCGTAGCCCGTAGCAATCCTTGTTCGCGGAGGCGATAATAGCCCAGGCCGCTATTATCGGTTTTGCCTGTTATCGCAAACAACCACGGCCCGCAACAGGCCTTATTCGCGGAGCCGATAACAACTCAGGTCGCTATTCGCGATTTTGCCCGTTCACGAAAACACCCCCAGGGTTAACTGGTTGTCCAGTTCGCAGAGGACCACGTCCAGCAGGTCCGTGGGGCGCGCAGGCGGGAAATGGAGGCTCTCGCCCGGGCATCCGCCGCGTGCCGGGCCGCCACCGGTCCAGGAACCACGTGGCCCAGAACGGCCTCAGGCCGACGCGCATGGCGCCGTCCAGCTCGTTCATCGCCTCGTATCCGGAGTCTCCAACAAAGACGCCTCCGCGGCAGTCACCCCCAACGCCTCCAAGCAGCACTCGTAGATTCGCGTGTCGGGCTTGAGCATCCCGACACGGTAGGAGGCGATGAACGCACCGAATCGCGGCGCCAGCCGGCACCGGGACCATGGCTCCACGTCGCCGCTCGCGGCGTTCGTCACGACGCCGAGCCTCAACCCGCGTGATCGAAGGGCGTCGACCAGCTCGACGATCGGAGACTCGACGTTCTCGAACGGGGGCAGCCTGCTCTCGCAGCGTTCCTTTCAGCGGCTCGACGGACTGGCTGGCGGCCCATCGCGCCGTTTGGACGCTGGCTCACGAAACCGAGAAAGGCCCGACGCCGAACGGCAAGGCCGCGCCGAATCAGCGGGACGCCCTGGTCTTGACGTGCGAGAAAACGAACTACGGGCAGCAGCCCGCGAAGGTATGGCTGGCCCAGGACAACGGCGGCGTGTTGTCAGTCACCCCCGCGCCCACGTGGGCCGCCGACGCGCCGCAGGGGCCATTTCCACGATGAGATTGACGGACGAGTACCTGGACGCCTGGTCGCGCTGGCTGTGGGCGGACGACAACGACGGGGCGTCCGGCCCTGATTTCGCCGTTCTCACGTGGGAGACACTGGCCGCCGACCTGTACGCGGACGGGATGGCCGACGGACTGGCCGAAGCGTGGCAGCGGTTCGAGGGGTTGCTTGACTGGATACAGGGCCGCTACACCTACTCCGAATCGGCCGCTTCCGGCTTCGTTGGCCTTGGGATGCCTATCAACCCATCGGTCGGGCCGGTACTGGCCAAATACAGAATGTCGGACAGCCCGGCCACTGTCGACGCTACCGCAACGCGCGCCGCCTATTGCCGCTGGCCGCGGCGGCCGACAGTGGCCGACAACCTGATTGACATTGCGCAGCTGTGGCGGGAATTCAGGCCCGACCCTCAGCCCGCCGACTACCCGCTGAACCCGGTTCCGCCACTGATTCGAGCGTGGCAGCGTGTGCAGCTTAGGGCCGCGCCGAATCAGCGGGACGGCCGCATCCTACCGGCCGGTCTTGGGATGGCGGGCCGCGGCGATCCGCGCACGCGCCGGTTCTTCATGCCGGCGTCTGCGGCAGGGCCAAGACGCGGGCGGGCAGCTGTGGCTACCCGGCTTCGAACGGCCCCGGACAGGCCCCGCGTTCCCGCTGGCGCTGTACGGCCTGGGACGCGGCATCGATGCGCGCAGGCAAGGACATGGCGCGCCGTTGGCCTTGCGACTGTTCGTCGAGGCCGTCCTACTGGCCCCGCAGCTGGAACGCGGCGGCCCAGGCGGCGTTGATATGCGCGTGTCGCTGCGCGAGATTCGGCGGCGGCTGTACCCCGCCAGCTACAAGACCATCTCCACGCCCCGGATCGCCCGTGACGTGGAGGACGCCGCCGTAGCGCTGGACGGCATGGACGCGCGTTTCCCCGTCGACGAGGGTCACGGGCGCGTCATGTGGCGCGTGGTCTCCGTGCTGGGCATACCGCACGACCTGGACGCGGACTTGACCATCTCCGTACGGCTCCCCCCCGGCGCGAGCAACGCGGGGCCGATCATCCCGGACTCACTTCAGCAGTGGGGCGCGCAGTCTGGGGCGGCCTACAACGCGCTGATCGGCCTTGCCTACGACTGGTACAACCCAGGTCAAACCAGCTTCCCCGTGAAGCGTGGTCGCGTTTGGCTGCGCAACCCCGATCCGGCGCGGTACCGCGTGTACGACCCCGACGCGCTGGCCGACCTGTTCTATCCGCTCTCAGGCGGCCCGGCGCGGAAGGATGCGCGCGAACGCGCGCCGGGCCATCTCGGAGCGCTGGCCGACGCGGGCGACGTGGTGATCGACCACACGCCGGACGGTTACCGGATTCTCCCCCCAGGACTAGATTAGCTGCGCCGTTTCGGCCGTCTGTAGATACGGAATCGGGCTCCCCTACCCCTACCCTACAAGGTAGGGGGGGGGAAGCGGGCGGGGCCGCGTGGGGCGGCCCGCCAGCTTCCCCCGCAAGACCCTCCGCTGGCCGCCAGACGGCCCAGGCAAGAACAACATGGCTGGCCCAGCCGCCCTGGTCGGCCTGGACTACCTCAACGGCCTCAAGATCGACGACGACGACCTGGGCCTGGCTGAATTTGGGATCGCTCCGAATCCGGCCTAGACCGAATGGCTACCCCCGAAGAAAGTTACTTAGCTCGCTCCTTAGCTAAGGCGGTCGTAGTCATTGGTCAAACTCATAGTGCATCCAGTGCTTTAGGTCGTCGTTCAGCTGCTCCCCGGCCTTCAGCCGTTCCCAGACCTTTTCTATCTCCGATATCGGCAACCCTACGGACCTACCGGGGTTCCTAACGCCTGGCAAACGGCCCTGTACGATTCCCACGACACTCCCGTACTTGTCAACGTAGGCCCCGCCTGAGTCACCCGCAACGGTGTTAATGGCAAGCTCAATGACCGTTATTGCTCCGTGCACCTCTTCTTCAGCGTGGGCAATCGTCCGCACAATAGAGAGCACGCCGACCTTCGCTTCAGCTGGCAGCCCTCCGCTCTGACCTATGAGCACAAGCTTTTCGTCCGCTCCCAAAGAGTCGATATCCCGCCTGGGCAGCGGCGCAGGGTGTAAGCCGCCGGTATCAAACAACTTGACCGCTGCTATGTCGCGGTACTTGTCCGAGCCCATGTATTGAGCGGCATAGCTCTTGTACCAGTTGAGGCTACCGCGTTCGCAACTGCTGCCGCTACACTGACCCCCTGAAGGACTGCTAATGTGGACTTCGACTTGAGCAGATGGTGCTCCGGCCAGCACGTGCGCGGCGGTGATTACCCATCCCTCTTCATAAACCCATCCTGTGCCGCATCCCGCAAAGAGGCTCCCGCTAGCGCAAACTTCCACTACAGTTCCGGCCAACCGTAGCCTGTCGTGAAGGTCGTTCCACGAACTGGGCAGCGGCGCAGGTGTTGCCGTGGGCAGCGGCGCAGGTGTTGCCGTGGGCAGCGGCGCAGGTGTCGCCGTGGGCAGCGGCGCAGGTGTCGGGTACGGCGTGGGTGTAGGGCCTGGTTCGCCCTGCGGCCCGGCGTCGCCTTGCGGGCCTACTTCGCCCCGCGGCCCTGGTTGACCCTGCGGCCCGGCGTCGCCCTGTGGCCCTGCGTCGCCCTGCGGCCCTGGTTGGCCCTGTGGCCCTGCGTCGCCCTGCGGCCCTGGTTGGCCCTGCGGGCCTGCGTCGCCCTGCGGCCCTGGTTGGCCCTGCGGGCCTGCGTCGCCCTGCGGCCCTGGTTGACCCTGCGGCCCTGCGTCGCCCTGCGGCCCTGGTTGACCCTGCGGCCCTGCGTCGCCCTGCGGCCCTAGTTCGCCCTGCGGACCCGGTTGACCCTGCGGCCCGGCGTCGCCTTGCGGGCCAGCGCAACCAGCCAGTGCCAGGATAGCAAGCCCGACAAGCAATCCGAGTATGAGCGTGATACGTGCCATTGGTTGGTGTTCCCTCGTTGACAGATTTGGGATGGTCAGCTTGTCACAGCAACCCAGCCCGGCAACCATCAACGAGGGAACATGACGCTCCCATCCGAAACCGGCAATTGGGTTGCTGTGACATTGGGGAGCGTACAGACCGACCGCTGTAAGCGCAAGCCACTGCGAGACGCCTACGTCGAAGGCGACCGCCCCAAGTTTTCTGGCCGGAAAATGCGCGTGCACAAGGCCACATGGTCGACAACAATCCCCCGTTCACAAATCACCCTACCCCCCGGTCTAAACGCGCCGACTGTGATACACTAAGACGCATGGACACAGCGAAACCACAGCTGCGCTGCGCATACTGCGGCCATTACATGACGCACGTTCGCCGGTCGCGTCGGACGTGCTCGAGCCGCTGCCGCGTGCGTGCGTCGAGGCGTGACCGCAAGGCCCGAGCCTTGGCCGCGGCGGGCCGATGACGGAGCACGACCCGGCGGGCTGCCCGCGGCCGATCTGCGCGACCTGCGAGGCCTACGAGGCGGGCCGGATCGAGGGGAAGCGCGCGGCAAGCTCGGCGATCGCCCGTCGGTCCGGCGCACGGCCGGCGGACTTGCATACCGCCTCGAGCACCTCCTCGTACCGGTAGGGGCGGGCCCTTACGCCAATTGGTGGCCAGCGGTCCCCAGTGGCGCCGGAAGGCCTCCTCCTCGATGCCCAGCCGGTCCGCCAGGGACATCTTCGGCGGCTTCCAGTTGGGGTCGAACTGGGTTATCAGCGTCTCGTACAAGTCAAAGATGACTGCTTTCAGCACAGCGCCCGCAGTGTACCAACTTAGCTGTCCTCAGCCCTTCGCCACGCCGTGATCGCATCGCCTCCGCCGGTTGACGCTCCATGGGGCCGCAAATATACTGGCCCCACTTCGACACACCTCCTACCTTCGACGCTGAGGGGAGAAGACCGATGGGCACCTTCGACGGCAAGACAGTGATCATTACCGGCGGCGCGCTCGGCATCGGCTCGGCCACGGCCGCCGAGTTCGCCCTCGAGGGCGCCCGGGTCGTCATAGCCGACGTCAACGAGGAGGCCGGCCAGGCGGCCGTATCGCGGATTGAGGCCGACGGCGGCGAGTGCATCCTGGTCGAGGCGGACGTCGGCCGCGCGACCGAGTGCAAGCGCGTCGTCGCGGAGACGGTGGCGGCCTACGGCGGCGTTGACATCCTGTTCAACAACGTCGGCATCCAGAGCCCGGACTCGTACCACAACATCGAGAACACGTCCGAGGAGCTGTGGGACCGCATCCTGGACGTCAACCTCAAGAGCGCGTTTCTGATGTCCAAGTACGCGATTCCTGAGATCAGAAAGAAGGGCGGCGGCGTGATCGTCAACACCGCCAGCGTCCAGGGCCTGCAGTCGATGAAGCTGGTGCCCGCCTACGCCGCCAGCAAGGGCGGCATCCTGTCTCTGACCAGGCAGATGGCCCTGGACTACGCGGAGGAGAACATCCGCGTGCTCGCGGTATGCCCCGGCACCATAGACACCAACATGGTGCGCACCGCCGCCGCCGTGGAGGGTGGGGACATCGATGCGACTGTTCAGGAGTGGGGTCGATCGCATCCCATCGGGCGGGTCGGCACCGGCCAGGACATCGCCAACGTCGTGCTGTTCCTCGCCAGCGAAAAGGCCTCGTTCATGACAGGCGAGTACATCTGCGTCGACGGCGGCTACATGGCCGTCGGCGCATGGGCAGGCGGGGCCGGCGCCGAGCACTGACGCAAGCGCGGGGAGGGCCGCCGATGCACTATCAGAACGAACGCAACCACGGGTGCCGCGTCTCCGACGCGTGGACCTACCGCGGGCTGAAGACCGTGGTGATGGAGAACGAGCTGCTGCGCGTCGTAGTGCTCGCCGACAAGGGCGCCGACATCCTCGAGCTGGTCCACAAGCCGACCGACGTCGACTTTCTCTGGCGCTCGCCCTGGGGGGTGCGCGACCCATCGAAGTTCGTCCCCACGACCGGGTCGCCGCTGGGCCTGTGGATGGACTTCTACGAGGGCGGGTGGCAGACGGTATTCCCCGCCGGCGGCTTTCCGTCCGCCTACGGGGGCGCCGACCTTGGCCTGCACGCCGAGGCCAGCATGGCGCCGTGGGACTGCCGGATCGTCGACGACGCTCCGGACAAGGTGAGCATCCGCTGCTCGATCCGCACCGTCCGTCTTCCCTTCTACTTCGAGAAGACGCTGACTCTGAAGTCCGGCTCGCCGATGTTAGAGGTGGACGAATTTCTCGTGAACGAGGGCCGCGAGACCGTCCCGTGCGTCTGGGGCGAGCACATCGCCATCGGCGCCCCGACTCTCAGCGGCGACAGCATCATCGACCTGCCCGGCGGCACGCTGCTCAACCACCCGGATATTGGGGACACCAACGCGCGCCTGAAGCCGGACTTCCGTGGCCGCTGGCCGTGGACCGAGGACAAGGACGGCAACCGTATCGACCTGAGCAAGGTACCGCCGCCCAGCATAGAGGCCTACGACATGTCCTACATCACCGACATGCCGGAGGGCTGGTACGGTCTGACCAACCTGAGCACCGGAGTCGGTCTCGGGGTCGTCTTCCCGAAGGACGTGTTCAAGTTTCTCTGGTACTGGCAGTCGCTCGGCGGCGGGTACGGCTACCCGTGGTACGGGCGGACGTACAACGTGGGCCTGGAGCCCTTCACCAGCTTCGCCAACGAAGGGCTGGGCAGCGCTATCGAGAACGGCACCGCGCTGAACGTCGAGCCCGGGCAGCGCATCGACGCCACCGTCAAGGTGATCGCGTTCACCGACGCCCACCGGGGCGTCGAGAGCATCGCCCCCGACGGCGCAGTCGCAAAGCGGCCCTAGAAGTATGGCCGGAAAGTCATTGGCTGGGTTTCGCACTACCCAAAGCAGACGTATTACGGTCTTATACGACATGAAAATTTATGAATTGCGTTTCACAAACCCACTATTACATCGATAGTCGACGGTAAGCCAACGACGGCCTTGGGAAGAATCGGGGTTTCCGTCCGAGTTTCTAGCCCCCTTCGGCGGCCTGCAGCCGGCGCTTGGCCTCCGCGTACGTGTCCGGAGGCAGCGGGCCGTGTTCGGCGGCCTCCACGTTCTCCCGCAGGTGGTCCACGTTCTGCGTTCCGACGATCGTCGTGTGCAGGTCGGGATGTGCCAGCGTGTAGCGCAGCATGAACGCCGTGCGGCTCTCGCCCGACCCTCTGAGCTCGTCCAGTCCGGCCGCCTCGAACGACGTCCACCGCTCGGGACGTCCCTGGCTGCTGAAACCGGGCTCGCCCTGCTGCACACCGCCGCGAATCACCGTCCCCGCGCCTGACCGCGCGGCGTCGCCGATGACTTCCTCGTGAGCGCGGTCCAGCGCCGAGTACGGTATCTGGTACTCGGCGAACGCCCCGCGCTCGACGAACGTCGAGATCGAGGGCAGCACGGCCGACGCGCCTATCCACCGCACCTTGCCCTGCTCACGCATCTCCTCCAGCGCGTCGACCAGGCCGCCGCGATCGACGTCGTCCACATTCGCGTTGTGGAGCTGCATTATGTCCACGTAGTCCGTCTTCAGGCGTTCCAGGCTCTCGTGCAGCCCGCGGAACAGGTTCTCCCGCGTCCACACGTGATCGCCGCCGGCCGGAGGGCAGCCGCACTTGGTGGCGAGGTAGTACTCGGACCGGCGTCCCGCCACGTACTTGCCGATCATCTCCTCGCTGTGCCCGTAGTCGTTCGACGTGTCTATGAAGGTGATGCCGGCGTCCAGCACAGCGTTGAGCACGCGCTCGGAGACGTCGCCCGACGACTCCCGCAGCGCCATAGCGCCGTAGCCCAGCCTCGTCACGTCCAGTCCGGTGCGTCCAAGTACATTCGTCGTCATTCCGTCGGTCATATGATTTCCTCTCCTCGTTTCGGTTTATCGAACCGCCCTCACCTCGAGTTGGACGCCCTCGTGCCGCTGCATATGGCTGATGACTTCGAACAGGTTGCGGGCGTGAGGGTTGCCCGACGGTCCGAACATACGCATTAGACTCTTGGGCAGCTTGTTGGTGCGGGAGCCCAGCTCGTCGAATCCGATCGTGGCGTTGATGTAGTCGCGCAGTACAATTTTACCTGTATCGATGTCCCCGGCAAGCAGGCACTCGACCCCTTCTTTCAGCAAACCCTCCCGAAACGCCGGGTCGCGGTGAGCGCGGGCCTGTACCGTCTCCCTGAAGTCACGGGTGAGCGCCTATCTTACGCCTCCTCCTGCTTGCGCCACGTCCAACGCCCCTAACAGCCACGTTATCATATGTGGCCTGTGGATTGAGCAGAATGCACGTATACTACTGATCCCCAGATGTTCCTACCTCCTCTGCCAGGGCGGTAAAGCGGTATCGAGAACCAAACGAGAGGTGCAAGAGCCATGGTCCGAACCGTCGCTGAGCAGACCACGGAGCTGCGAGTCGCCCGTGAGGTCGCCGCGGCCTTTAAGGACGCCGGGATACCGTACCTGTTCGGCATCCCCGGAGGCGGCAGCTCCATCGACCTGATAGAGGCGTGCCGGGACGAGGGCATCCCGTTCGTGCTGACGCAGCACGAGGCCACCGCGGCGCTGATGGCCGTCGTGTGCGGCGAGCTAACCGGCTCGTGCGGCGCCAGCATCTCGATCATGGCGCCCGGCGCGGCCAATCTCACCGCCGGCGCCGCGTACGCCTTCCTCGAGCGGCACCCCCTCCTATGCATCACCGAGTGCTACGGCGCCGATACGGCCCCGCAGATGGGCATGCAGAAGATCGACCACCCCTCGACGTTCGCCTCCACCTGCAAGGCGTCCGTCACCGTCGGCTCGAACGACGCCCGCTCGCAGATAGCCGCCGCTATCCGAATAGCCTCTACCGAGCGGCCAGGACCGGTACACGTCGACTTCCCCCTGGAGGTCTCGTCGACGCCGGCCGTCGACGAGCAGTCCGATGGCTCCGGCGCCGTCTCAGGGGACCTGGAGGCCGTGGCCGACGCCGTCGTCCGCGCCGCAAAGCCGATCCTCATCGCCGGCCCGGTGGTCCTGCGCCAAGGCGCCCAGGACAGGCTGTTGGAGCTGGCCGAGAAGCTGCAGGTCGCCGTGATGGCCACGTCAAAGGCACGCGGCGTCATTCCGGAGGAGCACCCCCTGTACGCCGGCGTCATGTCCGGCGTGTACCGCGAGGACACGCTGGAGGGCGACCTGATGTCGCGCGGCGACCTGGTGCTGGCCGTCGGCCTCGACCGTGCGGAGCTGCTCTCGCCCTGGCGCTACGCGCACGAGATCGTCGCCGTCGACGCGATGCCAGTCCCCGAGGACGAGCGCGTGGGCAGTCCGACGGCGGCCGCCTCGGGCCCGCTGCCCGACCTTCTGGGCCGGCTGACGGAGCTCGTCTCCCCGCGCACGGCCTGGGACACGGAGGAGCTGCGGGCCTACTGGCACGGCGCCCTGGGAGCCCTCGGGGCCTACGACTCCGACCTCAACGCGGCCTCGGCCCTCGTCCGCGCCCGCAAGCTGGCGCCGAGAGACACCATCGTCTCCAGCGAGGCCGGCGTCTATGGCAGGGTCAACCTGTACGCGTGGCAGGTCCACAGGCCCGGAACGTACTTCGACTCCAGCGGGGCGAACACGATGGGCTTCTCCATCCCGGCGGCGATGGCGGCCTCGTTGGTCAGGCCCCGGCAGAAGGCGGTGTCTCTGGTCGGCGACGGCGGCTTCCTGATGCGGGCCGGCGATCTGGAGACCGCCGCCCGCCTCGGGCTATCGCCGATCATCGTAATCTTCGACGACGGCACGCTGGGCATGATCCGCGTCAAGCAGCGCTCCAAGGGTTACGCGCGAGAGGGTGTGGACATGACGCAGACCGACTTCGTACGCCTCGCCGAGAGCTTCGGGGCCGTCGGCTACGAGGTGCAGGGACTCGACCAGTTCGAGTCCGCGTTCAAGACCGCGCTCGAGTCGGACAGGATGAGCGTCATCGACGTGCGGGTAGACCCCGACAGGTACCTCGGCCACGTGAAGCCGATCCGAGGGCTGTAGCCCGGACTGGAAGGCTCACCCGCCCGACAGGAATTTGAGGACCTCGCGCGTCGTCTCCTCCGGCGCCTCCTCGGGCAGGAAGTGGCCGCAGTCGATTTCGCGGCCTCGGACGTCGACGGCGCGCGCGCGCCAGGTGTCGAGCATGTTGAGCTTCGCGCCGGTCTGCCATCCGGGGCGCCTGGGCATGTTCCCGGCCCACAGCAACAGCATCGGACACTCTATCTTGCGGCCGCGGTCCGCTTCGTCGTGAACCAGGTCAACCTCTATGGCCCGGTAGTCCATACACGAGCCGCGGATCGTTTCTGGGTCGCTGTAGCACCGCAGGTACTCGGCGTAGGCCTCCTCCGTGATCGCGTCGTCGACCGCGGTCCACTGCTCGAGCAGGAAGTCCAGGAAGAACTTCACGCTGTTGCCGATCACCGTCTCGGGAAACGGCGACGGCTGCCTCATCAGGTGCCAGTGGAACCACGAAAACGCAAGGTCGCGGTCCATGTTGTCGAAGGCCGCCTGCGAGGCCACCACGTCGAGCGACGTGAACGTGCGAACCCGGCCCGGATGATCGAGCGCCATCCGATGGCCCACGCGCGCGCCGCGGTCGTGGCCGACGACGTGGTACGAGTCGAAGCCGAGCTCGGCCATCACCTCCACCTGGTCCCGGGCCGTCGTCCGCTTGCAGTAGTCCTGCAGGTCGTCGCTGGCCGGCTTGCCGCTGTCACCGTAGCCGCGAAGGTCAGGCGCGACGACCGTGTACCGCTCGGCCAGCCGGGGCGCCACCTTGTGCCACATCACGTGCGTCTGCGGGTAGCCGTGGAGCAGCAGCACCGGCGGCCCGTCGCCGCCGTGGACCAGGTTGATCGTCGTGCCGGACGTCGCGACCTCGGCTCTCGTGAATCCGTCGAACATTGGGCTGCCTCCGAATCGTGACCCTGGTCGCCCTCCGGCGATACTGCCGCGCGCAACGGCGGCCTAGTGGAGCTCGATGACGTCGCCGTCGGCGAGCTCGTGCCCTCTGCCGACGCGCTGCCCTTCGAACTTCCCGGACCTGCCCCACAGCACGGCGAACTTCAGAGTGCGGGCCAGATCACGGTGGACCTGCTCCGCGGCCTCCGCGACGGTGCATCCCACGGGAAGCACGAGCGGGTCTGTCCGCTCGAACTCCTCCATCTTCTCGCGGCGGGGCTTCGTGTAGACGCGGATTACGTTGAGCGCTGTGAATATCTCCTCGCCCAGATCGTCCAGGCCGACGACCTCGTCTGCGCTGGTGAGCACGACCGGGTAGTCCTCGCCGTACGCCTGCTCGAGCTCTTGCAGCGCGTCCAGCGCGTCGGGAATATCCGCCTTGTTGCCGACCACGATAGTCGGCTTGTCGAGCGACTGGTCGTGCGCGTTCAGCGTCTGCCCGCGCGTCAGCAGTCGAAAGCCCCATTCGCCGAGTGCCTCGAACACCTCAGCCGTCTGGGCGACGGGGTCCATCGTCAGGTCGACAACGATCACGAAGACCTCGCTGTTGCGCAGCAACCCGTACAGGCGGCTCTGCGTTCCAGGATTGGAGATCGGAGGCGTGTCGACGAGCTGGATTTGGATGTCCTTGTGAGGAAGCATCCCGCGCACCGGCTCCTGCGTGCTGAGCGCGTACGCGCCGACACGCGTCTGCGCCCCGGTGGCCTTTGCCAGCAACAGCGACTTCCCGACGTTCGTGGGCCCTACGAGCGTCGCCCGGCCGCCGCCCTCCTTGGGCAGCGAGAACGGCTCCGTTCGGCCTCCTGACGGCCCCTTGGAGGGCCCTTCCAGCTCGGCCGTGAGCTGTGACAGCCGAGAGCGGAGCCGCGCCTTGAGGTGGTCGGTGCCCTTGTGCTTGGGCATGATCGACAGCATCTCTTGAAGCGCGGCGATCTTGGCCTGGATGGTCTCCGCTGCGCGGAAACGCTCTTCAGCCTCGCGGTACTGGGGAGTTACGTTGGTGGGCATGACGGATACCTGCCTGGATAATACCGTCCCCGTTCCCGCCGATTCAACCGCATTGGCGCGCCCCGCCGCTACGGAACGGCCGCCCGATCAGGCGCCTTCCCTTTGGGCGGGCAGTATCAGCACGGGGACCCCGCTGCCTCGCACGGTCGACTCCGCGACGCTGCCGATAGCCCATCGCAGCACTCCGGACCGGCCGTGCGAAGCCATCACCACCATGGTTCCCGGGTTCTCGCTGGCGATGTCCATGATCGAGCCCGCGACGTGCCCTACCGGCGTTGCCGCGTCGACCTCGATCCCGGCGCGGCGTAATGTGCCTGCCACGCGGTCCAAGTACTCTACGGCCGCCGCCGCCTGGACCTCGGCCGCGGCCGAGGGAAGCTGATCGAGCCACTGTATCTGCATGGCGCTCACGACACGGACCAGCAGCACCTTCGCGGACATGCCGCGCGCGAGAAGCTCGGCGTGGGGCAGCGCCCGCTCCGCCAGCTCGGAGCCGTCCAGGGGAACAAGGACCCGGGAGACGGGATCCCGGCCCTGCCCCTCGGCACCGGGGCTGATGGTCAACACGGGCAGCGGCGACGAGTGCACTACCCTGTCCGCGGTGGGACCCAGAATGCCTCGCCCGAGCGCCGTACGCCCGTGGGTGGTCATCGCGATCAGGTCGCATCCCTGGTGCGCGGCAACGCCGACTATCTGCTCCGACGGCTCGCCGGTGCAGATCCATGCCTTGGCCGTCACGCCCTGCTCCGCCAATCGAGCGATGTGATGCCGCAGATACTGGCGGGCGCGGCCGTCCGCGTCGACCACATACTTCGAAAAGTCGGTCTGCGGGATGCCCGACTCGTTCGGGTCCAGTACGTTGAGGAGCAGAAGCTTCGCGCCCAGGCGTTGGGCGATCTGAGCGACGTACGGCAAGATTCTCGCCGACTCGTCGGACCCGTCCAAGGGGACCAGCGCGTTCTTGAACACTCCCACTCCTCCATCGGCCGAACTCCTTGGCCGGCCTCTCGTTGTCGAACCGGTCGACAGCCCAGACATGATGGCCTGCAGCGGCCATCCGTCCAAGTATGCCTGACGACGCCTTCTAAACGATAGACAACAGTAGATGCCGCCGACTTGTCAAGGCCGGAGTCCACGCAGGCCGATCACGTTTATCAGTGCGCGGAACGGGCCCCGGGGTGCCCGGACCCGGTCGTTCTCATCAGGGCTGATCGGTTACCCGGACGGGCTTGACTTGGACGGGCCCGGAGACCTAGTCTTGAAGTGAGCGGGAGTAACTCAGCGGTAGAGTTCCTGCCTTCCAAGCAGGGTGTCGCCGGTTCGAATCCGGTCTCCCGCTCCACAACACGATCTGCCGACCCAGCGCGGGCTGAGGAGTGCGGCAGCGGGGTACTCGACAAGCAGGCTCTGAAGCCGCACCTTCGAGCGTCGGACTACTCTCATCCTTGCAAATCTGTCCTACTGTGCCAGAATTGCAAGGTTTATTCGTTAGCCCAGCTCCTTCATCAGCCACGGGTCGCCCATCTTGAGATCGACGGCCACCGCGTCGAATCGCTGTTCGATCTCCCCGCGAATCGACTCCGAGACGACCACCTCCGCGGAGCTCGCGCCCATCGACGACGCCCGCCGACACGCGACGGCGACCATGTCTGAGACGTATCCGGCATCGGTGGCGAGGTCAGGATCGACCCACAGATCGACCCAGGCAGACCGAGGGTCGCGCCACCTCCAGACGTTCACCAGGACGTTCGCGGGTCGGCGGCCGCGCAGCGTGACGCTCCGGCCCGAAAGCGACACGTCGGTCGGAAAGTCCGACGCCTCGGGCGCCAGGACCGGCCGCCACAGGTACCGCCAGCGGTACGAGGCCGACTCACGGCGATTGAGCGCCAGCAGGTCCGACGCCTCCCCGTCCTAGTCGCCCAGCAGTTGACGTTCGTCGTGCGGGGGCGCCTCGACGCGGCCCAGGTCGAGGACCGTCACCCAACCGTTCCGCCAGCGCTCCACGTACCCGCATCTGGTCAGAACGTCCAGGCTCCCGCCCGAGCCCACGGGCCGGCACCAGAACCTGTCGAAGCCGCGGGCGAGGGCGCGGGACTCGCAGCGGTCGAGTATCCACTCCTCGACCTCTCCGCACAGGAGGTCGTCGGCTAGCTCCAGGAGATCCAGGTGGGCGTATCGTCCGAACGGCGGGGGCTCGACGGCATAGCATATCTCGACGCTGCCCGCGACCGTCCCGTCGCCGCGCTCGCCGACCCAGCAGTCCCACCCCAGATCGAGGTAAACGCGAACGTGCCGTGAGCAGAAGTGGTCGTGCATCCACGGCCCGCCCAGGGAGAACCAGCCGACGGGAGAGTCGCGACCTGTAGGCCCGGCCGCGTCCATCCCGTCGCGGTGGAACGCGACGCCCGGAACATCGCCGAGGCTCGCGCGGCGGAGCGACAGGCGGTCTCCGCGCCATTCCAGGCTGCCTGCAATCGACGTCGCGCGTCACGCCTCGGGCGGCACGACGCGTACCGTTATGACCTCGGTGTCGTGGTACTGCTGATGCTGTACGGAAGAGGCGTAGTGCCCTAGAAGCTGGAGCGAGATCTCACGCTCCGCCGGAGTCTCCGAGTCATGTTGCTGGAGCTGCCTGATCCGGTCCTCCAGGTTCTCTTCGTTCCCGCCGCCGATGAACTCCAGCTCCGCCTCCAGACCGTCTTTGGACGCGAGAACGACCAGTCCCCGCTCGCTCTGGCCGTTCTCCTCCGCTTCCAGGTCCAAGTCCAGCGGCGACAGAGTCAGGAGTGTCTCCTCCGCGACCGCGTTCAGCCGGTCCACCATGGCGGCGTCCCATCCGCTGCGGGCCGCGAACTTCGCGATGAACGCGTTCAGATCCGGCAGGGCGTCGATGTCGAGCTGCGAGCGAAAGCGCATGCGGCGCTGGCCCGTGAGCTCCAGGAACACTACCATCGCCACGATGGCGAGTCCCCCGGTCGTCACGCCGCTCGACAGCAGCGCGTCCAGTACGGGGCCAGCGTTCGGCAACGTGAACAGGTCGAACTGGAAGGCGGCGCCAAGCCAGAAGGCGACTCCCGCCGCGGTGAGCTTCTGCCTGTCCTGCTCGGTCTGGATGACGGTCCGCGCGCCTTCGACGAACAGGGTCCCGGTCACCATGATGAGGTAGCCCGTCATGACGGGCCCCGGTATGGTGCTGAGCAGCCCCGACACCTTGGGCAGGAAAGCGACCACGATGAACGTCGCGCCGATGCAGTAGCCGACCGTTCGGGAGGCGACGCCGGTGATCTGCGTGAACGAGATGATGCCCGCGTTGATGATGTTCGGCACCGCGCCCGTCATGCCGGCGAGCAGATTGGACACCCCGCCGCCGGAGAGCGATCCCTGCACCTCCCTGAAGTCGACGGCCCTGTCGTCACGCCATGAGACGCGCTGCTTGGTGATCGACTCCCCGTTCACCTGGATGGAGATGATCACGCCCAGGAAGAGGAACGCTGGGATGAGCGTCCAGAACGCGACGCCGAAGTCGAGTCCGAGATCCGGCAGTTCAGTTGGTGGCCCCACCCAGCGGGCCTGCAACAGTGCGTCCGGCTCGTAGATGCCCAACGCCGCCGCCGTGACGCAGCCGACGACTATGCCGATCACGGGCGCCCAGAGACGCACCACGGCCGAGCCCCGAAGCAGCAGCACCGCGACCACGACCAGCGTCACGAATGCGGTCAAGGGCGCGGCGACGGGCTCGAGCTCCGCCGCGTCGTCCAGCAGTCCGAAGACGACGGAGGACAGCGTGACCGAGAGTATCATCATCACCGTGCCGCCCACGGTCGGCGTGACGACCCGCCTCAGGATGAACAGCCACTTCGAGATCGCTAGCTGGATTGCCGCCGTGACGAGGGTCAGCGCCATCAGCGTCGACGGCCCGCCGTCCGTCACCGCCGTGATGCAGAACGGGATCGCGAACGGGGCCGTGGCCATCGGAAGGACGGACCCGGCGCCGACGGGCCCCACCCGTCGGACCTGCACCAGCGTTGCCACCCCGACGACGAGCAGCGAGGCGAAGACCATCCACACCAGGTACGGGTCGCCCTCTCCGGACGCCGTGGCCACGATGACCGGCGTTATCAGCAGAGTCGCGGAGGCGATGAAGCTGAACTGCAGGCCCAGGCCGAGGGTGACCCGGAGGGGTGGTCTTTCGTGCGCCTCGTATCGGGGGTTCTGAGAAGCTGGTGCCGACGCCAAGAAATGGCCTCCCAGGGTCGATTGCTCCGCTGGCCCATGCGGACGACACACTCTACCACGATTTATCCCGCGAGCGCCCCCACCGGGGAATGCGCGGATACGCGGTCTTGAACCGCCATTCGACAGGAATCGGAATGGGCGGGCGTCGGCATCTGATACAATCGGCCGATCTGAGGAGGGAACGCATCGTATGCCGCTCGAAAGCCTGCTGGCCCTCGTCCATAAGCTCCGCGAGCGCATCGACACGCACGGCGACAAGCTCAGACAGAGCGAGGCGTTGACCCGCTACGCCTTGATCGATCCCTTGCTGCGAGAGCTGGGCTGGGATACCACCGATCCGGAGTTGGTGGTCCCGGAGTACCGGTCCGGCGGCGTGTCTGCCGACTACGCCCTTCTCGACAACGGGAGCCCAGCAATGATGGTGGAGGCCAAGAAGTTGGGCACACCACTGCGGGACGCGGTTCTCGCCCAGGGGATCAACTACTGCCTGATGGAGGGCACAAAGCACTTCTCGGTGACCGACGGCCAGCTCTGGGAGGTCTACGAGACGCACAGGCCCGTGCCCATAGACGAAAAGCGGATCGTCTCGTTCGACCTGAAGGACCAGCCGCCGGCTGAGGCGTGTCTGCAGGCGTTGGCACTGTGGCGGCCCGCCGTAGAGGCAGGCCACGTCGTCGCCGGACAACCTCCAGCGATACCATCGAACGGTCAATCCTTTCCTGAGAACGGAACGACAAATGGTCCAGGTGTGGACGAACACGAGTGGCAGCCAATATCGGAGTTGGACCCGCAATCAGGAGATGCTCCGCCGAGAGAAATCAGGCTTCCCGACAATTCGGTCGTCCCGGCTTCGGCATGGAGATCGATATTGATTGAGGTTAGCCGATGGCTTGTCGAAAACAACCACCTCAATGCAGCCCACTGCCCTGTACGGCCTCCCAACAGCAGAGCCTATAGGGTAGCTGTCAGCCCTGTTCATCCCAGCGGGAAACAATTCCATCCTGTCGCTCAGGTCGGGTCGCTATACGTCGAGGCTCGTGGCAACGTCGGACAGATCGTCAAGGCCACTCAATTCACAATTCAGCATGTAGGCCAGGACCCGGCGCAGTTCAAGGTCCGGTTCCCCTGATTCGGCGGCGTTGGGACGTGGTAGGATATGAGCATGTCGCCTGAGCTCATCAGCATCTTGGCCGTCGGCGTTGCGCTCGCAGCCGTGGTCTTCACGGCCATGCAACGCACTGATAGGCGCATCGGCGCATTGGAGACGCGCATCGAAAAGCGCATCGACGCACTCGATGGCCGCATCGATGGCCGCCTCGAGGGGATGGAAACTCGCATCGCGTCATTGGAGAAGGGCCAAGCCCGGCTCGAAGGGCTGCTCGACGGGCTACGCGAGGCGTTGTTCGAGCGGGCGTCACGCTAAGGGTCCCAGCGAAGCGGAAGGCTGGTGCCGCTTTGCCGCATCTTTGGACGATTCGCCAAGCCGGCGAGGCGGCCGCACCTTCGCGGCGTCCTATATCCGTCTGGCGAGTACCGCAGCGTCGGCTGAGCCAGTTGCATGGGGTCATGACAGAGATGACGCGTCTCAGATCGTTCGTTGCCGCATCCGTGGCCGCGGTTCTGCTGACCGCCGCATGCTCCAGCGACGACGGAGGCGCCGCACCGGCGGCGGAGACTGGCGGTGGCTCGGACCCGACCATCGGGGAGTACGCGCTGACGCATCAGGTCGACCTGACCATCGCCGTGACGAGCACGCAGTTCGACGAGACGCGGCGCATTCCTCGAAAGTACAGCTGCACACACGAGGGCGTGTCTGTCCCGATAACCTGGGGCGACCTGCCAGACGGAACGGTCAGCCTGGCGCTGCTGGTCGAGAGCAACCAGGCGCCGGGCGCGTTGTGGGTCCACTGGCTGCTGTGGGGTATTCCCCCCGACGTCAGGGCCCTGCCCGAAGCCGTGCCCAACGGGCCGGACGCGGCGGACGTCGGGCCGAACGCCGTCCAGGGCACCAACAGCGACAACGAGATCGGCTGGTCGGGCCCGTGCCCGCCCCCGGTCGTCGTCGACGCCGGGGTGATGAAGGGACGGTCAGCCTATCTTCCGTCGGCGGTCAACGACCACTCGGTCAGCCAGTACTTCTTCAGGCTGTACGCGTTGGACATCGATCTGCAGCTCGACTCGGGCGCCACCAAAGAGGCGTTCCTGAGGGCCATAGACGGCCACATCCTGGCCGGCGGCGAGCTGGTCGGCGAGCAGATCGCCTCGCCCAGCAAGATGTGGTAGCCGCGGCCCTAAGGGGCGATGTCCGGCGGGCGCCGCAGGTGCCAGTCGGTGAACTCCTGATAGGCCCGTGCGACCGCTATCACCCTGTTGTCTTCGTATGCCCTGCCGACGAACTGGATGCCGGTCGGCAGTCCCTCTCGCGAGAAGCCGCTGGGGACGACGACGGCCGGCAGTCCGCAGGCGTTCCCGATGGCACCCACGATGTCCGGCGGCTGGTGTTCGTCCGGGTCGAACTCGGGGTCCCGCGCGATCGTCGCCGCCACCGACCGTGACGCGGGTGCTGCGATGGCGTCATAGCCCGCCAGCAGCGCGTCGACTCGGCGGCCGACCTCCGCGCGCAGCCGCAGAGCGCGGAGGTAGTCCACGGCCAGTATCGCGGTCCGCGCATACGGCTTGTATCGGCCCTGCGGCGCGGTCAGCCCGGAGAGCCCGCCGCTCTCGATAAGCTCGTCGAACGCGCTGCCCATCTCGGCGTCCGAAATCGTCCAGGCCACGGCCTCGTACGGGAGATCGGGAAGCACGACCTCCTCGATGTCGGCCACGTCGCTCAGATTGGTCAGCGCGCGACGGAAATTGGCCTCCACGTCGTCGTCCGCGCCGGCCTGATCCGCTATCAGGCCAAGCCTGAGCCGCCGACCGACAGGGCCCGGATCGTACCCGTATTCGCGCTCGGAGGTGGACGGGTCGTTCGGGTCCGGTCCGGCGATGGCGTCCAGCACCAGGCCGCAGTCGTCCGCGTTCAGGCACAGCGGGCCCAGCTTGTCGAACGTCCACGACAGCGCCATCGCCCCGTACCGGCTGACGCGGCCGTATGTCGGGCGCAGCCCCGCGACGCCGCAGTAGGACGCCGGGCCCACTATGGACCCCCAAGTCTCCGACCCGATGGCGAACGGGACGAGGCCCGCGCACACCGCCGAGCCGGAGCCGCTTGACGAGCCGCCTGCCCACCGGTCCGAACTCCACGGATTGATTCCGGGGCCGTTGAAGGCCGACTCGGCCGCCTCGTAGCCCATGCCGCCCGCAAGCTCCACCAGCGACAGCTTCGCCGCCAGCACGGCGCCCGCCTCCTCCAGACGTCGGACGACGGTCGCATCGTAGTCGAAGAGCTGATCGCGGAACGGCTCCGCGCCCCACGTCGTGGGGATGCCGCCCGAGGTGGCCAGCAGGTCCTTCGCCCCGTAGGGTATGCCGTGCAGCGGGCCCCGGTAGCTCCCGGCCGCGATCTCCGCGTCGGCGCGGCGGGCCTGCTCCAGAGCGCGGTCGCGGGTCACCGTGACGACGGCGTTGTACCGGGGGCCTATCGTCTCCAGGCGGTCGAGGAAGGTCTCAGCGAGCTCCACGGCCGAGAGCTGCCGGCCGCGCACCATCTCCCCAAGCTCCCTGATACCGGCGAAGACGACGCCGTCTCCCGGCGCCTGCGGCTGCGCGCTCACTTTCGGGCCTCTGACGCGGCGTACGGTTTCATCCGGCCTCCGGTGCGGCCCGCCTACACGCCGCCGGGGACATCGCCGCCCGATATTCTCAGGTAGTCGGGCTTGGGCGCCGGTCCCGTGTGGGTGTAGCCGGCCGACATGTACGACATCGTAATCGCCCGCCGTGACGACTCGGACCGGTTCTCCGAGGTCTCGTGCAGCAGGAGACTGTGGAACAGCAGCCCGTCGCCGGGCTCCATCGGGACCGACACGACCGCGCATGCGTCGTAGTTCTCCCGCGGCACCACGTAGTCGTCGGTGACCGAGACGTGGGGAAGCGGCCCGAGCTTGTGGCTGGCCGGGATGGCTGTCATGCACCCGTTCTCCTCGGTGGCCGTCTCGAAGGGCATCCAGCACGACCACAGCGCCATCGGCTCAATGGGCCAATAGGGCGAGTCCTGGTGCATCCCCTTGGCCGATCCAACCAGCGGCGGCTTCATCAACACGTCGCCCCTGAAGAGCTTCAGGTCGGGGCCCATGAGCTGCTGCATCGCGCCGACGATGGTCGGATCGGTCGCCAGCCCGCGAAACAACGCGTCGTGGTGGCAGATTCGCGTGATCTTCCTCAGGTCGGCGCCGATGGTGGTCAGCTCTCCTCTGGCGACTCTCGGCTCCCTCTGGACCTGCATGTCCGGCGGCGGCGCGACCGCGCCTTCGGCGTACATCTGGATGCGCTGGATGTACGCCTCGCACTGCTCAGGCGTCTGTATCCCGCGCACCAGCACGTAGCCGTCACGCTCGGCCGCCTCGATCTGCTCGCTGCTCAGTACCGACATGAAGGCTATTACCTCCCCGCCCTCTTGCCCTACGCCGGCGTCGCCGGCAGGGCGCGGCCGCGCGACCGGCCGTCGGTCCTGGCGCGGAACCGAGTCCACATCGCGGCCGTCGCCAGCAGCACGAAGCCTGCCATCGCCAGCAGCGCGCCCTCAAAGCCGATGTAGTGCACCAGCACGCCCGCGGCGACGGGCCCGGTTATCTTCGCGGCGTTCTTGAACGTGCCGATCATTCCCATACCCGCGCCGAGGTGGCGTCCGTCGGCCTCCGTGGACACGAGCGCCATCGTCGACGGGAACACAAGCGCCTGCGCGACTCCCATGAGCACGGCCGGGACGAGCATGGCCGGACCGCTCGCGGCCAGCGCCATCAGGACCAGAGCGGCCGCCATGCCCAGCATGCCGGCGGGCACCGACTTCATGTACCCGACGCGGTCGCCGATACGGCCTCCCAGCGGGCTCAAGGCCATGCTCGCGGCCTCCTGGGCGGCGAGCACCACGCCGACCATGGCCGGGCTGACGCCGAGCGACAGCGCCTGCAGCGGCAGGAAGGTCTTCACCGCGTACTTGGCGACCAGGAACTGTGCATCGAGGCTGCCGGCGAGCCAGACGGAGGGCGTCCTTAGCGCCGAGGCGACCGCCAGGCGGGCTTGGGCAAGCACCCGCGTACGCCTCGCTGCGGGCACTCGCGCGCCCTCGGGCAACATGAGCACCGGCAGGAAGGCGAGCGCGCTGACGAAGCCGACCACGGTGAAGATCGTCACCGGGTCCATGAACACCAGCATTGCGCCGCCGGCAAGCGGTCCGACGATGTACCCGGCGTTGCGGGCCAGCGAGAACCAGCCGATGCGCTCGGCCCTGCCGCCGGCCGTCATCTCCGCGACGTAGGCGATCGTCACCGGGCCATAGATCGCAGTCGCCGTCCCGTGCAGCAGGCGCACGGTCAGCAGATGCTCCGGCGACTCGACAAGGTGGTAGGCGAAAGGCATCCCGGTGAACAGCCCGGTGCCCGCCAGCAGCCATACGCGGCGGCCCCACCGGTCTGACAGGACGCCGAAGAGCGGCTTCAGCAGCATTCCGGTCAAGGTCGACACCGAGACGATCAGCCCCAGAAAGACCTCGCCCGCGCCAAGGGCCGCGGCGAACAGGGGCAGCACGGGCGCCTTGCCGACCTGGTACGCGCAGCGCACCACGAAGTCGGCGCCGGTGATCAGCCCGAGCTGGCGGCCGCGGAACATCAGGGAGTCTCGACATGGATAGCCGGTATCTCGAGCTCCTGGACCAGACCGGCGAACTCCGCCACTTCGCTGTCCTCGATCGCCGCGAGGGCTTCGATCTGCTCGTCGACCCCGGCGGCCACCATGTCGAAGACCTCGTAGGTCTGCTTCGTAGGACCGTAGTCGGCGAACGAAGCGATGTCCCCGACTGCCGACGTCTTGACGCCGAGTCGGACCGGCTTGCTCAGACGATTCAGCCCCTCCGCCGTCGAAGGATCGAACAGCGCATCCTCGACCGCGGCCAGCTTGTCTCGGACCTTGTCGGCCGACGGCTCCAGCACGGCCTCGGCCCCGGGCTTCGCGGCGGCCCGCGAGACCCACTCGTCCACCTGGCTCAGGATGCGGCGGCAGCGATTCACGGCCTCGTGCGTCGCGGACACCTTGTCGCGAATGCGAATGAGCAGGTCGAACTGCGCCTGCAGCTCCTCCTGGGTCGCCGGAGTCCGAGGGTCGGCCAGCAGATCGAATGCCTGGGTCTGGGAGCTGCCGCCGACGGAGAGCGCGACCTGATATCGGCCCGGCGGCGCGACCGGCCCGGCGCTCGGCTCTTTCGGCGCCCCCTCGCCCTCCACGGACGTCGCTCCCGGATACCGTGTGTCCCATACGAACCGGTTCATCCCGGCTGCCTTCGGCGCCACCGGCTCCTTGCTCCCCTCCTCGGTGCTGCTGGAGAAGCTGCGAATCGCCTCTCCGGCCGAGTCCAGGAAGGTGAGCGTGACCTCTTCTTCGGTATCGCCGTCGATCCAGTAGTGGACCACCACGCCGTCGGCGGGGTTGGCCCCGGCGTCCAGCATCCTGCGCTCGCGCTCGCCGCTGGGGAGCTTGGTCTCGTAGTACGTCAATCCCGCGAGGAAGTTCTTGCCGGGCTTCGGGTCGCCCGTCGCGGTGTTAGTACGAACGGTCGGCGAGGGGCCGAACAGGCGGGCGCCGCCGGCGCCGGGGTCGTCCGCCAGCTCTCGGAGCAGGGACAGGTCGCCGGTGATCCAGAACGACCGGCCGTTGGTCGCGGCCACAAGCTCCTCTTCCTTGACGGCCAGGTCGGTCACCGGGACAACTGGCATGTTGGCCCGCAGCGACGTCCACGACGCGCCGTCGTCCAGGGAAACGTAGATCCCGAGCTCGGTGCCCGCGTACAGCAGGCCGCGCCGCACTACGTCCTCGCGAATCACGCGGGTGAAGTCGTCGTCCGGCAAGCCGTCCGTGATCTCGGTCCAGCTGGCCCCGTAGTCGTTCGTCCTGTAGAGGAACGGGCGGTTGTCGTCCAGCTTGTACCGTGTCGCCGCCAGGTACGCGGTCGCGGGATCGTGGGGGGACGCCTCGATCACGTCGATCCGCGTCCACTCGGGCAGGCCGGGCGGCGTAACGTCGTCCCAGCTCGCCCCGCCGTCCCGCGATATGTGCACCAGGCCGTCGTCCGATCCGGCCCAGAACACGCCCTGCTCGTGGGGCGACTCGGTGAAGGCGAAGATGGTCGCGTAGTGCTCGACGTAGGTCGTGTCCAGGGTGATCGGCCCGCCCGAAGGTCCGAGCTTCGTCTCATCGTTGCGGGTCAGGTCCGGGCTGATCTCCTCCCAGCTCTCGCCGTCGTTGGTCGACTTGAACAGCACGTTGGCCGCGACGTAGAGGACGTCCGGGTCGTGCGGCGATATCACTATGGGATAGGTCCACTGGAACCGGTACCGGTGGTCCTTGGGGCCGAGGCCGCTGACCAGCTCGGGCCATACGGAGACGATCCGGGACTGGCGCAGCCCGTGGTCGTAGCGCATCAGCGAGTCGCCGCCGCCGGGCGAGCTGCCGATTGCCCCGGAGTAGACTATGTTCGGGTCGTCCGGCCTGACGGCGACGTGCCCGCTCTCGGAGAAGCCGACCGTGTAGCAGTCGACCCACGGGATGCCCACCTTGTCGGGCTGCCGGCTCGGAACGCTGATCGCGCTGTTGTCCTGCTGGGTGCCGTACACGCGGTACGGCCACTCGTCGTCCGTCGTGAGGTGGTAGAACTGAGAGGTCGGCTGGTTGTATATCGTCGTCCACGACCCCCCGGCGTTGAAGGACACGCAGGCGCCGCCGTCGTTGCCCTCTATCATGCGCGTCGGGTCGTTCGGGTCGATCCACAGGTCGTGATGGTCGCCGTGGGGGAAGCCGATCTGCTCGAAGTTGCGGCCCCCGTCGACCGACTTCCAGACGCTCAGATTGAGCACCCATACGGTCTCGGCATCCTGAGGGTCCGCGAAGACGTGGCCGTAGTACCACGGCCGCTGGACCACGTTTCGGTCGTCGCTGATGCGCTCCCAGGTGTCGCCGCCGTCGTCGGACCGGTACAGGCCGGCGTCGTCGGCCTCCACGACGGCCCAGACGCGGCCGTCCTTCGCGGGCGAGACGGCCACGCCTATGCGCCCCTTCAGGCCGCCCGGCAGGCCCTCGTTCTCCGTGATGTCGGTCCAGGTGTCGCCGCCGTCGGTCGACCGGTGCAGTCCGCTGTCGGGACCGCCGCTGGTGAACGCCCACGGCTCGCGCCGCGCCTGCCAGATACTGGCAAACAGCACGCGGGGGTTCTTTGGGTCCATCGACAGATCGACGGCGCCTGCGTTTTCGCTCTTGAAGAGCACTCGCTCCCAGGAGCCGCCGCCGTCCCTGGACCTGAAGACGCCGCGCTCCTCGTTGGGACCGAATGCGTGGCCCAAAGCCGCCACGTAGACCAGGTCCGGGTCGTCCGGGTGCACCCGGACGCGCCCGATGTGGCGAGTGTCCGCGAGCCCGCGGTGACTCCAGGTCTTGCCGCCGTCGGTCGAGCGGTACACGCCGTCTCCGTGCGACAGGTTGCCGCGGATGCAGACCTCGCCCGTGCCGACGTAGAGAACGTTGGGGTCGGAGTCGGCTATCGCGACAGCGCCCACCGACGCGGTGTTGAAGAAGCCGTCCGACACGTTCTCCCAGTACGTGCCGCCGTCGTCCGTCTTCCACACGCCTCCGACGCACGCCCCGAAATAGAAGACCGCCCGCTCCGTCGGGTGTCCCGCGACCGCGATGGACCTCCCGCCGCGGTACGGCCCGATACATCTCCACGTGACTGAGGACAACCGGCCGGCCAATTCCGAGGTGTTCGTCATATCCGGACACTCCCCTATGAGGGTTTCGAAGCGGCGCTATTCTCTCACGGGCACATGCCATCTTCAACAGGCCCTTGGCGAGCGGCGCACTCGTCGGCGCGACCGGCAATTGGCCAATGTTTAGGCTTTGTTTAGTAACTGTCCGAAAAGCACCTTAGAACACCTTCCGGGATTCCGCCGCGAGGCGCTAATGTAATGGCTGTCTCAGGCAACCGCTAGCCGGCAGGCCATGAGACGCTGTTGGAGGGCAGTAGATGGCGATTTCCAAGGAGCGCGCGACGGTGCGGAAAGGACGGGGGTCGCGCCTCGCCCATCTGACCACCCACCTTCAACCCGTCAAGCCGGGACAGACGACCTTCTCGCAGCCTGGCAGCCGCGTCGCCGGCCGGATCGCCCTCCTCGTCGCCTGGGTCACTCGGGAGCTTCGCGTCTACTGGACGATCTCAAAGGACGCGCGCACGCCAACTCGCTCCAAAGTCTTCCTCTGGGCCGCCGTCGGATACGTCGTCTGGCCGCTGGGCCTGGTTCCAGACTTCATCCCGGTCATAGGCTACGTAGACGACCTGATAATCGTCCCGACCCTCATATTCATCGCCGTGCGCGCGGTCCCTCCGCAGGTAGCCAAGGAAGCGAGGGAGAACACTCAGTAGTCTCCTACGGCCTGGCGGGCCGCCCGGCTACGCCTGCCCTTCGCTCTACACTTCTCAGCACCCCGCGGTCGTTGCGACCGCGTCGCCGAGGTCATCGCGCGGGATGGCACCAGGAATTGCTGTGCTATGATATAGCCGCTTTTGCGGGGATACATTTTGGCCATCGCGCAGCACCCCCACATCGTAGTCGCCGGGCTCGGTCACGTCTATTCCGCGGGCTCCCAGCGGCTGACGGCGCTGGCCGACCTGGACCTGCGGATTGAACGCGGCTCTTTCGTATCGATCATCGGACCGAGCGGGGCGGGCAAGACCACCCTCCTCAAGATCATCGGAGGGCTCATCGACCCGACAGAAGGCAGCGTCCAGGTGGACCGGATGAGTCCGGCGGCCGCCCAGAAGTCCAAGACCTTCGGCTACGTCTTCCAGGACCCGTCGTTGCTTCCCTGGAGGACCGTCGCTCAGAACGTGTCGCTGCCGCTGCAGCTCAATCGGGCCGCCGGTCAGCGCGTGGCCGAGCTGGTCGACAGGACCGTCGAAGCCGTCGGCCTGGCCGATTTCGGAGGCTACTACCCTCATCAGCTCTCGGGCGGCATGCGTCAGCGCGTCGCGCTCGCGCGGGCCATCGTCATGGACCCGGACGTCCTGCTCCTGGACGAGCCGCTCGGCTCCTTGGACGAGATGACGCGGACCGAGATGCGCTACGAGATCCTCCGCCTATGGGAGGGCTCCAACAAGACCGCCGTGCTCGTAACGCACAGCATACCCGAGGCGGTGATGACCTCGGACGTGGTGGCGGTCATGTCTCCGGCGCCGGGCCGCATCGTCGAGTGGATCACGATAGACCTGCCCCGTCCACGCGACGCGATGCTGGAGCGCTCCAACCGATTTTTGCGATACGTCGGCGACCTCAGAGACGCCCTCTCGGCGGGTGCTGCACGTGGCCCTACACCTCTTCTGGCGACGGCCTGAGCAGCCGGGCCCGCTCGACGCTGCCCGGGGGCCCCGCTCCCCGACCGTCTCCCGACTTGGGGAGTGGCCCGTCTACCTCTGGCCGCCCGCCCTCGCGCTGGCGGTACTGGCGGCCGTGTGGGAGGCTTGGACCCGTCTCGCGGACGTCCCCTCATACGTAGTTCCCGCTCCGACGCAAGTGATCGAGAGGCTCTTCGGAGACCCCGGATTCTTCCTGGGGCACGCGGCGACCACGCTTCAGACAGCCGCCGTCGGCTTCGCGCTGGGAGCGACGGTCGCCATCGCGATCGCGACCCTGATGGCCCACTCCCGCCTGATGGAGCGAGCCATCCTGCCGATCGCGATCTTCGCCCGGGTCATCCCGCTCATCGTATGGGCCCTGATGTTCGTGGTGTGGTTCGGATTCGGCCTGATGCCCAAGGTGCTGATCGTCGTGCTGATAACCTTCTTCCCCATCATGGTCAACGCGCTGACCGGGCTCCGATCGGTGAACCCCGGCGCGCTCGACTTCTTTCGGTCCGTGAGGGCGTCCAGGACCGACATCCTGCTCAAACTGAGGCTGCCCGGTTCGTTGCCCTACCTGTTCGCGGCGTTCCGCACCGCGGTGCCGCTGTCCGTCATCGGCGCCTTCGTGGGCGAGCTGTTCCTGGGGAGCCGGGGCTTGGGGAACGTGATCGCCGTCGCCCATAGCAACCTGGACATGCCGACGACCTTCTCGGCGATCCTGGTGCTCGCCCTGATCGGTATCACCCTGATGGTACTCACAAATCTACTGGAAAGACGTGTGCTCTTTTGGCACGAGTCATATGTAGCGACATGAGACCCGTTGGACGCTTCGGCCTCGCCGCGCTGGCCGCGGGCGTGATCTGCGCCGTGGCGCTGCTGTCCGCGGCCGCCTGCCGAGACGAGCCGGACAAGGTCGTCTTCATGGCAGGATTCAAGCCCCAGGCGAACCTGCCCTTCGTGGCCGCCTACGTGGCGCAGGAGAAGGGATACTTCGCGGAGCAGGGACTGGACGTCGAGATCAGGCACGCGCCGCGCGGCGGGCACCTGCAGCTGCTGCTGAGCGGCGACGTCGACTTCACGACCGCAGCCGCCGCGTCCGTGCTCAAGCGGCGGGCCGAGCCGGACGTCCCGATCGTCGCCTTCGCACTCTTCGGTCAGCGCGGCCAGCAGTCGTACATAGCCCTGAAGGACTCCGGGATCGACACGCTCCAGGACTGGGAGGGCAAGACCTTCGGATACAAGATCGCAGTACCTCCCGACTATCTGGCGATGCTGAAGGCCAACGGCGTCGACAGGTCCAATATCACCGAGGTCAACGCGGGATTCGATCCGCGGGTCCTGACCGAGGGCAAGGTGGACGTCCTCGCGGTATTCAGGGCCAACGAGCCGAACATCATCCGCAACCTTCCGGGTGGCGGCTTCGAAGTCACGATGTGGAACCCGGAGGACCACGGGGTACCAAGCCTGGGCCTGACCTACATCACCCAGCAGAAGACCGCCGACGCGCGGCCCGAGGTCGTGGAAAAGTTCCTCAAGGCCACGCTCAAGGGCGTCGCGTTCGCGCTGGACGGCGCCAACCTCGAGGAGACGCTCGACATCGTGCTGAAGTTCGCGCCCGAGGAAGACCGGGAGCACCAGCGCTTCATGCTCGGAGTAGAGCTGCAGGACGCCGTGGGCCCTGCGACGGTGCGTAACGGCGTCGGCTGGATGACCGATGAGCAGTGGCAGGCGCTGTACGACCATCTGCTCGAGTTCGAAGCTCTGCCGGCCCCCTACGACTTCAGGACGGGGTTCACCGACCGGTTCCTTCGGGAGGTCTACGACAACGCCCAGCTCCGCTGGCCCTAGATCTCTCACGCTGAGAGCGACGGTCGACGTCGGCATCGGGTTCCCAACTACGCGCAAGAGGCATGTCCTGTGACAGTCCCGTCGAATCTCCGGTGTATATTTGCTAGGAATGTTCCAAACGCATGTCTATCGGTAGTTTCGTGACAGCGGGACTGCTTACAACGCGAATGGAACAGCACACATTGTGGAAGTAGTACACCATGAATAACGTCTTCGTCTATTGGGACAATTCCAACATCTTCATCAGCGCCCAGCAAGTTGCCGCCGAGCGAGAAGGTGATTCAGCCCGGTACCGTGTCCGGCTGCAATTCCGGCAGCTCCTGGAGTTGGCGCGGGCCGGGCGGGAGATCGAGCACGCCATCGCCGTCGGCTCCATTCCTCCTGAGTTGCGGCACGTGTGGAACCGTCTAGAGAACGAAGGGGCACGGTCCATTTGCTGGAGCGTGGGGCGCTTCAAGGCCGGGAACAGGGCGTAGATCAGTGGCTACAGACGGCGATGTTGCGGGATGCGTTCGACTACAAAGGGAAACCCGGTATTGTCGTGCTGCTCACCGGTGACGGCAGCGGCTTTGCCGATGGCGTCGGTTTTCACGCCGACATGCAGCGCATGCGCAGCAGGGGATGGCGAGTCGAGGTGATATCGTGGCGCCATAGTTGCAATCGTCGGATGCGCGAATGGGCAGAGGAAGAGGGCGTCTTCATTGCGCTCGACGACTTTTACGACAGCGTCACGTTCCTAGAGCCCCCGGCGCCAGGACAGCCAATCGCTTCACCGCGATTCGAGAAACCTTTGGACTTCTCGAATCGTCCGGTACCAGAGTAACCTCGGCCCACGACTCGGCGTCGGCCGGTCACTCGACGTATGGGATAGTCTGAGGCCCCTCGGGGAACACGCAGACCTCCGCGTCTGCGCCGTAGCTCGCGAGGCAGTCCGCGGTCGCCTTCTCCACGTCGTCGACCGGCTCCAGGTGCGCGGCCCGGACCTGATCGTCCGTCAGGTAGCCGGACTTCAGCAGCACGCGCGCCCGAAGCTGTATCTGCGCCTGGAGCTGTATCTGCCACTGGTCGTGGCGGCTGAATCCGGGCTCGTTGACCATCTCCAGCAGCTCCCGCGGGCTTTCGCGCATCGTCAGCAGCCGCTTGTACTCCCCGTGCTCCGGAACGCCGTCGCTGCACTCTGCCGCGCAGATTATCGCGCCGCCGTCCCTGACCACCTGGGCGCCGGCCGCCATCCCCTTGACCGACTGGTAGAGGTTCAGATCGAGCGGGTACCCGCTGTTCGTAGTCAGCACCACGTCGAACCGCCTGTCGACCCGCCGCATCGCGGTCCGTTTCGCGGCCTGGCACGCGGCGCGATGGACGACGAACAGCTCGCCCGCGTACGCCGTGGTGATGCCGTGGTTGCGGTTGATCGTCACGTCCACGCTGAAATCGGCCTTGGCCATCCGGGCGCACTCGCGGATCGCGTCGTGCACCGGGTTCCCCTCGGTTACGCCCCAGACGGCCCTCGGGTGGCCGACCATCTCCGCGTTGTGCAGCTCCATCACGGTGTCGATGCCCGCGAGCCCTGGGGCGATCATCTTGGGCCCGCCGCTGAATCCCGCGAAGAAGTGCGGCTCGACAAACCCGGTCGTGATCCTCACGTCGCTGTCGGTCCAGATTCGGTTCAGGGCGACCGGTATACCGTTCGACGTGTGGCCCACGTCGGCCAGACCGGCCCGGTCGAACGCGTCGTGGTTTATGACCCGGTAGTCGCGAACGACGTCGCGGCCCAGCATCGCCTCGAGCTCCTCTTTGGAGTTGCCCCGGTGCGTCCCCGTCGCGACCAGTACGGTCACCTGGTCCCTCGGCACGTGAGCGAGCTCGCCGAGCACCACCGGCAGCACGGTGGCGGACGGCATCGGGCGGGTGATGTCGCAGACCGAGACGGCGACCGACTGGTCTCGTTTTACCAGGCGGCGCAGAGGCGGCGTGTCGATCGGGTTCCGCAGGGCGGCGATCAGCGCGCCCCTCGGATCGGCCAGCGACGGAAGGTACGTCGGCTCGATGACCGTCGTCCGGTCGTCCGGCAGGTCTACCGTGAGCCCGGTCTTGCCGTAGGCGAGTTCGACCCGCATCCGGCTAGCCCGACACCCTGACGAGCTTCTCGCACAGGTGGGCCGCGTCCATCAGCTCCGGGATGCTCACGTATTCGCGCACGGTGTGGAAATTGTAGTCCGCCATCCCCACCGCGACGGCGCTGATGCCCTTGGTGCGGAAGACGTTTCCGTCGGTGCCGCCGCCCGACGCCTTCGCGGTCGGCTCCATGCCGAGGTCGACCAACGCCGCCTTGATCCTTCTGGTCGCCGGGTCGTCCTCGTCCAGGGTATACGTCTCGAAGCTGGTCTCGATGTGCGCCTGCACGTCGGCCTCGGGGAACCCGTTCCTGACCTCGTCGAGCGCTTCCGAGAGCCTCACGCTCACCTCGTCGAGGGTCTCCAGGTTCGTGCTGCGAAACTCGCCCCTCAGCGACGCGTTCTCCGGGACGGAGTTCCTCACGTTGCCGCCCTCGATCGTCCCTATGTTGAAGGTCGTGTCCGAGTCGAGCCTTCCCTGCGGCAGACGGGAGATCAGATCGGCCGCCACCCGGATGGCTGACAGCCCTCTCTCGGGGTCTATGCCCGCGTGGGCGGCCCGGCCCGTGATATGCACGTCGAATCCGATGTAGGTCGGGCTCGACCAGGTTATCTGGTTCGCCGGGCCCTCGCCGTCGAAGACTATAGCCTCCTTCGACCGGATCGCGGGGAAGTCGAGGTTCCGGGCGCCGACCAGCCCGGTCTCCTCCTCACGCGTGCACACGACCTCAATGGGGATGTGTCCCGCGCCGTCCTCATGTATCGAGTCCAGCGCCTCCAGGATCGCGGTCAGGCCGGCCTTGCAGTCCCCGCCCAGTATTGTGGTGCCGTCCGAGGAGATGCGGTCGTCCGCGACAATCGGCTTGATCCCGCGGCCGGGCTCCACCGTGTCCATATGGGCGGACAGCATGAAGGGATTGTCGCGTCCCTCGCTCGCAATCACGTTGCCGTAGTCGTCCCGCATGACCTGCAGTCCGAGCGAGCCGAGCCGGGCAACAAGGTACTCCGCGACGGCGGCCTCTTCCCCCGACGGACTGTCGATCGTAACCAGCTCGCAGAAGGTCTGCACCATTCGGTCGCGGTTGATCATGCGCTTCTCCAGACGTCGAATATGTGGCGTTGCCGGCATATTCTTATTTCCCCGCACCTACGTGTCAAGTTTCCCCGCACGTACGTGTCAAGCTGCCGGCAGCGCGTTGACGGCCTCGGGTGTGCGGTATAGACTCGGCGTCGCCCCCCAGATTGGACGGCTCCCGAAGGAGAAGTAATGTCCCCCACCATCGAAAAAGTCTTCCGCTCGCCATACGCGGCCCCCAACGGCCTGCAGCTTACCAACGAGGGCCTGTGGATAGTCGACCAGCTAACCGACCGCGTCGCTCTCGTGGAGACTGCCAACCCGCACGACTACGGCGCGACCAGGATCCTGCGGCACATGCCCACGGAGTCGTCGACGACCAGCGGGATAACCTACGGCGGCGGCGCGCTGTGGCTGGCCGCGAACGGGCCGGGGGAGCGGTGGAGAACCCCGCGGCCGACCGACGCCGCCTCTGGCGAAATAGTGAAGGCCGACCCGGCCACCGGCGCGACGCTGGGCCGATTCCCGCTGCCGGGCGGCGGCGGCACTCATGGCATCGAGTACGACCGGTTCGAGGACGGCATGCTGTGGCTGACGACGATACACAGCGACACGATCAGCCAGGTGGCAGCCGACGACTGGTCGGTCGTACGGTCGTTCCCGATCACGCTGGGCGGCGGCACTCACGGCATCGTCCGGGTGGACGACGGAATGTGGGTGGCCCACCGCTCGACCAAGCGCATCCTCAAGCTGGACATCGACACCGGCAGGGAGCTCGACGTAATCCAGATACCCGACGCAATGCCCGAGCCCCACGGCCTGTCGATCTTCGGCGACGATCTGCTCTACTGCGACGCGACGACAGGCTGGGTCGTCAAGATCACACTGGGATAAACGGCTGTTCGGACTTGCCGAGAGGAACACCGCCCGCTCTATGTGGATTCCCGCTCTCGGCATGACGGTGCTGTGGTTATCGAAATCCTGGTAGGGGTGGGGCCGTCCCCACACGGCCCGTTCGCCCTTGTATCTTGAAATCGGGTAGGGTGAATTAGGGTACAGGGGCGTGACAGATCGATGTCGCCCAGGTCATTGAAGACCGACACTCAGCTGGATCGACCGGCTGTGCGCGGCGGGCAAGGCGAAGAAGGTAGCGCTAACCGCAGCGATGAGGAAGCTGCTGACGATCATCAATGTCATGATGCGCGACCAGGCTCGGTGGGACCCGACCCAGCACCACGCCTCCCAAATCGCTTGACTTCCGAGACAGTTGCTGAGTGCCCGGCCGCTTTGGGCGGGGTGTATCCGAAGGGCCCGCACAACTCAGTCTTGCGAACCTGCCCGCCTCCGCGCGCGTCACGAATTGGAGTGGTCGTAGGGGCCCAGATCGGGGTCCACGAAGCCCCTGGGGGAGCTCCGCCCCATCAGGTACTTGACCTCCAACTCGATGTCCCGCAGCACGCATGAGTCGCCGAGAACGTCCGGGTCGCGCTCGCTCAGCGTGACGCGGAGGAGGTTTTCCCCGTTGGCCGGCCAGTGGCCGGGATCGAGCCTGAACACGTACCAGTAGGCCCCCATCACCCGGTATCTCGGCCCGCTGATCTTGTAGACCTCGCTGATCTTCCGAAGCATGTGGTCCGGCAACAGGCGGCCGTTTAGCCGGAACTCCAGCCGGTCCAGCTCGGTGCTCTCGACTACTCTGGCTCTCAGCAGCACCTCATGTACCCGGCCCTTCGCGTGCCACCGGGGCAGATCGTCCGCAATGCGCAACGCGACGTCGACCGGCTCGCCGGTCTTCAAGCGCCTCGGCAGTCGCGTGCCAGACCTTCGGGGAACCGCGCCCTCCGTCGGCACCAGGTAGAACTTGTCCTTGGCGGCCATTATCTCCGGATACGGGAGCTCGCGCAGCTTCTCGTATACGCTCGCCTCGTACGGCCACAGGTTGAACCACTCCGACAGGTACAGCCCGTGGACGCCCTGCGCCCAGTGATTGCACGCGATCGCCCGCATCATCGACACCGGCGCGTCTGCCAATCGATCGGACGACACCTCGCTGTTGATCGTCCCGTGGACGCGGCAACTCCTTCCCTTGACGAGGCACAGAAACTCGCCGTAGTCGGCCATCGGCTTGACCTGGTAGTTCTCGCCGATTGCCTCGGGAACTATGACGTCAACTATTCCTCGCCTGACCCACTCTTCGGGATCGAGACCGCGGGCAACGCAATCCTCGAGCCGGTCGGGGACGCGCACCACCAGCTCTTTGTCGACGCCGCGGCGTTTGACCGTCTCGTGGACACGGCCCACCCAATCGGTCATGATCCGACGGCCCGCCTCGACGTCGTCTGGGTGAAAGTAGTACGGCATTGCGTTGAAGTGCAACTCGAAGCCGTCGACCGGGTAGTCGCCCATTACCTCGTCGACAATCGCGAATCGCTCTTCGCGGCTCTCCTCGTGTGCGAAGTCGAGGAGATCGACCGCCGGGTGGTCGGGGCCGAGGCGGCCGCAGGCGCCTATCTCGAGATGCGGGTTGTCCCGGCGGAAGTCCGAGCAGCGCGTCCCGGCGTGATTCACTCCGCCTCGCTGTAGAATCAAGGTGGCGTACAGGGCCATGCCGAGGTCATGGGCGCGGTCGCACAAGATGCGCAGCGGGTCGTGCCCGCGGTCGATCAGGCCCCGCGCGTTGCGATGCGCGCGCTGGAACACGAGGTTGCCGATGTCCTTCGGGTCCCACTTGTCGACGTTGTGACCCCACAGCTCGCCGGCGCGGGTGTCGTGAAGCATCGTTCTGCCCTCGCCCAGGCATAGCATGATGGCGTCGACCGGCGTGCCCGCCAGCTCGTCGACCATCGCCGTGTACTCTTCCGGGGCCATCGGCGGCTCATAGCGGTAGATGTGGCTATGTCGCCCATCGTGGTAGAACATCATCCTCGGCTTGCCCATAGGTCGACGCGCTCCTCTGATATGATCCGGGGCGATTGACTGCCGGCCCAGACTACATGGAGGCGAAGGCGATGACCAGACCGCCCGGCTACGGGATCATCTACAACTGGGACGGCTCGCCCTACGGCTACTCCGAAGTGCCGCAGTCGATAGACCAACTCCTGGAGAAGGTATACGCGCCGCTTCGGGACACGCAGGTTGGCGCCCTGTTCTGGTGTACGGGCACTCACGCCGCGACCTGGCGGAGCGACGTCCTCGAGCTCGTCGGCGACTTCCACGGCCGCAGATACGGCACAGCCGGGGAGTACACCGCCGCGGAGAACCTGCGGTCGATGCTGGAGCGTGGCGAGGACCCGATCCAGGCGATCGTCGAACGCGGCCACGAGCTGGGCCTGCACGTCTACGCGTCGGTGCGGATGAACGACAACCATTTCGACGGCATGAGGCCAGACGAGATGGCGTCGTCCGATCACGGGGAGCTGACCCGGATGCGCGTCGAGCATCCCGAATGGCTCCTCGGCGAGCGGACATCGGAGTGGTTCGCCCTGTCGCGGAACTTCGCCGTACCGGAGGTCCGAGAGCACATGGTGGGCCACGTCAAGGAGCTGTGCGAGCGTTACGACTGGGACGGCGTGGAGCTCGACTGGCAGCGGCACGCGTTCCACCTTCCGCGGGACGAGGCGTACCGTCTCAGGTACGTCCTGACCGACGTACAGCGCGCCGTGAGCGAAACGGCCCGCCGGATCGGCGGGCGGCGGGGCAGGCCGTTCTACGTGGCGGCGCGCGTCGCCCCAACGCCGGAGGTCTCGCGCGGCGTCGGCTACGACGTGCCCGCGTGGGTGGACGAGGGCCTGGTCGACCTGCTCGTGCCGTCCGGCGGCTACGGCATGGACCCTTCCATCGACGCCGCGGCATATCTGGCGTTGTGCGAACGCAATTACACGGCTATATATCCCGGCCTGGACGTCGGCATCGACGTGTTCAGCTCCGGCGAGCACGGCAGGGAGGCGTTCGTCGGTCCAGAGGACCGGAAGACGAAGGACTACGGGCGGATCAGGGCCGCCGCCGCTCGGTACCACGAGACGGGCGCCGACGGCGTTTACGTGTTCAACTGGCACGCCGACGGCGACTCGCGGCGCGAGCTCCTCACGCGGATCGGAGCGGCCGAGACGCTGCGTCGCTCCGACAAGATCTACGCGGCCACTCACCGGTATCTCCGTGATGCGGGGCCGTGGCGCGGCGCGCTCCGCAACGACCGCGTATGGGGCGAGGTGCCGGTACCGCTCAAGGCGACGTTGACCGCCGACGGGCCAACCGTGGCGCTGGAAGTCGGCGACGATTTCGCCCGAGACGCGCCGGCGCGGATCGAGCTGCGAGTGCGCCTGTCAGAGTGGGTAAAGGGAGACGTGGTGCGGCTGCTGTGGGACGGGGCGCGCCGTGACGACGCCCAGGTCACTTATCAGACCGACCTCGACGACGGGTCGGCGTCGAATCCCTTTGGCGCAGACCTGTACGACGTGTCGTCAGCCGTCTGGCTCAGGTCTTCGCTCGACCCGCTCGAAGTGCCCAAGGGACGCCACGAAGTAAAGGTCGTGCTGGAAGAGCGCAACCCCCGGATGGCGTCCGACCTGATATTGACCGACGTCGAACTCGCGGTCACCTATGGAGGCGGCTAGCAGCCTGTCCGAGAAACACGGTTGGCGAGTGTTTGGGGGTATGATGGGTCCAGTCCAGTAGCGGGGAGTCGTTGATGAGCAAAACCTACCTTCCCTACGAACCCGACCAGCAGTTGCTGTTGCCAGCGGCGTTGCAGGAGTGGCTGCCTGACGACCATCTGGCCTACTTCATATCCGACGTGGTGGACCAGTTGGACATGTCGGAGGTCACCGCTCGCTACGAGCGGGAACGGCGAGGCGGACCGCCGTATCATCCACGGATGATGGTCAAGGTGTTGCTCTACGGTTACTGCGTGGGGGTGTCGTCCTCACGCCGCATCGCCCAGCGTCTCCACGAGGACATCCCCTTCAGGGTGTTGGCGGCGAACAACACACCGGACTTCCGGACCATCTCCGACTTTCGCAAGGATAATGTGGATGCGCTGTCGGGCCTGTTCGTACAGGTACTGGCGTTGTGCCAGCAGGCGGGGCTGGTGAAGCTGGGGCACGTGGCGCTGGACGGCACGAAGGTCAAGGCCAACGCATCGAAGCATAAGGCGATGAGTTACCAACGGATGAAGGAGAAGGCAGCGCAGTTGTCGGCGGAGGTAGCGGAGTTGTTGCGACAGGCCCAGGCAGCGGATGATGAGGAAGACCGGCGGTACGGCAAAGACAAGCGTGGAGATGAGTTGCCGCAGGAGTTGGCCTTCCGAGAGGGTAGGTTGGAGAAGATACGGGAAGCCATGGCGGCGCTGGAAGCCGAGGCGCAGGCGGCTGGCGAACGGGCCGAGGCCGAAGGTGGTAAGCACCCGGGGGTGCCCGACGACAAGGCCCAGCGTAACTTCACCGATGCCGAGTCGCGCATCATCCCCGCACCTGGAGGAAAGGACTTCCTGCAAGCGTACAACTGTCAGGCGGTGGTGGACAGCGCTCACCAGGTGATCGTGGCGGCGCGGGCCACCAACCAGACTTCGGATAAGCAACAGGCTGCGGTGATGATGGAGGAGACCATCGACAACGTCGGTGCAGTCCCCAGGGAAGTATCCGCCGATGCTGGCTATTACTCGGCAAAGGCAGTCGAGGAGCTCTATGCTCTGGGCGTGGACCCGTTCGTCGCGCCGGAGCAGACCCGCCACGGCCGGGTTGTGCCACCCGCGCCCCGAGGTCGCATACCCAGCCATCTGTCTCCCAAGGACCGGATGCGACGGAAGTTACAGACCAAGCGGGGTCGGCAGCGCTACGCTTTGCGGATGCAAACTGTGGAGCCGGTATTCGGCCAGATCAAGCAGGGCCGTGGATTCCGGCAGTTCCTGCTGCGGGGACTGGAGAAGGTGAACGGCGAATGGTCGCTGATCTGCACCGGCCACAACCTGCTCAAACTGTTCCGCTTTGGGGTCAATCTGCACAGGAAAGCACGGGTCGATGGGCCAGCCCAACGCATCAGGACCGAATTACGAGTGGTCCGAGATCATAGAAGGCTCGATCTGCCGAGGTAGTGAGCACGGCGCTATTCGCAAAGCTATCTGGCGGCCGGCCGGGGCAACGGCACAATTAGTTGTCGCGATCCATTGTCGCTGACCCGCAAGCACCGTTAGATAATCCTCGGACGGGCTGCTAGCGGCCGACGCGCGGTGCCTAGTCGGAGACCAGCGGCATCACTTCGGTCGAGAAGCTCTCCATCAACTCGAACTGTCCGGCGAGGCTGTCGGCCGACGCGCCGGCGCTCATGTTGGTGACGCCAAGCTTCGCCTGCCCGCGGATGTCCTCGGCGACCTGCTCGGCCGTACCGGTAAACGGCTTGCGGTCCGTTCCCGTTCCGGCGTTCGGGTTGCCGCCGTCCCAGGAAAGGCCTCCCCAACGCAGACCGAAGCCAGACATATCCCGGCCCGCGGCCTCTCCGCGGCGCTTGATCGAGTCCAGGGCGCTAACGAGCTTTTCGTCGGTCTCGATCGGATGCGCCTGGTTGTTGCCCGCCGGGGCCCAGCCGTCCCCCAGCAACGCCGCCCGCCGAAGCGCCGGGGGGCTTTCGCCGCCGATCCAGTACGGGATGTGGGGCTGCTGCACGGTCTTCGGGGCGAAGTCGACCTCGGAGATGTCCAGGTACTCGCCGTGGAAAGTCGGGTTCTCCTTGGACCACAGCTCCGTAAAGGCCTGAAGGTACTCATTGGTCACCGCGCCGCGCTTCTCCCAGGGTGTGGGCATCAGCATGGCGGCGGCCTCTTCGCGGTTCCAGCCCGGCCCGATCAGGATGTTCATCCTGCCGTTGGACAGGACGTCGATGGTCGCGAGCATCTTGGCGGCCAGGATAGGATTGCGATATGGCACGACGAAGAAGGGCATCAGACGAATCTGCTTCGTCTGGCCCGCGATGAAGCTCATTGTCGACTGGGCTTCCAGCATGTTCTGGCCGGTACCCACGCCGGGTATCTCACCCGTTCCGCGCGGGTACTTGGAGTGGATCACCCTCGGCATGATGAGGCGTTCCGCTCCGCCTATGTAGTGGTAGCCAAGCTCGTCGGCCTTGCGGGCGATCGCACTTATGGCCTCGGGGTCGTATTTCGGGGCACTCATCGGGACGCCTACGTGGAATTTCATTTCAAATTTCCTCCTGCCCTCAGAGCTTACGTCTTCCCAGTCGAAAAGTCGATGCCGACGCCCGGCGCAGCCGCTCGGACCGGTACAACTCGCTCACCCCGAGTAGCGACGCATGCTTCAGCGGCGCGTATCGAGGGGCGCACGCAAGATCCCCAACGGATGCCTTCGGCCTACTAGCTGAACCGGCCGGTTATGTAGGCCTCGGTGCGCTCGTCCTTGGGATCGGTGAATATGCGCCTGGTGACGTCGTGCTCTACGATGTATCCGGTCCCGTCGTCGGCGGCCATCAGGAACGCCGTCTCGTCCGACACTCGCGCCGCCTGCTGCATGTTGTGGGTGACTATGACGATGGTCACGTCGCTGGACAGCTCGCGAATCAGCTGTTCGATCGCCAGGGTCGCGATCGGGTCCAGGGCCGACGCAGGCTCGTCCATCAGTATCACCTCCGGCTCCACGGCCAGTGCCCGCGCGATGCACAGCCTCTGCTGCTGTCCGCCGGACAGGGCGAGCGCGCTCTTTTTGAGCCGGTCCTTGACCTCGTCCCACAGAGCGGCGCGGCGCAGGGACCGCTCGACTGCTTCCGCGATGCTGCCGCTGTAGCCGTTGATCCTCAGTCCGAACGTGACGTTGTCGTAGATGGACTTGGGAAAGGGGTTCGGCTTCTGGAACACCATCCCAATGCGCGACCGCATCTCCGTCGGGTCGACGTCGTCCCCGTAGATGTCCCGCTGGTTGAACAGGATACTCCCCTCGATCGCCGCGCCCGGTATCAGGTCGTTCATCCGGTTCATGCACCGCAGCAGCGTGCTCTTGCCGCAGCCCGACGGCCCGATGAGCGCCGTGACGCTGCCGCGGCGGACCTCGAGGTTGATGTCCTTCAGTGCGTGGAACGAGCCGTACCAGGCGTTGAGGTCCTGAACGGCGAGAACCGTGTCCTCGGAAGCCAAGCTAATCCCCCGATCTCTTCCCTATTCCCGTTGCAAGCCTACACCAAAGCGGCCGCTCTGTCGGAGCACGGCTAGGACGCTCTCGGCAGGGTGAAGCTGAACGTCGTGCCGACGCCCTCTTCACTCTCTACGTCGACTTCGCCGCCGTGAGCCTGCACGATGTGCTTCACGATTGCCAAACCGAGACCGGTGCCGCTGTCGCTGCGGGACCGGTCGATCTTGTAGAACCGCTCGAAGACGTGAGGAAGGTGCTCCCGGCCGATGCCCGCGCCCGTGTCCCTCACGCTGACCACCACCGATCTCTCTTCGGCCGACGCCGTCACTGTTACCGAACCCAGGTCCGACGTAGCCTTGACGGCGTTCTCCAGCAGATTCGTCAGCACGCGCCAGACCATGTGCCCCTCGCCCAGCACGGGCGGAAGGTCGCCGTTCGTACGTGCGCTGACGTCGACGGCTGTGCGGCGGCCGACGGTCTGCACGGCGTCGTCGATGATCGGTCGTATATCTACCGGCACGAGATTGATCTGGGTGTAGCCGCTCTCCAGCCGGGACAGCTCCAGCAGATCGTTGACCAGCAGCGTCATCCGATCGACGTCGCGGCCGATGCGCGCCAGGAACTCCACCGCCCGCTCCCGCTCTTCGAGAGCGCCGGACTCGAGCGTCTCCACTATCGCCTTGATGGACGCGAGCGGACTGCGAAGCTCGTGCGACACGTTGGTCACGAACTCTCGGCGCGTCGTGTGGACCCGCCGGATCTGCGTGAGGTCGTGCAGGGTGACGAGCACGCTGCCGCCGCTCGACCTGCCGATGGGGATGGCCATCGCCCGCACGAGTCTGCGCTGGTGCAGCAGATCCGTCTCTGCCTGCTGCGGAGCCTGCGACTCGACGCTCACGGCCACGATCCTCAGCAGCTCGTCATCGCGGACGATGTCCGCGAACCGGCCGCCTAGCGACTGCCCCCGGGCCAGGCCCAGGAGCTCCTCGGCCGCACTGTTGACCAGGACAGCTCGACGTTCGCCGTCCAGGACCACCACGCCGTCGACCATCGTGTTCAGCACCGCGGACAAGAGGTCTCGCTCCTCCGACAGGTCGCCTATCGACGATCGGAGAGTCGACGCCATCGCGTTCAACGCCTCGGCCAGCTCTTCGGTCTCGTCATGAGACAACGCCTCGACTCTGTGGTCCAAGTCGCCTTGTGTGAGTCGCCGGGCGCCGTGCGTGACCGATCGCACGGAGCGCGACGTCCGGCCGGCGAGGACGTACGCCAGCCCGAACGAGAGCAGGGCGATCACCGCGACACTGAGAGCCACGGTACCGATTGTCGAGCGGACGCTGGACGCGATCTCGGAAGTCGGCAGGGCCACGCGGGCGACGCCGACCGTCGCGCCGTCCGATCTGATCGGCACCGCCGTGTACAGCATCTCGCGGTCCACCGTCGCTCCGTGGCGGGTGCTGCGCCCCAGCCCCTCGGCCAGCGCGTCTCGGACCTCCGGCCGCGTCGACTGGTCCTGAAGCGTTGCAGGGTCCTGCCAGGAGTCGGCCAGGACCGCGCCGTCTTTGGACATCAGGGTGACTCTCGCCTCCACTAAGCCGCCGAGCCGGTCGGCCGCGGCGCGAAGCTCCGCCGGGTCGGCTCCGCGGTCGAACAGCCCCGCCGTCGACTCGGCGACAAGCCCGGCCTCGTGCTCGAGCCGTTCCTCGACATCGTCGATGTGCTTATCGCGGACCAGCAGGACAAGGAGCAAGCCGAGAACGCTCAGGGAGCCGAAGACGAGCACCGCATAGGCGATGGCGAAGCGCCAGCGCAGACTGTTGGGCAGCCTCATGCCTCGAACCGATAGCCAAGTCCGCGGACCGTGACGATCCGCCTCGGGTTCCCCGGAGCGGACTCGATCTTCTTGCGCAGCCAGCGAACGTGTACGTCCACCGTTCGGCTGTCGCCCACGTAGTCACGGCCCCACAGGCTGTCCAGGATCTGGTCCCGCGATAGCGCCCGGCCGCGATTCGTCAGGAAGAGCGCGAGCAGGTCGAACTCCCGGGGAGTCAACTCGACGGTCTCCCCCGCCAGCGTGGCGATGTGACGAGAGACGTCGACTTCCAGATCGCCCGATCTCAGCCGCCCTGCCAACGTAGAGTCCCCCGGCGTGCTCGAAGCGCCGGCGCGTCTCAGGAGAGCCCCGACTCGAGCCATCAGCTCGCGCATGCTGAACGGCTTGCTCACGTAGTCGTCGGCGCCGAGCTCGAGCCCGACTACTTTGTCGGTCTCTTCGGTCTTGGCTGTCAGCATGAGGATCGGAACGTCGCTCCCTCTCCGGATGATCCTGCAGGCGTCCATCCCGTCCAGGCCTGGCAGCATCAGGTCGAGAATGATCAGGTCCGGCCTGTCTTGCCGGGCCATCTCCACGCCCGTCTCGCCGTCCGAGGCGGTGAGGACTCTGTAACCGTCGCGCTGTAGGTTGTAGCGCAGCGCCTCCAGCAGGTTTTCCTCGTCCTCGACAACGAGGACCGCTCTCGACGTCGGCGCGGCTCCCGGAATGGCTGTCATGTCGGTAATATAGCCTCTTTCGCGCACGCAGGTCGAGACTGCCGGGGTCGGCGTAGGAAGTCCGGCGCCCATTGTATCGCCGGTCGGATGGCGCCAGCTTCCCAAGACTCAGGATCTGGACGAATCCGCCATCCGTGCATATCATACGAGCGGCACAAGGCGGGGCAGCGGGTCAAGCATCCCACCTCAAGACTGGCCATACGGGCAATCTCACACAGAAGGGAGATCGTGGCTATGACAGAAAGAAACGTGGCGCAGCCGGGGTTACTCGGGCGATATTTCGGGCCGCTCTCTGACGAGTTCTATCTGCTCTTCAGGATCGTCTTTGCAGTCTTGGTTGGGCTGCATGGCGCACAGAAGGCGTTCTTGCTGTGGGACTTTCCCGCGGGGGCGAATCCGAACGGGCTGGGCACACTGGTAGACATTGCGGGCTGGGTGGAGCTCACTGCGGCACTCCTGATAGGGCTTGGCATTCTGACCAGATTGGGGGCGGGCGCGCTCGTTGCGACGATGATCGTCGCGTACTTTGGAGTACACGCTGCTCTCAGCCCTGTATGGCCCTGGCCGCATCTGTACCCCAATCCTCCAGACGGAGGCAATGCGTTCGTGGCGCACGGTGGCGAGGTTACGATTCTGTGGTTCATCTGCGCAGGGATCATCGGTGTTCTCGGCAGTCGCAAGTGGGGTATCGAGCGGTACCTGTATGGCAAGGAGCTGCTGTAGGTACCAGCCTGCAATTGCCGGGCAGTACGGAGGGATCGATCGAGGGTCAAGTCCGGGGTAGCTACGACGCGCTCGTCGTCGGCGCGGGACCGAATGGCCTGTCGGCAGGAATTGCCATCGCGCAAACGGGGCGTTCCGTGCTGGTCGTGGAGGGGCGAGACACGGTCGGAGGGGGTGCCCGATCAGCCGCTCTGACGCTGCCCGGGTTCCTCCACGACGTGTGCTCGGCGGTCCATCCCATGGCAGCGGGCTCGCCCTTCTTTTCCACACTTCCGCTGTCCGACCACGGCCTGGACTGGGTTCACCCTCCCGCGCCGCTGGCGCACCCACTCGACAACGGCACGGCCGTAATGATGGAGCGCTCAGTCGAGGCGACGGCCGACGGCTTGGGGCCCGACGCCGCGTCGTACAGCGAGTTATTTGTCCCTCTCGTGGACGACTGGGACAAGCTCACCGTAGACATCCTGGGCCCTCTGCGATTTCCGCGCCACCCGCTGGTGACCGCCCGCTTCGGACTCACTGGCCTGCGATCGGCGCGGTCCGTGGCCCAAGCCCGCTTTCAGGGAGAACGAGCGCGGGCGCTGTTCGCCGGCCTGGCCGCACATTCGATCCTGCCTCTCGAACGACCTCTGAGCGCCGCATTCGGCCTCGTTCTGGGCGCCGCCGGTCACGCCGTCGGCTGGCCGATGCCGCGGGGCGGGGCACAGCGAATATCAGGGGCACTGGCCTCCCACCTGACCTCCCTCGGCGGTCGGATCGAGACCGGCGTGCCGGTGGAACGGCTGGAGGACGTGCCCGCCGCAGTCGTCACTCTCCTCGACATGACGCCCAGACAGGTCGTCAAAATCGCCGGACGACACCTGCCCGGCCGCTTCCGACGCAGCCTCGATGCGTACCGCTACGGACCCGCTGCCTTCAAGGTCGACTGGGCACTGAGCGGTCCGGTTCCCTGGAGGGCCTCCGAGTGCGCGCGGGCCGGCACGGTCCATCTGGGCGGCTCGATGGACGAGATCGCCAATGCAGAGCGCAATGTCTGGCTCGGGCGCCACCCGGACAGGCCGTTCGTGCTGCTCTCCCAGCCGAGCCTCTTCGATCCGTCCAGGGCTCCCGAGGGGCGGCACACTGTTTGGGCCTACTGCCACGTGCCCAACGGGTCCCGCTTCGACATGACCGACAGGATCGAGGCCCAGGTGGAGCGTTTCGCTCCGGGGTTCCGGGAGCGCATCCTGAAGAGAAGCGTTCGGCCTCCGGCCGCGTTGGAGGAATACAATCCGAATTGCGTCGGCGGAGACATCAACGGCGGAGTCCAGGACCTCGGCCAGCTTTTCTCGCGTCCCGCCAGGCTGCTCAACCCCTACTCCATACCGTCGACAGACATCTACATCTGCTCCTCGTCGACGCCGCCCGGCGGCGGGGTGCACGGCATGTGCGGCTACTTCGCCGCCCGGGCCGCGCTCCGCCGCCTCGACCGCTGACCTCGACGCATTCGTCCCAACGGGCCGCCGCCCTGCTGCTCAGCGAGGATCGATCTGGCCGGCGGCGCGGTTCCCGAATGGCTGTCCTATCGCCAACATAGGCTCTCTGGTACACGCAGGTCGAGACCGGAACCGCGATCGGGATCGGGCCGACAAGGCTGCCCGATCAGCCTTGCGGGGCCCTCGCGAGCGGTCGTGTCGGTAGTGAGCGGGCAATGCGGCGGCGCTGGCCATCTCCTCCGACGGCGGCCGCTCTCAGCGCACCGGCTCCGGCCTCTAGCCGCCTCCGCCGCCCGGAGACCCCTTCGATGCGAGCCTTCTCCCGCGGAAAAGGACCGCGACGATCCCCAGTAGTAGCCGCAGCGCGAACTCGACGACTACGAGAAACAACAGGTAGTAGAGGATGGTCTCACGAGCTTCGTTTGCGTCCTGCAGGACTTCCAATGAGTCGCGTACATTGAAAAAGGACGCGTCGATCACAAAGAGAGCAAGAACCGCGAAGGGGAGTATCTTGGCGAGGTCCCGCGACAGGTCCTCGCTGTAGTACGCGGTCACGCGAATCGTGGCGACGGTCGCCAAGGCTATCAGCAGGATGTCGGTAATCGGCCGGTCCTTCGACAGGAACGTGAGGATCAGCGTGAGTACCGCGACCAGAAGAATGCGAACGCAGGAAACACGACAAGGTACTTCGTCAGGTACATGACGATGTGCAGGACGCGCCTCAGCCATCTGTAGCGTGACTCTTCGTACTTGGACAGGTTCAACGCGAACATGTCCCGCGCGGCCACGAAGCGGTAGAACTTGAAGACAAACATCGCGTACAGGGCCATGCCGAGGACATAGCTGCCACAGGCCACAGCAGCTCAACCGCGTCGTTCAGGTACAGCCCGTTGGGGAATAAGGCTTCGATATCCATGTGCACAGGCCTCTAAGGGGATACCGTCGGATGGCCCGGTGCCAGCAGGCGTGGACCGCCCCGGGCATTCACGTTGCCGATTCGACCAACTCGGGCCGATGCTCGTCAAAAGCGGTCATCTCTATCTCGTCGGGCGTTGCGATACCCCCCGACAGGACCATGGCCATCGCCTCCTGAACGTTTAGCACAGTGTCGAACACCTCGTCGATCGGCAGCAGGACGACCCACCCGGAGTTGGGCGTGGGCGCAGTCGGGACGTACACCACGCCCATGCGGACACCATCGTTGCGAGTGGTGATCGACGTCAGGAATCCCAGCATCCAGGTCCCCAGCCGCGGGTACTCGATCACTACCACTCGCTTGAACCCGGACGCCCCCGACCCGGAAAACGACTGGATCAGCTGACGCGCTGGGGAATAGACGACCCTGACGATCGGCAGCGACGTCAGGATGGTTTGAGCCGACGTTAGAATGCGCTTGCCCAGGTCTACTTCCCATACCAGGCCAACGAGGTAAACCAGCACCAGCAGTGCGACCACGCCCAGCCCCGGAAAGCTGACGCCGGTGGATGTCTCGATGGCCGGGCTGAGCACACCGTCAACGAAACCCCAGACCCACCTCAGCACCACGAAGGTGATCACGATGGGCACCAGCAGCAGTACCCCCTCGATCATGGTCCTTCTGACGTGAAACTTGACTCTAATCCTGGCGAAATACAGTCGCCATTTCAGGCGGCTTCGCAGTTGTTTCATCCTCCGCCCCTCGTTTCGGCCCGTCAGGCCTCGCGCAACACGTGCTACCGCAACGCCGGCGGCACGATGAGAACCGGACTTCCTGTCTTTTTGATCAACTCCTCGGGAACGCTCCCGGCGATCCAACGCTTCAGGCCCGACCTGCCGCTATGGGTGACCGCGATCATGCTGCGAAGCGATTGCTCGAAGACCCCCGCCAACCGTTCCTTGGCGGTACCCTCTAGCAGGATCCATCTGGCATCTATGCCCTGGTCTGTCAGATCTGCCACAAGCCGTGCGAAGTAGTCGATCGACGGGTCTGCGGCAACCTCGGGGATGGAGACGAAAGTCGCGTCGCCCGTCACTACCACGGCAGGCTCTACCAGCGGTGTCGATGGCTTGGCAATTTCGTTCGTAGCCTGCAGCAGGACAACCTCAAGACCAAGCTTAGTCGCCAGAAACTCGACCTGTGGAATCACAGCCTCGGCCTCCGGAGTCCCATCCAGGGCGACATATACCGTCGAGATGTCGACCGCTTCCGCGATCTGGTCGTCCGAACTACTCGGATTGATGACCAGCACCGGGACCTGCGCACTGCCCATAACCTCAGTGGTCACGCTGCCGGCGAGGGCCTGCGCCAGGAGGCCTCCCCCGTGCGTCGACATCGCTATGAGGTCGCACCCCAGCCGACTGCATGTATCAACGATCGTCTCCGAGGGTGACCCAAATTCGACCAGCTCCTCCGACTCGAGCACCTGACCTCCTATGGACCGGACCAGATCGTCAAGCAGCAAGGCCACGTCACTCTCCGCCCGATCAAATATCTGAGCGGTCTCGGGCCCGTCCTCGGTTCGACTGACCGGGATCACGGCGAGAAACACCATCTCCGGAGCGAGCCTGTCGACGAGCCACCTCACATGGGGCACGATGGCGCTGGCGATCTCTAGATCATCGGGATTGACGGGTACCAACACCTTGGCAAACACGTTGCGTCCTCCACGCCGGAAGGGTCTGTGCAACACTTATCGCACAGCTGGTTCACGAGCCGCTAGACGTTTTGAGTCCACGTCATCGACGCCGAACCGGCAGTCCGTTCTTGCCGGCGGCTAGCCGACTGGGCGGACTGGGCTCCGTGGCGTGTCGAACCGATTGCCTGGCTTTGCACCATCAGTCACCGAATTGTCGTTCGGCGGTCCGAGGGGAACAGAGCGCCCGCAGCCTGGCTCGGGCCAGGGCTTTCGGCCAGAAACAACGGAGGCAACGGCCGGGAGGGCCTCGATAAAGGCGCCTCCCGACCGCGCCGGAGTGCGGGCCAGGCCAACCTCGCCGAGAGGGGCTCAGCTGCTACTGGCACTCCCCGCGGGCTCCTCCACCTTTACGTCCCCCTTGTCGTTCTTGCCGATCAAAGGGACCCATCCGACCGCCTTGTCGGTAGCGGGTGCGATCACGTCCCCCGCCTTCGAAGCGGCCTTCCTGGCAGCCGTTTGGACCGGCTCGGTACGCTCGACGATAGCCTTTCGTGTTTCCGATCCCTTGCGGGGCGCAAAAAGAATGCCAATCACCACTCCGACAGCACCGGCACCGGCAACTCCAACCCATAGCTTACCCATTAGTTCACCTCCATTGGTTCGATCCGCTGATCCACGAACGTTTCTAGACCCGTCCTGACCACCTGTTTACTCTCGCACTAGCTTGAAGTCCGGCTCTCCAGTCTCCCGAATTCCGACGACCAGTTCCGCTTCGCCGCCCAGGCGGTCCATCAGCTGGCGGCTCACCGCCAGCAGCGTAGAGCCGTCGGACGCCGGGAGAACCAGGTCGTCGTCCTCTGGCTCGCCTACCGTCAACGCGACCGCCTGAAGCTCCTTCAAGCGAAGCACGCCTGGACCTTCGTGCGCGGCGGCGAGCTCGGTAAGTGCGCCCCGCGCTTCGTCTGACAGAGTTACTCTGAACTGCCGCATCATTGCCATTCCAAGACCTCATCTTGTGTCCCGTTGGTCGCCGACCTGGGACCGTCTGCCGATAGACTCTTGGACTCAAGCCTACCAGTGCAGAACTCGCCGCACATCACCCGAGCGAGCTATCTTGGCTATCCGGGCCGTGCTGTTCCGCGATACGTCCACCGAATAGTCTCGTCGTACTGCAAGAGCGGAGGCTGCAACCCGATCGTGGTAGAAGCCGCAAACATGAAACGGCGAGCGGACCAGTTCGGGCAGTAGGGAGGATGTTCTCAGGACACGCGTGAAGCGGAGGCAGCCAGCCTCATCTGGGGCTCGCGGCTAACTCGCTCTCGGTCTGGAGCGCGTATGCCGTCAGCTCCTGCCGGTTCCGAAGACTCAGCTTCCCGTAGATGTTTCTAAGGTGTACCTTCACGGTATTCTCGGTGATGACGAGCGTGTCCGCGATCTCTTTGTTGGTATCGCCGCACGCCACCAGGTTCACGACCTCGATCTCTCGGTCGGACAACCCATCCTTGGAGCTGTCGGAGACCGTGCCCGCCAGGTCCGAGAGAGCATTGGCCGCAGACCCCGAAGCGATCACGTGGCCGGCGGCGATCAGCTTCAGCTTTTGGATCAGCTCGTCGGCGTCGCCCTCCATCGACAAGTATGCCTGAGCTCCCGACTCGACCGCTCCCCTCAGGTATCTGCCGTCACTGGAGTCGGTGAGTACCGAGACCGCCGTCTCCGGGGATATCCTCGCCACCTGGTCGATGAGGGCATCCAGATCCAAGTTGGGCAGGGCGGGGTCGACCAGCAAGAGTCGAGGCTTGGAGTCCGCCACCGCTCCCATGATCTGGTCTGCGTCGGTCAGCTCGGCAACCACGTCGAACTCTTCCTTCTGTCCCAGGAGAAGCGCCAGCGCCTGCGCAACCGCGGCGTTTCTGTTGGCGATCGCGATCCTCGTAGCCATTGGCTCCCCAAGCTGCCGTATCTCTGGTATACCCCGTCTGAACTATCCACGCCTAATGATAACAGCTTAGTACCATTGTGGGAGTACAGTATGGCCTAAGAGTTCTCACTCGAGTACTACTATAGTAGTAGCCCCAATGTCAAGAGGGGTATGTGCCCGGATCGCCCCAACTCGAAGTGTTCGGGTGCCAATTCAACGTGACTCATGGTTGCGTCGGCGGAGACATCAACAGCCGGCCGTCGCGCCATGCCGGGAGCATCGACGAACCGCAAGCCGCCCGGCTATATATCGGGCCGATATTCCGATGCGGTTTGCGGTAGGATTGCAGCATGCCTGCTGCGGAGGCGTCCTGAGGACGCTGGGCCAGCGGTAGGTCGCAGCGTGGAGATGGTGCGCCCGGAGGGATTCGAACCCACGACCCTCGGTTCCGAAGACCGATGCTCTATCCGCTGAGCTACGGGCGCGGCATGGAGAAGCCAAAGTGGTCTGCAAGGTGATTGTAGCACGCGGCAGAATGGCGCTCATCCTGCTCTGCCTGGCTGCGCTCGCCGCCGGCGGATGCTCCGAAGACGCGGCCCCGGCACCCCCGCAGGCGACCGCTCCCGCGTCCGGCAACCTTCTCATTCCCGTGCCGGTGCTCCCGAACGCGGCCCCTCCGGCCTCTGCGCCGGAGGAGGACGAGGCGACGCGTCAGCGCCGTCAGCAAATGGTGGACGAGGACATCGCCGCTCGCGGCGTTCTCGACTCCGCGGTCGTCCTCGCGATGGCGACGGTGCCGAGGCACCGCCTCGTCCTGGACCAGCACCGCGCCAAGGCCTACGACGACAATCCCCTGCCCATCGGCCACGGGCAGACGATCTCGCAGCCCTACACCGTCGCCCTCATGACCGACCTGCTGGACCTGGGCCCCGGCGACAAGGTGCTGGAGGTCGGCACCGGATCCGGCTACCAGGCCGCCGTGCTGACCGAGATGGGCGTCGAGGTGCACACGATCGAGATCATCCCGGAGCTCGCCCAGCGGGCCGCGAACGATCTGCTCGCGCTGGGCTACGGCGACGTGAACGTATACCTCGGCGACGGCTACTTCGGACTCCCCGACCAGAGCCCCTTCGACGCCATAATCGTCACCGCGGCGCCCGACCACGTGCCCGCGCCCCTGGTCGACCAGCTCAAGCCCGACGGCCGAATGGTCGTGCCGGTCGGCCCGCCCGGCAGCATCCAGACGCTGTGGCTCATCGTTACCCGAGACGGGAACCGGGTCGCCCTCAACCAGGGCGCCGTCAGGTTCGTTCCGCTCTTGAGGGAGTGACGCCGAGCAGCGCCGGCGCGTAGGCGGCGGCGGCGATGAAGTAGGCCGCGCCCCCGACCGCTATCACCCACGAGAAGCCCCAGCTCAGCGCCATCAGAGTCGCCATGATCGACCCGACGACCGACGCGTAGCCGTTCGCGCCCCACGCCCACGGTATCAGGTCGGGCCGCGTCCGACGCAGCGCCTCGACGCCGACCGGAAACGGCATACCCATCAGGAGCCCGAGCGGCGCGAGCAAGAGCGCCGCCAGGAAGACGCGCGCCGCGAACGGGAGCTGCAGTATCGCCTCGACCGCCGATCCGACCCCTACCGCGTAGGCCATCGCGGCGCAGCCCAACGCCGGCGCCGTCCAGGCCCGAAACCGGCCCAGCCTCGGCGACAGCAGGCTCCCGGCGCCGGAGAAGACGAGCAGCGTGAACAGCACCAGCCCGAAGGAGTAGGTAGGGTGATCGAGCACCAGGATAAACCGCTGCATCAACGGCAGCTCGATCCACAGGAACGCGAGCCCGAGACCGACGAAGTAGACCAGCGGCCGCCATGCCGGGACCGCCCCCACCCCACCACCCGACGCGTCGCGGCGCCGCAGCAGCAGCGGACCGAGAATCAGCAGCGTCGAGGACGCCACCGCGACCGCGAGAAACGCCACGACGACAAGGTATCCCGCGCCGCCGAACGGCTGCCACTCCGAGCCCAGCCGGGCCACGACGTCCGGCGTCTGCCGCCACCGGAACAGGTGGAAGAAGAACGGCCTGTCGTCAGACGTCGGACGGACGTCGAACTCCCGGGAGTCGTAGTAGTCGCCGCGCCGCTCCCCGTCCAACAGCCGCCTGAGCCCGTCCAGGTAGGACGCCTCCTCCAGCACGAAGAACCTGTTTGCCTCCTCGTCACGGAGGTCCGGCAGATACGCCAGGTCCATGCGCCGCGACTCGGCGAATTCCCTGATCCGCTGAAGCTCGCCGTCCGACAAGACGCCGTTCTTCGCCACGACCGTCAGCGTTTGCAACGTCCTGATCGCCGCGAGGCTGTCACCGGCGTCCGCCGGTTGGCCGGCCTCGATCGCCTCGATCAGCGCCGCTGCCGCGCGCATCTCCTCGCTCGGCGGAAGTTGCGCCCAGCGGGTCACTACCAGGACACCGTTCGGGACGAGGTGTTCGACGTAGTCCCGGAACGCCTCGGTCGTGTAAAGATAGTTCTCGCTCAGGCTGTATGCCCCGGCGGTGATGGGCCTAAACGCGTCGCGCAGCGACACCACCACCACGTCGAAGCGGTCATCGTGCCGGGCGAGATACGTCCTCGGGTTCGTCTGCACCACGGTGACCTGCGGCGATTCGAACACGCGCCCCGCGGCCTCGGCCGCCCGGCCGCGCAGCAGCTCGGCCTCCAACGGGTTGCCCACGACCGCCACCACCTCCCTCGCGCCGTGGTGCAGCGCCGTCAGAACGTCCAGTCCGCCCCCGGGCTCGACCACGAGCACCCTGGGCGACTCGACGAGGCGATAGGCGACGGCGCCGGGCAGGAACGCCGTAAACTCCGCGTCGGCCGGCGCGGACGCCGTCAGGCTGGTGAGGTTGTCCCCGTCGGTCGTCATGGCCGACTGACGGGGCAGAGCGCCGGAGAACGCGAAGCTGAGGCCCGGCGCCTGGTGCAGCGCCTCGGCCGAGACGAAGTCGACGCGAGAAAAGGCGTTCCAGCCCGTCCACTCAAGGGTGGAGCCCACCTGGCCGAGCACTCTCGGCAACGTCTTGTACTGCGACATCTCGGGCTCGCCGACCTGCGGCAGCACGAGCCCCGCCGCCGCAAGCGCCGCAGACGCGGCGACCGCGGCCGCGAAGCGCGTGACGGGCGCTCCTGCGCTGAAGGCGAGCAGCGCGGCGGTCCCCAGGAGCGACACCGCGGCCAGCGCGTCGCCCGGCCCATTCGCCGCGGGACCGCCCAGCGCGAGCAGCGCGCCGATTCCGGAGCCGGTGAGGCTCGCGCCGTACAGTCGCGATGTCCGCCCGGGATCCATGCTCAACGCCCCGCCGAGGGCGATCCCCGCGAACAGAAACGGTACGGCGGGCACGAGATAGAAGAGCGCCAGGTAG